>CP060220.1:1200000-2400000 GCA_023898385.1 Pseudobdellovibrionaceae bacterium | reverse complement strand
GAGCCAGGCATACCCCAGAGCAGCTTCTATATGCAGGCGAAAAAATTCGTCAGGCCCTTTTAGAAGCTGATACATCAATAAGAGCAGAAGAAATAACAGATCAATTGTTTCCCAGCCTTGGCGAAGGCCATCTGTCGGATGATATGTTGAAAAAGCTCAGGAAGCGAAAGCAGGAGGTTTTGGCGGATCAGAATAATGCACCGAAAAAACCATATGTTGTCGCAGTGGGTGTTTCTGAGCTAGCGAAGTACAAATCGATGTATTCAAGTCTGCCATTTGTGGAGGTAAAGGCGTATGAAAAAGCCCCGTGGGTTTTGCCGCCAGAAGATCAGCCAGATGGTTATCTAATCGATGCTGACTCCTCGTTTTTCGAAAGCTATTCGCTATTGAGCTATAATTTTGCAAGAGGTTATTTTGGTTCACCAGACGAAGGCCGAAGCTGGCTACGTAATTATGTGTCCACAGGGGATAAACAGAGGCGTATTAAAGCCCTCCAAGAATTACATCTGTCTATATTGCAAAACGGACTGATCGTGCCCGTAGTTTTCGCTAAGTATCACATCGTAATACGCAGTCCATTTGATTTTGAAATCTCAAAGTTTTATGCGGGTACTAAGTTGTGGAAAATTCATCGCCAACAATAGTTGGTATGTATTTTGCTCATATATAAGCCACTGAAGAATAAAACTCGGTATTTTCGAACCAGACTTTCCTAGGAGCTAAGACTATGAGTGACCGCACTGAACCAGGTAATTTTCCTGTCAAAGGCTCGAATACCTCGTCTAATAGAATGGATACAGCAGCGTTTTATCCCCTTGAGGCGCCCATTGTCTATAGGACAACTCACGCTACCGCCGAAGTTGATGGAGCTGCAGGCTCGCCTTTAACTTTTGCCATAAATGCACTCATGATGGGTCGATTTCAGTACGCAATAGAAAATTTAGGGTTAAATCTGAACGAAATTTTTGCAGACAACCTCGGATTTTACGTTACTAACTTGTCAATTGAGAACACGAACGGGTCCATAGATTTAAAACGAACAAGTCAAATAACTATTGAGTCCTACATCGCTGGCGTAAACGAAACCGAAAAACTGGGGACTCGATTTTTAACAAAATTTAAAATTTTTGGCGATGAGGATAAGCCCTTCTTTGATGGATGTATGCGATTTGTCGCGGTCGATATCCGAAATTCACGACCGGTTATAATGCCACCAAAATATTGGTCGGGATTTTCTAGCCACATTAATGCGAATAACCTCTCGTCCATTATTGCAGCAACCGAGTTTGAAGGCCAGAAGGCAAAAACAGTTCAGTCAAAACCCCCTACAGAGATATTTTCGTACGCCAGCAAGGTTAAAAATTCAGAGTTGGATTTGTTTAAACATGTAAGTTCTGGATTTTATGCAGCTTATGTGACGGAGGGCCTAGAGCGTGCGGCCTGGTCTAGTTCGGCAAAGGCAATCCGTGAGTTTTCAATCAACTATCGCCGCTCTCTAAGAGCCGACGATCCCTACGAGGTGCGACTAGAGCGATCGATTGGTGAAGTTAAATTTTCTATCGTAGATCCTTCCAGAGTCAATTCGATATACGCAAGTGGATTGGTTTTGAATTATAATAATACGTCTTCAAAATACACCGATAGAAGTTGAATAGATAATGGCACGGCACACCGCAAATCAAACAGGCCGCAACCTAACCCTTAAAATGCCGATGAAGATCTTGTGGTACAGAGGCAAGCTCAGCCATTTTTTGAAACTCCTGTTGCGTTGGAATATAAAAAACCGCATCACTGCTTACGAAAACTTTTCCATCCTTGCGAAACAAACAGGCACGAGCTCGAATAAAATCTTTACTCTTATATACGACCTCGCCTTTGCCGGTGACTTCGCTGCCAGCAGGTAAGGGCTTGTGCCAACTAAAAGTGCCTTTGTCGGTACAATATTCAAATCTGGTAACTGCCAGAATCTACTGGGTCCAGCGGCCATTAAACTTGCCCTAGAAATAATCGTTGAAGCGACAGAGGATCTTACCAATTGAATTCGGGTCGAACTCCTCACGCCGGCAAATCGACAGGCAAAGGCTTCTCAGCAACCTGAGATTCTTTTTTTAACTCGGCGGCCTATCTATCAATTTCTAAAACGACTTCAGTCGCTATGGCCGGCGGTTGGCCCAAGATTTGACGTATGGTGTGAAAAGCAAAATCCACGTAAAAAAAGGGGAGAAGCCCCTAGCTACGTACCGATTCAAACCCTAGGTAGTCATAAGTTGGAAAACGATCTCAATGGAAAAGCCTGAAAGCCATATTAACATTCAAAATTTAGAACTAAAAAACCAACAAAAGTCCAGCGCCCACAGCTGGATTTAGTATTTCCAATTTTCCGTCGTGCTTTTTTGCAAAATCGAAAGCGCTGATTAGACCAAGCCCGTTCCCATTAGATTTTCCCATCGTGACTGGCCTCGATCCATTAGTTAAACGAATTTCATCGGGAATCCCGGGCCCGTTATCCTCAATTTTCAATTCGACACGGTTATCACGTGTTTTTAATGACATCCACACGCGGGGACTAACACACTCTTCCGTTGCTTCAATAGAATTTTGAAGAAGATTCGATAACGCCCTTTCGAATTCACTTGGAATTATTTTTTTTGTTTGAGAAAGTCCAGAGGCAACATTTTCTACAGAAAAATCAATATTGAGGTTGGGGTAAGCTGCTGTTTTTTCATTTATGATTTTCTGTATTGAAGCTACAATCATAGAGAGGTCAGCCACCACGGACGCTGCCGTTTCAATGCTGCTTCTGCTCTTGTCTAGAATATCGTTACTAATTTCATTAATTCTGGATGAAGCTTCTATTAAAAGTTCTCTGCCCTTAAAGTTTTCAGGCAAGCTTTGACCAACGACATTGATTGCGGATAGGGGGCTTCGGATATCATGAGCCAGTCTTCGAGCAATCTGAGCCTGAGTCTTACTTTCGGCAATCTTGGTTTCCAACCGTATGATTTCGAGAAGCTTCTTTAAAAACTTAATTTTTGTGTCATTGACTATTGATCCATTTTTTTCGAGGCCCCTTATTTCCGCGATCAATAGATTTGTCTTGGGTGATTCCGGGCAGAAGTGATCTAGTTTTTTGTTGAACCAGTCATTGAAACGTATGAGTGAAAAAAGAGGCATTGCCTGAAGTGAGAACGAGAAAAAAATGAAAATTATAAATAATAGCAAATAAGTCAGCGAGTATTTACTCAACAAAAGTCCGTGAAAATTTTGTGTAGACACAGCAGCGTGTATAGTGGCTAATTCTAAACCATTGAAAAAAACACGGTGTTCGGACACAATGTGTCCGAAGGGGTCGGGAACTTCTCTCCCTATGGTAAAACTAGTTGTTCCCATTTGCTCAAAAGGCAATGTGATTTCTAGTTTATCAAAACTATCTAAATTTACCTTAAACAAAAGCGATTTGAGGTGTTGAAGGTTTTGTGTGAATAAGGCCTCGTCAAAATCTGCGGCCAGTTTTTGAATATTGTTTCTTAATAAGCTTTTTGCGTGTAAGGTCTCGACTTTGAAAAGGGCTAAGTGATAAATACTTACTAGCAAAGTAGCGATCAACCCCGACATAAAAAGTGGTTTGTAAAAGTGCTTAATCATTCGTTTTCTCGATTCTCGAAATTTCAGGAAAATCTAAAAAATCATCGCCAATCATCAATCCAGTAATGTTTTTTGGATAAAAAATTTCTTTTGTGACTTGGTAAAGAGGTAAAATTAAACTCTCGTCTAATAGCTTATGTTCTAATATTTTTGCCAATGATGTTGAACTTTGCCCAGACCGTTCCAACGCTAATAGTTTTTCGTATGTAGACAGCACCCCAGGAACTTTTTGATTTGTAATCAGCTTTCGAGGATCAATAAATGCTTCAAAAAACGGGGAATGAAGTTTTCTTTTTGTATCAATTTTAATAGGTATCAGATCGTAACCACTTTGGTTTTGGTATATTAGTTCATTGAGTTTGTTGAAAGGCAAAAAGTCCACCTCAATGCGGATCCCTGTCTTTTCACTTAGATGTTTAACAATACTTACAATGCGGCTCTCATGGTCGCCGTGCCACAGAACGAAGCGCAGAGGTTTCTGTTTGATTTTAGTTTTCGAACACTTTCGGGCAATCAAGCCCAATTGTGCCCCAGGTATTCCAAGGGGAAAAATGGACTTGATGTTTACAAATGCCTTGGTCTCAGGATTCATGGCATTGCGAAATTCTTCAATGGGAAAACAATCAAAGATTATCCGACGGGCCTCTTTGTCATCAATATTTAACACTATGGCAGAAATTTTTAGCTGCTGAGTATTGAATCTATTAAACCTCGATAAATCAAATCGCTTCACCCAGCCAGAGGGCGCGAGGTTAAAATCGTCAATTCTATCGATAAATGAATCGACTGTTCTGCTATTAGAATTAACAAAATTAATTCTTTTTATGCCAGAGCTAGTTGGCCCCTTTTTTGTCAAAACGACAATTTCATCTGTCATACTTTGAATAGTGAATGGTCCCAGGCCGTTTTCCCAGTTTTGGCCACCGGGAAATGATGGCATATGCTCTCTTTGTGATAGTAGGGTAAATATATTCCTCATTGAGTGGGAAAAAGTGAGCTTCAAGCAGTTTTTGTTATTTCTTTCTATAAAAGGTTTTAGATGTTCCATCTTGAAAAAATGATTTAGAAAAAGTTCTAATTTATTCACATCAAAATAAGAATCTTCGGCAAGTGTCTTTGGTTCATATATACAAAATTGAAAGTGTTTATAGTTTAAGTCTCTAGACCATTTGTCTAGAATTTGCGACTCGTATCCTTTTTCACTATTATACTCAAAAATTGGCTTGTGAGTTTGTTTCAGAATATAGGAGGTAAGAAGGCTGTGCTTAAAATCTGGGCTCACTCTAGTCGGTACTCCGGGGGTCAAAACATTCCACTCTTGGAGGGGCCTATTTTTGGCGCCGCAGCCGACAGAAACCGAAAGAATTAAAGCTTTGATAACTACTTTAAAAAGAGCCATTTTATTGAGAATCCCAATCTTTCGAATAGTGCGATTGACGACGCATTACTAAGGTGGACAGAGGCTACGATCGATTCGCGATCTTGATTCCCCAGAGCTGTTGACAAAAAAGTATCAGTAAGTTGTTTGTTGGGCTCCGATGGGTTGGACCAAATCCACGAAACTAGAGTTCGCGGATCGTTTTCTAAAACAAAGGGGCGCAATATTGCAAATCTTAGCAAAACACGACCTTTTTCGATTTTATAGCAATCGCCTTGTTCTACAGCAGCCAACAATGTTTTTTCATAGGTAGAGAGTTGCTCTTCATTCATGAATTCAGAATTTCTATGCGAAGATTGGCGTAGGGTGTATCGAGTTAATTGTTTTGCCTCCTCGGTGCCTATTTTTTTAATTTCTTGCCCGTCCGGTAAAGGATAGTTCGGCAAGTCTGCTTTTTTTAATTCCATGCCAACTTTTTCGATTTGAAATTTGTCGTTGTTCTGGTTTAAGTATATTACGTCCTTTGTTCTTATGTCAGTAGCGGGTACAAGTGATTTTCCCCTCTGTTTTTCGGCTGCAATGAGCGTTTTCAATTCTAAAAGTGCTTCCATGTGGTAGTCTCCATTGCGGTCATAGGTTCGCAATTTATTTTTGCAGCTAGCGCCAGCAGGTAAAGTTATAAAAAGAATCGCATAAAAATATCTATTTAGTTTTATAAATATATTCACAAATGCCACACTCCAGAGAGTTACCAGGGACGTTGTCGTAATTTTCGATATTAAATTTACGTATTAGTTCGCCGAAGGTTTTAGATGACTGATCTTTGTAAAATTCACTGTTCAGATGCTCCTCGAGAGTGTTGTGTGTGTAATCGTTATCCTTGTGGTTAAAAACTAAAGACGAGCAACACGTAGAAAATCCATTCCCCGGAAGAAACGAAATTCGCCCCTCAGATGGACATTTTTTGCTTAGGATCTCGGTATCAAAAGAAAAGTATTTGAAAGCCAAATTATTGTCTAGCGCTCTGCCTGATTTAATTACTTTTTGAAATTGAATAGGCAGATCAATGTCATTCATTATTTGTTTTGCTTCAGCTATTTGCTTCATGTCTGAAATAGACATTGAAACATTGAGGCCGATTGCTTTGCCCAGGCAGTAATTTTTAATATTTACCAAGCTATTCACTGAGGTTTTTGTGCGATGAAATTTGTCGTAGGAAACGGTAACATCAGAAACTTTAAGCAACGACTCAAAAAACACTTTAGTTTTCTCTTCATCGGCCGCCCAACTTCCATTTGTCACAATAGATACTCTTGTGTTATGAAGATCATGAATTTTACCTAAAATTGCATTTATTTTGTCAATATAGAGAGAGGGTTCTCCTCCAGAAAACAAGATGTGTTTGGGCCGATGCTTATTAATTGTTGCAGATAGCATTTCAATTTCTTTGTCAGAAATGTCTGGAGCCGAGGGCTTTAGCCCAGAATTATTAGCGCAATGGCTACAAAAAAAATTACACTTGTAGCCCAGCACTATATTGAGATGCATGTGCCTTGACTTGACTATTTCACAGTCCACTCGACTGGCCCGGCAAAGTGCCTTATATTGTCTGATTTAATGACTTCAACCATTTCTTGAATTTCAGCAGGCGTAAGGGTGTCAGCGTACTGTTTGGCGTTGGGTTGATCATAAATTTTATTACTAACCAAAAGTTCAATTAGAGTGATTTTTGTTTTGTGGCCAGCTATGGAAGACAGCCCAAATGTGCCAAAAATTGCCAAAATCCAAAGTAATATTTTTTTCATGATATCGCTCCTAACTTAGGTGTTGTCGACATGTTGCAAGTTGGGTGCCCAGAAGGCAGGGAAAATAGGCCAGTACAAGTTCGAATTACGCGTGAGTATAAGTAATATTTGAATTTCTTTCCGAGTAGTGACGAAAACCTAATCGAAATGAAATAGGCGTGTCCAGAATATTGGTCCGCGATTTCGGACTGTAGATCCGCCTCTGGTGGGGGCTTAATAAGATTAAATGAACGGGGTTCATGTCAGATTGGGACAAGCTTTAAGTCTGCTTGGCCGTCGGCCGGCCATTTTCGGCTGGTTAAAGTGTCACAATTTAGACAGCCGGAAAGGCTGAAAAACCGTAGGCGATGGCCCCTAGTCCAGCGCCCAGACGGGAGTCTAGCGGGAGTGTTGCGATTTGAACCACTCCCTGCAAATATTTTCGACAATTTTACGAATATACATGGCGCCCTTGGCCATATGCAGTTCTGCTGAAATTACGGGGGGTTACAGCCCTGTTGCCTATGGCACGAAACTAGCTATATATAACTACAAATTGTTTAGAAGACGGCAGAAAACCCAACAAGGATTCAAGCCATGAAACGCAATATCGGATCACAAAAACTAAACCTCCTCACACTGCTACTTTTAGCCCTCATGGGCCTACCGGCTGAAGCCCGACTCAGCGACAAATGCTTAAAATACGGCGACTGCGTAGTGGACCCCAACATGTCCTACGACGAAAGCGATTTCGTAAAAATGGGCGGAGAAGACACCGAAGCCGCCATCGGCTTTTGCTCAAGCGGTGCCTGCGGCAACCGCCCCCCACACGAAGAAATGAAAGATTGGCAGTTTATTAAGAGCCATTATTACGGGAAAGAAAGCGAAGTTCTAAAAGATGTACCCAGAGATCTAAAATGGGTGCGGCAACGGGTTTTTGTGGTCGGCAAAAAGTTGAATAACGGGAAGTTGAAAAATTATGGGATCGCGACGTTAGCTACGGCGAAATTGCAACAGTATGAAACCAGAGATTCTGAGGTTTTTGTGACAAATGCCCACGTGCTTTATGATGAAAACTGCAATTTATACCCGAGGCATGAGCGGACGATTTATGACTTCGAGGGCAATTATGCTGGAGTGCTAGAGCCGTTTTCTGAAGGTACTACGTGTCCGACACAACTTGGACTCGGGCAGTCGGATTGGGCGGTTGCCATCGTAAAAGGGCGTAAACAGATAACTGGTGATGAATTAGTTGGAAAAGGGGTTCTGGCAGAAGAGAAAATTAAAAGGTTGTATCGTGAAGGTTTGGTTGAATTTACTCTCCCAGTTTTTGATCGGGATAATCAATCAATAAAAATAAATGCCAAAAACTGCCAGCCGTTCGCCGCCGAAAAGGGTATGACATGGGACGGAGTCACAAAACACAACTGTCCTGCTAAAGCGGGAGATTCGGGTGCGCCTATGGTAGGTTGTTTTAAACCTCAGTCCGGCTATGATGGATGCTTTCTCATGTATTTGCATAATGCCGATCAAAATTCTCAGTATTCAGGCTCAAAAGGCAAGCACGATAAAGAAAAAGTCATGAGATATGCCCCATACAAACCAGGGTACAACGAGAACTATGCCGTGCCCTTGGATGGGCAAAAAGCCAATTCAGAAGTGGCCTTAAAGGATGAGATTGATCGAGCCAGTGAAATCGAAAGTTATGCCCATTTCCTGCGAGGTAAAGACCTTGCATCGGCAAAGTAACAATAAGCAAATAGTTGTCATAATGTTGCCGATATGTCTAAATGTTATCCGCTGGTGCAGGGTAAGCAGCTGAAATCTCATCAGATTTGTTACCGTTGCCGTTTCCGAAGTGAGTTTTTCAATTACGTACTAAAGTGATACTGGCAATTGGTCGATAATTAGAGAAGCAGTGACACATTTTCCGAAATGGGGAGGGTTATATGCGTCATCTTCGGCCAATGTTCGGCATTCTTTCGTGGTTAGGATGCATGGGTGTATTTTTTGCTTCATTACCGGGGTTAGCGGGGGACGGATTCGATTCTGGCTTCTCTAACACTAGCCAACAATACACAGAAACTGAATATGATCGAGCTCCAGCCAGTGATACTAGTCAGTCGCAGACTTATGGTGGTAGTTATAATAGCGGCATGGAAGACTACTGGCATTTAGGTATTGGCAGCGATAGTAACGATCAAGGCGGCAGTAATCCATTTACCAGCATTAAGAACGCATTAGGTTTTGGTAGCGACGCTAGTACTACTAGTAGCGGTCAAGGAAGTGGGTGTTCAGGCAACACGCCTTATTCATTCAAGGACAAGGTCGGCGAGTATTGTTTGTCGGACTATTCCATGCGGAAGTGGCAATTCTGCAAAAGTAAAATGGGAGAAGATCAAATTTTTGTGACCGATAATGGCGGCGAAGGCACTGTAGACTGTGGGTTGGAGTTTACTGATAACGGCAGGGGTGCCAATAGGGTCGGTGACGACGGCGAAGGCAACGGATCATCTGAAACCGCCGGTCAATGTGCTACAGCCTTCAACGAAGCCAAAGACTGTTGCACCAACCCCACTCTTTGCCTAGGTAAGCACTTTGGCATGGACGACAGTGCAGCGGCGAGCAAGTTAAATTCATTATTAGGTGTGGGTACCGCGATGTATGGTGCTAGCGGAGGCCTTAATAATGCGTGTGACCGCATGTCTCAAGCCTCGGCTTTTACTGCAGCAGTTAATGCGGCCACTGGTGGATACTGTGTGAAGTTACGAAACGACTGCGTACAGACATGCAACGACCAGCAGTTTGACGGAGATGAGGCAGCGCAAGAGAGGGCTCGCAAGCAAGCCGTGGCCAAGTGTGAACAGCTTGATAACTTCATTGAAAAAGCCGCCGTCTTCGGCATTCACGCCCTCACAGCCTACGCGCAATCCAACCAATGTAGCGATGCCAGTGCCAGCGTAGCGGGCCTTGGCAGCACCGGTTCCGTTGATTACGGTAAACCCGATTGTAATGATCCTGCTCAGGCATCAAATCCGCTTTGTCGTAACTGTTCTGGCCCGAATGCGGCCAAAGATCCCGCCTGTGCAGGGATATTACCATCACAAGGGTCTTTGAATGCTCGCAGTGGAGTTGAAGATAAAGACGGCCTTGGTGATGGTTTAAATGGTTTTGATAGTGATTTGTTCACGCAAGGCGTGCCTGGTGGCGGGCCCGGAGCTAAGGGTAACAAAGCAGTAGCTGGTGAAGCTTCTGGTGGCGGTCTGCCCGGTGGTGGCGGTGCTGCCGGCGGTGGTGCGGGCACAGAGGGCCAAGGTGGCGGTGCTGGTAGTCCTAAAGTGGATGGCAATGTTCGTTACTCTAGTGGTGGTGGCGGAAGTTTTGCTGGAGGCTCGGGGTATGTTTCAAGTTCTGGCCAAAACGGTGGACGAGGTGGTTCGGGTAAAATGTTAGGCAACCCCTTTAATTTAAGTAAATATCTGCCCGGTCAAAAGGGTAAAAAATTAGATCCACGATTAGGCGCCAGAGGGCTTGCCGGTATGGCTGGTGGCGGTATTGGTAAGGTTACAGGCAATATTTGGTTAAGCGTTTCAAAAAGCTATAAGAGCTTGTGTGCGCGCAATCAAATTTATGATTGTAAGGGTCAATAACAAAAAGAGAATAAGTTCAACGTAAAGGGCAACTCTTATGAAAAAAATAATTTTGACTCTGTTTTTGGCAACTTCACTGAGTTTTTCAGGCACAACCGTTTTTGCCTCAGGCAGTAGCGGCGGTAAAGCCGCACTCAATGCCGCCGCACAAACAGCGGTACAGGCCTTTCTAATGGGTGCAGCAATGAACTCCAGTGCAGGCAGCATGTGGGGCTCCATGTGCGGCACAAAAACCCCATACCCCTGTGTGCTTGCTGCCATTAGTATCTCAGCAGCCATGGCCTTTCTTGGCGATGCGGGTGGTGCAAAAGACGCCGATGCGGCTTCGAGCTTTAACGTGGGATCCCTTTCAGATTATATGCAAAACCTGGGCGACCCATTGCTAGCCGACGAAATTAAAAAAATCGAAGGTGGCTCACTCGATCGAATGCGAGCTGACCTTGCAAAAAAAGGTGTTACCTTCGATGAAAAAACCGGCAAAGTGACCACGCCCAATGGCGTCTATGACGGCGCCGCACTGTCTAGCGGAGCCTCCATGGCTTCAGCCGGATTAATTGATGAAGCTCAAATCGAAGAAGTGGATCAAATGATGGCCAAGGTCAACGCCGCAGTAGCCGCAAAAAAATTTAGCACAGGCCCGCTCGTGGCCGGCGGCGGTGGTGGTGGCGGAGGCTATGGCAGCCGAAACCGCGGTCCCGCAAGTGTAGATAACCCATTTGGACAATTCGGATTAGGTCTAGCTGGCGCAAAAGGAAAACCCAAAGTGGCCGGCCTACAAAAGATGTTTAACGGCGAAGCCATCGGCGTTAAAGCCGACAACATCTTCGAAATGGTCCGCCGCAAATACACAGCAAAAAACAAGGAAAACTTTTTCGCCAAGTGAGATCTGGCTTCGTGGATTGAGATACGCGCTGTGACGGGTCTTGATCGGAAAGGTATTTCTGCGCGATCCGGATGCCGGACATTTTCATGAAATTAGTTCACCTACTGTCAAACGTCTGATCGTCTGAAAAAACCTTCATGGCAATTCTTTGGCGAAAATCGGCTCGTTATGATATTAATATCGCGTCTCAACGCATTGACATCTAGATCAATCAACCAAACAAATTTTACGAGGACATCAAATACGGACCCAGTAATTCTCGGTACAATCTTTGCCTCTACCTTTTCGTTGACATCCGCTGATGGTGAAATCTTCGTTGATCGTTTCAACGCCGAAGCCAACGGGATCAACTTCGAAGCTGTTGAGGCTATGTTTGAAGAACATATGAATATACACTTGGATTGGGGGGAAGTAATCCGTGTCTCACCAAACGAAGAGGGCCAGTCTTTTAATTTTGACACTTTTGATGGTCACAGTATTGATGTGGGAATATTGGCCTCGAGTCCTGCACCAAATAAAATTGAATGGTAGGGCTAGCTTAATGCAAAAAAAAGATCTGACATTTTACTATGATGGAATACGAGGACCAATCTCAACCTCGATATATGATGCCGAATATTATCAAAGCAATATCTTGCTGGCACCCATGATAGGCACACTTGTCGTCTACTTCAGCGATGAAAGGCCAACGCCATATGTGGCAGAGTCTTGGTCACAAAACGAATTGACATGGACCTTCAACATACGACCCGGTCTAACCTGCGAAAATGGTGAGCCAATAACGGCTGCTAGCTTTCGGGAGAGTTTGCTTAGATCCTTGAAGTGGTTGAGCCAGCACAGTGACCAACCCTTGTTTGAGAAGTTAGTTGGTTATGAGGATTTTATTAATAGTGGCAATGGGGACAAGTTGGGCTTGTTGGCTGAAGGCGAACAGCTTATCTTCAAGTTTCGTGAGCCATTTCGAAGCGGCTTTTTAGAGTATCTCAGCATGGCACCATTTGGTTATATTTGCCGCGAGAACTTCAACAGTGATCTTTCATGGAAAGACAAAACTAAGTTTGTATCTTCGGGCGGGTATGTTCTTGGTGACTACATACCTGGGGTTGAGTATGCCCTCAACAGAAGGGAGGACTACAGTCTCGTAGATCAGAATTCTCCAAAGCACGTAATTATCAAATCCGGGGGTGCAGAAAAGTTATCTTCTCAGCAAAAATCCACCATAGTAGAAACCACAAATAGTCAAAAAGTAGAAGTCGATGGATTTAATGTTATCAAACAAATTCCCATGGTCCTAGGGGTCGTCTGCCTTTCTGAGCAAGCGGGCAAATGGTTTGAAAGTCACAAATTGCGAAAAGCGTTTTCAAATGTTTACAAAGCCCACCTGCGATCGGCTGAATTCGACACATTCACCTCGCACAAAACTGAATTTTTCTTTTTTAACCAGGAAACGGAATTGTCACCGCTTGGCCTGATTGGCGAGGACGAAGATTTACCAGCACCACAGGAGCCCCTTATTATTCGGTCGGCGCCTTTGCCTCTGAGTGACCGAGTTCAGTTTGGCGAGGATATTCTAAAAAAGACACTCGATACACTCAAGTGGCCTTACAAGATTGATAATTCGGCGGTAGCGTCTGTCGAACAGATGAAAGATCTTTCGAGATACGATATTCGTCTTATAGGCGCCGAAGTAGGGAGCGGTTTTGAAGGTTGGGTAGTTGGAATGCTTTTCTGCTCAGAAATGGGTGCCAATTGGCCAGATCCTTCTGGTCGAGTTTGCCAGTTGGTAAGAGATTATGAAAAATCTTCGATGGACATCAAAGATGCCATCGACAGATTCAATACATATCTTCACGAAGACGCGGCACTTTTCCCTGTCTATCATAGAGGCGGCTATTATTTAGTGAGTGATGACATTGATATATCCAGCCTCAGTCCACTAATCACACGCATTCGTTTTGACGAGATAAGATTCAAAAATAATGATTGAATTAATGAGGCGGATCAATCCCGATTTCAAAGAGGTTCACCAATCTTCTATAGAATATGGGACGGGAGAAACGGCTTGGCAAGTGAACATCATAACTGAAAATGGCATGCCGATTTCCGGTGGGTTCGGTACGAATTTGGAACAGGCACGTAAAGTGGCTGCTGCAGAGTTTTTGGAGCGTTCCACGGTTCAGCGCTTAAAGGCCGACGAATCGTTGAAGAAAGAATGGCTACTTGATGTTTATCCAACGGCGTGCGGATTTGCGGCTGGGTTTGATAAAGAGTCGACGAAATTGAGGTCGATTATGGAGGGACTTGAAAGGTGGGTGGTCAGCAAGTGGATAGACGATAATTACCACATGAATGAGGAAGACTCGCCTCACCTTGAGTCTTTGGGTCAGTATTTTGTTAGCCAATTTGATGACTGCCGTTTTTTCTTCAAATCATTGCCTGTATTAATCGGCGACCGAATTGTGGTGGCCAGAGTGGCCGTAGTAGTCGCTTTTTCTGAAAGTGGAGCTTTCCCAGGCTATTCGGCAGGATTAGAGGGTGAGAATGTTTGGACGCATGCATTGCTTGAGGGGATGAGGCATCTTTTGATTGCCAGAAATAGTCCCCGCGTCGATAGGTTTCCCTACAACCGGATCTTTTATTTTTCTGACCACCGACAAAAAGTAGAAGCCATTTTGTCAAAGAATAGAAGGGAAAAATGGCCGACGCCCCAACCGCTTTTTTTTCATAGTGAAACTTTTGATGGTTTCTATATGTCCCGTACAATTTTTAAAGGGTGGAAGTCATGGCACGACGGACCTATCGATCGATTCTTGTACTGAGATTTTTGCGAACTTTTTGGGCGCCGATTTTAGCGGCGTTCATTGGTATTGTGTCTGTTGAGATTGCCTTTTTCTACTTCAATGATCAGTACGAGGAGTCCGTTTGGAAGAGCGTTAAAGTTCTACTCCGGGATGAAGTGGAGATGACCAACTCCTATCAACTATCCCGAACGCTGAGTGATATGGAAAAAGAAGATTGGATAACCTGTGTATCGTTGAAAGAAGTGGTCCCCTATCAAAGGGTCTATTACGAAACTACGTATAAAGACCAGTGCACAAGTGGCAGAAAGCAAAGCGGCACTCTTCAAAGTATAAACGGCACAAAGTGGCAACTTGAATTTGTCCCTCAAAAAAACATTTGGTTGGCGGCCAGCCACAACCTAATGAGGGTTGTTCTTGCGGGCGTGATCTTGGTGCTCACAATGCACTATCATAGGAAAAATAAAAAAATTGAGCTTGAGAAAAAGGCAGGAGAACTAGAAAAACAGTTTCTTTTAGATCTGACCAGTCAAACACGCCACGATGTGGCTTCTCCTTTGACTGCCATCAAAACGGTTTCGCAAGTGGCAAACATAGATGAGAAGTTCAAAGATCTTTTAGATCAGGCATTGAAGCGAGTTGAATCTATTTTTCAGGATTTGAGCCGGGCAACACGGGGTGCTAACGATGTAAGGCAAAATGGGCAGGCCTTTTGTTTAAGGGAGTTGATGGCTGAAATACAAAGCGAGAAAGAGAGTTCTTGGCAGTTTAAGGTGAATTTTGTGGCCGAAGGGCCAGCTCTTAAGGTGTGTGGTAATAAAATGGAGTTTTCACGCGTAATATCAAATCTCTTAAACAATGCTATGGATGCAATGCTCGACGTCGATCAAAAAATCATTAGATGGACGCTTTCGGAACAGTCGTCAAAAGCCATTCTTGTTATTCAAGACTGTGGCAGGGGCATGCCGCCAGATATTATGCGGAAGGCTGGGCAGAAAGGATTTTCATACGGTAAAGAGAATATCAGCTCGTCAGGCTCTGGCCTTGGCTTGTATCACTCAATTCAAACGGTAAACGCCATGCGAGGGACTTTTGAGCTTGAAAGTGACATCGGCGTTGGTACGCGAATTACAATCACATTGCCTTTGGCTTAATTCAGTTGCTTGGTCCGGGATCAATAGACTCCTGCCGAGCCATTAAGAAAGGGCCATGTTGTTTTGCCGGATTGGCGTGGCCCCCTGAGGGTAACCACGGGGTATTGTTGCAAGGCCCGTTCAACTACAGTTTTCAAACTTCTTTGAATCATTACCTATCTCATGCCAGCAGTTGCCACTGGCTTCAATTTAAAATATGACTTTAAATTGACCCCAGAGTAGTGTAAGTCTTTGTTTTTACGCTGAAATTACAAATATGAGTGGTCTGATTTTCGCACTTTTGTCCAGCGCCTACGCACAGTCGCCGTCGGTGGTTTAGGTTTTGTTTGAGGATGGGGTAAGGCTCTTTTTTATCCGTACAACAAACAACTGGGAGGCTTCACCCCGGTTAGTGGCGGAATGCAATGTTTCTTCCCAATAAAGAGACGGTTTGTAAATAGCCAGAAGTTCGCATCTTAGTTAGATTTTGCACGAAAGTGGACATTGCATTATGGCCCCCAACAGGATCAGTCCTCTTGCTATAAAATTTCTTGAGGATTTACGCAGGGTCAATCTATCGAACGAATCTGAGTGAAATAATTGTTGGCATAAAAACGTGATAGTGTGAATTTCACCGGCAGCCGAGAAACTGCTATATATGAATCCATAAACACGGGCACAATTCGAGCATCCCTCAGCGCCTTAAAGTGCAATTGATTTATCGCTCTCATTCTCTCGGCCTCATCATCAATTTTCCAATAATTACTGAGCCAGTCTTGACCAGTTTTTTTGTCAGCAAATGTTTCAACTGAAATGTTATAACTCAAAAGAGGTAGGTCAGCTGAATAGCCCGAGTCAGTTAGACCGTAATATAGGTGGGGCTGACGGCTCTGCGCCATGACCCAAGGCGGTCCATCAGGCTCTTCGATATGTAAAAATGCGGCGTCTTTAAACATTTCTCTAAACTTGTCCACACTGTGTTTAGGTACAATCAACCTTACTCTGAGCTTGTTGAGATCAACCTCTTTTGCCGTATCCTTAATCTCGTTCAAGCTGTCATTCTGTTCTTCAGTAATTCGGCCCGGTCCATCAGCGGGGAAAAATTCATGGGTGGGTGTAATCTCATTTTCATGGTTTGCCGCTAGCAGTCGTCGACGCAAGAACAAACCGAGAGCATGGCGTTCGGCCGAATTAAGTTCTTCCATGCCCGGCGCTAAAAAGTGAAAGTAATGGAGGTGCATGGGGAGAGTGACATGAGTAAAAACTTTTCCCGAATTTTGAAACTCTTGGATTTCTTTCCGTCCTACGCCTCCGATTGTCGTAATAAAGTCCACTCGGCCTGCTTTGAATTCACTAATTGCATGGTCGTTGCGCAAAGAAACGATTTCAAGTTCTTTGAAGTTTGATTGGGATGCTAGTGGATGTCGAGAATTCAGTGAAAGTAATGCGGTCGATGAATTAGCATTAGTCAAATAGTATGGACCTGATGTATTTCGCCAATCGATTTTCAGCAGACTTGGATTGTCTAAATCCAAGTCACTCTTCCTCAAAATAGAGTAATCCACTGCGCCGATTAATGGGAGAATATGTTGGCGAAAAACCGGCTGAGCAGGCACGATTCGTAACGTATTACCACTCCAACTGAGGCCCTCACATGGGTCCGTCAAACGAGTTATTTTTGTATCGGGACAGATAAACTGCTTAAGGCTACCATGGGTGTTCTTGTCCAAGGCGACAATCCTTTTCAAGCTGTAGTAAGCATCCTCCGCGCCAATTGAGTACCCATCGGCAGTGGTAATGGGTTCGATGGTGAAAGAGTAACCCTCACCGTCCCAGTAAAAGTCCGTAGCTAGTTCACCTTGAATTTGGCCGTTATTACTGAATGTAACCAGCTTGGAGAAAACGTTTTGAGAAATGATAGCCGGCCCCGCGGCCTGAATGGAGTGAGGGTCTATTGCGTTCACTTGACTCCATATTGGAAAGGCAACTCTCAGACGATCATTTCTAATGGACATTTTCGAAACTCCTTTTAGAGTGAGAACGCTCTTACAGCTCGAAGCCAGAGACGTTCCGGCCCCCAGACCGAGAATAATGCCCCGTGGCCGATTGGGAATAATGTCTTGCCTGAATTTGTGATTTAGCTTGGGCTGACAGAGAAGCTATAAAAGAAATAATGGCCACAATTTTTCTAGTATTTATAAACGTCCTTTGTTTCTTCAGACAATCCTACAACTTTCGTGCCAGTAGAGTTGTTTCTAGAATACACCAGCCAAAATATACCGAACGTAACCCAGATCGCTGGACATTTGGTAGGAAAGGGAATTTCTATCCCGCCCTCGGTAACTAAATTCGCAAAGCCCTATGATACAGCCAGAGAGGCAAGTATTGTTGAGATATCTTCGCTATCGGAAATCAAGTCTTTTAAAGAGTACCCGAATGAATTTACTAAGAGATACAGAGCGACAAACTAATAGAATTGTATAAAAAATCTGATTTTTTTGCCGATCAGGAAGCCTCAAGTGTAATTCAATATGACCTAGTCTAGAAGACTTTTTTTAATGATGGCGTCGTCAAGACTCTCAACAAAATAGAATCACTAGTTTTGGTTCAGGATTGGCTATAATTCAAAAACTATACGGCGTTACCACACTCACATCCTCATCCTGAAAATAGCCATACAGGGTCACAGGTATTTGAATCGACATGTGGTATACATTGGCCTTGGGGTCGTACATCGCTTCACCTGACTCAGGATTTGTGGCTCACAGAATCTTTGGCCAGCCGCCTGGGTGCTGAAAGAATTGCAAATTTCCGTCGCTGGATAAGACACACATCCGGTTCGGCGGACGCCACGTGCCAAAAAATGGCCGTCCTTTATGACAAATTAGCGCAGCCTGATGCCTCATGGCCAGCAAAAGGCCAACTATTTTGCAGCAATCTATTCTGGTTTTAGGGATTTTTCCTTATTTGGTGAGATCTCAATTTCCGAAAATCGGACACTAGATCAATCGGCATTCAAGTTGCATATATCGCCACCTGAAACCCAGATTCAATAGGAACAAGTACTTTGATTTCCATAAGTCAGCACAAGCAAAAAAGTAAAATGAGCGACTATATTTCGAAAAAGATAATAGATTGGATCAGTATTGGACATACTTTGCCTTTGCAGATTGACCTGACTAATGCTTGTAATTTGAGCTGCAGTCATTGTTACCACTCTCACCACAAGAACGTGGGGGCATTAGGGGCCGTAGAATGGTGTCAAATTATTGATGACTATGTAGGGTTAATTGATGAAATAGGCTATGCACCAGAATTAATAATCGGTGGCGGCGAACCTTTTGCGAGCACAAATTTTGAGCTCGTACTGAGTTATGCCAGCTCGTTGCGAAAAGACTGGCGTTTAATAATTTTAACTAATGGCACTCTTGTAGAGAGGGCGAACCTTGAATTATTGAAGAAATTTTCAACTATTCGTTTTCAGGTTAGTTTAGATGGACCAGACGCTACTCGACATGACTCGATTAGGGGGCGGGGTTCATTTGAAAAGGCAATGAGGGGCATTAGTATTTTGCGTCAAAATAAGATTGAGGTACACACCCTAACGGTTTTATCTAAGCGCACGAGCAAATGGATTGGCGAATTCTTTGCGCTGGGCCGAACCTTAAACCTGAAATCAGTAGAATTCGCACGGCTTGTCGAGGTAGGTCAGGCAAAAGAGTCAAAAATTAATCAAATTGATCAGGCACTGGATTCGAAAGAATTGCGACAGGCTTACAAAGATATTTTAAACTCCTCCTATAAATATCGGGTGCCGACGGAAACCCGCAAACCCTTGTTTGCACTTATTGATCCGCGGCTAGGGGCGAGTGGCAGGTTTTGGGAATCTATTGTTGTTGACTACCAGGGCTATGTATTGATGTCGAGTCGATCAAGACTGCGGCTTGGACATGCCTTAAAAGATGGAATTCGCGATACATTTTTAAACCATCCCACATTAAAAAATCTTAGAAATAACAAGATTGAGGGTTGTGATAATTGTATTTTTTTGAAGAGGTGTGGCGGTGATCGAAACGCCGCGTTCGCATATAATGGAGATCCACTTGGAAAAGATCCTGGGTGTTGGATGTTGTAGAAAAATCGTTATGGAGGAATTATGAATTTATTTAGTCGTAGTATTTTAATAGTGCTGTCGATGCTGCCAGTGAGTGTGGTGTCAATAGCTGCCAAGGCTAAGCTTACAGAAATTGATCACTATGAGAATACTAGGTTTAGTGGTTCTAAAGAGGCGCGACACGCCCGGCGTCTTTTGTGGGAACCAGGCCATACAAACATGTCTTTTGAAGATATGTATGAAAATCTTCGCCAAAGGGCCGGCATTGTTGATGAGATCGAGTTGGAATCTGAATTTTTTCGCAATTTAGAAATACTTATTCAAGAAGAAATTATCCAGGTCTCTGGAATGGGTGCTTCATCAGCACCTAGTGCCTGGTGATTTTGGCATGTAAAGAAATGAAGAGCGTTTCAAAATGGATTTATACGAGGAGACATTTTCTAATGGTGGGTGGTCTATGTGCAATGATTATTGGTGGACATATGGTTATGAAAAAACCAGCGATTGATCCCATAAGAGTGGGATACAGCTCGCATTGGAAAACCATTCATCCTGGGCTACAACACACAGCCGTTGGTGATATGGTATTGAGCAATCAGTTTGATGCACTGGTTGGAGTTGATGAAAATGGGTTTCCGATGCCCCTCGGTGCCACATCTTGGAGGGTGTCTCAAAATCTGAAAGTATATTCATTTGAAATAGACACAAAAAAACGTTTCTCGGATGGATCTTATTTGTCATCGCACGACTACAAAAAGTCATGGCTTGAGGGACTAACTTTAGTGCCAAAATCTTCCAACAGCAGCTTAGCGGATGTACTTTCCGAAGTGGAAGGCTACGAGCAATTCGCAAACACGGGTGATATAAGCGGAATAGAGACGCCTGATGAAAAAACTTTGGTAGTTCGGTTTAAACGACCGTTTAGGACGGCTTTGGACTACCTATCGGGCAATCGATATGCAGCCCATAAAACAGATAAAGAGGGTGTCTTCCATGGGACTGGTAAATATATGCTGCGGCAAATAGATGAAAATCGTTTGTTGTTAGTAAAGAACGGGTTTGCTGAAAACACAAAAAATCTTGGGCCTGCCGAGGCGGTGTCTTTGGGCACAAGGGATGGCTTGAGCGAATTGTTAAACGACAATATCGACGTATTTGCCACAGGAAGGGGCGCTCATATTAATGTGGAGAACTTGAAGAGACGGGGGTTGGGTGTTCTTCCGGGACAAGATGCAATTCATGAAATTTTAGCACTGAATGAGCTTAGCGGTCGATTTTTTTCTGATCGAAGGTTGCGTCAAGCATTCCAGTATTTAATCTTCAATAAGATCAGATCATTTGTGGAAATGTCGTCAATAGAAGTGCCGGTCCCCATGACAACGGACCTGTTTAGATTGGATCCTCAACCATTTTTACCTCTCCAGAAGGGGCGTCTCGACGACGACATTGCTAATAGACTTATTGAAAAAGGGAAAGAGTCAGTTGAATACTTTTATGAGCAGGTGAGTAAGAATCCCCTAATAGTATATGCTTCAGAGACGGAGACTTGGATTGTCGCTTTGCTGAAGCAACTAAATATACCGATTTCCGATCGGTCAAAGGTCATTGAGCCCGGCGAGCGGTTTAAATATTATTATAAGGTTTTTGAGCCGGATTTGATGGTGGCAGGGTTTAGCGTAACAAACGGAGACCCAGATGGTATTTATCACAATCTTGGCACGAATGGGGCTATTGTGATGCCTATGACCTACAATCGTCGGCTTGGCGAGCTGTTAGAAGAGGGTAGATCGCTGACTGACCTGAGCGAAATCGATAATTTCTACAAAGGTTTTTCTGAAGCGACTTTAGAGGAGGTGCCATTTGTGCATCTTGGGTTTAGCAAGCTGGTGGCCATTTATCGGAAAGATAAAATTGGTGTCAGCGCAAATCATCGCACGCGAAATGAAGGGCACCTGGATTTTTTTCAAAGGAAGTAAAATTTATGAAGCTAAGTGTGTGGGCTAAGAAGCGCATACATCGACCGCTGACATTCTTAAGTACACTTATAGTTATTACGTCGATAGCACTGCTTGTAGATGCTATTTATGCTAAGAGAGTTGATCAGATCGAGCAGACAAGCAGATTGGCGGCTATTCTACAGCGGGCGGTGATATCGAAAGATCGACAATTGATTGATTCAGTCATGTCCATTGCTCACAGTACACTGGGTGCCTCGGGAGCCGCTATATGTAGCGGTGGCAATATTCTCGTTAGCTCAGGGTTGACGGATGGTCTTTGTAACAATAGCGATCAATTTCATTGGCCACAAGTTGTAACACGTCCTATAGGTGGGTTAGAGAGCTTTGATCTGGCCTTAAACATACCTTTTTTGGCGGCCGAGACTTTTGCAAAGGTCGCTGTATTAGCGACAATATTCCTCGCATCGGGTTTGTATGTAACTCGTCGAATTAGCCGGCTAATGATTATCGAGTTGGTAGAGCCGATCAGTCATGGCCTGCTAAACAATGGTGATGTAAAAATTGATGAATTGCGCGAGCTAGTGATAAAAAGAAATGAGTTTGAGCGTATGGAGCGTGAGAATGCGCTGGGCAGGCTGGCCGTTCAGGTCGCCCACGACATTCGGTCACCCCTATCAGTACTGCAAATAGTTTCGAGTAAAGCCCAGGGATTGCCTGAAGATCATATTAAATTAGTTAGATTATCAATTTCTCGAATCAATGAGATTGCTGAAAGTCTTCTTGAAACGCGGAGAAACCTTAAAAAATCAAACATTCTGGCGAAGTCGAACGTTAACACAACGATTGTAGATCTGGGCAAAACAATCGATGAAGTAGTACAAGAAAAGCAGATAGAGTGTGGCCATCTCAAAGGGGTAGAAATTTGCTTTAGAAAATCCAATAAATCGTACGGATTGATAGCCAAAGCCGACAAAGGGCATCTGAAAACTATGCTGTCTAATCTGATTAATAATTCTTTAGATGCGATTAGCCCGTCGTGTGGAAAAATCGAAGTAACTCTTGAAAGTCAAACGAATAGGGCAATTATTGTGGTTTCCGATAACGGCAAAGGAATACCAGAAAAAGTACTATCGAAATTGCTTACAAATGAAATTTCTTATGGCAAGAAGGCAGGAAATGGTATCGGATTGTCGACCCTGAAAAATAATTTGGATTCATGGGGTGGAAGTGTTTCAATTAATTCCACTGAAGGCATGGGTACAACGGTAACAATAGAACTTGTTCTAACCGACCACAATCCTGAAATAGCCAACGAAATACATTGCGGTTAGAACTCTACGCCTGGTAGTGGCGATCTCTGCTAAAGGGCCAAATCTGTCCAATTCTGGATCTTGTAGCCTTGGTAGTCAAAACTCTTATCCACACAACAATACACGCTGCCTAAAGGTGTTACTTTGTTTTTCTGGAGAGAGTTAAAATGATTGAGATGATCGATAAAGCTTGGCTGAAAAGTTTGGGCCATTTTTATTTCTATGGGGTAAAGAGTAGTACTGTCGTCTCGCAGGAGATCGACCTCATGACCCTTTTGATCCCGCCAAAAATAATACCTTGGCTCTCTGCCTAAGTGGTGTTCCCTCTTTATCAGCTCAGCAACAACGAAGTTTTCGAAAATTAACCCTCGCAATGGGTGAACCTCTAACTGCTTGGCCTCAATGATTCCTAGAAGGTAGCAAAGCAAACCCGTGTCATAAAAATATAGTTTAGGGGTTTTAACTATTCTTTTGTTGAAATTTATAAAATGAGGCTGAAGGGTGAATGCAATAAAAGTTGTTTTCATTGCAGACAACCAAGACTCTGCAGTGGGTTGAGTTACACCAGCTTCATTTCCCAATGAATTCAAATTTAAGAGTTGTCCAATCCGCCCGGCTGAAAGACGCATGAACAACTCAAACTTGTCGAGATCCATTATTTTGACGATCGACCGAATATCTCGCTCCACATAAAGACGAAAATACTCTTTGTGCCACTCCGTGGGTGATAGCGACTTGTCCCAAATCCTTGGGTAGCCTCCTCTGAAGAGAACATCATGAATGGTAAGGTTTTCGCTTTTGATCTGATTGAAAATCTCACTGAGGGAGAACGGCAGCAACTCAAACACCCTAGTGCGTCCAGCAAGAGATTGACTCACGGCCTCCATAAGCAGCAGTTGGCGGGAGCCTGTGAGGACAAATTTTCGGTGATTGTCAGGCGAGTCAACAATGCCCTGGATATAAGAAGTCAAATCTGGAGTTCTTTGAATTTCGTCGAGAATCACTGACGTTTTGACTTGATCGAGGAATGCCCTAGGATCTGTTTGCGCCCGCTGACGAACATCCGGATCTTCAAGGGAATAGTACTCGAAATTTGGAAACATGGACCGCGCCAAAGTTGTTTTGCCGGATTGACGTGGCCCCGTGAGGGTAACCACGGGGTATTGTTGCAGGGCTCGCTCAACGACAGTTTTCAAACTTCTTTGAATCATTATCTATCTCATGCCAGCAGTTGCCACTGGTGGCAATTTAAAATGTAATTTTAAATTGACACCAGAGTAGTGTAAGCCTTTGTTTTTACGCTGAAATTACAAATATGAGTGGTCTGATTTTCGCACTTTTGTCCAGCACCTATGCACAGTCGCCGTCGGTGGTTTAGGTTTTGTTTTAGGATGGGAGGCAATACTTTAAGGTCGATTTAGGGTATGAAGGAGGAAAAAGAGGTGCTTCCAGAATGGTTAATTCAAATGACGGTAAAATGTTGCTAGCTAACGACCACTACGAAAACTTTATTGAGGTGAAATGATGAAATCTATCACGATAGACTGCTCTAAAGTTAAAAATGAAAACGATTTCCACGAAGTTTTTGCCACCTTAGATATTACGCCAAATTATTATGGTAAGAATCTGAATGCTTTGTGGGATGTTTTAACTACGGACATAGAAGGTCCAGTGATGTTTATGTTTGAGAACCATAAGGAATTTGAACTAGCAAACACTAGCGATTACGAAAAGATTATTAGTTTATTTAAAGAGGCCCAATCGGAGAGGCCTACTGAGCTTTCAATCAATCTCTCTTAAAGCATTAATGGGGGATAGTCAGGCTTTAGAATTTGTCAGTAAATTGGAGCCACATGGGCTAACAAGGGACTTAAAGGGCTGGACGTCGCTTGATTTGGTCCCTGGAAATGGTAACGTAACTCCACTTCGATTTCTTTGCAAAAAACAGTCAGACGGGGAAATCCGTTGGATAATAAAGGACACTCACCAATGAAAAAGAAATATCAATTAGAAGGTGGTAAAATTCAGAGCCTAGAGGACTTTTTTTCGGTTTTCGGTGAGATGGTAAACGGGACTGGTGGGTATTTTGGCAAAGATTTGGATTCATTCGATGACTGTTTGTTTGGTGGATATGGGCTTGACGGTACTAGTGAAATCGAATGGAAAAATCACAAGGAGTCAGCTAAAAAATTAGGCTATCAAGAATTAGCCAGTTGGTGTAGAAACCGCATCAAAAGTGGCGATTACCTTGACCTTGATGGATTGGATTCTCTAAACCAAACCTTAGAAAATGCTGAAAAAAGAGTGGGACCGACATTGTTCGACAAAATAGTCGAGACTATTAATTCTGTGGATGAGCGCTCAAAAGGGAAACACAAGATTACACTTGTAATGTCCTAACTCAGTTCAATCTTCAACCCGTATGCATAGGGGCGGTTGGTCCAAGATTCTGTGAGTCACAAATCCTGAGTCAAGTGGCGGGTATTATATAACCCCTCGCCCTCTAATCTTTAAGAACGGGCGTCTGGGGGTCGCTGTAAAAACAATGATCCCGCAACGATCAGTGCAAAAGCCACCATTGGCAAGCCCATCACTGTTTCGCCGGCGTAGGGTAGTGCTAGTCCTCCAAGGGCGTACACTGAGAGGTTTACAAGACCCAGTCTTTGGTTCACGGCCGCCCACACATCAAGGCTTCGGCTGTGGGTGGGTGTATTTTCGCTGATGTAGTTTCGCAGGCTCCCAGCTAGGTACGAGTTGATGAATCCTCCGACTGCAAAGGCAAAGAGAGCCGCTTGAAGGGAAATCTGAGCTAAGAACAAGGCTAACGCTGCCGCAAACACCACCGACGCCACGGATGCTGGAAAAATATTTTTGACCCTGGTGGCCGCAAAGAAGGCCAATAGATTGCCAACACCCCAGGAGCCCAACATCTGCCCGATCTCAGATCGGCTCAAGCCCATGGTTTCAAAAACAGGAAACTCCACCGTGTTTAAAAAAGCGCCGATGGCTAAAAATAGGGTCCAAAGAGCAAATCCACGGCGCAGATGCCAAGAGTCAATTTTTAAGGGTTGCCATTGTTGGAACCACTTTAAGTGTTCTTGTTTACCCTTTGGAGCCGGTTCATCAAATTGAGGGATAGCCAAATAGATAAATGCGATCCCAACGAGCCCGCAGAACGCTGTGAGAACCAAAAGTTGGCCAAACCCAAAAGCCATAGAAAACCAACCGCCAAAAATAGGAGCCAACGCCAGTGTCGTGGCCTGCACAGAGGATAGTCTGATGTGAACCTTGTGCCACCTGTCTTTATCAACAGTCTTCATGGCCATTGAGATAAGTATGGGGTTGCTCACGGTTTGAATAAGACTGTTTAGAAAGATAAAAGTGTAAATTCCAATAAGGCCAATGGGTACAGCTAGTAAAAATAGAGCAACAATGCCCAACACCTGGGACCAAATGAAAACCGTCTTCATTTTGTGTTCAGGGGTCTTTCTGGCAAGCCAATTCGACAACAGCAGAGGCGGTATGGCTTGCCAGACAAAAGCCAATGGCACGTGATTTGACCCGTATTGCTCTTTAATCATGAGTGCGACGGCCAAAAACACCAACCACCCGGCAAAGCCACTAAAGAATCGGGATATATAAATGAGATATTCTCTGTTTTTCACAAAGCGCCCTTTGAGTAGATGGTATTTCTTAATCGATCCATGCGTTTAGTGTTAAAGAAAAAATTCTGTGTAAGGCGAGCATTTTCGTTTGTGTTGCCAAATCCATGGGTGTGGCAATGAAATAGCTCATTTCCCCTAAATAGTACAAGGCGATTAAACCGCATGCCAACGAAAGTGGTTTCTTCCCACCGTGAAAGGTCTAAACTTTGTTCGGCAATAATTCGTTGCTCAAAATCTAAAACGGATTCGAAGCCAAATTTTTTCATTTGATCGGGCCGCGGCGGTCCTTCTAGGCCAGTATCTATGTGACGGTAAAATGCGGTACCGCCTTCGCATTGATCTGGGGTATTTAAGTATATAAGGCCAGTCCATTCGGCCAGGCCGTCCACATGTATTTTAATTCGAGATCCGGATTCGCGAGTCATAAATCTAAATTTTCCGAAAGTGAGGCTCTCGACCTTAGGGTCAATTTCGTCATTTAAGAGTTTCTCAAATCGCTTAATAATATCTTGGTTATAAAAGGCCATGTCGCTCTGTAAACCGGGGTAGTTCAGTTTCGTGACGTCTTGGTAGCTAGTTTCTAGGGCCAGATTGCGAACTAACATCGGATCCTTAAAGAAGTCGTCAACGATCACTAGTGATTTCATTTATCTTGCCTCATCAAAAAAAAAGTTGTGAGTCAGCCTGCCGTCGGCCCTATTTTCGCCAAAAAGGCCTTCAGATCCATGAAACAATTTTCTTCCCCGAAACAAAACTAATCGGTTGTATTTAAATGGCACCCTCAAGTGAGTCGCCCAGGCACCGGGGTTCAAAGTATCCGGTAGTACATATTTTCGATCAAAATCATTCAAATTGTCGCAGCCATACCGCTGCAATTCTTCCTTTGAAACTGGGGGCCCAACGAGATTAAGGCGCCGGTGCTCTACGAAGATGGTGCCAGTGCCCGATGGACTATTTCTAGAAAGATACACAACTGCAGACCAATCTTTATTGTCGAAGTGAATTTGAGTTTTACGTTTGTCACTGGCTCTTGCAAATCGAAAACGTCCAAAGGCATTCGAATCTTCGTCGACGACTATTTTCGTGCCGAGTATCTTTTCAAAGCTTTCGACTATTGATTCACTGAAGTAATTATATTCACTTTCGCGGCCAGCGAAATTGCCGCTGAGACTGAATGGATCGACGAGTTCGTCGCCGAGCGCCAACTCTCTTACACAGTCGGGATCAGAATAGAAGTTGTCAACCACGATAACACTAGAGTTCATTCAGACCTCCACATTTGTTTATTTTTTCACTAAAATTCAAAGTTCGCCAAGACGGCTTCGAGTTCAACATGGATATCCATTGGGGTAAGAAAAAGTTAAACCAAAGATAGGGCTTGTCGGTGCTTAGATCTTTTGCGTGTTCAAAAAGATATTCGAAGTACCAGTCGAGTTTCATATCTCTATTGTGAATTTCAGCACCTAAGTACGTGGGTAACATCACTGAAAGATGCTCACATTTCTCAAGAATTGATTGCAACAAGCAAGGCCCAGTATCTGGTGACGACAATGTTTCGACCAGCGCTCTGGGCGATATAAATGTTATATCATTCAGAGTTCCATTAAATTCAGCGAGAAACTGGCCCCACGCTTCCCGTTGCAGGTGATTGATTTGTTCAAAGGTAAATTGATGTCGAACAGGCTGATGGGCAACGTCAAAAAAAGGCACTAGATGTTTCGATCTGAGGTACTGTGTTTTTAAAGTTAGCCTGTCGATGTTGTCTGCAGCGTTGTTGTCTATAGGGTAGACTTTATTGAGGGGCGAACCAGAGGCGATAATTGTTGTGTTGCGGCGATGTGGGGCCACCTTAATGTATTTAAGTGACTGTTTAGCCGCTGCTGCCATGCTTTTAAGCGGCGATTCGTCTAAATAACGCTCAAGGTGATTTGCGATGCCGTAGACATTTGCTGCGACTATGCCACCAGGGTTTAATCTGGCCTTCAAATAAGTCCAAAATGAAGAGGTGAATGTGTCCGTGACGGGCCCATCACTGTCGTAAAGGTCCACTAAAATCATATCAAAAGTGTTCTTACTAGATATTAAATAGTTTAGAGCGTCGTCTGCAATTAGTATGGGATGATGTTCGAAGTTGCGTTCAATAAGTTGATTGCATTCATCAATGGCTTGCTGGTCAATATCGACTCCGACAACATCAAGTGACGGATTGGCCGCGTATAAAGATCGAAACCCCGAGCCCAGTCCAACGCCAAGAACCAAGACTGTGTTTGTCTGCTGGCGAAAGTACATCGGGAGCAAGCAGTCATCCCAGTAGTCGCCATTAAAAATTTGATTTGTATTAAGGCTGGAGTCTATCAGGCCAGGCACACGGTTCGAAGGGTTGTGGCGAATGTACTTATTTTTATTGGATGTGAAAGACATTTTGGATCTCCAAACAAATGGGCCCTGCGATTTTGCGGGGCCCATTCTGAATTAACTTACGCGAAGTGCTTTTTTCGCTCGTTTTTTTACTTCTTTAGGCATGGGCTTGGATGGTACCAAACACAACATGTTGTTTTCTGAAGTTTCTAGTTGAATTGGTTTTTTCATGGATCCTCCTTTTTGTTCAACCGATGGTTGGGTAAAAGCAAGACCTATGCCCGGATATTTCGATGGTCATCTAATCTGTGCCGTACTTAGGCCCCCAAACCAAATTGGATTGTCCGAAGCTTCGGACTTTTCGTCTGAAAAATTGGATTTCAAACGGCACCTACTGGCCAATGAGGGGGCTCAATAGTTATATGGCGCGGGTTATCGGCAAGTCGCTTTATTGCCAAGAGGGCTGCTTTTTGCGACCATTTAACAATGTCTCAAGTGTAAGAAAATATGAAGCAAAAAGAAAATCATCTTTCAGGTGAAGCGCATCAACTCGTTGTGCGTGGTTTATACACTCAAGAGTTTGAAGTTTTGCTCATTGCTGGAGATGCCAGTAGCGGGCGGTACTACCGCATTGGAGCTGGTCAAGATCTAATTGAAATCTAAGTAATATGGAGGACTTCAGTGGACAATAAATTTAGGTGTAAAGTCTGTGGATATAATTACGGCGACTACGTTTGGGGAGAAGATGGCAAAACACCTTCATTTGAAATATGTCCCTGTTGTGGCACCACATTTGGACATGAGGATGTCACTATCGAAGGGATACAAAAAAAGAGAAGAGATTGGATTTCCGGTGGCGGAAAGTGGTTTGTAGAGAAAGAACGTCCATCAAACTGGACAATGGAAAAGCAACTAAACGAGGCTGGAATAGAAATTTGAATGTGTTCAATTGATGTAAAACCAATCTCGTTACCAACAGGAAGTTGGATAAAACTACACGAGAAAAGACCAGATGCCGTTGGCCCAACGACTTAGGAAAACAACCCTTTTGCGCAATAAATCTTGGTGTACCCAGGATGTCTTGTGAACGATGGCGAATCCAAACTGCGACGGTCACTCACCAAAAGTCCAGGATGTAGTCGAAAATATGCCAAACCACCTAATGGCCTAGCATGATAACCTATTGATAAAACTCGGGTATTTAGAGCAGCCGGGGGTTCTTCCACGGGCGGCTGTCGCTTGGCTCCAGCTCAGTTTTGCAATTTGCAAATTGCAAATTGCAAATCTGGGTGTTAACATGAAAACATGAGAAACTTGATTGGCTTAAAGCCACAAGACGTATTGATTCTGTTGAAATTGATGGTAAGCCCTGCGCTCAACCAAAAAAAATTGGCCCAGTGTTTAGATATTAGTTCTGCGGAAGTCAGCCATGGTTTTCGCAGGTTAAAAAACTCGAAATTGCTGACTGTCAATAATGGTGTAAATAAAGAGACTAGCTCGGAGTTCCTAATTCACGCATTGAAATATATGTTTCCTCCTCAGCTGGGCACGATTGCTGTGGGAATACCCACCGCGTACGCTCGGCCAGGATTCAGTTTTGTTAGGTATAGTAGCGACGACATATACATTTGGCCTCATCCAGAAGGAACGGTTAAGGGGATAGCATTAAAACCAATCTATCCCAGTTTGCCGAGCGCATGTTTGCAAGATGAAAAATTGTACACCCTCGCGTCACTATTAGAAATGATCAGGATGGGGCGAGTACGCGAACAGAAGATCGGTTCAAAAGAATTGGCCCAAATAATTCGGAAGAGCTCATGAGCGAGAAAGATATAAATCTAGAAATTTTTAAGCTTATGATAGAAGAGTTAAGCAGTTTGCGTGATGAGCTTGTCTTTTTGGGTGGGTCAACGATCTCTTTGTTTATAACAGAACCTCGTCATGTCGTTATCCGCGAAACTTTAGACGTAGACTGTGTAGTTGAGGTACTCCACCGGGGTGAATATGAAAATATATCGAAAAAATTGAGAAATCTCGGATTTAATGAAGACATAGAAGGTAAAGTTCTTTGTCGCTTCAAAAAACAGAACTTAGTTTTAGATGTGATGCCAACAGACACGAAAATACTTGGGTTTACCAGTATTTGGTACAAAGATGGTTTTAAAAATTCAATTAAGATGAAGGTTTCAGGCCGAGATGTAAAAGTTTTTGATCTTCCCTACCTAATGGCCACGAAATTAGAGGCATTTAAGGGTAGAGGTAGGGGCGAGTATATCTTCAGCCACGACATTGAGGATATTGTTACACTCATTGATGGCAGACCAAGTATCTCAACAGATTTGACAAGAGGTCACTCAATGGTGACGACTTATCTCAAAGATGAATTCGGTAAACTTTTAAACGATCAAAATTTTATAAACTCATTGGACGCCCACATATCTGATCGCGAAAATGTCGAGGGGCGAAAAAAAATAATCCTGGAACGAATGCAAAATCTCATAAAGGTCACCTAGCTACTTTTTTCTGCTGAAGGTGGTTTCAATTGGCAATACAAATATGCTGTTTCTAGTATCCTGTTGTTTGAGTAAAGCCACCCATGGCACACGGCGTGGTAAGATTAGTCAGTTGGTTTTGCTCGCATGACCATGTGACCAGGCGCAATGCGGGAGGCCGCCGGTCAAATCAATGACCGGCGGCCAGTCCAACATGGTCTCTTCACTAGAATTCGCTCGACATGGATCGCAGGTTGCCAAGTCCGTAGCCTCGGATCATGATTTCACCGCTAAACTGGGTGTTGGGCGTATAAATTTGGTCAGTTGGGGCCTCTAGGACTTCGCCTTTCCAATTCATCACAAGTCGGCCGGTTTTGTATTGCACCGGTGCTAGCTCGATGTTGTTCACTAACGATAACATGGGGCTGGTTGCGCCCGCTTTAAAGATTTGGCACCCTGGTGTGTTGTTGATTCGAACGATGATGCTTTGACCACTGCCTTTTCGTTCAAAATTTCTTAACGAACAGGTAGCCTCTTCATTTTTGCCATTCACATGATATGTAAATCGAAAAGCCAATCCTTCAAATATTTCTCTGAATTGTCCTGAGGGGTTATCAACTTTAGTCATAGTCGGTGACGATAGACCAAAAGTGGTGGTGTCGATCCATTGGTTTTCTGATCGCATGCATTCACCAGGTATATCGCCAAACATGCCAAGGCCAGCGCCTCCCATGCTGCGGCTGATACATACATCGTTATCTTTGCGAATTGTCGCCGGATTACTCGCCTGTCGCTGTTCCACCAAAAGATAACTAGGTGTGATCTCAACAAGGTCTCCCGGTAATATAGTGAGGCCTGTCTCAAAACCAGCGCCACCTTTTGCAAGATCATTCCTGCCTTCGCCGCCTATTTTTACGGTGTCATTTAGGGGGCGAAGATTGGCCCAGGTGATAAAATGTTGACCTGTGAGTTCATTTTTTGAATGGTGCCACGAAAACGATAGAGTTCTTGCATCACTGAGGGAGTTTTGTGTCAGTCGAAAACAGCTAACACTGGGGCCGCAATCTGAGGCCCTTTCGGTGGGAACATCTTCAAAAGGCTCAAAGAACAATTCTTTGGCTCGTTCGACCAAGCTATCCATATTTGTATTGATCTCACCTACCATAGACATGCCAAGACTCATGTTTTGTAAAACCTTTTTCGTGTGGGTTTTGATTTCAGCATCTAAATAAGGATGGTCAAAAGTAAGTTTAGCTGCCAATTCGTCGAATACTTTCTTTTTATCAAATTCCACCGTCATCTGAGAAACGGCAATTCGAGCCCGAGTCTCATAGAGTACATTTATATTCACAGCATTTTCATAAAGAGCTTCTTCCACCAGAAATTGAGCATCCGTGACAGACATAGTCACAGATACGGTAAAGGGAGCATTAAACTGGCAATAATCGCCGTTCGAAAAACCCCTTGGAGTCACATCATAGGTGGACTTAGCTACTTTTAAATAAATTTGTTTTGGACATCCGGGAAGTACGGCCGGATATTGGGGGCGTCCAGACCGTTGGCTAAGCTCTTTAGTGAGCTCTTCCGGGTATTGGACTTTAAGGCTTTCCGGAATAGTGATCATGTTAACTCCGTCGCTGGCAGGCACAGTCTGCCGGGTGCCATCCACTAGAATCACAGGAAAGCTTAAGGTGACGGTGCCATCGCTATTTGTCTTTTTTAGCAGCCGAGATTTATCACTTCCGCCATAGGCGTAGATTTTTGGAGCGTAAAAATATGCGTCTTCATATTGCTTAACATTATATATTTTAAAGATCATTGCGTTGTACTTGGGGTTCACTGGAATTTGTTTCAGATCATTTTCTGCATATTGCTGCCGCTGATAATTTACACTTTTCTCATCAACGGTAGCTTCATAGACGACCACAGATTGATCACTGGATGCCTCTATGACTTTTTGGTCTGAGAATTGGAGTTCGCTTGAGACATCATTGTCAGGTGTTGTGGGGCCACAACTCCAAGTGGCCGCAAATAGGATCGCGGTTAATACATAAAATAATTTCATAAGATTCTCCCTTAAGTTTTTTCAGAAAGGGATAAAGCAAGGCCCAAGCCACAGCACCAGGCCGGGAGAGTGGAGTTAATGCGATCTCACATAAAACTTCTCTGATATTTCTTAAAACTAGGTCCTATGCTCTGGAATTTGAGGTAGGGCATTGGTTCGGATTTTAAGCATTTCTTACAAATACAAAGCGTTGCCCAGCATCGGGTATGGGCTGTGACCATTAAAATATTTGTCAATGGCTGTTCAATATCTGGCCAACTAAAGGATGAGCCACTTCTTCAGTTTCGGACACGGATTTCCCAAAATCCGGACAATCTGGCTCCTAATTCAAACACAGCGGAGCTCAGCAAGACCACGAGGTGGCACGTCATTCGCAATGCAGGATTTATTGGAAAATATAAGAATTGGAAAATACTACGTGGAATCGAAGAGAATTGCCGACATCAAGTCAAAGATTTATTATCCTTATAATATAAGTCGTAAAGTGATTGAAAAATATCTGCCGCTTCTTAGCGCCGAGTCTCTTTTTTTGCCGGCTTTACGAAAAGATCGATTCCACCTCATGAAAGAGGCGATTGATCTAAAAGAAGTGGCCATGGTACTGGCCCACGCTCAAAAGAAGATTTTCTTAACCTCATTTAAGCATGAAACGAAAATTTTAGATCATCTTTCCCCTTTTGTATTAGAGATCTACGCTACCTTGGCAAAGCTCATCTACGAACCGTCTCTGGCCACATATGAGAAGCTAAATCGAGAAATCATTAGTTTCAAACAGGAACTGAAAAATGAAGCCCTCATCTCAGCCTAGAACATCGTCAAATTTCTACGGAAACATCTATTCGATTGCGCTTCCCCTCATTTTTTCAGCTTGTCTAGGTAATATTTTAGAAGTTGTAGATCTAACTATTTCAAGTCAAGTCGATTTCGAAATACTGAAAGCTATTAGTTTTCTAGAGAGATTTCGATTTTTCTTCGGTGCAATCTTAATTGGTTTTACTGGCACATTGAGTATGTACCTAAATCGTTTGCTGCCCAAGAATGACATAATGCGAACAGCAAGAATATACAGGGCCATTACGGCCATAACATTTCTCTTGGGTGCATTCTTTGCTGTTGCATTTGGTGTTGGCACACATTTTTTTACGGAGCCGGGTACCCCGATGCATATTTACGGCCTGGGCACGGCAATTAACATTCTGATTATGTATTTATCGACGCCACTTTACATACTATTAATCGCAAAGAAGCAGACAAAAAATATTCTCAAGGTCGGTGTTGTTACGACCCTTTTCAATATGGTAGCCAGCTGGGTACTAGCGCACGATCTTGGTCTCGGTACATTTGGAATTATTGCGCCGACGGTGGTAGCCAATGTTTTTTCTTATGCGATGTTTTTTAGAGAAGTGACAAAAACAGACCTTTTTAAGATTATTCCAGATAACATCTTTTCGGAAATATCAGAAATTCTCAGGTACGTTAAAAATAATTTGATTGGTAGCGTGTCGATTTGCATTTCAGAACTGGTGTTGGTCGCAGTGGCTTTAAAGCTTGGCGACATTGGTGTGCTTTATGGTGTGTTTTTCGCTTTTGAAAAGTTGTTTAACGCAATCACTCATGCGGTATCAAATGCGGGCGCCATAATATTTGCCGAACAGCTGCATAGTGAAAACCAAGAAGTCAGTTTGCGTCCGTTTATTTGGCTGAGTGTTGTTAATGCGCTCTCTGTTTTGGCGCTAGCTGTGGTCACACTTCAGTTTTACGATCGATTCTTCGGTTTAAATCCATATCTACTTTTGATTTTGGGAATAGTTCTTTTTAACTCTATCGACTATTTCTTTCGAAAAGTAGTGCTTCGCCCGGCAGGTGACGTCGAATGGACGAAAAAAGTGAATTTCTATCTCATAGCCATGGGCAACTTTGCAATAGCGACAGTTGTTTTTTTCCTTAAAGGTAATCCAGGCGCTATAAATATGTTATTTTGGTTGTTATTGATGCAGGCCATAGTGAGTGTGGGATTGGTGGGAGTACGAGTTTATTCGAGGAAGTGGTTCAATGAAATTTGAACAAATGATGGGGTGTACGACCAAGGAATTTTTTGAGATTCATTGGGAAAAAAACCTATTACTTGCCAAGTTTAGCTGTGATTTAGAAGTCGCGAGCAACCTGAATGAATGGTCTGAGGAGTTGCTTTCCGAAGTTGCAGGTCAAGGTGATGTCATTATGGTGAAAGACTCCCAATATGTAAAACAGAGTTTTTTGATCGATGAAGGACTAGTGAACCTAAAAAAGATCAAATTTTTATGGGGAGAAGGATTTACTTTCTATGCCCGAAATATATCCAAGTTTTTTCCGCGGGTGGCCGAGCTTACAACAGCCCTTGAAGAGGAGCTGTATCCGCTTAAGATTGAGGCCAACGTATTTTTGACCCCCTCAGGTCAAACTGGATTCAACCCTCACTTTGACTGTCATGATGTTATAGCTATTCAGCTTGGTGGATCTAAGCGCTGGAAATTTTGGCCAGCGATAAAGCAAGATATGGACTATGAAAGGCCCACAGAAAAAGACCAAGAAATGGTAGATCAGGCCATTTTTGGAGTGGACCCCGCATTAGAAAAAGTCATGTATCCCGGCGATGGTTTTTATATGCCAAGGGGCGTGATCCATGGTCCACAGTCTTTGGCATCGTCCTGCCACCTGACGTTGTGGCTTAAGTCGCCACTTGTGAAAAAGGTTAACGTTAATAGACAATCTCAATTCCAGAAGTGTGATTATGAAACCCACTATTTTTAATCTAGTCGATCGGGCGGTGAAAAGTAGCCCCAAACTCAAGCCATTTTCAGTGAAGTCCCTCAAGTCGCAACAGGCCCAGGCCCAAAAAACGAGAGAGGCACGCGTGACTTGTTTAACCCGAAGCCAATAAATGCCCAACGAGCTCCACGTTCGCCTTAATATATAGCGCGGGTTGTCGGCCAGTCGCTTTATTGCCAAGAGGGCTGCTTTTTGCGACCATTTAACAATGTCTCAAGTGCAAGAAAATATTAAGCAAAATGGAAATCATCTTTCAGGTGAAGCGCATGAATTCGTGGTGCGTGGGTTAGATACTCAAGAGTTTGAAGTGTTGCCCCTTGCGGGAGATGCCAGTAGCCGGCGGTACTATCGCATCGTGGCCGGGGGAAAGACCTCCGTGTTGATGGACTGGGAACCCTTTCAAAATATATCAGAATTTCCATTTTTAAGTGTGCAACAGCACTTTAAAAAACATTCCGTGCGTGTGCCGGAAGTGTTGGCTTGTTCGCCAGAGATGGGCCTGGTGCTTCTAGAGGACTTGGGTGATCTTACACTGGAGAGGAAATTTTGGGAAAACCAAGATCAAAAAATGGTTTTGCCTTACTATAAAAAAGCCATCGATGAGCTTATTAAAATCCATTATCCGGCCACATTTGATCGCAGCGACTGTACGGCGTTTTCTATTGCATTTGATACTGAAAAATTGCTTTGGGAGATGAACTACGGACGCAAGCATTTAATAGAGCAGCTTGCTGACGTCACTTTAACGCCAGCAGAAAGCGAAGTTCTCACGGAAATCTTCACAGACATATGCACGAAGCTCGATTTCGAAGATAAATATATCTGTCATAGAGATTATCATTCGCGCAATTTAATGATTCAGTTTGGGCAAATGCGAGTGATTGATTTTCAAGATGCCCGCATGGGGCCGATTCAGTACGATCTTGTAAGCTTAGTGCATGATTCTTACGTAAATCTCAATGAAGACTCAATCAACGCTATTGTCGACTACTATATCAAAGAGGCAAAAAATCATCGAAAAAGTCCCATAGATCGCAATACTTTCTATCCCGTTTTTCGGCTACAGATGTTGCAGAGATGTTTTAAGGCCTGTGGCAGTTTTGCCAGCTTCTACAACATGCGATCAGATAAGCGCTATCTTAAATACCTTAAGCCAACGCTTAAAAAACTGGCTAAAGCTCTGGTGGATTTTCCAGAGTATTTGCCATTTTTAGATATCCTCGTCGACAAGGGTATTGTGGATAAGGATTACGAGGCCTATTAATTATGAATGCAATGATTCTCGCCGCAGGTTTCGGAAATCGTTTTCTTCCGCATACGGGTCTTATGGCAAAGCCTGCCTTGCCATTTCTAAATCAACCGTTGATCAGTTACACCCACTACTATCTGGAACAGTTAAGTGTGGACAAGATAGTGGTCAACACTCACCACTTACCTTACACGGTAAAGGCCGCCGTGGAGTCGTTAAAATCAAAATCTCCCGTGGTCTTTACTGAAGAAAAACCAAATATCTTGGGTAGTGGTGGAGGCATTGGGTTTGCTAAAGGGCCACTTGAAAACGGCGAGGCCTTTTTGGTTGCTAATGGTGATGAAGTGCTTCTGTTTCAACATGACCGTGGATTTTCACCCTTGGTAGAGGCGCACAAGGTATCAAAGCCTTTGATCACTCATCTTGTTTGTGAAAACCCCGAGGTGGGTAAAACTCTAAACGGCGTATGGGTTGATGAGCAAGGCTGGGTGCGAGGTTATGGTCGAAAAGCACCTGAGCCCGGCCTTAAGGGCTTTCACTTTCTTGGGGTTCATGTGATGGAGCCAAAGGTATTTCGGTATATCCCTGAGGGAGAATCAAATATTCTTTATGATGTGGCGGTAAGAGCCATCGAGGCCGGTGAGAAAATAGCCGTGCATGTGGAAGAGAACCCCCAGTGGTTTGAAACTGGCAATCTAGACAGTTACCTCGAGGCCACCACAAAGTGTTTGTCACATCTTGTGAATCAATCTGTTTACGGAACCGGTCTTAAGAATATTCTTGATCGCTATCAAAAAAATTATCACGTTGAGGCCGCAGCGGGCACCCAGGTGTTCTATTCAGAAAACGTGCACGTGGCCGACGATGCGGCCTTTGTGGGCAGTGTAGTACTAGGACACGACTGCCACGTGCAGGCCGCATCAACCATCGAGAGCTCAGTGGTGGCAGCCCATGTTAAAGTGGCTGAGGGCCAGCACCGCAAAAACGAGCTCATTCTTTAAAATGTCATTTAATTTTAGTGAGACGATATAACTAGCGAGTTATAAAAAAAGTCGACTATATTTTTCTCGCGGTAATAGGCAAACGGTTTTGTCATCTGCAGGTAGGCCACGGCCACCTTTCTGACTAGAGCTGGGTCGGGAACGCCGGTTGCCACCAATTGTTTATAATCAACAAGAGTGCCTGCAATGATCTGCGGCGAGTCCTCATGGCGAAAACCATCAAGGTATTCTAGAAGAGCCTTTTGTTGCCCTACGGAAAGCGAAGAAATATCTGGAATATATACTGTCACGGGGCCAAGGTCTCTAAAGGTTTGAGCACTGAGAGTGTCGCTGGCTTTAAGTTGATCCAATTGAATAAAAGCCATTCTGTGTGAATGGTAGTGAAGTTCAAAGGCCATTTTCTGCAAGTCTTCTTGATTGCTTGCGTGAATCAGTACCGGAAATTGAAAACGCACACGGCGTTTTGGCCGAAGTGGTTCAGGGGTGAGAGATTTAAATTCAATTTCGTCTACGGCCTTTCTAATTTGGCGAAGGGTGCGAAGCCGACCAATGGGCACAACATTTGTTTCACCACCGATGCTGTCAAGTTGACTCTCAAGGGTTCGTAGGGTGGAGAGACGTTCAAAGAAGACCAGTTGGGGTTGGATGAGTAACTTAACAAGTTCGCCAATTCGATGGACCTGTTCGTCATTAAGATGAACGCCGTTTGCAATTTCAGCAGCACCCATGACTTCGCCGTCTTGTCGAACGGGGATGTAAATAATTTGGTTTCGCGCCAGGGGCCTTGGTCCATTGGTCTCAAGAGCTTTTCGAATCTCAAGGTCTTCGGCCGATTCGATCACCTCAAGAATTCTGTAGCGCAGGTCACACCCATACTGCTTTTTCACTAAATCCATCAGTCGCCCTACTGAAGGGCGGAGGTGGTTGGTGATCTCTTCAATATATTGTTTAACTCCGTAGCGTGGATTCATCGGGTGCCTAAGTTCCTACTTATAAATTAATATCACTCCCAGGGGGATGGCCTCTTTTTACAACTCTCATAGGCAAGCGGTGTGCCGAAATTCGTCGCCTTTTACTGTAGATAGACTAGTAACCGATACCGGCGGAGTGGCGGCCAAGGGAGGCGGCCGAAAAACGTGTAACTATCTGAAATAGCTTTAGATTTTAAAGTCGAGTGGGAGTGGGGGCGGGAAGGCCTGATGAAAACCCTTCGCTGAGCCAAGAACATTCTTCACAGACTTCGCTGGGCCAAGTGGGTGCATATTTTAATCATATAAGGAAAATTTTCTAAGCTTAGGGGGGGAGTGAGAGGCCAGAACTGGGCGCTTTGAAGCCGTCGATCCGAGCTTTTTTGGTGGAAGGTTGGCCGGGCTTTTTGTGGCCCGACGTCATCTAAGTAATGTTTTATTGAAGCGTTGGTTGGTGCGCGCCTTTGGGTTGCGGCGGACCGGCCCGTGGGCCATGTGCCGAACAGGGAATCAAACGAGTTAGCCCAAGGGTTCTTGGGCCAACATTCATGAGCCAACTAGATTTTTGCCATTTTGCGTTTATCTAGTCCGTATTTTTCGACTTTCATGATTAAGCCTGCGCGACTGATTCCAAGCTCTTTTGCAAGCTTTGATTTGTTCCAGCCCGTCCGTCGCAAACCTTCTTTAATCATCTCGCGCTCGAGGTCTTCAAGAGCATCTTTGAGCTTGCCGTGTACACGGGAGCCTTGAATTTTTCCTTTGTCGCTGGCTTCAATGATTTTTGGAGAAAGCATTTCTGCGGTGATCTTGGTCTCATCGCCAGCAAGAACCACCACGCGTTCCATTTCGTTTTGAAGTTCGCGCACGTTTCCGGGCCATGCATAATCATACAACTTCTCAAGGGCTCTTTTAGTTAAGCTCGTTTTCTGGCCGGCATGATTTGTGGCTCGGCTTAAGAAAAACTCAGCTAAAAGCGGAATGTCTTCTTTGCGCTCTCGAAGAGGTGGTACCTGAATGTTGATTACGTTCAATCGGTAGTACAAGTCTTCACGAAAGTCGCCGTTTTCTACCATTTCTTTTAGATTACGGTTGGTGGCCGCAATAATTCGAACATTCACTTTTCTGGGCTCTAATGCACCCACTGGAGTGAAAGTACCTTCTTGAAGCACACGAAGTAATTTCACCTGCATAGTGGGCGAAGTGTCACCGATTTCATCTAAAAAGAATGTCCCTTTGTCGGCGATTTCAAAAAGACCTTTTTTATCACGAACGGCGCCAGTAAATGATCCTTTAACGTGACCGAAAAGTTCAGATTCTAGAAGGTTGTCGTTAAATGCCGAACAGTTTTGAATAATAAAAGATTTACCTTTGCGATTAGAGTTGTAGTGAATGGCTTTTGCGATCAGTTCTTTACCAGTACCGTTTTCACCTTGCACTAAAACCGTGCTATCTGCGCCCCTAATCTTATCCAAAAGCGAATAAAGGCTTTGCATAGGCTTTGATTTACCAATCATGTTGTCATATTTGTAGCGGCTACCTAGTTCTTTATTTAGCTCACGAATTCTGTTTTCGCGAGAAGTGATTTCTAAATGAAGGGTAACGATCTCTTGAGAAACCAGCTCTACCAATCCAACAAAGTGCTCAAGGTCTTGATCTTGAAGATACTTTACCTTTTGAATGGCAGTTTCAATGGAATCACTGCTAGCGCCGAAAATGGCTAGGCGCTCTTTCACTTCGGTCAGTCGATTGGCACCATCTTCTTTTAAAAAGCCCATGGCCACGACAGATCCCATAAATTCGTTTTCAATAATTATCGGAACGATGCAAAGGTCAAAACCCACAGCGTCCCACTTACGGAGACTGTAAGGATTGTTTGATAACCTCAGCTCTTCAATAGTTTTTGCAACCACATCAGCCAAACTTTCTCTGGCTGAGTCTTTTTGTAAAACCATGTGTACGGCTGGATTTGAAAAGTGAGATGATTCTGGAATCATGCCTCGAAGCTGTCCACGCTCGTCGGTGAAAACGGTATCGATATTCCACCAGTCGTCTAAAATATGTTTTAGTTTTTTGATCACATGGATATGTTCAAATTCATCCCAGTTAATCATCTTTCACCCCTAGGTTTGTCTAACAACCAGGCCAAAATCACTGGCCCACTCCATAAGACTTATCGTCAAAACCTTGGACAACTTTAGGGTGTCGTCTATTTTCTTTTCAGACAGAGAATAACTAAATGATTTCAATCGCTTATCGTGCCAGCAAATAGTCCAGTATTCTACAATTTCATCAAAGTATCGAACTCTTGTGGGGGGCCATTGGGGCGTTAACGGCGAATTGTCCACACCTTGGTCGGGGTGAACAGCAGATGGCAAATGCCCCCGCAGTCACCTCTCTGCGAGCACGACGAGATCCTTCGCTTCGCTCAGGATACGGCGGGTCGCTTTCGCGACACCGCCTACTTAGTGTTGTGGAGTTCGTGAAATTTAAAATACTCACCCTGCTGGCTTAAAAGCTGAGTGTGCGACCCTTGCTCCACAATGCGGCCCTGGTTCATAACCAATATTCGATCGGCTCTAGATATGGTAGAAAGCCTGTGGGCAATGACAAATGCCGTGCGACCAGAAAGAAGCTTATCAAGCCCCTTTTGAACTTCTTGTTCGCTTACGGTATCAAGTGCGCTGGTGGCTTCATCTAATATTAAGATGGGGGCATTCTTAAAGATGGCCCTAGCAATACTTATTCGTTGTTTCTCGCCCCCAGAGAGGCGGCTGCCTTTATCGCCCACTTTGGTATTGTATTTATCGGGGGTGTTTAAAATAAAATCATGGGCGTTAGCCAGTTTTGCCGCTGCGGGAATCTCTTCGGCGCTGCGATTTTGATTGCCCAATTGAATATTGTGTTCAACGGAATCGCCAAATAAAAACACATCTTGAGTGACAAGGGCGATGTTTTGCCTGAGATCTTTTAAATCCATTTCTTGAATCGGGATGCCGCCGATGGTGATCTCACCCTCTGTGGGGTCATAAAATCTTTCAAGTAGGTTTACGAGAGTGGATTTACCGCCGCCGCTAGCACCAACGATGGCAATGAGTTCGCCCCGTTGGATTGTCAAATTGATGTTTTTTAAGACCACTTCTTCATCAAAAGCAAAGCTCACATTCTTAAATTCAATGGTTTTCCAATCATGGGGAAAGGGCTTGGCATACTCGACCTGCGGCACCTGTTCGGTAGAATCCAGAATTTCAGAAAGACGGGCTAAGGCCACGGCGGCCTGTTGCAGTTTAATGTACGAATATTGAACTTTCTTAACAGAGTCTTGCAGAAGTCCAACGGCAAATACGAAGCCGGTAAAGTCACCGATAGTCAAATTTTGAGCAAACACCTGTTGGCCCACATATATAAGTAAGGCGGCTTGTGCGATGGAGGCCAGTGTTTCTGACAGGGGGCTTGCGGCTTCTTCGCGGCTTACAATTTTGCGGCTACTTGCAAGAAAGTTTTCCGCTTGCCGATCAAACCGCTGCCGCATTTCTTGTTCTAGGTTAAAGGACTGCACCACGCGTGTGCCGTCGAGGGCTTCTTTAAGCGTAGTGGTGAGATCTTCCATGGCTTCTTGGTTTTTGCGGCTGTATTTTCGAAGGCTTACGGCAAGTCTTCGAGATATGGTGGTAATAATAGGTAGGGCCACCAAAACAAAAACCACAAGCACCCAATCCACCCATATCAAATACGATATGGCAAACACGGCCATAAAAGGTTCACGCACAAAATCAGCAAGCTTTTGCAGCTCAACTTGAATTAAACCAATATCATTAAGCATCCGGCTGATAAGACCGCCAGAGCCCTTTGAGTACTTCTGAAAAAACGCTAAGTTAAGAGTGAGATACTTATCCATAAGGCGTCGCCTTAAACTCACTCCCACAAGGTACGACACGTACTTCATCCAATACATGTGAAAGTAGCGAGCGATGGCTGACATGATCCAAATAACGGTGATAACCACAGGTATTTGCATGGCCAGAGTCCTGTTGCCATCTCGCCAGGCATCATCGACCAGGGCATTGACCAGCGGGGGTGTTAACGCCTTAAGGCCGCTGGCAATAATTCCCATGGCAAAAAGAAAAAACAACACCCGCTTATAGGGTTGCAGCTCCGGCAACAAGTACTTCACAACAGAATTCATAGCTCAGCCCCTACAGACTTTCTTGATTTTTTGGGGTTGATCGGGGGGTTGACACTAGAAATATATTCTTTGAGGTATTTGCCCGTAAGGCTTTTTTTGCTAGCCATAATTTCTTCAGGAGTGCCAACTGCAATCACCTCACCGCCCCGAATGCCAGCTTCTGGCCCCAGATCAATAATGTAATCCGAATTTCGAATAATTTCTTGATTGTGTTCAATTAATAAAACGCTGCCGCCAGCTTCCACCAACCGATTTAAAACCTTCAACAAAAGCTGCACCTCTCTAAAGTGCAGTCCCGTGGTAGGTTCGTCTAAAATATACAGCGTTCCCTTTTGGTCTGTGGAGTTAAATTCCCGGGCAATTTTTAATCTTTGGCTTTCACCGCCGCTGAGTGATCGAGCGCTTTGCCCTAAGGTGATATATTCGAGCCCCACTTCTTTTAAAATAGAAAGCGGGCGCCGCACATTCGGATAGGAGACAAAAAAATCCATGGCCTCAGCCACAGTCATGCGCAGCACTTGGTCGATGTTTTTGTTTTTAAAAGTGATTTCTAAAATTTCTGGCCGATATTTTTTGCCGTCGCAAGCCTCACAGGGGATTTCAATGTCGTCCATAAACATCATATCAATGGTTTCGTGGCCCAAGCCTTTACAAACGGGACACCTCCCGCCATCAACGTTAAGACTAAAGGTCCCCGGCTTATAGCCAAGGGCCTTGGCCTCTCTAGTTTCTGCAAAAATCCCGCGAATAGTGTCAAAGACTTTAAGGTAAGTCACAGGGTTACTGCGAGCCGTTTTGCCCACGGGTGACTGATCAATATAAAGAAGGCTTTTTACGTGCTCGCTGCCTTTGAGTTCAGCAACGGGTTCACCTTTTAGAAATTCTAATCCAAGCTGCCTTGCTAGGGCCGGGTAAAGTGTGCCACCTACAAAAGTGGACTTTCCAGAGCCACTGACGCCAGTGACAGTGACAATGCGGTTAAGCGGTACAATCACGTTGATATTTTTTAAGTTGTTGCCGCTGCAGCCCCGAGCTTCGAGTTTGTATTTATATTTAACGATGTCCACAGGCCGGGGCTCACGCAGCGGTACCCAGTTTTTACTAGGCTTTAAGTAAGGGACGGTAATGGAGTCGGCAAAGTCATAAAAATCATTTGCGGTGCCGTTATAGATGATTTTGCCTCCGAGGTGACCTGAGCCGGGCCCCATTTCAACCACATGAGAGCTGTTTTTAATCACATCATAGTCATGTTCAACGATCACAAGCGTATTGCCCAGTTCGCGCAATTTTTTAAGCGCAATGATTAAGCGATCATTATCGCGGGGATGCAGGCCAATAGTCGGCTCATCCAATACGTAGAGCGTTTGTGACAGCCCCACGCCAAGCTGATTTGATAGATTCAATCGCTGATACTCGCCCCCAGAAAGCGTTTTTGTAGGCCGATCCAGTGTGAGATAACCCACACCCACAGAGAGTAAAAACTCAAGCCTAGCAATGATCTGTCGAAGTGGCTCGGCACAGACTTCAAGGTCTTCTTTTGAAAGCGACAGAGCGTTCATTTCTACAATGAGCTCATCAAGGGGCATTGAACATAAATCTGTAATGGATTTATTGTTAATCAACACCTGTTGGGCTTCTGGCTTTAACCGCGTGCCGTGACAGGTGGGGCAGGGAAACGGGCTTTTGTGGCGGGCCAAAAACACCCGAACGTGCATCTTATATTTTTTTGTTTCTAAATATTCAAACAACCCCAAAACACCAAAGAAATTATCAGTGCCTTCCCAAATCATTTTTTGTTGTTTGGCTGGCAGGTCTTTCCATGGTGTGTGCAAATCTATTCTCGCTTTTTTGCAAAACGCTTTAAGCTCTCTTCGATCGCTGGCCGCACTGGGCATGGTAAAGGGCTTTAGAGCCCCTTGAGAAATCGACAGCGTGGGGTTTGGGATCACTTTATCTTCATCAATCATCAAAATATTGCCAAACCCCTTACAGTCTTCACATGCACCGACCGGGCTATTAAAGCTAAACAAACTTGAAGTGATGTCCGGAAATCGATAGTCACAAACAGAACAAGAAAAAGCTTCGCTTAAAATCAGGCGCTTATGAGTCGTTGTGGTCACCATGGCCTGAGCGTGATTTATGCCCCGATTAAATTGGGTGGAGGCCTTAAAGGCCTGCGATAACGAGTCTGAAAGGCGGCCCGCATCGTCTTCAGCAAAGGCCATTCGGTCAATGACGAGATAAAAATCTTCCTTAGGCACTCCTGACCGCTTGAGCTTTGGGCTGTCGAGGTCAATGATTTCGCCGGGGATGTCATCGCCGTAAATGAGAAAGTCTGTGGATTTAGCGCGGGCTGCTTTTGAAGAGGTGCGCTTTTTTTTAGTTTTTTTCTTTGCGGTTTTTGTGGCCGGTCCATTTTGGGGAAGAAATAAACGCAAATACCCTTCAGCCATCAGTAACTGATGCAGTTTTTTGCCTGTCACAAACCGGTCTTCGGCAAAGATAGGAGTCAGAATGTATCCTCGCTGTCCAGAAAACACGCTGAGAACTTTTTTTGCCCCGGTTGAGGGCGAGTCTTTTTCTAGGGCGATATGGTGATCTGGACAGTAGGCTTTGCCTGCTTTTTCGTAGAGAAGCCGTAAGTAGTCAACCACCTCAGTGGTTGTACCCACCGTGGAGCGCGAAGACTTTACCGAGTTTTTTTGTTCAATGGCAATGGCTGGGGGGATATTATTAACCCCCTCCACATCAGGCTTTGGCGCTTTATTTAAAAATTGCCTTGTGTAATTAGACAGACTCTCGATGTAGCGGCGCTGGCCCTCCGCATAGAGGGTTTCAAAAGCCAAAGAGCTTTTGCCTGATCCGCTGGGGCCACAAACCACAGTGAATGACCCCACCGGTATTTCTATGTCGATGTTTTTTAAATTATTTTGCTTTATCCCCCAAAGATGGATGGACTTCATTCAGAGAGATCCTTTTTATAAAAATCTTCCTCTTCTTCTTGCTGAGAATCTGATTCTTCAACGGCGGGCTCAGTGCCTTTGAAAAAGGCTTGGCGAACAACCACCTTCGAGTCAGCAGAAGCGAGTTTACCGGTTTCTGTGTCGATATTTGCAAAAACAATATTGTCAGGTACGCGGAAGTCTTGGTTGGCTAGTCCCTCGTGGGCTTGTTTCATATAGTCCACCCAAATAGGCAGTGCGGCTCGACCACCCACTTCACCACGCCCTAAGGTGCGTTCGTTGTCAAAACCCACCCATACGCCAGTGGCCACTTGCGGTGTAAATCCCACAAACCAGGCATCGTAATAGCCATCAGTGGTTCCGGTTTTGCCGGCGGTGGGGTGGCCAATGGCTCGCGCACCTCGGCCTGTACCATGATCATCCTCAACCACACCTTGAAGCAAAGTTGTCGCTACGTAAGCGGTCTGCTCACTGATTAACTGATCGGCATCTTCAAAAAATACCGGTGGTTCTTTAAGCACGCGCAGTCGACGTTTTCTCTCTTCAGGGTCTAAATCCAAGTTGGCGTTTGGCGGCGTAACTGAGTCAGCGGCTTGACCCTCTATGTTTTGCTCTTTTTTCGAAAGTCCGACTTTTAGTGGTTCATATTTTTCTGGATGGCGTAAGTAATCGAGATAAGCCAGCCGTCGTTCTTCAAATTGTTGATCGATCTCGTCAAGCTCACTTTTAAAGCGTAGATCCAAAGTGAGGTTTTCGACCAAGACGTTGCCGTCTTTGTCTTCCACCTTATGGATTAAAAGTGGACGAATGCGTCGACCGAGGCGGCCCATTTGACTGAAGACTTTGGTCATTTCATAGAGGGTGACGCTACTTGATCCAAGTGACAGGGTGAAATCCATGTTTAGTGGGCTAAATATGCCAAGGCGTCTGGCATAATCGGCCACCCAATCCACACCGATTTTTTCTGTAATTTTCACCGTGGGCACATTCAACGATCTGATCAAAGCGTTTCTAAATAAAATATCACCGATAAAATGTTTTCCGTGATTCATGGGCTTCCATTTTTTTACGGAGCCACCTTCATCGTCGCCGGAGTCAGCATTGGCTACAGATTGACTGTTATCGGTTTTTGTTTGGCCTTGTCCTTCTTCGGCATTTGAAGTTTGCCCCTCTTCTTCAAAAACAATGGGGGCATCGATAATTGAAGTGGCGGGTGTATAGCCTTTATCGAGGGCAGACATATAGACAAGAGACTTAAACGCAGAACCCGTTTGCCGTGCTGCCTGTAACGATCGGTTGAACTGAGAACGTTCGTAGTCATAGCCACCCACCATGGCCAAGACATCTTGAGTTTTTTGGTCAAAAGAAATCAATGAGCCTTCGGCGATGGGTTCTTGTTCAAGTTCAAGCAGGGCATATTGGTCGAATAGCGGTAAGTCCTCTGGGCGCTCATAATCTTTTTTACGCTTGCGGGCTTGATCTTTAAGGTCGCGAAGTTTTTCACTCAGGCGTTTTGATTGAAATTTATTTCCGCTGACTTTGACCTGAATTACGTCTCCGACTTTTAGCACTTCCCCAGGACGTTCGACCTTTTTTGCCCAACGTTCGTTCACCGAGGGGTCTGGTTCGCGCGCCCATTCCATGGACTCCACGTCAATTAAGCCTTTGCTTTCAGCAAATCGAACCGTGGTCAGGCCCCACTTGTCATCCACATTGATAACGATGCCTTCCACAATATCGCTAACCTTAATGTAGTCAGGTACGTTAGGCAGGGCCTCGGATTTTTTTGTTTTGTCTTCAGGCTGGGTCATACCGGTGAGGTTTAGCGGGCCCTTGTCTTCCATGGTGCCATCGGGGCGCAAAATGCGAACAGGCGTGATGTTATCCATGAGGTCGTTGCGGCTTTGCAGAAGAAACTGCTCCACTTCTTTTTCGTCTTGGAGGTTTTTAAGTGGCCCGCGGTAGCCTTGCCGTTTATCAAGTTCGCGTAGGCCTTCGCGTAGGGCCTCTTGCGCTTCGATTTGATCTTTAAGGTCAAGGCCCGTGTAAACGCGAATGCCTTTATCAAGCACCATTTCTTCGCCCAGCTCAGCCACTAACATTTGTCTGACAGTTTCAAGATAGTACGGCGCCACTTCTTTATAGTCTTTTCGTATATAAACATTAAGCGGGCTTTCGGCGGCCGTACTGGCTTGCTCTTCAGTGATGTATCCGTCTTCTTGCATGCGACCGAGCACATAGCGTTGGCGTTGCTTTGAGCGTTCTGGTTGAACCAGTGGTGAAAACCGGCTGGGTGCTTTTGGAAGGCCCGCTAACATGGCGGCTTCGGCAACGGTGATATCTTTGATGTCTTTTCGAAAATAAATTTTAGCAGCAGCACCAACGCCGTAGGCTCCATTACCCAAGTAGATTTGGTTTAAGTACAAATAGAGAATGTCTTCTTTCGATAAGTTTTCTTCCATGCGGTAGGCGAGCATGACTTCTTTGATTTTTCGTTCGTAGGTTTTAATGCTTGAAAGAAGCAGGGTGCGCGCCACCTGTTGAGTGATAGTTGAGGCCCCTTGCACCCGCTGCCCGGCTTTGATGTTAGCCAAGATGGCACGGCCGATGGCGAAATAATTCACGCCACCGTGCTCGAAAAAACTAGAGTCTTCGGCAGCAATAAAGGCCTGTTTGACCACTTCAGGAATATCGGCATAAGGCACCAGTATGCGACGCTCGCGAAAGAATTCGCCAATTTTTTTGCCTTCGCGATCATACACCTCCGTCGACAGTAGTGGTTCGTAGTCATTGACGGTGATCAGCTTCGGGAGATGGCTACTCATTACGATGGTTATGGCTGCAATTCCGGCCACACCTAAAAACACTAAAGCAATAATGATTCCCACAATTTTCTTAAAAGACATAATTCCCTCTGCACGCACGGATGAGTGAACAAGATGCAAAACCCTCGTGGCCTTAAAACACGATTAAGATCACAAGGAAAACCTTATGGTTCTATAATATTGAACCAAGTGAAAAAACTAACACAAAACCCCCACCACCGGGAAGGGGCAGGGGTGGTAGGATGGGGTGAAATGATGCCTAGAGTCAAGGCTATTTCAGAGGCGGGTTATTTTGTGCCTTTTGGGTTGGGTAGTCCTTTGAGAACACTATTGGGATCGGGACAGCTTGCGCCAAAGCTATCATAGACCCCTTTGTAGCGCTCATGGGCATTGGCAGCTGAAACAAAATCAGGATCTTTTGTAAGCATGCCGAGCTTGCTCGTCCCATATTCTTCCCAGTTTTGAAGGGACTCTTGTTTTTCGCGAAGCTTTTGTTGGTCAGAGATAAGCTTCGACTGATATTTAGAAATAGTGGATTGCACCTTCAGGTTAGCGTTTGTGATCTTCTGGCGATATTCCAATTCAGCCTCTTGCCATTTTCGCGCAATTTTGGCCTCAAGTTCTGATAGCCCGGTTTGCGAAAGTTTATTGAGTTCTTGCATCAATTTGTCCAACTGATTGATCAGGCTGATGCGGTTGTTGTCTAGTTGTTTAACCACATTGTCATACCGTCGTTTTGCTGAAACAGATCGGGCATGGTGATTCTTTCGCTCTTTGCATTCTGATTTAAAGTAGGCAAATTTCTTATTGGCTTGTTCAGCTGATGAGAGTCCGGCTTTAGAAAGTGCGCCAGCCAGACCACTGGCTTTGTTCGTGCCCGTAAGGATTCGTTGCGCTACTTGTTGTTGAAATTTATCAAAATATTCAAAAGCGCAAGCCTTTATTTCCATATCAAGGGCATCCAGTGCATCTTGATATTTATCAAAGGACTCGACTTTCATGGCGGCGTTTTCTGCCAACTGAGAGTGAACTTCACTCATTTTTTCTTCAAGGCTTTGAATTTGTTTTTCAAGATCTTTGCGCCCCTCTTCAGCCGCTTCCTCGAGTTGGCTGCGAAACTTCTCTAGAGCGACATTGGCATCATTTGTGGCTTCCTGTGCCTCCAGTTGGGCCGATTGGATTTCCGATTGGGCTTCTTGAATCGACTCTTCTAGGTCACTAGAGTCTGACTTAAGCTCCTTTTTTTCGCTATCTAGTGATTCAAGCTCTGACTTTAGCGGTTCTCGGTAAGCGGCTTCGATATTCGGGCAAACATCTGACTTTGCCAGTGAGAGATTTGATTTTTCATAGGTGAACTCGGGTTTGCAGCTTTTGTCTGACAAACATGTGACACACTTGTCGAGGACATCGCAGTTGATGCCAGCTTTATTGCAGGCCTCACCCCTTTTTGAAGCGAGGTCTTTGATTTCTTTCGTTGCCTCGTCGCACTTCTTCGAGGCCTCATACTTTTCCAGTTCTCTTTGGATACAGGCTCGATCACTTTTGCCACAATTGGCATAGGCTTTTTGCACCATGGGATCGCTGGGTTCATTAGAATTCGAATCACCTGCAAAGGCAGTTGATAGAAAAACCCCCATCACAAAGACAAACGTAAAAAGTTTTGACAGTGAAAATCGAATCATGGCCGTCCCCTCGTTTTCCCTTATAAAAAGCAAATATAGGGCCATTTTATATCGATATATAAAGCAATGCAGTTGCAACTGAGCGAAAATAAATCTGCATGAGAATTTTAGTCTATGGTCGAAGGACGTTGGGCTGGGTGGCCTGACCAGGCCGAAGATTCACAAAAAAAAGCAAAAAGCCGCCAGTGTCACGAAATGAAAAAAACAACTGTGGTGCTCTATGAACTGCAAACCCGGTTTCGCTAAGGTGGGCGACAGTGATAAGAGCTTCAGGCTTCTCAACTCGAACTTGAGCTTGCACACCACTCTCAGGGACCATCCCCATTGCTTTGACTGTAGGGTTTACTTATTCATGAGCCCACAGAAGCTGACATTGAATATACAACAAACCCTATTTGACAGCAACGAGGCAAATGCCATGCCGAAGATAAAAACCAGACTTAAGAGCCTTAAAAAGAAATATAAAGTGATCGGTCCGGAAAGGGGTGCCCATGGCGGCAGAGATAGCATTTTTCTTAGCGCGCTGCTTGCCAGATTTGAACGCTGTACGTAATAGCCATTGCAAGTTTTTTGCGGAAAATCACTGTTATTAGGCCCCTCTTACACAGAACTTGACTTTCAAACAAGACCTCTGGCCTAACGAAAAAATATTTATTTAACCTGTTGTTTAATATTGAGACACAAGCTGCCGATACGATGTTATGACCTACCACGAACTCGATTTTATTTTTCCGTTTATTGTGCTGTTTTACGGCGCCCTTTTGACCTTTGTGTTGCATTCTGAAACATTGGTGGGGCTCGCTGAAAAGCACTTTCCGCCGCAACTTTTAACCCAAATGCAGGGGCACCGGCTACTGGCTCTGATCTGTCTGGTGGTTGGGGGCGTTTGGTCGCTTCAAAACCTATGGGTGGGCCAAAATCCTTTCTGATTCTGGCTTATGCGCCGCAAAGTAATTGTGAAAAGCCTCAGGTAAAACTTTCTTTTCTGGTAAGGGGCCGTTATGTTCTGCGGTCATGAGTCAGACACAAATGGGATTTTCAGATTGGGCTAATGAGGAGCCCGAAGACAACCAACCTGTGGCTAATGAGCCCCATGTATTTTCTGTATCTGAACTCAACGGTTCGGTACGCGAAATTTTAGAATCTCAGTTTTCGCTAATTTGGCTGCAAGGGGAAATTTCTAATTTCAAGGCCCACACTTCAGGGCATTTTTATTTTAGCCTAAAAGACGACAAAGCTCAGGTGAACGCCGTGATGTTTCGTGGGTTTAATAGTCGCCTGAAATTTCGGCCTGAGTCAGGCATGGAAGTTTTGGTTCGGGGAAAGATCACTGTTTACGAACCCCGCGGCAACTACCAGGTTTTTTGCGAGACCATGGAGCCTGTGGGTGCAGGAGCTTTGCAGAAAGCTTTTGAACAACTCAAAGCCAAACTCCAAAAAGAGGGTCTGTTTGCAAAGGAACGTAAAAAGCCCTTGCCGGCTTTTCCAAAACATATTGCCGTTGTCACCTCACCCACGGGTGCGGCCATTAGGGATATACTCAATGTGCTTAAACGGCGCCACCGGGGCGCTGAGGTCACCGTAGTGCCGGCGCTTGTGCAGGGGCCCACGGCAGCGGCCTCCATAGTTAAGGGCATCGAAGCTGCGAATAAAATCAAAAATATCGATGTGATTATTGTTGGTCGTGGCGGCGGGTCTATTGAAGATCTTTGGTGTTTTAACGAAGAATCTGTGGCTCGCGCCATAGTGGCTTCGCAAAAACCCATCATATCGGCGGTGGGGCATGAAGTGGATTTCACAATATCTGATTTTGTGGCTGATTTGCGCGCTCCCACGCCATCGGCAGCGGCCGAACTTGTGGTGAAAAACTCAGAAGACCTCTTAGAGAGAATCAAACAAATACGGCATCGTTTGTTGCGGTCAATGAACTTTATAATTCATCACCACCGCCAACGATTGACCCATCTGGGCAAGAGACTCATAGATCCTCAACGTCGCCTACAAGATTTAAGTATGCGTTGTGATGAGTTGACTCAGCGTCTAGAACTTTCTGTAGAGCGATTTGTAAGCCTTAAAAGGCAACAGCTGCAGCACTTATTAAAGCGTCTGGGCACCCCGCTTGCGCTGGTAGATCGCCAGCGACAGCGGGTGGCCATGCTAGGGCTTCGCTTGGCCAGTTCGCAAAAACAAATTTTGCAAGACCGTCGCCATCACCTAAAAGAACTGATGGCCGTATTAGATAGTCTAAGCCCGTTAAAAGTGGTGGATCGGGGCTACTCCATAGTTACAAAACAAAAGGTAGTTGTAAAAAATGTCGAACAGCTTTCTGTGGGTGACTCTCTACACGTGCGATTGGCCCATGGAGGAGCCCAAGTGTCAGTGACGACCTTAGAAAAAGAATAGGAGATATGAAATGGACTTTGAAAAAAAATTGGGGCGTCTTGAAGAAATCGTCTCAGCTATGGAGGGTGGCGAATTGTCACTTGAAGATTCACTAAAACTTTTTGAAGAGGGTATTAAACACTCGCGTGAGTGCAACAAGCAGTTATCCGAGGCCGAGGCGAAGGTGAAACTTTTGGTTAAGGTGGATGACAATGGGCAGGCCGTGACTGAAGATTTTTCTGCGGACGTGGATGAATGAGCCTGACTGATCTTTTTAAACAAGAAATCGTCATTGTGGATGATTACCTGCGCAATCTTTTTGCGGGTGGCAAGTGGCCCTCCAGCAGTATGAACCGACTTTTTGAGTCGATGAAATACTCTCTCGACAATGGCGGAAAACGCTTTCGGCCAGTGCTTTGTTTGTTGACGGCTGAAATGTTGGGCGTAGGTAAAGAGCGGGTCTTACCCTTTGCTGCCGCTGTTGAATGTGTTCATACTTATTCGTTGATCCATGATGATTTACCACTCATGGACAACGACGATGAGCGACGCGGCCAACCCACTAATCATATCGTCTACGGTGAGGCCATGGCACTGCTGGCAGGTGACGGTCTGTCGACGGCGGCATTTTCAACCATCGCCGAAAACTATTCTTCAGATCCAGGCGTGGGACTTGAGCTGGTGCGTGTGTTGGCCCAAGCAGCAGGTCCACTGGGTATGGTTGGCGGGCAGGCCATTGATATTGAAGCTTTGGGTGGCAAGGTGTTAACGGTGGATGAATTAACTCTCACACATAAATTAAAAACCGGAGCACTCATAGCTTCTGCGGTAGAGGGAGCGGCGGTGGTGGCGAAAGTCGATGCTGAAGACCGCGCTCATTTGCGTGAGTTTGGTGAAAAGCTCGGCTTGGCCTTTCAACTGGCCGACGATATTTTGGATTATGACAAAAATAACCCAGAAGCTTCGGGGTTTCCGTCGCTTATGGGTCTTGAGGAAACCAAAAAAGCGCTCACTCAGCTGACCGAGGAAATGCAATCAAGTCTTGTGGCCTATGGCGAAAAAGCCCACAAATTGGGGTCGTTGAGTCAATACAACTTAAACCGAACTGTTTAAAAAAGTTAGACTATGGCAAACACACCCTCAATACGTCTTGATCAGTATTTAGTCGATAAAGGGTGGGCACCATCAAAATCCAAGGCGCAGCAACTTATTCGCTCAGGTGTTGTTACGGTAAAGAATAGGGCTGGGGAAAAAACAGTGGAAAAGCCCGGTTTTCTTGTCAGTGAAACCAGCGTGGTGACAGTGGCGGCCTCCGATGCATTGACCTATGTGTCGAGAGGAGGATTAAAGCTGGCTGGCGCCCTTAAAGAACTATCTATTAACGTTGAAGGCATTCGGGCTTTAGATATAGGGCTGTCCACGGGTGGGTTTTCGGATTGTCTATTACAGCACGGCGCTACAGAAGTTGTCGGGGTGGACGTGGGCCATGAGCAAGTGCATGCTCGGCTACGCCCTGAGCCACGCTTAAAAATATTTGAAGGCGTACATGTGAGAGACATGAACGAGAATGCCACACTGGTGCCTCACTTAGAGAAACCCTTTGACGTGATCACAGTAGACTTGTCGTTTATTTCGATCACTCAGGTGCTGCCGCTTATTAGTCAATGGCTGAAGCCCAGCGGACATTTGCTGGCCTTGATCAAACCCCAATTTGAGCTGGGGCCAGAGGCCCTAAATAAAAGGGGCGTCGTCAAGGACCCGGCACAATATGAACATCTCAAAGAGAAAATTATCGGACTGTGCAAATCGTTGGGGCTTGTGGTAGAAAATTACATTGAGAGTCCAATTTTAGGTAAAGCCGGTAATCGGGAGTTTTTTGTTTATGCTAAAAAAATCTAAAGTGGGGTTAGTTGTGGGGCTATGGGCCCTTTATTTTGTCGTGGGATGTGCCTCGGTTTCAGAACGATTTGAACAGCGTAAACAAAAAATCGACAGCCCCCAAAGTGAACCATCAAAAGATTCTGAAGTTCATGTGATTACCAGTGAAGAGTCCGTGGGTGACACTTGGTTGAAGCAACCGCAGCCCCAGGAACCCTTGGCCCCCCCCAAGGTGGGTTTAATTCTCGGGCCAGGTGGCGTGAAGGCCTTTGCTCACACGGGTGTAATCAAAGAGCTTGTGAAAGCAAAAATCCCCATTGATTCTATTATCGGTATTGAATGGGGAGCGTTGCCGGCGGCGTTGTATGCCGAAAATGGAAAAGTTCATGGTGCCGAGTGGAAGCTCTACAAGCTGGAACAAAAAGATTTGGCAAAGCGGGGTTTTTTCACAAAGAAGCTTGAGGCCAACAGCATAAACACATTGTCTGAGTTTTTCGAAAAGAACTTAGAAAAGTCGGATATCGGCAGCATGCAGGTGGATTTTGCATGTCCCAGTCTGTCGATTTATTCTGGCACGTTAAGTTGGCAACAGCGTGGATCAGTGATGGAGGCCCTTAAAAAATGTATGCCTTATCCGCCGCTGTTTCAACCCAATGACCATTGGGTGGCCGGAGCTTTTTCTGTGGATGAGGCCATTTCGCGCATGAAGGCGGCAAAGATTGAAGTGATTGTCTTTGTGAATGTCTTATCTGATGGCGAGCCCTTAAAGCAAGACGAGTTAAAAAACAGCTACGTCTCGGCGGTGGTTTGGCAAGAGCTGATTCGCCACTTAAAAAAATCAGCGAGTGCAGCCAGTTATGTGGTGAATGTTAACACACGAAACTATAAGTTGCTTGATTTTGGCAGCGCCCGGTCTATATTTTCAGCCGGCGAACAGGCCGGTGAAAAAGCCGCGCGTGAGCTTGCTAAAAAGTATGGGTTCTAGGGGAGATGACCATGAGAAAAAGCATATATGACATGTCCGTATTTAAGGAACGTCGGGATCGGCTAGCAAAACTATTAAATGGGGCTGCATTGGTTTTGCCGGCGCATCCCGAGTATGTAAGAAATCACGACGTTCATCACTCTTACAGACAAGACTCAAACTTGTTTTACCTTTCTGGTTTTGAAGAGCCTGAAAGTGTTTTTGTATTTCGACCGGGGCGCAGCCCAGAAACAGTGTTGTTTGTTCGCGACAAAAACCCTTTACGTGAAACTTGGGATGGTTTTCGTTATGGCCCGAAGCTTGCCCAAACAGAGTTTGGTGTGGACGCTGCATTTATTGTGGATGATTTTGAAAAAGAAGCGCCGGCATTATTGCGTGATGTAGACGTGGTCTACTACAGCCTTTTTATGAACACAGACTTTGATGTTCGCTTTCGCCATGTCATTGAAACTGTGAAGGCCAGTTGGGGCCGAAGTGGCAAGGGCAACTTGGCGATCAAAGACTCAGTACCATTGATCGGTGAAATGCGGGTGCGAAAGACGCCTTATGAAATCGAAGTGATGCAGAAAGCGGCAGATATTTCAGCCGAAGCACACATTGAAGTGATGAAGGCCACAAGACCGGGCGTCAGTGAGCGAGCTTTGCACGGCCTCTTTATCAAAGAAATTATGGAGCGTGGGGCTGCCCGCGAAGGTTACGGAACCATCGTCGCTGGCGGCAACAACGCCACCACTTTGCACTATGTTTTTAATGATCAGCCCTTAAAAGATGGCGAGATTATGTTGATTGATGCGGGGGCCGAGTATCACTACTACTCTGGCGACATCACCCGCAGTTATCCTGTGAGTGGAAAGTTCAATGGCGCCCAAAAACGGGTGTATCAAAAAGTTTTAGACGTCCAGAAGCGTATGGTGGCGATGGTTAAGCCAGGGGTCACTCTTAAACAATTGCAAGAAACCGCCAGAAATGAGTTAATCGACGTCATGATTGACGAAAAATTACTTAAAGGTTCGAAAGATCAAATCGTTGAAGAAAAATCGTATCTCGCCTTTTATCCTCATGGAGTCAGCCATTGGCTCGGAATGGACGTTCACGATGCGGGAGCCTATGAAGTGAACGGTGAGTCTCGGCAATTAGAACCGGGATTTTGTATTACTGTAGAGCCAGGTCTTTATGTGCCAGCTCACTTGGACAATGTGCCAGAAGAGCTTAAAGGCATTGGAATTCGCATCGAGGATAACATTGTGGTCACTGAAGACGGCCACGGTAATCTTACCGATAGAGCCCCGAAAGAAGTGGACGAGTTAGAAGCTATAATAGGTCAAGGTTAACTTTAAATCGACTTTTAACTTGGGCAACTCAGAGAGCGGGTTGGGATCTTGCTCTTGGTTAAAGGTACGAGTGGCAAAACCAACCCCGTTCGTTAGCCAGTTCGATCATTTTGCGTTCAGATTTGTAGTTGGTGGATGTTTCAGGTGATGCGGCAACGACAAGACGCAGGCCCTTTGAAGCCTCAAGTAGGGGCAAATCTCCTTGCGTATTTCCAGCACAGAAGAAAGGGTGTCGATTTCCGTTTCGCTCTAGCAGACCTGTGACCTTGCCCTCGCGGTAAGTGACAGCACCTTCTTGCTCTGTGGTTACCAAACCATTTTCAATGCGGGTTTTTACGCCGATGACATTTTCTGTGGGGATATCAAGAAATTGGGCTCCGGGCTCCACAGCCCATTGTATCGATGCGGTAACTATAAAAATATCGACGTTGTTTTTTAAAAGGTGATCAATGATCTGCTTGTGGGCTTTAAAAATAGGAAGTTCACCAACGGTGGCTACGGCTTTTTTTGCCCACTCACGCACCTGATCAATGGGGAGATCTGCATTGATCTGTGCCAACCAAAGATAAGACTGAACGGCTGAAATGTTATCATGCAAATTGAGGTAATACTCCCAAGGGTTTGCAGGGAGGTCTGGCAAAAGATTTTCACGAATTTGGTATTTAAAAAAATTCTCGCCCAAATCCATATCCCACAAAGTGCCATCAGCATCAAAGGCAGCCACGGGAGTGCCTGAGAACTGATCGAGATGGCGGTCAATGCTGGCAATGATTTCATTTACTTTAGATTGTGGGAACTCGATCACCACGTCCTCCGGGGCAAGGGTCTATTGGTTTTGGAATGAAAAACAACATACATAGTGGGGATTGGAATGGCAAGAGAGGATGATTGCTGATATCAGTAATCTCATGGCTTGCGATTTTTCAGTGAGCGTTCGCTCTGAAAACATAAATCGACTTAAGGCGGAAGTCTTTGATTTAGCGATCATCGGCGGCGGGATTACTGGTGCTGGGGTGGCGCGAGACGCCGCTAGTCGAGGCATGAAAGTGGCGCTGGTTGAGGCCAATGACTTTGCTTCGGGCACGAGCTCACGTTCTAGCAAGTTGATCCACGGTGGCATTCGATACTTAGAAAATCTTGAGTTTGGTTTGGTGCATGAGGCTTTGACAGAAAGGCGGCTCCTTTTCTCAATGGCCCCGCATTTGGTGCATCCGCTGAGGTTCGTGTTGCCCCTCTATGAGGGTGGGCGTGTGGGCATGTTTAAAATGGGTCTCGGAATGTGGCTTTACGATGCACTGGCCATGTTTGAAATGCCCGAATTTCATGAACGTCTATCGCCAGAGCAATCCATCGAACGGCTGCCTGTGCTACAGCCAAAAGGCCTTAAGGGTTCTTATGTGTATTCTGATGCTTACATGGATGATGACCGATTGGTGCTTGAGACCCTGCGGTCGGCCCATGGGTTAGGCGCTGTGGCTGTGTCTTATGTGTCGGCTGAGGGTGCCGTTTTTGAAAATGAAAAAATCAAAGCATTGAAGTGTCGTGATGGATGCACGGGTGACCTTTTTCAAATAAACGCAAAGCACGTTGTCGCCAGCGTTGGGCCGTGGACAGACCAAGTGGCAAAAACTTTGGTGGACGATTGGCGGGCTCGCATGCGCCCCACCAAGGGCATTCATCTCACCCTTTCAAGAAGCCGACTACCTTTAAAACAAGCCGTGGTGATGGCCGCAGACAATGATCGCCGTATTGTCTTTGGAATACCCAGGCATGAAATGGTCATAGTGGGTACAACAGATACGGATTATTCTGGCGATCCAAGAAATGTGCATAGCACCAGGGAAGATGTGGATTACCTGCTTCAGGTGGTGAATGAGTATTTCCCCGGCGCTCGGCTAACTAAAAGCGATATAATTGCCAGCTATGCGGGCGTGCGGCCCCTCGTGGGAGACGGTTCAGGTGATGAGAGTCAAGTGAGCCGAGAGCATGTGATACTCCCGGATCCGCGAAATATCACATTTGTCATGGGCGGCAAATACACTACCTACAGGCATATGGCGGAGCAGACGGTGGAGGCGGTGTTAAGCGCCTGTCCAGTGGAACAGGTGGTGAAGTTTATCAGAAACCAAACGAAAGATCCTTTAAACAACCGGGCCACCGTGGAAACACTGCAGGCGTCTCGTCTTATGGTATCCAAATGGGCTAAAGAATATGATTTTTCAGCTCAAACAATAGAGGCATTGGTGGAGCGGCACGCCCTCGAGGCCGAGGACATTATAAAAACATATGGTCATAAAGTGTCAGGCCAAAATCCGAGTGCCCTATGGCAGCTGGAAGCCCATCATGCCATTGATACAACCATGTGTTTTCACCTGGTGGATTTTTATCTGCGAAGGGTTCCTCTGTTTTTGGCCGATCCGGAACATGGTTTTCAGTTTTTAGATTCTATTGCCAGCACTTTTGCTGAACGCCTAAATTGGTCAGAGGCTGAAAAACAAACTCAAGTGGACGCCCTTTATAAGCACAAAAATCATGAGTTGGCGTGGCAACAATCATAAAATTGAATTCAAAGATTTTACTGCGTGAAGGTGATTTGGCACGGCACATCAAAATTTAATATGTGCCTAACTTAAAAAATTACCCTTTAAGGCCTTTAATGAGGCTAGTGATCTTTCCGGCCCCTTTAAGGCCACGACTGGCCAGGTACTTGGTAAAATCCGGTCCGGCCTCTAAGATGATTTTTAAATATCCCTTTCGCAACACCGCTAGCACACTGCCGCAGATGCGAATTTTCACTTCGCCTTCGACGATTTGCTTGACCACGGCGATTCCAAAGTCGGCCATGTTGTCGCCGGGTTGGGCCAACAAAGTGCGCACCGCTTCCGTAGAAAGTTTAAACTCCACATTGGGTTTATTGGCCAAACGCTGCTCCAGCAGCGGCTGACCGGCCTTGTTAAAAAGTGCTAAATTCAAATGATCATCCACAATCAGCTGAATCTCTTCTCCCGCACTTAACTTACTGATGGCGTGAGTGGAGGCGGGCTTGGACTCTAAAAATTTTTTCAGTTGAGTAAACACTTCATCGTAATTCATAGGGGCAAGACCTCCGAAAAAACGGCCCAAAAATCAACGCTGCATGCTAAATTCGCGCATTGACTCCTTTTTTGTGGCTAACGTAGAGTATCAGAAACGTTTTACAGCAGCATTTGCAGCGAGACAACGGGCGCATTCATGAATTTTTTAGATAAGTTCTCTGATTATTTCTCAAACGATATTGCTATTGATTTAGGCACTGCCAATACATTGGTTTATGCAAAAGGAAGAGGCATCATTCTTGATGAACCCTCCGTGGTGGCCGTGCAGAAAAACTACTCCGGTGGCGGACAAAACCGCGTGCTAGCTGTGGGTAAAGAAGCTAAAGACATGTTGGGCCGAACCCCAGGTAGCATTGTTGCCATTCGACCGATCAAAGATGGTGTCATAGCCGACTTTGAAGTGACCGGATCGATGCTTAAGTATTTCATTTCAAAAGCCAACGGACATCGTCGAAGTTTTGTGCGACCGCGAATCATTATTTGCGTACCGTTTGGAATCACCCAGGTGGAAAAGCGGGCGGTTAAAGAATCAGCCCACGCCGCCGGAGCCCGAGAAGTTTATTTAATTGAAGAACCAATGGCCGCCGCCATCGGAGCGGGTTTGCCGATCACTGACCCAACCGGAAACATGGTGGTGGACATGGGTGGCGGTACCACAGGGGTAGCCGTGATTTCTTTGGGTGGAATTGTTTATTGTAAATCTATCAAGGTGGCCGGAGATAAATTCGACGAGGCCATCGTCAATTATGTTCGCCGTCAATTTAACTTACTTATTGGTGAGCGCACGGCTGAAAATATTAAAATTCGCATCGGCAACGCCTATCCCTTTGAAGAAGAAAAGACGATGGAAATCAAGGGACGTGACTTGGTGGCAGGCGCGCCAAAGACCATTGAAATCACCAGTTCACAAATCAACGATGCACTTATGGACCCATTAAGTGAAGTCGTTGATGCAGTTCGTACGGCTCTTGAAAAAACTCCTCCGGAGTTAGCTTCAGATATTGTTGATAACGGTATTGTGCTAACCGGTGGTGGCGGCTTGCTTGCCAATTTAGATGTGCTGTTGCGTGAGCGAACGGGCTTGCCCGTTTCTGTTGCAGAAGATCCACTTTCTTGCGTGGTTCTAGGTTCGGGCAAGGTGCTTGATGAACTTGATCTGCTTAAGCAACTAACGGTGGAATAGCCGGTGAACTTAGATGAACAGATTCACGATGTGGCTCTGTTTTATTTCTATTCTTTGCTTGATCGTGGCAAGGCCCGATACGCCACCATTGAAACCATCCGTCGCATCCGACAGATGAAAAAAAAGAAAAACATTCCCGAAGGCGAGATGGCGTCGCTAGTTGTTTCTGAAACCCTTAAGGGTTGGGAGAAAACACAGTCTCTTCATCCCAGCCGTTTGCCGGCAGGTGTGGCCGCCGAGCATTGGGAGGTGCCCCGTCGGTTGGATCTTGGGGCTTGGCGCCAGTTTCATAAAAGCTCAGACCGAGATGAGTTTTTGGCACTGATTTGGTCTCAGATTTTAGGGTTTACTGATGATGAAATTTCTCAAGGATTAAATGTCAGCACTGGCACAGTTCGGCACCGAATCAGTCGGGGCCTGAGGGGATTAAGCGCGGCCCTGAACCCGGATCGCTATGATGACTGATATGGAAAACAAAACCACCTCTTTGAAGAAAAAGCGAGCCCTCAGTCATTTCATGTTTCAAGAAATGATGTACGACTATGTTACGGAGCGCCTTGATCAACAGCGTATCCAGGCCATTGAAGTATTTCTTGAAGCCAATCCCTATGAAAAAGAAGAAATAGAATCTTTGCGAGAAAGCATTGAATACTGCAAGCGCCTTTCAAAAACTGAAATCACCGAGGAGTTTGTTTCAGAAGTGGCCGCTCACCGCCCTTATTGGATGAGAGTGGTCAGTGCGCTGGATTGGCGTAAGTGGCCAGATGGCCTTCGTTGGACAGCCGAGGCCATGGCTATAGCGGCAGTGGCCGGTGTGATTGCTATGCTCTTGCCCCTTCAAAAGATCGCAGATTTAGCTGGCGTGAATCTAAATACATACCAGTTGGCAGAGGTTCAAAAAGAATCAGAAGATCAAAAGCCCATTGAAAAGTCGGCTGACTCACCGGCCGCTGTGGTTATCGATCAGCCACCTGATGAACTTTCGGCGGAACAAATGGTGGCCGAGGTAAAAAGCCCGGCGGCTCATGAGGCCGACCTACCTGAAAGTTACGATCTGGACGATCATAACCACGGGGATGAAATGGCCGAAGCTGCGCCACAAGAACCCCCACCCAATGAGAATGAATCAGAGAGTAAACCTAAAACTGTGGTTTCGCCGATCACAGACAAAACAGCAGTTAAAAAAGCCGAAGCCAAGCAAGCAGTACAGGGCTTTCTCTACCGAGCCTTCATGACAGGTAAAGACCTTTCAACTTCAGGTCCTGCGATCAGTGATGCGATTCGAAATTTGGGTGGTAAGAAGGCCGGTAAGGTGGAATTGGGCTGGGAGAAGGCCGAACATATTCGTTACTATCATTTTACTCTACCTGAGTCGCGGTATAATGGACTGGTAGACCGTCTTAAAAACTTTGGTCCAGTCCAAATCTATAAAGATCCCCACTGGCGGATAATGCCTCAGGGCACGATTCGGATTATCCTAGAGATTGAGGATAAATCAGAAAATCGAGCACCTGAGTCCGGCAGTGAGGCTGATGAAAATAAGTAGTAAGTCACCATTTTGGTGGCAGCCTCAATCTCAACATCCACTTCCACACCCTGTGTTTGGACGGCGTTTATAGCTTTGCTGATGGGCAAGCCCAGTTCCACTTCAATCAATCGCCAAGCTAAAAAGAACTAGAAAAGCTACTCAAACAGATTGCCACGATGACGGCAAGATTTTGTAAACTATTCCTCCAACTGAACCTGTCGCAGTTCCTTTGGATATTTGGAATCGATAAATTCCAACAGAATGGCTGTTCTTTGGGCTTCGATCAAAAGCCATGTGGCAATGTAACGGCCGCTATAAAGAGGGAATCGGCGAATTCCCGAAACGTCATCGGCTTGACCCATTCGAGGATTTCGTTTGAGGTGATTTTTCAAGGTGTTCACCTCTTGCTGCAATTCAAAATATTTTTGATCGGCGAACTCTTGGGACTGTTCAAGATTATGGGAATAGAGCCAGAGAATTACTTCTTCCAGTTCACCTTTGAACCTGTCAGATTCCAGGACCTCAAAGTCATCCATCAACCGACGGCCTTTTTGGTTTTCTTGGCGGAAAGAGCCCGCTTCTTGGCGCGCTCAAAAACTTCTGCCGTTGATTTTTCAGTGGCTGAAGAAACACGACCTTGAGTGACATCGATCAGACTTGCCGTCAGGCCCTGAAACCTTGCAAGATCAAGCTGCATTTTTTCAAAAGTATCCGCATTCACCAAGACAAAAGATTCGCCATTTTTACGAGTGATTTTAACGGGCTCCTTGTTGGCAGCCTCCAGCCATTCTTTCATATTGGCTCTGAACTTATCAGCATTGGTTCTGTCCATAATAGCCTCCTATTCCTTTACAGTACTGTTAACCGTACTGTTTGTCAAGGCTTCCATAAATTGCTCATTTAAATTAAGGGGTTAAGGGGATCCTCGATGAACTCGTCATCGAAGATTGGTTTTACCATTTGTCGGAGCCAAGATTTGCCACGCCACTTGGTAGGGATTCAAAGTCCACTCAAGAAATCGCAGATTTACCTATAGCTCCTTCCGTCCTCGATCATTTTCTTAACTGTCCGAATGGTTTTCTGCTCCCCTGCAGGAGGGACCATGACCCCATTCTCGCGTCGATATCCAAATGGAACTTGAGCGGGCCGTCGGTGAGGCTTGCACTTCTCCCGAATGTGATTCCCAAATTTCTTGAGACCACTACGGACAGCATCCTTAGAGCACCTAAGCTCTTGGGCAATTTGTGCGATGGATAGACCCTCATCTAGGTATTTGCGCATCTGGAAAGACTGGTTCTAGATCGAAGAAGTTGTCCGGCGCTCACCGTTTTCGTCAGGTTTTTTGAAACGCTAACAATGATGGGGGAGAAGGCCGAACATATTCGTTACTATCATTTTACTCTACCTGAGTCGCGGTATAATGGACTGGTAGACCGTCTTAAAAACTTTGGTCCAGTCCAAATCTATAAAGATCCCCACTGGCGGATAATGCCTCAGGGCACGATTCGGATTATCCTAGAGATTGAGGATAAATCAGAAAATCGAGCACTTGAGTCCGGCAGTGAGGCTGATGAAAATAAGAAGTAAGTCACCAAAACGATCATTGAGAACCATTCTTGTTTCATGGTTTATGTTTTTCTCGCTAGTGCCACTAGCGTTTATCACCGGCTATGCCCTTGTGAAATACGAGCAAGTGGTAGACCAGGAGCTCGTTAAGCGTCTTAAGGGAAACCAACGAGAGATCGAGGGGATTTTTGCAGATGTTGAAGATGCGCTGACCGAAAAAACAAGAAGCCACTCTACAAATAATTCTTTGGTATTTTACCTTTCAAAAAATGATCGCGAATCAGTGGCGTCGCTGGCCAAGGGATGGCTTAGCAATCACTTTGCTCATCGGCTTGTGGTGTTTAATCACGATGCCGTTTCTGTGGCTGTTCTTACAAAGGGTGCCGAGGGTGAGGTGAAGGTGCGTGGGGGCGCCCAAGGCCTTCATTATCGTCTCAACCAAGATTACTTAGACAAGTTAGGTGAGCGAGATGAAATGGTATTTGCTCAGTTTTCTGAAAAAGAAAACTTGCGGTGGGTGGAGTTAATAGTCTTCTCAAAAGTGTTGAGTTCTACGGGGCGTCTTGTCGGCTATATAGAAGAGTTAGTCCGGGTGGATCGCAAGTTTCTCCAGGGCCTGAAAACAAGAATCAATGCTGAGATTCTCTTGTTCGACGAAGGAGAAAAGCCGTCTATTGCTAGCCACGAAGATCTTGAACTTTATGACGGCAGATTCTTTACGAATAAATTTAAGGAAGTGCAAAGCCAGATTTTTCCGCTGACCATTCAAACCGTACCCTACGGTTTTATGATTCGCCCCATGCGTTGGGGTCAGTCAGAGTTTTTTATGGTTATTGGTGCGTCTAAGGAGGCCGTTAAAGAAGCCTCAGAAAATATCAATGTGGCTTTCTTTTGGGTGGTTGGTGCGATCATTGCCCTTGTCGGGATTCTCAGTGTGATTATAGCCCGATTTTTACTAAAACCACTCAATGATTTAGTCGGTGCCATTGAAAATTGGGATCCTGAAAATGGAACTCCCATAGATGTACCATCAGCTGCTGACACAGAATTGGGTGTGCTAGCTGAGAGTTTTAATGAACTTTCAGCAAGAGTCGATGAAGCGCAGAAAAAATTAAAAACCAACATCAACGAGCTTGAGCAGGCAAACACAGAGATTAGAGACACTCAAGCCCGTTTAGTGCATGCAGCAAAAATGGCAAGCCTTGGACAACTTGTTGCTGGCGTCGCCCATGAACTTAATAACCCCATAGGGTTTATCTATAGCAATATGACTCACCTTCGAGAATACTCGGACAAATTAATTAAGCTTGTGAATCAAGTAGAAGAAAATCCGAAAACCATCAAAAAATTAAAAGAAGAAATTGAATTTGATTATATCGTCGATGATATGCCAAAGCTTATTCAGTCTTGTGAAGATGGCGCTCGTCGCACTCGCGACATCGTGATCGGCCTTCGAAACTTTTCTCGTCTCGAGCAAGCTAAGGTTCAGGAAGTGAATATTCACGAAGGCATTGACGAAACACTAAGTCTACTCTCTGGTGAGATCAAAAATAGAATAACGATCTCAAAAAAATACGGCACTCTACCCAAGCTCATGGTTTACCCCAGTCAGCTCAATCAGGTGTTTATGAACATACTGTCTAATGCGGCCCATGCCATCGAGGGTGAAGGTGAAATCACAATTGCTACAAAAATGACCGCCGACGGTAAGGCCGAGATCCGAATTAAAGACACCGGCAAAGGTATGCCGAAAGATGTGGCTGAGAAAATCTTTGACCCCTTCTTCACCACCAAAGCCAATGGCAAGGGCACGGGGCTTGGAATGAGCATCTCCTACGGCATTATTCAAAAGCACGGTGGGGACATTCAGGTTCATTCAGAACCGGGTGCGGGGACGGAGTTTATCATTACCCTTGGCACAGCCAGATAGCCCCAGCGGCGGATTCCTTTTTTCTGTTTAATAATTGTTCGGGTGTCTAGAGGTCGACAAGAATCCCAAAATAACCCCAAAAATCTCAAAAATATTGGGGTTTTATCCGCTTTTTTTGGTTTCAATTTTGCAGTCATAAATGGGAAGGGGAGGCTATGCGTGGCAAAAGATAAAGGGCAAGTTCATTCGTATAACAGAAATTCTGAACCGTCTGACGCAGAAGGTGACACTTCAAAGTTGGTTATTTTAGCCATTCTCTTTGTTTTTGTTGTGGGTGTGCATTTAACCCTTTCCAAGAAATCCGGTGAAACGGACGCCAGTTCTCTAGCATCAACAGATGCCGCCAATGAATTTGTCTCAGGACAAGACTTTACTCCCGATTTGGTGCGGGCGCTGAACCGGCGAATGCGGCTAACTAACACCACAGCAGACCTTCAGAAGGCTCACGTAATGGTTCAGAATGAAAAACTAGCTCCTCGGGTTAATGATGCCACAATATCGGCCTTGGATAAGTCATCACCGAAATTTGCCCACGAATATGGGTTGCAGTTGGAGCCAGAAGACCACGCTAAAAAAGTTTACCAAGACATGGAGGCGTTGAGGCAACGTCAAATTGGCGATGATGGCTTTGTAGGAGCCGATACAGAAATTTCACTTCGATTGGGCAAAGATGAGTGGAGTGACCAATACGATGAAACTTACAAACAAGAATTCGTAAACGCCTTTTTAGAGAACGCCAAAAAAGATGGCTGGTCAGTGCAGTTGAACAAAAACCTCGACGTGGTAGGTTTAACCCGAGTGCCCACCAACAATCCCATTCGGTTGCCTCAGTCGACAAAGTCAACGACGGGGGGACAGAAGTAATTCTTCTCCCATCATCTGATTCTGTTCTCGGACCAAATGCCCTGAGTCGGCAAAACTAAAATAGCCCTTTTTAGTGACAATAATGTGATCTATAAGCGGTATTTGCATAAGGTCACTGAGTTCGACCAGCCGTTGAGTGATCAAGAGATCTAGCGGTGAGGGCCGACTATCTTGACTGGGGTGGTTGTGGGCGACAAAAAAACTCGAAGCGTTTTTCGTGCACACGTATCTGACGACATCCCTAGGATGCACCATACAGGCATCCACAGTGCCTCTAAATAAACAGACCTTGTCGATCACAGATTTGTCGCATCTTAAGGCGAGCACCCAGAATTCCTCGACATCACTTGTCATGAATTTTCTCAGTTCGGCATAGGCCTTTTGACTACTAGTTATTCGGTTCAACAACCACCTCCTTTTAAAAGCTAATCCCTTATGCAAACAACCGGGCCAGGTTAGATGGCCTCTAGATTTTGGTTAAAGGTCCATAGTGGTCGGATGGAGGATATTAACGGTTGCCCACCGGACAATTAACCCACTAAAATATTTCAATCCATTGGGATGGACTGAAGTTCTAATACTCTGAAGGAGTGGTGTTATGTTGAAAAACTCTTTAGTGCTTGCTGTGTTGATGTTGACCCTGGGCATGGCCGGATGTGGTCCCAAAGCTTATGTTCGTGGCGACTATGATCAAAACGTGAATGAAACAAATCTGCTCACCGACAGCTGGTCTGAAACCGATATGCAAAAAGCGGTGGCCGACTTAGTAGCCAGTGCCACAAGTCACTACGCCATTGCCAATGCCAAGCGCCCCCCCATAGTGATGGTGACGAAATTGCAAAACAAAACCAGTGAGCACATTGATACCCAAAGCATTATGGATATGGTGCGCGTAGAACTGATGCGCGGCGGACGGGTTTCGTTTGTGGACAAAGCGGCCAGAGATGACATTTCCGAAGAGTATGACTACCAAGACTCTGGAATGGTGTCGCGCGAAACAAAAAAGGGCAAAGGCGGACAAGTCGGAGCCGACTTTATTATTAACGGTCGCCTAGATTCTATCGTTCAACAAGCGGGCCGAGATAAAACTGTCTACTACAAAATCACATTGAATCTGACCAACCTCACTACCGGAATTATCGTGTGGTCTGACCACAAACAAATCCGAAAGCGTTTTGAGAAACAACGGGTGGGTCTTTAATTAGTAAATGCCGATCAGAAGCCTATTATTAGCCCTTGTTCTGGTAAGCACGGCCGGCTGCGCGACTTACCAGGGCAAAGTGTTCCAAGCCCGTCAGCTTTTGCAGGCGGGAAACCCCACGCAAGCCGCTGAAATGCTTAAACCTCTGGCTTTAGAAGAGGGCAAAGATCAATTGGTTTACCTTTTTGATTATGCCACGGCCCTTCAGGAGTCAGGCCAACTCAAAGAAAGCAACGACGCTTTTTTGTTGGCCGATAAGCTAACCGAGTGGAAAGACTATCATAGTATATCCAAGCAGGCCACATCGCTGCTTTTTGCTGAAGAGATGACTCAATACAAGGGCGATGATTATGAAAAGGTACTGATTAACGCCATGTTGGCTCTGAATTTTTTAGAGTTAAAAGATTACGATTCAGCATTAGTTGAGACTCGACGGATTAACGAGAAGATCGACTATTTTCGACGGGAAGGGAAGAAATCCTACTCCCGAAGTGTATTTGCTGTTTACCTAGGTGCATTGATTTGGGAACACAATCGCGATTGGGATGATGCCTACATTGCATTTAGCGATGCCTATAAAATTGATCCCACCATACCTTACCTAAAGGAAGATCTTGTGCTGGCGGCCCGCAGAGCCCATCGGTCAGATGCGGCAAAAAAATGGCAGACGGAGTTCGGGGTTTCCCCACCCCAGCCCAAAAATAATTATGGCGAACTGGTGTTGATTTACCTTCAAGGATGGGGGCCGAGAAAGTACCCGCGTCCGGATTCACCAAGATTTCCTTATTTGCGACCGGTGTATTCATACACTCAACAAGCCAAGTTGCTCGCTAAGCCCACGAACAATAACGGTAAAGGGGCCTACGAGGAGCACAGTCAGGTGATCTACGATATCGAGCACGTGGCCATCAGGACCCTTGAGGACGACTATGCCGCTTTGGTGGCAAAACGGATGGCGGGAATTGTAGCTAAAGAAGTGGCGGCTCATCAGTTACGCCAAAACGACCAGGCATTGGGAGACATTGCAGCGATCATCATGCATGCTTCTGATCGCGCCGATTTAAGGCAGTGGTCCACTTTGCCTCAAACATTTCAGGTAGCAAAAATCAAACTGCCGGCCGGAAAATACTCTGTTGAGGTGCAGGGGCTAGGTACTAGGCAAAAGCCAACGGGCGAAGCCATGGCACCCACTGAAGTTAGCATTCTACCAAAAAGAAAAGCGTTTGTGCTTTGGCGAAGCTTTCGTTAGCGCATAAAAAAACCCCAGCCGATGGGCTAGGGTTTTTTAAACCGAGATCTTTTAAAAATCTTAGTTGTTTAAGCTTTTATTTGAGCTAGGTAGATCCGGAGTGATTTCTGGAGCTCCTAGAGTCGAAGTGCTGGCCGTATTTGTGGCCGCATTAGCCGCTGTGGCCACGCGCTCTTCAAGAGTTTGCTTAATATCGTCAAACGAAGGCTTAGCCGCTTCAACAACAGCTTCAGTCGTCACTTCGCGTTGAGCTTGAGCGGCTTGTTTCTCTGCATAATCAGCAGGAAAAGCACCAAGCTTAGCTAAGTATTTAGAAATACTGCCGTTTCCATATTGAATGATTTCTCTCAAAGTGAATAGGGGCGCGTATTGTGCAGCCTTCTTTTCTGCTTCAAAGATAATCTGAGTCAACGTGGCTGCTGTGATGTCGTTTTTGGTTTTGTTGTCGATAACCATCACTTCTTCGTTGTTGCGGATCATTTTAGCGATGTCGTCCAACGTCACATAACAGCTTTGTTGAGTGTCGTAGAGCTTTCGGTTTTGATACCGCTTGATGATCTTTGTTCGTGCGCCTGTTTTGTTCGTAACAGTAGTTTCTTGGTTCACCAGACTGCCTCCCTCTGGAATTTTCCCCTGATTTAACATATTTTGTGCCGCTTCGCTTATGTTTGTGGGCGGCGTAACCACCTGAAATCACAAGTGTTTTCAGGAACTTACAAATTGCCAAGGTCAAGACTGACCGTATCAATTGGCGCGACCATAGCCTCGGGCGTCACGGCTTGTCAAGCCCTCTATCTGCGCTTTCCTAATAATTTCAACGACAAAAGACGCTCCGCAATATCCGCTGAATAGACCTCTGGGAGGGCCAGACCGGTTAATTGATGCCTTCAACAAAACACCTTAGCTGAGTCTCTAACTGGGCCAAAAGTCTAGAAAAAACCAAAACTCGCGAGAAATTGCCGGCCCCCATTCAAGGTTCCACTGGCATTGGCCGATGAAAAACCAAGCAAAAGGCGCATGAATTAAGGAGTCTTGGTGATATCGGCCGGTAAAAATAAAATCTCATTGATGCTCAGCAGTTTGGCCATCTCCTATGCTTTATCGGGATGTGCCTCCGTGTTGAAGCCGGGCGGAGACTCACTTTATCCCGAAAGCGCTCTTCACAATCCCAATCCCGCACCCCCATCTATGTCACCACCTGACGCCTCTGGCAAATCGGGAGAGGTCATCGATGGTACTCACGTTCGAAGCGAAGCAGACTATCATTTTTCAATGGGTGAAGCTTACAGCCTTGATGGAAACACAGAAAAAGCCATTGCGGAGTTTAAGCTCACTACGGTTTACGACCCAAAATCGGTGATCGTGAGAAAGCGTCTGGCCGAGGAGTACGTTAAAATCGGACTTTTTAGCGAAGCCATTGAGCAGGCCGAGTTGGCTCTCAAAGTAGATGCAAAAAACACGGAAACCCGGCTTCTTTTGGGGCAACTCTACACCTCACTAGAAATGGATCAAAAAGCGCTCGATCAATACGAAATCGTTTTGCAGCAAGACCCCAACAATTTGCAGGCGCCCATTTTTATTGGCGAAACACTGGCCAATCAAAAAAGATTTGATGAGGCCGAAAAAGCCTTTCAGAAAATTATTAATCATCCGGATATGCAAAATGCCCATCTGATTTACTACTACCTAGGTGGTATTCGTTTGCGCCAACAAGGGGAAGATAATTTAAAACGGGCGGAACAAGCGTTCAGCAAAGGCCTAGAAATTAAACCTGATGCTGAAGAGCTGGTGATGGCTTTAAGCCACGTGTATAACCAACAAAACAAAGACAAAGCGGCCTACGACTTGGTTCGATCCTATCAAGATAAGTTCGGACCAAAGAGAAATGCCGCGGCATTTTTGGCCCGTCACTACATCGAAAAAGAAGACTATGAAAACGCCCAAAAGCAGCTGGAGATCCAAGAAAGCTTTGAGGCCGATGATCTCAATATAAAGATGCAAATTGCATTGATCCAAATTGAAAAGAAAGATTTTGGTCCGGCCATTGACCGACTAGAAGAAATCATCGCGATGGCTCCAGATTCAGACAAGATCCGTTTTTACTTAGCCGCAGTCTATGAAGAGGTTAAAAACTATAAATTAGCCATCCGTCACTATTCTCAAATTCGGTCGACGAGCGACTACTTTGCCGACTCGGTGATTCATATTGCCTACATGTATAAAGAGCAAAACGACGTGAGCAAAGCCACTGAGGTGGTAGAAAATGCCGTCAAGCTTCGAAATGATCTTCCTCAACTGTATTCGTTTTACGCCACCTTACTGGATACACAAAAAGAATACGGAAAAGCCGTGACCATGCTCAATGGTGCTGTAGAGAAGTTTCCATCAGACAGCCAATTGCGATTTTTTCTGGGGTCTATGTACGATCGTATGGGCAATAAAGAGCGCACCATTGAAGAGATGCGAAAGGTTCTAGATATTGACGCAGAACATGTGCAGGCGCTGAACTATCTTGCTTATACCTATGCGGATTTGGGAATACACCTTGATCAAGCTGAAGAACTGGTGCGTCGTGCCCTGACATTGAAGCCAGATGACGGTTATATACTAGATACCTTGGGTTGGGTTTTGTACAAGCAAGGCCAAACTCAAGAGGCCATCAAATACCTAGAGGCGGCATACAAGCATAAATCCTCTGAAAGTGTTGTGGCTGAGCATCTGGGAGATGCCTATTATCGCTTTGAGCTTACTGAAAAAGCAAAAAGCATGTATATAAAGGCGGCTGAAGTTGAATTGGATAGCGACAAGAAAAATAAAATCGAAGAAAAAATCAGCGTTATTGAGCAAGAAGAAAGCTATAAGCGCCGACCCGCATCGCAAAGCCCGGCAAAAAAATAGTTGGCCGGTGGGCCTAGTGTTCACAGCCCTTGTTGTGTCGGCCTGTCAAACCACACCAAAAAACTATGAGTCAGTTGAGCAGGGCACGTGGCAAACCAAAGTCTTGGTTCAAGACAAAGTCAAAAAAAAATCATTTATAGTTAACGTTGAGTTTAAAGCCCAAGCTCATCGTGGTTTGCGAATGGACGTGTTTTCACCCTTGGGCACTCATGAAGCCAGCCTTGTATTAAATGGCGATAAGGTGGATTACATTCTTGTTGACCAAAGGCAGGCCTTTTCTGGGTTGGCCACGGATCAATCATTAAAGCCTGTGATCTCAGTGCCCGTGCATCCCAAGGTGCTTGAAAGTGTGCTCTTTGACCATCCCATTGAAAAATCAGGCTGGACTTGTGATCGAGATCCAGAAGGTTTTCTAAACGAATGCAGAAACGGCGAATCTAACCTGGTTGTGCGTTGGCGAGATCGTATGGCTCACAGAAAAAACATTTTTATCGATCACCCGGCGGCCGAGGTGCAGATTCGCGTGTTAGAGTTTGATTCGAAAATAGAAAACCCCAAAAAAGCATTTAGCCTTTCTGTGCCTTCGTCTTTTAAGCGCCATAAGATAAATTAATTTACTAACCAAAATATGTTGAATCTCGTCTCAAATTGAGAAGGGCCCGGCCCGACTTTGTATGGGGGCCTCGATCAAAGTCTAAGTCATGAACTGTATTTGTGGAAGGCGTGGTCTTCGGGCATAATAAAGAAAGTTTATCCGGCCAAATGGGCTGTGGCGAAAACGGATAAACAGCGACATAAAGGGGGGCAAGATGTCGACGGATTCAACTAGCGGAAAATTATCTACACTTCTTCAAAACTGGCAGACAAAAAGTGGGTACAAAGAACTGACTTGGTCAGGCAGTTTCGATGACTATATTGAAATCGTTAAGTCAAACCCCAAAGTGACGCGAAATGCGTTTCAGCGCATGTACGACATGATCCTTACAAAGGGAACATCAGAGTACACAGACGTAAAAAAACAAATGGTACATTACAAGTTTTTTGAAGATGCTGACAATGCCGGAAAAGACGCGGTGTTTGGTATTGATATTTCGTTAATGAAACTTGTAAATGTTCTTCGGTCAGCCGCCCTTGGCTATGGAACAGAAAAACGCGTGATTCTTCTTCACGGCCCCGTGGGAAGTGCAAAATCAACAATCTGCCGCATGCTAAAAAAAGGAATAGAAGCCTATTCGCGAACAGATGCCGGAGCTTTATACACTTTTGATTGGGTGGATGAAGCTGGCGAACACGAAGATATATTTGGTCGAGGCATACGGGTGTTTCCAAGCCCCATGCATGAAGAGCCTTTGTTGTTGATCCCGGTAGAGCTCCGAGAAGGTCTCACTGAAGAGTTAAACCGAGGCAATACCACCGACTTCAGGGTCAGTATTCAAGGCGAACTTTGCCCGCCGAGCCGATTTATCTTCTCGCAACTTCTGCAGCGCTACAATGGTGACCTCAATCGGGTGTTTCAACATGTGCGAGTGCGTCGTCTTGTATTAAGCGAAGCTGACCGCATTGGTATTGGTACCTTCCAGCCAAAAGATGAAAAAAACCAAGACAGCACAGAACTCACTGGCGACCTCAATTATCGAAAGATTGCCGAATACGGTTCAGATTCTGATCCCAGGGCGTTTAACTTTGATGGAGAGTTTAATGTTGCAAACCGAGGAATGATTGAATTTGTTGAGGTACTCAAACTAGACGTGGCTTTTTTATATGACCTTTTGGGAGCTTCGCAAGAACATCGGGTCAAGCCAAAGAAATTTGCTCAAACCTTTATCGACGAAGTTATTATCGGCCACACAAACGAGCCCGAGTTTAGAAAGCTACAAGATAACGAGTTTATGGAGGCGTTAAGAGACCGAACTGTTCGCATTGATATTCCGTACATTACAAAACTTGATTACGAAGAAAGCATTTATAAGAAAGATTTCAACAGTCGCCGTTTGCGGGGAGTAAGCATAGCCCCTCACACGCTTGAGATGGCCAGTATGTGGGCTGTTCTCACTCGATTAGAAAAGCCGAAAAAAGCCAACCTAACACGATTGCAAAAACTGAAGCTGTACAATGGTAAGAGTCTGCCGAATTTTACCGAAGACAACATTAAGGAGCTTCGCAAAGAGGCTAAGCGTGAGGGTCTTGACGGAGTTTCTCCTCGGTATATCCAAGACAAAATTTCAAACGCCATCGTTATGGCTCAACAGTCTAACAATGGTTCGGTGAATCCATTTTTAGTACTCAATGAGCTGGAATCAGGCTTAAAGCATCACTCTTTCTCTGGCGGCGAAGAAATGCGCCAGGATTTTAAAGAACTACTAAATGTGGTTCGCCAAGAATACGAAGAGATTATCAAGGCCGAGGTGCAGCGGGCCATCAGCGCCGATGAAAATGCATTGTCGCGACTGTGCGGTAATTACATCGACAACATAAAGGCCTACACGCAAAAAGAAAAAGTGCGAAATCCGTTTACAGGTAAGGATGAAGAGCCAGATGAAAGACTCATGCGAACTATCGAAGAGAAAATAGATATCCCCGAGTCGCGAAAAGATGATTTCAGAAGAGAAATCATGCACTACATCGGTGCTCTGTCACTGGAGGGCAAAAAGTTTGATTACAAAACAAACGAGCGGTTGCATAAGGCTCTTGAGCGAAAAATGTTCGAAGACCAAAAAGACAGCATTAAGCTAACTTCTTTGGTGTCGTCGGTGATGGACAAAGACACTCAAGAGAAAATCGATATCGTAAAAACACGGTTGATAAAAGAATTTGGATACGACGAAATATCAGCAACAGATGTGTTGCAATATGTGGCCAGTATTTTTGCTCGCGGTGATGTGAAAGACCGCAAATAGAAGTGGAGTTATGGGAAGTATAATAGAAGACCACAGGCGATTTAAAGACATCGTCCGTGGTCGTATTAAACAAAACTTTAAAAAATACGTCACTCACGGCGAAATGGTGGGGCGTCAAGAGAAGGACTTGGTTAAAATACCGATTCCTTCTATTGATATCCCTCGTTTTCGATATGGCCCGAAACAACAAGGTGGCGTGGGCCAAGGTGATGGTCAGCCAGGTGAGGCTATGAACGGGCAGCCGGGCGACGGCCAGGGCGAGGCTGGCAACTCACCAGGGCAACACACCCTTGAAGTGGATGTGACCCTTGATGAGCTTGCTGATATTTTAGGTGAGGAGCTGGCGCTTCCGCGCATTGAACCTCGAGGGAACAAATCAATTGATACGACAAAAATTAAATATTCTGGTCGCGGTCCCGTGGGCCCCAGTAGCTTAAGAATCTTTAAAGAGTCTTACAAAGAGGCATTAAAGCGCGAGATTTCTAGTGGCACATACAATGCTGAAGACCCGATTGTGGTGCCCATCAGGCGAGACCTTCGATTTAGAAGTTTCAAGACCACAGTGAAGCCTCAGTCGAATGCGGTCGTGATTTATATGATGGATGTTTCAGGCTCCATGGGCGATGAACAAAAAGAAATCGTACGCCTTGAGAGCTTTTGGATTAATACCTGGTTGAAAAAAAATTATAAAGGACTTGAGACGCGATTTATTATTCACGATGCCGCGGCAAAAGAGGTCGATGAAAAGACATTTTTCAGCACCAGCGAATCGGGCGGTACCCTCATCAGCTCGGCCTATAAACTGTGTAAAAAAATGATCGAAGAAGAGTATCCAGTGACGGAGTGGAATGTTTATCCATTTCACTTTAGTGACGGCGACAACTGGAGCGGAGAAGACACAAGGCTTTGCATATCAATGCTTAAAGAGTTCTTTTTGCCCCAAGTAAATATGTTTGGTTATGGGCAGGTCGAGAGCAAATACGGCAGTGGTCAGTTTATGAAAGACCTGGAAAAAGCCATGGGAGATGACGATCGAATTGTGCTTAGCAAGATCGAGAGTCGCGATAGAATATTAGACTCAATTAAAGATTTCTTGGGCAAGGGGCGGTAGCGTGGCAAACATTACGCCAGATCTAGAAAAAGCACGGCAGCGCATCTGCAAAATTGCAGAAGATGTGGGTCTTGATTTTTTCGAAACCATCTTCGAACTGGTTAAGTACAATGAGCTCAATGCCATTGCCGCACGCGGCGGTTTTCCGGTACGGTATCCTCACTGGCGTTGGGGTATGGATTATGAACAGCTCTCAAAGGGCTATGAGTACGGTTTGTCAAAAATCTATGAACTAGTGATCAACACCAACCCCTGCTACGCCTATTTGATGGAAGGTAACGAGTTTGTTGATCAGAAGTTAGTGATGGCCCATGTGTACGGCCACTGTGACTTTTTTAAAAATAATCAATGGTTCTCGCAAACAGATCGAAAAATGATCGACACTATGGCCAACCATGCCACACGAATCCGTCGCTATATCGATAGCTATGGAATTGACGTGGTCGAGGACTTTATCGATAAATGTTTAAGTATAGACAATCTTATTGATATTCACGGCACTTACCGCAAAAAGAACCCAAATCTTGAGGAACATAGAGAAGTTCCGCAGTCAGATGAAGAGTCTCAAAAGAATCTATATGTGACTCGCGATTATATGGAAGCGTATCTTAACCCAGAGGCCCCAAAGCGGGAGATGAATCCCAACATGGAAGGCCTTCGAAGGGTGCCTGAGCAGCCCGTGCGGGACGTGATGTCGTTTCTAATTCATCATGCACCGCTGCCGGAGTGGCAACAAGACATTATGTCGATCATACGAGATGAAGCCCTTTATTTTGCCCCGCAAGGGATGACAAAAATTATGAACGAGGGATGGGCCTCTTATTGGCACTCGCGGTTGATGACAGAAAAAATAGCCAATGATGGTGAAATTATAGACTTTGCCGACCGGCATAGCGGAACCATGGCCATGTCGCCAGGCGGGTTTAACCCCTACAAAGTAGGGATAGAGCTATTTCGTGATATCGAGCGTCGGTGGAACATGGGCCAGTTTGGTAAAGAGTGGAATGAATGTACGGATTTAAAAGAACGAAAAAACTGGGATCGGGAGTTGGGTCAAGGCCGAGAAAAAATATTTCAAGTTCGCAGAGACTACAATGACGTAACGTTCATTGATGAGTTTCTCACAGAAGAGTTCTGCGTCAAAAACCGGATGTTCGTATATAGGTTCAATAAAAGGACTGGGCAGTTTGAAGTCGATACCAGAGATTTTCCGCTGATTAAAAAGAAGTTTTTATTTCAGCTTACTAATTTCGGCCAGCCTATTATAAATGTGATCGATGCTAATTTTAGAAACAGAAGCGAGCTATTGTTGGGGCACATATTTGAAGGGATCGAGTTACAGCCGAATTTTCTTGAGGCCACACTAAAGAATGTGCAAGCCATATGGAAGCGCCCCGTAAACTTGGCCACGGTGATGGACGAAGAGGCCCGAATCTTCACATTCGACGGTCGAGAGTTCATAACAACACCATTTAGTGAACTTCCCGTTGGCGAAGGGCAAAAAGACAAGCCCTCTGAAAAAGATAAAAAAGATTTAGCAAAAAAGCCTTAATCCTTGCATGCGGCTCACTAGAAATCTCCCTCAAATGAGCTAGGCTTTGATTTGAAAATATTTGGTTTCACTATGAGACATTTTGAAAACAGATGCTATGTTGCGGCCACGGCAGGTGTTACCCTAAAGAGTGTAATACAGGACGTTTTTTAAAAGAGGTATTTTTGTCTCGTTTTCTAAAGGCTCTTTTTTTGCCGTTGTTGGTAGTGGGCCTCTCAGGTTGCCCAGATGCCGACATCAATGTGGGTTTGTTTGGAAGCCGGTATGAAGGCCCGGTGGCAGCGTCCATTCAGCTTGTTGGTCCTGGCCCGGCAGGCAGTTATGAGGCGGGAGCCGTAATTTCTCCCCTTCAGTTTCAAATATTGGATGAAAATGGTGATCTCCTTGTGGAAGGGCCCGATGCAGAGGCCCGGTATTTGGCGCGCGTCTCGGGTTCGGCGAGTTTATTAAAGGGATCAGCGATGATTTCACCCATAAATGGTCTTTTGGATTACTCCATTTTGGGCGTGTGGGTAGAGTTGGCCGGTGCCGGCTACACAATCAGTATTGAAAAAGAAGACACGCGAAGTGCCGGAGGTACGGGCTTGTTAGTTGCGAGCACGGGAGCTTTTGATGTAGTACCCGCTGCTGCGGACGCTACACAGTCAGATCTTTCAATGGATCAAACTGTGGTTGGCATAGGTGCCCAGGTGACAGCCACATTGGCCGTAAAAGACGCCTACGGAAACCAGCTCACTTCAAGCTCGGGGGTCACTGTATCCATTGACAAAACTTACACTTATTTATCAAGTGGGACTGTCACTGACAACGGCGCCGGGATTTTCGAACGGATTTTTACGGGGGCTAATCCGGGCACGGAAACAGTGGTTGCCGCTGTAAACGGTATGGGCGTGCCAACAAGTTTGAGTGTGGAGGTTGTGGCAGGAGGCGGCGGTGCCACTAAACTGGTTTTCACAAGTGGAGCCACAGACGCCCGGTCGGATGAATGTTTGATTTATACAGTAGAAGTTCAAAATGCCACGAATGTACCGGTCACCGCCCACGGGGGCAAAACGATTGCACTCAGTGACGACGATGGACTTTATGGAGATTTTTATGCCATCGGTGACACCGGCTGTGGGACCGGCGGACAGAATTCGTTGGTCATTCCAGATGGCAATGCATCAGGTCAGTTCAGATACAGAAACCCCAGCTCTCAAAGCAAAACACTTACTGCCCTGTCGGCGCCGCTCACTCAGGCGCAAACGACAGTTTTACTTGGCCCCAATCAAATTGCTATAGAGGGGACTTTGGCCAGTTTTGGTGAAGAGGATTGCAGCGAGATCACCCTACATGTGCAAGACAGCCAAGGTACAGATGCCAACGCCAATGGTGATGTGATGATCAATTTGGGAAGTTCCGGAACCGGTGCCGGAGCCTTCTACAGCGATGTAAATTGCAATACCAGCGATACGCAGGCCATCATCGTCGATGGCACGACCTCAATCACCGTATATTATCAGTCTTTCGCGGTAGGAAGTTTCGACATCACAGCGATCGACCAGGCGGCATCACTCAATTCAGGGTATCGAAACGACGGAAACATGCTTCCTTTTTGCCAGTCAGGCGGGCGTGACTCAAAAACCTTGTACAACGATATCGGTGCGGGAACGCCAGGCAATCCTTATGTGATTTGTACGGTGGCTCAGTTTCAAGACTTAGGCAGCAGCTGTGGTGCTACATCAAATGGTTGTTCAGATAATTACCTATTGCGAGCGGACCTGGATTTTTCTGGCCCCGTGCCGTTAAGCCCCATAGGCAATGTGTCGAATAATTTTACGGGAAGTTTTGATGGCGGCAGCCACAAACTGAAAAGCCTCACGATTAGTCTTCCAACTACTGATTACGTGGGCATTTTTGGTTACCTTGGAGCCGCAGGATATGTACACGACCTCAAAGTTGAAAGTCTTAGTATTCATGGAAATGGATTTGTCGGTGGTCTGGCTGGACGGAGTTACGGTCAGATTGAGAATATCGATGCGACACTTGGCGCGTCAACCGTGATGGCAGATGCGAACTACGCCGGTGGAATTACGGGCCAACAATTCAATCATATGACTAATATTTTTAGTAGTGTCGCTGTTAATGGATCTTCTGTGGGAGGGATTACGGCTATACAGGGAGGAAGTGGTAAAATCCTAACCAACGTTCACAGCAGTGGCACCGTAACCGGTACGGTTTATACAGCGGGATTGGTTGGCCAACTCCAGTCTTCGGCGCAAGTTCGACAAAGCTCTTTTTCAGGGTCAGTGTCTGGCACATCCAATGTGGGGGGATTAGTCGGAGCCACGGGGGCGGGATCGGGTATTCTAGAGAGTTTTTCAACCGGAACCGTGAACGGGAACAATTCAGTAGGCGGCTTGGTAGGATTTTCCTATAATATTTCGACAATTCAAAACAGCTATTCAACTTCACCCGTGGTGGCTATCTCGGGAACAGCGGGCGGTCTGGTAGGAAGCATTAATATTGGCAGCTCGGCTATTTTAAGAAATTATGCCATCGGATCGGTGTCGGGAGCGACTGCTGGTGGTCTTGTGGGGAACGGAGACAATACTCCGGGGAGCTATACGAATAACTATTGGAATCTATCGACAAGTGGACAGGCTAGTGCAATTGGATCGGGCTCAGCAGCCGGCGTCAGTACAGGTCAGGTGGAAGGCCTGACAACATCGCAAATGGCAGCCCAGGGCAGCTTTACCAGTTGGGACTTTTTTAACACTTGGATCATGGTTAACGGCCGCCCTCAGCTGCGAAACAACCCCGAGCCTCCACCCGTGGCCACATGTGGAGGGCCCGCCGTCCTGGATGAGGTGCATTTTGGAGGAATGGTTCTTTGTGCTTACGGAGATGGATCTACAACAGGAGTTAACTATTCAGGTAAGGCCAGCCTATGTGGCAGCGGTTCTCATGTATGTAGTTTTAACGAATATTTCACTAACAGGAATATGGTACCTCAGAAAATGGCATGGATCGCACATACGGGTGATTATTCAGTATCCACTACAGGTAGCGGTGGGGCGTGGTCAACTAACAGTACGGCCTCATGGGGCCCGGTTACTAATACGCAAGCCGCTTATTTTTGCAATGATGGCCCTGGTGGTGGTGGCGGGATTCAAGGGCCCTATTGCAGCTATCACCATGCGGGTCTGAGATCTGAAGGCACCATGTGCTGCCCAGACTAAAAAATGGGCTCCATACATTTCCGCGAAAAAACCCAATAGACAAAAAGTAACTGGTTACACCGCTGAATCACAAACATCAGCAAATGAACTGACGGCATAAAGCAAAATTTCGCAATCGAAATTTTGCTACTCTTCCGTGCGGCCGTCGTCTTCTGCGTTGGCGTCGAGAGACACCATATCGATTTGATCCGGATTATCGGCTTCCACTTTAATCAGCCAGCCCTCGTCCATGGAGTCCTCAAGGATTAACTCGGGGTTTTCAACCACGGTTTCATTCACTTCAATCACTACGCCATCAACGGGACAATAAAGATTCAGCGGGCCGCTGTCGGTTTCAATGTCTCCAAACACTTGGCCAGCCGACACGCTGTCGTTCACGTCAGGTAGGTTGACCGATTGAATTTCGGTGAGCTCTTCCACACCATCTTCGTTAATGCCGATGGTGATTAGCCCATCTTCGACTAACACCCACTCATGACCCATGTATGTGACGATTTCATCCATATCTTTAATCCTAAATAAAAAAGCCTCAGTTCATCTTCACTGACAAACTGAGGCCTTACCGAATTTACCGGCAAAAAGAAACTAGAACTTTCTATAAATCGTAATACAAATAGAACTCATAAGGAGCTGGTCGCTGTTGAAGCGGCAACACTTCTCGTTCCATTTTGTAGTCAATCCAAGTGTTCACAAGGTCTTCTGTAAACACATCACCAGCCAACAAGAACTCATAATCTTGGCGCAAGGCATTAAGCGCTTCATCCAACGTAGCTGGAACTGAAGGCACCTTCGCCGCTTCTTGGGGAGGTAATCCATAAATGTCTTTGTCGAGCGCTTCACCGGGATGAATTTTATTTTGAATTCCATCAATTCCAGCCATCAACAAAGCAGCAAAGGCCAAGTACACGTTAGCACTTGGATCTGGAGTTCTAAATTCGATCCGTTTGGCCTTTGGATTGGCACCCGTATTAGGGATTCGAATCGCCGCAGATCGGTTTTTATAACTATAGGCTAACTTTGTGGGAGCTTCAAAACCCGGCACCAATCGTTTGTAAGAGTTGGTTGAAGAGTTAGTGAAGGCGCAAAGAGCGGGAGCGTGTTTTAAAATTCCGCCGACATAATAAAGAGCTAGCTCGGAGAGGCCGCCGTACTTGTCACCGGCAAAAAGAGGATCGCCGTTTTTCCATAGTGACATGTGCGTGTGCATTCCGGAGCCGTTGTCGCCATAAATGGGCTTGGGCATAAATGTGGCGGACTTGTTATGACGTCGGGCGACGTTTTTAATGATGTACTTAAACCACATCATTTTGTCGGCCATCTCAACCATCGAATCAAATCGAATGTCGATTTCACCCTGGCCAGCTGTGGCCACTTCATGGTGCTGACGCTCTACGGGAATACCGATTTTTTCAAGCTCCAAGCAAATCTCAGTGCGGATATCGTGCAGCGAATCTGCCGGCAACGTGGGAAAGTAACCCTCTTTGTGACGAGGCTTAAACCCAAGGTTGCGCCCACCTTCATCTCGGCCGGTATTCCAGGTGGCCTCTTCAGAGTCCACTTGATAAAAACCACCATAAGCCGTCTGGTCATAGCGTACATCATCGAAAATGAAAAACTCAGCTTCCGGTCCAAAGTAAACCGTGTCAGCAATCCCAGTGGACTCAAGAAAGTTGCGCGCTTTGCGGGCCACTTGCCGAGGGTCACGAGAATAAGGTTCGTTTGTATCCGGAGAAACTACATCGCAAATTAACGACAGGGTGGGAATCTCCATGAAAGGGTCAAGCTTGGCTGTTGTGGCATCCGGAAGCACTTTCATGTCAGAGTCTTCAATACTTTTCCAGCCGCGTATGGAGCTGCCATCAAAGGCCAGTCCTTCAGTGAAGATATCTTCAGTGAGTTCTGATGTGGGAATTGTGAAATGTTGCCACATCCCTGGTAGGTCGATGAACTTAAAGTCCACCATCTTGACGTTGTTCTCGCGAGCGAACTTAATGACCTCGTCGATTTTCATTTTTTGCACCCCTTTGCATTGTGTGTGTTAAAGCCCAAAAAAATATGGTCAAAGCAACCCCTCAACGGCCAGGTGGGTGGGGACCCTGAGTCCACTGAACCTCACGATGTGCATGGCGTATCCGGGTTGCGGCACGATAGTGACGCAATCCGAAGACGACATGCGGCCACTCGTGCTGTTCAGTGGACTCAGGGTCCCCGCCCACCTGGTCGTTGAGGGGTTGCTTTGCCGAATCATATTGCGTCATCCCCTTGGTCACCCGTTCTAATGCGGATAGCTTGCTCAATGGGAACGACAAAAATTTTTCCGTCGCCGATTTTTCCGGTGTGAGCCGCTTGTTTGATAGCTTCGATAGCGGGACCCACTAGAGCGTCGGTAACTACAATTTCAAGTTTTAATTTTGGCAGGAAGTCCACCACATATTCGGCGCCTTTGTAGATTTCGCCGCGGCCCTTTTGTCGCCCAAAGCCTTTGATTTCAGAGACAGAGATGCCTTCAATTCCGGTTTCGCTGAGGGCGTCAACCACGTCATCTAATTTGAAGGGCTTAATGATCGCTTCTATCTTCTTCATTCACACTTATTTGGTTGGTTGCGGGCTTAGATGTGATGCCTATATGGGTCTTCTTTATACCGGAGTTTTTCACAAACCCAAGTGTTTTTTATAACACCACAAAAAAACCGCGGCGGGTCTAGTCGTTGCGCCTGGTGGGTGGATTTGGTAAGAAGGCCGCCTGCCAAAAACGGGATTTGAAAAAGGGGTGGTCATTCATGACGGAAACAGTTTCGTTGTTTGTATATGGTTCGTTCACAGAAAACAGGGTTCATTTTCCGCTCATTGCGAATTTTGTTAAAGCCAAAAAGCCTGCGGCTGTGGAGGCTCATGTTTTTCGCCTAGAAGTGGGCTACCCTGTTCTTGCTGAGCCATCTGTGCCCGTGGGCCAGCCTACAAGTTGGGTGCGGGGAGAGTTGCTCGAAGTGGAAGCCGACGCCGTGTTATTTCGACTCCTCGATGAATTCCATGGTTATTCGGCCATAGCCCCAGAGAAGAGTTTATTTTTTAAAGTGGAAATGCCCTTTCGCACAGAAGCGGGCGAGTTGGGTAAGGCCACTTGTTATGTGATTAATCCGTCTAAATTGCCAAAAACCGCGCGATGGATTCCTCAAGGCGACTGGCAAGCCGCGTTAGATGAGCGACCAGCTCTTTCGGAACAGCTTACAGAGCCTCAGCGGTCTTATGTTTGTAAGTTGGGAGCGTCCACAGGTCGAGATATTGTCCCCATCGATCTTGAGTTGTATCGCCAATTGATGAAGTTAGAACTTATAGTGGACAAGGGGCGGCGATTGGCCCTAACCCGTTTGGGCAAAGAAGTTTATCGTTATCTTCCAAAGTGATAGGAATTGACCGCAGATGAATAAATACCCCAAGCCGATGTTTAATGTGGTGCTTGTGGAGCCAGAGATACCTTCGAACACAGGCAATGTGGGCCGAACCTGTGTGGGGACCTGGTCTAAATTACATCTTGTGGGGCCACTGGGTTTTGAAATTTCTGATAAGCGTCTAAAGCGGGCGGGTCTTGATTATTGGCCCCATCTCGAGTGGCAGCAGTACGAAAACTTTGAAGACTGGTGGCGTCAGATTGTCGATCCATCAAGGGTGTTTTTCTTTTCCACAAAGGGCAAGAAAACTCTGTATGAGACAAGATTCCAGCCCGGCGACACCTTTGTTTTTGGTAAGGAGACAAAAGGTTTGAGCGAAGACCTGCTGGCTCGTTATCCAGAGCAGGTTTTGACCATTCCTGTGCTGGGCCAAATTCGCAGCTACAATTTGTCAAATGCCGTGGCCATGACACTTTCTGAGGGTGTGCGCCAGGTAGAGTTTTTATAGATGCTGTCTGGACACCTTGGGCGCTAGGAGTTATCGTGATGCCCATGCAAAAACTTCTCACAAAAATCTTTGGCACTAAACACGAGCGCGACATGAAAACCATGCGCCCCATTATTGAGCGCATTAACTCCTTCGAGGCCGGCCTAAAATCTTTAAAAGATGATGCCCTGCAAATGAAGACAAAAGAGTTTAAAGAGCGATTAGACCGCGGCGAGGCTCTAGATGCCCTACTGCCGGAAGCCTTTGCTGTATGCCGTGAGGGTGGTCGGCGGGTTTTAGGAATGCGCCACTACGATGTGCAAATGATCGGTGGAATCGTACTGAATCGTGGTGCCATTGCCGAGATGAAAACGGGTGAAGGTAAAACCCTGGTGGCCACGTTGCCGCTTTACTTGAATGCGTTAACGGGGCGAGGCGCCCACTGTGTGACGGTGAATGACTACTTGGCCACACGTGATGCTGAATGGATGGGCCAGCTCTATAATTTTCTGGGTCTCAGTGTTGGTATAATCGTGCACGGAAAGACAGACAGAGAGCGCAAAGCAGCCTATGGCTCAGACATCACCTATGGGACCAACAACGAATTCGGGTTTGATTACCTTCGCGACAACATGAAGTTTTCGTTGTCCGACTATGTTCAGCGTGAATTTAATTTCGCCATTGTCGATGAGTGTGACTCAATTTTAGTTGATGAAGCCCGAACACCGTTGATTATTTCAGGCCCGTCTGAAGAATCCGTTGATAAATATTACGAGATAAACAAAATTATTCCCAACCTTCAGCCAGAGGTTCATTTCACCATGGAAGAAAAGTCAAAGACAGTGTCTTTGACTGAAGAGGGAAATGCAAAAGTCGAAGAGCTTTTGGGTCTTGAAAACCTTTACGATGCTCAAAATATTCAGCTGGTTCATCATGTATATCAGGGGTTAAAGGCCCACCATCTTTATAAAAGAGATGTGGACTACATGGTTCGAGATGGCGAGGTGGTCATTGTTGACGAGTTCACCGGCCGGTTGATGCCTGGGCGACGTTGGAGTGATGGTTTGCATCAAGCTGTTGATGCCAAAGAAGGTGTGAAGATTAAAGGTGAAAACCAAACCCTTGCGACCATTACATTTCAAAACTTCTTTCGCATGTACTCTAAACTTGCCGGTATGACGGGTACAGCCGAGACTGAGGCCGTTGAGTTTAAAAAGATTTATAATCTCGACGTGTTTGTCATACCTACGAATAAGCCCATTGCTCGAATGGACCAAGACGATGTGGTTTACAAAACTGAAAATGGCAAATTCAAGGCCATCGTTGACGATATCATTGAGAGAAAAGAAAAAGGTCAACCCGTACTTGTGGGAACGGTCAGCATTGAAAAGTCTGAAAAAATCAGTCGGGCCCTAAAAAATGCCGGTATCACTCACAATGTACTCAACGCTAAACAACACGAGCGAGAGGCTGAAATTGTGGCGCAAGCCGGTCGTTTCGGTTCAGTGACCATTGCTACTAACATGGCTGGCCGAGGAACAGATATCGTACTTGGTGGAAACCCCGAATCCATGGCTCGTGTGGAAGTGGGAGATGACATTGAAAATCAAGAACGTTTTGAAGAGGCCGTAAAAAAATACAAACCCCAGTGTGAAGGTGAAAAGGTTAAGGTCCTTGATGCTGGCGGTCTTTATATTATAGGGACTGAGCGCCACGAATCTCGCCGCATCGACAACCAGTTGCGTGGACGATCAGGTCGGCAAGGAGACCCCGGTGAGTCGCGGTTTTATTTATCTTTAGAAGACAACCTCATGCGCATCTTTAATGGTGAGCGCATTCAAAAAATCATGAACACCCTTAAGGTGCCAGAGGATGAGCCAATTATGGCCGGTATGGTGTCTCGGGCCATTGAGGGAGCTCAGCGCAAAGTTGAAGGGCACAACTTCGACATTCGTAAACATCTCTTAGAATACGATGATGTCATGAACAAGCAGCGAACAGTGGTCTATGGTTTGCGTCGCCAAGTTCTTGGCGGAGAAGATTTAGAGCGATTGGTGCTTGATATGTTGGGTGACCTCACGTCCCATATTCTTGACACCTATGCCAGCGAAGAATCCAAACCCGAACAGTGGGATCTTCAGGGCATGAACACGGTATTGAATCAGCAATTTGGTGTGACCATTGAATTTCCGCAAAACGGCAGCCTAACTAGCGAGAAATTGACCGATGCGGTCAGTGGCGCTGTAAAGCAGGTGTTTGATAGTCAAAAACAACATCTGGGTGAACACTTTGATGAAGTGGTGAAAATGGTATTGTTGCAATCCATTGACACTAACTGGAAAGAGCATCTCTATCAAATTGATCAAATCAAAGAGGGCATTAACCTAAGGGCTTATGCTCAAAAAGATCCATTGATTGAATACAAAAAAGAAGGTTTTAGGCTTTTTGAATCTATGAATCATCAAGTTCAGTCTGAGGCCGTTGAAAAATTATTTAAGATTCAACTCGTCGCCCCTGAAGAGGCTCAGCGCCAAATGGAAATGCGAAGGCAGGCCTGGGACCAAGCTTCTGAAATAGAATATGCTGGCGCCGATGATTCAGGCTCATATGGTTTTTTTCAGGAAGAAGAGTTTCAACAGGGCCCGCAGAATCATCCGTCCGCCCCGGGTCCAGGTGTGGAAGTGAATTACAATCAAGGTCCAGGTGACCAGGGCCAAGGTCGTAAATTAAACCGAGCCGAGCGCCGTCGTCGCGAGAAGGCCCAGCGCCGACGCAAGTGAAGCGTGCGACAATAAGAAAAGCTGTGGTATTCTATCACCATGGCACAGTGTCCACTTTGTTCATCAGAAATTCATGCTGATTTTGGTTTGGTCGATTGCCTCGGCTGTGGGGCGGTGTTGGCCGTTGACATGGATGGCACCGTGCGCGCAGAGGAAGCTTCAGGCTCTGAAACACCAGCGCCCATTCAAGATGTTGCAACATCCGATGAAAATTATGAAAGCCCACCAGCAGTAATCGTGAGCGAAGACTATGCAAATCCTGAACCTCCGGTAGAAATGGCCGTTGAATATCAGGAGAACGACGGGAACAGTTCTTATTTGTTGGATGAATCTGATGTCTTGCAAGAACCAGAACCCGCATTTGAACCGGCCGATTATGGCAGTGAGTTTGAAGAGCCAACTCAAGAGGGTAATTTGGCGGCGTCTCTGCCGCCACCCATAGATTCGGCTGATCTTTCTGACATATCTAGTTTTGCAAACTCCGAAGTGTCACAAGGCCGAGAGGGGCTATTACGGTTTCACTTGAAAATTGCGGGTGTCGATACCCGAGATGTTCGGGAAGAACTGTTTGAGGCTTTAGATGACCAACGGTTTTTATGGGACGCTCAGGCCATGATGGCCGATATGAAAAACGGGCAAATGCTCATATCGGGCATATCAGCAGTGAAGGCCTATATTTTGATTCAGCGATTACGCCATTTACCCATCGAGATCACCTGGGAGCAGTATGCCATTCATCAATCTTAAACTCGTATCGCTCATTTTCAGTGGACTAATTATCGCTTTGCCGATGACCCTTTGGGCCTCTGGCGGAGGCGGTGGCAGCGAGAGCTCAAACGAGGGCGGCGAAGCCAGCGACGCCGACATGGAATGGTCAAAAAAAGAAAATCGTCTCCGCGCCTTAGAAAACCAAGTGATGACAATCAAAAAAGAAATGCAGCAACTGATAAACGAAAAAAACACCACGAAAAATCCAAAGCACAAACAAGATCTGTTGCAACAAATTGCAGTTTTGCACCGAGACCTCAACGAAAAGGTACGCAAATACAAAGAGCAACACATAGAACTTAAATACCGATATCCCGAGAGATTCGCCAAAGACAAAGACCGCCAGTACACACCCATACGAGAACAGACTCTCGACGAAATCGCCGGAGAAATGGGCCTAGAGCACAACCTCAATCAGCTCAAGGCGAAAATCGACAAAAAGTACGAACACGTCTGGGCCGGAGAAGAAGCCAAAAAACCCATGACCGAAGAAGAAGGCGAAGTCATGGACAAAAAAGCCAACGAACGCAAACAGCGCCGCCTGCGCGTCGTGAAGTAATCCGGTCGAGCCAGACAAAAAAATGAAATCCTACACGGAAAGCAGCGTCCCAGTGGGCCTGAAGTCAAAATTATAGGCATTTGAACACTAGCATAGAAAGTCGTTAGAGTTTACCCGTGTTTTGAATATTCCACTACAACGCCAATTTACTGGCGATAAAAAACTGAATTTTGTGTCGATTCTAAAAATTCGGATAAACCCTTAGGCTTTGGTAATTTCAACGAGTAAATATGCTTGATCAAGCTGCCGAGAACTTGATCGGCAGCTTGTTGTCTAGAGCCACTATGATTTTCACCAGTAGCTCCATAGACACGCTATTTTCGCCCATATTAGCGATCCGAGTAATTCGGGCGCGTGAAGTGCCAATCTTCTTGGCGATCTCCTCATGGGAGAGTTTAGAGCGTTTGATGGCCTCTGAGGCCTGTGCATAGAGTTTTGATTTAAACTCCATAATTACGGCCTCAGTGTCGCTAAGACCAAGGTCTTCAGCCAGGGCTTTGGCTTTCTTACTTAATTTCATCGAGCAATCTCCTTAAGCGTTTCTTGCCTGTTTCGATATCCTTCTGCGTCGTCTTTTGCGTCTTCTTGGTGAAGGCATGGGGAATCAAAATCTTATTCTTTTCAACCACCAGATAAAAGACTCTAAAAATTCCTGATGAATCTTTCACGCGCAATTCAAAGGCTGACTTGTGGACCTGCCGAATAGGCCGTGACTGAGGCATTCCCAAAGCGTGGCCATCTTGCAAGAGCCTCAACAGAGCACCGATTTCTTGCTTCACCTCGGTCGAAAAAGATCGGACCGTTTCTTTTGCTTGTTTATTCCAAATAATGTCTTTCATGTTGTTGGTTCTCATAGTGCCAAAATTAGCACATAAAGTCAATTGAAAAAAAGCTCAACCGGTTGGGCATGCCCCTGTACTTGACACGCAGGTTTTACAAGGCGCCTTGGTAATTCTTTAATTTTGTTGATCTTAATGGCTCACCCACAAACCTTCTACAATTAATAGGTTGACCTTCTAAATTTAGAATGATGGTCTGTATGGAATTAAACACTTCATACGAGACTTTGAAAAAACGCTGCTACGTAGAATGAAAACTAGAGCTGAGTTGGTGCAGGTGGTACTGGGGCCTTGCCAAGTTTATAACATCGGTATTGGAACGCGTAATTAGCAACATCTGCAAACGCCCCCGTCCCCGCCGCATTTTTTCTGAAGGGATGCACACGTCAGAGGTGACAAGTTCACTGTCATATCTGGGCTGTAAATGTTTTGTACAGAATTGTTTAAGTTGTGGTCAAAACCTGGGTTTTGCCTCAATTTGAAACGACGAGATCAAAATGAATAGGGGCGACTTGGTGTCCGAATTGCACTTTGTTATCTCTTGAAGAACAAAGGCTGGGGAGTCTTTTTCTGGGAGGGGAAACATGGCTAATCACAACAAATTGGGAGAAGCCGTATTAGTTAATGAGGTGGAGTACGACGAGGTTGATGATCTTGATGTATCACCGGACTCGCCTTTTAACGACTTAGCAAGTCAGCTGAACGAATCTGAGGATGGGGCCTCTGGTTCTGTTCTAAAGCTCAATTCTGTGGATCTGCTGAATGAAAAAGAGCGTCGTGGAGAGGGACGATACCCTGTTTATCATTCTGCGATGGTTTACCGAAATGCCGGGTCAGAGGCCTTTAAGGTTTTTGTCTTTAATTTAAGCCGCACTGGTGTCGGGGTGGCCATCGACGCAGACGCCCTGTCTCTTGGCGAGCTTGTACTCATCGAGGTGAATAGCCCCGAGCATTTCCGTGCGCCCGTGCTTCTTGAGGGGCGAGTGGTTTCTCGTATCAACGATCGAGACCTCAAATACGGAAGGCGGCAAATATTCGGTATCGAGTTAGAAAATGTAAGCCGGTCGTCATTTCGCCATCTCGATGCATTTATCAAATCCATGGAGGGTTAGACCTCTAACCCAGAAACTTTTTCACTGTATTCCGCAAATTGTGTCACTTAGGCCGTAGGCTTCGGACTTGTCCGCGTGAGAGCCGCATTGTTTGCATTTAAATACCTCACACCACTTATTTTATGGGCACACCCTTTGATAGAGGGATTGGAGAGGTTTTTTGTACGTAGGTGAATAGGGGCTTTGATGAAGACACTTTTACTTTCAATAGCATTTTTTGGATTAGTGGCACTGCTTTCAGTCAGCCAAGGGCCATCAACCCAGAAGCAAGAGTTCGTGGCCTACTTTCCCATAATACCCCAATCTGAGTTGGCGCCTGTAGACGCCTTACCCGCTGTGACTATTCGGCAAGAGGATCGAGGCGGGGATTTCACCATAGAGTTTAAAAATTTTGCGCCCGCTTGGCGAAGTCAGCTAGTGCCCTACCAGCGGGCTCAGCAAATTGACTATTTAGTCTTTAAGGTGAGCGCTGAGGCCTGTCGCTTTTTGCAAACCAAGCCTCAGGTTTTTAATTGCAACTTTGAAAAAAAGGGCGGCGTGGTGGGCACGGCCACAGTCAACGGCGAGCCGGTGCACTTACAGGGATTGTTTTCGGGTCTGGTGTCTACTAATATGATGGCCACCGAGGGGCGGCTTGAAGAAACTCAAAATTACTCAATTGAAGGTCAAGTCCGGTGGGGCCAGCGAGAGTTTCCGTTTGCTCTTTTTACGCCAGTTAAAATGGTTAACGTACAAACGCACACCACTGTGGCTTCGACTCGATAAGCGAAAAAAAAATTGTTAGTTGGATTTTGCCTTTTGTCTTTTTAGGCGCTGCTTTTCGACCATTTTTTCGTATTCTTCGAGACTTCCGGTGTCCACCAGGTCGTCCTCTTCAGAGATATTCAGCTTTGCATCAGCAATTTTATTTACTTTTCCTTCAGAGAAAAAAACGTCAGCACCCTTTCGAACCTCGTCATCATAATAGATATAGGTCCAAATATCGTGGCCGGCGCGCCGTCGCGTTTGGTTTGGGCTTCCCAATAAATCGAGCACCGCTGTCTTATCCATGCCAGGCTTGACTTTCCGAATCTGACTGTAGCTCGAAGAGGCGCAGCCGAACAAAACACAACCCACTGCCAGCAGCACACTGATCTTTATTTTTTGCAAAAATGACCGTATTGAAATGTGATTCATGGGGCTCTCGTTAGTAGAAAAAGAGGGGAACATCAAGATTAGGATTCCTGTTGCGACCCGTCAAAAATTGTTTGAATCCATTTTTTCCTAAATTTTATGAGCAAGTTCGGTTAAACAACGGTCCCACATCGTTTTCAGTTTAGAAAATGGCGTTTAGGCGTGCGCTTGTGGGAATTAGCAAACAAAGTGCTAATATTTCACGATAAATCTTAAGACTTTAACGGAAGTGTGAAATGGCTGAGATGGAAGATACCTATAATAAGGGCGGATTTGTTGCGTTCATTTTCTCAATCGTTTTTTCTCTAGTGTTTTTTATTTACATCGCATTTATTCACCCTGGGGTGGATCTAAAAGAGGTACCTGCTGAGGCTTCAGCAGCTGCGGGCGAAATGGGCGCTAGCGATAAAAGCCAAGACACAGTAGACGTATCGGCCATCGCCGATCCCTGGAACCCCAGTGACGATATGGTTAATCACGGTGCTGCTGTTTACAAAATGAACTGTGCTATGTGTCATGGTGACACGGGCAAGGGTGATGGCCCTGGTGCCGCGGTCACGCCAAAGCCACGAAATTTTGTTGATGAAAAATTCAAGTATGGTGGCACGTCTATAGATATTTACAAAACCATTGCTGCTGGTGTGCCTGATACAAGTATGGCGGCATTTAAACACATACCATCAAAAGACCGATGGGGACTTGTGCAATTTATCCGCTCCATCACTGCTGACAAACACGCAGATGACAAAGCGGCATTGGAAGCATTCGCAAAGACGGCAGAGTAAAGCAACATGGTAAAATGGGCATCAATCAGATTTCTAGGCATGGGAGCGGCATTCTTGTTGGCTCTTGTGCCTCTCTTTTCGATGAAGCGCTCTTATGCTTACGACACCAAAAACGCTGGTCCTATTCAGGCAAGCGATGTTCCTAGAGAACTTGAAAATGTGGGCGTCACTGAGAAGTTGGGCGCTCAACTTAATCTCAGCTTGCCCTTTGTGGATGACAGAGGCGAGTCAGTGACGTTGAGTCAATACTTTACGGGCGATAAGCCTGTGCTATTGACTATGGTTTACTATGGCTGCCCAAGTCTTTGTAATTTCCATTTAAACGGTCTGATTGAAGTCTTCAAAAAAATGAAAATGAAGCCGGGTCAGGATTTTCGGTTTGTGGCAGTGAGCATGGACCACAACGAAGACGATTTCTTGGCTAGTGAGAAGAAAACCAACTACTTAAAAGAGATGGGGCTGACGGAAGACGAGCCGGGTTGGCATTTTTTAACTGGATCGGAAGCCAATGTGAAAGTTCTAGCTGACCAGTTGGGGTTTGGTTTTCGATGGGATGCAGCCCAGCAGCAATATGCCCATTCGTCGGTCGCGTACGTAATGACACCCGCAGGGGTGATTTCACGGTATCTCTATGGAATTCAATTTTCCCCTGAAACTCTTCGCTTGTCTTTAGTGGAGGCCAGTGAGGGCAGCATCGCGAGCGTTGTGGATCGCCTCATTTTATTTTGTTTTCAATTTAACCCCGCTAAAAACAAGTACACCATTTATGCCTATAATGTGGTTCGTGCCGGCGGTGTTATGATTATTTTAGTATTGGCTATTTTCTTGGTACCGTTTTGGTTTCGTGAAAAAAAGCAACCTGGAACAGCGCTTAAAGGAGAGAGTTAAATGTTGTGGCTGAATCAAGCTCATGCCAGCTCGTTTACGCCCCCGCAGGGGACAGAAATTGCGAGTCACTGGGATCAGCTCTATTCATTTCTGATCTATTCAAGCCTTATCTCTGGAATTCTAGTGATAGCGGGCATGACTTATTTTGCCTATCGCTACAGACGGCGTTCTGAAAACGACAAAACTGCCTATATAAGTCACAATGTGACTTTAGAATTCTTGTGGAGTTTTATTCCATTTGTAATTTTCTTAGTGGTGTTTGCCTGGGGCTGGTGGTTATTCCACGATATGCGAAGCATGCCAAAGGATGCACTTGAAGTGCACGTGGTCGGGCAGAAGTGGTACTGGGATTTTCAATACAAAAGTGGTCGAAAATCCAGTGGTGAGTTCTATGTTCCTGTGAATCAACCCGTAAAATTGATAATGAGTTCTCGTGATGTGCTACACAGCTTTTACATCCCCGGGTTTCGAATCAAGCAAGACGTTGTTCCCGGTAGATATTCTTCTCTTTGGTTCGAGGCCGACAAAATTGGTAAATTCCAAGTTTTCTGCACAGAATACTGCGGCGACGGTCACTCGGCCATGTTAGCTAAAGTGAACGTGGTTTCAGGTAAAGACTATGAAGCCTGGTTGGCCAAGGGTGATCCTTACGAAGGCTTAAGCATGGCCCAAGTGGGAGAAAAGGTTTTCGAGCAAAAATGTTCGGCCTGCCACAATGTCTCAGCTGAGCGCAAAGTGGGGCCAGGGTTTGCTGGTGTGTTTGGTTCAGAGCGAAAGTTTGCTGATGGTTCCGCCACAGTGGCCAACGAGAATTACATTCGAGAATCGGTGTTAAATCCTAACGGCAAAGTGGTTGAGGGTTATCCGGCCGGGGTAATGCCTACTTTTGCCGGACAAATTGAAGAAAATGAACTTGTTGGAATTATTGAATATATTAAATCGTTAAAATAGGGAGAGTTGGTCATATGTCCTCAGCGGCTCACGCAGATCGGTCACACAACTACCTAAACCATGAAAAGGGTTTATGGTCGTGGCTGTCCACATTGGATCATAAGCGTATCGGAATCTTATATATGATTTCGGTTATGATATTCTTTCTGCTTGGTGGTACTTTTGCCATGCTGATTCGGTGGGAGCTTTTCAGCCCCGGCGAAACCATTATGACAGCCAAGCAATACAACCAAGTGATGACTTTTCATGGGGCCATTATGGTGTTCATGGTGATCATCCCGGGGATCCCGGCCTTCTTGGGTAACTTCTTTTTGCCGCTGCAAATTGGGGCAAAAGATGTAGCGTTTCCAAGAGTCAATTTAATGAGTTGGTACTGCCTTATTATTGGCGCAGCCGTTGCATTTTTCTCTTTGTTTTATCATGGCGCTGATACAGGTTGGACCTTCTACACGCCCTACAGTATTAAAACCAGCAACGGAACCACGTGGATGGTGGTCGGAGCCTTTATTATGGGCTTTTCTTCGATCCTGACGGGATTGAATTTTATTGCTACGGTTCACAAGCTGCGTGCTCCGGGAATGACCTTTTTTAATATGCCACTTTTTATTTGGGCTTTGTACTCAACGGCCATATTGCAGGTCTTAGCCACTCCCGTTTTGGGCATTACACTCATATTATTAGTTGCTGAGCGCACTCTTGGTATTGGAATCTTCGATCCCGCCTTGGGTGGTGATCCGGTGCTTTTTCAGCACTTCTTTTGGTTTTATTCGCACCCAGCTGTTTACATTATGATTTTACCGGCCATGGGTGTGGTGAGCGAGTTGATCACCGCGTTTTCTCGAAAGGTCATTTTTGGCTATAAAGCCATTGCCTTTTCTAGTGTGGGTATTGCTGCCGTAAGTTTCTTTGTTTGGGGTCACCATATGTTTGTGAGTACTCAATCAGAGCTTGCAGGGATTATCTTTTCATTTTTGACCATGTTGGTGGGTGTACCCACAGCTATTAAAACGTTTAACTGGGTGGCCACTTTGTATAAGGGGTCTATTTCTTTTCAGGCGCCACTTCTGTTTGCCCTAGGGTTTTTGTTCTTGTTCACCATTGGCGGTGTGACAGGGATTTTTCTTGCGACCACGGCGATCAACGTTCACTTTCATGACACCTATTTTGTGGTGGCGCATTTCCACTATGTGATGGTGGGTGGGACGCTGATGGCCATTATGGGTGGAATTTATTATTGGTTCCCCAAAATGTTTGGCAAAATGGTCAATGACTATTGGGCTCGAGTCACTTTTGTGCTGATTTTTATTGGGTTCAACGTGACCTTTTTCCCACAGTTTATTCTTGGTGCCATGGGAATGCCCCGTCGGTACTTTGATTATCTTGAACCATATACCAGCCTGAACCAAATCAGCTCTATAGGAGCGTGGACAATTGGTCTTGGGTTTTTGATAGCCTTGGGAGTTATCATCCATGGTTGGTTAAATGGTGAAGAGGCGGGTGACAACCCATGGGGTGCTAAAACTTTAGAGTGGCAAACCACTTCTCCGCCTCCACATGAAAATTTTTACGATGAACCCGTAGTCACGGCAGGTCCCTATGAGTACCGTTAATACAACACATCACCCCGCTCACCATTTTCGAGATGCAGAGCATGAATTCAACACCAGTAAATTCGGGGTTTGGTTATTTCTTTGTACTGAAATCCTGATGTTTGGTGGATTGTTTGTCGCTTACGCCATCTATCACAACATGTACCCAGAGCTGTTTCAGGCGGGTGCTCAGTTTTTAGATTGGCGATTTGGTGCCCTAAACACTGTGGTGCTACTGATGAGTTCCTTCACGATGGCTCTTGGTATTTACTACTCTCAAAAGAACAATTCAAAAATGGCTTCATTGATGCTTACGATTACCCTCATCTGCGGCGCTATTTTTATGGGAGTGAAGTACATTGAGTATAGCCATAAGATTCATGAGGGCCTCTTGCCCGGAAAGCTTTATAGCTATCAGCCCGGTCCAGAGACTCATCTGGTCCATGAGTTGCCTAAAAATATACCCATGTATTTTTCATTCTATTTTGTAATGACGGGGATTCATGGGCTCCACGTTTTGATTGGAATGGGCTTGATCTTGTGGGTGTTGTTGCGGGCTCGCAAAAATGAGTTTAACGAAAACTATTATACCCCAGTAGAAGGTGTCGGGCTGTTCTGGCACTTGGTGGATTTAATTTGGATTTATCTATTCCCGCTACTTTATTTAGTGGGCTAGAGCGAGGATTTTGTTATGTCATCAGATTCAGGCAGCCATCATATAGTACCGCTTGCGACCTACGCCAAGGTGATTTCAGTCCTGTTGGTTTTGACGGTGCTCACCGTGGCCGTGGCTAAACCCGTCACAGGTGTAGACTTTGGATTTCTAAATACGTTTATTGCGATGCTTATTGCTACAGTGAAGGCGTCGCTGGTTTTAGCCATCTTTATGCACTTGAAATACGACAATAAACTCAACTTGATGGTGTTTTTAACCGGCGTATTTTTCTTGTTAGTATTATTTGCCTTCACCTATACAGACATCGTGAGCCGCATCCCTGTATTTAGCACCATGTAGGTGAGATGTTTTGGGCCCTTATAGGTGTGGGCTCGAAAGGACACGGGAACCGATGAAAACCTATTTAGACCTGACCAAGTCAGGGATCGTATTGTTCGTATTGGTAAGCGGACTGGTGGGGTACGCTGTCAGCTATCCCATTGGGCATCCGCTTGAGTACTTAGACCCAGTTATTTTGCTTGTTGGCCTCTACTTAGTGAGCTCAGGGAGTTTTGCTATCAACCAAGCCCAGGAGTGGCGGCGGGATTTGCAAATGCCAAGAACCGCGCGACGACCTGTTCCCAATGGGGTCATTAAGCCCTGGCAAGCCTATGCTATGGGCATTGTGTTTTGTGTGACGGGTATGGGTCTATTGGCTCTTATTTCTCAGATGTCCGCCCTGTTGGCGGCACTGACCGTGTTGCTTTATAACGGCCTTTATACCCTTTTTTGGAAACGAAGCTGGGCTTTTGCCGCTGTTCCTGGAGCGATTCCTGGCGCCATGCCAGTGGTGATCGGATACGCGGTTAACGATGTTAATATTTTCGCGCCGGACAGTGTGTATCTGTTTTTAATCATGTTCTTGTGGCAAATGCCACACTTTTGGAGTTTGGCCATCCGTTATAAAGACGATTATGAGAAAGGTGGATTCCCGGTGCTGCCGGCGCGTATAGGTGTAGAGAAAACGCTCTATCATATCGGGCTATACACCTTTGTATACGCAGGGCTTGCGTTGTCGCTGCCACTGTTTTTCAAAGCCAACATTTTATACGTGTTATTGGTTATGCCACTGGCTGTTAAGATTGTTTTAGAGTTCTTTAAATTCTTTAAAGAAGATGGACGCCAGCGATGGATTCACTTTTTCTTGTGGGTGAATCTAAGCCTTTTGGTGTTTATCGGTGTGCCTGTTGTAGATAAGTGGCTTTTTTATTTGGTGAACATCTGATGATGAGCTCTTCAGTTCAAAAGGCCTATAAATTTTTAGTATTAGAAGTTTTGTTTCTCATCGCTTTTGGTGGAGCCGTGCGAGCTATGAACGCTGGCCTAGCGTGCCCGGATTGGCCTCTTTGTTTTGGCGATTTTATACCTGATTATCATCCGCAAGTGTATTTTGAGTTTATTCATCGTGTTCTTGCTGGAGTAGTGGCCATAGCCGTCTTTGTTTTGAATATTAAGGTGATCAAACACCCTCAAATAAAAAAGAGTATTAAGTTTTTAGCTTGGCTTTCTTTTGCCATAATTATTGCTCAGGTCATTATGGGTGGCCTCACGGTCTTACTTCTTTTACATGCGAAGGTAGTGACTCTGCATCTGGCTTTAGGGACGGGGCTGTTTGCCTGTCTATTGTGGATCTATATGGGCATCAGTGACAAACAAGAAGTGGGTGCAGCCCACCGGCCCGAAGCTGGGATGAAGTGGTTTTCATATGTCATGTTAGCATTGGTGTATGCACAGTTGCTACTTGGAGGGCTTGTGGCCTCACATTATGCAGCACTGGTGTGTACGGAATTTCCGCTTTGTCACGGGCAGTGGTTTCCGACATTTTCTGGAGTGATTGGCCTTCAGGTGATTCATCGACTGGGAGCCTATATCGTGACTGTCGCAGCTTTGGGCTTTGCTCTCGCGGTGGCGCGCTCTCGGGTGCACGCCAATGCTCGAAGGTGGTCAGTTTTATTGTTGGGGCTTATCTTAGTGCAGGTGGGCTTGGGAATTGCCAATGTCCTATTGAAAACACCACCCCTTTTGACGGTTCTGCATTTGGCCGTGGGCACAATGATATTGGGTGCAACGCTTAGAGTTGTTTACATCTTTGTAACCAACAGCATACCGGCTGCTAATTCGAAGGTGCATCAGGTTGCGAAGAAGGGTGTGCCTTCTGGAAGGCCTGTAGCTCAAGACAGTTCTTTTCAACCCGGCTAATATGGGGATAAGAATTCATATCCACTGAAAATCGCTGGGCGTTGTAAACTTGCGGCACTAGAAAACAATCAGCTGCTGTGACGGAATCACCAAAACTGAATTTTCCAGCTGTTTTATCAAGCACGCCCTCGAGAGCCTTTAATCCGTCATTGATCCAAAATTGAGCCCATTCAAGCTTCTGATCTTCATTTAAACCGTAACGGCTCACAACCTCTTTAAGCACCTTTAAGTTTTGCAGAGGTTGAATGCGGCTGTTTACGATTTCACAAAGCTCAATGATCTTTGCTTTTTCAGCAGGGTCTGAAGAAAACAGTTGGGGTTCAGGTTTTAAATCTTCAAGGTAAATCAAAATGGCCATACTCTGTGCAATGACAGAGTTGTTGTGCACCAGTGTAGGCACCTGCTGGCCAGGGTTAATCCGAGTGAACTCAGGCAAAAATTGCTCGCCCCCTTGTTGGAGCAAATGCACTGGCTTGTAGTCATATTTGATGCCTTTGTGCTCAAGCGCGATTCGCACGCGATAAGAAGACGAACTCCGAAAATAGCTGTAAAGAGTCATAGTTGGCGCCATATCGCTTCTCCTGCAAAATACAGGTTGTGACAGGGTTTTTAGCCGATTCAGGGGCTTTGACCCAGCCTTGTTATAGGGGTACATGATAGTCTAGTTTTGGCTGCAGGTGCAAACCATAGGCATTCAATGGCGCCTGTTAGCAAAGGAATGCTCAAGGAGGGTCCATATGAAATTGGGGAGTATCAAAGGCACGGGGCGAGATGGCGAACTAGTCGTTGTCAGCAAAGACAACCAATCGGCGGTTAGGGCTACAAATATCGCACCCAGTCTTCGCGAAGCCGTCGAAAATTGGCAAGTGGTGCGCCCCCAGTTGCAGGCCATTTACGATAAATTGAATAAGGGTGATATGCCAGGGACCTTCAGCGTGGATGAAAGGCAGTTTCATTCGCCCATGCCCCGAAGTTTTCAATGGGCCGATGGCTCAGCATTTATTCATCATATTAAACTTGTGAGAAAAGCGAGAAACGCTGATCTACCAGAAACTCTACTCACTGTGCCGCTGATGTACCAAGGTGGTAGTGATTGTTTTCTCGCCCCCACCGACGACATTCCCCAACGCGATTTTTCTCATGGCACCGACTTTGAGGGCGAAGTCGGGGTGATTGTAGATGATACCCCCATGGGAGTGTCTGCTGAAGATGCACTTAAACATATTATTTTGTTTGTAGTTATCAATGATGTTTCTTTGCGGGGCCTTATACCTGAAGAACTCAAACAGGGTTTTGGTTTTTTTCAAGGGAAGCCGTCAACAGCATTTGCTCCCTTTGCAGTGACTGAAGATGAGTTGGGACTCGCCTACCGTGAGGGTCGCATTCACTTGCCCCTGCTTGTAGATTATAACAGCGAGTTTTTCGGAAACGCTGATGCTGGAGCCATGCATTTTCATTTTGGTGAACTTATTGCCCATGCCGCAAAAACTCGCGACTTAAAAGCGGGGACAATCATTGGCAGTGGCACGGTTTCAAACGAAGATGCCTCAAGAGGAAGTAGCTGTTTGGCTGAAAAACGAATGATTGAGAAAATCAACGAGGGTGCAATTAAAACGCCTTTTATGAAGGTGGGAGACACCATCGAAATAAAAATGCTGGGCCCTGATGGCCAAAATATTTTTGGAACCATAAAGCAAAAAGTGGCCCAAGCATAAGGACCAACGTCCAGATTAGATTTGTGTGAGGAACATTTCCCTCTTTGTTGCCATAGAATTGATTTCTAGTGGCGTCAGGAGGGAAAATGCAAAGATCCTATCTCGTCGAATCATTATTTCTATCATTGTTGGTTTTGGTTTCGTGTGGCCGAAAAACCATTGAGCCTGTTGAGATCTCCGGCAATAACTCAGGCTCTGAAAAGATCGAACCAGAAAATCCGCAGTTTCAAGTGCCTCCATCAGAGGGGGATTTTAACCCTAAGCCAATTACTGGCAAACCCCGCCAATATCAAACACCCACCCGTCGCCTTCATGAACATGAATACCCGCAGTTTATTGATGATCTAGACTTTGAGTTACTCGACACGGTGATCAACAGGCAGCTGAGCCGATTTGCTCAAAAAAACCTCAATGGAACCATTCAGTTGGGTGAGGACGTGTATCCCTTAAAACAAGTGGGTCACTCGTTGGAATTGTTAAAGAGGCTAGCCGTGGCCACCACGACCTGTCTGGGCGAGACTCCTAGTCAGAGTGTTCGTGACTACTGCTATGAAAGATTCAACGATGAAATTCGAAGAGAGTTTAATGTTTACATTCCTGATCTTAAACCTGGCGACATAAGATACGGCGAAGAAAAGCCGGTATTTTTCACAGGATACTTCACGCCAACAATTCCCGTTAAAAAGCGCCACGACAATCACTCACCCCATGCCATTTATAAACGACCCCTGGATGCAAAATATGCAGCAGCAACTCGGAAGCAAATAGATTTTGAAGGCCTACTAAAAGGGCGTGGCCTTGAGCTCGGCTTTGGCCCCGACCTTTTTGAGCTTTATCTTCTTCACGTAGAAGGTGGCGGGAAGTTACAGTTTAATGATTCTGAGAAACAAACTGACGTTTATATTTCATTTAATGGGACCAATAAAAAGAAATGGCAATTTATATCTAAGTATATGTTAGAAAAGGGTCTGATCAACAACCCCTCCATTGCCGCTCAGAGGGCGTTTCTGCGTAAAAACCCGCACCGGGCCGAAGAGATCTATTCCACGTGTCCTTCTTATGTGTTTTTCAAAAAAACAGATCATCCTCCCTTAGGCAACGACAGCGTGCCCCTCACTGATCGACGATCTATTGCCACTGACAGCGAGCTGTATCGCTTTAAAGGGCTCCCGACGTTTATAAAAACCAGACGGCTCAGTGAGGATCTTCAATCACTCTCTAGCCTGGAAACCGCGAAGAAGCTAAATTATGTGGATTACTCACGGTTTTATTTAGACCAAGACACCGGGGGCGCCATCAAAGGCAAGGCGAGAGTGGATCTTTATTTTGGTGAGTCCTATTATGCAGAAGAAGCATCTTCTGTGCAGCAAGAGCGTGGCGACATGTACTTTTTGATAATGAAATCCGAACATTAATCAGATCAGGTATTCACAGGCAGGCAACCAACAACGACGACGCAGCAAAAACATGTGGGCATAAAATTTTTAACACCAAAACTTGATCAATATTCAGGTCAGGGATTTACCCATAAATAAAAGCGACTGGCCATTGAATTCGCGAACGACTGTTTCATAAAAACCCAGCCGGCGGTAAAAATGCTGATTCCGGGCATCTTCGGAGGTGACAATGTGCACCCCGCCTAAATTTAGCGAACACAATTGCTGAAGGTAGGAATCCACCAGTTTTTCTCCGAAGCGGTGACCACGCGCTTCAGCAAGCAAGTTAATGTGAAAGTGAGCCGGAAATTTTTCAAACAGGTCTGAAAATAGAGAATAGCTTTTCACTCTTGACCGAAACCATTCTAAGGCGTCCAAACTGCTAGAACATCCCATGAGGTAACCCACTACAGAATCATTATTTATAAGAAGCCAAATCTGATCCGAAAAGTTATCTAGATAGAATTTCGTCCAAGATACATAAAAATCGGACTTCACTTCGCTATTTAAAAATTCTTGCCGAGAACTGGTAGCAAAAAAAACAGATTTAATCCCGTCATCGATATTTTGTGATGGCAAGGAAGTGTCGCTCAATCTTTCAATTTTCATGGAAGCGGATTTTCTGGCAGAGTGTGTGGCCAATCTTCTGGGACAAAAACCACCGTTTGGTAGCCTCTTTGTTGAAGGGCCAATAAAAATGAAGGCAACGCGGCGGCGGTTTGAGGCTGAACATCATGAAACAGAATAATTCCTCGCTCGGCCGCATCAAGTTGCTTGATTGCATAGTCTAGTAATTTTTCAGGATCTTTGATCTTCCAGTCCAGAGTGTCCATGTTCCAAAAAAACTCGGAGACATCTGAGTTTTTTAGATAACTGCGCAGGTGACTGGTGCGAGCCCCATAGGGAAACCGAAACAAGGGCGTGTCAAAGTTGAGCGCTTCATGAATGGCAACAAAGCCATCGTTGATTTCTTTTAGGGCGCTGCCATAGCTGATTTTTGGGAGCTGTTTGTGGCTCCAAGTGTGGTTTCCAATGATGTGGCCCTGATGGGCCTCATCCACAACGAGCTGGGGATGTCGCCGCACATTTTGGCCCACTGTAAAGAAACCGGCTTGCGTGTTGTGCTCAGAGAGGGTTTGCAAAATGTCAGGTGTCCATTTCACGTGGGGACCGTCGTCAAAGGTGAGCGCCACTTCGCCCACTCTAAGATCACCGGTGACGAGTACGGGACCACCATCAGTGGCTATCGGAATTCGGCGAGTGCCCGATTTTGAAGATTTAAGTGATCGATGTGAAAAATGTTTTTGTTGTAACGGCCGTCGAAATTGAAGGCTCCGAGTGGTCATTTTTTTGTGACTGACATAGCGGTCAATTTTGTCGGTGAGATCCAGGGTGCAGGGGAGCGTTTGCCCCTCCTCGGTCTCTGTAAGAAAAGGGTAAAAGATCAATAAGTCCTCAGATGGTAGGCTACGCATTGATTCACAAATTTCATCAGGCAGGTGCAGGTCTGAATTTTCCACAAGCCATTGAGGGAGTAGATTTTTCGGATTGTGTGGGTCAACTTGCCAGGCATGGAAGTCCGTTGCATGACGGTGCGCGTGCAGAATCTCGGTGAATTTATTGTTGTCCGCAAATCCAGTTGAACCGGATAAGATTACTAAAAAAGCGATCAAAATAGGCCGCATATCCCCCTCCACTTTGCCAATGGGTGTGGCAGTATTCGATTCGGTATCCCCTCTTCTTATGCTATAAGTCTGAGGCACGAAGTGGGTCAAAGGATTGTTCGTTGGTGAGAGATGAGTAAATTTTCTTTAGTGGTGCTGGCTTCAGGGCAGGGTACTAATTTCATGGCCATTCAGGAGGCCATAGAGCAGGGCAAAATTCCCGCCCAAATAAAGGCACTAGTGGTGAGTCGGCCCAGTGTGGCGGCGGCAGAAAAAGCGGAGCAGCTTGGAGTTCCGGTAGTTTGTGTGGATCGAGTGAGTGAGGCCTCAGAAGCTGAGTGGGATCAAAAATTGCTATTGGCACTAAAAAGCTTAGAGCCAGATCTTATCGTGCTAGCGGGTTTTTTACGAAAAATCGGCCCCCTCGTTATTAAAGAGTTCAGTGAAAAACTCATCAACACTCACCCGAGTCTTTTGCCGGCTTTTGGGGGAGAGGGCATGTACGGGCGAAAAATTCATGAAGCCGTCATGGCATCTAAAGAGAAAGTCACCGGCATCACCATTCATAGGGTTGTGTCCGATTACGACTCAGGACCTATCATTGCGCAAGTGGCACTTTCAGTGAATCCAGACGGGACGCCAGAGACTTTAGAGGACGAAGTCAAATCTTTAGAGCATGAGTTTTTAGTGAATGTTCTTGAGAAATCAATTAAGGCAAAATTAACCTAGAAGCAGTCTGCGTGAACGTAAACTTTTTTTCGTTTTTTAGTGTAGGCAATATACCAAAAACGGTCATACCCAGTGAGCCAGATTTTTCGGTCCTTTTTAATTTCAAATAAGACATTGGCTCCCTGTTGTGGGGCCGAATACGCTTTACAGGTTTTCTTTACTTTCTTTAAACCCTCAACAAATGAAGCGGGGAGGCGGGGAGGGAGTTTGCGGGGCAGTTTTTTTTCACCAGCCCAGGCAGGACTGAACGCCAAAAGGGTGGCGATAAGCAGGATTGCGATCTGTCTGGCAAATTTAAAAATCATAAAGATTTATCGACAACTCTGGTGAGCAACTTAAATCGATTTTAATTGCTAGTGAATACCTTCGCCGATTTTAAAGCTGAGCAGTCGCCAATCCACATAGGTTATTTCATCGATGGATTCAGTGCGATAAACTAGACCAAAGGGTACAGCACTGATCCACTCGTGAACGGTGAACCCCTCTTCTGATTTTTGTATTTTGCAGGTTTCAAATTCACCGGCCGGGGAGCTTTTAACTTGTTTTTCACTATCACCACATCGCTCCATCAATGCGGCACCATCGGCAGCCGAAATAAGATCCCGTCTTGCCACGACTTCGGTTTCAGTAACAAAGGTGCCACGGTCATCGTGATAATCTGTTTTCACCAAATACGTGTTCGTGCGGTGGTCGTAGTTGAGAATTTCTTTAGACAGGGTCATGCCCACAACGCCGGTATTGGTGATGGCATTGCCAGTATAGGTGGCCTGATCTCCGATATTGGGAGAGGCCAGTGCGATCTGGGCTGCAAACATCAATACTGTCAAAGTAAGCCATTTCATTGCTAAGTCCCCTTAGAAGTGAATCGGGAGTGTGGCCCGAGTGAGGGGATAACCCAATTGATTCTGACTCAAGCGAGTTATCTCCAATGACTTAGGCCATTCGTCGATGGTCTCAATTTAACCCGACCATGGTAGGGTGTCGATAGGCAACCCGACCATGGTCGAGCCCCGAAGCCCCCCAAAAAAACACCCTAATTTCCGCCAAACAAGGCGTGTTTTGGGCCAGGCAGAGCATTTAGTCCTAAAGTTTTATGGCCATTGGCCCGAAGAGTTAAATATGAAAAAAGCGATATTTTTTATCATTGGAGCGTTCTTGGCCATGGGCTGTCAATCTAAGCCCAAAGCCATACCGCACGACTGGGGTGACATCTACTCCGCCTGCCGTAACGAGGCCTCCGCCGACTATTGCAAACGCCGTCTCGGCCGAGATCACTAGACTAGGTACCTGCTTCCTTTTGTGGCTACTGCGCATTAGGGCACCTGCCAACAAGTTGGTAAATTCGCGCAACCTAAAAATGTTTAAGAACTGTATCCAGCAATGGGGATCTGTTTTTCTCCATTAGTACCTGCTTCCTTTTGTGGCTACTGCGCATTACTGTTGCTTTGCAAATGGCACTTAATTGGTAATTGGTGAAAGTTTTCTGTTTCAACATCATCGTCAGACAATGCTTGTTATGTTTAGTCTAAATTAGCTACTGCGACGTCATGCAATTTTTCTCAACTTACGAACTTGCTCTAGACGAGCTGTTTTAGGCATCACCTGAGCTGAGGTATTTTAGATTCGCGTTATGGAAGTTCAACGACTTTGCCAAGGCTTGTGACATTCGCCCGTAATATCGATCGGTGGTGCGACAGGCCTACCCAGGTTTTTCGCACATAGATTTACTTCTCGACATTGGTCCGTGTAACTGGACAGTGAAAATGTCGATAAGTGAGGTATGACAAAATCTGTATTGTATCCAAGCTTGTTGGCTCTGGTGGTGGCAAATTTAATCAACTTAACGTCTGCCATGGCAGATGACACCCTATTTGCCATGCCACCGTCTTCTTATCTGGGAAAAAATCTTGATGGCCTCAAACAGTTGCGTACGCAGCAGTCCAAGTTTTTAAAAAGCAAAGGCTTCGCATCAAAGTCTGCTTCTGAGCAGCGAGCTATGCGCGAACAACATGAAAAACTCTCACGGTTTATTAACATATCTGAGTCCATGGACCGCTGTTTGAGTATGACTGCGGACAATCGGCAGATAAAGACCCAAATTTTAGCTGGGGCTGCTGCGCTCGATCCGTGTTTTGCATTTAATCTTACCGGGCGCGATAAAAATAACAGCTTTGATAAAAATATATCAGGCGTTAAAGCGGCTCTTCAAGCATCAACGCAAAGAGCCTTCAAAGATAACATACGAATGATGGGTTTAGTGCATGCTGGAACCAGCCTCCTAAAGTACGGCCATCAGTTTCCAGATTCGAAAGAGCTTCCCAAAACAGTAGAAGAAGCGATAACTGAAGTGTGTGGCGGAAAGTGTCCAAATGAAGACCGAGCCTTTCTTGAAACACATTTTAATATTGCCAAGGCCCAGATAGAGGACGCGATAGGACGCCAAAACTTGCCAACCTACACGGCGAAATCAGCTGGCGAGGAAGTGAACAAAAGAATCCAGGACCTCAATCTACAACTTCGCGAGGTGGCCAATCTGAAGAAAGATAGCAGTGAGGGCGAAGACCAAGCCTATTCACAGTATGATTTGTACACTAAAAAGTATGTTCATTACACAACAGACACTTTGGGCTCTTTGATATTCAAATCAGATATTCAAAGTAAAATGGGAAAAATCAGAAATTTCGATGAGATCAATAGCCGCACTGTGGGTGGAAGTCGGAAAAAATACATTGAAGGTGAGCATTCACCTCTAATAGCCACCTGCGCGGGAGGCCGGCACAACTGCAAAGAAAAATCTGTTGCGGCTCTGATTTCGTCGGCACTCATAAAAGTAAGAGGGGACGTAAGGCGTTACATTCAAGACAGTCAAAAACCACAATCCCTTGATGAGATGGTTAAAACATCGCCAATTGCTGTAGGACAGGCACTAATGAATTTACCTGAGCAGACCGGGAGTGTGTGTCAGGTGATAGCTGAGATCGACCAGGCCGATGCAAAAAACAAGCATCTGTGGAGCACTGCTGAATCTATAATGACAGCCATAGATGCCGCTTCTCTTGGCCTTGTTGCTGTTGGAGGAGCCGGGTTATTTGTAAAGGGAATCTCGACCCTCGCATCTCAAGGTGTAAAAAGATTAGGCAAAGCTGGTATCGTGGCTGGTGCGGCCATGGCGGCGACACGAGGGGGCATCGGGGCGGCAGGGTTTCAGCATTTTGGATCAGAGAAAGAACAAATGATAAAGGCGCGGATGGCGCAGGTTCAAACTCCCGACCAATACGACCGAATGATTGAAATCGAAGACAACATCGAGCGCGCCAAAGATCACCTGATGGAGTCGGGCCTGAGTTTAGTTGGATTTGGCGGGGCAGGAGTGGCCTCAAGTTTACGAGCTAGTGGAACTCTTGGGCGATTGCTGGGGAAGCAGGGGGATTTTGCAAGTCAACTCAACGCTGATGCCAAATATGCTGGAATCTTAACAAAGCTATCTTCTAAAGAGCATCGGGCGGCCGTAGCGAAACTACAGAAGGGGCGAGAAAAGGGACTTTATACCGGCGATGATATAGAAGTTCTGCTCTCAAGTCTTGTGGGTCGCTCGGATTCTGAGATAGACGACATGTTCAAGTTGATGTCCAGTTCAAGAGTGGGTGACAGTGAGCTTAAAAAAGCCATCCAAACTGCAAACGAGGAGGTGAGTAAATGTCTTCTCGGCACCTAATAGGGTTCTTTATTTTATTTAGTTTGAGTTTTTATTCTTTGCCGGGATATTCCGCGTCCGCAGGCAATTCGTGCAAATCAGAGGGTATTTTTGAAAAGCTCAAAGATGCGTTCAGTGGAAAAAATGCAGCCAATTCGCGCCAGAAATACGAATCTTTCATTCGGCCAGAAGATACAAAAGATATCACAGCGAGAAAATTTCGCGAAGCCCTTCAGGATGTTTCAGTGGGTGGTGACGCTAGATATATATCGTTCGAAGATGGCATCCGAAGAAAGCAAATGATTGCCCAATACATGGGACGAACTGAAGATGGCAGAATTCGAGTCAAGGTATTTGACCCAGACCGCGGACCCGAGGGAGAGGCATTTGAAAAATTGCTATCACCGAGGGAAGCTCAAAGTGCCAGAGTGAACGGGCGAGCGCGCCAACACTTCAATCCACCATCTAAGGACGAGGTGATTTGGCGTCAGCGATATGTAGATAAGGACATTCAAGAAGGCGATCGCTATATATCTTTCGAATTTTTGGGATCGGGCCAGAGATTGGCTGCAAAGATTGATCGCGTTGAGAATGGACAAGTCTATGTAACTTTGCCTTCGGGGGAAGAGGTTCGCGCACTTTCAAAGGCCGAAATTGAGACGTTGCGGACGAGTCGTACGGCTGCTGCCGAATTTCGCAACGTAGATGTAGCGAAATGGACTAGCCAAGATCGATTTAATGGGGTCAACACAAGTGTTGATACCCAACGCTTCCGTGAGGCCTGGCGAGTTAAACATTTTTCAGGTGAAGAGCAGTATTTTTCATTTGTGGATTCCAAATCTGGGATGCGTTTGGCGGGGCGAGTGGTCCACAACCCCAAGAAAGATAGAATTGAAATACAGGTTGTCGAAGATGGGGTGAGCGCTCGCTCCCGGCTACTGTCCGATGATGAATTGTACACGGCAAGATTTAGTGCCTCATCTAAAAAGTTTTTCGAGGATTTGGAAGGCAAGAGCCGTGCTGATGGTTCAGCCGGTGGATATGGCGGGAGCCAGTCCAATCGGGCTGGTGCAAGTGGGAGTAGCCATCAATCTTCGAGCTCATCCCAGCAGGCAAGAAGTAGCACCTATAATAGTGGCGGCCGTCCGTACACTTACGTTTACAGCGAGTCAGACTTCAGAAATATTGGCGGGGGGCAAGGCGTCAGTGCCAACACAGCTATAGACCAGTTTAAAAGGTATGAGCAGGCCATGAAGAAATTTGACCCTCACTCATCGGATTACTATTCACGTTTGGGTATTTCAAAGGGAACCAATAAAAATGATCTGAAAATGGCCTACAGAAAGGCCAGTTCAGCATTTCATCCAGATAAATATTCCGAGGTTCCACAAGAAATTCGAGAAAATCTGGAAGAGTCATTCAAAAAAATCAAAGAGGCCTACGAGTATCTATCCAAATAGGTTGGCAGAGTTTTCTCCAATTGGTAATAAAACTAATTCAGTATCCAATATGGAGCGGCTTTGGGTTTAAGGCTTGAGATTTGGATGCGGTCAAAAAGGCCCCCCTCGCGCTCCGATAACGGGGGCTTACGTGCTTCGACACTGGATTTGAGAGAGACTATGAAAATTTTGAAAGAATTGAAAAACCTAGCTGACCCAGCCGTTGCTGAGCACAGCCAGCGTTTTTTTAAAACGGGACCGGGTGAGTATGGCGAAGGCGATGTGTTTTTGGGGATTCGCGTGCCGGTGCTGCGGCAAGTGGCAAAACAGTATGGTGACTTGAAATTATCAGACATTCAGAAGCTGCTGCGTTCACCCTATCACGAAGTGCGTTCTACGGTGGTGATCATTCTCGTTAATCAATACGCTAAAGCAGCCGACGACGTTCAACGGGAGAAGGTTTATCAGTTTTACATCAAAAACTTCAAGTGTATTAATAATTGGGATTTAGTTGATGTGAGTAGCCATAAAATTGTGGGAAGACATCTTTACAATAGAGACCGCAAAATTCTATATAAATGGGCCCAATCAGAACATCTGTGGACTCGGAGAATAGCCATAATCTCTACGATGTGGTTTATTTCAAAAAATGATTATAGTGATTCGCTAAAACTATCAAAGATACTGTTGAATGACGAACATGACCTGATACATAAAGCCGTTGGCTGGGTGCTGCGCGAAGTGGGCAAAAAAGACCGAGGCCTATTAGAAAAATTCTTAAAAAAATACCACACCAAGATGCCTCGAACCATGCTGAGATATGCCATCGAAAAGCTTCCGGAGACTCGAAGGCAACAGTACATCCGGGGCACTATTTAGCGATCGATTCAAAAAGTTTGACGTACTCTTTGTAACCCTCATCTTTGAGTTTCTCTACAGGTATAAATCGCAACGAGGCAGAGTTGATGCAATAGCGAAGGCCCGTGGGATGGGGCCCGTCGTTAAAAACATGACCTAAGTGAGAGTCGCCGACCTTAGATCGAACCTCAGTTCGTTTCGTAAAAAGCGTATTGTCAGGTTTTTCAACGATATGTTCTTTTTCCAAGGGCTTGGTAAATGATGGCCAGCCGGTACCCGAATCAAACTTATCTATAGAGCTAAAAAGTGGCTCACCCGTTACGATGTCCACATAGATTCCGGACTTTTTATTATCCCAATACTCATTTTTAAAGGCTCTTTCTGTACCGTCTCGCTGTGTGATTTTGTACTGGAGAGGCGTTAGCATTTTCTTAATGTCGTCTTTAGATGGTTTTTCGTAAGTTTTCATTCTCATGCCCTTGCCTGTTGGATGATAATCTCTGTCTTTGCCCCAAGTTTTGTCAATGTACTCATCCCGCCCCGATCGATACCGATAGTATTTATAGCGAAGCGGATTTTTTTTGTAGTAATCTTGATGATAGTCTTCAGCTGGATAAAAATCACTGGCGGCAATAATTGGGGTTACAATTTTACCTTGAAAGCGGGGTGATTCTTGCCATTGGGCCTTTGATTTTTCTGCAGCCGCCTTTTGTTCGGGACTGTGGTAGAAAATGCCAGTGGTGTATTGTTGGCCACGGTCTACAAATTGGCCGCCACTATCAGTAGGATTGACCTGTCGCCAAAAAACCTCAAGCAAATCCTCATAGGAAATCACCTGTGGGTCATAGGTGATTTGCACAGCTTCTTTATGGCCAGTGGTTCCACTTGAAACCATTTTGTAAGTGGGATTCTTCACGGTGCCATCGATATATCCAGAAACCACTGAATCCACGCCGGCCAATTTTTCAAAGGGTGATTCCATGCACCAGAAACAGCCTCCTGCGAAAGTAGCATTTGTCAGAGCACTTTCGGCCCGGGCTTGCAGCGAAAATGTTAACAATAAAAATAAAATGGATAATTTCATGCAATTCTCCTTAAAAAAACCGCCAACAGCCAACGCTGAGCCATTGGAGTCAATGATACAACGAGCCCAAGATTTCCACATTCTGCATACATATTAGAGAAAATAAATAGGTCAGTAAAGGGTATTGGTGGTGCTGTAGCCCAAAAATCACTTGATTTATAATTAAAAAATAATTATACTACTAAACGATGATTCGATTTGAATGGGACCCCAAAAAAGACAAAGCAAATAAGGCAAAACATGGGGTTTCTTTTTCTGAGGCTGAAAGCGTCTTTGCTGACCCCAACGCTCGTTTAATACATGACCCGGATCATTCCAAAGATGAAGACAGATTCATCATATTGGGAATTAGTGCTGAGCTGAGAATATTGGTGGTTTGCCACTGTTATCGAGAACAAGATAATTTGGTCAGGATCATTTCGGCTCGAAAAGCAGATAAATCTGAACGAAATTCATACGGGAGATATCTATGAGAAAAAAATATGATTTTTCAGAATCCAAGAAGAACCCTTATGCAAAAATGCTAAAAAAACAAATAACCATACGCATTGATGCTGAGACCATTGCATATTTTAAGACTTTGTCTTCTGAGACTGGAATGAATTACCAAACTTTAATGGACCTTTACCTTAGAGAGTGTGCGCGAAAAAAGAAGAAGCCAAATGTTTCATGGGATGCTGCTTAATCTTAAAAACCGCCAGAAGCGTCGCTTTGCCACGTTGTTTTTATGGGCTTCAAAGATGTGAGGTTGAAGTATTTTGGCAATTTATTTCTGCGGAAAACTCTTAGAGTATCTCTCAATGGAGGCCTCAATGCTTTTTATTGCATGAGTGGGGCCCAAGAACTCTTCTACCACCACCGTTTTGTTTTCAAGAGCTTTGTAGTCTTCAAAAAATCGCTTTAGCTCAGCCAATCGATGAGGTGGAAGCTCAGAAATAGAGTTGTAGTGAGAGTATTCAGGGTCATTGGCATGTACCGCGATAATTTTGTCGTCGGTTTCCCCTTGGTCGCTCATTTTCATAAGGCCTATGGGTTTTGCAATTAAAATTGATAATGGGTGCACGGGCTCCTGGCCAAGAACCAACACATCTAAGGGGTCGTTATCTTCACAGTAGGTTCTTGGAATAAAACCATAATTTGCCGGATACTGAACCGAGCTAAACAGGACACGATCCACCCGAATCAACCCAGTGGGTTTATCCAGTTCATATTTATTTTTTGATCCTTTTGGTACTTCGATCACAGCTGGAAAGGAATGGGGGACATCATTGCCGAGGCTTACATCGTGCCAGGGGTTCATGGGGCGCTCCGTTGGTATTAGGACATACCTGCCAACGGGATATTAGCCTGTTGGCCATAAGAGAAAGGCATACTCTATAGTAAAACCCGTAGTACAGCAATTGCCAATTGGGCTGCAGAAAAGCTGGGTGTGTGTGAACGTCCAGGACACTCACCAGAAGAGGGAACCTCATAGAAGAGAGCCGTAGGGGCGGAGGCCCAAGTTACTCAAATCGGTAGAAGAATCGGCGAACAGCCAATTCGGGTTGCCGGGAAAAAATAGGGCTCTTTTTCAAAGTTATATAGAGTCTCAGTCACAAACTCCAAAATTCAATGGCTCAAAGTAAATAAGATTGCTACCTATCACTCAACATAGGAGGCCTAGTATGGGACTGGTTCAGGAGTTTAAAGACTTCGCTGTAAAAGGAAATGCTATTGATATGGCTGTCGGTATTATCATTGGTACGGCATTTGGCAAGATCGTATCATCCTTGGTAAACAATGTGATCATGCCGCCGCTAGCTTTGGCAATAGCAGGCGTGAACATCAGTGGGTTGGAGCTTATTCTTCAGCCGGGGACAGGCGGGGACACTTCCGTCACTATCAAGTACGGATTGTTTCTGCAAAGTGTGATAGATTTCTTGGTTATTGCCGGAGTGATTTTTGCTGTTATTAAAGCGGTAAACGCCTTAGCCAGAAAAGAGCAGGAGCAAAAAGAAACGGCTCCATCGGAGCCGCCTCGTCAAGAAAAACTGTTGGAAGAAATTCGCGATCTGTTGGGCTCATCAAAATCTTAAGCCAAAAAGGCTGTGACTTTTTGAAAGTCGCAGCCTTTATCAGACCGGACTCGACTACCAACGGCCGCCGCCACCGCCGCCGCCGCCACGTCGTGGTGGACGGTCGCCTTTAGGCTTTTCACGAGCTTCGCTCACACGAATTTTTCGGCCGTGGAGTTCGTGGCCATCAAACTCAGAAATGGCATTGTCGCTAGAGTTTTTTTCTTGGAACTCTACAAATCCAAAACCTTTCGAGCGGCCAGTATCGCGATCTTTGATAATGGCAACCGAAATGACTTCACCCGATTGTGAAAATAGTTGTTCGAGCTCTTGTTCGCTCGCTTCGTAAGGAAGGTTTCCTACATAGACTTTCATTGCTTCCCTCATTTGTAAGCATGTTAACACCTGAGACCGGATACAAATTAAGGGTGATTCAAACGAATAACTTAACTCATAAAGGCCTAAGAGCGTATTATTACAGACAATTACAAAGCTAAGGCAATCAAAATTTTTCTGAACTTTCGGCCGAGTCCCATTGGGAGCTAGGCGCAGCACTGTAAGGGCCTGATTTTATTCATATAAATCGGCGTGGTGCGGCAGGAGCCCGTTTTAATTATTTTGGTGTACGTAATATTTTTCAAAAATAGGACCCGTAATGGTCTCCGCCAGTGGCCAAAAAAGCTTCCGATTGGGGCTCTGGCAGCGGTAACTGTGGATTTAGTGAAAACGCATAAGATCAGCAGTTGTCAGAAAAAGTCATAAGGAATGATAATAGAGGCCGTATTGAACCGTTCAACCACCAGAAGTTAAGGAATCCTATGCAGCAACTGAGGGTTTTTGTGATAAGTGCGGCTTTTGTTTTTACGTCAACAGTGAGTCTGGCCAAAGAGATTTTAACCAATCAGGTGATAATGCCCAATGCTCCCCAGTGGCTCAAAGCCACGCAGGTAGAAAAAGTGGCCAATAGAATTCAATATAAGTTGGAATGGTCCACACGAAGAGTCAAAACTCAGTGGTACACTTCGCAAACGGATTTCGAAAAAGTTCATGGGCATGGTTCGGCGTTAGTCGCTGCAACAATCAACTCACCAGAAAAGACAGAAATACATTTAGGCCCGAAGATTCAGCGCGATAATTTTGATGCCATTTTTGGGCACGAACTGGTGCATGTGATCATCTACCAAAAATACAAATCCGCAATTCCTAAGTGGCTCGAAGAGGGGCTTGCAAATCACCTCTCTAATTCAAAAAAAGTAGACTACAAGTGGCTTGCGAAACACCCTTTTCCGAAAGATGTTAAAGAGTTGGCGCACCCACTCAAAGGCGATCCGCTACAGCTTCAATATCGGTATCGGGCGTCGCAAGCTTTGGCAGAAATGTTGGATCGAAAGTGTGGACTAGATAACTTGATACGCCTCAGTGTAGAGCGAAAAATGGAAAACTACATTAAGACTTACTGTGAGATCGACGACCTCAATCAGGCTTATCAGAAATGGGTAAAAACAAAAGCGGCATTGAAGAGCTAGGAGACAGTGATGAAAAAGAGTTTCTGGATATTGTGTTTATTTGTAGGAGTTAGTTTTGCACAATCTCAGGCCCATGCCTGGGGTAAGTGGGGTCATGCTACGGTGGGGCAGACGGCCGCACTGTTGTTAGATCGTGACCCTACAATCGAGGCTAAAATGTTGGGGAGTCACTCGTGGGGCATGGGCTATTACAACAATGTGCCAGATATTGTCTGGAAAAGCCTTCCGGGCAAGTACCCCATTGAGAGAGCCGAACACTTTCACGACACGGAAATTTTTCTTCGAGAAAAAACCACCGATAAGCTGGCAAATTCTCGAAAAGAATTTGAGGAAAAAAATAAAAAAGTTCCTCTACTAGCCGGTCGAGCACTTTGGAGAATATCTGAACTCAATGAAAAGCTAACGCAGTTAACGAGCAAGCTAAAAGAAAACAAGGCTGGTAAAAACCTTAAAAAGTATCAAAAAACTCAAGGTCAGTGGCTGTCATTGGCGGGCGTGATGGGCCATTACGTCGCGGATTTGTCACAGCCTCTCCACTGCAGTGAAAACTATGACGGGCAACTCACGGGACAAAAAGGCCTTCATGCTTTTTTTGAAGAAGTCTTGGTTGATCAACTTGAGCCGGCCGTGGCCGGAGAAGTGTTTGTTGAGGCTCAGAAGAGATGGCCAAAATTTAAAGAAGAAAACAAAGCGTTAAGCGTGTTTGAGTTGTCGCAAAAACTCTGCAGTGAATCGGTCGGCCATTTACCAGAGGTATTGAAAGTGGACAAAGAGGTAGGACGAGCCGATATAGCTAAGGCCGCCTCGGCTCACAAAAAACTGATAGTGGATCGATTGGCTTTGGGGAGCCTCTATTTGGCTGAAATTTGGCGCAGGCAGCTGGGTTGGACATACAGAGGAAAGAAGTTCTATTTCTTTGATCATAAGCCGGCTTACATTCGACCCGGCCGACGTTAAATGTTGGATCTAGTTTTGAGACACTGACCGCGAACACCATTGGCGGGTTTCAACTAAAATCAACGTTCCCCGCCATTTCACTGACAAAATCAACCGAAGCCTAAGAAAAAGTGAAAAAATCGTTCAAGTTATACTGAAGTTTACTCGTTAGTTTGCCAAAACCAAATTGGTCAAGAGCTACTTCAGCCCGACTTGCCTTATGCGGGACTTAACGCTTTTGCTCTAGCCCTATCGTGGTATCTCTCAATTCTGCCCGTGGGAGCGGTCAGCTTGGGACTTCTGGGACACGGCATGCGAAGCTGTACAGCTGCAGCGTGTGGCCGTCCTTCGCATTATGTCCTAGTGCTCGTTCATATACGTCTCGAATCCCTGAAATCTACCGATGGCCCCGAGGTTCGCCGACTCTCGTACTGGAGAGGGGACTTTTTCCTTTCTTGGTTCAGTACTGCTTTATTTCACTGTCTCCCATGGGCACCATAACACGTTGTGGGGTATAGGTTCGACTGTCGAAACTAGGGTTGAAAAGAAAAGGGGCCGAAATTAGAGTCCCAATAGATCTTTTTGTTTGAAACGCAGGTCGAACGAGTAAATTTCTTTCGCTCTGAGGTGACCTAACGGTTATAGATGTTCTGCAATGGTTTCTGGAGTTATATACATAGGATTCAGGGCGTTGGGATGTGCTAAGTAGAACTCCTCCAAAGCTTGTTCGTGTCGAGCCTGGACCTCGCCGTAGGTGACCTGTATAGGCTGCACGCCGAAGTTAGTTTCAACTACGAAGTCTACTTCGCTTTTTCCCTTCCAATAGTAAACCTGTGGATACTTTTTTCTTAATTCTAGAAATACATAATTTTCGAAGTCTTTGCCTAGGTCTTTTCCGGTATTTGTCGCCACGGCTTTTCTCAAGCCGGGGTCAATAGCGTAGTATTTGCGGTTTCGATAAGCTTGTTGCTTTTCTGAAAAAGCAAAATACGGGCAGCTAAATAGTAAGTAGGCCGCTTGCGCTGCCTCCAAATACAGAGACGCTGTGTCCGCCGATATTCCAGCAGCAGGAGCGAGTTTTCGAAGGCTCATTTCAGCGCCTACGGATTCAAAAACCATTTTTATTAGGCGCTGGATTTTTAGTGAAGATTTTGCTTTAAGCCGTTCTCGTAGATCACGTTCAGTAATATCAAGAAAGTACTGCGCCAGAAGTGGTTGAGCGTTTTTCTCTTTCAAGGCCCGAGGAAAACCTCCTTGTAATAGGTAGTTGTCAAAGCTCTTTTTTGGAAACGCCGATTGGACTTCATTCCAGCTTAAAGGATATAGCTCATAGCTTTTGTGACGCCCGGTAAGAACAGAGGAGAATTCTCCGGACAGTAACGACGCATTAGACCCAGTGATGATAAAACAATCCTCAGTAGGGTTGTCCACGCGCAGGCGAATCCACTTTTGCCAATTGGGCACCACCTGGATTTCGTCAAAAAAGAAATGTATTGGGCCCGTGGGATGGTGTTTTTTCACTTGCTCGTAAAGAGTTTCAAGAAGCTCCACCTGCAAATGACCAATCAGACGTGGGTCTTCAAAATTGATGAAAAAACACTGACCTTCTTTAAGCTTCCAGTCATCGACCAGTTGACCAAGAAAGGTGGATTTGCCACATCGGCGAACCCCTTGGATCACCGTGACCAAATCAGGACTTGGGGGAGCTATTTTCAGGTCTCGGCGCCAAATCTCGTCTGAACGTCTTGGCAGCCAGTCCTTAGATATTTCAAAAAAATCCATAAAAATCCAATGGTTGCAATATATGTCGAGTATACTCGACATATATAAAGATGTCGAGTGTATTCGTCATGCATTCCAATCTATGGGTCAAAGGGCCAACTATAAGTCCGTCAGTCTCCTCCGGCGGCAGCAAGGGCACCTTTGGGCTAGGAGGGCATGGCGACAGATGAAGGTGAGGGGGGCTGAAGTAGCTCTTGACCAATTTGGTTTTGGCAAATTAGCGAGTAAATTTCTTTATATGTAAAAAATTAGTGTGCCAGATCAACTCTAGAAGGTCTCAAATGACTCATTTTGAGGCCATTCGCCTACAAAATCGTCAAATAAGACCATTCGCCTACAAAATTCGAAGCTGCTCCCTCCGTTAAAAACCCAAAAAATTGTAGACTGCGGTTGATGGTGTCAGTGACTTATGCTGCCTTCATGGTTGTCTCACTTTGGGTATCGGCAACCAATAATTTTTCTTTAGCCCCGGGTTTTAGCACTTGAGGGTACTGCAAGAGGTACTCGTTAGCAGACTTCCATCCGAGAGCTTTTCGAAGTCGCCAAGAGTTTTTCCATTGGCAATACTGTTCGAGGTATTCATTGAGCTGCTCGATGTTTTGCGGTTTTGCTCGATGGAATAACTCTTCATCGTCCATGCGGTGTGAGCGTTCTACAAGCCCGTTGAGCTCTTTTTCTCCTGGAGGTATGAGTCTGTGTCTGATGCCGTGTTCGTCGCATAGCTCATCCAAAATATGCGGCAATGGATCGTCGATTCGTGAGACAAATTTATTTGTAAATTCCACGCCATTGTCTGTCTGAGTACTGGTTATCCAAAAAGGCACTGCTCTTAGTAGTTCGATCATAAAGCGTTCAGTCTCCCAGTGACCATAACCTTCATAGGCCCTCTTAAATTCCCACCTCGATGCGTGATCAACGAAGTTATAGACGTAACACTTCTTGCCGTTTTCAAGGAGAGTCGTTTGCCAATTAACATCGATCTGCGTGTGCACTCCTGGCAACTCTACTTTCACGACAGTGGTGTGGCTAGATGCTGGCTTTGCTCGCCTCTTAGAGCCCACAAGGCCCGCGTTCTTCAAAAATCGATGGATGCGGTAGAGTGACAGCTCCACTCCAAGGTAACGTTTGAGGTGGGCTTGTATCACCTCAGCGCCCCAACCACAGAGTTTGCGCCATCGCCTTATGTGATGAGCCGTCCAACCAGTGATGTCCTCTGCTTGTCGCCCTGGTGCCTTTCTCGGTGCTAGTTTTTTGTGTCCACCCTCGAGATAACTCTTTCTCCAGCGATAAACAGTGCGGCCAGATTTGCCAATTTCCAGACCCACAAGTTCATAGTCTAAGTCCGAAAGGTTGCCAGAATGTTCCCTCTTAGCCAGTTCTATCAACGCAAGTAGTCTCAAGGTGAGATTTTTATCTTTTTTTCGAAATTTCTTGGCTTCCCTTCGCAGTTTATCTAAATTAAGACGCATTGCTAACTCCTTGTTCTTCTTGGTGTTTATTGTTTTGAGACATTAAATTTCACCAAGAAGACTTGGAGTTTTTCAAGTAAAATCAACGTTCCCCGCCATTTCACTGACAAAATCAACCGAAGCCTAAAAAAACCCAAAAAATCCGATCAAGTAATTCGGACCAACGACCGATATGAAGTTCATCAAACCAGATGGAGTTTTTAGCATGACAAAATGCCGCCCAAAAAACATGAAAACTTACCGATTAGTCGTAGGCGCCAGTTCCCTGGCATTGGCCGTGCTGTTGTTGTCAGGTTGCAAAATCGGAGACAATTCAATCAAGGGATCAGTTAAGGTGACGAGTCAGTCCAATCCCTGTTCGGAGGGTTTTAATGCCGGGCCGTGTGTGGTGGAGCCTGGGTATTTTTCGGCATCAGAGGGCAGCAATGTCATAGGCAGTGACGGTGAGGTCACTTTTTCAATTCCCCAAGGCTATTATTCTGGCGCGCAAACCTGCACAGCTCAAGACTCAGATCTTACACCTGGCAATATTGCAAATGGTGTCACGATCTTCGGTGTGACAGGGTCACTCAGTGCTGGCGCATCCAGCTTGGCAGCCAACGCCCATCGAAATCTCGGGACCACCCAGATCAGCCAAAGTGATGAGGTGACGACTTATGCTGGTGTCGACCTACCAGCAGGGTACCGGGACGTGCCAGACATTCTGCTAGACGATGATGGCTACGCAGGTGGCAACGTGACCTACGTAAACCGCACAGGGTGGAGTACCACCACCTGTGGTCTTTCAGGCACGGTTGATCAGAGAATAGCGGACTGTGCGGCAAATGGCATCATAGGCACTGAGGCCACGTGGGATGGTGCTGTTAAAGGCAATGCGGGGCAGGGGGCTTGGAAGCTGGTCACTCGTGAAGGCGACCTAGGGAGCTCTCTAGCCGGTGCGGGCCGTGAGGTCTGGCGCGATGAAAGAACAGGACTCTTGTGGTCGTCAAAAGTGGCAACGAGTTTAAACTGGTGTAAAGCCAGCGGCAGCAACTTCATTACCAATAACCCGTTTGCCCAAGATGACCCCAATAATTATTGCGACAATGCCACTTACCAAACAACCGGGACAGGCCCTGGGAATAAGGCCATAAGCGCTTGTTACGAAGATGGTGAGAATTACTTCACGGGCACAGATGGCGCCATTGACGACGCAGGCAAAGGAAGTCTAGGGTTGGCGTCTACGCCAGCTGTGCGTTGGCGGCTGCCAACCATTTACGATTACAACGTAGCCAATGCGAATGGCATTCGCTTTGTGTTACCGGATGCCGATGGCAATTTTGAGTGGTCCGCCTCGGTGGTTTCGTTTTATCGAGACCTCGCCTGGGGCTTCCTCGGATCTTCTGGCTTCGTCGGCAACAGCTTCCGCGACGTCACAGGGGCGGTTCGGTGTGTTGGTCGCTAGGCGTGGCCTGTATTATTTAGTGATTTAATAATTTTTTCCAGTGGCCTGTGCAGGCCGCAGATGGTTGAATGTGGCACGATATCAGCATTTACCGGTATACCAACTGAGCTATAGCTTGGTTCGCGAGTCTTATCACCTTAAGGCGAAGCTGCCGAAGCTATTGAAGTACGATTTGGGCTCAGACATCAGTCGGTCTTGTTTACGGGTTCTTAAAGGGGCCATCTTAGCGAACTCCCATGCGGGAGTGTCTCGAGTTCGAATACTTGTTCAGGTCAGCCTCGAAGTTGAAGTATTGTGGACCTATTATCGATTGCTGTATGATCTCAAGGGCATCAGCGGTGGTGAGTTTCAAGTGATATCAGAACGTCTGAGTGAGATTGGATCGCAGATCAATGCGTGGCTCAAGTGGGCAAAGAAAAATAGTTGAGGGCTTGCCAGGGATAACACATTTAGCCTAAACCTGCGTTTGAGTTACTTGTTCGAGTTCAAAAGTTCATGGATTTTTGAAGATAACATTTAGCTACCACGGGAGCCCGGCCATACCAGACGGGTATGGCGTGAAGTGACGAACCTAAGGAGGCCTATCTTCTTGGGGGGCATAGAACAGGGTGCATTTTTTGCTGAATTGGTCCGCCTCGGTGGTTTCGTTTAATCGAAACAACGCCTGGAACTTCAACGGATCAAATGGCAACGTCAACAACAACAACCGCAACAACACAAGGGCGGTTCGGTGTGTTGGTCGCTAGGCGTGGAAGCGGGTATCTCAAATGCCCTGGCCTTGATTTAGGCCAGGGCATTGTTTTTTATCGTAGCTTAATAGATAAATAATCATCACTTACGATGAGAGGCTCCCAAGTTTGAAAGACCTCCTGAGGCTGGTCGTGACCATCAGTGAGGCTGTGTTTCAAGTGATTGAGGGCTTGTTTTCTATAAGTGTACGTGCGGCTATGGGCCATTGTGCCCAAACGAGCGTTTATGGGCTGGATTTGACGACGTTGAGCGGAATAATCGATTGGGCCGAGCCAATGATTTCTCAGGGGCGGATGCAGACGTGTGTTTTCTAAGCCCTTAATGGCCTTTATGAGTTCCCACTTTTTATTTGATTTATGAAAAACCTGCAGTGGGTTTTTTGCATCATATTTGTCACATCTTAGCCGGTACCCTAAAAAGAAAATGCCCGCAGTCAGTTCGGTTAGTTTTGTCTTATTCGTTTGGAGGGTTTGGTGGCGGTGATTAAAGAGCCATTCCGAAATCAATGGAATCATGCTACCAAGACGTTGGGGGCAGGCGTCCAAAAGTAATAGGTCGTCCACATATCGTATGTAACCAGCGGGCTTCAACTTATGCTCAATAAATTTATCTAGGCCATCTAAATAAACATTGGCGCCAAACTGACTTGTTAAATTACCAATGGGAATGCCTTTGTCTGGAGGTTGGTTGAACCAAGATTTTTCCGGCCTAATAACCTTTCGATGTATGTGTCTGTTAACCATGATGGCATTTTTTCGGCTGTCTGCGCCCACGGTCTTATCAATAAGGAAATTAATCACACTTTGTTCGGGTAGGGCATTGCATTTCAAAAGCGAAGTCAGAGTCGGACGATGAATGGTCGAGAAAAAGGTTTTTATATCCAGCTGCAGGGCCCAGCACCTTTTGGCGCCACCTTGAGATATGATTGAGACCCGCTGTTGCGCCATTCTAAGGGCATGGTGGGGGCCGAGGCCTTTACGGCAGGCAAAACTGGATGAAGAAAATTGTTTCTCCCACAAGGGCTCTAATTTTGAAATTATAAGATGATGGATAATTCTATCACGGTAATCAGCCGCAAAAATCTCTCGCGGCTTGGGTCGAGCCACGACAAAACATTGGGCTGGTCTTGTGGCATAACGGCGACTATGGATATCTCTATGAAGAGACAGAAGGTTTGCTCCAAGGTGCTGTTCAAAAACTATTTGGGGAGCACTGGGCTTCTTGCCTTTTCTGCAGGACTTGTGACCGGTAAGAAGATCTTTAAAGTTGGGCCATCTCATCAATATTTATTTATTGGGGGTGTTTCTGTTGAAAAACTGAATTAAGCTTTTCACATATATTCCAAGTGTCATGCTTTATCTCTCCAGGAGCTTGAGGCCTTCGATGCGGTGATGTACGGAATTTTTCGGAAAGCTGCGGAAATCAATTCCGCAGAATCTTGATCAAACAGCCTCCTCTAGTAATTCATGGATAAGGGTTTGATAGGGCATGTCCTTTCTGTCGCCCAAACCGTCGAGTAGAACTTAATTCTTCACTGGTTAGTTCAGGGATATCATCTAACTCAAGCTCACTGTCTTTCATATACTTCTCGCTCTTTTTTTGTGGCCTGCCGTGCGCTGATGATGCGGTTTTTTTCTTTGCCATGTTCTTCGTTCCTCAAAGTGTAAACCACTAAACATATATGACCGATTGAAGAGGTTGCCAGCCTCTTATAGCAACCCTCTGCCATCCGACAATTAAATTTTGTCAGTTTATTATTTCTAACATAGGGGGTTTTTTCTATTCTGGCTGGTCCAATTGAAAGTTGTTTCTTGTTTATTAGAAATAACTGACTTAATGAATTCATTGTGATATTATCAATCTTGTATTGGTAACAATGGAGTTTGACATGGCTCGCCCTTTTAAGGTGTATCCGCGGCCCACAACACCTGGACCACTCACGTCGAATTTATTGGGGCAATATGTTCGCGCCAGGCGCACTCAATCGGGGTTGCGAATTGACGATGCGTCCTCACTTTGCGGGGTCGCCACCGAGACTCTGTCGCGGATAGAAACGGCCAAATCCATCGTGTGACTCGATAGTCTTTTTAAAGTTCTTGATAGCTTGGGCATTGAACTCCTGGTGGCCCCATGTAGCGAAAAGCCATGAACCCATCACCTCTTGTATTAGACGTGTCTTTTCAAAAAAAACCGCGTTGGTCAGATCACATACCATCTGATTCAAGATCAATTCACTTATCAATATGACAATCCTGGTGAAAATAACAAAAATTTAGGTCAATTCTTAATGGGAAAGTCTTTGCTGTGGGTGGTGAAGGTGGTATCAAGAATGTGGCATAAAACGGGAATCGGCCCATTTCTTTGCCGATCAGAAGTCGGTTTAGGTTATGGGCCCTTGTGAAAAGGAAAGAAGGTTACGATGAGTATCAATATTGGAATACCAGAAGCAAAGCGGGCAGAAATCGCAAAGGGATTGTCAAAACTTCTTGCCGATAGCTACACGCTCTATTTAAAAACACACAATTATCATTGGAATGTAACCGGCCCAATGTTTCAGGCGCTACATACAATGTTTGAGACCCAATACAACGAGCTGGCCATCGCTGTGGATGATATCGCCGAGCGAATTCGCGCGCTAGGTGAGAAGGCTCCGGGCTCTTATGCGGAATTCAGCAAATTGACAACAATCAAAGAAGAAACCGGCACCCCTTCGGCCCGAGATATGATTGCTAATTTGGTGACAGCCCAAGAATCAGTGATTCGCACAGCCCGAAGCGTGTTTCCAATGGCTGAAGAAGGCAATGATGAGGCTACGGCGGATCTTTTGACTCAGAGAATTCAACTCCATGAGAAAACGGCTTGGATGTTGCGAAGTCTTTTAGAGGACTAAGAGGCCACCTGCGGTAAGTAGATAAGCCAGGCATCGGGTATGGCTTGTCTGCGGTGGTGGGTGATATCCCTTGTTGGCAGATAGTTGGGCCTGTTGGGTTTTTTCATTAAGTGAAAGCCCGCTTGTTGGGGAGTTTTATCGCCTTTTTTGTTATTGCAAGGGGAGCATGCGGCCACCACGTTTTCCCAGCAGTGGGCGCCACCTTTTGACAGTGGTATAACGTGATCGAGTGTGAGCTTCTTTTCGTTCATTCGGATTCGACAATATTGACAAGTGAATTCATCCCGAACAAAGACATTTTGCCGGGAAAAGCGGACCCCTAAAGTGATGTAGGGGCGAATATACTGTTTAAGGCGCAAAACACTGGGCAGTTGAAATGAGTGACTCGGACTTTGAACAGATTCAGCATGAAACTCAAGCACTTCAACTTTACCCTGAAGCCATAGGATTATAGCCCGTTGCCAACTCACAATTTGAACAGGCTCATATCCAGAATTCAAGATGAGGGCGCCAGAGTGTGGCTTATTGAAAGCTCCACCTCCTCGTTACTCTTATTGTCCTTAATGGCATTGGGTTTCGTCAAGTCCAGGTCTTAACGGCCAATATAGGGTTTGTGGCCGTCTCAAATTGAGATTTCCCTGCAGAATTAGGGTTCAATGGGCAAAAACGTAGGGGTTGTCCTGGCGCTAGGATTGTACTATGACCTTCACTATGAATCTCGTGGGGATTGACGAATCGTCAAAGCAAATTTTAGAACATGTAGAACCTTATGAACATATCATTTGGGATTGGAATGGCACTCTTTTGAACGATGCTCATATCGCGGTTGAAGTGGTGGGAGAGCTATTAGAAGAGCACGGTCTGCCAAGCATTGATCTGACACAATATCGGGATCTTTTTGGCTTTCCCGTTAAAGATAGCTACGAGGTATTAGGGTTTGATTTTTCTGAAATCAGTTTTGAGGAACTGAGCGATCGATTTATGGATCGCTATCATCAGCGTTCAAAAGATCATGCTCAGCCCTTTTTAGGAATTGAGGCCATACTCAAATCTATTGCTGAGAATAAACAACAATCTATTCTTTCAGCAGCGGCTCAGTGGCATCTTGACGAGTTAACGAGACACTTTTCACTACATCATCATTTTCACAATATTTATGGATTGTCGGATCACTACGCTCATAGCAAAGTCGAGCGAGGTCGAGAACTGGTGGCGGGATCAACTGTGCCCCGTGAAAAAACCATTTTGATCGGTGATACGGACCACGACTGGCATGTGGCCGAAGCGGTAGGGATAGATGTTTTGTTGATTGCCGATGGACACCAATCCTATGAGCGGCTGATTGCCGCTCACTCTAACGTACTGGCAAGTCGATTTAAGTAAAATTCCAATTAATGGTGGTGGCCACCAGGTCCGTGGACATGGCCGTGTGACAACTCTTCAGGTGTGGCTTCGCGAACATCGGTGATCGTCACTTCAAAGTGGAGACTTTCACCAGCCAGCGGATGATTGCCATCGACGGTGACATCTTCGCCAGCAATCTTCACGATTTGAAAAATCTGAAGCCCGTCTTGTGTATGAGTTTGAAACTGCATACCGACTTCGAGCTCACCAGCGCCTTCAAATTCGCTTTTAGGAACAACCTGCACTAATGATTCGTCTCGCTCACCATAGCCTTCAGCCGGTGCCACTTTCACATTGAGTTGATCGCCCTTAGCTTTACCTTCGATTACTTTTTCAAGACCAGTGATAATATTTCGGTGGCCATGCAAGTAGGGAAGTGGTTCACGTCCTTTTGATGAGTCAAGCACCTCGCCCTGATCATTTGTCAGAGTGTAGTCCATTGTCACTACCATGCCTTTTGTTGCTTTCATTGCCTGCCCTTTTGTTACGGTGTTACTACTGGGAGCGCGAAATAGTTAACATTATAGCTTGATCTTTTTTATCAAACTCAATTTGTCACTCCTTGAATTAGCTTTTGGCCAGTCCTTCGTCGTTCCGCAATGAATTTGACAAAAAAACCCAGCGCTTTAATGTCAACTATTTCGTGCTCCCAGCAACGTATAAAGGGGTCATCCTAGGGGATGCCTTGCATGATGGCCAGGGATATTTTTGCCCCTCTAAACGCCGCATTATGGAGAGGCTCTGTGCAGAGTTAAACCATAATTATCGATTCATTTGCCGGCTAAAAAAGCGCCATATCAGCTCATTGGCTTTCGGTCCATTGGGGGCAGAATACTTATGTCCTGGAGCTCCTCCAGACCATTCGTGGCCCAAGCCCCCAACCATAACTAAGCGGGAGCGGGTATCGCCTGTGCCGAGATCCTCAAGAACAGATGGAGCATTGCTGGGCGCCACTCGGTCGTCAGCGGTTCCATGAATAACCATGATAGGAAGAGGCGTGCCGTGTTGGCAGATTTTTTCATAGCGAGGAAATTCGGCGGGGCCGTCTTTCATGAGCTTCAAGGCTTCCATGGCGCCCCGAGCTCGCAATGGTGAGGGGCTCGAATGAATGGCTGCCGCCCTAAATTCTCCTGGGTAGCACTTGGCGAGTAGCCCAGCCATTGATCCGCCGGCGGATAGGCCAGCTACAAAAACATTTTCAGAGTCGATGGGGTAGTTTTCTTTCACGGCTTGGATGGTGGCCATAATCTCTTTTGTCTCAATGCCGTCGGCCGATTGGTTTTGCGGTAAAAACCAGTTCCAGCATCTTTTAATATTTCGGATGAGCTTTTGTTCTGGGTACATCACTATAAATCCGTGTGATTGCGCCAATTGATCAAACTCTGTCACACTACGAAATTCATCAGCCGTCTGATTGCAGCCATGTAACACGACCAAAAGGGGGTAGGTCTTGCCGTCCTCAAAAGGGCTGGGAAGTGTTAAAAGGGTCTCAGCCAATGCTAACTTTGATAATAACAATAGAAAAACTAACACTGTTGAATTTATAAAACTTGAAGTTTTCATTATCCCCACCCCTAAAAAATCCGTTTTGACTTGTATCTCATCCTGATGGAGGCCGACATTTGCTTGTAGTTGACGTAATGAAGGCGCCCATATACTTCTTAAGAATCGTAGTACGAGGAGGTCCTTTGTCAAGCTGTTGTGATGAACCCAAATCTGCCGAGAATGTTGAGAGTTGCCACCCCAAAAAGCGTCTGGACTATTTGTTTTGGTCGACGGGGGCAGTGGTTGCTATTTCAGTGTTTTTGAAGTGGTTTTTCTGGCCTAGCATTGAGGGTGTTCCTTATTTAAGTTCTTTTGTGCAAACGGGATCAGAGCTGATGCATCACATGTGGTGGGGTCTAGTGGCATCCATCGCCTTTGTTGGAGTTCTGAGTCAGGTCCCACGAGAATTTGTTATGGCCATACTCGGAGACGGAAATGGTTTAAAGGGAATACTTCGCGCCACTCTGGCCGGAATGCTGTTGGACTTGTGCTCTCACGGGATATTGATCGTGGGGATGAAGCTTTATGAGCGGGGAGCTAGTCTTGGTCAGTTGATGGCATTTCTTATTGCAAGCCCCTGGAACTCGCTATCTTTGACTATTATTTTAGTGGCGTTAATTGGTTTAAAGTGGACCCTTGTATTTATTGTACTGTCGGGAGTGGTAGCAATCATTACGGGTCTCATATTTGAGAGTATGTCGAAAAAAGGCATTCTTGCCAAAAACCCGAACCGATTTGATTTGCCTGAAGGCTTTCGGTTTTTTCCTGAAGCAAAAAGAGGACTGTCTCGGGTAAAGTTTGATTTGGCTTTTTTTAAAAATCTCGTGGTCCACGGAATTGCCGATTCGAGAATTGTTTTGCGGTGGGTGTTTTTGGGCGTGGTGATTGCCAGTGCGATGCGAGCCTTTTTAACCACAGATGATATGCAAACTTATTTTGGACCATCGCTGATGGGTTTGGCATTAACTTTGGTAGCTGCCACGATAATTGAGGTTTGCTCGGAGGGAACGGCCCCCATTGCAGCCGAAATATTGCGAACGGCTGGAGCTCCAGGAAATGCCTTTGTGTTCTTAATGACCGGAGTGGCGACAGATTACACTGAAATTATGGTCATTAAAGATGCAACAAAATCCTGGAAGATTGCTTTGTTTTTGCCGTTAGTGACAGTGCCCCAGGTGATTGTGTTGGGCTACATAATTAACAACATGTAGCCGCAATTTCTTAGATTTAGCTAGTAAATGGCTTCACGAATTCGGGCACTGAGATAATCCATTACCCAAACCACAGCCGCAATAGTGATAACTATGGTTCCCACTTCGTTCCACTTCGCAATCCCCTGGTATTGCATGAGTAGAGTGCCGATGCCGCCGCCACCAACAAGACCGATAATGGTGGCCATGCGAATATTAATGTCCCAGCGATAAATAGTAAAAGAAAGGTAGGGGAGAACTATTTGTGGGACCACCGCATACCAAACTACTTGAATGCGATTTGCGCCCGTGGCCTCAATGGCTTCAATGGGTCCGCGGTCGATGTTTTCAATCTGTTCCGAGTACAGCTTTGTCAGCGCGGCAATGGAGTGAATCATTAGGGCAAGCATGCCGGCAAACGGCCCGATACCCACCCACACCGAAAATATAATGGCCCAAATCAGTGGTTCCACCGATCGTGCAAAGTTAGCAAGAAATCGCAAGAAAGTATAAACACCAACGGCAGTGCGACTGTACTTCATTAAGTTGCGAGCCATAAAAAAGCTCAGTAAAAATGCAATGGGTATGGCCAGTGCGGTAGCCATCAGGGCGATAAAGATAGTCTCAACCATCGCGGCAAGCACCACATCGATAATGGATAAATTCGGGTTCATAAGGGCGCTAAAAATTCGCTGTGCGCCTTGCAAACCCTGCTTATCAAATAAGGTGTAGAGGTTAATATCAATCAGGCTCACGCCCAAATAAACAGTTAATATGAGAAGGGCAAAGGCAAAGCCACCAGAAACGGACTTATACCAGCCGGCCGAGCCGGGTTCGGCAGGTAAATTTTTAAGGATGGGGTTGGTCCGATGGACGATCAATCCGCCAATTGAACGAGAAGATCGAGCCCAGAGATAACTAAGTACATTGGCGGCCAGAAAATACAATGCCATGGCCATCGGTTGTTTTAAGAGGTGGTCCAGGCTTTCCACGTGCAGTGTGATCACATAAGTGATGGCAAAAATAAAATACAGCACCAAGAAAAAGTTAATCAACCACGCGCGCCGGAAAGCCCGCTTGCGCTCTCCGGCAACAATGGTTTCATAATAACTATTGGGTTTTGTCATCGTGTCGTCAGCAGTACTCATTTAATTAAAACCTCTTTTGCGTCATCACCGTAAATTTTTGTAAACCAAGCTTCATCAATTTCTTTAGAAGTGCCCCGGTAGACAACTTCGCCGCCTTTTAATGCAATCACACGAGGTGTGTATTGGCGAACAAGGCTTAAAAAGTGCAAGTTACAGAGAATGGTTTTGCCAAACTGTTTGTTGGCAGCTTCTAAGTGATCCATCACTGTGTGAGATGTTGCCGGGTCAAGACTGGCCACGGGCTCATCAGCTAATAGTATTTTAGGGTCCTGCATTAACGCTCTGGCAATAGCCACGCGTTGCTGTTGGCCACCGCTGAGTTCGTCAGCGCGATTGTTGGCTTTTTGCTGCAGCCCAACCACTTTTAAAAACTCAAGGGCCTGTTTTCGTTCATCCTCTGACCAATAACCCATAATGCTGGACCACAGACCTTTTCGACCCAGTTTTCCGGAGAGCGTGTTTACAAGAACCGATTTTCTGCGGATGAGGTTGAAGCTCTGAAAGATCATTCCCACTTGGGTGCGCGCTTGCCGCAGTTGAGAATAGTTGAGCTTTGTGATGTCCTGGCCATTAATAATGATTTCACCACTGGTGGGTTCAATCAGTCGATTGATGCACCTAAGTAGTGTCGATTTTCCAGATCCACTCAAACCAATCACGCCAAGAAATTCACCTTCTTCAACAGTGAAGGAAACATCTTTAAGGGCGTGCACACCATTATCATAAACTTTATTTAGATTTCTAACTTCTAGAATAGGCATTTTTACTACTTTTTCGTGATTACATCTTCAAGATTGAGTTCAGAAGAAGTGATGATTTTTCGGATTTCATCATAGTTAGCATCCGATACGGGAACCAAGCCATACACATTGTACGTTTCAGTCATGATTTTTTTGCCCTCGGGCGTTTTAATGAAATCAAGTAAGGCGCTCTGTACGGCTTCACGAACCTGTTTGTCTCGAGCGGGATCTTCATACATTTTTTGTCGAATCACCCAGGGTTCGTTGGGGATTTCTTGAGTAAAACCCACAATCTTAACTACGTCTTCCACATCGGGGAACTGGGTAAGAACACGGTTGCGAGCATCTTGGATTTTCAGTTCTTTTTTGCCATTTTCTTCAAACATTTTCGGTGCCGAATAATAAGTGGCGCCGGCATCCACTTGTTTTTGATAAACCATGGTCACCACGTTGTCGTGTTTTTGCGCAAACACAGTATCTCCAAGCTCAATGCCCTGTTTTTTTAACAGCTGCGAGGGCAATATGTAGCCGGAGGTAGAGGCCGGGTCAGTGAAGGCAAATTTTTTGCCTTTTAGATCTTCCAATGTGTTGATTCCACTGTCTGCGCGGGCAATGATTTGACCTTTGTAAGTGGTTTCGCCATTTCCATGTACAACGGTTAAGATGGCTTCCAATGGGTATTTTTTAATGTCTTTTGCCAATATGTAGCTGAATGTATTAAAGGCGGCAAAATCCGCTCTGCCAGTTCCGAAAGCTTCAACTACGGCAATATAGCTAGTTGGAATGGAGCTTTTTACGTAGAAACCTTCGTCACTCCCATAAAGTTTTTGCGACACAGATTTTTGCACATGCTTAACCAGTCCCTCAGTTGTAGTGGCCAATGTTTGAGCGTCAATGGAGGGGATGAAATACATCGTGAACGGACGATTTTTAGAGCCCACTTCAGGTTGCTTACATCCAGCCGTGGACAAGGCGACAAGTGCCAGCAGCGACAGAGCGATTCGACGGGTTATTTTCATGGATTATTAGCCTCGATTAAAGGGGGTTGAATTCCTGGCAGAGCTACTAAAAATGAGGCATAGAGTCAAGAAAGGGCCGATCAGTTTCAACGTTGTTTTGGTACTGAACTGCGGCAAGGGGGGCGGCCTTTTCCGGATGCGGAATTAGCCGTCCAAAAAAGTGGGGCGCAAGCACAATATCAGCCCCTTGAGGGCGAATATTTGGGTTAAGAGCCGGCCAAACGAGCCATTTTGGGGGAAGATGGGACTAAGCATCTAAGCCGGTCTGCAATTTCGATTTTTTTCGCAGGGGGCCACTATTTTACAGTCTTGGATTGTGACAGATGGGACCGGGCTGCAGCGAGATGCATTGTTCACGACTTCAGTTTTTGTTGAAAGGGTCCTGACCACAGCGGCAGTGGAGCACAGACTCGCCAGGGGCGATTTTCAAGAAGTGCCTTTACAGCAAAGTACCGCGGGTTGAGTTCGTCAGGTAAATTTTCTGCCAGGGTCTGCTTCACTCCGTTTGGTAGAAAGTAGGGGAGAAAACCAAAGGACTTCCCGCGCGCGGGCACAATGCTTCCGGACAGCTCTCCTTTAAAGATATAGACATGTTCTCCTCGAAGCACTCCAAGTAGGCAGATAAACCGAGCAGACTGTCCAATATATCGATCCAGTTCATTCAATTTCCATCGGACTTTTACGCCAATGTCTTCACCGGCTATATCCAAAATGGTATCGTCGACCAGTACGTCTGAAAACTGCGAAGCCTTATATCGTATCACCGTCAAAGGATCGGCATCTGGCTCAGGAAGGTCGTTCAGGGTAGACTCTACGGCCCCCAGATAACGTTCAAACTCACGCAATTTATTCGGATTTGAGGTATTCACTTGAAACATCAAATTCAGGAATAGGCAAATTCTGCTCCCGAATCAAGGTTTCGATATTATTTCTCCCTTCAGAAAGAGCCGAAAATGACCCAAGAAACAGGGAAGTTAGAAATAGATAGTATATGATTCTCTTAATTTGACTTAAACTCATATTGACAACTTGGCTAGGTCATTCTCGCTCGTTAGAGTAAGGTTTCTTCGCATTGACTTCAAGTTAGAACACCATGAGTGGAGAGCTTATGAAAAAACTTTTTCGAAATTTAGCCATCGCGATTTCGGCCCTCGTGGTCATCGTTTTATTTAGAACTTTCACCGTGCCTAGTTTGCAAGTGAGGGGTACCGAGTCACCGCAACCTGCCTTGGATGATGTCACAATTTTTCATCGTCTTTCAGAGGCCATAAAGTCAGGCCATGATCTTGATCGATTTCGTGCAGAAATAAAACGGGAGTACGCCGATGTTTTTTCTCATCTCGACCATCATCTTGTGAACGAACAAAGTTTAGTTATGAAATGGTCGGGCACCTCAACTGAGGAGCGCCCCGTCCTTTTGCTAGCTCATCAAGATGTGGTTCCGGTGGGCGATGCGAAGAAGTGGGAGCATCCGCCTTTTTCAGGAGCTGATGCTGATGGATTTATTTGGGGGCGTGGCACACTTGATGACCGAAGCACGCTACTTGCGCAACTGGAGGCCATTCGTCTTTTGTTGAAAGAGGGGCGACGTCCCCGGCGAAGTATATATCTCGCCTATGGTCACGATGAAGAGTCGGGCGGATCAGATGGAGCCGCAAAAATAGCTGAAGAGTTTCAAACCCAGGGAATTCACTTCGACTGGGTTCTCGACGAGGGACTGTTTATATTTAGCCACCTCATGGCCAGTGTACCGAAGCCGGTGGCACTTGTGGGTGTCGCTGAAAAAGGCTACGTGGAACTTGAATTAAAGGCTTTGGGAAAACCGGGGCACAGCTCTATGCCTGGAGCGGAAAATGCCATACTTGTGCTCAGTGAGGCGCATCTTCGCCTTAATGACGGATCATTTTCAAGGCGAATCACCGCACCCATTTTAGATATGACACGATACTTGGCATCTGAAGCCGATTTTACGGCGAAGATGGCCTTTGCAAACATGTGGTTATTTTCACCGCTTGTTAAGCGAATTTTAAAAAGTGATCCAAGTACAAATGCGTTGATTCAAACCACAATGGCCCCAACCATGGTGAACGGAGGTGTAGCTCCCAATGTTATCCCTGACACGGTCACTGCGGTATTGAATCTTCGAATCCTACCTGGTGAAACCATTGAAAGTGTGGCCAGCCGTGTTCGGGAAACCATCAGCGATGAGCGAGTTACGGTTTCGGTGCGAGAGAAGGCCGTAGAGCCCTCGCCCATTTCAAGCGCTGACAGCGAGGGATTTCGTCATATCCAGGCATCGGTCTCGCAGATTTTCTCAGGCACATTGACGGCGCCGAGTCTGCTCATTGCAGCCACAGATGCCCGCCACTATCAACCTGTGGCCGACGACATTTATAGGTTTATGCCTGTGGCCCTAGAGCGAGCGGACTATGGGCGTTTTCATGGGCACAATGAGCGAATCAGCAAAGAGGCCTACAAAAATATGATCCGCTTTTATCGACATTTGTTGCTCACCTCGGCCTTTGAACAGGGAAACTAGATAAATCGGTCGGCTACACGAGCATTTCTGACCTTCTCCTTGCCAACTCCTTACCAGATTCTAACGGGTTTGCCGTAACGTATTGATTGATGCTTATTGGCGACTTTCATATTCACTCCTCATTCAGTGACGGCCGGCTGTCGATTTCGGAGCTGGTGGATTTTTATGGGAGCCGGGGATTTGGTGCCATCGCGATCACAGATCATTTGTGCGAGGAGCGCACGTTGCTTGGCAAGGCGGCGAGTTATTTGGAAAAAACCCTGTCAGAGCAGACATTTCCACTTTATCTCGAAGAGATTCAAGAGCAGGCCGAACGGGCTTGGGTGAAGTATAAAATGGTGTTAATTCCTGGTGTCGAATTCACCAAGAACTCCTTTGCCCATAAGGATTCTGCGCATTTTTTGGGACTGGGCATTAGTGAGTTCATTGACCCCGATCAGGATGTGGTAGATATTACAAGGCAGATTAGGGAGCAGGGGGGGATTGCCATAGCAGCACATCCCGTATCCACTCGTCGCTTTGAGCCACAGACCTATTATTTGTGGCACAACCGACACGAGCTTCAACCTGAGTTTGACGCCTGGGAAGTGGCCAGTGGACCCCACCTATTTGATGAGGTAATTGAAAGTCGTATGCCATTTATAGCAAACAGTGACTTACATCATCCCCTTCAGGTGGATTCATGGAAAACAGTGGTGCATGCGCCACGCCACCCGGGAGCCATTCTTCAGGCGATCAAGCAGCAGCGTGTTGATGTAAGGTTCTATAAGGATGCCAAGTTATGAATCTTGCAAAAAAATTGGCACATGCCACGACAGCGCCGTTGCGCTCGCGGGCATTTGTCGATCTCCGTATAAAACTGCTTCACCTTAAGATTAACAAGTTTCAGCCGAAAATTCGGTTTCAGATTGATTTAGGTCAATACCTTGTAAAAACCGCTGAGACGGTGGAGGAGCTGCACAAGGTCCTTCGCCTTCGGCATCAGGTTTTTATCGAAGAAGGATTAGGGCTTAATCGAATCGGCGGAGTGGACTTTGATCGCTATGACTTGCTGGGCGATCATATATTGTTGATCAAAAAAGACGATAATGAAGTCATAGGTACATACCGATTGGTTTGCTCGCTGTTTTCAAATAAATTTTATTCTGAAAATGAATTTGATTTGGATTCTTTTTTCAGTGTGCCTGGTGTGAAATTAGAATTGGGTCGAGCTTGTATTCACCCGGATCATCGCACGGGTGCCGCCATTCACTTGGTCTGGAAGGGGATGGGTCGTTACGCAAAACTAGTTGGGGCTGATTACTTGTTTGGATGTACTAGTTTGTACACCACCAATTTTGGCGAAGCCAACGCTGTATTAAACTCGTTTAAGCCCGATTCCTATTCTGACGAACACCACATTCGGCCCATAGGAATTTATCGATTTCAGAACCGAAATTCGGCGATAGTTTCAGCTGAGCGAGCGTTAGAACTTACGCCACCGCTTTTGCGTTCCTATATTAATGCAGGGGCGAAGATTTACGGAGAACCAGCACTGGATGAAGACTTCAATTGCAGCGATGTCTTAACAATCCTTGATATGAGTCAACTGTCCGAAAAACATGCAAAAAAATATGTGGAACAAGGGTCATGAAGCAGATTTTGAACTCACTTGACCAAACCGCTCGACTTCTTGGAGTATTTGCAGTCCTTTTGTTTTTTGGCGTACGCTCAGCCGTGGTGAATCTTTACTGTTGGGACGAATGGAAGCGGCGAGAGATACGCCATCGGTTGACCTCAATTTCGTCAAAAATTATTTTAGGCATTCTTAGGGTTCAAACAGAGGTGAAAGGCTATCGAGATTTTCGCAAGTCAAACTTTTTGATGGTGTCTAATCACTTGTCCTATTTAGATGTACTAGTCATTTCATCGCAAGTTCCCACAGGTTTTGTCACGTCAATGGAGATTAAGCGAACCCCTTTTCTGGGACAGCTCACGGACCTTGGTGGTTGCCTTTATGTCGAGCGAAGAAACAAGAGAAATTTACTCAATGAGGTTGAGCAGCTTTCGGAAGGTCTTCGGCGTGGGATGAATATTGCGGTTTTTCCTGAAGCTACAAGTACAAATGGCGACAGTGTGCTTCGTTTTCGGCGCCCGCTTTATAATGCGGCAATTAATGCACAAAGAGCCACCCTTCCCATTTGTTTGAATTACAAGCAAGTGAACGGGCAATCTCTTTCTGTAAGAAATCGAGATTTGATATATTGGTATGGAGAGATGGGGTTTTTGCCTCACCTTTGGGCGCTTGCGGGGGCTAAAGGGGTGTTGGTGGAAATGAACGTCCTTGAACCGCTTCTTGCAACTCCAGAAGTTGAGGATCACTACCTGGCAGAAACTAGCCATCAGAGAGTAACAGAACTATTTGTGCCTTGTCCTACTGTGTAAGGGGGTCAGATGCTTCAGCCATTGGTTCACAGAACAAAAGTATCACAAAAATATTCTAATGAGAGTTTGCACTATCACAGAGCGGGCCTGTTGGGGGCCGCAATCAATTTGGGCCAAGATAAGGGCGGGGTCTCTTTGGCTCCAGATAGTTTAAGAAAAAACCATATCACTCAACAGCTTTTAGACCATGGTTTTCGAGTGGAAGATTTTGGCAACGTCACAAATCGAAGCGGGCGTGGAGACACTGTTGGCGATGTTTTTTTCGCGCTGTACGAAGAGTGCCTTGCCATGGCGGCCGATAAGGATTTTTCTTTGGTCGTGGGTGGGGATCACAGCATAGCCCTTAGCTCTGTGGCGGCTCAGCTGAAAAAATATCCTGACTTGAGTGTATTGTGGGTGGATGCCCATGGTGACATTAACACACCATCCACTTCGCCAACCGGAAATTTGCACGGAATGCCGGTGGCACTCCTATTGGGCCTTATCGAGTCGGGCGAATTGCCGGGCTTCGAGTGGCACCCAGGAGGCCTTAGGCCAGAAAAGATCGCCTATATTGGTGTGCGCGATTTAGATGCTGGGGAGAAAAAGATTATTAGCGACCTGGGCATCGCGCTTTACACGGCAGAAGAGGTTAATGATCGAGGCATGTCTCGGGTGCTAAGTGATGCCATGATGAAGATAGACCCGGAGGGAATTTCTCCCCTGCATTTGAGTTTTGACATTGATGGAGTTGATCCCGAGCTGGCTCCTGCGACAGGATTAAGAGTGCCCGGTGGCCTAAACAAACAGCACGTGCATGAGCTTGGAGAATTTGTTGCTCAGACAGGGCGGTTAGTGTCTGCAGATTTTGTGGAGCTCAATCCCGAAGAGGCGGCCAACAATGAAGAGCTTTTAGAGAGTGTGGGTATTTTATTAGATCTCTTAGATACCATGCTCGGACAAGATACTGTGGTTTATCACTCTTACGCTTGAGAATAGTTCAGGCGGCTTTACTAATCCAAGAGCGATAGTTGAGTGTAGCAAGCCTAATAAATTCAATCAGGGGGCGATGCCTTCTCATAATCCGGCGATAGCGATGGGGAATAATGGGATTGAATATTCCGTGGGCTGAAAAAATTTGTTTAGGATTTTTTCTCATCCAGATCCACGAGCCCATTTCCAAAGTCCACGGTAAGAAGGTATTGTTCTTGTCTTTGTAGTTTTGATGGTGAAGGTCATAGAGGTAGTCCCAAACATCCCCATGGATTAGGTATGAGGCGGATTGGGGCTCTACTTGATAGACATTATAGGGCATGTTTTTGTTCATAAAGTTAATGAAGTGTTTGGCCAGGTTTATATCAGGGAAGTCTTCCCTGGTTTTTCCGTAGGGGTACCAAAGGCGATCCACCATTCCAAATCCAGAGTGAATATCAAGTGCCAGGCTAAATGGGGCAGAAAACATTTCGCGTGTGACAAAGTCCACCAAAGTTTTTGTCTCCACTTCCATTTCATTTCCTAATTGGCCACGGTACCACCATAGCCAAGGGCCAAGGCGATGCCCTGACACAAAGGGCGTCGTCTTACCCTCTGCCGATGAGGGTGCATTCCGCATAATATCAATGCCATTGGGGTTAGCTCTTTGGTTCAGAAACATGCCGGCAGGATTAACTACGGGGATGGAGACGAGACGACATTTATTGAAGCTGTCAGCTAAATTTTCATCCCACTGAAGTTGTTCGGCCAGAACCCGCAGGTAATTAAATATGACATGGCTTCCAATTTTTTCTAGTCCATGAACGCCGCCGAATAATCCTACCGTGGGGACTGTGGGGTCATTAGGGCCGATCACAATACCATAAATAGGGTAGCTGCGTTTGTCGGTGATGACTTCAGCCAAAACTTCACATCTTGCCCGGTGTGATAACAACTCAATGGTTTCTTCAACTTGCTCTTGTTCTTTAAATCGGCGCACGGTTTCTCCAGAACTGTAGTCTAACAAATTAATGCAAATGAATAACTAGCAGAATTAAGACGCCGACCATAGTCTAGAGTTAACGGTACAAACCAAATTCAAACCCAAATCAAAAATTACCTCAATGAATGACAAGTCAAATGGAGACAGTAAGGAAGGTCTATCTATGAGAATCGCCATAGTTACAGATGCCTGGTACCCGCAAGTTAACGGAGTTGTTCGAACGCTAAATGCCACGCGAGAACACTTGGAGTCTCAAGGACATCAAGTTTTTATCTTAGCGCCGGATGAAAAATTAACCTTGCCGTGCCCCACTTATAGTGAGATCCGCTTGTCACTCACACCCTATCGAAGAGTGTCAAAAACCTTGCTTCGTCTAAAGCCGGATTCTATTCATATAGCAACCGAGGGACCGTTAGGGTGGGCTGCTCGGTATTTTTGCAAATTCCACGATTATGATTTCACCACAGCATTTCATACAAAATTTCCTGAGTATGTTCACGCAAGGACCAAGATCCCCGAGGACTGGACCTATGGCGTGCTCAGAAGATTTCATCGGCCATCCAGTTGCACCATGGTGACTACCCAATCTATGGAAGAGAGTTTGGCGGCCAGAGGGTTTTCCCGATTGCGAAGGTGGGGGCGAGGGGTGGATCTTGCGCTGTTTGGGCCTCAACATCGATTAAATCTTGATGGAAAATCGCCGGTTTTGCTCTATGTAGGCCGTGTTGCCATTGAAAAAAATCTGGAAGCATTTCTGTCATTAGACGTTCAAGGCACTAAATATGTGGTGGGTGATGGACCTCAACTTGCAGAATACCGAGCTAAATACCCACAGGTTCATTTTGTGGGCCCAAAATTCGGCCAAGACTTAGCTGAGTATTATGCCTCGGCCGATGTGTTTGTCTTCCCCAGCCGAACAGATACCTTTGGACTTGTCATGATAGAGGCCTTAGCGAGTGGAACTCCGGTGGCGGCCTTTCCTGTCACCGGTCCAATAGATATCTTAAATGAAGATGTGGGCTGTATGCACGAAGACCTAGGAGTGGCAGTGGCTGGTGCCTTATCGAAATCTCGAAATCGATGTCACGAGTATGCCCAAATGTTTTCTTGGGAAAACGCAGCAGCCCAATTTGTAGAAAACTTGGTTCCTGCTTAGAACGTGTAGCCTACGCGAGCTTCAAGTGTGGAGAAGAATAACACTTGGGCGCCAGAAATGGATTCCTGGCTGACTTTATCAAAATGGCGAAATGAATAATCATGCCATTGTCCGTACCATGAAACCGATGCGGCCCATCCATTTTTCAGAATATAGTTCACTCCCAGTGAGCCGTCGAAACCGAAGTTGGGAGTCATTTCAAAAACAGATCCCACAGAAAGCGGGTGCTGAAGGCGCATGAAAGCTTCATAGGACCAACGATTCTTTCTTAAAAATTCAAGGTGCCACCCCAAAGAAAACATGGTCAATCCGTTACTTTCAATAGTCACCTCAGTTTCGGAAGCTCCTGTTCGGCTGATAAACGGTACAAAATGTTGCTGAATCCCCACACGATATCCAAAAAATCCAGGGTCGTTAAATGGCGATTTAAGGCGAATGGGTCTGTGAGAAAAATCCACTCCAATAATGGTCCAACCAAAAGAGGGTTTGGCCAAGGTGAGCCCAGTAACCTTGGTCACAGATCCAGGGGTGAGTTTGTATTCGAGGTTTAGGTTTTTTTGCGGATCAAAGTTGTAAACGCCTTTGGCATAAATGGCGGGTAAGGCAAAAGAGTTAAGTCCCGCATTTTGACCCGCCCCTGGGATTTCTTGGCTGTAGTTCAGATAGTAAAACCCAAGCCCGCCCCAAACTTCCCACTTATTTTTTTTAACAGGACGTTTTGCAACCCGGCTTGATTTGATAACCACTTGGTCTTTTGAGACTTGAAGGGGCAATTGGTACACCCTGGGGATGAGTTTGCCGCTGGGATGTGAGGCTTTAAGCGGTATCATCACAAGGCCTTCAGGCAGTCGCAGGCGAATTTCAAATTCACCCTCTTTGTTGGCTTTGACAGGGTGCTTATGACCGAAAGTAGACTTTGCGGGCACGGAAGTGGATTTTTCTTGTTTGTCTATGACCACAATCTCTTCACCGCCGACACTGATCACTGAGTTTGCATAGGTTTTCCCTGTGATCGCAAGCTCCACCCGTTTGGTGTCGTCATTGTATCCCACAAAGTCTGGCTGATACCATTTCACCTTGGTTCGTCGTCGGGGTTTCGCTTTCGATTTTTTTTGGGCCGGAGGGTTAGCGGAGGGGATTTCTTTTTCGTTCGAGGACTGATCTGCAGTCTGTTTTTCAGCTCTGGGGGAATCGCCTTCAGGTTCGGCAATTGACTGCGGTTCTGATCCTGACTTTGACTCTGCATCTGACTCTGTGGACTGAGAATCTGATTCGGCGTCGGCTTCGCTGGCCTCTGTATACTCGGGAGCCGCTTCTGCACTCACAGCGGCGTCATCGTCGCTAGACGACTCTTGGGCGACACCTATCGGAGTTAAACCCAGTACGAACACAAATAGAAGCCAGGTACAAAGATGGTTACTCATTGAACCTTTATTTTCGCTTTAGATAGGTATAAATTAAAGGGGAATATTCAATAATAAGACAAAGGTTAGGGTTGTGACGATCAATGAACCGGTAACTGTAGTAACGAACTGGATGATCACTGGAGTATCATGGGTATTGGCCGTGCGTCTTTGGCGGCAGCTGAAAGGTTCAGCCCGAGTCATTCCTGGCCGAAAGTGGGCTTTGGCGCTTTTATTTTTAGGTATGGCCTCACTGTTTGGAGGGCTCCATCATGGCCTGGACACGTCCGTCCGCCCAGTGGGTCTCGGTGGCGGCGATCTTTTTTGGCAATTAACAATGTTGTCGATAGGCTTGGTATCTTATCTGATTGTGACGGGAACGGGTCAAGCGGTGTTGCCTGAAAAATGGTGGCCGCTTTTGTTAATAGTTTCCACAGTGAAGTTGATTGCCTATGTGATGCTGGCTCTGCCCGAGGGAGCTTTTTATCTTGCCATTTTGGATTACGCATCGGCCATGGTCTTGGTGGTTTTATTTTCTGGCATTGGGTTTTGGCAAAGTCGATTGCGGGCCGCCCCTTGGATGGTCATGGGAGTGACTATCAGCTTTGTCGCCGCGGGGATTCAGCAAAGTGGGTGGGGCTTGCACCAACATTTCAACCACAACGATGTTTATCATACCATTCAAATTTTTGGTGTGTTTTGTTTTTACCGAGGAGCCCAGCGCTTTTATTAAGGCGCCCTTACTTATGGCCGCCTTAATGAGTGTTTACCCGTTGAAAGGGATAAACAGAACCGAGGTTCAAAATTTGAGTGAGTTCGTCGAGGGCAGCTCTTGATTCTAGCATGAGATGGGGGTCTGATAAATCATTGGGGTCCAAGTGATCGCGATAATGGTGATTGACCCACTTGACCAGTCGATCATAAAGCGAAGAGCTTAAGAGCGTGTTTTGATTGACGCCAGCTATTTCGTTTTCATTCATGGCTACTCGTAGTCTTAGGCAAGCCGGCCCGCCACCATTTTGCATGCTTTCTTTTACATCAAAAATCTTTACGTATTTAATAGGGTTATTCACTTGAATCACATTCTGCAGAAATGACCACACACGATCATTATTCTTACATTCTTCTGGGGCGATGATGGCCATTTCGCCTTCAGACAAAGACACGATTTGGCTATTGAACAAATACGACTGAACTGCATCTTCAACGGTCACTTCATTTGATGGAACAAGAATGGGGTAGAAGGCGCTTTGCTTAAAAAAAGCACTCAATTGGTCGACCAACTGGATGCTGTCGAGAAAGGCCTCTTCATGATAGAGTAGAACATTTTCGTTTCCTACCGAAATTACGTCGTTATGGAACACCCCTTTGTCGATGACCTCAGGATTTTGTTGAGCAAACACCACCTGATGAGGTCGAATATTGTGCAGCCGGGCCACTGCTTGCGAGGCCTCTAGAGTTTGTCGGGCAGGAAACTTTTTAGGTCCAGCTGCGGATTCATCAAAAGCCTTTCTGCCATAAACAAAGATTTCTAACCCCGATTGTGAGTAATCGGTGCAAAGCCTTGTATGATTGGCAGCTCCTTCGTCGCCAAAATGAGAACACGCCGGAAGTAGGTCGTGATGAGAAAAATGATTTTCATCAACAAAGGTGGCTTTTAAAATTCTCTGTGTGGTTTTGGGCTCAATGGAACGGTGAAATTTGCTATTTAAATTAGCTGGAGTAATGTGAACTTTACCGTCGGTTGTATCGGGGCTAGGTGAAATTGTCGCAGCATTGGCCGTCCACATACTGGATGCCGAATAACAAGCAGCAAGAATGTCGGGGGCCTTTTTAAAGGCCATTTCTATGATCTGGTTGTCTGTGCCTGAAAAGCCCAGTTGTTTGAGTGTCTGTATATCTGGTCGGTCATGAGGGGCAAGAACGCCTTGCACCAAGCCCATGTCGAAAAGGGCTTTCATCTTTGTAAGACCTTGTAAGGCAGCCGCTTTCGGAAAAGAGCGCAATTTAGCATGGTGCACTGATGCCACGTTGCCAAGAGAGAGGCCAGCATAGTTGTGAGTAGGGCCAACTAATCCGTCGAAATTGGCTTCAACAGCTGATCTGGTGATTGTCACGGCGCACCTTTTCCTTTCTAAACAGCTTCTAACGGAAAACCAGACCAAAGACTGATTTACAACTTAGGTCTATATCATACAATTCATCAGAGTAACCAGTTTCGTTTGAAGGGGTGGAGAATGAAACTTAGCCTGATCGCAATTGCGTTTCAATTTATATTGTTGTCTTCAAGTTGGTCTTTTCCGTTGAAACCAAACCCAGAAATTACACCCGGCGATATATGTTCAAAAGCTGACCCCGATTATGAACGACTTCGTTACTCTCAGAAAATTGCCTATTGCCGGCGAAATGTCAGCACGTCGGTAAAGACAAAAATTTATCAAACTTACGACGTCAATTTGAAGTGTCGCCATAACTTCACCATCGATCATTTTATTCCTTTGTCCATTGGCGGGAATAATTCAGATGAAAATCTTTGGCCAGAACATAAGGCTATAAAAGAGCTTCGGCTTCAGTTGGAGCAAGAGGTTTTTGAGGCGGTTCGTGAAGGTCGGATGACTCAAGATGAAGCCATCGACATAATTATTGAAGAAAAAATGAATCCACCAGTAGCGTACACACTAATGATGGCGGGTTGCCCTAAACGGCTTCCCTAAAATCGAATTCGACCAAATCCATTTTTAGCTGGTCGCGGTACATGGGGTTTTGCAAAAGACACATTAAGCGAGCGACCATTAAAGTCGATTCCATTAAGTGCTTCCACAGCTTTTTCCGCATCCTCGGCCACTTGCATCTCTACAAACCCAAAACCTTTGCTTCGACCAGTCACCTTATCCACGATAACTTGAGCTGATTTTACTTCGCCCACTTTTCCGTTGAATAAAGTTTTTAGTTCTTCACCATCAGTAGAATATGGCAAATTTCCAACGTATATTCGTTTTCCCATAACGACACCCCTTATCCATGATGATTGATGTTTCTAGCATAGACGCAGAACGGATCGGGGACTAGCAGTTTTGAAATTTACATGTAATTTTAGGATGTTACAAATCGTTACATGACTAAGAGTCTAGTTTGGAAAACCACTTTTCCAAGTTCTCCCAATATAATTCAGGGAACAATTGTCGCTCTTTATATTTTAAATATTTAACAGCTTCACGGATGTTTCGATCGGCCAGTGGAGATTTTTTATCAAGAATCAAATGGGTGATTTGATCAGCAAAATTCACTGTCCGGGCCATTGGGTAGATATCGCCATTAGTAAGACCTCTGGGAAAACCGTTGCCGTCAGGTGACTCGTGGTGATCCCGCACAATCAGAGCGATCTCGCGGGCCTGAGGTTGGGCGTGTTGTATTAAATTGTACCCAATTTCTGGGTGAGATTTGTACTCTTCAAGCTGCTCAGGCGTAAAATCAGAGGTTTCAATCTCTGCAATTTCTGGGGAGAGTTTCACAAACCCAATGTCATGAACAAGGCCACCTATGGCCAATATATTTAGTGATCGGATGGACGTCCATTGCAGAGCGTGCCCCATAATCGTCGATAAAAAACTCGTAAAAATAGAATGCCGATATTGCTTGCGGCTCACATTGGTCAATTCGCTATAAATGTCACTAAGACTGGTGAGTTCTTGGGAGAGATCTTTAATCGCAGAGCACACCTCTTGAACATGGTTATAAGCTTCGTCAGTGAGCCCAAGGGCATAAATCTCATCAAGAACGGCCTCTGCCGCTCGGCAGGCCACAAATGCTTTGTTTCGAGTGGGTATTACCGGACCTCGAACCAGGGTTCTGGCAATTTGCACACAATTTTTAACATGCACCCCAATGTCAGAGGTGTTGATGTAAACAAACTGAACTTCTTTATTTTCGTAGTTGCGGAGGCGCTTAATGTCGTAGTCGTCACCTTTTTTTACGATTTTTATGTATTTTTTCTCACGGATCAACAAATACAGGTCCACGTGGGCTACACGACCACCAAAAAATGTGTCTATGGAAATGGGAAACATATCAGGTTCAAGTGTCATTGACATAAATAATATTTGTTTAATTGCGTTTGGTCAAGTTGGGTCCGATATTCTTTTGATACTATTATGGCTGCATTAATAAGTCTAAGCTCTAAACTGTATTCTCGTCTAGGTGGGGATTTTCACACACTCATCTCTTCATTGAAAACCAAGGCTGGAATTCCAATTTTCGCGGGTGTCCGGCTCAATGAAGCTTCTATCCTAGGCCGCAGATCCCGCGGCCTCAATGTTCACTTCATTTTGAATTTCCTTTAACATCAACTCGTAGCCTTCCACGGCATTTCGAAAATTGTGAATGACCAGTTGCATTTCGTCATCGTTGAGTTGACTGATCTCTTGAAGAGCCTTTTCAATGTGGTCCACGTCTTCTGCTGCATGAAGGCGTAAAAATGCGCCGGATTTGGGCGAAAAGGCGCGAGATACCTGTTCATAGATGTCTGGTCCGGCCTCAATGGCCAATCCTTCCAGTAACAAAATGTAACCAAAAAACGCCACCGGATTTACATGTTCAATCCAATAGTACTGAGATTGATAGAAACCTGCTGTAACACCGAGTTCACGGAAATGATTTAAATCAAAGTCGAGGTTTTTCAAATCGTTGGCGGCCAGTCGCTCATGGCCCCACTCTTCTTTTGCATGCTCCACAAACCGCCTTCTTAAACCTTCGAGATCTAAAGGCAGGCGGGAGCTGGCTAAGGTCACGAGGCGAGTTGAGTGTCGAACAAAGTGGTAGGTTTGAGTCAGCCACAGGCCATAGAATTCTCGGTTGCTCCAAGGCAACTCATTTGAAATTTTACAAATGCGTTCGACAGATTCTCGGTACAGTTTGTTAAGGGAATTGGACATGTTTTTCTCCTTTAGGCGGCAAGTGGAAGGGGTTTACTTGATGTATTCGCATCGTTGATAAAATCAATTCTTTGATTCCAGAGATGATTAACCAGCGATTGTGTATTTTTATCGGGATGATCATGGGCGTCTTCGGCGCGACTGAGCATGAGCGAACACTCATAGTCATATCGCCAAATGCCGGGTTGAATGGGGGTGCCACCAAAGTTTTGCCCCATTTTATCCACATGCATATCTTGGCGAGCAATTCCCAGTGTGCAGTCCTGCTGGCTTTCTTTCATAATCTTAAATCCGAGGCCCACCATGATTTCACCAAATGAAAATCCACTTTTGGATTTTCGATAAGAGGGATTGACGCTGAGATACTCCATAGTCATGACATGCTTCAGATTTTCTTTTTCCAAGTAGCCCCAGGTGCTCTTTGTAAAATCAGAAAAATAGGGGTTTTCTCGGGCCGCTACACTGCTAAAATTAAAAAATGTGTAAAGGTGAAGAGCCACGATATCGTTATTGTTTATTATAGCTGCCACTCGATTCTGTCGAATAAAATGATCTGGGTTTACCGAGGCCTGGGGATCACGAGATCTCAGAACATCAGTGAACATTTGATGCCAAAATTCATAAATTCGATTGTGAAGATTAAGAAATGGAGGGGTGCCAGAAAACTTGGCGGGCATAATCAAATAACTTAGTGAGTTCAAATCGATCATCTACGGCCACCTTTAAAGTGAACTAAATCAGTTTATAAATTGAAACTGTTTATTATTTCGGGCAGAGGGCAGATAACTTGAGTCGAGTTTTGGTCTAGGCTTGGCGGCGTCGGCTGGTTCGCCTGGATTTTGCGGCCTTCACCTTGAGAGAGTTTTCTAGTTGGTTTCTGGTTGCATCCAGGATCAGGTCAATGAGCTCTTGGGGATTGATTTTGAACAAATCAGTGATCGTCTTGAGAGCTTCAAGGGGTGGAGATGACAGGCCTCGCTCCCAATTGGAAACAAACTGGGCTGAGCCATAACCCAGGCGCTCTGCCACCTCTTTTTGACTGAGGTCTGCGGCCAGACGCTTTTCTCTTAGATAGTCTCCTAAGAGTTGTTTCTTTTCAGACATGGTTTGCATCTCCTGACAGAATCCCAGGCCCAGCGGGCCTTTTCAACTATCTATTCAAGAAAAGTGCCGAAATTGTGGCCAATACGTCATATTTTAGCTAATTTCAGGGGAGCCAGGGATGGCATAGATGTGGCAATGGTGTTAAATAGAAATTGTTGACCATAAAGAGGTTGAAACATGTATGAAACAATTAGGACATTGTCTGATTCCTCCCAATTAATTGAGGACCAGCGACAATTTGCGTTGAGAGCGGCCGAAATTTGTCAGATTGCCGGGGGCGATAAGCTTCGAATTCAACCCTATACGAGTCCCCAACTGCCTTGGTTTTCGGCTTTGCCAGCAGATCTCCGGCATCAAATTCTTAGTCAAATGGGTATTTTTTTCAAATTTGCAGTGAGGCGATCAGTGAAGGCAAGTCGGTGATGAGCTCCACTCAGCTCTCCTGGCACGCCCTGAAGAGGTTTTCCCTGCGGCCACCCTCAGATCTTTTTTCTTACATAGCTGATGAAGATTTGGTGGAGATTTATACGCTTGATAATCTACAGATTTTTCGAAGTATGAGTTTTTTTGATCTTTGTAGTTATTCGCTAGAAGATCTGTACTGTCGGCCTTGGTACAGTCTGTTTTATCGGGATGAGGGGATTACCCAACAAATTGGAGCCGAGGCTGTTCGCGCGTTCAGCGGACAGGAAACAGGAGTATTTGTTCCCAATGTGGCTGATCACATGCTCAAAGAGTTGGATTCCCCCTTTAAGCACGAAGTCGAAATTCAGTACAAAGTGATGGCTCCACTATACAATTCGTCGGGTAAAATTGCGGCAGGATTGGTTGTTGAGAAAGCTAAAGTGGTTAACCGCCCTAAAGAGAGTGATAAAGAAAGATTACTAGAGGCGTATTACCAATCGCAAAATGTTGATTTTGCAAACAAAGTGGCCACAGAATAAAGAGGTCCCTTGAGTTTTAAGGTTTTTTCAATTTTTCGGTGAGCTGCTCGCAGCCGTCTTCAAGTATATCCATCACAAGTTCAAAACCTTGTTCTCCGCCAGCATAAGGATCGGGGACTTCATCGATTTCGTGAATGCGGCAGAAATCCACCATCTTATAGAGTTTTTTAGCGTAAGTACCTTTTGGGTCCATTTCGGTAATGTGAGCGTAATTGGACTCATCCATGGTGATAATGTAGTCGAATTGCTCGAAGTCGGCTTCTGGGCGAAAGGGCCTCGATAAACTCGTCAGCTCATAGCCCCGTTTTTTTGCAAAAAATTGCATCCGACCATCGGCGGGATCCCCTTCGTGATAGGCGGAGGTGCCGGCGGAATCCACCATTACATCGTTGATATTCGCATCAGCTAACATTTTTTTTAGCACACCTTCGGCCGCCGGTGAGCGGCAGATGTTGCCAAGGCACACAAATAAAACTCTCTTCATCGTCTGCAAATCTCACTATTTAATTGTTATTTGATAGGTGAGCTCAGTATTTCCACCGATGAGCAAGCCTACTTTATAAACACCTTTTTGGCTAGGTACTTTGACGACAGATTGATCTTGCGCCTCAAGCAATTTGCCATCGGGAAACTTGATTTTCCATTGATACCGAAGGCCTTCGCCGTCTTCTGATAGGGGGTGATGGGCTTTGAACTCGATATAGTCCGCTTGGGTTGTGCTCGTAATCGATGACTCTTGTTCAAGAGAGCGGGTGATCTTTGACATTGTTCGTCCACGGGCTTGTTCGCCAAAAAACTGCTTGTCCTTTTCAAAGCTTCGCCAATCACAATGAACGTGCTTTTCATAAATTTGATAATAGGAGGCACCGTAGTCCAAGCAAAGCTCGGCCAATTCATTGAGAGAGATCTTTTTTGGGATAAGATCCACAGCGTCGCCAAAGGTGTGTCGGGACCATGTGGCAGCGCCAGGAATTGCGGAGTTGTATCCCGGAGAGCGGTATCCACTGGTCACCATCAAGGGGTGACCCATGGCTTCACGTATTAGTTGTAGCTGCTTCACCGCCAACGCGGAGAACACGGCAAAGGCGCCTTTTTCAGTGCTCATAAATTCACCTAACTGAAAATAGGGAGAAAGCCAAAGACGTGGGTCTATGTTTGACAATGTCAGTAGGCGAGAGGGAGCTGAATAAATTGAAGGGTCAAAGCGAGAGGGAAACGATGGGTCTTCGAGGGGATCTCGATATTCGTAATCCAAAGATTCTTTTTGAATTTCAACTAAGGGCAATGAAGGTAGGCAGTCCGGGTTGTGGTTCAAAAAGGAATAAGAAATGCAATCATCCGATGGACTTGTTGAATCGTTGCTTTTTTCTCCATCTGGCCACTTCGGAAGCGTTTCATCTGAGGGTGAATTGGACAGCGAAGAAGACGAGCTTTCAATGGGTTCAAAGGTGGAGCCATCGCAACGGGCAACGAGAATGGCTAATAGGACCAAAGAGAAAAAGGCGATGTTTTTGTTCATGCCCCCTATTTTCAGATGACCTTATTTTCACAACAAGGCCAGGTGACGGGGATCTTGCCTAAAAACCAGTGTGGCTTTGAAATTCCGGACGTGTGGATAGATGGCTATAAGCAAATATTTTTGATGACAATAGAATAATTGCGACCAATATTGATTTTCGAAAAGCATTTTGTTCGACCTAGAGGTTTTCAGTCGAGGAGTGGCTATGAGTCGACCTTTAAAAGAGATTATTTTTGAACGCAGAACGGTCCACAATTATAAATCGGAGCCGATACCTCGGGCGATTTTAGAAGAAGCTCTTGCATGCGCCATCCAGGCTCCTAATCACCATTTGACGGCTCCATGGAGATTCACTGTACTTGGAAGCGAATCTCGAAAAAAAATCATTGAGTTGGCTTGCGCTGCAAATGAAGCCAAAAAGGGAAGTGAACTTTCAAAGCCAGAAAAAATAGCTGTGGAAAAAAAGTTTTCTGATCCCGGTGCGATCGTAGTAGTGAGTTGCATGAGGTCGGATGATAGCCTGCAAAGTAGAGAGGATTACGCATCGGTAAGTTGTGCCATTCAAAATTTGTCATTATTTTTGTGGAGCGAGGGCTATGGAAGTAAGTGGGGCTCTGGCGCATTGACCCGGATGGATAAAACTTACGATATTTTTGGAATCAATCAGGAAAAAGAGGAAATCATAGGTTTTATCTACGCAGGCGTGCCCGAGCGCGTGCCGCGGGCACCCGAGCGCCCATCTGTTGATAGTGTTAGTCGCTGGATTGATTGATTCGAATGGTTATCGAATTCGAACATGTGAAGTTTTTGGCCGACTCTGCTTTCTCATGTAAACGATTGCAGCACCACAGCCGAGCAACAACAAAGACGAAACCAGTCCCACTCGATTATCGTGACTCAATGGTAACGTGGCCAAAGCCAAAAAGATAAAGACATAAGGTTTGATTGCGTAAATCATAACTTCCCCTCAATTAATTATTTATTATTCAGGCCATCGACGGGAATTTACGAGAACTAGGCTTACTTATATTTTAGCAAATGGGCCTCATGGATATCCACGAAAAAAATGTAACCAGCTAATATTGTTAGAGAAATGAAGAATTACTGGACAACTGTTTAAGGTTTATCGGGTAAGGTCTAAATCGTTGCGATTTGAGGGAATTGCGCCTAATTTGAAAATCTCATTTTGAGACGCCGGTAACAGGCGATATTTGGAGTTCAAGATGAAACTAGAAAAAATAGGTCCTCTTGATGCGTTGGTCAGGCATGGTCAAAGCCCGTCAACTTGTGTGGTTTTGTTTCATGGATACGGTGCTGATGCGGCCGACTTAGCCCCGTTGGCAAATTTTCTTGATCGTGACAATTCTTTGTCTTGGGTGTTTCCAAATGGCCCTCGAGAAGTGTCAGTTGGCATGGGAATGATGGGGAGGGCTTGGTTTCAAATAGACATGGAATCGTGGCAAAAAGCAATGCTGACAGGTGAACCGCGAGACCTCACCAACTGGGAGCCCGAAGGATTATCAGCTGCGGTCAATAAAGCATCGAGTTTGCTTCAAACGCTAACGAGCTCTTTTGACCGGGTTATAGTTGGGGGGTTCAGCCAAGGTGCGATGCTTTCAACAGAAATTTCTTTAACAACTTCCATAGAGCCAAAGGCCCTTGTTTTGTTGTCGTCAGGTCCCATTCACTATTCTATTTGGCAAAGTCAAATTGTTGATCGGAAGAAGGCCCCCGTTTTTCAAAGTCACGGCAAACACGATGAAGTGTTATCTTATGGTGGCGCCCAAAAAGTTTATGATCTGTTTAAGCGATCAGGATGGCCAGTGGAATTCACCTCATTTAATGGAGGACACGAGATTCCACCGCAAGTGCTAAACAGTCTACAGAAGTTCCTAAAGACTCACGGGCACTGATAGGCGATGCCGGTGACCGTCGTGCCAGTGTCAGAATATTGCTTCACCACAACGTAGTTTGCCCCCTTGTTGGCGGCTTCTTGCTTGAGGTCAGCTAGGGCCTGCTCTCGGGTTCCTTTAGCCGAGCCCACAGTGCCTTTAATGGGTCCCAACTCTTTACAGTCATCGTCGGCAGGTTTGCGGCTTGTTGTTACATCTTTGGCTTCAGGTAATACCGATTGCGAAGCACAGCCAAAAACAAATATGGAAGCTAAAACAAGTAAGATGGATTTCATAAATATTCCTTTAGAAGCTAAAAGCGTATTGCAGCGCAACTCCTACGTCGGGGGCGTTGGTCACGTAGGTGTCATCGCCATTTTCATCATAAGTTCCAGGCCCCCAGTCCTCTAGGAACAACATATTAAGCTGACTATTGGTGGATCGGTAGCGAAATCCCAAACTTTGTGACCCGCGCCAATGAATGAGGCTATTCCACCCAGAAGCCATTCGATGCAAAATAAATTCTTTTTCAGATGCGGTGGAGTCCACAATGGCCAACTGATTGCCATCAAACAGTGGGGACTCCATTCTTATTTGCATTAGAAAGCCCCAGTTTTTGTCTATGGCAAAGTCATAGGACATCTCATGCATTTGCGGCCAGTCATTACGAGGCCAATCTTCAAATAGAATGTTTTCCCCCAAATGGGTGACAGAAGAGGTCCACCAAAAAGCGCTGGCCGATCCCATGGGAATGCCCAAATGCATCATGAAGGTGTAGTCAAAAGTTCCGGAGGTCCAAGCACTTGGGGTGGTTGTTGTCGGGGCCTTCACGTGAAAAGAAGTGGCGAAGCCACAGGGACAGGAGCCTTTGGTTTTTCCGAGATTTTTCCACCACCAAATTTTTAACTTGGTTTTGAAATTTCCAGAGCCCTCGTTATATGAGCCAGGCACAATCTGCTCTTCTCCATTTTTCGTAATGGAAAAATTCATTTGATTGGTGGAATAGAATTCTCTGTTGTAGCGATCGCTGTTGATCAATAGGTGAAAGGCGTCGATCATGTGGTCGAGACCACCTCCGGCTCTATAGGCATAGGGTAACTCGAAAGAGAGCCCAATTTTTGGCGTGATAGCGCCTCCAATTTCTAAATTCCCATAGGATTGTTCATAGTCAGCAGTGTAGGTGAGTGTGTCACCGGTTTTTAGGTTTTCCATAGTAAAAGGGGCGTTCCAAATGTTGGCGTGGCTCATTTCATAAACAAGCCAAAAGTTATTGTCCCAGCCAGGGACCTCGCCAGGAGGAAGCATGTGCATGCCACCGATGGGATGGGCCACTCGGTAGCTGGTAGGAACCACAGCAAAGGAGTTCTCGCCAAAAAATAAGGCAAACCCCACGAAGGCCAGTAAGATAAATCGATGCAGTTTCTGTGTTGATATCATTACTTAGGCTAATCGGTAGGGAGGTAATGAGTCTTAACAGCAAGAGGCTGCAACTTTAAAATTTTTTAGAGAAAAAAGATTTTTGATATCTTGTTTAAAATCTGTAGCGAGCGATAAGGCTTGGCGACCAATGGCCATAGGGTAGTTCGCGTTTAAACTTCATCAAAATCCACTCGCACTATTTTAGTCAGAGGTCGAGCCTGGCAGGTTAGAATCTCACCGGCAGCGATAGCTTCATCTGTCAAAATGCCTGGATCGTCTTGATAGACTCGACCTTCCTTGAGTTTTGCAAGACAGGCCATGCATGTGCCTGCCAAGCAAGAATAGGGAGGGTTATGACCCGCCTCTAGAAGAGTTTCCGTAATTGATAGTTTGGGGTCTTTGTACTCCAAGTTCAAGGTCTGGCCATCAAGTTCAACCACAAGGGTCTCTGCAGTTTCATCCTCTACATTTGAGTCAGCGGTGATCACGGTTAAGTCTTCCTCTTTGCTGAAACCCTTTTGTAGATGGCCTTTTTCGCTAGTGGTGAAAGATTCAACATGTATATGGCCAGGATCAACGGAAAGATCTTTTAGCGTTTGGCCAATGACTTCCATGAGGCCATCGGGGCCACAGATGTAATATTCGCTACTCTCAATATCATTTACCACTCGGGCATGGCGACAATTCTGTAAAAGAGTCTCTAGATTGTTCCTGGAAAGTCGACCATGTAAATGGTGGCTTGTTGCAACAGCCTCAACTTTATCGATAATCAGTGCCTTTAGGTTTTCATCATCGATAAAGACCGTTCTTAGGGCTTCACCCTCAGGCTTGGAATAAATATAGTAAATTTCTAGCTGCGAAATGTATTGAGCCTCTAGATCTGAGAGAGCTTGTTTGAAAATGACCTGGGAGTCAGACCGACTAGCATAAAGCAAGGTGATCAATGTGTCGCGTTCACTGGCAAGCACATGCTTGAGCATCGAAAATAAAGGTGTGATCCCACTGCCACCTGCAAGCAGAAAAATATGTCGATTTTTCGGACCGCCTTTTTCTAAGACAAAATTTCCAGCAGGTGGAGAAGCTATTAATATTTGGCCCTCTTTAAGCTGTTCCACCATAAAAGTCGAAACACGCCCGCCCTCCACTTTTTTTACAGTGATCTGAAGGAGATCAGGATCTTCATCGGGCGTCGAGGCTAGCGAGTAACTCCGAGTGAGAGACTCTCCATGTATATCCATTTTCACAGAAATGAATTGTCCTGGTTTATATTTAAAACGAGAAATTTCATTTTGTGGAACTTGTAGAAAAAAAGACTTACAGTCAGTAGTCTCTTCGACGATCTCGACAATTTTTAATGGTACAAATGCGTTTATCGCACTCATGCCGTCCCTCCGATAGCTGCCAAAAATTCAGATGAGACTTTGCAATCCGCCACAAAGGCAGCCTGGCCTGAGAGAATTGGCGTTGGTCCGGATAAATCAACTGCCAACTCACCTCCCGGTACGCGAACAAAAACTTTTGTTGGTGCTGCTGGATTCCACTGCGAAAATGCAAAAGCTGCCGCCACGGCACCGGTGCCGCAAGCCAAAGTGAAATCTTCAACACCACGCTCAAAACTAGCGCTTCCTACTGTGTTATTGTCCACCGGCCAAACTAAAGTGACATTGGTTCCAGCGGGTTGAAAATCTTTATGATGACGAATTTCTGCAGCCTGCTTCTGCCAATTCTCTAGCTCAGGGGGACTTTCCAGGTGAATCACAAAATGAGGCACTCCCGAATTCACTGATAACCATCTCAATGACATTTTTTGAAGTAGTGACTGGCCAGATGTAATGGGCGACATGGTCACCGCAACAGATTGGTCTTCGTGCACTTGTGTCTCGATGATCCCTGCTACCGTATTAAATCGAATGGGATTGCCATAACCACATCGCTCATGGGCATACCGCCCCACACAACGGGCGGCGTTCCCACACATTTCAGCATGAGATCCATCGGCGTTAAAGAAATCCCATTTAAAATGAACTTTTGAAACAGAAGTGTCAGACTCTAAAAACAATAATCCATCGGCGCCAATACCCCGGTGCCTGTCACATAAAGCTTTAGCAAGGTGGTTTCGGCCAATTTTTTTTATCAATCCGATGATTTCGGCGTTGAGAACCGCATCTCTGATGTCAACTATCAAAAAATCGTTACCGGTCCCATTCATTTTTGTACAAACTAGATTTGACATGGCGCTAAATCTATTCGGTTTTTGATTTGAGAGCAAGCCCCTCGATCTAAATCTAGGTTGAGTCCAGTAAGGATTGAGTCCTAATAATCCAAGATCGTAGAATGAAGAAATGGCCGAAGAGGTCTTAGATCAAGAGAGTAGGGAGTTCTGTATGTCCACATTGGCGCGCTATCGAAAACGAGGAGGATTTAAGCAACTATTGCACCTCGTTGAAACATCAGTAGAAAAAAAGCGTGAAAACCTACTGCGGGTGATTGAGGCTGAAGATCATTATTGGGCCGAGTGCATCAGAGAGCGCATGCTTACCATTGAGAAAGTGCTATCTTGGGAGGCCGAACCGCTTGAGAGAATCATGTCAGAATTCTCTGAAGAGGTGTGGGTAAAATGTCTATTTGCCCTTCCAGAAACAGAGCGGCAGCCGACCCTGGAAAAAGTAACTCAATTTAAATCCAGTGCTCAGCAAAAACATGTCGCCGAGGCCATGAACGATGCAACCCCCACATCTGGAGAAGTAGAGGCCGCAGGTCTCATGGTGATTAAAAAAGTTCGGCAGCTTCAGGGGTCAGGCGATTTTCGGCCGGAGCAATTTGATCCAAAATTAGCAATCAGTGATTTAGACAACTTCGTGTAACTGCCACGGGGTTACAGCTCGAAACGTAGATTTTGGTATTAACTGTAATTCGAAATGAGTGATTGGATTTGATAAATCAATCTTCGAAAGCTGATTTTCAATTAAATCCAAATAGTCGTTGAAATCCACTTCGTAATGGGGCGCAGAGATTTCAAGAAAATGAGTCTTTCCTTCGTATTCACAGCTGAGCTTAAGGTAAATCTTGTCCACGTTTTTCTTTTTTCTAGAAAGATAGGAAAACTGTCGCTTCATTTCTTTTTCAATGGCGTGAATCAAAAATGGCAGAAGTGAAACAGGAAAGCGAAGCTTCTGTTTTGCTGATTTCGTTGTGGAAGACAAAGAGGCCAGTGGCGACAAGGCCGTAAAAATGGGTAACATAGAAGACTCCTTTGATTGGGGGTACAAAAAATTCTCATCAAAACTTGCGAATCAAACCCACGACAACTCCTGAAATTTCTACTTTTTCTGGGGCGTACCAAAACGAATCCATGGACGTATTTGCGGGCCGAAGCTCCACTTGTGGCTGCGAGAGGTCTTCAAGGCCCGAGTCGTCACCCAAAACCTTTTGTCCCAATTTAAATTGTCGTTGATTGGGGGAGTGAAAATAAAATCGTTTCACAGTGGCTTCGTTGTCCACAATAGCCACAACAATTTCTCCATTTTGGGCCACTCTCTGTTCTTGAACCAAAATGATATCGCCATCGAAGATGCCATCATCAATCATAGATTGTCCTTCGACTTTAAGGGCATAACTTTTACTCGGGTTTCGCAAAAGCGAAACGGGAACATCGATAAACTCGTCATCTTCCAAAGCTTCAATGGGCAGTCCCGCGGCCACTCGCCCCAATAGAGGTAAAGTGTGAGACTCCCTCTGGCCAGGAGGTCCAGAGGGAGTCTCGGTTTCAACATGGGGATCAGCATTATGCTGGGGTTGAATTTGTTCCATAGAATTTTGTAAGGCGGTTGCAGGCTGAAGAAGGGATATGGCCCGTTTTTGGTTGTCGCCAGCCACGGAGATATATTGTTTGCGTTGTAACTGCTTTAAGTACCGTTGAACGGAATTAAAAGACGCAAATCCGAAATGATCTTTTATTTCTCTGTAAGTGGGGGCGAAACCTCTTTGACACAGATAGTCTTGGATGTATTCCAAAACATGTTTCTCTTTCGGCGTGAGCGACATTGGCGTTAATGACATGGAGGTTCCTCTTGGTGAGTAGGCTTCGTAAAAGCAAGATTATGTGTAAAAAAAGTGTAAGTCAAGTGTAGTAAAAGTGTAAGTTGGCTGAAGGTCTAGGTTTTAATTTGCCCCCGGGGCTGGTCGGTCTTCCAATCATGCAGTAATGCTAGTTGATTCTGTTCACTTCAATAAGTCCCATGGTCGCAAACCCCAATATGTATCAACGAAGGAGCGTGGGGATGGATCTGCAAAAAATCAAACTTGAGCCTGGTTGGAAAAAGGCCCTTCAGGGTGAATTTTCAAAGGGCTATATGTCAAATCTGAAGCAGTTTTTGGTTGGCGAGTACAACAAGAAAAAGGTGATCTATCCAAAGGGTAACGAGTATTTTTCAGCCTTTGACCACACTCCACTGGATAAGGTGAAAGTGGTGATCATTGGGCAGGATCCTTACCACGGACCCAATCAGGCCCACGGCCTGTGTTTTTCAGTGCGTGAAACAATGCCGATTCCGCCCTCTTTAAAGAATATCTACAAAGAGTTGGAAAGTGATTTGGCTGTGCCCCCGGCCCAACATGGTTGCCTCACTTCATGGGCTGATCAGGGCGTGCTATTGCTCAATGCTACACTGACAGTGGAGGCTGGCCGTGCGGGCTCACATCAAAACAAAGGGTGGGAGGCTTTTACTGATGCGGTCATCCATTATTTAAATTCGAATAAGGAGCATCTTGTATTTGTGCTTTGGGGAAGCTATGCGCAGAAAAAGGGGAGTTTTATCGATTCCCAGCGCCATTTGGTCATAAAGTCGGCTCACCCCTCCCCCTTGTCGGCGTATCGAGGCTTCTTTGGCAGCAAACCCTTTTCGAAGATCAATGCCTATTTAAAAAAACACGGTAAAACGCCCATTCAATGGGATCTTAGCGGGCCCTAATGGGCAACAGCCGCAATTGTAAGATTGAAAATCCACGGTTGTTGCTGTATGTCAGATTGAATCATCGATATTTTCGGGGAGTAGAGAAGTGACAGATAAGTTACGTTATATGTTTGTAATTTCAGTGCCTTTCTTGCTGTGGACGTGCGACCCCGTTTTTGCGGCCAAATCAAAAACCTTTGTTTATTGCACGGAAGCCAGCCCGAAGATCTTCAATCCGCAGATGGCAACAGACGGCCCCACCTTCAACGCCAGTGCTCAAACTGTATATAATCGTTTGGTCGATTTTAAACGAGGCACTACAGAGGTGATCCCTTCGTTGGCAGAGTCTTGGACAGTTTCACAAGATGGCCTCACCTACACATTTGATTTGAGAAAAGATGTGAAGTTTCATTCCATTGAAAACTATACGCCCCAACGTAACTTCAATGCCGAGGATGTTATTTTTACGATAGATCGTATGCGACAGAAATCGCACCCCTATCATCAAGTCAACGGTGGAGTTTACGAGTATTTCTCCGCTATGGAGATGGACAAAATTATTAAGGACATCAAAAAAATTGGTGATTACAGAGTGCAGTTTGTTTTAAGTCGGCCAGAGGCTCCGTTTCTTGCGAATTTGGCAATGGATTTTGCGAGTATATTGTCGGCGGAGTATGGGACTTTCTTGCTAAAAAAAGGACGGGCAGAAGATCTTGATACAACGCCGGTGGGTACGGGACCATTTGTTTTTCAGCGCTATGTGAAAGACAGTATGATTCGATACAAGGCTCACCCCGATTATTTTTTGGGAAAAGCTAAAATTGATAAGCTAGTTTTTAGCATCACACCTGACCCCACTGTAAGATATCAAAAGTTAAAACGGGGTGAGTGTCATTTTGCTGCAGAACCATCTCCCACAGATGTGGCGGCTATGGAGAGTGACCCAAACATCAAAGTTTTGCATCAACCAGGGTTGAATGTGGCCTACCTTGCAATAAACACGGAAAAGCCCCCGTTTAACGACGTCAGAGTGCGCCGCGCTTTGTACCATGCGCTCAACCGCAAGGCCTACATAGATGCGATTTATTTGGGGCATGGTGAAGTGGCTAAAAACCCGATGCCACCAACCATGTGGGGATACAATGAAAATACAAAGGGCTATGACTACAATCCCGACCAGGCCAAATCTCTACTGAAGCAAGCCGGTTTGGCAAAAGGTTTTGAGGTGGAGCTGTGGACGCTACCGGTCTCTCGCCCATATAATCCCAACGGTAAAAAATTGGGTGAGTTAATGCAGTCGGATTTGGCGAAGGTAGGAATAAAGGCCAAGCCAGTGACCTACAAGTTTGCCACTTATTTAGATAAAGCAAGTAAAGGCGAGCACACATTGGCGCAGTTGGGTTGGAGTGGCGATAACGGTGATCCAGATAATTTTTTAAATATGCTATTAAGTTGTGCGGGAGTTAAAGCCGGTAGCAACATGTCTCGATGGTGCAATAAAAAGTACACTGATCTTGTTAACCAAGCCAAGCAAACCAGTGATCCCAGTCGTCGGGCGGCGTTGTATAAAAAAGCCCAAGAGCTTTTTAATACCGAGGTCCCATGGGTTCCAATTGCCCATTCGGTGGTGTTTAAGGCCATGGGCAAAAATGTTTCTGGATATACGTTGAGTCCGCTGGGAACTGAAAATTTTTACGGCGTGGATGTCAACTAGACGATGTGGCGAATTCTTGGCCGACGTCTATTCGTAGCAATTCCAACTTTGTTAGGTGTGACTATTGTTGCCTTTGCGATGATTCGCCTTGTGCCTGGGGATCCTGTACAGGTGATGTTGGGCGAACGTGGGGCTTCACCGGAAGTTTATGAAGAACTGAGAGAAAAGTTGGGCCTTAATAGGCCTTTGTTGAGTCAGTACTTTTCGTTTGTTAAAAATGCCGCTGTTGGCGACCTTGGTGTTTCAATAATTTCTAAGGAGCCTGTATTAGACGAATTTCTAAGCCGCTTCCCCGCCACGGTGGAGCTGGGTTTATTGGGAATTTTCTTTGCCGTTATTTTAGGAATCCCTTTGGGCCTGATTGCTGCCGCAAAAAGAAAAACATTTCTGGATTATTTTTTCATGGGATCTGCTTTGGTGGGTTATTCCATGCCCATTTTTTGGTGGGGCTTGATTTTGATTTTGGTTTTTTCGGTGCAGTTGCAGTGGACACCTGTGTCGGGCCGGTTGAGTCCGTTTTTTGATGTGGAGCCGGTGACGGGCTTCATGATGATTGATGTTTGGTATTCAGAAGAGGGTTGGGAGGCGTTTAAAAGTGCCCTTTCCCATTTGATGTTGCCAGCGATAGCCTTGGGTACAATACCGCTTGCAGCCATTGCTCGGATGACTCGGTCGAGTTTGCTTGAAGTCATGCGCGAAGATTACATGAGAACGGCCAAGGCCAAGGGATTGAGTGCTTATAAAGTGATTGTGAAGCATGGATTGAGAAATGCGCTAATGCCCATTATCACCGTTGTCGGGTTAATGGTGGGGACAATTCTCACTGGCGCCATACTTACGGAAACGATTTTTTCATGGCCGGGAATTGGTAAGTGGCTTGTCAACAGTGTGGATGCTCGTGATTACCCAGTGATTCAAGGTGGTGTGTTGTTGACAGCCGTTATTATCGTAGCGGTGAATCTCATAGTGGACCTTATTTATCATATTGTTAATCCACTTTTAAGAAAGTGATTGCATGAGCGCTTTGTGGAAACGATTAATCAGTAATCGCGGATCACTCCTAGGTTTAGTGATTTTGATCGCATTTGTGGTGGTGGCGCTGGCAGCGCCTTGGCTTTCACCGTCCACACCCGAAGCCGTACATGAAGAAGCTCTCAAAATACCTCCGGTTTGGGCCAATGGAGGCAGCATGGCTTTTCCGTTGGGCACCGATGACCTGGGCCGAGACCTTTTGAGTCGACTCATTTACGGGGCACGAGTGTCTCTCGGGGTAGGGGTGTTGGTGGTGTTTTTGTCGCTCCTTTTGGGCGGCACATTGGGGGTCATTGCCGGCTATTTTGGTGGTTGGGTGGATTCGTTCATTATGAGAATGGTAGATATCTTAATGTCCATTCCCACAATTTTGCTGGCCATAGTTGTGGTTGCGGTATTGGGACCCAGCCTGATTAATGGTGTTATTGCCGTAAGTATTGTGGGCCTGCCTGGATTTATTCGAATTGTCAGGGCGGCCGTTTTAGCTGAAAAAGCCAAGCCCTATGTGGATGCCGCCGTGGGTTTTGGGGCTAGTCATTGGAGAGTGGCGGCAAAGAACATTGTTCCCAATTGTATGGCTCCGATAATCGTTCAAGCTACGTTAAGTTTCAGTGATGGGATTTTGAACGTTGCAGCCTTGGGTTTTCTTGGCTTGGGTGCGCAGCCGCCCACACCTGAATGGGGGGTTATGTTGGCTGATAGCAGGGCCTATATTGAATCAGCACCATGGCTCGTGACATTGCCGGGAGTTTGTATTTTAATCGTGGTGCTGTCCTTTAATATTTTAGGGGACGGATTGCGAGATGCATTAGATCCAAAGCTGCGTGGACAATAGTATGACCAACAAGTTTCAAACACCTGTTTTTTTTCAACATAAGCTGCCCCTTTTATCAGAGATAAAGAGTCTGCCATCAATGCGAACGGTGGACGATCTCGTTCTCGTGTATGATCGAAAATTAGAAAAGCTTAATCCCTTCAAGCTTTGGAAGGAACAGTTTTCAACCCGCTATCCAGTCAATGCTGGCGAAGAGTTAAAATCTCTGTCCGAGTTTTCCGAGCACATGAACAAATTGTCTGAACTCACAAAGGGGTGTTCTCCTCGGCGATTGGGAGTGATTGCTGTGGGTGGAACCTCGGTCGGTGATTTTGCGGGTTTTGTGGCAAGTGTTTTAAAACGAGGAGTGAATCTTGTTCATATCCCCACAACGTGGGGCGCGGCGCTTGACTCGGCCATTGTGGGCAATACTTCTTTAAATGTGGGATCCTTGAAAAATCACATAGGCACTTTTTATCCCGCAAACGGTGTGTACATTGTGAGCCTACTCCTATCTTCTGCACCTCCGAAAAATGTAGCCTCTGCCTCTGTAGAGGTGATGAAGATGGGGCTTGTGGCCGGAGGAGCCCTTTTTGAAAAGCTAGGCCGATCAACACTTGAGGGCGTACATCTACTTTGGGATTGCATTCCTGACGTGGTGGCGGCGAAACAAGCCGTTGTAGGGGAGGATCCCTTCGATACAAATGGCAAGCGGCAGCTCCTTAATCTTGGGCATACATTTGGGCATGTGGTTGAAGATTATTTCAATTGGTCCCATGGCGTTTCAGTGGGGTTTGGCATTCGTTTCATGCTCGAATGGAGCGTACAACGTGGGTTTATGCATGAAACAAAAAAATCTGAGATTTTGAAAATAGCCGAACGCCTTTGGCCAAAAGAAATCAATGAAAAGCACAAGGCCATGCCGAAAAAGGAGCTGATCGCTCGACTGATTTTAGATAAAAAATCAGAAGGCGAAGGATCAATTCATTTCATATTCATGAGGTCACCTGGTGAACTGATGAGAGAACAGGTGAAGATCCTTAATCTGGTCGATGAGGCCCATCGACAGGGTTGGGTAAAATAGTCACTTTCTGAGACTATCACTGAGGGGACAGTATGATTACGTTAATCGTAGGCCATCGTGGTGTAGGAAAGACCGCGTTCTTATCTAGAGTTAAATCCTATCATGAAGAACGGGGGTTGCGATGTGATTGCTTAGATTTAGATCATGAAATCGAAAATCACACTGGACAAACGGTTGATCAGATTTTCTCTGTAGAGGGGGAATCTATTTTTAGAAAGTGGGAGACACAGGTTCTGCAGGAATTGGTGCAGAACTTTTGGGGAGCTCCACACGATGTTTATATTGCGGCCGGAGCTGGATTTAATGGAGAAATCCCGCATGGTGTGCATGTTTTGTGGTTGAGGCGATCCACGGATGCAGACGGAAGGGTGTTTTTAGACCGCCCCAGTCTTGAACCCAGTATGGGGCCCATCGCCGGATATGCAAAACGGTATGGTTTGCGGCTCTCACGGTTTGTCTCCTGGAGGGATGAAGAACTCACTCTTCCTGAGGGTCTTAACGACGAGAACCCATATGAGCCGATTTTTCTCGGGCTTGAACGAGGAGAAGTGGGTGGTATCAAGACGTTGCTTCCTGAAAATTTCAAAAATGATCGAACATGGAATGCCTATATTACAAAACGCCTGAGCTGGGGCATTGATGCCTTTGAGGTGCGAGATGATTTCTTGTCAGAAGAAAACATTCGGCAAGCGTTGGCAAAAATTCCGTCTAATCAAATCATCATGAGTTTTCGTCGGCCGGGGATGGATATTTTAGAGGGCGTAAATATTGCCAATTATTTTTGGGATTGGCCAGTGGAGTGGGGAGTGTGCCCTTTAGGTGACCCACCCATTTTGTCATTGCACGCAAAAGATGTAGGAGAATCTGTTAGCCATTGTGCCGAGTATCTCGTTCAGATGGGCGGGGGGCGATCACATCTAAAGTTGGCTGTTGAGATTCAAAGTTTTTCAGAGCTTCTAGAAGGTCATCGTTGGCAACAGGCGGACCCAGAGCATCGATCTTTTTTACCAAATTCTGCAGAAGGCCGATGGGGCTGGTACCGACTTTGTCAAAAAGGTAAGATGAAATTAAATTTTTTTAAAGAAGCACAGGGATCTAGCCCGGATCAACCCATACTTATGGATTGGATGAGAGCGCCAAAAGATGCAGATAGCTTTTTTGCGGTGATTGGAGATCCAGTACATCATAGTTATTCACCGATCGAGCATCAGGAGTTTTTTGCGCAAAAAAATATGACCAGTCTTGCGATTAAAATGTCCGTTGACGAGTTTACAAAGGACAATTTGTTAGCTCTGCACGTAATAGGCCTGAATTGTGCGGCGATCACTTCACCCCATAAAAATGCCGCCTTTCATATTTGCTCTGAAGTGGACGCAGTGGCGCAGGAGCTGGAGTCGGTTAACACTTTGATTTGGAGTGAGAAGTTAAAGGGCTGGCGAGGTGCCAACACAGACTTAAAGGGATTTTCTGACTTGGTGTCTGAGATTTCAGAAATGGACGAGGTCGCCGTGTGGGGCGGCGGGGGAACTCGTGAAATGATGAAAAAGGCACTACCGCAGGCTCGGTATTATTCGGCAAGAACAGGAAAGTGCATCAGTCACGACGCCGATGAGTTTGTAAATCCGGATGTGATTGTTTGGGCCGTGGGGCGGAGCCGGCAAGACCAGTGTCAATGGCCCGATCCCCTATGGAAGCCGAAAAAAGTGATTGATCTCAATTACACTGAAGATTCTCCGGGTCTAGAGTACGCAAAAAATCTAAATATAGAATATGAGTCGGGCTTGAAAATGTTTAAATCGCAGGCCACAGCTCAGCAGAACTTGTTTCAGGCAACTAATATTTAACTGGGACTCCAGGTTGAATTTTATCCCCGGGATAGAGAATCACTTTGTCTCCCTCGGTGAGTCCAGACTGAACAACAGCCTTTAGGGGACCGCGCCGAGAGATACTCACTTGGGTTTTTACGGCTTTTCCATTTTCTATTTTAAAGGCCGTCCATTCATTGTCTTTTTGGAATAAGGCGCCCGTGGGCACCACCAACGCTTGGGGCAATTTGTGTATGATAATATGGCATTCCACACGATACCGATCACCCAGGTTTTTCCACATAGATTCATCAGAAGTGATGTCAATGACCACATTCACGCGCTGTTCATCCACTCCAAGCGCTGACACTTTGGTGAACGCCGACGGTTCAACGAGTCTGACCTTTCCCAGTAGGGGCTTTTCTCCGCCCCAATTTTCGATGATAACTTCTTGCCCTGGCTTCACCAAAACGGCGTTTGTAGTCAGAATGTCTGCCACGATTTCTAGCTGACCAGAGTCGCCAATTTCTAATATGGGGGTGCCAATGGGGATATAAGTTTTCGACTCTTGCATGACTTTCAGTATTCGGCCATCAGCGGGTGAAGTGAGCGTGAGGTCCTTGTCCCAATGAATTGTAATGAGTCTTTGCCCTTTTTTTACTTCGTCGCCGGGTTCTAGAAACAGGCGTTCGACAACACCGTTCACAGGAGATGAAACCACAAATCGCTCTTTCGTGCGTGTCATTCCATCTTCCACAATGGTCTCTACAAAGTCTTCTCGCCCCACAACCGCTTTGTCTACGGGCAGGGGTTTGGGCAGCAAGGACCAAACAACAACAATTAAAACAAAGGCGCCAATGGAGCCGTAAAGCCATTTTTGCATAACAAGATGTATCCTACGGGCAGCGCCTTATCTATTCAAGGTTAAATTAGTGGTAAAAATGTTCTTTCGGAATCGTTGTCCACGAGCCGGAGAGGCTTCCCGCACCAGTTCTGCAACTGCCAGGTTCGTCCTTTAGCTTCATAAAAAGCTGCATAGCAATTTGGTTGCGTGGCCCCTGAAAATATCGCACCTGAATGCTCTTATCTTCATCGGTGAAGGCCACTACGTTGTCGCTGCAGTGGACACGCGGCGAGTGGGTGCCATCATCATATAACACCACTTCGTCATCAATAATCACTTGCATGCCATCATCTGAGATCATTGCAAATTGGTATTCGCCGGGTGGTAAATCCAGGTATCCATGAAGGTCTACGGAAAACCATTCAAGCAAAACGTTTCCATCTGAATCTAAAATCAAGGAGTCATCTGTGTTGCCGTTAGAAAAACCAGCCGTCCACGAGCGAGGTGTCACATTGATTTGTGTAAAAAGAATAAGTTCATCGACCTTGGTTCCTACATCACGATAATCATCAAGGAGAGCTTGTCCAATCACGCCAGGATACGTTGTGGGCAGCAAATAATAGAGGTTGCCGATAAGACCCTGATTGCTATCTACATCACACATGTCGCCTGACAACGGATTGCAGACAATGACAGGAGGATTGAGCGGATCAATGGTTGATTGGTTATTGTTGTTACTGTCTGTGGGGTTATTATTCGAAGATGTGTCATCATTTTGTAGGCCAGGTCCATCGGCGTCGAGACCCACATTTTTTAGTTCGGCCTCTGTGAAGGAAACTTCAGAACAGTTTTGCGAAAGCAGGGCCAGAGAAAGCACCACGGCTCCTCCGATTAAAACAACTTTTTTATTGATTGCACCATTTTGAGACACACTATCCCCCTTGCGACTTTCCGCATTTATCCCACAATTTAAATAGTAAGCAATCCCTATGCCGCCCTAGGGCGATCAGGTTGTATATAGGTGTCAAACCTATTGATACTGTCTAAATTTTATCAACCTCGAACCTTCAACGCTTCTATCATATCGAGATTTCTTACTTTACGCCAGATTACAAAACCACTTAATACACCCGAAGCCACCATAACCAAAGCGCTGTAGGTGAATGTGCTGGGTTGAATGACAAATGGGATTTGCATAGCTTCGGGAGCCATTTCATTAATAAGAGCTTTAGTGGTTTGAACGCCCAAGTACCAACCCAGTGGAATGGAGCATAAAATGAGAATGACGATTTCGCCCACTAAAATTCGAAAAGTTTCTAGCTTAGTGAAGCCTAGGACCCGAAGGCTAGCCAGTTCCCAACTTCGTTCTGAAAAAGATATCCTGGCGCTATTGTAGACAATGCCGAACGCAATGACCATGGCAAACCCAAGCAAAAACAACGAAAAGACAATCAGGTATTTTGCCGAGGTTTCATTGAATGTTTTTAGAGTGGTATCTTTAAAAGAAACTCCTGCTATCTTTGGCATCTGTTTCAGTTCTGCGTACAGCTTCGGAGCAAAACGGTTGTCAATGGTGAGGCCGGCTGAAGTGATGAGATTTGACTCTTTTAAAAACTGATTGATGGCTCGCAGGTTCATATAGCCAGCACCGCCGACAAACTCATCAGCGATGTTGACCACCGGCAATAAACGTTCGGGACGCGCCCCCTCTAGCACTTCTACTCGCAAAAAATCACCAGATTTTACCTTTAGCTTGTTGGCCAGAGATCGGCTCAACAACAAACCCTCTTCAGGCACAGATAGTGGTTCGAGTTTTTCATTGAGAATCTGCCTGAGGTGAAAGGGGGAGGGCATGCCCACGAGTCCTGCCGGTTCAGAGCGATGTTCGGCGTGTAACTTTACACCAACAGACCGATAGCCTTCGGCATCAATGACGCCTTCATGGCGTTTGAGTTCTTCCAGAGCCATAGTTGAAACCGGTCCTGTGAAAGTAACATCTACATTTTGTCGCATCATCAACGAAAACTGCACTTGCAAAAGATGATCAATTGAATCTTGCCAGAAAAAACCAAGTACAATGATAAGACAAGCAAAAGACATCCCCACACTGGTAAGAACAGATCGAAGTGGCTTTAGCGTTAACCCGCGTATGACCATCCGCCCTTCGGTGGAAAACTTTTTTGTGAAGCCCGATCGCTCAACTAGGCTGCCATGATACGAGGGGGGTGACGGAGGGCGCATAGCTTCTGCGGGTGTGAGTTTAAAAATACCTCTTAGAGCATGAGCCACTCCCACAATACTGGCAAATAAACTGAGTCCGATGCCAGTAAAAGGCAGCCATTGGGGCATAATGAAAGCCAGTAGTGGCATGCGAAAGTACATGGTGTAAAGATCGGTCATGCTATACCCGATCCAATAGCCAAAAAGCAGTCCAAGGGCTCCGCCGAGCAACGAAATGACGACAGAGAGTTTTAAAAAATGCCAGGCAATGCTTGAGTCAAAAAAACCCAGTGCTTTTAAGGTAGCCACTTGTTCACGTTGAGTGGCTACGATTCGACTGATGACAACATTCAACAAAAAAGCCGCCACTGATAAAAATATAAAGGGCACAAAAGTGGCTTGTACCTGAAGGCCATAAATCTCTTGAGTGATAAACATATGAGAGGTCTGATCTTTTCTAGCAATGGAGCCGAAACCGCCATAGGGTTTTAGAATGCGATCTATAGCCTGCAAAACCGACTTTACTGAAATGTTTGGACCTAATGCAAAAGACAAAGAGTTGAATGCGCCTTCCATGTCAAAGCTTGCCGCCAAAGCCGAGCGTGGAATCCAAAACACACCGAAATGTTTATCATCTGGCATGGGGTTAGCACCTTGCACAGCATAGATATATTCTGGAGACACGACACTTCCAACAACACGCAATCTTCGGTAGCGACCATTAAATACAGCAGATATGGTTTGATCCAGCTCTAGGTTGTTGGTTTTAAAAAAGGCTTCACCCACGAGCACTTCATCATGGCGACCCGGGGCGGGCCAGCGACCCTTTTGCAGGCTCAAGCGATTTAAATGGGAGGGGCCAATGTCGGGGATAGAAACAAATCGACCCACAGCCGGCTCATCGCGAGTTTCAAGGTCTATTAACAGTTCAAAGACAAGTCGGTCTTCCACCTCGGTGACGCCATCGATGTTGTTTAAGAGGTGAATGATATGGGTGGGTGCTCTTTTCAGCGAGGCAAAAGCGTCGGCAAATCGAGACTGATCATAAAATTGTTGTTGCGCGTATTTTAATGACTCATAGGTACTAAGAAACCCCACAAGTGTGGCGATTCCGCAAGCTACGACAATGGAGATAGTGATCACCTGCGCTCGCATGTGCTTAAGATCGCGCATTAGTTTAAGGTCAAGACCCTTTACCACATCAGCTCGCTTGGTTGCTTGCGGTTTTCATTGACTGTGATTCCAGCGATTTTTCCATCGGCCAAATGCACCACTCTATCAGCCATATCTGCGATCGAGGCGTTATGGGTAATGACAGCTGTGGTGGTGTTAAGCTCCCGGTTGACCTTACTGATGGCCTCTAGCACTAAGATGCCAGTTTTAAAATCCAAGGCTCCCGTGGGTTCATCACAGAGTAAAATTTCAGGTTGTTTAGCGATGGCTCGTGCGATGGCCACACGCTGTTGTTCGCCTCCAGAAAGTTGTGATGGAAAATGGTTCTTGCGGTTGGCGAGTCCCACGAGCTCTAGGGCCTTAGCCGGCAGCATGGGATTGGTACTGACTTCAGTTATCAGCGAGACATTTTCTTCTGCGGTGAGGCGAGGCAATAGGTTGTACATTTGAAAGACAAATCCCACATGGTCTCGCCGAAATTGGGTGAGCCGGTCTGAATCGGCATGGGAAAGGTCGTCGTTACGGTACCACAATTGCCCCTGACTGGCCGTATCTAATCCCCCTAGAATATTTAATAGAGTGGACTTGCCACTTCCTGATGCGCCCAATAAGACAACAAATTCTCCGGGGAAAAGCTCAATATCCACTCCTTGTAAAGCGTGAACTTTGACCTCTCCCATATGATAAACCTTGGTCAGACCTTGACCGCGCAGCAAAAACTCACGTGGGGCGCTTGATAATGCATTGCTCATGGCAATAAGGGTACCATTGTCGTCAGAGTGTCGCTAGTATTACGCAGCTTTCAGTGACCCCATGTCTCGGCGCACTGCAAGTGACGATGGAGTATTTTAAGGGAAGGGTTTTTATGGATACCAAAGAATATGTGAGCAATGCCATTCGAACAGAATCAAGGGATTTCGCCGCCATTGCAGAGAGAATGAGCCAAGTGAGAAATCAGCGACTGCTTCATGCCGGAATTGGATTGGCAACAGAGTCCGGAGAATTTTTGGATGCACTGAAAAAGCATGTTTTTTACGGCAAAGATCTTGATACGGTGAACTTAAGTGAAGAGATGGGCGATATTTTTTGGTACTGTGCCATTATTGCTGATGAGTTGGGCGTCAACTTTGCGGACGTCATGAATACAAATATTGCCAAATTAAAAGCTCGTTATGGAGAAAAATTCACCGAGGTTCGAGCAAACACCAGAGACCTAGAAACTGAACGAGAAATCTTAGAGCGATAATCGAAGGTACCTGCTTCCCTTTGTGGCGACAACGCGTCAGGCGAGTCGGCCTCCCCCCATGCGCGGGCAGCGGCGCCGGCCCGAGTGGCCGCATGTCGTCTTCGGATTGCGTCACTTCGTGCCGCAACCCTATATTAGGAATGTTCGAACCCTTCTGCGCCGTGCAGTTGGCACGGACGCAGAAGCGCCCGAACTTGAGTTCATTGATTTGCTGTTCGACAACCTCAGTTGTCTCTGCATCAAATCAATGCGCCATGCACATCGGGAGGACGCCGCTGCCCGCGCATGGGGAGAGGTCGACTCGCCTGACGCGTTGTCGCCACAAAGGGAAGCAGGTACTTTTAGTGTTTTGGCGCAACAACGCCTTTGTAAATAAAGCTAGCTCCGCCCATAAGTGAGAAAAATTCGCAACGGCTGAATTGTCCGGTGGATTGCATGAGGTCTAAAAACTGTTCCCGGCAGGGAAACTGACTAGACGACCTGTTTAAATATTCATAAGCCTGACGATCTCCGGAGACCCATCCGCCAAGGCGGGGAACTAAATGTTTGAAATAAAGTTGAATGGCCCCTTTAAGAACAGGTACCTGTGTGTCGCCGGTTTCTAAAATCATGACGCGTCCACCAGGCTTGGTCGCGCGGGCCATTTCACAAAGGGCTTTGTGTCGGTCTTCCACATTTCGAATTCCGTAGGCGATACTGGTCACATCAAATTCACTGGTTTCAAAGGGAAGATCTGTGGCATCAGCCCAAGTGAACTTCACATCAAGGCCCATTTTTTTTGCTTTGGCAGGAGCCAGGTCCAGCATGCTTTGGCAGAAGTCAGTGCCAATCACGCGGCTTGTTGGCCCTAAGGTTTTTTTAAATTCTAAAGCCAGATCACCCGTGCCCGTGGCGCAATCCAAAACCGAATCTCCACGTTGGGCGCCACTGAGCTCAACTAGTTTTTTACGCCAAGTTCGCGCCATGCCGAAAGTGATAACGTCATTGGCTTTGTCGTAGGTTTTTGAAATAGAACTAAATAGTTTTTGTACGTCAGTGGGGTTGGGTCCTGATTTTTGTGACTCTACCATGATGGAGCCAGCCTTCGATCAAGGGCGATAAGAACTTTTTCGAGTCGAGACATCAGCTGCGAAAAACTTTGAAAGTCAAGGGCCTGTTCCCCATCGGAGAGTGCCGACGGCGGGTTGGGGTGGACTTCAACGATTAACCCATCGGCTCCAGCGGCGGCCGCGGCTAAAGCCACGGGAGTCACTAGTTCAGAGCGACCGGTTGCATGGGAGGGGTCAGCAATTACCGGAAGGCTGGTGTGTTGCTTCACATAGGCAATGGCATTCACATCAAACGTATTTCTGGTTTTTGTTTCAAAGGTCCGAATACCACGCTCGCAAAGAATAACCTGAGGATTGCCCGAAGAAGACACGTATTCAGCGGCGTGAATCCACTCATCGATGCGTCCGGAAAAACCGCGCTTCAACAATACCGGTTTGTCCACCTGGCCCAGTTCTTTGAGCAGGGCATAGTTGTGCATGTTTCGAGAACCGACCTGAAACACATCTACAACGTCCATCAAGTCGCCCACTTGTCGCGGGTCAGTGATTTCAGAAAAAAACGGCATTTGCGTCTGGTGCTTCACTTCTTTCACTAAAGCAAAGGCCTCAGAACCAAGTCCTTGAAATGTGTCGGGCTTTGTCCGTAGCTTAAAGATGCCGCCGCGAAGCATCAGGGCTCCGGCACTTTTTACGGCTTCTGCGGTTGTAAGAAATTGGTCTTTGGATTCAACAGAGCACGGGCCAGCAATCACCACAAAATTAGGCCCGCCAATTTCAAAACGCCCCACTTGTACGGTTTTCGTACTCATCCAATCCTCAACCCGTGTACTTTCAGACAAACGGCTGACACCTTAGCGTAAAATAAACACTAACTCCATGATTTTTGACTATTAGAGCCAGAATAGTTAGATACCTTCAAAAGGAGTGCGGGTGGACGATAGAGAAATTCAACAGTTGTTAATGCGAGGCGCCATTGTAGGGATGGCCAACGGTCAGCTCTGTGTGGGGTGGGGCGATGCTTTGGCTCTAGAATCGGCCTCCCCTTCGGCGGTGAGCTTCTATGCTCCCGATTTTTACCTTGAAAACAAAAAACCCTGGGTGGTGTTCACCAACAACCGCGTCGTGTGTCCGTCTCTATTGGTCGAGGCCTTAAAAAAATCTCCGGATTCTGTGCCGTGTTCTCGGCAATTTTCAAGCTTGGGTCAGGAGGAGTTTTTTGAAAAATTTAACTTTATTGGTAAGCATTTCGATACTCACGTGTTGAAAAAAGCCGTGCCGTTGGCTTGGGCCTCCTCTGAGGGAAGTCTTACTGCCGACGAACGAAAAAAAGTATTGCTCTCAGCACTCAACAAGGGCAGCGGGTCGAGTGTCTATGGTGTTTGGGGAGTGGACGATGGGGGTCTTTTAGGGGTCACACCGGAACTGCTGTTTGAATGGGATCAGGCGAGACATCATCTAAGCACGATGGCCCTTGCGGGAACACGGCTTTCGGCCTCTGACCACTCGCTATTGGATGATCCTAAAGAAAAAAATGAACATCAATTGGTGGTGGATGCGTTACTAGAAGAACTTGCCACTTATGGAACGCCATCTGTATCGCCTACCTATGAGTGGAACGTGGGCACCTTAACTCATTTGCGTACAGATATCACTGTAGAGTCCAAGAACGGATTAGATTTTGAAATGCTCGCCCGCGATCTGCACCCCACACCGGCTTTGGGGCTGGCTCCGCGAACAGTTGATTTTCATTGGTTAAAAAATCTTGACGGCCATATGGACAGGGCCCGGTTTGGTGCTCCTTTTGGGGTTCGATGGGCTGATGGAAGTGGCCGATGTTTAGTGGCTATTCGAAATGTGCAGTGGGTGAAGGGAAAAACCTTTTTAGGCGTGGGGTGCGGGGTGGTGCCAGAGAGCCAGCCGTCCCGTGAGTGGCAAGAGTTGCTCAATAAACAACTGGCAGTTAAGACGATGTTGGGTTTATGAATATTGCATGGACTAAAAATCTAATTGAAAAAGTGAGCCATTGGGGAGTGGGCGAATATATCATTTGTGCTGGCGCCCGTAACGCTCCCTTAGTTAAAGTGTTATCAGCTGCTGAGGGAATTCGGCTTTGGAATTTTTTTGATGAACGGTCCGCTGGATTTTTTGCGTTGGGACGAATGAAGTCGCAGCGGAGACCGGTGGCCGTGGTTACCACCTCGGGAACGGCAGTGGCAGAGCTGTTGCCGGCGGTCATCGAGGCCCACTACTCGGGATTGCCGTTGGTGATAGTGTCAGCTGATAGACCTCGTCGCTATCGAAAAAGTGGAGCCCCACAAAGCATCGAACAAGTGGGTTTATTCAGTGGGTATGTGGATAAGTCATTGGATTACGTGGGTGGCGAAGATACTTTTAGTGATCTTTCGCTTTCGGCCAATGCGCCTACCCATATAAACATTTGCTATGATGAACCCCTAATCGATAGCGAAGTCTCCCATTTTTCTTTGTTCCCCAGTGTAGAAAAATTGGACCGTCAAAAGCCGTGGCAATCACTGGAGACTTCAGATACTGAGGTGAAAGCTTTTTTTCAAAAAGTGAGTCGTCCGCTCGTGGTTGTAGCAGGGCTTGAGAAAAAAGACCGACCCCTAGTCAAAGAAAAACTTCTGCAATTGCAAAGTGCGGTGTATTTGGAGGCGGCTTCAGGGCTGCGCGAAGATCCCGACTTAGAAAACTTCCGAGTGCTCGGTGGAGAGCGGGCTTTACGTGAATATGCAAAGCATTGCGATGGTCTTATCCGAATGGGTAGAGTGCCGACTGCGAGAATTTGGAGAGATCTAGAGGGAGATCTTAAGTCCTGGCCTGTATTGAGTGTGAGTGATTTACCCTTTTCGGGATTGGGGCGAAAAAGTGCTTTGCCTGTTCCGTTGGCTCAATTGTCAGAAATTAACTTTGAAGCTCGCCCCCAAAAAGACAGAGCTCAAAATTCAATGGCAAGTTTGTTTGATCGATATCCAAAATCTGAGCCTGGGATGATCCACTTTCTCTCGCAATTGGTGCCGAGAGGCAGTGCCGTTTTTATTGGAAATAGTTTGCCCATAAGAGAGTGGGATCTGGCGGCCACCATTGAAGATAAGAATTTAGAAATTCATTGTAACCGAGGGGCCAATGGAATTGACGGGTTGGTGTCTACATTTTTGGGAATGTCCGACTCAGAGTCAGAAGCCTGGGCTGTGGTAGGTGACCTTAGTGCGCTTTACGACCTCAACAGTTTGTGGGTGGCTGCCCAAGTTCGTTGTCAAAAACTTCGTATTGTGGTGGTGAACAACTCTGGGGGAATGATCTTTCACCGGCTCTTTAATGACCGAAACTTTGAAAACAATCATACATTGAGTTTTGAAAACTGGGCTAAAATGTTTAGATGGAACTATGAAAAATGGTCGCAAGTTCCCAGCCAATTGAACTTGCCAGACGCCGCGTGCATTCTTGAGTTGGTGCCTGATCCAGAACAAACCCACTGTTTTTGGGAAAGCTACAATCAGTAATGGATGTGAACTTTTATTGTCTACATGGATTTTTGGGACAGGCGAAGGATTGGGATTTTTTGCCAAAGACATGGCATACGTTTTCACCGGAGCTGTTTCGTGTACCCACGGCATTGGCACCCACGCAAGATATGAACGCGTGGGCCGAAGTCTTTAATCAGTGGGTGCTAGAAAATAAAATGGGCCGGCGACGAAAGAATGTTCTCATTGGATATTCATTAGGTGGCCGATTAGCTTTACACGTGCTCCGTGCTGCGCCCCATCTCTGGGAGCAAGTGTTTATTATTTCTTCTCGTTTTGTCATTAAAAGTAAAGAAGATCGAAAAAAGCGCCAAGCAGCAGACGATCAATGGTCGCAGAGATTTTTATCCGAAGAATGGAATACACTAATAAAGAGTTGGAACGAACAGCCGGCACTGGCAACAACAGTTTCTGCTCCCGCGCGAGAAGAAGAACATTTTAGCCGAGAACTTTTGGCAGCGGCATTGCACAAGTGGAGTGTTGGTCGTCAGGATTGGGATGAAAATGAGTTCAAGCTGTATCAAGAAAAACTCATCTGGGTGACTGGGGGCAATGATTCAGTCTACTCAAGTTTAGCCGAGGACCTTAAACCCCATTGGCCCCATGCGGATTTTGCCAGTGTTGCCGATTCTGGGCACAGAATTATTTTTGAAAAACCAGCAGAGATAGTCTCGCTCATCGAATCACGAAGAGGCTAATAGCCCTCATCTAAGAGTTTATCGTAGAGTTCGTCAGAGTATTTCTGGCAAATCATTTCAATGGCCGATGACTTAACATCATATTTTTTTTGCACATCGGGGTAGTGCACTTGAGCGTCCCATAGTTGTTTCTCTGAATTGAATTTCGCTACGATCACGAAGCGGGCTAAATGAGTGGCATCATTGAGCCGCGCGTCTTTTCCCCATTCGAATTGGCCATCGAGTCGTCGGTCGTAAGTGCGTCCGCCAAGATTGGTGGTGAGGTAGGACTCATTGCCGGCCTCATCGGCCGTATAAACCGAAAATAAGAATTTATATTCTTGATCGCTATAGCAAAGATAATCTGGGCCGCCCGGTGTGGCAAAAGCAGAGGATGACAAAATCAGGGTAGAAATGGCCGTTAATACGAATGGATAAACTAAAAACTTCATAATGAGCCCCCTATTTAGATACAGAAGATTGTGTACCACGTCCTGTGGACGCCCAGCGTTACAGCGGTTATCGGTGGGGGTCAAGGGTTTAATGTTGAAACAGGCCCATCATTCCTAAGATAGCCCTTGATTCCATGTGTGGAGCCATTGTAGCCATGGGGTCACTGCAACCGCCGTCTTCATTATTTATACAAATGACCAACCACGAAGAGGTTAATATGGACCCCATAGTCTGGGAAAAGATGAAAGATTACGAAGATATTCGCTTGGAGCGGACGCCTGAGGGTATCGCTAAGGTAACCATTAACCGCCCTGAGGTTCGCAATGCCTTTCGCCCATTGACCGTAAAAGAACTTAAAGATGCCTTTGAGATTTGCCGCGAGGATTCAGGTATCGGTGTGGTTATTCTCACTGGCGAAGGTAAAGATGCATTTTGTGCTGGTGGAGATCAAAAAGTACGTGGTGACGGTGGGTATGTGGGGCAAGATGGCGTGCCTCGATTGAATGTCCTCGATTTGCAAAAAATGATTCGTTACATACCTAAGCCAGTGATTGCCATGGTCGCCGGTTATGCCATTGGCGGCGGGCATGTTTTGCATGTGGTTTGTGATATGACAATTGCTGCTGACAACGCCCGCTTTGGCCAAACGGGTCCGAAGGTGGGCTCCTTTGATGGAGGATTGGGTAGCAGTTATTTGGCTCGCATAGTGGGTCAAAAAAAGGCTCGTGAGATTTGGTACCTATGTCGCCAGTATGATGCGGATCAGGCGTTGGAGATGGGTTTAGTTAACAAAGTGGTGCCCTATTCTGAACTTGAAACTGAAACCGTAAAGTGGGCCAGAGAAATTTTAGAACACTCTCCCATGGCCATTCGATGTTTGAAAGCCGCCTTGAATGCAGATTGCGACGGACAAATGGGGCTTTTGGATATGGCCGGTAATTCCACACTTCTTTATTACTTGTCTGAAGAGGCCAAAGAGGGAAAGAACGCATTTGTTGAAAAGCGAAAGCCGGATTTTTCTAAATTTCCACGATACCCTTAATCAGGATAGTGTCCATGTCAGTGGGTCATTGGTGGCAAGCATTTCGACCGAAAACTCTCTCAGCGGCGGTGGTGCCGGTGGTTGTGGCCACGGCTCTCGTGTTTGCCGAGGGTTATCTAATCGATTGGAGTATCACAGTCTTTGCCCTTTTATCGGCGTTGATGATTCAAATTGGCACTAACCTTATCAATGATGCCATCGATTTTAAAAAAGGTGCAGACAGAGAAGATCGCATGGGACCCGTACGGGTCACCCAAAAAGGCTTGATTTCCCCTCGCTGGGTGATGACTGGGGGCCTTTTGAGTTTTCTTTTAGCTATTGCCTTTGGCGTGCCTTTAGTGATTAAGGGCGGGTGGGTGATTGTTGCCATCGGAGTATTATCTTTAATTTTAGGGTATGCCTACACGGGAGGTCCATTTCCATTAGCCTATAAAGGTTGGGGCGACATTTTCGTGGTGTTGTTTTTTGGCCTTGTGGCAGTGGGTGGCGTTTTTTATCTGCACACGGGCGAGTTCAGTTCGCCGGTTCTGGTAGCCGGTATCCAGGTGGGGTTTTTGGCCACAGTTCTAATTGCTATTAATAATTTGCGTGATCGAAATCAGGACTTAAGGGCCAACAAAAAGACATTGGCTGTGCGCTTTGGCGAATCCTTCGCCAGATACGAAATTTTATTTCTCTTTGCGCTCAGTTTTTTACTTTTGGGTTATTGGTGGGAGCGGGGCTATGTGTGGGCCACCTTGTTGCCCCTACTAAGTGCGCCAGTGGCGTGGTTGGTAACAAGGGATGTTTGGCGAACACCCCCAGGTCCTGTTTATAATTCTTATTTGGCTCGTTCGTCTCTTGTTCATATTCTATTTGGATTGCAAATGGCCCTGGGCCTTGTTTTGCGATGAACATATTGTGGTCTCCCTATAGTTTGTCGGCGAACTCGTCGAGAAATCGCCTTCACTCAAATACAGAGTGGAGCGGAGCCCTTTTAAAAGTGGTGTTCGAAGATGGATGGGTCGGGTACAGCGATTTACATCCGCTTTTGGAATTTGGAGACCCGCCGCTTGCGGTGCATTTGAAATCTATGGCCGAAGGTTCTCCCACCTCTTTAGCAACAATGGCCCTTGAGTGGGCCAAGGCGGAGGCTGAAACGAAAAGAACGTCGCGCTCACTTTACAAAAATGTATCACAGATCTCTAACCATTACCTGGTGACAGATTTGCACAATTTCAGTCTCCAGAATGTGATTTCAGAGGGCTATCAAACAATAAAAATCAAAATGGGCCGCGACATAGAAGCGGAAACAGGCGCACTTCATGACTTGTGCCAGAAGATAGCGTCGCCGTTGAAATTGCGTCTTGATTTTAACGAATACTTTTCTGACGAAAACTTCTCTCGATGGATGGCAAAAGTGCAGCCCTGGCTTAGCGACCACCTTGATTTTATTGAGGACCCCTGTTTTTTTGACTCTGATTCGTGGTCCAGCTTGGCAGAAACCTATGGACTTCGACTGGCGCTAGATATGGGGGCCGATCCATTTGAAATCGAAGATGTGAGCGGTGTTTCAGTTCTTGTATTGAAACCGGCCCGTCAAAATTGGGTAAAAATTGTTGAGCGATTTGCGCAAAGTGATTTGCAGTTTGTGGTGACTCATTCCATGGATCATCCCGTGGGTCAGCTTGCAGCTTTATCAGCAGCATGTGACCTTGCTGATATTTATCCTGAGCGATTGTTAGATTGTGGTTTGCAAAACCTTTACTTTTATTCGGCAAGCAATTATTCTCAAATGGTTACGAAACACGGTCGTTTTATTGAACCACCAATGGGATCTGGTTGGGGATTAGACAGCACGTTGACGCATGAACCATGGAGACCGATATCATGAACCCGATTGTTGATTGGGAAGATGAGAAAAACAGTCATGTTTTTCTCAATCCGCGTATGCCTGACGCGCAAAAAACACAAATAGAAGTAAGTGATTTGCCCCATTTGCCGGGCCATATTTGGGTGGCATCATCGGGGACCTCGGCCACAGATGAAATAAAGTTAGTTGCGTTGAGCAAGCGAGCATTGTTGGTTTCTGCGCAAGCCGTGATTGATCATATTCATCTCGGAGCTCGGGATGTGTGGTTGGATGTGTTGCCTCACTTTCATGTGGGAGGACTGTCGATTTATGCTCGGTCGCATCTGACAGGCGCTAAAGTTTTGGCTCCTGAGAATTGGAAGTGGAATCCTGAGCGTTTTCAAAAACTGTGTGATGAAAATGCGGTGACCGTGACAAGTTTGGTTCCGGCACAAGTTTATGATTTAGTGTCCATGCAACTGCCGGCTCCTAGAGATCTGAGAGTGGCTATTGTGGGTGGCGGCGCCATGCGCGAGGGGATCTATCTGTTGGCTCGAAAGTTGGGGTGGCCGTTGTTGCCCAGCTATGGTCTAACTGAGGCCGGTTCGCAAGTGGCTACCGCATCGTTAGATACACTGAGAGATGTTCCTGAGCTGGTCCCGGGGGGAGAGGTGTTGTCTCATTTGGAAGTAAAGTTGGCGGGCAATGATCTTATTCAGTTAAAAGGTGGGTCGTTGTTAACGGGACTTGCCACAATTACGGCTGATAACGTGGAATTTTCTGATCCAAAGGTGGATGGGTGGCTACAAACATCTGATGTGGGTGCTTGGGATGGTAGCAAATTAAGAGTATTGGGACGCAATGATGAAGTGGTGAAAGTGGGTGGAGAGTTGGTGAATTTAAATCGCCTGAATCACACACTCCACTCTTTGGCTGATGATCGCGGCCTTGATTCTCGACTGCTCTTGGTGCCGCTGCCTTCAGACCGCCTGGGGTATGAAGTAGCCCTTATTTATCATCAATCTCTTGAATCCATGGTGCCTGACCTGGTCAGTGTTTTTTCAGGACTCGTTCACCCCTACGAGCAGATTCGTTCCACTTATAGTGTTGAGGTTTGGCCTGAAACTGATTTAGGCAAGGTTCGTACCGGGCAGCTCGTTGACCTCATACGGGAGCAATAATTTTCGAAGGTCTTCGGGAATGGGGCGACTCTTTAGCGTGTTTACGTCGGTGAAGACGTGGCTTAAAATCAAATGGGCGCAAACAGAATCGCCATCGAAAAATTTGACTTGAAACCGGATGGAGCTGTTGCCCAAGTTTTCAATTTGGAGCTGGGCTAGATATTTATGGCCCGGAAAGAGCGGTCGCTTAAAATCCGCTTCAGCATGGCGAATGGGAACGCCCCATTGACCATTTTGAAACCAGTCTTTCCATTCTATGCCAAGATGATTCACAAATTCTTCAATGGTCTGATGAGCTATAAAAAAGGCCTGCCCAAAAAACAAAATACCTGCGGGATCGGCCTGGTCAAATCGAACGGTGAAGTCTTTTTTGAAAATCATCAGAACCCCTTTCGAAGGCCGTTGTGGTTGTTGCCCCAGTCATTCCCGTCTTTGGCTTTTTGCCGCAGAGCCAAGTATTTGAAGTTGCAAAGGATTTCTATGCAAACAGAGGCTTGTGTGTCCCAGTCCCATCTGTTAAAACCCCGCTATGCGCAACCTTAAAATCTACGATGCTCAAGATTTCCCAGCTTACTTGCCCAAACTCAATGCGCTCTACGACGATTTGTTTTCCCATGGCAAGGGGTTTCGATCAAAGTTAATTCAACGTCTTTCAGAACATTTGTCGCTTTCATCCCAACAGATACACCTATTGGCCCAAACCATAGAGTTTATCCATAATGCATCGCTTTTGCATGATGATCTTGTGGACCGGTCTCATCTTCGCCGAAATAAACCAGCGGCCTGGCTAAAATACACCCCTGAATATGCCGTGTTAGCCGGCGATTACCTATTGGCCCGGGTGATGGTGAATCTCTCTCGATATGGAAATTTAAAGCTGATTCAATACACCGCCGAGATGATTTCTGATTTATTAGAAGGTGAGTGGATTCAGGATTCGTTGATTGAAGATTGGAACGTGGACCTGCACCAATTGGACAGGGTTCACAAACTAAAAACAGCTTCGCTCTTTCGTTGGTGTCTGCGAGCGCCGTTTATTTGTGCCGATAACTACAGCGAACCGTTACACCATTTGCTTGATGAAATGGGCGTGATTTTAGGGTTATTGTTTCAGCGTAGTGACGACCTCTTGGATTTTGATATTCGAAATTATGAAAGGAAAGCCGTTTTAGGCGATTTGAAGTCAGGTTATCTTAACTCCTTTGGGGCATTTTTATCGGCCCAACTCACAGAGGACCGTCGTTCTGAATTGAAAGAGTGCTCCTCGATGGAGGCCGTTTTGGCTTTGGTGGGAGTTGAATTTTTCAATGGTAAATTAGAGCGTTTTGATGAAATCAACTCACAATTAATTCAGCTCTATTCCCATCACCTAGATGCTCTAGCTGATATGCTACCGCTATCTCAACAAGGCGTGAGAACTGATTTAGAGCGATTGCCCGAATTGCTTTATTGGCGAAAGTCTCCATGACAGTGACCTACCGAACGCTTTCTCGACAGGATCAAGACTTTTCTGCTTATATACTAGGTACATTTTCTGAAGTTGAGCGGGCGTTGCCTGTGCCTTCGCTCGGACAAATCGAATCATCTCAACAGATGACCTTTTGTGTGTTGCCCACCAGTGAGCTGAGATCACCATCTGCGCTGATTGTTTTGTCAAAGGCTTGGCGGCCGCAACTTCTATCGTTAACTCTGGGGCCAATGATTGTAACGGCGGCTTATTTGTGGTCGCAGGGATTCTCCATGACTTGGGGAGCTTTAGGGTTAGCGCTATTGTCTGTGTGGTTTTTGCATGGTGCTGTGTTTATGTTTAATGATTTCAGCGATCACGTGCGCGGTGTGGATCGCAGGGGTAAAAATAGTGGCAGCCAAGTGATTCAACGAGGATGGGTGCCGGCCTATCAGCTTCGACGATGGGCCATGGTCAGTGCTGCTGTGGGGGCTTTGATCGGTGTGCCACTTATAATTTCTCAACCTCGTTTCTTGTTGTTGGCTGGACTGGGAGCGGCCGTTGGAGTTTTGGGATATTCATTTAAAGGCCGAGGGTTGAAGTATGTGGGCCTTGGCGAGATCACTGTTTTTTTCTGTTTGGGGCCGCTTCTCACTTATGGTGTGGCCCGTGTAGCTGGAGAAGTCCAAGCTTTTGAGGTTTTGTATTTAGGCACACTATTTGGATTTATGGCCGCATGGGTGCTGTTGACCCGTCAATTTGTCCATCTAATGAACGATGGACAGCTCAACGTAAAAACATTTTTAGTGAGACTGGGTTTTGATAGAGCCCGAGGGGTCCTCATTGCCATTTTAGCCCTCATCACTCTATTGTATGCAGGTAGCTTTTGGTTGCGTCCGATTGACTATAAACATTTTATTTTAACCTTACCTGTTTGGTGGTTGGTAATATTAACGACGCAAGCCTTGGCCGCCAGTCGATCGCCGGTTTCATCATCGATTCGTCAGCTGAAAATTTATGGACTAGCTCTCCATATAGCGGTGAGTGTGACATTAACAATTTTATTTCTTTTGCCATGATGAATTCATCAACTATTTTATTTCGCTCCTCAGGTCGGATGCACGCCACAGCCTTAGGCATGAAGTCGCCGGTTTCTGTATCCGTAGATTTAGTGGGTGGGCCTGTGGGCCATCGATTGAAATCACGGCTTGGGCGAAACGACATCTTGTTTAAGGCATTGGGAGGTCCTTTGGGGCTTACAAAAGTTATCGATGCCACGGCCGGATTTTGTACGGATGCGTTGGTGTTGGCGGCATCTGGTTTTGACGTAGTGGCTGTGGAGAAGAATTCACTGGTCGTGGAGTTGGTGAGAGACGGTATGGTAAGAGCTGCTCAAGCGGGCATTGAAACGTTGGCAAAATGTCTGAATCACTTGAAGCTTGTTGAGGCTAACTCAATACAATTTTTAGAAGCGCTGCCTGTGCATCAACGCCCCCAGGTGATTTATCTTGATCCCATGTTTCCTGATCCCAAAAAGCCGGCAAAATCGAAAAAACAAATGCAGGTATTGCAGGAAAATGATCCGGTGGATGGCGAGTCTGACGTTTTATTGTTGGAGCGAGCACTGCAGGTGGCCACTCATCGGGTGGTTGTGAAGCGGCCTATTAAGGCACCGGAATTGAAAACCGGCTATCAGCACCAATTTAAAGGGAGATCGATTCGATATGACATGTACTTGTGTTCAGGACAATAAATTGATTAGACTGATTTAAGGAAGGCAAATGGCTTTATATTTTTCGGCAAATATTTGGTATCTGATTGTATCTGTCATTGGTGGACTTGGACTTGTCCTATTGGCCCTTCGCTTGCTCTCAGAGTCGCTGCAGTTTTTGTTTGGTGCATGGATTCGCTGGGCCTTGTCGTTTATGAGTAAGAATGTTTTTATTTCGGCCCTGTCGGGCTTGTTTGTGGCCCTATTTGTACAATCGGGTATTGCCACTACCTTTATGGGAGTGGGGTTTGCTGGTTCGGGGTTATTTAGTCTGAATCAATTGATGGCCTTTCTCTTGGGTTCAAATTTAGGAACGGCTTTGACTTCAGTGCTATTTTTACTGCCAAGGGGTTACTTTGAACTTTATTTGCTTGGTGTGGGAGCATTGCCCATGTTTTACGCCCCACAGGAGTGGCTTTCGCAAATAGGGCGAGGGGTGTTTTCGGTAGGGTTGCTACTTTTGGGGTACGGGTTACTAAGTAGTGGATTTACCAATGCGTCGTTGAGTTTTCTAAACCCAGTATATGGACCAAGTAGCGCTCTTTATTGGGAGCTGTTGGTTGTCTCAGCTCTGGTAGCGGCCTTGTTGCGGTCGAGTATTGCCATGTTGGGTTTGGTGATGGCGGCTCTAAGTGCTCAAGTGATCACTGTGCAGATGGCCTTGGCTATGGTTTTGGGTATTAACGTGGGCACAGCACTTCCGGCATTTTTAGTATCACTGGATGTGGGTACAAATTCAAAGCGGGGTAGTTTTTTTCATTTTTTCAGCAATCTGGCTATGGCCGTTGTGGTTTCATTGGCGTTTGAAGATTTTGTTCGGGCCTGTGGTGCCGTTGCTAAAAACTTAGGACATCTACGACCAAGTCTTTTGCTATATGTGCCGATCTCTCATGTGTTATTTAACGTGTCTTTGGTGTTTTTGTTTTTGCTACTGCTCTGGCCCACTCGCAAGGTGATTGAATGGGTGTTTCCAAAGTCCAGTGCAAATAAAGAGCCTCAAAAACTCACTTTGTTGGGGCATTTCACCTCGGTCGCCCCGACGCTGGCGCTCGAGCAAGCGGTTCAAGAAATAAAAAAAATGTCGGCCATGGTCGAAAGCGTTTTGCAGCTCACTCACGAATTGGTGACCAAAGGCAGTCTAGAGTCAGAGCAAGTGGATCGTATTTTTAAATACGAGAGCATCACGGACAAGGTGCACGTGGAGCTCAATGAATTTTTACAGACTGTGATGCAGAGTCGACTTTCGTTAACCCAAAGTCAGAGGGTTCAAGCATTGCTGCGACTCACCCATGAGCTTGAGAGTATTGCAGACAAGTCTCGATTTGTAGTGCACAGAATTTTGGAAATGAATAAACAAGGCCTTGTTGTCTCTACTGACAATCGCAAAAATCTGGCCGTGTTTTTCGAATCGATTCTCGCTGACTATGAATTGGTTTTTGTGCGATTAACGGAAGCTCAATCAGCCTCTGAGGATCAAAAAGAAGATCCATTAGCTAAATTTAATGATGATCGTTACACGTCGCGAGTAACCACAGAACTACTTGGGATGCATAAATTGGTTCAATCAGAGCCGGTGGCCTGTGTGCAGGCCTTGGGCGATATATTTGTGGCATTGGCGCAAATTCGTTTGCACACGCAAAATGTGTTTCAGGCCTATCAGCGTCTATAAAATTTGCAGCTAGTGAAGAAGCTCGGGGCGAGCAGCCATTTGAAAGGCTTGCAGCTCATAGAAGATCAATTTTATTTCTTGCGGGGCTTGGGCCTTATCAGAAAAAGCAAAGTATCGTTTTAAATCATTCAGTGCTTTTTCAGGCTCACCCACGTCACGCCACAAGATGGCTCGTTCCGCCAGTTTTTGAATGTTTGCGGGCTCCAATAAAAGTTTGGCAGAAAGGGTTTTGATAAGGGCCGGTTTATTTGATGTGGCTCGAAATAATGAAGCCAGGCGCCGGAGAAAAACTCTAAGTAGCGCTGGGCCGTCAAGAATATCTAACGGGGAGAGCAGATCAATGTTGCGGCGATGTCCACAGGTGTTGATTTGTTCGAGAAAGTGTTCTTCTTTAAGCGGCTCGCCTTTTTTTAAAAGATCTATGAACACCACTTTGTTTTTGAGTCGAGTTTTTATAATATTAGTGTCGACCATATTGATGATCTCACAGGGGATACCTAAATCCTTTGCCAAATGCTGGTAAAAAATAGCTGCGATCAATGGATGCCCCTGTCGAGCCTGAAACGCCGACGTGGGCAGAAAGTGATTTTCCCCTGTCATGCTATCGGGGTGCACGATATTGAAGCCCCATTCGCAAAAAAACCAGCGATTCAAAGATTCAAAAGAAGGTTCGTCTTTGCTTGTATGGAGAATATGGTCGCGCATAATTGAAAGTTCAAAAAGTAATTCGTGACCCATAGATGTTGGCTGCAGGTAAGTTTCGATTTCAGTAAGCAGGGCAATTAAGCCACCGCTTTGGCCTTTTTGCAGATGAATGAACCCGGCTTGCAGCCGGTCTAAGATATCGTCGCTCTCCCCCACGCACATACCTTTGAGTTAGAGTAGGGACGTTGCGTTTTCAAGAGATTCTGTTGGCAGCTAGCGTTATGTTCTGACCCCATTGATGAAAAGGGGCTGCTTGACAGCAGTCGTCATAGTTTTAACAATAAACTTAATGGCAGACCAATCGCACGACGAACTCAAGGCTCGAATTTCACAACTAGAAAAAGAAGTGTCCCACCGGGAGCAAGACCTCAAAGTGTTTCGCGAGGAGCTGGCCGTGGCGAATCAGCAATTGGAAAAACTCATTGCCGGCATTCAGCATGATCTGAAATTGAGTCAGGCCATACAAAAGGCACTTGTTCCGACAGAATTGCCGAACATTCAAGGTATAGAGTTTTCTAGCAAGTTTGTACCTAGCCCCGTAAAGGGTGGGGATTACTTTGATATTTTTGAACACGAAGATCGGGCCAAGTTTGGAATGATCGTGGCTGGATCTTCAGGGCATGCCATGTCGGCACTGTTGTTGTCGGTCCTGCTTAAACTCACTGGCCAAATGGAAGCTCGAAAAGGATCAGAACCCCACGTCGTGGTGCAATTGATGGTTAACGAATTGGCCCCGCACATAGAGGTGGGCGAGTCGGCGGACGTTTTTTATGGAATGTTTAATCGTCGTGACTTTGTCCTGTCTTATTGTCGGGTGGGTGAAGTGGTGGCCCTCGTTCAAGAGTATGGCAGCGGTGAGTTAAAGGCTTTAACCACTGTGGGTGGACCCATCGAAAAAGGATTTAATGCGGCGCTTGAATCGGCGACGGTGGCATTGAATCCTCGAGATCGCCTCATATTTTGCACTCCAGGCGTGGTCAATGCCACCAATTTACAAGGTGAACCCTTCGGGCAAGACCGACTATTTAAGGCCATACTGAATGCCCCAGAGCGTGGCGTGCATGAGTTGCGCAATGAGGTTTTGTATCAAGTGCAAAACTATTTAGGAGGGCAAGCCCCTCCCCGCGACTTGACGGTGGTCGTGGCCGAGGTCAAAGATCGCGTCATCAAGCTAGCAAAAAGCTGAACAAGCCTTTTACAAGAATGCAATCTCGTGTAGACTGGCTCCGCAGAGCATAGTGAAAGGAAAAGAGCATGGCAGAGATTTATTCGGGCGCAGTAGACCGAGGCCTAGAGGGAGTTGTGGCTTGTACCACGGGGATTTCATCCATCGTTGATGCGACGTTGTGTTACAGAGGCTATACCATTGAGGACTTGGCTGAACATTCTAATTTTGAAGAAGTGGTTTACCTCTTGTGGAACGACCGCCTGCCCACGCCAGAAGAGTTCACTGTTTTTAAAAAAGAACTCAATGGCTACATCATGCTGCCGCAAGCTCAGCTAGAAATTCTAAAGCAAATGCCCACAAAAAATGTGCATCCCATGGCATGGTTGCGTACAGCAGTGTCAATGTTGGCCCTTTATGATGATGAGTCTCAGAGTACCGATTTGGCGGCTCAACAAAGAGTGGGCATGCGCCTCACAGCGAGAATGGGGCAGCTCGTGACACTTTTCGAACGGCTCCGTCAGGGTAAAGACTATTTGCCGGCGAATCCCGACAAGACCGTGGCGTGGAATTTCCTGTACACCTTAACGGGTAAAGAACCCGATGCTGAGTCTGTTAAAGTGATGGACACCTGTTTGATTTTGCACGCAGATCACGAACTTAACTGCTCGGCTTTTGCGGGAAGAGTTACAGCTTCATCATTGAGCGATATTTATTCGGCAGTGACCAGTGCCATCGGTGCTCTAAAAGGGCCATTGCATGGGGGCGCGAACGAGCAAGTGATGCGGACACTTAAATCCATTGGCGATGTGGCCAGTGCTCAGGAATGGATCAAAAATGCTCTGGCAAACAAAGAAAAAGTCATGGGGTTTGGTCACCGGGTTTACAAAAACGGAGATCCTCGTGCGAAGATCCTACGTGGTATGAGTGAGCTGATGACGAAAAAAGCCGGTGAAGCCAAGTGGTATGAAATGTCGGCCATTATTGATAAAACTGTGCAGAGTGAAAAAGGCTTGTTGCCTAATGTGGATTTCTACTCAGCCACTGTTTACTACTCAATGGGCATACCACTAGATTTGTACACGCCCATTTTTGCCACTTCTCGGATTTCTGGATGGTTAGCTCATATTTATGAGCAATTCAGCAACAACAGAATCTATCGCCCTCGCGGTGAATGGGTGGGCAAAACCGGCCTTAAGTATCCTGTTTAAGTCAACGTGGGGTGTCGGGGTAATTTTGAGTGTCATCCCGGCACCATTGATCGATCAGCATGAAAACCTAGTTTTATTCGGAGGCTAAGTGGTTTATAAGGACAAAGTCTCTGTCCATCCACTGTTCACAAAATAGTCAAAAAATTCAAATAAAAAAAATTTTATATTTTTTAGCATTCCCCTCTAAACGTCTGGAAAAATCTGCCGATAAGAAGGAATTGGGATAGGGAGGGCCTTCATGCAAAAAATTATTGTGTTCAGTGAGTCTCGCTTTCATGCCGAACAAATTCGAATGCGCCTGGAAGCTAAATTGCCCTACCAAATTGAATCTACCTTTAATCGAGTGGGCTTAATCAACGTCCTTAACAGTAAATGTTTTAATCTAATGATCTGTCATGCTCGACAGCTCAGCGATGAAGGCTATGAACACTTAAAAGAACTTACCGATGAAGGACACGTCTTCCCGATTATTCTAATTACAGAAAAAAAACAGCTACCAGATACTTACAATGCATTTGATATGCCTCATCTTCATGTGGTGCAAGAACCCGTAGAAGAAAAAACCCTTTTCGGATTGGCCCGCAAACTAGTGGTTTCAAAAAATATTCCACAACAAAAATTCAGACGTTTTCGCACCAACCAGGTGGCTGAAGTGGAAGCCATCATGGAAGGCGATTCACTTTCTGGCAATATGTACAACCTTTCAAAAGGGGGTGCCTATTGTGAGTTTGACGGCCCCAGAGTCTTTGCTGTGGGTGATTTGGTGCGAATGAAAATCAATTTGGCCGACATGAAATCGGAACGCCTCATGAATGCCAAGGTGGTGTGGACCACAGTCAAAGGCCGCACTTCAGGCCGACCAGGCGTGGGTATGCAATTCGTTAACGCCCAAGATACGTACAAGTATCTGATCGATCGGTTCTAAAGCACCTTTAGGCAACACTGAGGCAACACTTTCTGGATCTCAGCCGGCCCCTGTTTGAACTGTCATATTGACCCATTTACTTGAGTTACTTTCCTGCATTCTGTCATTTCGTCTGGTCATGATGCGTTCCTTATGGGTTTGAAGTTCACTAGCTTGAAGAAGCGATTGACCTTTCTGTCGAGAGCTTCCTTTAACGCAAAGGGATTGAGGTTGTCGTATTGCCGCTTTAGACGAGCTTTCACTTCTGAGGATATGGTTGGTTCAGCCATGATTCGGTCATAGGGTGTCATTGGTTTTGAGTATTCTCGCTTGTACTTTGAACCTATTCTTGTCTTTCTGATTAACTTCATCTGCGGCATAAAATAGTTTTGCAACTGTGACCACTCATTAGCGTAAATGTCGTTCATTAACTCTATGAGTTCTTTTTGGTCTATTCTATGGTAACCAAAAAGCTGCCGTACATGAGTGTAGTTCTTCTGCTCAACATGGCACTGATCGTTCTTGCGGTATGGACGACCACGCTTTATCTTGTGTGCCTGGCCAAGTTGAGACATATAGTTGAGCAGCTGGTGATTCAAGAACTCAGAACCATTGTCGCAGCAAAATTCTTTAATTTTGAACGGAAGATTTTCTTCGATATTTGTAATACCGTTGACCACTCCTATGCCTGACTTACCCCATTGGGCTCGCACTTCTGTCCAACCCGTCTTAACATCTGTTAAGGTCAGACTCCAGGCAAAGACTCCACTTAACGAGTCGCCACAATGAGCGACTGTATCCGCCTCAACGACCCCAGCTTCATGGACGTTGTGATCCAGCGGCTTAATCGGGATCCTGTTTTTAAAGTAGTCACTGCCAGGCCTCGTGCCAGTATTGTTTTTTCGCTTAAGTTGAGCTTTGTAGCTTCGCAAGTAGCGGTCTATCGTACTTGCCCCCATGCTCATCAATTCTTCCTTTATCGCATCGCTGCAGTGGTTATAATCTTTTAACCACCGTGGCAGTGCCGCCCGCATCCGTTTAGAACACATTTGATCCATCTTCAGCCATACCTTTTTCAGATGGATTATGGCTCCCGCTGAGTACTTCCGCTTTCGACCAGGGTGGCTCTTTCGTTCACTATCAGGCCGATTCAAAGCCCTAATCACAGATTTTCTATGCCAACCAAAATTAAGACCAACCACATCAATAATTTTTTGCTTTTCTTGGTAAGAAGTAACTTGGTAACTCTGTCTCAAAAGTGTTAAATATTGATTTACAGCTCCGCGATCCATCGGTGGTTTCCTCCGTTGTTTCAATGCCTTAGCAATCACAGTTGTGGTAACCGTTATTATGAGGCAGCGGAGCTGTTTTTCACAATACCAAAGTCTCGATAGTAACCCCTTAAAATAACTAGTAACTCTCATTTTGAGGCAATTCGCTGTCTCAATTTCAGAAAAATTTCTTCGAAAGTGGGCGTATTTTATTCAAGTGATCTGGCCTTATGACGATAAGATAAAAGGTGGGATAACCGGGGGATAAGTATGTTTGCCAACAAAAAAATTAATCAGTCAGGTATGACCTTAATTGAGATCATGGTCACAGTGGGAATCATGGGCATCGTGATTGCCGGAACGGCGTCAATGATGGCTCAGATGTTGCGCGGTCAAAAGACCATCGAGATGCGACTGGCTGTACAAGACCTTCGCGAAAATGTGCGCAGTTTTATTGTGAATGAAGAAGCCTGGGGTAAAACCGTTGAAGATCTCAATGTGAATCAGGGCGGCACTTGTCTTGCGGATGCTGCCAGTGGTTACGAATGTAAAGATGTCGTGGATGCGGGTCAGGCCATTCCCCAAATTATGGATGCCGCTGGCGGTGTGAAGTATGAATCCACAGCGGGGCCAGGCAATGGATTCACGGCGACAGGAGCCGCGTGTGATGGCACGATGACGCCCTATCCCTCATCCCAATGTCCGATTTCTATGGACATCAGCTGGAAACCCGATGCATCTGCGAGTTGTGCAAACACGGGCTGTAAAAACCCAACGGCTGTGATCACTGTGGACTTCACCTATGACCCTGGTGACGCCAAACCCGTGCCCTTTAACATCAATCGATTTGATATAGAAATTAGAAAACCTGGTGTACCACTCACGTTGTCATTTAACTGTGCCTCGGTGGGCGGAACTTTTGATCAAGCCACACAAAAGTGTGTAGTGGATACTGATCCCCAGCAAGTGTGCAGCACCATGGGTGGTCAGTATGATGATAAAACCCAATCTTGCGACATGGGAATAGTGCCCGGCCCCACCGCTCAACAGACCTGTGCAGAAATGGGTGGTACTTATAACGACCAAACCAAAAAATGTGAGTTTGGTACAGATCAAAAAACAGTGTGTGAGACCGTGGGTGGTACATTTAATGCCACCACGGGCAATTGCACGTTGCCCACACAGGTGGACAACAGCATAGAAACCACCTGTGAGTCTCTGGGGGGTAAATACAATGCCAGTAAAGGCACATGTAACTTAGGAAACCCAGCTAAAGATTCATGTTTGGCCTTGGGCGGAACATTCAACAACGGTCAGTGTACTTTAACTCAATTAGTGGGTGACTGTCCCCCAGGACAAGTGGTTGTTGGCTTTACCGATTCAGGCGCACGCCGCTGTGCCAGCCTTCGCTCCATGACCGGCGGCGCTTGTCCCGCCGGTGAAGTGTCTGCGGGATTTAAAAAAGATGGAACTCAAATATGCCGATCTATCGTTGCCAGCATTGGAAACTGTGGCGTCAATGAGTCTTTTAGAGGCTATGACAACTCTGGAGCAATTATTTGCGAGCCGGCAGGAGCCAACTTAGAAAAGTGTCCCACAGGCGAGGCTCTTCGAGGTTACAGAAATGACGGAACAGCAATTTGTATCGCAGCAAGTGGAGGCAGTGGTGGAGGTTCTGGTGGGGGCGGTGCACTTGATGGGCGGTGGGAAGTGACAGCGATGCCTATGCAGGCTGGTTCGATGGGTCAACTTTGTTCAAATTATACGATAAATGATAGCGGTTGTGGTCTCTCCATGATAGGTAGAAAGTCAAATACGAGTTGTCCAGTTCAGGGAGATGTCCGATTTTGTTGGTGCCAATCGAACTTTAAACAACCCAAACGAAGATTTGAAATTACATGTAAATAAATGCCTAGTCGTCAGACAGTTGGCGGGCTCAATTAGCATGTTTTTAGAAGCAAAAACGATTGCAATAGAGGGCGGCGGTTGATCGTGCTGTATTCAGGCTATTTTTCTCAAACGTAGATCAACAATGTTATGAATCACCAGCAAGCCACCGGGCCAGGGAGAGCGGGGCGCGCGGCCCCCTTGCGTCCTCCCGATGTGCATGGCGTATCCGGGTTGCGGCACGAAGTGACGCAATCCGAAGACGACATGCGGCCACTCGGGTCGGCGCAAGGGGGCCGCGCGCCCCGCTCTCCCTGGCCCGGTGGCTTGTTGGTGCCTAGTGGTGGAATATGATACTGTCTTCGCATGGCTTTAAACTTCGTGAACAAAAATCAGATTCTTTATATCACTCTAGATAACCTTAAATACGGCAATAGCTTCGGAATTGAGGAAGCCAATAGGCTACGTGATGGGCTCGATACATACTCAGGCCATTCACTGAAGGGTATTATTTTTGGCTCTAGCTCACGCCGATTTTTCTGCGCCGGAGGCAATCTGTCGCATTATTCAAAGCAACAATCGAGGGAGGAAGGCATCGCCGACAACCAAGTGATTGCTAAAGTACTAGATCAGTTGAGCCAATGGCCGGGGCCCACAATCTGTGTGGTGCAAGGTGATTGTTTGGGTGGTGGTATGGAGCTATTGAGTACGTTTGATCATGTGTTGGCTACGCCTCATAGCTATTTTGGTTTTTGGCAACGGCGAATAGGTCTCACCTGGGGTTGGAAAGGGGGTGGCCGTTGGTTGTCTCGCATACCCATGTCCACCTTGCGATCGCTCTCGTTGGAGGCACGCTCCTTCAGTGCCTATGAGGCGCTTCGGCTCGGGTTGATTGATGGGATTGAGGGGGAACATTCCATTTATCAGGCGGCAGAGGCCTGGGTGATGCAACAAAGTTCGTGGCCCCAGGAGCCGATTGCCGCAATCAAAGATTTTGATTCAAAATCAGAGCAAGGCCGATTCCAAGATCTTTGGTGGAACCCCTCCCACAAAAAGGCGCTTCAGAAGTTCAAAGACAAAAATTAGTTGAGGCGATGCCCATTCATGAGGGAGATCGCCCCAGCGCAGCTTAGGCCTTTTGGTCTAGATCGCTTTGACAATTAAGGAATCCTAATACATAATAGCCAAGTATGTGGATTAAAAGGGATATTTCGGATAAAATCGTAGAAAGCCGCAGGGCAGTGCAGATCATTCGAGGCCCCCGGCAATGCGGCAAAACCAGTCTCATTTTGAAGTTGGACCCGTCTTTTATAGAGGTGTCCTTGGACGACCCCCAACTCCGAGAGCTAGCTAACCGCGATCCTGAAGTTTTTTTGAGTCAATTTCGTGGAAGAAAGTTGTTTATAGACGAAGTTCAGTATGCCCCAAATTTATTTCCATCCATCAAGCGGCAAGTGGATTTATGGAAAAGAACGAACCAATCGCAACAAACATTGTATCGACTAACTGGCTCTAACCAAATACTTTTGGACAAGAATGTAAAAGAAAGTCTTGCCGGAAGAGTCAGCTACTTTGACATGAATACATTATCGATTCATGAAATTCGTAAACACTTAGACGTTCCCATTCAAACCATTTTGTACCAAGGAGGCTGGCCTGAGCTTTACGCCACAGAAGGGATTAACGCCAAAGACTACCTTGACGATTACATCAATACCTATGTGGAAAAAGATATTGTCCTGTCTGCAGGGATTCAAAAGCGAGCTGAATTTTTGAAGTTTCTTCGTCTTTTGGCCGGACGGGTGGGGCAGTTGGTCGATTACGCAAGCCTGGGTAGAGAATCCGGCGTCGAAGCCAAAACCGCCAAAGAGTGGCTTTCTGTGCTTGAGCAAATGAATTTGGTATGTGTGACGCAACCCTATTCGACCAACATGTCCTCTCGATTGGTGAAAGCGCCAAAGGTTTATTTTATCGACACAGGTTTGGCGGCTCGCCTTCAGGGTTGGAGTTCCCCCGGACCTATCCTTACGTCTCCTCAGCAAGGTGGGCTATTTGAGAATTTGGTTTACTCAGAAATTTATAAAGCCATAAATAACTTTAGGTTAGATTGGAAAATTTATCACTGGCGATCCCGGGACAATGAGGAAATAGATTTTCTTATCGAAAAAGACCCAAGTACTTTTTTGTTTGTAGAAGCGAAGGTCAGTGTGCAAAGAACACCAAACATTTCAAAATATAGAGAAGTAAGGCGTGTCTTTGGTGAGTCGATACCTGAGGTGATCATTTGCCATCAAGAAGGTGACCGAATTTTAGAAAAAAACGTACCTGTTGCCCTACTCGTTGATCGTTTGCTTGCTTGACTCTCGAGTTTCCACAGCATTGATTGTTAAACTAATTTGGATTGGATTGTATTGTATTGTATTGTATTGTATTGTATTGATCACAAGATTGGAGCTTTCTGCAGCAAAATCAATGCATCTCTTTGACGCGGCAGCACTGGCGCCCCAACTTTTGGTTCAGCCGATGCCCAATGATTAAAAATATTCCCCCGGCAATGGCAAAAAGTGTGGGCCCATAGGCGCCAATTGCCATGGTCGTCGCCGAGTGGTTTATGGCCATAGTGGCGTGATGGGTGGTCCCATGATGATGGGAGCTCTGCCCGTGATTTTCATGGGTTTGATGATTAGACAAGACAAAATGCCCAAGGCCCACTAGCAAAACTCCTGTACCCATCCAAACTCCTGGCCGAAGTGAGCGGTGCTTGGTGAATCTCCAAGCAAACGCCGCCGATGCCAATATCAGCATCAAAAGAAAAAGACCAAAATGCACTTGCGGGTTATGGTTAAGCCATTGAAGGCCCAGAGTCGGAAGGGCTGCGAGCAGTATGGGAACCACCGTGCAGTGAAAGATACAAACACTGGAAATGAAAACTCCTAGGCGATCAGAAACATCTTCTCGAGTCACATTGACCTCATTATTAAAAAAACATCTAAGCCATTTCCACAAGTTCTCGAACGAGCTTTTGAATGCCGGTAAAGACTTCGTGTGGTTTAGCGTCATACATGTAAGCCGGAGTGGTGATGACCTTTGTTTCGCGGTCGGTGACATAATCATCCACAGGGCAATTGACGTGGACGGCTCCGGTTTTTTCAATCTCGCGCGAAGTTTCAACGTCATTTCCAATGGTGACCGTTACTCCGTGAGATCCCAAAACTCGAGCCACTAAAGCGGGCGCAATGCAGATGGCACCGATGGGTTTGTTTTGCTGGTGAAAATCTAAAATGGCTTTTTCCACTTGCGGGTGCACTTGGCACTTAGCCCCTTTACTGGCCCAATCACAGAGATTTTTGGCAGCCCCATAGCCGCCGGGAAAAACAAGCGCGTCATAATCGTCCACATTCAATTGGGTTAAATCAGCGATTTGACCACGAGAAATACGAGCGGACTCAGAAAGAGTATTTCTCCTTCCCAGCGGTTCGCCCGATAAATGATCCACAGCCTCAAAATCAACGGATGGGGAGAAGGCCTTGTAGTTGGCGTGGCTCTCAGACAGTGCAATCAATGTACTCACAGCTTCGGTGAGTTCAGATCCATCTTTAAAACCGCAACCCGACAACACCACGGCTATCTTTTTCATAGGAACACCTCCAAGGGCCTTACCTTTAACAAAAGACGGCGTTCTCTCATAGGGAGATTAATAATCTTTGCGGCGCATTAGTGGAGGCCAAGAGTTGATTACTGTTCAAAGTCCTTTAAGGCAAAACATCGGCTGACATAGTAGCTGCGGCCATCAAGGGATTCTAAGTATCGATAGCACTCTTGCACCACAGGAAGGTGCTCTTCACCGGTCATTAAATAGGGTATTTGAGGGCTGAAAACTTGCGACACAGAGTAACGTTGAAGCTCTTTCTCGCCTTGCCAAATGACCACATCATAAGACACCTCGGTGGCGTCCAGTTGGCAGCCGGGCAACCCCCGACAATCAGAGGAATCAACGATGGGTCCAGGGGGGATTAGCTTAAAACTTCGGGTGCGGAGATTGTGATAGGTGTCTTTGAGTTCATCGGCACTGGCGTGCAACTCAGACATCTCTTTGATAACCGACGACTTTTGGTTTTGGCTGGAGAGTTTAAGAGCGGCGAGAGCCTGTTCTTTTGAGATGTCGATGATGTCGTCCGTGATGGTCACAACGGGGTCATCGCCTTGAGTGAGGTCTGTTTGTGTATGTTTTATGACGAGCCTGATTTTTTCACTGTCTTCTTCTTTTTGAATGAGTTCGCGTTCTGTGGTCGCCAAGAGATTGACTGAACCAATATCCACTCTCACGTTACTCTCATAGTAAACTCTGGCCCCGGTGTCTGCCTGCAAAACGGAATTGCCCGAGAGGGCTTCAATAAAGGCCGTGGCAATAGCATCGGGTGTGGCCTCGGGCCCAAGCGGAGCTTGTATCTCTTCAAGTTCAGGTGTACAGGCGGGGCCGATGGCAACAAGGATGACTGCGACAATGATAGAGGCAATTTGAATTCCCGCTAAGAGAATAAAATCTTTTTGTAATTGTGTGCGGACCGATTTGATCATACAGAATCCCATCCCCAAATCCACATGGGTATTGGCAGAACTTGCTCGAGTTTTCTTACAGTTTCTAGTTGAAAAGCATCAATGTGTGAGGCGCGAAGCGGGCCAAACAACAATTGGGTCAAGTGCGTAATTTTTTTTGTTCTCAAAATATTATTGCCAGCTCCTAAATAGTAGCTGTGACTTTCAAGATCTTCTCCGATCACAAAGTCATTGATGCCAATAGAGTGGGCATATCGTCGAAGTTTTGTAAAAACGTTCTCGGTATTCATAAGGCGAATCATTCCAAGATGCCCGAATATGGGGCTTAGCCCTCGGTCACGCATATTTTTTATCAGGTTTGTGGAATGGCCGGGGACGATCATAGTTAAAGCTCGCCCTTGTTCTCTGTAAATATGCGACAAAAGGGGGAGTAAATCTTTAAGGCCGCCTCCCCACTCATGAATATATCCTTGCAAATCAGCGCCTTTGCCTTCAACGGCATAGGCCAGAAGCTGGTTGTCTTTGTTCCACGCCGTGTAAATACGACTATCTGGAATCTTTAAGAATTGTCGTATGTCGTTGACGTTTCTCATGGAGGTGACGGTGTGTGCTCCATATAATTTCAAAAGTGCTTCAGGCTGGACTTGAGGGGAGTTAAGAACTTTTATTTGAGTGTCAAAAGGCGCGGCGAGCTCCCGATCAATAAGAAAACTAACCTCTGAGCCCGCCAGTTCAAAATCCATTCGTCGGTAGAACTCATAGAGGTCTGTCCATAGAATTGAAAAATCGCAACCTTGTGATTCTGCCAGCTGCAGACAATCTTTGAGAATTTTTTGACTGAGTCCTTGGCTTCTGTAGTCGGGGTGAGTGAGAACGCTGCCAATGGCCGCCACCCGAAACAAACCCACCTTTGTTTTAATAATTAGGTATTTCACCACCGCATGAGAGATGACTTTCGGACCATCCATGATCACGCGAATATTGGATTGGTTGCTTATGCAAAGCGAGTTGGGATATTCGTCCCTGATAGACCATTCACATTGTGGTCTTAAATATCGATCTAAAAATTCTATGACATCGCTAAGCTCAGATTCTTTGGGTGCTCGCGGTCCTTCCATAGGCATCCCCCTTTTTTTATTTTACTAAGGAAAGGGAGTGGGCTACATCTGACCCTTGGTCGAGATTCGGAGTTTTCCAAGGAGAAATTGTGGCAAAAGGTCTAGAAAAAACTCGAAAAACCTCAGCAAAAAAAGTCACGAAAAAGGAAAACGCTGAGGCAAAACAGCATCGAGTGGACGCCATTTTACGCCTATTGAAGCGGTATTATCCCAATCCCGAATGTGCCTTGCATCACAAAAATCCTGTGGAGCTTCTGATTGCCACTATTCTCAGTGCACAATGTACAGATGAACGTGTGAACCTGGTGACCAAAAATCTATTTGCCAAATACACTTCGGCCAGAGCGTTTGCTGAAGCCGATCTTTCAGGCCTAGAAGAAGACGTCAGACCCACGGGCTTTTTTCGCAATAAAGCTAAAAATATTAAATCCTGCTGCCAAGATCTTGTGGATCACTATGGTGGAGAGGTTCCGCAAGATTTAGAACAGCTCGTCGCGCTTGCAGGAGTGGGTCGAAAAACAGCCAATGTGGTTTTGGGCAATGCCTTTGATGTGGCCTCTGGCGTGGTGGTTGATACCCATGTGGGGCGCCTGAGTCGGCGTCTGGGGTTGGTGGCGTCAAAAAACCCAGAGCTGATAGAAAGAGAACTAATGAAACTGATTCCCAAAAAGTACTGGATTGTATTTTCACATTGGTTGATCCAGCATGGGCGTCTTGTTTGTAAGGCCAGGAAACCTCAATGTGAGGTGTGTTTTCTTGAGGAGCACTGTCCGAAATTGATTTGACACCAGTGGATGGCGTGCCGGAGTATGGTCGCATGGGCGTGGCATTTTTAGAAAGTATTAAATATGTAGGTCATCTGTTTCCGGTGGCGTTTTTTCGAATTTATGTCGGGTATTATTTTTTTCACGGAGCCCTGGAACGACTGGAGACTGGATATTTGAGGGAAGCTCACTTGGCCGGCGCAGTGCAAGAGTGGATTCCTCACACCACGGCGGCAGAGTGGTACATAGATCTTATACAATCCGTCATTGTGCCTTATTGGCAGGCCTTTTCGTACCTTTTGACGGGCTGTGAATTTTTCATTGGTATTTCCTTTATTGTGGGCTTTTTGGTCCGTCCTGCGGCGTTGATTGGAATTTTTTTGTACCTCAACTTCGTTTATGCCGATGTCCAGTCGCTCGGAGATCTCACTGAGGTGTATCTTGCCGTATTTGTGATGATGTTTTGGCTTGGGGCAGGGCGCTGTTTGGGTTTTGATTATTTCTTTTTTAAACGCCAGCGAGGCATCTGGTGGTAATTTAAGCCGAGCTATGATAATCGGCTGCTATGCGAATTAAATCCATAATCATATTAACTTTATTGGCCGCGGTCATTTTTGCTTTTGGACTTTGGAAGTTTAAAAAAGACTCCCAAGGAATGCGTGAAAGTGCGCCCATTGAAAGAAACCTCACCGTATTTACTTACCCCAGCTTTATGAGTGACTATGGACCGGGGCCAAAACTGAAAGAGGAATTTGAAAAAAACTGCCACTGTAAAGTTCGTTATCTCAATGCGGGCGATTCAGTGATTATGCTGCAAAAGCTTAAAATAAAATCAAAATTGGCGGCTGATGTGGTGATCGGCTTAGACCAATTCACTCAAAACATGGCAGCAAGTGAGCTGGAGTGGCTTCCCCTAGAAATGGCATCAGATGTAAAGTGGCGAGAAGAACTTCGTGGAATCGCAAAAGATGTTTTTATACCCTACGATTGGGCACCAATCACATTTATTTATCGCAAAGGCGAGTTGCCAGAGCTGCAGTCCTTAGAAGATTTAAAAAATGCAAAATATATAAGTCAACTGAGCTTGCAAGACCCTCGAAGTAGCACGCCAGGCCTGCAGTTTTTGTATTGGTTGTACGCCGTCTACGGGTCAGAGGGAATGTTCACTTACCTGAAAGAAATCCAACCCAGCATACAAAGTATTTCGCCCTCTTGGTCAGCTTCTTATGGGCTGTTTAAGCAGAAACAAGCGGGTCTTACCCTGTCTTATTTGACATCACCACTTTATCATTGGCGCGAAGATGGCGACCGTAGTTATCAAGCGGCTGCAATCAAAGAAGGTCACCCGGTTCAAGTGGAGTTTATGGCCGTACCTAAGCGCTGTAAAGAATGTGACTTGGCAAAAGAATTTGTGCGCTACTTATTGGAACCACCGTCACAAAAAATTATTGCGGATCACAACTTTATGTTGCCAGTCATCGAGAACGTAGAGAGCGATCCCTTGTGGAAGGATCTGCCGGACCTTGAAATATTGCCGGCCAATCGTTGGGAAGAATTTCTAACCATGCAAGATCAGCTGCTGCAAAATTGGGTGCAGGTCAGTCGTGGCCAATAGCCCATATTGGATTCGCTTTGCCATCGTTGTACTTCTCATATCTCCCTTTCTTCTTATTGTTGGTTTTGTAGATCATTGGCGTTGGCCGCTGTGGTCTGAAGCGGGGCCCGTTTTTTATTTCACGTGCCTTCAGGCTTTTTTAAGTGCCGCAGGAGCGCTGTTGTTCGGCAGTCTCGGCGGCCTTGGACTCTTGTTTCTTGCAGACCGTACTTGGCGAAGGGTCTTTGAGCTATTTCTCATTTTGCCAAGCCTTGTGCCCACATTATTTGTTTTGGTTTCGCTCATGGGAGTGGCCCAGGAGGTGGGGCTTAAGTTGTTCGGTCTGTGGGGGATTGTAGTTGTTCACTGGGTGATCAATGTGGGTTTGGTAGCGGTAGCTGTGAGCCGAATGGTCGACTACAAATTGGGTGGCATGTTGGAGTTGGCATGGATTGAAGGGGCTACCCGACTGGATTTGTGGCGTGCAGGCCTATGGGGATATTTGCGACGTGATCTTGCGTTGCTTTTTTTATTTTTGTTTTCCGTGAGTTTTACAAGTTTTGCCGTGCCACTGATCTTGGGGGGCGTTAAGGGAACAACCATGGAGGTTCTCATCTATAACAAGATGGGAATGTCGGGCGCCTTGGGAGAGGCTCTCGTGTTAAGCACTTGGCAAACAGTTGTGTTGTTGGCGTTTGGTTTTTTGTTGTCTCGACAAACTCAAAGTTTAAAGTCTCGAAAATTGAGAACAGACCTCATACATTGGCCTTGGGGGATTTTATTTCCTCTGTCAGCGGTTTTGGTGGTGGTTATGGGGCAACTGGTAGCTAGCGGCGACATCGGAATTTTGTTGCATTCAGGTTTTAAGAATTTGTGGCCTGATGTTGCAGGAACATTGGCCGTAGGTTTTTTGGCCGGAGCGTTTGTGTTTATCCTCCTAGCTCTGGTGGTTTATTGTTTGCCCCACAGTCGATTTCAAAGTTTTCTAGTGGGTTATGCGGCACCCAGTGCGGCGGTAACTGGTTTTGGTTTATGGCTGATCAGCGGCGATGATGTAGGAACGAGTTTATTGCTGATCGCTCTGGGAGTGGCGATTATCTCTTTACCTGTGATGTACCGCTACAATGTGGACAGCGCCTTTACGCCCCTATTGGGCCAGGTGCGTGCGGCCAGAACCTTAGGGGGTTCATGGTCAATGATCTTTTGGAAGATCACGCGGCCGCAGGTGTCAGCGGCTATTGGCTTAGCCGCAGGGTTTACAGCTTTTTGGGCCACGGGTGATTTTGCTTTATCAAGCATTATCGCACCCGAGGAGTTGACCGTGGCGCTGAGGGCGAAATCTCTGTTGGCCTCTTACCGGATTGAAGAATCAGCCCAGTTGGTTTGGGTGATTCTAATTTTAGGCGGAGCTTTATGGGGCCTGTTTGTGACGCTGGGGCGAGTGTTCAGCGGTGTTAAAGGGTAATTCATGTCGGTAGTGAAGAATTTAATTAAAGACTATGGGGATTTTAAAATTGAAATACCATTTTGGGAAATCCCAGATCACGGCGTCACGGCCCTCTGGGGACCATCTGGATCGGGTAAGACCAGTGTGCTGCGTTTGTTGATTGGCCTTGAGGCATGCCCCGGAATGAGTTGGGTTTTTCCGGATGGTGATGTGGCCAAATTTTCTGTACCGGAGAAGCGTTTGGGAGTGGTGTTTCAACACTTTGAATTGTTCCCGCATATGACGGCCATTGAAAATATCAAGTTCGCGGCAAAGGCCAGAGATACTAAAGATGCCAGACAAAAAATAGCCGAACTCTCTGAATCTTTAGAGTTAACAGGGTTTCTTGAGCGCAAAGTGGGATTACTTTCTGGAGGAGAGCAACAAAGAGTGGCTCTGGCCCGCGCCATAATCGGCGAGCCTCGGTTTTTATTATTGGATGAGCCTTTTTCGGCCCTGGATGCCGCTCTTAAGGGTAAGGCCCGGCATTTGGTTAAAACCATCATCACGGCCTATAAAATTCCCGCTCTTTTAGTCACACATGATCCGCAGGATTTAGAAGTGGTGGCCGATAGGGTGGTGAAAATTCAAGGGGGCCGGCTTCATGCCCCAGAAGACCCCGCAGAGTGAGCGAGCGTGTCAAAAAATCAGTGGCAAACAGTTGGTAAACACGCCGCATCTAAACTAGTTTCGTAGTACTAACAGTTTTCAAACCAGCCAATGCACAGGGGAAAGGGTGAAAAAACTATGAATACCACTCAACTGATTGAAGCCGCGGTACAGGCGAATTTTGGAGTTTTAAGTCGTGATGGGGCCCTTATGGTAGAAACAGGGGCATCAACGGGTCGGTCCACAAAAGAAAGATTTGTCGTTCAACACCCCGATGTGGCTTCAGATATTGAATGGGGCAAAGTCAACCAGGGCATTTCTCCTAACGAGGCGGAAGAGTTTTTTGCAAAACTAGAAAAGCAGCTGGCCGGCCAAAGCTATTATGAAATGCAAGAGTACGTGGGCTGTTTCAAAGTCAGAGTTCGATCCACAAGTCCATGGCACATAGCCTTTGCTCGCAATATGTTTCGTGAAAATTATATCGAGAGTCTGCAGGAGCAGATCGCCGATGATATCACTATTCAGATTTACCACGCTCCCGAATTGACCACCTCACAGTTGGGTATAAATATGCCCTTTGAAAAGGCCATCGTCCTAGATCCTCATTCGATGAAAGTGGGAATCGTGGGTACGGCCTACGCTGGTGAGATAAAAAAATCCGCATTCACATTGTGCAATTATCTTTTGCCGAAGTATGGCCTTTTTCCCATGCACGCCTCGGCCAACTGCCTAGGCGATGGATCCAATTCATGTGTGCTATTTGGTTTGTCAGGAACAGGTAAAACCACTTTATCGGCCGATCCCCACCGGTTTTTAATTGGTGATGATGAGATTGTTTGGTCAAAAAATGGCCTGTCAAATTTAGAGGGCGGCTGTTATGCCAAGCTCATTAATCTTGATCCAGAAAAAGAACCAGACATTTACATGGCCGCCAATCGACAGGGTTCCATTTTAGAAAATGTGCGGTTTGACTATGAATCAAGAACGATAGATTTTAACGATGGCACATTGACTGAAAACACTCGTGGCTCTTACAGCATCGAAGCTCTCAATCATGTTTTTGATCAAGGCCGCGAGGCAGCACCGCCAAGCTCCATTGTATTTTTGACGGCCGATGCCTTTGGCGCCTTGCCGGCTGTGGCCAAGTTGGATGAGTGGCAGGCCCAGTATCATTTTATTTCGGGATATACGGCCAAGGTGGCTGGTACAGAAATGGGTGTCACTGAGCCGCAGGCTACATTTAGTGCCTGTTTCGGCGCTCCGTTTATGCCGCGGCCCGCGTCTGTTTATGGAAATCTTTTGGCTCAATTGATGCGTGAATACAATGTGCCCGTATGGCTTTTGAACACGGGATGGACCAACGGAGGCTACGGCAAGGGAGGGCGATTCCCCATTCCCGTGAGCCGCACGCTCCTGTCTGCCATTCAAAGTGGCGAGCTGGAAAAAGCAGAGATGGTTCGCCATCCTGTTTTTGGTTTTTCAGTACCTAAAGCCGTACCCGGTGTGGACAGCGAATGGCTAACCATTCCCGAAGGTTCGCAGGTGCAAGAGCTAGCCAAGAAATTTATGGCTAACGCTGAAGCCAAGGGCAACAGCATTTCTGAGGAGGTCATTCGTCGGGGAGGACCGCAGCCGCAGCACCTCAACTGATGGCGCAGAAACAAGATTAGTTTTTTGTGTGGCTTCCTTAGGGGAGCCATTTTTTTATGGCGACCAATTTCGGGCATCTTCAATGAAGCTGTGTTGAGCGGCATTTTTGACACAGGTGAGGATGTCGGTGTCTGTAAGTTTGAAGCGGCTCTTAGCCAATTCGAATTCGTGGGTGAGGTTGATGTTAAAGGTGCCTGGGTCATCCGAATTGATCGTAGCGATGATTCCAAAATCCATGAACTGTTTTAGGGGATGATCGTCCACTGTGGGCACGGCTTGCGTGAGATAGTTGCTTGTGGGACACAGCTCAAGCGGGATGCCGGCTTGTTTTACATAGTTCATAATTTCTGGATCACGATAAATTTGTACTCCATGCCCAATTCTGTCGGCCCCTAGGTATTCGATGGCTTCTTTCACGGCCGTGGGAGCTTCGGGTGTGTTCACTTCACCGGCATGCACGGTGATGCCAAGTCCCACGTCCTTTGCCATTTGAAAAAGTTTGCTGAATCTTTTTGCATCAAACCCAGCCTCATTGTCGGCAAGGTCCATGGCTAAGAAAGTGTCATTGTGATCCATGATAAACTCGGCCACCGCTTGTGCCGCAAGGTCATCGAGCGTTCTTTGTACAATACCAATAAGGCCAACGCCGATATTATATTTAGATTCAGCAAGCTTCACTCCGCGCACAATGGCAGAGTGAATTTTTTTAAAATTCAAATGGGGGTGACCCTGATTTACAAATGTGGGCGCGTAGCGCAATTCAAGCCATCGAATGTTTTCACGGGCGGCATCCTCTACCGCTTCAAAGGCGATGCGCTCAATAATTTCTTCTGAATGAAGCAGCTTTTGTGTATCGAGAAATTTATGGAGGACGGATTGCAGATCCAGCATGGGGTCTTCAATGAGAAAATGATCCGCAAAATCTTTGTCGTTTTTGATTATGACACCTATTTGCGGGGCCAGTTCACGGATGGTGCTGTGACGCAAAGAAAGTTCAAGATGTCGATGCAGCTCCACTTTGGGAAGATCTTTAAGGTTCATGGGCCCAAACTACCGTGAAAGGGATCTAAATGCCAAAACCATTGTGGGGGATCTGAATGGAAATGGGCCGTCAATGATGCGGAGCACGTTCGATCCTGACCATTGCCGGCGTGGGCATTGAAACTCGCCAGTTATTTCGATAATAAACGGGACTTAAAAGCATCGAAATGGGAGAGGCCTATGCCACATCTTACACCACTAGAACGACCCGTAAAATTGGCTGGCAATCCAGCTTCGAATCCGACGTATTCGAAGGACGTCGTTCTGGCCTCCGGAGAAACCATTTCGTTGCCTGATCCGCAAGCCACACGGGCTATGGTGGCACTGATGGATATGCAAGCGGTGATGGGTGGGGCGGCCAGCCATTTTGGTGGCCCGGCCGCATTTGCTGAAATCATGTCAGCCGTTTATGGATTGGTGTTTTATTGGGCAAAGAAAAATAACCGTCCCTGGTACAATGATTTTCATGTGATCAATGATGCAGGTCACTGCGAAAACGGATTGTATGCACTAAAGGCCAACTTTGGTGTGGCCAACCTTAGTTTAGACAGCCTCAAGGGCTTTCGTTCTATTGAAAGTGTTTTGACTGGGCATGGTGAATCCCATTTGTTTCCGGAGGGAGTTTATTTAAGCAACGGCCCCTTGGGTTCGTCTTTGCCTCAATCACAGGGCTTGGCATTTGCTGATGCGTTAGCTGGCGTGAATCGTGTCATAGTGACTGCGATTTCTGATGGAGCATGCATGGAGGGTGAAGCCAAAGAAGCCCTTGCCGCAATACCAGGCTTGGCGGCCAAAGGGCAAATGGCTCCTTTTGTTTTGGTGATTAGTGACAACAACACAAAACTTTCTGGCCGAATTGATGAAGAGTCATTTTCGATGGCGCCAACTTTTGCTTCACTAAAAGAGTTGGGTTGGCAAGTGCTGGAGTTAAAAGACGGCCATGATTTGCAGGCTTGCGCTCAAGTTTTTGATAAAGCTGTGTCAATGGTTCGCAACAATCCCCGTCACCCGGTGGCCTTGCATGTTCATACGATCAAGGGCTACGGAACAAAAGCCACTGAGGCGTCGAGTTCGGGGGCTCATGGATTTCCGTTGAGCAATCCCAATGATCTTCACTCATTTTTGTCAGAAATTTATGATGGGGACTCAGTGCCTGCCGAGTTTATCGAATGGGCCAGAGAATTAGTGAATACCTTTGAAGTAAAAAAGTCGGCGTCAAAAAACTCATCGTCAAAGCCGAAGGACAAAGTACAGACCGGAGTGGCCAAGGCTCTGATTCGAAAAGCCCAAGAAGGTTTACCAGTAGTTTCGGTTTCCTCTGATTTAGCAGGATCGACCGGGGTAAAGCCCTTTCAAAAAGAGTTTCCCCATCAGAGTCTGGATGTGGGTGTGGCCGAAGCCAATATGCTAAGTATGGCAGCCGGATTATCGAAGCAAGGTTATATCCCAGTAGTAGACACCTTTGCCCAATTTGGTGTGACTAAAGGCGGTCTTCCCTTGATTATGGCCTCATTGTCAGAAGCACCGGTGATTGCGATTTATTCTCACGTGGGATTTCAAGATGCCGCCGATGGTGCCTCTCACCAGGCCCTCACATATTTTTCTATGGCGAGCAGTATTCCCCATGTGGATGTGTACAATCTAACTTCAAGTAATGAGGCGGATGCTCTTGTGGGGCAGGCAATTGACCGATGGGTGTCCGCTCTTAAACAGGGAGAGGTCCCAAGAAGCCAGATTTTCTTTCTTGGCCGAGAGACGTTTCCAGAAACCTATTTGTCAGAGGGCTATCAATATCAATTGGGTCGAGCGCAAGTGATTCGCGACATCGAAGAATCATGTCAGCAAAAAGTGACCATAGTGGCTAGTGGTGCACTGCTTGGTCAGGCCCTGCAGGCTGCCGACGCTTTGTCAGCGGAGGGCATTGAAGCCCTCGTTGTAAATCCGTCGGTCATCAATAGGCCAGATGTGGAAACCATCGCTCAGTGTTTATCGAAAACGAATGGATTATTGCTTACTGTTGAAGATCATCAATTAATAGGGGGAATGGGCAGTTTGTTGGTCCACGCATTGGTGAATGAGGGTGTGAGCGTCAACGCTCGATCACTCGGAGTAAAAGATGAATTCGGTCAAAGTGCCTATAAAGCGCTTGAGCTCTATGCCAAGCATGGCCTGGATTCGTCGGGAATCACCCAGGCCGTAAAAGCACTGCTCAACTAGACGCAATTAGACTCGTTCTTTTTCTGTCTTTTCGGAGGTTTTTTTGTCGCTGTTGCCATCGCGAAGTTCTTCTTTTCGGGCCGAATCAGTCACGTCGATCTCGTCTTCATTGAGACCTTTTTTAAACCCGCGAATGGCTTCACCTAAAGATTTCCCAAGGCCAGGAATTCTCTTTGGTCCAAACAGGATCAAGATAATCGCAAGAACAATTAAAATTTGCCAGATAGATGGACTCATATGTGCTCCTAAAATGAGGTCCCACCCAAGATCCCCTGGAGCCAAAGGGTTGGTTGGAGCGCGCGCCCGGACTCACGGCACGAGTGGCCGCATGTCGTCTTCGGATTGCGTCACTTTCGTGCCGCAACCCGGATACGCCATGCACATCGTGATGTGAGTCCGGGCGCGCGCTCCAACCAACCCTTTAGCTCCAGGGGATCTTGGGTGGATATGGGCTTAGTTTATCCAATAATTGGGGGCGCGTCCATCTTGGTGGGTGTTGACGGACAATTTCTGTCACTATGTGTGTAATCTGCATAGGGTTTTGGGCTCTGCTCCCATTAGGTGGGAGTGGGCGTAGGACCAGGTTTTGCTACTTTTTTGGGGGGATAATGGGTGGAAAATACTGGACGTTTGGGAGAGCCGTTTTGCGGATTAAGTTTAATGAATTGTTAGCCCCTATTTTTTATTGGTTGGCCACTGTCACCGGCCAACTCTTGCGGGGGCTTGTCTTCAGTTTGCTTGTGCCGGCTTTAATCTTGCCCGCCATGGCCGATGTGAATTATCCCGCCGTCAAATCAAAATTGTTTCATTACAGCAACCCCAATTATGACCCGCTATGGGTGACACTGACCGATGACACACCTGTTGTGGGGCCGGTGCTTCCTCGAAAAGATTTGGATGACCCTGCTGGAGTACAACAGGCCTCCGAGGAATATGTAAAACTGGTTTTTGGACTTATTGTGCAAGCTGCCCATCGATATGGGGTTGAGGTTCTAGAAAGTCAGGACTTTGCCGATCGTCGAAATGTTAACGGATATTGGTCGTTGTTATTGGCCAGTTTGGTTGTTCCCTATCATGAATCAAGACTTTCACACATACGACTAGAAAAGGGCGGGCGCTGTGTTGAAAAAGCCAATGCCTTTCAGATGGCCAACAACCACACTGACACTGTTACAGAAACAGTTCAAAAAATACTGAGCCAGTTTTATAGAGATCCGATCAATCCTCTCGTGGCTGAGTGTGAGCAGGTTGATAAAGAAGAAGAGGTGAGGCAGTTTATTTTTAACGGCACAGCACTCGGGATGTGGCAAACTAATGCCAGATACCATATTGATGCTGTTTCTCCTGAAGTGGTATTGAGTCTGAAAAATACCATCGATTACGGCGTGGGTTTTCTTTTTGAGGGAGATCAACAGCCCACAAGTCAGGGATATTTTGGAATACTCAAAAACTATCCTCGCTATTCAAAGGCGTGTAGTTTTATTTCGAAATCGGCTGTGGATTCTACGACTAAAAAATATGAGCAGAACAATATCTATTTTAATTTGATTCGCGGACTGTACGGTGGCCAATACTATTATGGTCAATCTATCGTAGACGCTGTTTGTTCCTTTGACCCGACTCATCGTAGCCGCCTTATAAAAGCTAGCAACTCCTCAGTTCAAATTAATGATGCTTGGGTTGAGGCCAATAAAAAATTCTATCAGTCTCTTCGAGACGTGGTAGTTGGCCAAGTGTCTGGAGTTCCCTTTAAGCGCGGGAGGGTTTTAAATCAAAACAGCGTTTATCAACAGGTGTTGCCAAGAGACAGTGTGGAGTGGCTCGTCTACCAGGAGATTTTAACGAATTTCGAAAAAATTCACAAAGGCTCAGGCGGAGGGTTGGCCGAAGAACCCGAATATTCAAAGCCCCTTCAGGCCCTTCTAGAAAAAGATTATCTCAATGAGGCCGAAGATCGTATTTTTAAGTTATCGCAACAGACCCTGCAGGCGACACACTTTACCTTGGCCAATAAAACACGTCTTTACCTGTCGCCATCGGTAGATGAGAGAGTCTATTGTGGCTACCTACCCAACACCAGAGGTTTTGGAGTTCCATTGCAAGTAATCTCCGAGTTTGACGGGGCTCGTGGTCCCAAGTCGTCTGGCCGTTGGGCCCAGGTGAGAATACCTCGTCATTCAGGCGTCATCGAATTTTCAGACTCGAAAACCTTAGTGGCACTGAAGTCCCATCGCAAAGAAGCAAATATTAGATTGGCCCCGTCAACAAGTGATGTGGATGGCGTGCCCACGCAGTCGGGTTTCAGTCTGCTTAAAGATTCACCAGATGGAATTTCAGAACTGCCATATCTTAACGAAAAACGAGGGCCATGGTTGAAGGTGGGGCTGCCCATGGAGTCGATCAATGGGATTCCCAAAGAATCTGTTCGCCTGATACAGGTGCATCAAGAAAAGGCGGGCAGTTATCTGATTGGATGGGTTCATGATGTGAACGCCAAAGTCCGAACGGTATCTGAACCTACATCGAATAAATTGTGTTTTGGCTATGATCAGTTTTTTACAGACGCCACTCACCTTGAGAAAATCCCAACGCAATTTTTAGCCGACTATCTGTTTTTGGGAGAAATAGACACCGAGAATGCACCCTCTTCGATGAAAACATGGTTGCGAGTGCGTCCAACTGAAAAATCTCGAACATCGGCCATTGGAGTTGTTCGCAATGGCGAATCTGTCTATGTTTTAGGTAAAACAGAACGCTCCTATGCCATTTGGTATCCAGCAACGCCTCGATGTTTTTTAGATTTAAAAGCGGGTAATAATCTAAATAATTGTTTGGGCTGGGTTGATCGAAACGTCGTTCGTAAGACTCAAGGCGGAGCCGAGCTGTGATGAAAAAGTGGACAGCAATATTTTCTTTGTTTGGATTTTTGGTGGCGGTTGCAGCGGCTTATTCCTTTTATGTTTGGGTGAGCCAGGGGTTTTCTGGACTCGCTGAGGATCAAATATATATGGAAAGCGATAATAGGCCGCCCACTTCGGGAATTTTGAGTCAATCTCAAGATGTATTGTTGTCACTAAAAATGAAAAATTTCACCGCCGAAGCTCTCCGTGAAAAAGCATTTGTCGCGACTAACCCCAGTGAGTTTTATGACCAACTTGATGGGGAAAGTCGGCGTGACTTGGTGCAAAGATCCATTGAACAGTCCCATTCACTCATAGCTTGTTTTGCTGATGGTAGCCTTTGTGGTCAGGTGCCCGATTCAGATGGTTTTTTTGATGTGAATTTAACACCCAAACACCATGAGCTGGCCTGGCATTTAGAGATAATAGAAACCGCCGTCAGTGAAAAACAAGAATGGCTAGATGACGTAAAACTAAATGACCTTATGAGTGCCCTATCGATTTCTCACAGCACCATTCCTTTGACGGCATTTCGATTGATTCTAGCTAAGTCCCCCAGCCAAGACCAATTGCTGCAGGCCTTGGATATTATTCAAGAAGGTTTTGGACCCACTCAAGTACAACTTCTTCGCATGGTGGCGTTTCAAGACAACCAAGATACGGTGGTGCGCAAAAGCCTTTTGGGCTCAGTGGTGTCAGCTCTCACTTCAAACAAAGCGGAGCTTGTGGCCAAAGAGGCACTGGCCAATCAATTGCACACGTTGGGTTTGTCGGATCGTGAAATGCAGGTCATTGCCAAAGAGGCCTGTCCACGAGTTCGGGGTTACAAAGATTTAGGGCGAGCCCTCAACTGGCAGTTTCGTCGATATGATATTGGTAGTTGTGGCGGTGGATCATGAAGAGATCCGAGTATTTCACGGTTTTATCGTTGTCTGTATTTTTGTTGGCGGCGTGGTTATATGGACGAGGCAATTTCGGTGAGCACCGCTTAGACTTTAATGGCGGTAAAAATCAGATCGAGTCACTCAGTGGGGTGTGGTCGAAAGTGAGCGAAACATTAGGCCCGCATGAGTTGCAAGTAAAGCACGATGACTTTTGGGATAATGAGGCTCGGTTTTACACATTGAAAACGGCAAAGGCGAAAGTAGCGACATATAACCAGTGCTTAAGCGGCGGCACCTGTGGAGAGCTGAGCCAGTGGAGTGAGTCTGCACGACGGTTTGCCCTTGGAGTGTCAACGAGCCACGCCGTTATAGGATTGCGACGGTGGATGATGGTTAATCCTGAAAAACGACGGAGTAAACCCATCGAAAAATTTGCCCGCGAGATGATGTCACATGAATCACCTCGGGTGAAAGAAGCAGCTATGGATCTTTTGGCCTTGTTTAAATCCAGCTCCACAAACTTTCAAGCTGTTGTGGCCGGAGTTAAGGGGATTGACAGCGCTACAGTTCAGGAAAAAGCCAAGCGCTTTCAACAACCACTTTAGCTTTGCGGTCTTTTTCGGGGGCCGGGTTTTCGCCGCCTTCGCCGTCTTCGTTTATTGTTATTGCTTTGAAAGGATTCAATTTCTTTTCGACCCTTTTCAAAACTTTCATGCCAGAACTTGAGGTCATCAGCACTCAACGAATAATCTCGATCCGCCAATTTAAGAGCTAACGGAAAGGCCTCATTTTTTAAGATGGCCATTTGCCTTGATGATCCACGTCGCTCAAACTCGGCCCGCTTGTTTAAGAGGCCTTGCATTTGTATGGCTTTTGCCACGAGGCTTTGTTCGTATTTGAACATGCCCAGCTCATCGCGCATCAGGCGAACCAACTTTGGATTATCTAAAAGGTCTTTGTTTTTAACAGGGACTTCCGATTTCGGCTCAATGACGCTTCGATAATAGGCCAACACCAACCCCGCAAACAGCTCAAAAGGCGCTTCCATTCTTTTATCGTGGAAAGCTTGCAGGTAAGTTACAAAATCCTGACTTTTTTCTGAGTGCGAAAAGAGTTCGTGCAGCGTGGGAGCCATATACTCAAGTAGCCCAAGATCATAGGATTCAAGAAACGGGAGAGCCGGGTTATCCAGTCGCAAAAATTTTAAGATCTCTTCTCGTCGTCGCGGTAAAGCCGATTGTAAAAGGGACGACGCATGTTTAGCCATGGCCGAGCGAAGCGCTTCATCCAGTTGAAAGCGGATCATGTGAGCCAGGCGCACAGCCCGCAAAATTCGAATGGGATCTTCCAGTAACCGCGCTTCGGGATCGCCAATCATTCGAATGCGTCCGGCTTTGAGATCCTCAAGGCCACCAGACAAATCAATCAGCGAGTCATTGACGGGATCATAGAAAAGGCCGTTGATCGTAAAGTCTCGCCTGAGAGCATCTTCTTCTGGGCTGCCAAAGAGGTTGTCGCCTTCAGGCAGGTCCTCTTCAGGGGTTTTTTCATCGGGTTTTAAATCTCGACGAAAAGTGGCCACCTCATATTGTTGGTCGCCTCGTTTCACAAGCACCAATCGAAATCGTTTTCCAATCACATAGGCATTTCGAATCAGGCGCCGAACCTCATTGGGCTTGGCCATAGTGGCAATGTCATAGTCTTTGGGATGCTTACCTAATAAAAGGTCTCGCACACACCCTCCCACGAGGTAGGTGGTGTGGCCGGCGGTTTGTAGTCTTTCGACCACGTCGAAGGCCTCTGGGTCGACCCAATCTTGATGTAACTTCGGTGTTTGCTTTATGTGCATGACCACCGCATAATGGCTCGGGATAGTGGACGGGGTCAAATGTCCAGGAGTTGGAATTGGGTTATTTGGAAAATTTTAACTATAAAATCGAGGGTGAACCCCACAATCCCAAGCTGATTTTCCTGCATGGCCTGATGGGATCGGGTCGAAATTGGCAAACAGTGGTGAATGCTTTTGCCGGACATTTTCAAATCCTCACCTTTGATCAGCGCGGTCATGGGCGGAGCTTTCAGCCGGCCTCAGGGTATGCGCCCGAAGACTATGCTGATGACCTCTTAAAAATTATTGATGAATTGGGGTGGGATAAGATTGTCCTCGTGGGTCATTCCATGGGGGGGCGAAATGCGTTGAATTTTGCCTATCGTTTTTCGCATCGCACAATTGGTCTGGTCATCGAAGACATTGGACCGGCCCCACATCCCAAGGCGGCTGACCGCATCCGACGACTTTTGGCCATGGTTCCGACCCCGTTTAAAAATCGGGTAGCGGCGCGCCAGTTTTTTCAAAATGAGTTTCCTCAAAAGGTGGGTGAGGGGGAAATGGGCGCCACTCTCGCCAGTTATTTTTACATGAATATATCTGACCAGCCGGATGGGGGAGCTGATTGGCGTTTTTCTAAGGACGGAGTGCTTGCGAGCCTGGATTTGGGCAACGCGAAAGACAGATTTTTCGAACTTGAGGGCCTGACCATGCCCACATTGGTCATTCGAGGGGCACAGTCGGCAGAGTTGACTCAGCCCCTTTTTGAAAAAATGCTCGCCTCTAACCCTCGAGTGCAGGGGGCGGTCATCAATGATGCGGGCCATTGGGTGCATTTTGATCAGACTCAGGCCTTTATTGAGGTTTTGGATTCTTTTTTCCGACAGTTGCCCCTTTCGGGGTTGAGCTTTGACTAAACCGGGTCAGCTCATTATAAGTAGTTTTTCAAACCAGATAATGGTTTGAACCATCTAACAAGTTCCGAAAAGGACGATCTGAGTGAAGTTTGAGGAGTTGGATCTCCACCCTGCTGTGGCAGCTGGAATCGCCAAAAATAGTTTTGAAGAATGCACACCCATCCAAGAGGCCGCCATACCTGTAATTCTAGAGGGTAAAGACGTTGCCGGGCTCGCACAAACCGGCACCGGTAAGACGGCCGCGTTTTTACTTCCCCTAATGGACAGAATCATGCGGTCTGTGGATGCGGCCAATCCGGATTACAAACCCAGCGAGGGTGAGCCTAAAAAGACGCGCCCGATTTTTGAAAACTGGTTGCCGACCAATTTTATTTTGGTGTTGGTGCCCACGAGGGAGCTGGCCGAACAGGTTTACCAAAACGTGAAAAGTTTAGGTGGTGAAGCTGGATTAAAGGGAGCCGTCATTTATGGGGGCACTTCTTACGACAAGCAAAAAGACGCCCTTGAGGGTGGAGTGCAGTTTGTTGTGGCCACACCGGGGCGCTTGATTGATTTATACAAAGAACATGTGGTGGATCTTAAACAGGTGCGCGCGGTTATTTTTGATGAAGCGGATCGAATGTTCGACATGGGATTCAAAGATGACATGAAATACATCTTAAATCGTATTTCTCAAGATCGGCAGTTCCTGGTGTTTAGTGCCACATTAAACTTTGATGTGTTGAATGTGGCTTACGAATATGGCGCCCAACCTGTTGAGATCAACGTCAGTAAAGATCAGGCCAAAGCTGAAAACGTGGCAGATGAAATTTTTCACGTGGGCTTTGATGAAAAGCCCGGCTATTTGTTGTCACTTCTAAAAAAGCACAATCCTCAACAGGCTATTGTGTTTAGTAATTTTAAGCGCAATGTGGAGCGAATAGCTAAGTTTCTCAATCAAAATGGTTATGCGGCAGTGGGGATTTCAAGCCTACTCACGCAGGCCCAAAGAAATCGAGTGATGGCTCAGTTTCGATCGGCCAATGAGCGAACCGTGCTGGTGGCCACAGATGTGGCAGCCCGCGGCCTTGATATCAAGGGCGTGGATATGGTGATTAACTATGAGCTTCCAGATGACCCTGAAAATTACGTACACCGAATTGGTCGCACGGGAAGAGCCGGCGAAAAAGGTCTGGCATGGAGCCTAGTGGGTGATCGCGATGTGGAAGCTCTTAACCGAATCGAAAACTACCTAGAGCATAAAGTTGCCATCGGCTGGCTTGAAGATGGCGAAATTATCACCGATCACAAGCCTTTTCCTCGTGATTTTCCTCCAGAGAGAGCCCGCTCTTCACAAGGCGGTCCTGGTGGACGGTCTCATGGAAACAACAAAAGGCGCCGCTCTCCTGGCGGAGGAGGCGGGGGCCGAAGCCATGAAGGTCGTCGTTCGGCAGAGGGTCATCGCGGCAAAGGTAGTTCCTCGGCTTCAGGTGGAAAACGAAAAGACCATAGACGGGGCCCCGGTCGAAACAATGAGGAGGCCGGTGAACAGCAGCAAACGCAAGGTTCGGGCACGCATCGTGACCGACGAACGGGTCGACATAAAAATGCCCAAGGTCAAGAGGGACGACGAGGCGAGTTGAGCAAAAAGCGACGCTCGCAACGACGGCCGAACCAAAGGCCCACCGGTCCGAACGGATCCCAACGAAAACCGAAAGATCAAGCCACGACACCAAAAACCAAAGCCGCCACAGCGGCCAAAAGTAACGGTAACCTGGGCCAAAAGATCACCGGATTTATCAAAAAAATATTTTCGTAATTAATCGGCCGGGTACCTTAGAGCCAGCGGAAATTTTTAATGATTTCGTTGCAGTCTTTTAAGGTGGACTGGAAGTGATCCTCGTGGTCTCGGCAGGTCATAATCACAGCTGTTTTGTCTTTTAGAAATAACACCTGACGGAGTTGCTTCATGGCCGATTGATTTTTCAGATCAATGACGAAGCCCAGCTGTCCGCTCACTTTTATGGGCTTAGCCTGCATCACTTTAAACCCCAGGCGAGGGAAATCGCGCATCCAGCGCGTGACGTATGACTTTAATGTGGTGGATTGGCTCATTTTATCCACCCGAACGGTGAGGGCCGCTTGTACGCCGTCATAGGTAGAGGGAGCACGGTAAGATGTGACGACAAATGGGTTTCTGATGGCCTCTAATTCTTGCACCCAATCACTGTCTCCAGAATTGATGGTAAATCCAGCGTCCGATCGAAATACGCCCAGTTGTTGACGAATGAATTCGGAACTCGATGTGGCTGGCAATGGGGCCGCATAAGAATTCAAACCAACATGAAACACGATTGCAGCCACTAGTATTTTAAAATTCATAGGTCCTCGCACAGCACTTTGATTTCAGGGTAACGAAATCAATTAGTTAGCGCAAGCGGGGGCACGGAAAGGCATGCTATAGAGCTGCATGAGGCCAGTTCTGTTGCTTGTAAACAAGACTTTGGTGCCGTCGGGGCTGAACGACGGGAACAGATCATCTGCTAAGTGATAGGTGAGGCGCTGTTTGCACTGACCATCGAGGCTGGCATAGTACAATTCAAAATTTTTGCCGTCGTTTTCGTTGGAACTATAAATCACACCGCCAAAGCTTGGGTGAAATCTTGGCCAGCGATGAAGATAGGGCCCCGAAGTCATTGCTGAAGGAGACAATGTTTTTCCGTAATCAGATAACCAAATTTGAGATTCGTCTAGTTTCGGGTTCCATTCCACCCAGGCCAGTCGATCGCCGGCGGGCGAGAAATGGGGTTCCACTAGCCATTGGCTGGATTGTAAGATTGCACGAGACTTACCCGATGCCAATTGTAATGACATCAGCTCAGGGTGCGTTTTGGATTGCGACACGTAAATCAGTTCTTGATTTTTAATATTGAGAGTGGGCTGCCCATCAAAACCAAGCCTGTGGGTGAGTCGCAGGATGTTTTTTCCGGACAAGGTGCTGGTGTAGATCTCTGACCCGTCAAGCGGTGCCGGATTTTCTGTAGTTTGAGGTTGCCTTTGTTCTTTAAGAAAACTGAGTGTTTCTTTTAGTTCATCTGTGCTGCTGACGTAAATCACGTCGTTGCCCTCAGGCCCATAGATGGCAGAGGTGTTTTCGCCATCATGGTAGGTGACTCGCTTTTCTTTGTCGATAGCCAGAATGAGCTCATAGGTTTGGGCTTGTTCATGCAGGGGGCGGCTTCGACTTAAAAAAAGGATTCTATCCCCACGGGGAGAGAAAACGCCTTGGTAGTTTTCTCCCACTTGAGTGAGTAGCTTGGCCTCGCCCGGCGTGTATCCGTATGGGCCTTTTAAAGCTCCATGGCTTGGATCCCCATTGGGCTTATAAGGTGTGGACGAGCAAGAACTCACGGCAAAGAAAACCCACACGATCAACGCAAAACTATACATAGTTGAAGACAGCCATTTCAAGGTTCCCACTCCCCAGAATTGATGAAAGCCTCAGCAAGCACAGCACTCAAAAAAAATATTTGAACACTAGCGAATTCGGTCCATCACTTTTTGCACCAACGATGCGGGAATAAATTCCGCAATCTCATCTTTGGTCACCCATTTTATATCGGTGTTTTTTAGCGATTTCTTAATGGACTCAGGAAGGGAATCGAGAACATCCGGAGGATTTACAAAAATATTGTGGTGAGTGATGGTATGGCGAAAGTCATAGGACTTTGGTTGAGTGTTTTTTTTCTCCACATGGCCGGGTAAAAACCACTGTTTGCGCAAAAAAGGTGCGTAGTGATTTCTCACTAATGCAAATCGTCCTCGCCGTTTTGCAACAATGGGATTCCAAATCCAAATCTCTTGGGTTTTCTTTGGCTTTTTTAAAGGCCTCTGATCGGTGGACTCGGTCCGTCTTGAAAGACAAGAGCGGGTCCAGGGACAAATCATACATTTTGGACTTTTCGGGAGACAAATGGTGGCGCCAAGTTCCATCATGGCCTGGTTCATCACACCACTGTCCACTTGGATCACGGCTTGATCAGCCAGATCCTGCAATTGTTTTCGTTCAGAGGTCTTCCACCATTCAGTGGCAAGGTCATATCTTCGTGAAAGAATGCGAATAACGTTGCCATCTAAAACCCCCACGGGCTCAGAAAAAGCCAAACTGCTCACGGCACGGGCCGTGTAGGGTCCAAATCCAGGCAACTTAATAAGTTCAGTATGACTTTCAGGAAACACCCCAGAGTTTTTTGCCACTATTTTTGCGGATTTGTGCAGGTTGCGGGCTCGACTGTAGTAGCCAAGCCCGGCCCAGGCTTTTAATACGTGGGTCTCGGGTGCATTTGCCAAACGCAATACATCAGGAAACAGTTTTATGAAGTTTTCAAAATACGGGATGACCGCTGTAGAGGTGGTTTGCTGTAGCATGGTTTCGGAGATCCAAATCACATAGGGATCTTTGTACTGACGCCAAGGCAGGGGGCGTCTATTTGCTAAATACCAATCGATGAGTGCTTGTTGATCTTGAGTTGTCACGTAACCTACCTGCTTCCCTTTGCCTCTTCACTACGTTACCATGCCATGGGGAGGTAACCTTAGCATGCAGGTTCTGACAAGTTTTTTGCCATTTATTTTTTGGCTGGCCTTATTGGGGTATGGAGAGGGCACCCTTGCCACTCCCGGGTTAATGAATGTTTGTGACCCTCACGAGCTGTCCACTAAGAATTGCCATATTCAAATGGGCACCTATCAGCTTCACGTACGGGAAAAGAAAATTCATATAAACAATGGCACCTGGCGAGCTGTGGAAAATATGCCCGATCTTGGGGAAAAGGTGGAGTGGGCGGGCGTGCAGCTTCGAAAAATGGGCCAGCGAAGCTTCGTGGAGGTGCAGGCTTGGGACACACCATCAAATGAAGCCAGCATATCAAGTCTGCATTGGATGGTTTTTGAATTGCAGGGAGTCAAGTGGCTGCAGAAGCTGGATAAAATCGTCCAGAAGCGAAGAAAACTCCAAGACGGCCAGTATTCCTATGACAAGAAGTCCGATTTTGGGTTAAGACCCCATTCAAAGGCCAATCAAATTCATTGGTATATGTCTGACGAAAAGGGGAAATTTTAATGTTAGATTTTATTCAGTCCACACCCTGGATACTGTATTTGCCTTTGGTGATGATATTTTTCACTCTGGGTTTGCTTTTCTATCTTTCATTTCGCAATCCCTCGCGCGAATCTTAAAATCAATTCAGGCTGAATTGAAATCAGCATGAACAGTGGCTGCATCGGTGATGGCTCCTATTGTCCAGTCGAGTTTTATTGAATCATTGAGTGTGGAACAGGCGGTTGTTGGAAGTAGGGCCGAGGGGACTATCGGTTTTGTCTTCTAACTAAACATGAATTTGATGAGTCGATTAAAGAATTTGTTGTCAGCTTCTTGCAGTGAACGAATATATTCATCTCTAATTGTACCCTCAACATCTATTGTGTCTTCAGGCTTGTGTATTCCCCATGTTGGGGTGGGTTGGTCGTATTGTTGTAATAGTATTTCTGTCATTAAGCGAGCATGTCTCCCATTGCCATTTGGAAAAGCCTGTATTTGCAAAAGTCGGTGATGGAATCGTGCTGCAATTTCTTTCCAGAGGTAAGTGTCGTTTTCAATCCAATATTTTGTGTCATCCAAGAGCAACTTCATTTGCGAGGGAATATGTCTCCAGTCAACACCAATACTTTTATCAGATGTGCGTTGAATGCCGGCCCACCTCCAAACATCACTAAGCATTCTCTTGTGTAAGTTAAATATAAAACTAGATTCAAGTAGGTTTTTATGATTCCTTCCCTCGGACCACTTGATAGCTTTACTAATATTTTCCTTCTCAAGGGAGTTAAGCTCGCCTTGGGTTGTAATATAATCTGGTATCAAACCAATAATTTCATTTGGATCAAGGGGAGTGGAGCCCTTTGGATATTGAACTTCAAATTTACTCATTTTCGTTTCAAGCCTTTATCCCAAATACGAGAGTCCACATCATCTTTTAGTTCTTTTACCATGTTCTTAACCTCGGACACACTCGAGCCAGTCCCTTGTTTTTCAAGCTGCATAGTGTGTTCAGTTCGTTTTAAAATCTTTCGTGCAAAGTCCTCCGCATGAGTATCGATAATATCATTCAGACTCGAATACTGCTCCTTTGGAACAAAGGCATAAACGAGTTTGCAGTCCATTGCTTCGGCAGCTTTACTGAGTTTATCTAATGTGATTCTTCCGGCGGCTTCTCTTTTCTCATATCCGATGGCCGCGGCTTGGGTGACTCCCATAAGCTTTGCCAATTGATAGGTGGTCATGCCGAGAGCGCCCCGTATGGCCTTTATCCACCCTGATGGAGGAGCTTTTTCACTCTTTAGAGGCCCCCAACGATCCAGTTTTTTCTCGATAATCTGTCTTTGCGCTAATAGCTTCTTTTTATTAATTTTCATAAAAATATGATAATCTATAAATAATTATAAATCAATTATATAAACATTTATAAGTATTCTTAAAAGATATATATAATAATCTATATATTATTATAGTTATTGCCTATAGTAATGCCTGGCCAGATAAGTAGCTAATATTATGCAATTTTTTGATATTTGCTGCAGTCGCTTAAACAGCGAGTGCCAGAGTTGCGAGATAATCGAGACAACGGCAGTTCAAATACAGACGATGCTCTAGTTGCCGCCCTAGCTGAAAGCGCCCACCGGCAGAGTTGAGAGCTGCTTTCATAAACAAAGCTTACCAGAAACAGGCTTCAACCAGCTTTTTCTTCCACTCTGTCTCATCTGTTTTGCTGCTACAAAACGACTCATCAAGGATTGAGCAAATCCCACCAGCAAGAGTATTTATGCTTGAGCAAAAACTACCATCAACAGCTTCGCAAAGAGCTTCACCGTCGGTTTCGTATGATGAGCAAAAGGACTCGCCATTGGCAGCACATACGGCTTGACCCATAAGTTTCATGGAGGAGCAGAAGCTACCGTCATACTTGTCGCACAACTGCTCTGGGCTATAGGATCCCGAAACGGCATCTTTCATAATTTTGCATATTTTTGCACTTGGTCCATCAGCGTTACTGACTAAAGGTATCGCCAAAAATGTCACCAAAATAAGTAGTTTTTTCATATTAATTCGAGTCTCCTCACAAAATTTTTAATTTAATCTGGACTGAAATAAATCTGCGCAAAGCAAGTGCCAAAACTATTCAAACTCCTGCAAAAAGTGCTTAGCATTTCCGAAGTCAACAATCATGGCCCCAGCCTCAGGAAAGTGGTGCTGAAAGACTATAGAGCAGTATCGTTTTTGAGCTGCCGAGTGAGCTATGTCCCTGCCGACGCGCTAAAAGGGTTTTAAGCGTTTCAAAATCAAATAATCCCTTTCGCTGCCCTCCCAAATTTCATTGTAGAGTGCCACCCATTTGTTATCGGGGCTGAATTTTGCGTTTCTCATTTTCGTTGCATATGCGAAGCTTGATTCTGAACGAGTGGAGACCAACGTACCCATCTCTTCGTTGTCGTCCAAAAATTGAAGAAAAACATAGTCACCATCTGGAGAAACCTCTAGATGCCCAAGTTCCCATTTCGAGGGTATGGATTTTTCCATTACTAGGGTGTCGCTTTTGACTTTAAAAATTTCAACATCGGATCTGCCTTCTTGAGAAAAAAACAGACGACTATTTTGGTCGAAATAATAAAAGTTGTTTCCAACTTCAGTTTCGAAAAGCTTCAAATGATGATCTTCGAAAAGCTTCAAGAACAGAACTCTTTGATTTCCCGATAAGTACCCCGTAATATACACTTGGTTGTCGCCAAAAAAGACGGCCCCATTTGTCCACTTAAAAAGCCCGTCTAGCCCGGCGATAATTTGAGTCTTGTTTTGGCTTATGTTGTGGACGTAGACCTTAGCCACACTTTCAAACACCATGTAATCACCGTTGGGTGATAAGAAGAAATCTAGGCCCGATTCTAGGTTTTCTATTTTGTTTTCGTACAAAAATGTTTCGGTTATCAGGTCATAAACCCTAATATAGTAATTCGATAAAAAGGCCGGCGATCTTGGCGATACCCCCTCTTCCTCTAAAAGAATTAATTTTTGACCGTCATCGCTTGGCCAAGAAGAAAGTTCCCGCCCGTGGGTTTGTGTGGCGATTGTCTTGACTGTTCCCTCAGGGGTGGCAATCACCTCGACATATGTTTTGTTTTCGGACTCATCCCATCGCAAACCAATGACATCATTAGATAACTTGGACTCACTTTTGTTTGCCAGAAACTCGGTCCAAAAGTACTCATCGAGTTTGGCGCCAAGATCGTCAAAAATGGTAGTCTCGCGCAACAAATCAACAACCATGAGGTTACCTGGCAAGTCTTTTTGATCATAGTCAACTTTTACGTACCTTTGATTTCCCGACAAAGACACCGAGTCCCACTCCACTGGTTGCACGCCAGCACCTATTTGAAAAATCTTTTCTGATTTTCCTTGTTGGCCGAGGACGACTAGATTCTTTTTATCACGGCTCACGCCAATGATATCGCCTTTCGCCTGTGAAAAACAAGGTTCACTAGAAAACTGAAAAAGGCTGTTTAATTCATGATCATACAATTCTAGGTAGTCATCGTTGTTAGGCACTACACAGACATGACCACTTTCGCCACAGGCGTAGGCCACCACATTTCTATCTCCAAATGAAATTTGACTTCTTTCCCCTCTAAACAAATCATAACTGATAACGTTATTGTGAATGTCTGTGACGACTAATGAGTCAGCAGGCGAAAACGAGAGTTCTTTGACGCTGTCATTTATCTTCACGCGAATTTCTTTATCAAAAAAGTTACTTTCGATTGAAAAGGCCTTGTGATCGAAGCCAAGAAAAAGGCACAAAATGAGTAATACTTTGTTCATATCGCCCCCCCCGGGAAATGGAATTGGGTTTCGGTAACACAGTATTCAAATCCCCGCAAGCTCTTCCCATGAAGGAGACCCGAGGGCGCACGTGGTGTAGGCACCTGCCGTTTTTTAGCGGCCCTGAATCTAATGCCGCCTGACCATGGATTAGTTCAGCCACACCTGACTCAGGCGGCAGTATTTATCGCCAAAAACTATAAAAGGGCGATCTTTCTCGAGATATGCACCACAAACGGCGAGACGAGCAAGTCAGCGAAAGACCCTTGCTAAAGTTGAAAATCGCTATCTATGCGCTAACATCTGAATGGGTTCCGATTGCCAAAACTAGGGTTGAAAAGAAGTGGGATCAGAATCAGAGCCCCAATGAATCTCTTTGTTTAAAACGCAGGTCGAGCGAGTCAATTTCGACGGAGCTTTATAGGTGATCCTTGAATTCTCATAGAGAACTTGACAAATCATGAATTTTCATGATAGCCTGTTGGACCAGGAGCTAGCTATGAAAGCCAAGAAGTTTGCCACTCAAATAGACGAAAAAGTCTTAAAAGAATTGAGGTCTTACGCAAAAGCTACGGACCGCAGTATTTCAAGTGTGGTCACTGAAGCCGTCGAAGAGTATATCCATCGGGCAAAAATACGACCTGGCTTTCGCTCTGCTATGGATGAAGTTTTAGATGACCATCAAGAGTTATTAAAACGATTAGCGAAATGAAAGTTACGCTTTATCCGACCCTTGCCGAAACTTTAGAGTTGCACACGAGGCTCATCGAGCGTTTTGGTGGCACAAAAGGTGTTCGTGATTTGGGTTTGTTAGAGAGTGCTCTTATGCGCCCCCAAACGGGATACTACACTAGTTTGTCCTTAGAGGCCGCTGCGCTTTTGCAAAGCTTAGCCCAGAACCACGCATTTGTAGATGGCAATAAACGAGTGGCCTTTGCTACCACGGCTATTTTTTTACGCATGAATGGATTTAGGCTAAGGGTCGATCCCGACAACGGAGAATCCTTCCTCATCCATCGAGTGATTGAAAATAAAGCTGAAATTGAAGAAATCGCTAGGTGGTTGGAAAAACATATGCAGGTCATTTGAGGCTTTTTGTGGAATCTCTTTTCTTTGGGGCACCCGTCATGGGAATATGTGGGTTCTTTGGGTGATGATTATCCATAAGAACTCATTTTTGAGTTTTGTACTCTAAAAATACAAGAGAATATTTGAGCCCAAACGGATACCGTTTGTCGTTACTGATGCCGAATGCAGCCTGTTCAGAAAACTAGGGGTTAATTGACAGGTGCTAAAGACTTTTCCATTACAAGATCGGTTACCTGATACCCCATAGAAAGATAGAGCTTTGTCGCAACATTATTAAACCCAAAAACGTGGAGTCCAATACTCTTTAAGCCTCGAGACCTTACATCAGATTCAAGAAGGGTCATAGCCTTTCTTCCATAGCCTTTACCTCTAAATTTTTCTCGGACCATTATATCAGCAATAAAGGCCTTTTTGTTATCTGAAGCTCCGCGAATACAATACCAAAGATATCCAACGTCGTGGCTATCCTTATTAATCAAAGTAAATAAAAAGTTGTCTATTGATTGAAATCCGTCGGGTAGAATCCGAGAGAAATCTGCTTCTGCAACTCTCTCCGCCTCCTCTAAGGTAAAGCCATTGGCTTTTATCTTATCATTTATATAACGATTTTTACTTTCAATTGCGAAAGCGTCAAATTCTTGCTCTGACATTTTTCTTAACTTTAGCATTAATACTCCATACCTCACCCAACTGACATTGGTCACTTAACAAATGACTTCCGCCCGAGTCGTGTAAACAAATATATTGAATTGTTGCCCATGTGCCAGGGGGCTGGTCAGATAGATCGGGATTTTGATCAGCACGCGGCAAAGAAAAGGGCAAGATAAGTGTCCAAAGCCATTTAGCGAAGCCAGGACTGTATGGCAAGGGTTTGCAAATTGGGGCATGGGGCTTATCAATGCTCAACTTTTCGCTATCAAACCCAGCTATGAGCGGTGCAGGCCGGAGAAAACGCTTCCGTATTAGCCTATCCAGCACAATCTCCAGAAGTTCTACCAGCACCTGGAACTTGAACTAGGGAGTGGTCAGCCAGACGTCATTAAGGAGCCGTCTCTGCAAAAACCACGGCGATTCTAATAGCGTTGCCACAGCAAAAAAAGGTTTCACAAACTGCAAGTGCCTTTTCATCTGGCAGGCCATTAGGCCCAAGTGGCTGAATATGTTGATTTACTCAGGCCGGGACAAAGATCTCTGCCCAATTTGAGACGTTTGCCCTATCAGACCATCATAAAAACCTAATGTTTTCAGTTAGTTATATTTATGTTATAAAATATTATTGAATGTTATAAAAATATATGTCATACTGCCGATAGGAGTTGTATGGAAGTAGTTATTACGGAATGGGCATTACAAAGTTATGTGGATCTGAAGGCTAAAGGTACGTTCAATGATGATGACTATAAGAACACTCTTAGGCCAGATGCAGAGCTACTAAAAACGGATGATCCCTTTGATGTGAATCACCCAAAGTTTGGTAACGACAAGTTTTGGGGGCCGGCAATGAGTAAAGGCCAGATTATTAAATATGGGTACAAAATGAAATGGCATAATTTGGGCCCTGGAAAAGTTCAACTGAGATTGTGTGTAGTTATTGTTGAAACTGAATTGGAAGGAAAGAAAGAGCAACGATCATTTCTGTGCAACTCATACGTAAAGGACGATAAGACGGAAAAACGAGAGATGGCCAGAATTAAGACTAAGATTAGAAAAATAATGGATGGAACCTATGTTTATAGGGGTAAATTATGAGCGATTTTATAACAACTGACGAACAAAAAGTAAAAATTTATACGATTGCGGCCACTATGAAGCAAAGTGGTCTATCTGATAGGTTCATTTCTAGTGCAGTAAGATTAGCTGAATATTACGAAGGCGTTTTTGACCTCTTTGAATTATGGGCTGAAGAGGAAGGTTCTCAAGAGAAGAAAAGTATCATCGCTGATATCCAAGAGGAAATCGATGAATTTCGAGAGCAACCTAATGAGCCTCTGAAGAAGCCTTACATCTCTTACAAGGATTTAGAGGGAATCTCGAAAGATATTAGATCCTATAAAGACTTTCTTCGAAGTAAGGTCGATAAATGGGGTGGAATTACAAAGCTAGCGGCAGAAACAGGAATACCTCAACCATCATTGAGTAGGTTTTTTAGCTCTAATTCTATGCCTCGAAGAACAACTATTTACAAAATTGCTAACGCCCTAAATCTGTCTGAGGCTGAGGTGATTGCTGAATGGGCAGCTTGATAGCGAGTAAATTTCATTGGTCTGCCAAGCTTTACAAAGGAGCCGTCTCTGCAAAAACCACGGCGATTCTAATAGCGTTGCCACATCGAAAAAAGGTTTCACGAACTGCAAGTGCCTTTACATCTGGCAGGTCACTGGTGCACTGCAAATCAGAATGGAACCGGGTACCTTCCGTAATTCTAATAACGTTGCCACATCGAAAAAAGGTTTCACAAACTGCAAGTGCCTTTACATCTGGCAGGCCATTGGTGCACTGCAAATCAGAATGGAACCGGGTACCTTCTGACCTGCAAAGTGGATCGGGCTAAATCAAAGGCCGATTGAATGTGACTTCGGTCTTTAACGGCACCTTGGGCAAAATCAGGTCTTCCGCCACCTTTTCCGCCCATTTTTTCAGCAATAGATCGAAGAAGTTGTCCAGCGCTCACTGTTTTCGTCAGGTTTTTTGAAACGCTAACAATGATGGGGTGACTGTCGTCTCCCTTGCCCACAATAACAACCACACCCGATTTAATCTTATCGCGCAACTTGTCGCTGATTTCACTGAGCAGTTGGCGATCGTCCATTTCTAGGTCGGCGAGTATGAGTTGCGCCTCGATCCCGCTAGCGTCAAAGGACTCCGCATCGGCAATGAGAGATTCTACGCTCACCTGGTTGCCTTTGAGTTTCTGCACTTCTTTTTGTAACGTTTTGATTTCAGCTCGCGTGGATTCGGCCCAATCACAAAGTGGACTGTTCTCCTCTTCAATGTATTTGCTCCAGTTTTGACTGAGGCCAACCAAGTCTTTGGTTTTTAAGGATTCATTGGCGTTTTGAAAAAGAAAACGAGCGGCCATGTCACTAGTGATGGCTTCCACTCGTCGAATTCCCGCGCTCACGCCGCTTTCGCCAACAATTTTAAAAAGTCGGATCATTGCCGTGTTATTCACGTGAGTGCCCCCACAGAGTTCAACTGAAAAAGGACCCATATCTAAAACGCGAACTTCATCGCCGTATTTTTCGCCGAAAAGGGCCAATGCTCCAGAACCAACGGCATCGTCGAAGGACATCAGTTTTGTGGTCACAGGTCTAGCCAGAGAAATTTGCTCATTCACTAGGGATTCAATTTCTTGCAACTCATCAGCATTCAGCGGTTTGTTGTGAGTGAAATCAAATCGGAGGCGACGGGACTCCACTAAAGAACCAGCCTGGGTGACGTGTTCGCCTAACGTCTTTCGTAGGGCCGCGTGCAATAAGTGGGTGGCGGAATGATTGGCCGCCGTTTGTCGCCGGGCCCGTTCGTCCACAAGCTGAGCACATTTATCATTGGAGCTGAAGTGTCCGCTTGTCACCTTCACATGAAGAAGGTGAATGTTGTTTTGCTTGGTGCAGTCTAAAACGTCGGCCACACCGCCGGGCCCCTCGATAGTTCCGGTATCTCCCACTTGCCCGCCGCTTTCTGCATAGAAGCAGGTCTTGTCAAAAACCAGTATTCCTGTTTCTCCAGTTTTCAATTGGGAAATCACTTTTTGCCCATCGGAAAGGGCCAGAATATGTCCGGTTTCTTTTACGCCATCATTGTAGCCAGTAAATTGTGTGGCGCCATTTTTAGTGAGAATATCTTGGCTGAACTTGATCAGGTGAGCCGCATCGCTAGAAATGCTTTTTGCTTTCCAGCTGGCTTTGGCCTTTTCACGGGCATCTTTCATTCGCTGCTGAAAGTTAAGTTCATCTACTGTAAAGCTCTGTTCGGCCGCCATCAGTCGAGTTAAATCCACAGGAAACCCGTAGGTGTCGTACAGGCGAAAAGCCACGTCGCCGGGTATTGTGTTTCTTCCTCGGCCAGATAACTTTTGCAGTTCATCGCGAAGAATTTGGGTTCCCTGGTCTAGGGTTGTCAGAAAGCGAGACTCTTCGTCTTTGACGGTGTTTGTGATTAATCCTTTTTGCTGAGTGAGTTCTGAATAGGGATCACTCATCGTTTTTATCACTTCCTCCACCACAGCAGGGTAAAGGCTTTTATCTTCAGAAAGATTTCGTCCGTAACGAATGGCCCTTCGCATGATTCGACGGAGCACATAGCCGCGGCCGTCGTTAGCCGGCAACACGCCATCAGCAATTAAAAAGGCCGCGGCTCGAGCGTGATCAGCCAGCACACTCATGGCCACATTGGTGGCCTCAGCCTGCCGCTTTTCTTCACCTTTGAGTTTGTCCAATTCATATTGGTATTCGTGTCCGGTAAGTTTTTCCACGGTGGCAATCAAGGGTGTAAACAAGTCTGTGTGATAGTTGTTTAACTTGCCTTGCAAAATGGTGGTCAGCCTCTCAAGGCCCATTCCTGTATCAATAGAGGGATTAGGTAAAAGGGTTTTGTTACCCTGTTCATCTTCGTTAAATTGCATGAACACCAAATTCCAAAATTCGATGTATCGATCGCCTTCGCCACCCATGACGTTTTGTTTCGGATCGCCGGGAACATTAGGGCCAAGATCGTAAAAAATTTCAGAGCAGGGTCCGCAAGGGCCCGTGTCGCCCATTCTCCAGAAATTGTCTTTTTCGCCAAAGCGGTAAATACGATCGGCGGGAACGCCTTCTTGTTTTTGCCAAATCTCAGCGGCCTCATCATCGTCTTTAAATACGGAAACATAGAGACGATCTTTAGGTAGCTGCAATTCTTTGGTGATGAACTCCCAAGCAAAGTGGATGGCTTCTTTCTTGAAATAGTCGCCAAATGAAAAATTACCCAACATTTCAAAAAAAGTATGATGTCGGGCCGTGTGGCCCACATTTTCTAAGTCATTGTGTTTACCACCAGCGCGAACACATTTTTGAGAGGTCACCGCGCGACGGAAATCTCGCGACTCCAGACCTAGAAAAACATTTTTAAACTGATTCATCCCGGCGTTAGTAAACAATAAGGTGGGGTCATCTTCAGGGATCAAACGAGAGCTGGAGATTTGACTGTGCCCTTGATTTTTGAAGTATTCGAAAAACTGATTGCGAATTTCACGACTTTTCATAGATCACTTTCTTTGTGGTTTCGTCATCAAAGCCCCTATAACTCAAATATTTATAGGCTTTTTGCTTTTCCGCATAGGACAAATTGCCCACTTTGTTGAGTTTTCTTTCAATCACTCGCAGGGCCTTTTGGCGTTCAAGGTCAAAATCTTTTTCCACCGGCGGCAAACCTTTTTCTTGAAGGTATCGGTTGATGTACAAAATACCCCGATCCTTTCTGTGCAGAGTGGCGCTGACGCGCTCTGAAAGTTCATAGGGATCAGAGAGCCAGCGGCGCTCCTCGGCCTCACTAACGGCCCAATTAATGATTTCTTGCGAATAACCCTTTTGTCGAAGCTTTGACGTGAGCTCAAGGGTGGAGTGGTCGCGGCGGGCCAAATAGTCGGCCAGTTTGTTTAAGGCATTGATTTTTTGTTGTTCGACAGAAGGAACATCTTCGGTGGGAGAATATTTAGGTGTGTCCGAATCACTCACTGTGGGTCTATCCGTTCTTTTTCTTTTTCTCTCTCCTTTTATCAAACTGTGTCAGCTCTTCCAACTCCAATTCAGTGAGGTTCTGCCAGTTTTTTTGCACACGGTGACGAAAATCCGTGTTTTCCCAGGCCTGAGTGGCTTCGCCGCGGCCCACGCCCTGGTAGCGAATCGCAAAGTTTTCAGGATTAGAAGAGAGACTTAAAGCCTCTTCATAGTCGATGATATTTTTGGCAACAAGTTCAAGCAGGTGTTTGTCGAAAGTTTGCATTCCCCAGCTGGCGCTTTCTTCAATGACGTTTTGAATTTCTTTTGTTCGAGCGGGATCACCGATGAGTTCTTGAATGCGGGGATTATTAAGTAGTATCTCCACAACGGGGATAAAGCCGGTTTTATCTTTCTTGCGACCCAGCCGCTGACTGACAACCGCTTTCAATACATTGGCAAGCTGCATGCGCACTTGCAACTGTTGGTGGGGCTCAAAGGCCGCAAGTATTCGATTCACAGTCTCTTGTGCATCGAGGGTATGAAGCGACGACAGCACAAGGTGCCCCGTCTCTGCTGCCAAAAGGGCAATTTCAATGGTTTCTCGATCACGCATTTCACCAATGAGAATAACATCAGGATCTTGTCTCAGTGCCGCTCGTAGAGATTTAGAAAAACTATTGGTATCCATTCCCAATTCTCGTTGGGTGATGATACTTCGACGGTCGCGGATTAAAAACTCAGTGGGGTCTTCAATCATGATTATGTGTTTACTTTTCGTGCGATTGATGTGGTCAATAACAGCAGCCAGAGTGGATGTTTTTCCTGACCCGGTAGCGCCGGTGAGCAAGATAAGGCCGCGTTCAAGGTTTGCAATTTTCTCAACAATGGGAGGAAGGTTTAAGTCTTGTATGGAGGTCACCTTATCAGGAATGGCACGAATCACCATTCGGATGCTGCCACGTTGTTTTAATACATTGATTCGAAAACGTCCCAGGCCAGAAATTCCATAGGCTATGTCGAGGTCTTTATCTCGGATAAACTGTTCTTTTTGGCCCTCGTCCATAAGTGAAAAGGCGATTTTTTCGAGGGCCTCGCCTGAGATGGGCAGAAATTTTGAAGACAGGGGGCGTAGATGACCATGTTTGCGCATAATCGGAATAGTGCCGGCTTTGAGGTGCACATCACTAGCTCCCTTTTGCATAGCAATTTTCAACATCTCATCAAGGCTGTAGGAGGCGGTGGTCGAAGTATCCATAAAACCTGTATCGGCAGATGAGGGAACTCCCTTAAGGTTCCAGGTCCTAAACCTGGTCACATGGTGTCATGGGAGCGACGGCCGCGGGTGGGTGGTGGAGCCAATGGCACGAGTGGCCGCATGTCGTCTTCGGATTGCGTCACTTTCGTGCCGCAACCCGGATACGCCATGCACATCGTGATGTTGGCTCCACCACCCACCCGCGGCCGTCGCTCCCATGACACCATGTGACCAGGTTTAGGACCTGGAACCTTATCGTAGCTTGGAGCCTTGGCGGATGCGCCACGATTCTTCGGGATAGTCGACTGCCATGGGGAAACCGATCGACACAGTGAAGGTGCTGTATTTGCTAGTTAGCGAGCCAACCCCCGTGAGGTCTGCCGTGTGAGACTCCACATTCACAATCAGTTTTGGACTTAAGTAATAGGCGAGTCCGATTCGAGAACCAAGTCCGCTGAGCTTCGCTGATGCAGATCCCGACGTGACTGTTGCTGAATTATAAAGATCAACGCCTAGTGAAATTCGCACTGGAATATTCCAGTCAAAGGCCAGAGCCAGGCCCACGGAGTTGAGCCAGGTGGGATCAATGGAATCTTTGCTCAATGTTAAATAAGAAAGTTTCGCATCAGCCAAGATGTACACATATTCTGTGAATGATCCCATTTTCAGGTGGAGTGATGGTGAGGTGGTACCCAGGCTCTCTGTCGAAGTGTTGGTGACATCGAGACTGCCTGTGCCACCGCCAATTCCCGGTTCAAAATAAATATTTCCCGCATGGGCGACGGATCCAAAAAGGGTGAGCACCAAGGCCACTTTTCCGGCTACGAAAAAAAGAGTTTTGTGCACATATCCCCCTTTGCACAATTACGCGCTGCTTTTGATATTATGGCGGTCCATTTCAGCCTCAACAAGAAAAAATGTGACGGATCATAACCCGGCCTTTAGTGTAGTAAAACTATGACGAAAAAAGCACTGATAGAATTCGTAGCTACATGGTTTTACCTGGGGCGCATTTCGAAGGCGCCAGGAACTGTCGGTACGCTCGGGGCATTGCCCTTTGTGTGGATGGCCGTTCAGGTGGGTTCTTTGGGGTACATGATTGTGACCTTTATTTTAACGCTGTCAGCCATCTTTGTGGCCGACCTGTATGAGGTCGAAATGGGCGTTCACGACAGCAAGCACGTGGTTATCGATGAGGTTGTGGGTTACTTTATCGCCATGACTTGGTTGCCAATGACCTGGCAATCATTCTTGGCTGCGTTTTTGCTGTTCCGTTTTTTTGATATTTTAAAGCCCTTTCCCATTGGTATTCTCGATAAAAAAGTAAAAGGCGGCTTGGGCGTGGTTGTGGATGATGTGGCCGCCGGATTGATTACAAATATTCTTCTGCAAATAGTGTTTACCAAAACCAACTGGCTGGGCTATCAATTGACCCTACAGTGAGGTGCTTAAAATATGAGCAACGATATTTCTCCTTTGGTTTTAAAAATTGCCGCGGCGCTAGAGAAACGCCATCAATCCCTGGCTCTGGCTGAGAGTTGTACAGGGGGCTTGGTGTCAACAGTGATCACTCGGCAAGCGGGTGTTTCTAGCTTTTTCAAAGGATCTGTGATCTCATACGCAAACAGCGCAAAGGCTGAATTATTGGGGGTTCCAGAGCATCTGCTAAATGTAATTGGAGCTGTGAGCGAACCGGTGGCTAAGTACATGGCGCGGGGAGTTCGCAAGCAGTTTGGCAGCGATTGGGCCGTCAGTATTACCGGAATTGCGGGACCAGGTGGCGGACAGCCGGACAAGCCGGTGGGCACTGTGTGCTTTGCCGTGGTTGGCCCCGGAATTGAAGTCTTTTGTCGCCAACAGTTTGAGAACAACGGTCGAGAATTTATTCAAAAGGCCTCGGCTGAGTTTGCTCTCGAGTATTTATGGACACAGATTCATCAGGTGTAACAATAAAGGAGAAAAAGTAATGGCCGCATCAACTAATACGCAATCAGCAAGTGAAAAAGGAAAAGCCTTAGAGTTGGCTGTCGCTGCTATTGAAAAGCAGTTTGGCAAAGGCTCAATCATGAAGCTCGGAGGTGGCGAAAGCCTCTATGATAATGTACCAGTCATCAGTACCGGTGCATTGAGTTTAGATTTGGCCTTGGGGATAGGTGGTCTTCCCAAGGGGCGAATTGTGGAAATTTATGGACCGGAGAGTTCAGGAAAAACCACATTGGCGTTATCCACAATTGCACAGGCTCAAAAAAAAGGTGGCACAGTGGCGTTCGTAGACGCTGAACATGCCCTGGATGTGAGCTACGCACGCAAATTAGGTGTAAACATTGAAGACATGTTGGTCTCTCAGCCGGACACGGGTGAGCAGGCCTTAGAAATTGTTGAAACTCTTGTTCGCTCAGGGGCCATTGATGTGTTGGTGGTAGACTCTGTGGCCGCATTGACGCCAAGAGCAGAAATTGAAGGTGATATGGGCGATAGCCATATGGGATTACAAGCTCGCTTGATGTCTCAAGCCTTGCGTAAACTCACAGGTGCCATTAATCGCAGCAACTGCTTAGTGATCTTTATTAACCAGATTCGTATGAAGATCGGCGTGATGTTTGGTAACCCTGAAACAACAACTGGCGGAAATGCACTTAAATTCTATTCCAGTGTTCGTCTTGATGTGCGACGAATTGGCGCTATTAAAAGGGGAGAAGATATCATCGGCAACCGCACGGCAGTGAAAGTGGTTAAAAACAAAATGGCACCTCCCTTTGCTAAGGTTGAATTTGATCTTATGTATGGAGAGGGTATTTCGTTAGAGGGTGATGTTCTCGATCTTGCAGTGAAAGATGATCTGATTGAAAAGTCAGGTGCTTGGTACAGCAAAGATGGCGAGCGTATAGGTCAAGGGCGTGACAACGCTAAGCAATTTTTGAAAGAGCATCCAGAGATGACTGAAGAGCTACGAACTAAAATTTTTGAAACTCGAGGAGTTGGTTCGAAAAAGGCAGAGCCCGTTCGAGTTGAGGCTGATAGTGAAGAAGCAAAAGAGGCCCTTGAGAAGATAGCAACGAAAAAAACAAAAAAGCATTAAAAGATAATTGGTTAAGAAAATAAAAAAAGCCTGACATCTCTGTCAGGCTTTTTTTTGTTTAACTGATCATGAAGATTATTTTTGGCAGAAAGGTGCTTCCGGCATAATTCCGCAAAGAATTTCACACATCTGTGGATCATCAATGGGGCAATCAGTAGGAAGTCCTGGCAGTCCGCCACCGTCGTCACCGCCGCCCGAAGAAGCCGTGGCTACACGAATACCGATCGACTGAAGTTTTTGTCCAGCACTGTTGGTGGCCGTGATTGTGACGTCGCCGTCTTTTTTCGCAGTGAAAGCTCCGCTCTCGCTGATATCTGCAATCTCTGGGTTCGAGCTAGAGAAAGTAAAGCCATCCCCATTTTTCACGTGAAAATCCGTTGTGGCATTAGGAGCGAAAGTCTGCGCCGTGGGTACCATAAATGGTTTACCTGTGGTCAAAGTTTCCATAGCTTGGCCGGCGTCGATACGGCAATCGCATGCCGTTTCAATGCTGACCTTAGCGCCCGTTTGTTGCATCAGGGCGCGGACATCAGCACCCGTGAGGCTGGGATCTTGAGCAAGCAGAAGTGCCACTAAGCCTGAAACCAAGGGTGTCGCCATTGAGGTGCCCGACAAGTTTCCATAGCGATTGCTAGGCAGCGTGCTCATGATGTTTAAGCCTGGAGCTGCAATGGACACATTGGCGCGACCATAGTTAGACCAGTTGGGTCTTTCATCGCTTGGGCCACTGGCGGCCACAGCAATTGTATTAGCAAACTGCGCATTTGCAGGATACATACTGACGCGGTCATTGTTTTTACCATCGTTGGCCGCAGCAGCCACAAAAATAACGCCAGCATCGCTAGCCCGTTGAACAGCCTCGATGAGTGGTTGGGCTTGAGAGGCCGGTACAGCAGCGCCCCAGCTTGCAGAAATCACTTGGGCTTTCTTTTCGATAGCGAAGTCAATGGCACGAATTCCTGCCATAAGATCACCGCTGCCATCAGCACCTAAAAACCGAAGAGGCATAATTGATACCGTTGGGCTTATGCCGATGATTCCGCCATCAACCACTCCGTTGGCGCCGATGATGCCCGCACAGTGAGTGCCGTGTCCGGGGTTTTGACCGCTAGTTTCGTCCATAGGATCAGCATCATTATTACGAAAATCGTAACCATCTACGGCATTGTTACTGAGAGACTCATGGTTGTAGTCAACACCCGTATCAATGACTGCCACCGTGATTTGACGATTGCCTTTGTTGCCGGCCAAGCGCCAAGCTTTCTCAGCATTGATTTTAGTGATCGCCCACTGTTCTTTAAGCTTGGCGGGTGATACCGGGGCCCGAAAAGCTTGCAGTTGAAAATTTTCAACCACATATTCGACATTGGGGTTTTTTAAAAGATTGGCGATAATGTGGGGGGTCGCCTCTTTTGAAGAAATCTTCACCCGAGTTAAGCGGGCTTCGGGATAGCTATCAGTCACTGTAAGGCTTTGATAGGCTGAAAAGTTAAGTTGGCTATTGGTTTTGTTTTTTATGATATATTCACCGCCGAAGGTCTGTGTGGAAAACAGCCAAAGAGCGGCAACAATAAATAACTTCCGTGTCATATTATTCCCCTTAAGTTTAACCCTAGTAGTTAAGAGCTACGAGCCTCACCGAGCCAAACTCTATTTACAAGCCTGCCGGTGTTTAAGGGCCCCCTAACTAACCCCTAAAAATCGACTTAGCCTTCCATGAACTTAAGTCGGTAAGAAGCGCACCCCTTAACAAATTCAAATTATTTCCTCACTTTTAGTCGAGTATGGCAAACGCTTTGACGGGTACATAGGTCTAGTCTTGTGGTCTAAAGAAATTTGGGGTAGTAATACTGGACCATAGTCGCGACAAACAACGAGGTGAGTCATGAAAAAACTAGTGAAATTCCTATTAGCATCTTTGGCATTTACGGGTATGGCCTTTGCCAATCAAAAGTCGGGGAAGTTGCCTGATTACGACACCAAGCTGGCCCATGAGTTGGTGAACGACAAAGGAGCACTGCTTTTAGATGTACGAACGCAAGCTGAATACAACCAAGAGCATTTGCCCAAGGCCCAGCGGATTGAAGTGTCTGAGTTGGCGAACAAAATTGACGAAGTCAAAAAGTTAACAAAAGGTAAAATGGATCATCCCATAGTGGTTTATTGCCGTTCGGGAGCTCGCTCTGGAAGCGCAAAGAAGATTTTAGAGAAGGCCGGCTTCACGCAAGTAAGTAATCTAGGTAGTTACAAAAATTGGTATAAAAAATAAATCTACTTCTCGGGGCGGAATTGCGAAGGTCGGGCGTGAAACAAACGCCGAAACTGTTTGTGAAACCGCCCTTGATCCGAAAAGCCGGAGGCAAAGCCTGCACTAGCTACTTGCGGGGATTTGCTTAACAACAAAAACTGGGCATCAAACAATCGCAGCTTTGTGCGATACTCATTAATAGATAATCCATAGCTAGCTTTAAAAGTTCGCGATAAAAACGAATGGGAGTACCCCAACTTTTTAGCAATTTCAGCAATGGACAAGCGCTTGTGGTAATTTTCATCTATAAAAATTTTCATTTTCTGAGCCACCACAGAAACTGATTGCTGTTGGCGAATAAAAATTCTTTCAGATTTTGATCGAACCAATTGAATAGCCTCTTCGGTGCTCTCAGGAATCAGGCCGGTCTCATGGATGGCAATGAAAGGCACCTTCGGAACATCGCTGGGCAAATCGGAAAGTCCAATTAGGGCTGTAAACTCGAAAAGTCCCGGCGATACGTCCCAATTTATAATGCTGAAGGGTGGGATAAACACCATATGGGGGCCCACAATCGCAAACGGGCCATCTTCGGTAGAAACAGAGAGTTGCCCAGGGTCAGGGCTTCCTATGGCGATACTCCACAGTCCAGGTAAAACGTCGATCTCCGTGATGCTCGAAGGAAAACGGTGAATGCGGTCAAACCGAATGAGTGATGAATCAAGAAAAGAAAACTTTGAAACGTAGTTTTCAGCTTTCACAGTCAGTGAAGTTTCGCTAGACATCCATCCCCCCGAAAAAAAGCATATCCGGGGGATTAGATTGGTGCAATGAGATACTCGAAGTTCCTAACCTACGATGCGGAGCGGGACTTATTCTGATGGCGGGCTACGCTTTTGGCGATTTGCTCAGACCAGTGCTCCCATTCATAGGAGCTAGTTATTCTAAGCCCCATTTCGTACTGACCGCGTAGCCAAATTCCACTGACGGAAACACTGAAACGGCCTCTGTCGGGGTGGGTAAGTACAAGTAGACCCTTTTCAAATGGCCCAAGCGGATGTTTGCTGACCACTCGTGCCCCTTTTTGTGAAACATTGATCACACGAACCGGAAGAATTTGGTCCCCAATAGACAGCATGGCGGGCAAAAATACTGGGCTTCGATATTTCTCTATTCTCCGATGAGTGTCTGATGCCTCCTGCAAAGTTCTCTGTGTGTTTATCATTGAAGTTGGATAGGAGTTCTCAAGAACCTGTCGTTCACCCAATGAGAGCACATTGGCGGTGTTGGATTTTTTTTGAAATAAGTTTTCAAAAAGCTGAGACTCCATAATCGAAAACGGTATGATACTCACATCTGGTTTTTTAAAAACAGAGTCAAAATTCTCGTTAAAATAAAAGTCTAAAATGTTTTTGCTTTTTGGTTTGCCAGCATAGATTTTATGAAAGTTTTCTTTTAATTTGCCAAGATCCAGACGTTGGGAAAAGCCGGCTGCTCCCTTAACGTGGTCGCAAGAAAAAACCTCTTCTGATAGGGGCTCAAAACAAAGCAATCCTTCGTAAAAATCCCGAGCGTTCGGATGAGTGACTATAACCCATGAGTCAATGCCGAGATTTTGTATGGCATGATCTAAAGTAAACCGCGTTAAATACATAAAAAGGCCGTGGTTGTGCCGCCAATCTCTGTCTACGGCAAGAGACGAGATCTCAGAAATGATTTCTCCACACTCCCGGAGCTGTTGAATAGACGTGTAGTCTTCAATGGGCAAACCCAATGCGCTATCGATGATGTGGGTCAAGGTGGCAACCACCTGGCCCTTGAGGGTTGCAATCACCACCTGTGTGGTGGGAAGCAGATGATACTTCGTAGTTCTTATTTCTAGGTCCATTTGGGAGAGGCCAAGGTCAGCGTAACTGACTTGAAGAAGCTTAAATGCTGACTCGTATTCATCTGCTGTTTCAGCAAATTTAATAGTTAAACCCTCTGGCGGGGAGGGTGGCAGTTGCAGCAGCTCCCGGTAAAGGCGATGTCGCAGCTGTTTGGGAGACCTTGCCAACAAAGCCAAGGCGGACTTCCTAATAAATCGTTTTGCATTCATGTTTAATGTTTCGGACCAAGGTCTGGTTTGCCTTTGGCGTTTTTTGAACTCATTTTTTCGCTGACGCGGGGTTTCGATCCTGCGGATTTTTTCTTAAGGTCTCCACTGAACTTGTCTAGGTGATTGACACTTTTGAGAAACTAAAAACCTTTTCAACTGCTAATATTGAGCAAACTGTCTATATGCGTGACGGGCAAAAATTATTTTCGATATTTTCTAGGTCTAGGTCAAAAAATGACATGTCCTTTTTTGCAAGCAAAGCTAACCTTAAGTCTTGAGGGGGATAAGTGGTGACAGAGAAATCTCGAGTTACAGCCAATAGCTATACGTCTGACTTTAGTGTGATAGAGCCAGGATTGTTATTTTTTGAAAGAGAACATCTTCGCAAGAAACCGAGTCGAGAAATAGATGTATTTGCTAACACATGGTCGTTGGGTATTGCCAATGTACAGCCCAATGCCCTTGCCGTGCATCGGCGAGGATCGATCATTAGAAAAAGCGGCTGGTGGGCTACATTTATTCCGCCGTTTAGCATTATCGACTGGGAACTGGAGCCAGGGTTTTTGTGCTGGAAGGGTTACTTGTCCACTTTGCCACTGCCATTAGATTTACCGGAGCAGGCCATCGCTTTTCCTCTTCGAGGTGATACTTTGCCCCCGTCGGCCAATTCCATATATGAATTGGTCCGCCACGCAAGTGAGGCCTTTGCCATCAACAAAGAAGAGCAAGTCTCTTCTGTGGCGCGAAAGGCAAAAACGATGATTGATGACACATTCAGTGATCATGAGGTCACAGTGTTGGATGTGGCCAATCTCTTAGAAGTGTCTCATTCCTTTTTAGCCCGAACCTTCAGAAGGGCTTTTGGGTTAACGCCCGTGAGCTACAGAAATAAGCTACGGGTTTTTGAGGCCATGCGGTTACTGTTAGAGTCTGGCTCTACCGTGACCGAGGTCAGCCACGAGGTGGGCTTTGGAGATATGGCGAGATTTTCAAAGCAGTTTAGATCTCAGATGAATGCGAAGCCGTCGGCTTTTTCAATCGACATGGCAATCAACGGTCGGAGTGAAGATGAAAAAGTCAGCTAAGCGTATATTGAAGAAGGCCCGCAATTTTGCACTCCACAAGTTGCCGAAAAATACAAGGCACAACCTGATTCGATCACAACTGAATCTCAACTATGATCTGCCAGAAGATCTTGTGTTTAAAATAGCTGAAACGGAAGAAGAGCTCGAGGGTGCCTTTCGCCTTCTTCATGATACTTATGTAGACATGGGCTTTATGCAGCCAGATAAAAGCCAAATGCGGGTGACGTTCTACCATATGTTACCCAACACCACGACGCTTGTTGGTTTATACAGAGGTGAAGTTGTGGCCACTGTGTCGATCATTCGCGACAATCCCGACGGGTTACCTTTGGAAACAGATTTTGATATTCGCCCCCTTCGAGAGACGGGTTCTGTGGTGGCTGAAATCAGTTCTCTCGCGGTCAGAAAAGACTTTCAGATGAGTAAGGGGTTGGTGCTGTTTCCGCTGCTCAAGTTTTTGTGGATTTATTGTCGCCACTATTTCGCAATTGATCAAATTGTAATGGCAACAAACCCTTTTCACAGCGATTTATTCGAAGCTCTTATTTTGTTTACGCCTCTCTCAGATAAGGTGGTTGAAAACTACGGGTTTGCCAATGGAGCTAAAGCTGTGGCGAAGGTCCTTGACCTGCGATTGGCGCCCATGCGGTATGCCGCCAAATATGCAGATGAAGAGGCTTCAAAAAATCTCTATAAATTTATGGTCACTCCAGAGATGGGGGGAGTGAGTTTTGACAATATCAGGCTACCTCGACGCTGGGACAGTCGCATCTTTGATAGCGTGATCACGCCTGAAATTTTGAAAAATCTATTTGTGAAAAAAACAAAGCTCTTTCAAAATTTATCTTGGATTCAAAAGCGCCTCCTTCTTTCGCATTATGGACATCCTTCTTTTATAGATGCAGTGCCTGAGCTTCGACAGATTGCCGAAGAGTTTAATGTATTAGAAACGCAAATCTATCGAAGAAGATTTGCGGTTCGATGTATCGCTCAAGCCAACCTGCCCTTCGCAGATGAGGCTCTTCGCATGGATGTGTTTGATGTATCCTCTGGTGGGCTATTGGTTAAGTCCAGCGGGGCACTTGAAGAGGGACGAGTTTATCAATTAAAAGTGGTCGTATCTGAGTTTTCCATAAGCACGATGACAGCCAAGGTGGTCTGGCAAGATCGGTCAGGCAGCTATGGTCTACAGGTCATCCGCGCCAGTAAGGAATGGGATCAATTCATTCAACATTTAGATATCAACGGTGCGCAGATCCCTGCGCCGCCAAACCACCTAAAACTCATTGCCTAAATCAAGCTGACTGATGGGGCGGCATGTGTTTCTAGCCGGCCTTTTTAAAGCGCTCCAGGCCATCTAAAATGAAAACTCGAATTAATACTTGATAGGGGAGGCCTTGTTTTTCAGCGATTTTTTTTAGCTCTAGAATTGTAGTTTCATCAAGGGCCACGCTAGTTGGCTTCTTTTTTGAATTCTTAAAACGCTTCATCGCGGCTAAAATTTTATCAGCATCCAACTGAAAGGATTCATCATACTCCTTTTTGGATTTTGCGTAGGATTTCTTCATATTGATTCCTTTCTTTTTTGTGAGCGGGACGAGCGCTAATGACTCGAACCCTTCCTTCTCGCATGGTAAATGCGACTTGCAAAATTTTCCCGTTCAAAGTCGGGCCGACCAGTCCCAGCCGTTGTTCGCTAACCACGGGTGATATTTGAATGCCTAGTGGAAGAGCCAGTCCTGAGCGAAATACGGACTCAACTTCATCAATGGATATGTTATGCTTGGTCTTATTTTTTGATCGATTTCCGCTGTCCCACTCAAATTCAAAATAGGAGGTTTCCAATATCCAATACAATAGCCAATCAACAAAGTCCCATCGAGCCATGCTTTTTTATATCACACTATTTTGATAGTGTCAACATAGTGCCATTTGTCGTGGCGAGTACAAAGGTTTTAAATTGGTTGTGGCTTTGCGGCTTGAGTGAGATGAATTCATCTCACTTCTGGTTCTTTTGACTCAATAAAGGCGCGCCACTCGCGTTTGGCCAGTGCCAGGCGAACTCTCTGTAGGGGACCTCGGTTTCCAAAGAGCAAGCGGACTCTTCTTACTCTTTGAGACGTAATGTCATATTGAAAAGACCACGGCGCAGGCAGCACTTCGTGGGTGTTCAGCAGAATAGCAGAGACCATCTCGCCAATGTGGCCAGCGGCGACTTTAGTTGCAGTCGCATAAGCCGGCGCCTGTTGTCGATGGTAGTCGACGTAGTCTTTGATAATTTGTCCCTTGTGTAAATACTTTGGGGCCAAACCCACTAAAAAATGAATAAGGTGTTCTTGTTCGGGAGTTTGATCATTGACATCGAAGTAGTCATCATAGGTCATTCCGCCGGGTTTAAAAGACAGTCCCGCCACCGTTCGGCCCAAGGGACCCACTGTAACCACAGGTATGCCCAGCTCCATGGCCCGGTTAAATACAAGCCGGCGAGTGGCCATGTTAAACACGTCCATACCATCGACGACCAGGTCTACATCAGATAAGAACTCGTCGATGTTATTGGCATTAATGCCTTCGGGCATGGTTTTAACTTTGGTAAAAGCATTGCGAGCCTTGACGTCTTCTTCTCCCACATCCACTTTGAGGCGGCCGATGGTTTTGTCGTTAGCCGCTGATTGTTTATTTTTGTTATGTCGCTCAAAATGGTCAGGGTCTGCGAGCACAAAACCACCCACACCCATCTCACTCAAAGTTTCTAGGGCTTCACCACCGATTCCGCCCACGCCGGCAATGGCAATTCTCTTGCGGCTGAGATCAAGCTGTTGTTGGGGTGTTACGATGCCGAGGTTTCTTGAAAAATCAGCGAGATAGCTCTGCACTTCTTCGGCCTCAGTGAGGTGTAGACGGCATTCGCTGTCGGTGACAGACCAGGATCCGGTGGAGTAGATCAGCGTCAATGCAGAAACAAATAGCGAAATATACACGTTCATAAACATCTCCGAGGATTAGTTTCCGTTTTCAGAGTTATCAATCAGCTTATGGATGAGTTGCACCGCTCGCTCTTGATGTTCCACCGGAACAAAACAACTGATACTCATCGAACTTAAGGTCATTTTTTTCACGCCAATTTCATGATTTGCCAAAAGTTGTACAATTTTATCGGATAGTTGTGAGGACGTAGATCCGTAGCAAGTGGCCGTTACCGAGCAGAGGGATTCGTTGATACATGAAATATTTTTTACACCGGTTACGAGTTCTCGAATAGACGATAAAGTTTCAGGTGGTGCCGTCACCATAACTCGGGCCTTTGAGGGCTCTGCCGCAGAGGCCAGTATTTGCGGGTGAGGAAGCTGATGTTTGTTGAGAAAGTTTGACCATTCATTGAGCGCTGAATTCATTGAGTCCGACTGAATTTCAAATGTTTCCACCACAGAATGGGAATTCACAGACAAAATTCGACCCGATTCGTACATATCTTCATCTCCAGCAGCATTTAGTGTGAGGTGGGTTCCACCATTTTCATCGTGTATGTTGCCCACAAAAAGGGGAACCTTCAAAGCCTGGGCCAATTCCACCGAACGATAATGCAATATCTTTGCCCCCCAAAAACTCATCTCAGCGGCTACCTGGGCGGGAAGGCTTAAATAAGTTGTAGGATTTACTACATAGCGTGGATCAGCTGAACAGATTCCAGGCACATTCTTAATAATTTCACACCGTGGGGATTGAAAGTGAGCAGCTAGGGCTACCGCCGTAGTGTCAGAGCCCCCTCGCCCTAGAGTTGTGATTTCTTTGGTCTCTGGATTAACCCCTTGAAACCCCGCAATCACCACCACCTTGCCTTCCTGCAGGGCGGACTCCACACGAACGGGTCTTATGTCCACAATATGCGCATCACTATGGGAAGAATTGGTAAATACGCCGGCCTGACTTCCTGTGAAGCTGATAGCAGGGCACCCCAGTTCGTGAAGGGCCATGCTCATTAGAGCCATGCTGACTCTCTCGCCTGTAGACAATAACATATCTAGCTCGCGGCGATTGGGGGCAGACGATACGCTGTGAGCTAAATCAACGAGTTGATCGGTGGTTTTTCCCATCGCGCTTACAACAAGTACGACGGAATGGCCCTGTTTACGAAGGTCCGCCGTGGCTTTAGCCACTTCGACGATTTGTTCAGGGCGAGAAAGGCCGGCTCCCCCGTATTTTCGCACGATCACCTGTTTCATAGGCCCTAGTTCTAAGGGGCAACAGAGGTTTTGTGAAGGCCTTTGTGTATTTGTTCTGAAGTTTTTTGGACCATGAATATTGAGTTAAAATAGGTTGATATTACAGGGTTTTTCTTATGTAACTGGCCACCTTGCGATTGGTGCCCCGGGGAATTCGGATTTTGTGACCCTTGGTGATCGGTGGTATAAATCCTTTGATCAGCTCAGGGTTTAGTTGGGCCAGGTTCTTGTAGTTCACACCGATGTGGTCGGCCAATATTTTTAGGTCAGTGCCACCGGGTACATAAAAGTACTCATAGGCATAAGGCGCGCGCGGTTGAATGTTTCGAAAGCCATAGAGCTTTGGTGCTTTTGCAATGAGAATGGCCGCAATGAGCTTAGGAATATAGTCTCTCGTTTCGCTAGGAAAGCCTTTTTGTTTAGCCAGAGCCCAGAAATTTTTGGTTTGATGGCGCTTAATCAAGCGCTTTAATCGAGCCTCACCCATATTATAGGCGGCCACGGCCAGATACCAGGAGTCGAACATCTTATAGAGGTCACCGAGGTATTGGGAAGCTGCGTGCGTGCTCTTTCGGTAGTCTCTTCGTTCATCCAGCCACCAGTTAGTGCGAAGGCCATAGCGATTGGCCGTGGCTTCAATAAACTGCCAATATCCCACAGCTGAAGCGGGGCTCACAGCTTTGGCGCGAAATCCGCTTTCGATCATGGCCACATAGGCTAAATCCAGAGGCAGACCACGACGCTGTAAGGTTTTTTGAATGGAAGGCATGTATCGGTGGGAGCGCTCGAGCCAAACCTTAAAACCCCGTCGCCCTTCACCTTGAAAATACAAGATCCACTTCTTTACCTTACTATTGTAGGTCATAGGCAAATCGAAGAAGGGGCGTTGGTCTACTGAGTGGTAAATGGGCCGTTTACGAGCTGGGTTTGTGGGGTTGGCATTTGTCACAGGGCTGAACGGCTTTGATGGTTGGTGGGTGGTGGGATTTTTAGGTACCGCAGCCAAAGCCAATTGAGACCCTAATCCGACACTTGCATTGATCACCATAAAAAGCGCCAGTTGCAGATTTAAGGTCCTTTTAAAAAATGTCATCTTCATCGAGTTTTGACCCTTGTTTTGTTTTTTGCCCCAGATACTGAGTATTCATTAATTTTCTGATTACGTCGAGTTTGGCGTCATTATATTTGTGGACCTGTCATATTGCTGACACACAACGCTTTTTATCCTCGACTTTTGTTTGGGAACCCATTTGCGAAATGTTGAAACTACAACGGCATGATCTGCCTCATACTTAAGAATAATTTGAAGCGGGATATTTTTCTGTCATTTTGTCGGGTTACGCCTGGACGAGTCCAACGTCTCTACATCAATCTGGCATATTCATTGCTGCTTAAACAGTTAGCGGGCCTCTACCTATGATGGGGCCTGCGGTTTTACCCAGGGATGAGGTATGAGTAACAAAGGGATTTACACGGCATTAAGTGGAGCTATTGCGCAAAGTCAGCGATTGGACACGATTGCCAACAATCTCGCAAATACCAGCACCACGGGCTTTAAAAAAGACGATCAGGTCTTTTATGAATACCTCACTGCAAATGAAAAAGGCACAGATGTTATTCAAGTCCCAAAAATCCCTGCCTCTATTGAAAGTTTTTATCATATGCAGGGTGGGGATCGTGGCTATGTGGATTCTGCGGGTACCTACACCAATTTTGAACAAGGTATTTTGCGACCAACTGGAAATCCGTTGGATGTGGCGTTAGAGGGGCATGGTTTTTTAGAAGTTCTCACACCAAATGGCGTGCGAATGACTCGTGATGGGTCATTTAAAGTCAACGATCAGGGTATCCTTGTGTCGAAGCAGGGTTTCCCGGTGTTGCAAAGTCTGCCCGGTGTGGAACCAGAGCAACGAACAATCACTGCAAATCAAGGGCAGATCACAATTTCTTATTCGGGAGACGTGTATGCCGGTGGGGAGCTAGCAGGGCGACTGGCTGTAGTCGATTTTGAAAAACGAGACGTTTTACAAAAAGAAGGACAAGGACTTTACAAAGTGAAGAACAACTTTGAAGTCGAACCTCGTGCGGTTGAAGGGGCTAAGGTACATCAAGGCTTCGTTGAGGCCAGCAACGTGAACGTTGTTGAGGAGATGACCTCTTTGATTCAGGCCACAAGAGCGTTTGAGAGCACACAGCAAGCCATAAAGGCATTTGATACGATGAATGAAAAACTAGTGAACGTGGTACCGAAGGCGAACTAGGAGAAAATGTTTGGGAGAGCTAAATGTTTAAGTCTCTAAATACAGCTGCAACTGGAATGAAGGCGCAGCAAACCAATATGGACACCATTGCCAACAACTTGGCCAACGTATCGACCACGGGCTTTAAAAAAGCCAGGGCCGAGTTTGAAGACTTGATGTACAACACTCTCAAAGAGCCAGGGTCTTCAACCGGAGCTAACTCGATTTCACCAACAGGCGTGCAGGTGGGGCACGGAGTGAAACTTGGTGCCATTCAAAAAGATTTTGGACAGGGTCAAAGTAATGTGACCAGAGCGCCCTTCGACGTTGAAATTCAAGGCCCCGGATTTTTTGCTATCGAAGCCAACAACGGACAAATTGCATACACTCGCGATGGAGCTTTTAAACGGGGTCCAGATGGACGCTTGGTGGATCGAAACGGAAATCTTTTACAGCCAGAAATCACAATACCGCCCGATGCGTCGGCTGTAGAAATAAACCCAAACGGGTTAGTGCAGGTTATTCTGGGTGTGGACTCGACTCCGATAAACATTGGACAGATCGAGTTAGCAAATTTTATTAATCCTGCGGGATTAAAAAATATTGGTGGAAACTTGTTTGTGCCAACACCTTCGAGCGGCTTGCCGCAACAGGGACAGCCGGGACAGTCCAACTACGGAAGTCTGGCGCAGGGGCAGCTTGAGACCAGTAATGTGAATATTGTTGACGAAATGGTGAACATGATCTCTGCACAACGGTCTTACGAAACAAATTCGAAGGTCATTCAGGCGGCAGACCAAATGTTACAATACGTAAACGGTTTGAGGTAATCCATTGAGATGTGTTTTATTGTTTGTCCTTATTTTAGTTAGCAACACGGGCTGGGCCAGCTCAGGCATAGTGGTGCGAGCCTACAGCAAGGTTCAGGAAGTAAAACCAATTACATTGGTAGATATTAGCGATACCAGAAATATTTCTGAACAGCAGCGCGAAAGACTAGAGAAAATCGTCATCGGCCAAGGGCCGAAACAAGGTGAGCAAGTTCAATTTTCTAGTGACCAGATTGCGCGAAGTATTCGCATGGGCCTGCCAAAAGGGGCTTCAATGCCAATGAAAATCCCAACAAAGATTGTTGTGGAGAATCGAGGCTACGAACTCACAAAAGAGGCCATCACTGAGTCTTTAAGCCAAAAATGGAAGGCGGATTGCGCAAGCTGCCGATACATCATCCATAATGTGTCTCTTCCCATTGTTGGAAAAGAACGAATGGGTCAGAAGTGGCGGATAGTTGAGCCCGTTCGAAAACCAAAAACAACATTCAGCGTGCAAGTGGCCATCGGCTCTACCGCGGGGGATGAGCAATATTTTTGGGTGACCGGACGGCTTGAGGTTCAGAGACAGGTGCCGGTGGCCGTGCGGGCTATGCCAATAGGGTATCAGCTGAAAAAAGAAGACATGCGCTTTGATTTTAAAGATGTCACTTTGGCCACGGACTCGGCGCCTGAGTCAGAGGGGCAGCTCGCTGGCATGGCACTTCGTCGAGCTGTGGCGGTAGGTGATATCTTGTGGCACGGATCGTTGGTTCGGCCAAAAGCTTTGCGACGAGGTCAAACGGTAAAAGTAACCTCCGGGAGCAAAGATTGGCAAGTGACCATTTTGGGCGTGGCCGAGCAGGATGCCTATGTGGGTGAAGTGGTTCGAATTAAAAATCCCCAATCTAAAAAAATATTTTTAGCAGAAGTATTGGGACCAAATGAGGTTGTGGTCAAATGAAGCTATTGATAAATCTCATATTAGCACTCATATTTCTTAGCTCACTATCTGGGTGTGCGAGCTTTGGTAAGAAGTTGAAGGCTTTTTTAAGTAAAGACCAGGCTCAAGACGTTGAGGGTCAGCAAGTCGCGCCGAGACCGAACTTAGGAACAAAATACTCCGATGTTCAAACATTTGTGCAAGCCCCTCGCCGTAAATATCAGCGAATGACAAAAGAAGATTTTGAAAAAGGCTCTCAATTGGCGAGCGAGGCCGGGTCCCTTTGGATTATGGAAGGGCAAGGGTCATATCTGTTTTCTCAAAATATCATTCGCATGGTGGGAGATCCAATTGCGGTGAAGATCGAAGGTGATCCCAAAGATCAGCTTGAGTCAAAAATGCAAGTTATTGATAAGTTACTTAAAAAACTAGAGGCCCGGCGGGCCGCAGTGGCAAGACAGCTGGCTTCGCAGCGAAAAGCTCAAGTGGCTGGAGAAGTGGCCACTCAACCGCAGGCCGATCCTGAACCCACTCCCGCTCCAGAAGAGGGTGGCGCGGCAGCGGACAAAGATGCCGAGTTCAAAGTGAAGTTTGTGCCCGCCCGGATTACTGAACGACTTGTCGATGGAAACTATCGCATCAAGGGAAGTCAACCTTTCTTAATTGGCAAGAAAGAGTATCTCGCTATCGTCACCGGAATTGTCCGGCCCGAGGATTTTTCTGAGGAAGGTATCAGTGCTAAAAAGCTAATTGATCCTCGTTTTGATATCGTGAGCAGTCGTGGGAAGGAGCCGGAATCATGAGGGCCTTTATATTTACCCAGCTCATAGTAATTATCTTGGGAATGGCAATGACGGCAAAGGCGGCTCGTCTGAAAGACATCGCCAACATTCGAGGCGTTCGCAGCAACCAGCTTGTTGGTTATGGTATTGTGGTGGGACTTAACGGAACTGGCGACAGCGGACTTGAGTACACGAACAAAAGTATTTCGCGAATGTTGGACAAATTGGGAATGAAAATTGGCGGAGATGAAGCTGCCAGTAAAAACGTGGCTGCCGTTTTAATCACGGCAGAACTGCCGCCGTTTGCCCGAGCCGGAAACAGAATTGATGTGACTGTGAGTGCTTTGGGTGATGCCACAAGCCTAAAGGGCGGGACTCTTGTACAGTCTCCGCTACGAGCGGCGGACCAACAGACCTATGCGGTGGCACAGGGAGCTGTGTTAGTGGGCTTCAGTCAATCCGGCGTGCATGAAACGGTGGCGCGATTGCCCTCAGGTGCAATCATTGAAAGGGATTTGGGCGGAGATTTCTCAAGTCGAAAAATGTTTAGACTAACCTTACATAATCCTGACTTCACCACGTCGGCTCGAGTGGCCAAGAGAGTCAACATGGAGCTTGCAGGAAAATACGCCAGTGCCCTAGATGCGGCTACTGTAGATATCGTCTCTCCGGCCTCATTTGAGGGTAAAGGTGTGGAGTTATTGGCCATGATTGAATCACTGCAGGTTTCTCCCGATTTACGGGCAAAAGTGGTGGTCAATGAGAAAACCGGAACGGTGGTTGTGGGGCATGAAGTGCGTGTGTCCCATGTGGCCATCAGTCACGGAGACCTTTCATTAAAAGTCGAAGGTGAAGAAGACAGTAAAAAAGGTGGTCCACGCGTGGTTGAGATAAAAGCCTCAGCGAGTGTGGGCGATATTGTAAAGGCAATGAATCAGTTAGGTGTGACGCCGAAGGATCTAATAACAATTCTTCAAAGCGTTAAGGCAGCGGGTGCTCTACAAGGAGAGTTAGAAATACTTTGATTAACAATTTATGAGGCTGCGGCACATGGATGTGCTCAGCTTCTGGGGGGAAGGGTGAGTTAGAGAACGTTTACCAAGGACGGTCAAGAGACTCCAGTTTCTCGCAGGAAACAGGTGAAAAACATTCAGTGCTAACCAAGGAATGGTTCGTACCGATATTACCCAGTGCAGGATGCACTACGGTTCCTGACTCATCTTCCCTCATTTTTTAAAGGAATTTTACACTGAGCAACTCTATCAAGATACATCAACCCATATCACTGAACCGCGCTCGTGAGTTACAGACCGAGCAGGGTCAACAAAAGCAGGATGCAAAAATGCGTCAGGCCTCTCAGATGTATGAACAGCATTTTCTCCGCGAGATGGTGAAAGCCATGCGAAGCACGGTCCAAAACGGCGGCTTGATGGAGCCAACAATGGCTGAAAAGATCTATAGAGAAAAAATCGACGACAGCTATGTAGAATCTTGGGCCAACAAAGGTGGAATTGGTCTTGGCGATATGATCTACAATCAGTTGAGAGAGCGTTTACAGGCTCAAAATGCCAAGGGATTTCATGAACAGAAGGGCGCTCTCCCCATAGCTAATGAGAAATATTTAGCGATAAAGAACAAGAAACCAGTGGGGAAGCTAGACTAAAGTATAACGGTTTAAAGATGTGGGGCTCGACTAACACGTCTAAAGCCATGCAGGAGCGGGAGACAGAGAGTATTCGGTTGGTTAGAAGAGTCTCGTTATGATACAATTTTAATAAGTGTAAATGCCTTTGGAGGGCGTATGAAAGTCAATAACAACATTGGAAGCAGTTTGACAGGCATTGAGGCCAAGAAGGCCGAGCAGTCCACACGCAAGGGTGATAAAGGTGGAATTACAGATAGCCTTGATCCAAAATCTTTAAAAGACGCTTCTAAGGTGAACGTCTCAGAACAAGCAAGGGCGTTTAATAAGGCAAAAGAAATCGCTATGCAGGCCAATGATGTGGATCACGAAAAAGTGGCGCGTCTGCAAAAGTTAATCGACTCAGGAGATTATAAAGTAGATGCTGGTGCTGTGGCGGACCGACTGATTGCTGAACACTCTCAGTTTAATGATTGATAAAAAGGGCAAATGGCAATGAAACCAGAGAGCCAAAAAACATTTAATGAATTAGTTGAAAACTTAGATCAGATGATTAAGGTTTATCGACAGTTGTTGAACATCGTACGAAAAGAGCGAGAGATCTTGGTTTCGGCAAATCTTGATGATTTAAATGACAACAATAAAGCAAAAGAATCGATGTTGATTCAGGCAAAGGCCATCGAAGATCAGCGGCTTTTGCTGACTGAGAAGCTGGCCGCAGAAGAGGGTATGGCGGACGCTCAGCCTAAATTGCTTGAAATGGCCGTCCATATTGGCGGACCTGATGGTGACAAGCTTCGCAACATGCACGCGGTTCTTGATTTGCTCATGCGAAGAATTAAAGAGTTCAATGGATATAATGAGTCCTTAGTTAATTCAGCGCTTCAAAATATTACTGGAGCCATGAAGGCGATTAAGGAGACGTTACAGGAGAAGCCCACTTACCAAAAACAAGGTAAGATCTCCTCTGCCGGAGGGCAGGCAGGGCACTTGGTAAGCCGAGAGGCTTAGCAATAAAGGGCGAAGCTGCAGGAAGCAGCATGGCCGTTTTGAGGAGACAGGATGTCCCGTATATGGTCCATGATGGATGTCGGTCGGCGTTCAATGATGAACAGCCAAACAGCGTTGCAGACCGTCAGCCACAACATTGCTAACAAGTCCACTGACGGATACTCTCGTCAGCGCGTGGAATTGCAATCAAACCCACCCATCGGGCAGGGCCGGCTGCAAATTGGAACGGGTTCTCGGGCCACAAAAATTATTCGCATCAATAACCCCTACCTTGAGCGCCAAATTGAGCAAGAGCAAAATAACCTTGGCTTCTCTGAAGCCCGGCAGCAGGCTCTTTCAAGGGTTGAAGAAGTTTACAATGAACAGGTTAACAAGGGGATCAACCGCTTTATGACTGACTTTTTCAACTCATGGAGAGAGTTGAGTAACAGCCCCGAGAGTCTGGCCTCGCGCACACAGGTGAAAGAGGCCGCAAAATTTTTGACTAACGATTTTAAAAGGGCCTATGGTCAGCTCACGTCCGTACAAACTGATATTGATTATCAGATTCGCACGCAGGTTGAACATATCAATGAAATCACCAAAGAAATTGCAAAGCTCAATGAAAAAGTTCAAATCGTAGAGTTGAACAACGTGCCAGCCAACGACGAGCGAGATCGACGGGATGAGTTGATCAAGCGTCTCTCAGAAAAAGTTAATATTCGGTATGCCGAAGGTAAAGATGGTACTGTTACCATCACAGCGGGTAATGCCGCGGTTTTAGTGTCAGGTTACAGTTATCGCCCCATTGAAGTGGCGTCCACGCCAGGGCGCGAAGGGAAGCGAGAGGGCAACTTCGACCTATTCTATCGTTCAACAGACTCGTCGACACCCGTGCGGATTACAGATCAAATTACTGGTGGCGCACTCGGTGGTATGCTTGACGTGCGAGACGACGTGGTGAATGGATTTCTTCGGGATTTAGATGAGCTAGCCTACGAGCTGACCTATCAAGTTAACCGGGCTCACGTGGAAGGATTTAACAGATACAGCTCAACGGGCGTGAACTTTTTTGATTCTGTGCAAGAAGTGGACGGGGCAGCGATCAACCTCAATGTGAACGAAAAAATATTAACAGATGTGGGTCTTATTGCTGCGGCAGCAACACCTAACTCTCCCGGTGACAACCGGATATCCAACGTGATTCACCAACTGCAGAGTCAAAAAATCATGCGAGAGGGTTCAACCACATTTGATGACTTCTACAACAGTATGGTGGGTCGGGCAGGTATTGAGGCTAACCGAGCTAACTCATCCCTCGAGTCGCAACAAGATATCATTAAGCAGCTAAAAAATATGAGAGAAAGTATTAGTGGCGTTAGTTTAGATGAAGAAACCACAAAATTGATTCAGTTTCAGAAATCCTTCGATGCGTCGGCGAAAATGATTAAAGCCGCCGATGAGATGATGGATACCGTACTGAATCTGAGAAGGTAGGGCCTGAGTCATGCGTGTTGCTGATAACATGAAATTTGATCAAGTCCGACATAACATTTCGAGAAATCGATCCGAAATGTCACACCTGCAAAACCAGGCGGCCACACAAAAGCGCGTAACGAAACCCTCCGATGACCCCGTGGCAGCCTCTCGAGTTTTGTCGGTAAGGGTGGAGGCCGAGGCTGCGGGCCAGTATGAGAAAAACCTAAACTATGCTCGCTCCTTTCTAGAATTCACTGACCAGTCCTTAGGTGAAGTGACGGACCACTTGGTGCGAGCTAAAGAACTCGCAATTAATCAATCGAGCGATGGGAGTGCCAACCCAGAAACCCGCCGCGTGGTGGCTGAAGAGATCGGGCAAATCTACAATCAGCTTGTGAAAGTGAGTAACCGACAATTGGGAGAGCGGTTTATTTTTGGTGGATATCGCACCACTCGTCCGCCCTTTTCTAACTTAGGCCAGTACAATGGCGATGATGGCGAAATGTTGGTGGCTCTAGACAAGGGCTCATTTTTGGCAATGAATATTCCTGGCAATAAAATCTTTCAAGGTCAGGGCCTTTCCGGTGACGGGATTGTGCACGTAACCACTACTCAGGCGGCCACACTTGATGAGTTAATGGCTCAGTTGGGCAAGAGCGAAGAATTCAAACAAAATGAAATGGAAGAAAAGGCTCTGCACGATCAAAAAGTAGAGCAAGCACGAAACAAAAAGCAAGAGCCAGAACCAGAGCCAGACCGGGGCAACATGCGCATCCGCTTGCGAGGCCCGGCATCCACCGAAGGCCAAAGTGGGAATGGCGCCAATGAGGGCGGCGTGAATCCATCGGACTCAGGTCTAGATGAAGCCGGAATTAGCATATTCAGAACCGTGCGTGATTTACAAATTGCACTTAAAACCAATGATCAAAAAGCCGTGCAAGATACTCTAGAGAGTCTTGATACGGCAATCAACCAAGTGATTCTCGCCCGAGCGCAAGTAGGGTCGCGAGTATCTATATTAGACACGGCACTAGGTACATTGCAGAAAAACGAAGTGGACAATAAGGTTTTCGTGTCACAACTCGAGGACGTCGACGCCTTTGAGGTGATTAGTGACATCAACAAAACAGAAGGCACTCTCAAAGCCACACTACAAACCTCAGGCAAACTACTCATCCCCAGCCTCATGGACTTTATCGATTAATATTAGGTACCAGCTTCTGTTGTGGCGGCATCTTGAAAATTGTAATAAGTGGTGTGCTCAGCAGAGGTCCTAGGCCAAATTCAAGCAGCTAAAGTTTCCTACCGCAGAAGGCCTGCGCAGTTGGGGACGACTTGGTCGGGATCTGCTAAGTTCAGCGTTCCCTTTTTTGCACCGTGAAAAATGTTTTTCAATTGGTCGGATTGAAGGCCGGTTTTCGTTTTTAAATATTCCATCGTGAAACCAATGTAGTACCAACGATTGCGTTTACGGGTTTTGGGCAGAATTCCGGGTACCAACGGAGCGTTTGTGGCCAACATGAGGCTGTGAGGCTGGGAGATTTCAGTTAATTTGTGCAATGTGGGGGCGAGGTGGCGGCTTGGGTCCATGTATTCGGTCCACCAAGCATTGCTCATATCAAATGTTGAAAGGGGAATTTCTGTGGTTTTGATGGCCTCCACCATACTCACCACAGTTTTTACGTCTCTGAAGTTCACAAGTCGAGCGACGATTCGGCCTGATTGTGCGGCTTGATGAATTTTTTGAAAACACCCACATTTAAAAAGGTAGTTACTCTCTGCAAAGGGACCGTTGGCGTCGTCTTCAGTGCTATGAAAACTATTAAAGGCCTCTCGATTGATGTTTTCACTCCAGAACTCAAAACCTTCAGCATCCATGTTTGAAAAGGCCTCTTTTGGTAAGTTGAGATCTTTAATTTTCTTGGACCAAATTTTGTGTGATTCGGCAAATCGGAGAGCGCGATACTCATCCAACGATTCAGACATAGCCAACAGCGCAATATTAATATTTGCAAAACGAATCACCTTAGGGTCGGCATCTACAATCATCAGATGGCTGGCCCTATCGGCCATAGCAAATCCCATAAAGGCTCGTTCGGTACCCACTGAAAGGTAAATGCCCTCAGGCGCCCGCCTCAGAAGAGCCTTAGCATCATCAGGGAACTCTTCATTGGGAGCCACAAAATTAACCGGTCGCAGGCCATGGTTATCTGAAGATTCTTCAAATGGAGGCACAAAAGCGGCAGCAGAACCCGCGATATGGGCAATGGCCCAAGCCTGTAAAATTATTTTTAGTATAGATCTCATAGCCCTAACTCTATGCAGACATTGCGTTTTTTTGATTCCCACTAATGGATAGGGAAATGCCCTAAAACCATCAATCTTGCAACAAGTAGCAATTAAGTGGCCAAAGGAGTCTTTAGCGAAGAATGAATATTTGTGAGAGGGCCCGACCTTCGACGTTTGGGCTTTTCTCTAATCGGCCTGGCCCCAGGATCAACCTGGTCGATCTATATTCTTGATAAAATGATACTATAGTACTACAATCAATCGATGAATAAGAAAACAGCTTCCGGAAAATTCGTAGTGAGAGTCCCGCCGGACCTTCATCTAGAGCTGAAACGAGTGGCACTTGATCAGGGTGCTTCACTCAATCAGGTTTGCGTGGATCGGCTGAAGCAACCCGCAACGGGTGCAAAGGGACTTCTTGTTGATACTTTACAGGAGTTTGTCGGCGATGGCTTGGTGGCCATCGTTCAATATGGATCATCAGTACGGGGTGAAGCTACCGAGGCTTCGGATATTGATATCCTTTGTGTCATTGATGATAGCGTTAATATCCAACGACAGCTTTATCGAAAGTGGGATGAGTTGAGCGAGAAACGGCAATTAAGTAAAAAATATGCCGTTCACTTCACTCACCCGTTGGTTGATGATTTGAATGCCAGTACACTATGGCTGGAGACAGCCTTAGAGGGAATGATTTTGTTTGATCCAAGTCTACTGGCTCAGAGAATTTTTGTAAAACTTCGGCATTTGATATTTGATCAAAAATACCGCCGCAGTCTTGTACATGGACAGCCAGTTTGGGTTTATAACAGCGGAGAAGGTCATGCGTAACATGTCGTTGATTCAAGATTATTTGTCGAGATCTCAAAAACGCCTAAAGGCGGTCCAGACATTGTACAACGAAGAATCTTGGGCGGATGTTGTGAGAGAATCACAAGAAATTTTAGAACTTACGCTAAAGGCCTTGCTTAGGGCCTCTGCCATCGAGGCGCCACGGATACATGATGTCTCTTCCGTGCTTGAAGACCACAAAGAACGCCTGCCCAAAGCTGTGCAGCAAAAATTAACTGAAATAGTTCAGCTCTCAAGGTCTCTTCGGCGTGACAGAGAGTTGGCCTTCTACGGCTCAGAGGATTTAACCCCTTCCGAGTTTTACGAAAAGGCTGACGCCGACCTTGCCTTTGATGGAGTTACCTGGGTTGTCGAGCTTGTGGTAAAAGAAGTGAAATAGGGTCAATATTTTCGAAAGAGTCGTATAGTGGGGCATTTCAACTTTGGGCGAAAGAGCGTTCACACAAAAATACAGGTTCTTATGCTTGCCAAGGCCGCAAAAGATGAATAGGAGAACAGAAATCAAAGGGGGGACGTTTGACGTATCTCATTTTCTTAATGTCATTGATGATCGGCTCCACAGGGGCAGCGTATGAAACAGGCCAACATTGGTTTGATTTGGTGTTGGAGCCGGAGGTAGAGGCCTATTTTATGCGGCAGGGGGCCCCACCCATTTGCCATTTTTCGTCGAACGATCTGAAAAATAAAAATCTCACAATTCTTAATGAAACAACTCACTTTCGGGTGATGAAGATTTCTGCCGTGGTGCCCGTTCAGTTTTTGGACTGTGACCCCAGCAACAAGACCGAACTTTATGAGTGCCAATCCATTTTTCAAGTTACGCCCGGCGATCAGGGCGCGTGGGTTGTAAGTTCAAGTTGCGAAAAAATTCACGACTAGAGGTCTAAGGCATTCTTTTATTTCCCGATGGTCTGAACCTTGCTATGTCATTCCAGTCAACTCACTCATTGGGAGGTTCGATGGCTGCCAGGCTTATCGGAGTCTTATTCGTTGTCATTTTTTCACAAACTGTCGCGGTTTCGGCCAGTGTGGCCAATGACGGGCAGTCACAGGATTCTCATCAGCCCCGCGAATCAGACCTCATTATTGAATCAAGGATCATGTCTCGGCTTGGCGATTCCGCCTGTGTTCGGGTATTGAAGTCTCGGGATACCAGCACGGCAAACTCGTTGTTAAAATTTTCTACGGAAGTGGATTTGGCTCAGGCCGAACGCATGTTGACTCGTTTAGCCGTCGAAGACCTCGAAGAACGATGGAAGCATCATAACGGGGGTTGGCCGTTTTTGAAAAATCCCTGGCAGGCCGTAAAGCACGCTTTGGCGCGGGCAAGCCTGGGTTTTTCTTCTTATCGCCTGCGACAGGCGCGAATTTTAAAAAGCGAAGGGTCTAAGCCTTTTTATGCTGTTGATGCCGAGGATGTGGCCAGCGCCGTTGTTTACGGTGATTATCTCAGACGTGAAATAAAACTGAGAAACTTAAGTGCACAATTAGAAAACCTGCAGGAATCCGGGGCCAATGAGTCGTCCATTGAATCTATCAGGGCAGAAATAGAATCATTGAGAAAAGAAATCGACAGTCTGCCACCAGAATATAAAGAAGCGCAGGAGCGAATCAGTGAATTGGTTCAACACATTGCAAACTACAGGTCAGAATATGTAGAATTATATACCGCCGTTGTAAACCACTGGATCCAATTAGAAATTCTCTATGCGTTAGAGCGCTTGCCCAAATCAGATTTTCCTGTGGACATAGAGGAGCTTCCCGTTTTTTCAGTGGGTGGATTTCAAACTGTGTCGATGGCGATCATGGAACGGGAAAATGTAGTCAACTATATAAATGAACGTCGTCAAGAGATGTTGATCCTGTTGAATTCAAAAAATGGAAAGTTATCTCAACTTGAGCAAAGGTATGCCAAAGAGTTGCGATCGTTGGCAGAGGTTGTTAGACAGCTAAAGAAACAAGTGGCCGACGGCAGACTCAGTGGCGAAGCATTAACGGAGATTAGGGCGATCGAAGGTCACCTGCTGGCTGCAGAGCTAGCTCCCACAGTGCAGTCGATTAAATGGTTGGCCACCTTGGTTTACAAGGCTGAAAAGCAACGACGAGATACAGCAAAAAACACAGAAGAAGATGATCGCGCAGCCAGCTTTTTATCACGCGCTTTTGGTGGACTTTTCTCCGAATCAGAGGCTGCAAGTACCCTCAATGAGTTTGAAACATATAAGCTTATTAAAGATCCAAAAAGCCTTTTGAATCGTTTGAAGGTTTGGGCACGTCGCTTATTGTTGGCCAGTAGTGTTTCAGGGGCCGGACTTGTCGGATATGCGGCTGAAGTGGATAAGGCGATCATCAGTACTTTTAACAGAGCTTGGGACGCAACCACATCCAAAGTTGAAGATGTAGCGAACTACTTGCGAGAAGATGATCCGACAATCAATAAAATTGCAGTTGCCGAAACAGAAAGCGAGCAGAGAGAGCTTTGGTTGAAGTTCGTAAAAGAGCGGTTTCCAGAAATATGGATCTATGACAAAGAGACAGACGACAAAGTAGTTTCTGAGGAAGAAAAGGAGTTGTTTGTTGAGCGCAACGCTAGGCTGGCGCGAGCCCTTCTTAGGGAGCAAACGCAATCGGCAATTTCTGAGGGATTAACACAGGAACAGCTAGAAGAAGAAGCTCAGCGCAGAAGCCGCGTGTCGCAACTTTTAGAACTCATCCGCGAGAAAACCATTGTCACAGATAGAAAGCTTGTCGAATTCGTTGTTCGCAAAGACGAAGACAAGTTTTTGTCGGCCTCAGATTTCATTAGTGGTGAAATCGAAGCGCCTGAAACTGCCCCAGCGATAGCGAACTTATTAAGGCGACACCTAGACGGAGATCTCTCAATAACAAAAGAAGAAGTGGTATTGCAGTTAGCATCGCAGATGACCGATCGGGATGAAACCGAAAAGCAAAAAGTGGCTGAACGAGGTTACGAGCTTGTGGCACGCCTATTGTGGTATAAGCGGCGGGCTGACGGACAGCGGTTATTGATGAAAGAATCAGAGCTTGTTCAGTACCTGCACACATTGGTCGCACAACAGGAAATAGATACGGATTTAGCCAAGGTGATTCGCGAGGCTCTGAACGAATGGCTTTAGCTTTTGCTTCATCCTAGACATCAGTATCTTTTCAATAAATCGATTAACTGTTCTCGGTTAAAGGGTTTAGCCATAAACCCGTTGAACCCGAATCTTAGCACACTCTCTTGAATATCTTGAGTGGCATTGACCGTAAATATCAAAAAGCCAGAATCTTGGGGGCTCGCTTTAATGCGCTGATACTGAACGTTCAGTTCTGCTTGGCCTTCGTCAGTGAATTTAATCGAATTACCAACCACATTTAACAAAATCTGTTTCAATTGGGTGGGGTCAGAAAAAATCACAGCAGGAACGCGGGCGTCGAAACCGGTAAAAACCTGAAGTCCTATTTCTTGAGCCAGTGGTGATAGAAGGTCCATTACCGAGTTCACCAACTCTTTGGTTGGTATATCTTCTTTTGTGACCTGATGTCGGCCAGCCTCAATCTTTGAAACATCAAGAATGTCAGAGATTAAATTTTGCAAATGCACAATATTTCGGCGAATGATCCCCAGATACGTTCTTTGGTCTTCGGAATTCACATTATCGTCGGCCAATATCTCAGTAAATCCGGCAATGGCAGAGAGGGGAGTTTGCCCGTGGCCAAGAACAAAGTTGTTGAAGCGCCAATAGCGCCAATTGCGCAGATAACAGCTGGTAGCCAGAAGTCTTCATAGTTTTGAAATTCGTCATTTGCGAGAACCTATCTCCTTGATATTCATAAAGAATTCTGCTCTACTGCGTATTAACGAGGTGGGGCGATTCAGGTGGCACAACTAGATAAATCAACGCCGCAAAAATTTATGAATCCACAAGAGTGTGTGGATAGGGTGGTGGCCCACGTGGGTAAGTCCATCGTTCTAGGGATTCCCCTGGGCCTGGGTAAACCCAATCACTTGGTGAATGCATTTTACCAGCGCGCTAAATCCGACCCTTCAATTAATCTTAAAATCATGACAGCTCTGACCCTTGAGAGACCAAAGGGAAAAAGTTTTTTTGAACAACGTTTTCTTGGTCCATTTGCCGACCGGGTTTTTGGTGACTATCCTGATTTAGACTACGAGTTGGATCGGATGGCGAAAAAACTGCCTGCCAACATTGAGGTAGTGGAATTTTATTTTCCGGCCGGAAAGTATCTAAAAAACACCGACGCCCAAAGACACTATGTGAGCAGCAATTACACGCATGTGGCACGGGATATGATGGACCACGGAGTGAATGTACTAGCCCAGATGATTTGCGAAGACTCAAATCAACCCGGTGACTATAGTCTTAGTTGCAACCCGGATGTCACCTTAGACCTGGTGGAGCCGCTCAAAGAAAAAAATAACTCTGGGCAGCCCACGGCGATAGTGGGACAGCTGAACAACAATTTACCTTTTATGTACGGCGATGCCGTCGTACCCTCGAGTACTTTTGATTTCGTGGTCGATAATCCAGAACAGCATTACAAAGTTTTTGGTCCGCCCAAAATGGCCATATCTGACGCTGATTTTATGATTGGCCTGTACGGCAGTCTTCTTGCTCGAGATGATGGAGAGTTGCAGGTAGGCATCGGGTCGCTCGGCGATTCGTTTGTATATTCGTTAGTTTTGCGACAGAGGCAAAACCACATCTACAAAAATATTTTGGCCGACATTGATGCTGAAAATCGATTTGGCCAGATCATAAAAGACAAGGGCGGGGTGGACACCTTCGAAAAAGGTCTGCTTGGAGCCACAGAGATGCTTGTAGACGGCTTTTTGCACCTCTTTGATACGGGCATAATTAAGCGCCAGGTGTTCGATGATGTGATATTGCAGCGCCTGTTAAACCAAAATCGGATCACCTATAAAGTCAATGGCGCCATGGTAATGGCTCTACTTGAAGAAGGCAGAATACGTGCCAAGCTCCGACAGCAAGATTTTGAGTTTTTGCAGGCGTTTGGTATTTTCCTTGACTCAAGTGTGATCACTTACAAAGAGGGAAAGATCCAACATAAAAATGGCGATGTGTTTGCGGCAGACTTAGGTGAACAAAAAAGTCGACAATACATTTTTAGCTTCTGCCTGGGCGATCGATTGAAAAACGGAAAAGTCATGCATGGCGGTTTTTTTCTCGGGCCGCAGGCTTTTTATGAAGCCTTAAGAACGATGCCAAAAGAAAAGCGAAATCTTATCAGCATGAAAAGCGTGAGAAAGATCAATCACCTTTACGGGCACGAAGAAATCGATCGTTTACACAGAAAAAATGCTCGATTTTTTAACACGTGCCTGATGATGACCCTACTGGGAGCCGCCGTGTCTGACGGATTGGAAGACGGTCGCGTGGTTAGCGGCGTGGGGGGGCAGTATAATTTTGTGTCGATGGCTCAGGAGTTACCAGACGGATACTCCGTGATTCAGTTACGTAGCACTCGGCCAGATGGAAAAAAACTAAAATCAAATATAGTTTGGAGCTACGGACACGCGACCATACCAAGACACTTGCGGGATATAGTTATAACAGAATACGGAATTGCAGACATTAGAGGGCAAACTGACGAAGAAGTTATAAAGCGACTTTTAAACATCGCAGATTCTCGATTTCAGCCCGAACTGTTAAAGCAGGCAAAAAAGGCAGGCAAGTTAAACGAAACCTATGAAATCCCGGAGTCCTATCGAAACAACTATCCCGAAGCCTACAAAAAGTGGCTTAGGAAGTGGCGCGAACAAGAACTCTTCCCGCGCTTTCCTTTTGGTACTGATTTTACAGAAGAAGAAATCACCCTCGGTGCCGCATTGAAATCTTTAAAAAAGAAATCTGAGGGGGCCTGGGGCGCGGTGCTCCTGGTCTTACAAGCCCTTTTCAAAGGCAAGTTAGACACTAAATACCTGCCTCATCTAAAGCGCATGGGCTTAGATACAGTGAAAAGTCCAACCCAATGGTTTTACCGACGCCTTCTCTGCTCAGAACTTAAACAAAGTTAATGGCCAAAGGGCTAAAATTGCGTTCTTGACAATTATTTGCCCACAGAATAGCTAATGTTCCATTCGAAAAACGCCGAATGGGTCTTACGAGAGGATCGTTAAAGACCGCTCGTCAGTCTTTGACCAGGATGTTGAAGGAGACCAAACCATGTTGGTTTTGACCCGCAAATTGGGTGAGAGTATCGCCATCGACGACCACATAAAAATACGTGTGGTGCAGATAAAAGGTAAACAAGTTAGGCTAGGTATTGAGGCTCCTAAGGACACCAAAATACACCGTGAAGAAGTCTACGTGGCGATCAAAGATCAAAACCAGGAGTCTGTAAAAACCACCTCGGAAAACACCCGCGCCGTGGCAGCGCTCCTGAAAAAATAACACATTTAGTCATCAGTTTATTGGACTTAGGTCCGAATTTTTTTCAAATTCACCTTTATTTGGGCTTGCGGTGTCTTAGGGATAGGGGCATCCTTTAACAGTAGGGAGGGGAGATGAAGATTCAGACGTCCCGCTTTGGTGCTGTGGAGTTTGCCGAAGACGACATTCTAGATTTTCCAGAAGGGCTGCTCGGCTTTGATCACATGCGCCAATTTGTCCTTCTCGATGATCCCCATGATGAGATTTTTATCTGGTTGCAGAGCTGTGAAAATCCAGCCATTGCTTTTCCGGTTTTAGAGCCTGAGCTGTTTGCTGAAGGTTATAGCATCCATCTTGGAAAACGAGATCTGGAGTCTCTAGATATTAATAGTCTAGATGATTGTCGGTACTTCACCGTTGTAACTATTCCCGAGGACCCGACGAAAATGACGGCCAACTTGAAAGCTCCCATCATAATAAATGGTGCAAACCGAAAAGCGAGACAGATTGTTTTACAAGATAACAATTTAGCCATTCGCGAACCCATCTTTTCAAAGTTGCAACAACGAGTGGTTCAAAGTCCATCTCACCCCATCAAAAGCCAGGCTTTGGATTGGGGAGTGGCTGTGGCATTGCCCTCTGAAGACATAGGTTCAGGCACTGGCAGCGAGCCCGGGGCCACCGCTTAATCGGCGACATAAGTCCAATTTCTAAAAGAAGTCTTAAAGTCTCATTCCGAGATCTCCGAATAGTATCATGAACGCCAGGAAGGCCTAATTCGTTGTGTAAAGCACGGACCGCTTAACTCATGATAGCGGAGTTTTATATGCCTTCAGTTTGGCAAATATTAAGTTGGATATTGGCGCTGGTCACAGTCATAACCGTAGCCCCAGCTCGGGCTCAAGAAGTCACAGTATTTGATGTACGAAAAAACCTACCAATGAGCGATGACGAACCTGTTTACCGCGATTTTTATATTAATGCGGGGTCTAATGCGGGAATTAAGTCAGGTATGATCATCACAGTCATACGAAAGCGGGCATTGTATGACCCTTACCAAAATAACAATCCCTCTGACCTATCTGTTCCGGTTGGTGAACTAAAGGTTATTCACGTGCAAAAAGACATGAGTGTGGCTAGGCTTCATCGCACATTTGACCGGGACAATATGCCTATTCTTGAATTTAACTTCATCCTGGTGGGTGACCGCCTCGATCTGGGCACGGCTCATTTTGGTGGGGGCGAAAAAAGTGAAAAGGCCAAGGCACCCACCAAGTCAGCAGCCGCAGAGACGCCGATCATGGTTCCTAAAAAGCCACAACTGGCAAAGCCGTTTGAAAGCATGGAGTTTGCCTCAAGTAAGCCGGTACCTGGCGACGAACAAGCCCCTGTTGAAATGCCTGTGCAAAACTGAAACACGCTAGGCCAGGGGAAGGGAAGCCCACCCATTTTGAATAAAATTTTCGCTTCCATGGGAATCGATGGACACTCCCGATCCCTCCCGCCATATTCGGCGCATGTCTGAGTCTTATTTGCGAGTCACCTTGGTCGGAGTTGACGATCAGGATGAAGAATTTGTCAGTGACCTTTGCTTTCAATTTGGAGCATCGGGAATCACAGAAAAGTTGTCTTACGTACAAGACACTGACACCTTTGCCGTCACCACGCTGCCCACGAGCACTCATGATTTAGAGGTTTATTTTGAAAGTAAACCATCTGAAGATTTCTATTTTAAATTACAGGGGCAATATCCGGGCGTAACAATTGAAACCCACGAAGAGCCGCACAAGGATTGGCTCGCTGAATGGAAAAAGGGGTTCAGGTCGTTTCGATTGGCTGATGAGATATGGGTCGTGCCCAGTTGGCTAGAGACTCCGGCAGAAGCGAAGTCCATCATAAAGATGGATCCCGGCTTAGCCTTTGGTACCGGTACTCATGCCACCACGCAGTTGATGTCACAACTTTTGAGTGAATACCCTCAGTGGCACAATCAGCCGTCAATTTTAGATGTGGGCACCGGCACAGGGATACTTTCCATTTTATCTGTCATGTTGGGAGCCTCTCAGGTGATGGCCACAGAGATTGACGAGTTGGCGCGCCAGACGGGTCGGGAAAATGTGGTTCTTAATGGCGTTGATTCTAAAATAAACGTTATTGATGAACAGGTCGATGAGATCGATCAAAAGTTTGATATAGTGGTTGCAAATATTATTGATGGAATTCTTGTTCAGATCTCTTCGCACTTGAAAAGGGCCTTAAATCCCGGCGGCCATTTGTTTCTAACAGGAATTTTACTTGAAAGAGAAAAACAGTTTTTAGATCGCTTTGGGATTGATCCTGACTTCAGCGTATTGAAGCGTCTGGCTAAAGATGAGTGGGTGGGATTTGAACTTGTTAAAAAAGGATGACCTTTCATGCGCCGGTATTTTCTAGAGCCGGGAAGTATTCAAGACTCTGAGGTTTTGATTACAGGAGATGATTTTCACCATATTCACCATGTTTGCAGACATCAAGTGGGAGACCGCTTTGAAGTTTTAGGGGTAGAACACAAAGCCTTTCTGGTTGAACTTTTAGAAGTTTCAAAAAAAACCGCTAAAGCTCGAATTCTCGAGACTCGATCGGTTCCGCCGCTGCCTTTGCCTCGGATTTATTTGGCGGTAAGCTTATCCCGTTTTGCCACTATGGACACCATCGTTGAAAAGGCCGTCGAGCTGGGTGTGGCCGAATTTAGACCATTTGTGTCATCTCGGAGCTTTATGACTCGAGTTGAAAAGATCCCGGCCAGCAAAGTGGCTCGATGGGATAAGATCGTTAAGGGAGCCACTCAACAGTCCGGGCGTGGTGAAAAAATGCCTGTGATGCCGGTTGTGCCGCTCCCAAAATTGTTAGAAGAATTTAACCAGAGACATCGCTGCGGGGGTCTATTTGCCTATGAGGGGCTGTCAGATACGAGCATTAAGCCGGCTCTCCGGCAGCTGAGTCAAAGCGACCTCAGTGAAATCTGGATATTTGTGGGAAGTGAAGGGGGGTTTTCAGAGGACGAGGTTTCTCTGTTTGCTGAAAATGGATTGCGCCCGGTTACTGTGGGCGATCAGGTGTTGCGAGTGGAAACGGCTTGCTTGGCGCTAGTGAGCGTCATAAAGTATGAATTCGACCTGATGTCATAGAGGAGGGGTTGTGGATTCATTTGATGATTTTGAAATGAAGCCCATTACTGAGGGTTTGGGATTTCACAAAAAAGCAGTGAAACTCAATGATCATGTTAAAAAGGCAGACCTGTTTCGCGAAGGACCAGGTCGGTCCATACCCCAGGCGCCTAGTGAGGATGCTTTAGCGGATGAGGCCAGGCGAGCGACCTCGGCTCTGGATGAACTTCTGGCGTCATTGGAGCCACCAAAATCTTTACGAGCACAAGAGTCTGCGGCACGAAAAAAATCTCAAAACGACGTGAAAATCTACGAACCTCTCCCGCGAAAAGACATTAATAAGGCCGTATCCTTTGAGCCCGAAATCGAACCCTCTCGTTCACCTTCTCCTGAAATTAAAGATATGGGAGTGGGAGCAGAACTTGTGCGTCAAACGCCGCCGGCCATAATCAAACCGGCAAAGGCTTCCACAGGGACGCAAAGGGGGGCTTCTGATCAGCCGCCTTATCGTTTGCGACCGCAGCCAGCAAGCTTATCATCGGCAGCACTGGATGCGCTGGTCGTCCTCGCGTTCTCAATGGTTTTTTTGTTGAGTTTACTGTTGGTCACAAAAGTGGATCTGCTTGCTGTTTTTGACACGGCTAAGACGGACCTACCCACGCAATTGAGTATGGCCATATTGTATTTGGCTGTGCTTGAAATTTATGTGGTCATCTCAAGAAGCTTTTTCGGAAAAACTTTGGCCGAATGGACTTTTGATCTCCAAATGGGTGACGATAGACAAGTAAAAAAGGCTTACTATCCATTGTTGGTGGTTTGGCGAAGCCTAGTGGTGTTGGCCACAGGTGTGGTGTTGTTGCCCTTATTATCGTTTATAGTTCGGCGCGACCTCACCTCGTATCTCTCTGGCCTGCAACTTTATAAAAAGCGACGGTAGTTTGAGCCAAGTCATTGCAAGAGAAAATATCAAAAAAGTCTTGGCATCACCACGTGCAGGCAAAAAACTTGTTTTTACAAACGGGTGTTTTGATATTCTGCATGTGGGCCATGTTCGCTACCTGCAAGAAGCCAAAGCCCAAGGTGATTTATTGTTTGTAGGGGTAAACTCTGATGCCAGTGTAAAGCGGTTAAAGGGCTCCTCTCGACCTATTCAAAATGAACAAGACCGCGCAGAGATTCTATTGGCATTATCTAGTGTGGACTATGTTTCTATTTTCGACGAAGACACGCCTGAGCAGTTGATTCATGTGGTAAAACCAGACGTTCTAGTAAAGGGTGGCGACTGGTCCATCGATCAAATTGTCGGAGCCCCTTTTGTTCAGTCTTATGGCGGCACGGTAAAATCTTTGCAGTTTGTCGAGGGGCGATCGACGACAAAAATCATTGAGCGTTGTTAGGGAATTCGATCTGCTAAAGTGTGATCGGCATTTTCATATCGAGTGCAGCCGTTTTGGCCACTATAGGCGCAGCCCCAGTTTAGCGCTAAAAACAGGGTCAGGATATCGATCAAGTTGAGCGGCCACAAAAAGATTGTCTTGATGAAAAGTCAGTCCAACAAAGGTATGCATTTGTTGTAGGGTCGTTTCCACGAGCTGGCGCTCGTTGGCTGATATAGCAGGCTCCATAAGACTCACGGAGGCCTGCCCAGTGGTTTGCAAATGGCCGCCACCAAAATAAACAGCCAACTTGTTTACGTTCACTGCGAGAAGCATTTCAATGCCCAAGGTCGTACCAAGGATTTTATCGCCATAGTTCATGTGATTGCCGTGGGTCACGAAAGAGATATTCATCGGGATGCGTTGGGTTTCATAGAAGCTCCAACGAAGTAGGCTGCCAAACTCATTAACGTCAAGGCCGCCACTCAATGGAGCAAAGTGAAAAAAGATATCGACATTTTTATAAAGGCCTTTGCCTACAGAAATCTTAGGAAACTGAATTTCTAGATCTGTAGAGGTTGTACCAGCGCCAAGGCTAGCTAAATCACTGGCATCCACGGTTTCTAACGAAACCCCAACCTCAAAGCCAGGATACCCTCCTAGAGGATAGGGGTTAGACAATATCTTGGTGCTGGTGTTCGTGGTGACAATTCGAATGACCTCGCGCAGGTCACTGATCGTCATATTTGTGGGCAAATCCATTGGCCAGGCGGTGGACCCAACAAAAATCAAAACAAAACCAAGAAAATAGTTTTTCATAAAACGATTGTGACTTGAAATGCTGATAAAGTGTACAGGCTTTCAAGCTAAGAGCCGCTGTGTCATTGCTGGGAGAGTGGCCCATTTCACGGACTCGCAGCAGGAATTTACTGTTGATTGAATAGGTTTCGAAAAGCTTCGGTTGTGCCTGGACTCAATAAGCCCAATATGTGGCTGCAGAGATCAGTGTGACGATCGCCAATGATTAAGTAAGGTCACTTTGCATGACGGTGCTGTTTTGAACTCGCTGTCAAAGAAAGTTCGCACTTTAAGGGTCGATTGCAGGAAGGGGTTCCACTGGTGTTCGCTTCGCAAATTGTATTCAATAGTGAAGTAGGCCAAGTGATTTGAGAGATCTAAATCCAAGAGAAAGGTTCGTCGCATAAAAACCCGAAGAAACTGATAAGGGTAAACGCTCATTTCAGATGTCGCAAACTCAAATGAGACCAGCTCTTCGTTTGCATCAGCTGAAATATGAGAGGCTTTTAACTCTAGTGATTTTACCAGGTCACTGCCATCATAAAACGAAATCTGTATTTGGCCTTGGTCTTTATTTAGAACTTGCAACGACACCGAACTGAAGTTGAGCTCAGGTACCTCCGGTGTGCCAATGGGCGAGGTAGTGCGGCTGACTTCCTTATGATTAGAGACTTTGAATTGAAAATCTTTAATAACATTCTCTACTCGATTGAGGATGCGATTCTTGGCCTGAGAAGAATCCTCGGCTCTCACAGCGCCGGCGCAAAAAAACACCGCTGACAACAAAATGACAATTCGTAAATGCATTTTCAAAAACCCCAATTAGGGGCGCGAAATTAGAAGTTTCGTAGGTCTATGGCAACTGCTTTTTAAAAAAAGCGAAGGAATTACACTAATCTCTTAGGTTCTTGGCCAAACCTACTGCAGGTAGGTGTGGAGTTCATTCAGGGTGTCTTCAGCCAGAGCATTGATGTTGTTGTTTTCATGAGTTTTAAGAATTTTTAACTGCGCCACAACACCTGAAAAATATTTGCCATTTGGATGTTTAAAATTTTCCTCAACATTCGCCGTAGACCGCTCGGCCAGATTTTGAGGACTTTCCAGCTTTTGGTCGCCCTTTAGATGTCGTTTGGCTGTTAGAAGAGTTTGGCGAGAGGCCAGCTCAAGTGCAATCAAAGAATCTTGGTTGCCTTTAAACACCTGTTCAAAAACTTTTGTGTGAGAAAGAGATTGGTAGCCTTCGACGAAACTATCAGCATAACTGCGCAATTTCGTTCCGTGGTCGTAGCTATGAATGGTGTGTGCTAAAATCACAAAACTGCGATAGGCCGGAACCATGCCGGCCGCCGTAATGCCCATTTCAACCACGGATTCGCGATCATCAGTGGTCATATCATTAACTAGGTTGAAGTATATGTCATCCGATATCATCCCAGCGAGGTAATACTCGATAAAACGGTTGGTGTTTTCTTGGCTAGGATAAACTAACAACAGCTGTTCCCAGGCGGCATAGTCTTCAGGAATTTCAGAGTTAGGATTGGGGGCTTGGCCGGGAAGGGGGGGAGACCCGGCGTAAGCCCCTTGCAATCCATTTTGGGGGGGATTTGAATCTTCAGTTTCTTTCTTTTTAGAATTTTTATTTTCTTCATTTTCAACAATTTCTTCGTTTGCATCTTCTTTGTTTTTCTTAGCTGTTTTCTTGTCTTTCTTTTTGTTGTCTTTTTTCTTTTTGTCTTTGGAGGCTTTTTTCCCTTTATCGTGGGTGAACGAATGTTCGCCGGCCTCTTTTTTAAGGGGATTGCGTGTCTTGGGTTTGAAAGGTTTTAACCCAGCCACTTTTTGATTGAGATGGTTGGTTTTGAGATGTCGGCGGAAGGCTTTTTTGATGCGACCTTCTTCTGTATCAGGGTTGTCAAATTGGCTGTACGCACTAACATCCAATGTTCGAAGGTCATCTACGGAGAGGGTTTGGGCAGACCGCGGCCCATTCATATCTGTGGCCTGTTTAGCCACATAAGTGACAGCCGCAAAAAGCAGCGCAATCAATGTAGCATAGGTTTTCCAGTGGCGGCCCATAGGTGCCCTCCTTTGCAATACATCTACGCACGAAACATGCCGCCAGTGCCAAGTTGTAAGTAATGAGAATAATTAGAGAAAATCGGGAGCCCCAAAAGTGCAGAAATCCCGCCCTTGTTAGAATTCTGACAGGGGTCAGGCCCCCTTAAAAATAGGAAGTGATTTCAATGAGTTAAAGATTGGGACATGAGACTAAGAAAATGACAATTTTCGCCCCGGTCCTAGTTGCAGTTTAAAGGGCACGAGCTAGAGCAAATAGAAGTCCTGGCTCCTGCATGCTTTAATACTCTTAAGGCGTGGCTAAAATAGGCCCTGTTGCATTAGTCTTCACAGGTAATAATAGAATTCAAATCGAATTTAGGAATAAATTATTCGCAGTTTCCATCAGCTTCAGACATACAATCCATGGTTTTTAGTCGTTGGTTCACTATGTAGGCCATCTGGGCCATCACTAGAAGTCCCACCAACAAAATAAGAAGCTTTTTCCATTTTGATGCCAATTTAGTTCTCTCTGAGTAATAGGTTTTTTAGGTCTTCAGTGGTTTGAATATTCGATGACAATAGTTCTATTTTATTTTCAAGATTTGCACGCAACAAAGCAGTGGCTTCAGCTTGCAATCGTCTTGGTGAATGCCGCCTCTTTTTAAAATCTGCTGTTTTCATAGCATTCAAAAAGTGACTAGCTAAATCGGCAACGCCTTTGTTTTCTGTGGCCACAGTTGTTAATACTGATGGGGTGAGGCCTGTGGCATTGTGATTTGCCCCTAACTCGAGGTTGGCTTTGATTTCATTGACCAAACTCTGAGCGCCTGGCCTGTCGGCTTTGTTAACGACATACAAATCAGCAATTTCTAAGAGACCGGCTTTCATGGCCTGAATAGAATCACCTGATTCGGGTACGAGAACCACAGTGGTGAAGTCGGCGACGTTAATCACTTCTAGTTCCGTTTGCCCCACGCCCACTGTTTCCACAAGCACGACGTCAAATCCATAATGGTCAAATGCCCGCAACATTAAATAAGCCGATGCGCTTAATCCGCCTAAACTTCCCCGGGTTCCCAATGAACGAATAAAGACCTTGTCATCCGAGAAGTGTTCCGAATAACGAATGCGATCCCCCAAAATCGCCCCCTTTGAAAATGGGCTAGAGGGGTCAACGGCGATCACTCCCACTGAAAGATTATGGGCTCTTAGAGATTGAATAAGGCCGCCAACCAACGTGGATTTGCCGGCCCCCGGCGGTCCCGTGATACCAATGCGGCAGGCCATTTTCTGAGGATTCAACAAAACTTCGTATTGCAACGACCGCGGGCCGAAGTTTTCAATGGCAGTAAGAAGGCGTGCAAACTGCAGAAAATTTGAAGCGCTCAAAAGAGGTTTTACAGGATCTGACATGCTTTGATGTTATTTTCAAATAACAAATAAGTCTACCGAAGCTTTGAATGTTTGCGTCCCTACAAAGACAGCGGTAAAACCAGTCAAAATTGCCGCGGAGGCTATCATGAGATTAGAAAATTCCACATGGCCGCAAGTTGAAAAATACCTACAGGAAAAACAGTTGATTATTGTGCCCGTAGGCTCTACCGAACAACATGGACCCACCGGAATCTTTGGCACTGACTACGTCACGGCCCAAAAAATAGCTGAAGCTGTGGGTGATCGACATGCGGTGATGGTGGCGCCACCCCTTTGCTTTGGCATGGCTGAACATCACCTGGCTTTTCCCGGCACGATGTCCCTGCGTCCATCAACCTATGTCAATGTCATTGTGGATTTGATTCGGAGTCTTCGCCAGAATGGTTTTGAAAAGATATTATTTGTAAATGGTCATGGAGGCAACATCGCCCCCATGACCACAGCCTTTTCTGAATCAAAGTCTTTGGAAGATCAAACAGCCTTGATGCTGATCAATTGGTGGCATTTACCAGAGGTGCGTGAGTATGAAGACCAGCATTTTGGTGATCAAAATGGATTTCATGCCACGGTGGGTGAAGTGTCAGTCACAATGTACACCAACGCAGAAGCATTTCACACCATTCCTAAAGAAAATTTCACAGTTAAAAAAATGAATCATCCATGGCCACTAAGTGGTAAAGAGTTTCGTAAACACTTTCCCGATGGTCGAATGGCGTCTAATCCGGGGCTAGCTTCCGAAGGACACGGCAGAAAGATATTTGATATTGCCGTAGATTCCATTTGTCGTAAGGTGACAGAAATCCAACAGGGACACTATCCATTTAAGTAGGTGAGGAGACCTCAGCTAACTATCGAACTGGATCATTTGATGTTTTTCTTAGAGCGGAGGCGGCGGGGGTATGTCATCTTTAGGTTGTGCGACCGGCAACTCGTTTTCGCCTTGGCTTGGCGAAAAACCGTCAGAGAGGCTCGGTTCTCGTTGAAGAGTGTTTTCAATTGCTGGCTCGGCAGGCAAAGCCGTGTTGTTTTCAGCCACGGGGTTGGCTGAGCTTTGGGCTGTGGTCGAATCTGGCGGCGGTATGATGTTGACTGGTGGTGCTGTGGGGGAAGGGTCTGAAGGGACCGGATTCAATCGAGTGACCAATAAACCTGTTTCAGAAGTATGAACAAAGTGATCCTTACAGGTTTCGCTACCTGCAGAAAACTGGGTTCCCGAGGGAGCGGCACTGTGAAGCACAAGATGTCCTGACGAGGGCTCCTTTATCGAAAGAGTGGCTAAGTTCTTTGAATTGGGTATGGCACTGGGCGCTTGTGTGCTGTGAAGATAGCAGATAGTAATTTTAGTGGCCGTTGTCAGCGGTTGGCGCTCAAGCTCGGATTGAATTTGTTGAATATTTGGGGTGGATTCAAAAGTTGAAATCTCCACACCATCAAGAGAGAGCTTTGTCGAAAAATACGGCGTCTGTCGAACTCCAAGTACAACATAATTATTGTCATCGGCAAATGCCACTGTCACTGCTATGGTCGTCAGAAGGATCGCCAAAATTCCCTGGAGCAGCATATTAAAACCCCTTATTTTGTTGGTTTCACACCAAAGTTATCGGTGATTTACACTTCTTACTTTAGTTTTGTAATCAAACGGTGTTATCAATCAGCGCCGGTAAATGACCATGACTTGGCGAAGGTCGGGCCGTGGACAAACGGGAGTAGGGGGCGTGATTGCACGATGTTATCAAAGCGCGAGTGATATTCCTCATGGACATTTGTCCCTATGATAACTCAATATAGAAACAATAATGGCTCACCTCAATATCTTGAAGGGGATCGTATGAAAAAAAGAGGCCGTATTTCTCCCATTCTGCTAGTTTCTCTGGTTGTTCTCCTGGGTGTCGCTGGTTTTTGTTTTTTTCACCCGGCGGGACAAGCCATGGGCCGATTTTTGTTGAGTGAGTTTCGGCTTATATCTCCGCCAGAGGCCATTGATATTTTGCCAAAAAATACAACGCCAGCTCTGATTGTGAGCGGTGAAGCGCCTCCTCAAAATGTTATTGAAAATATATTTGATCAATCATCAAAATTGACACCAAAATTCACAGAGCTAATGGATTGGCAGCAGAAGAAAAATCAACTTTATAGTCAGCTCGTTCCATTGTCTTCGGCAAAAGATTTTTCAAAAGATGATCTATCTAAGTTTGTCGCTTTGATTCAGTCCATGAAAGAAAATTTGTCAGCTGTATCGGGAAGTTTTTTTGTTGGAATTGGATTAAAACAGGGTGCAAAAATTGATGCGCAAAATCTAAAGAAAGATCCCAAACAACTCTTCAGCGCGCTGAGCATATTTGCGTCAGTGAGATTGCCGGCTCCCTTAGACGGCCGGTTTATTTGGCTAGGTGGCCAACAGCTAGTGGATTCACTAGTGTTTTTTGCCGAACAGCGATTTGCCAATGAGCCGGAAGCTCAAAAAAAAATAGATGAACTAAAGAAATTTTTAAATGAATTAACATTAGAACGAACCCTCATTGGCGGCTTGCCAGCAATCAAGGCCACGCACAGTGGGGTTGAGGGTGTGCCCTTTTATATGTCTTTGGTGGGACAACAACAGTTCATTTTGGCACTTGATGAAGAAACCTTCTCAGATATGGTGATGTCTTACGCCAGTGGGGAATCATCAACGCTAGCAGACCGTTTTCGCGAACATGGACTGGGCAAACAGCTTTGGATTAGCTTGGATGTTCAAAGTGTTTTAGCGTCTCTTCCTCAAGGGATGTCGGCTATGGCGGCCATGTTTATAGGCGACCTTAGGGCTTTAGGGTTTGCACTTGAAATCAACAATTCTCTATCAGGTGAACTCCAGGCAGAATTTTCTTCTCCTGGCGGTGCCGCCGGAGCTGAAACTAAATTGCGTGCCGCTCTCGCGAGTCAGGAGAAAAACTCTAACGACGTGACTCGCCCCCTTTTAACAGATTGGAAAATTCAAACAAAGGGAAAGACTGTTGTTGCTCACAATAAAGTGGCGCTGAAAATTTTGTTTGATCAAGTAGAAAGTGCCATCACAGAGGGCACTCAAAAAACCACAAAAGATGTTCAGTTGTTAAATACAGTGGCTATGTATGTGCAAAAAAACAAATTGCAGGCCATGCCATTGCCAGAACCTCAGAGTCAAATCACAATGAGTTTTGATTTTTCATCTCAATCAAAAAAAGAAAAAAAGCCATGGGACGACGTGAGTTTGCCCAATAAAAGTGTTTACCAAGTTGAAAATGGACAGAAATGGCAGCCCATCGCTCTAGTATCTGATGTGAGCTGCAGCAAAGAGGGGTCTCGCCTAGCACTCATAGGAACGCTTCCGGATGGACTGAGAAAAGAAATCATGTTGCTGAAATCACTGGGATCATCAAAAGCAGTGGGCGAAAAGTATTGGCCGCTGTCTACCCAATCCACGGGCACTCTGGCTTTATCCACCGTGACCCCCGGAGCCTATAAAATCGTTGAAATGACCCTCGAGGGCCAAGGGCAGTGCGACTTTTCCCGTCCTCCATTTCTCATAGGGAGACCGCTGTAGGGTTTTGGCTGATTAAATTCATCAATAAATACAGTGAGTTATAAAATAATAATGCAACGCAATAAAAAACCCTAAAGTTTTAACGCGATGCACCGATAGGTGCTGTGACTGCTGAAATGAAATCGCCAATGGGCACTTTTTCTAGCCGTCCTGGAGTGGGATCTGGGACCAAACGGGAGGGGTGTCTCCATGTCTTTGCGACTCAATTCTGATGTGGCCACAGCCGGGTCACGTCGATTCATAGAAAAATCTTCTAGAGAAATGGAGGGAGCCCTAAAGGCCTTGGCCTCGGGCTCTCGAATTAATAATGCCAGGGATGATGCGGCCGGGTTTGCGATTAGCGAGAGGCTGCGAGGTCAGTTGAGTGGCACCGAGCAGGCCAAGTTCAATGCTCAAAGTGCCACGGCGCTCGTGCAAACAGCCGAAGGGGGGTTGAACGAGCAGAACAATATATTGATAAGACTTCGTGAGCTGGCGGTGAACTCGGCCAGCGATACCGTCGGTGACGAGGAGCGGGGCTTTTTAGAAGTGGAGTTCCAACAGTTAGTGAGCGAGTTTGATCGGATTGCCAAATCCACCCGATTTGGAAATAAACAGCTACTAACCGGGTCCAACGAGGAGTTTTCCTTTCATGTGGGCCCTTTTAGAGGTGATGAAAACATAGTGGAATTCACGCTTGATGCAGATACCACCTCGGGGGAGGTGGGAATTCAGGGGCTAAAAATCAGCGATCAAGACGACGCTCTTGATGCCATGGAAGATATAGACAAAGCTGTGCTCAAGGTGGCGGGGGCTAGATCAAAGTTGGGGGCCGTACAAAGTCGATTTCAATATCTAATAGATAACTTGGATGTGCAGCGAGAGAACCTTATGGAGGCCCACTCATTGATCACAGATGCAGACGTGGCTGAAGAGGTGTCGCGCTTAACTCATTCCAAAATCTTGCAAGAGTCAGGGCTTATGGCTCTAGCTCAGGCCAATCAATCGGCAACTTCTGTGTTGCGGCTTGTGGCCATTTAACCAGGGCGGGCGGGCCTCCAAGGGGAAATTGACACCTTTTGGGGGCTTTTTGTTTCATAACGAGACACCACTTTTAAAAATGTAAAAAAAATTTTTTACAATTCTTTGATTTAAATCAAACACTAGACGCAATCTGTCGAAAAAAACCTAGACCTAAGCCCTAAAGTTTTCTGGACCTTCGTCGATGAGCTGTCTGAACACATTGGAGCACCTTGAAAGAATTCATTTCAGCAGTCACTGAATGAAGCCAATCAAGTTCTTCATCGACAAAGGGACAGTCACCCCTTTGCGGTGGGGAGTCTCCAAACAAACAAAAGAATACTAACTTCGACAAGGATTGTCCTTTTCGACATGGCATTGCTGCCAAGATGATTCAAGAGTTTCAACAGAATCATTTTGCGGTGGGCGGTGTTGGATTGAAATGCCGAGGAACGGCCGGAGTCTGTTGGAGGCTACCATGGGCTTAAGAATCAATACAAACCTACCGACGATCAACGCACATCGACGGTTGTCACAAAACCAAAAGCGCTTAGAGCATGCTCAAGCCGCTATGGCATCTGGTAAGAGAATCATTCAAGCAGCGGATGATGCAGCCGGATTGTCAATTTCAGAAAACATTCGCGGTCAGGTTCGCGGTATTCGAATGGCCGCACAAAACGCGATGAACGCTCAATCTGTAATTCAAATCAGTGAAGGTGGATTGAACGAAATTAGTAACATCCTTATTCGTTTACGTGAATTGGGTGTACAAGGTGCCAGCGACACTGTGAGTGACGTTGAGCGAGAGTTTCTAGACACAGAAGGAAAGCAACTGATCAAAGAATTAGACCGTATTGCGCAATCCACACGCTTTGGTAACAAAGTCCTACTTGATGGAAGTGGTGGAGAAGTTGAATTCCACGTAGGTGCCTACGGCGGAGATGAAAACGTGATCACGGCTAACCTTGATGCTGATGCGCGAGCCAGCACATTAGGTGTAGATGGTTTAACCATAGCTTCAAAAGACGACAGTCGGGATGCTTTAGAGCAAGTTGATGATGCCATCATTAAGCTTGGTAAAATGCGTGCCGACATGGGTGCTGTACAAAGTCGTTTGAATGTGACCAACGCAAACTTGGGCATTCAAAATGAAAACTTGTCGGCTGCCCAATCGCGAATTGCTGATGCAGATATCGCCTATGAAAGTGCCGAGCTGGCTTCTGCTACGATTTTGCAAAACGCAGCCATCTCTGTACTATCAAGCGCAAACTCCAATGGAGTTTCTGCACTGAAGTTAATTGGTTAATCGAAAACGACAATCTATAGCGACACCCACTGTGTCGCTATAGATTTCACCTTGAGAAATTTTTTATAGATCAAATAATTGGCGGTTGTTTAGCCCATTGGCGATGAGAATTGCCGACAATCGCTTCTTAAGCCCGCCCTGGAGGTCTTCCCACATTCCTCCAGGGTTTTTTTTATGAAAAACCGATAAGCTCAATTTTTTTAAAGTCATCGGCTGCGATCTTGCCTCTAGAGCCTCGCTATTTAAATGTTTACTAAAGCCCGAGTATTTTTGCCCACTCAATTTGTGGCGTATTCACCAAATCTTTGTTGGTATATTGCAGTTGATCCTCAAGGGCTGGTGTTTCTAGATTCTTTTTAAGCTCACCCATAAAACCAGGTTCTGCCACAATTAGATAGTTAAGTTTCGAATTGCCTTTGAGGTTAGATTCCAAGGTTTTCGCAAGATCAATGGCAAACTGTTCTGCTGCCTCATCGTGTTTGCTTTTTTCTTTGCTCAGGCTGTGCGGAGAGGCAGTCATTGATTTGGCGCGACTCAACCCTGGCTGATCGTCGGTCATTGATTTATTCTTGAGGCGTCCTAACGGATTGGGATGGTCGGAGACCAATTCAAACTTGTTATTTCCAAGATAATCAAAAACCTGGGCGCCCGCCCGGTGGGCGATTACGATTTGTTTCATAGACTACCACCTATCTTAAATAGTGACTTTGTTCGCCTTCGGTTTACAGGTCAAAGGTCGAGGACGCAAGGTCGTCCTTATGACATCAAATATTCATTGTAAAAATTCAATTATCACTGCCAATCATTTTGATGTGAGGGTGTGGGCCCATCTATTATTGTCGTCCAGCAGTTGGTCTGATGTCCCATCGTCTGTCATTCCATAGTCTAATGCCCCATGGTCTAACCCATGACCTAAGCCACAAAAATACTCGTTTTTGGTCTTAAAAAGCAAAACCAAGGTCCAGAAACCCTGCGACCATGGTCCAGTTTTGCTCGACTGGGCTAAAGCTTTACACGACCTCGCCGAATGGTTTGGTGCAAGTCAGGCAGTTCTTAGGTCTTAAGAGTTTAGACCAGTGGTTAGAGTGACTGCTAACCACAGCGGTTGATTGAAGCTTAGAAGACATCAAAGTTCTGCTCCAATGTGTTCAACCCAAGTGCCAAGAATGGCGCGCTCAGTGGGTACCCAGGTAGGACAGGGTACCTGCTGAGAAGTGAACGGACGCGCACAAAAAAGGAGGCAGTTATGCCATTACGAGTTACCACAAACGTTGCGTCATTGAACGCCCAAAACACTTTGGCCCGTAGTCAACGAGCCGTAGATAAAAGTTTCGCCCAGTTGTCATCGGGCAGTCGAATTACAAAAGCAGCCGACGATGCTGCTGGTCTTTCGATCAGTGAAAACCTCAAATCCACAATTCGTGGGTTCACCCAAGCGCAGAGAAATGCTGGCGATGGTATTTCCTTGGTGCAAGTTGCTGAAGGAGGTCTCAATGAGATCAGTAACATCCTAACGCGTTTACGTGAGTTGGGTGTGCAAGCAGCTACTGATACGGTAGGTGATGTAGAGAGGACTTTTATCGATAAAGAAGTGCAACAGCTAAAACAAGAAGTTCAGCGTATTGCTGAATCCACTCGCTATGGCTCTACACGACTATTAGATGGATCCGGAGAAGTATTTGAGTTCCAAGTTGGAATAGATGCTGATGAATTCAAAGACCGAATTTCTTTCGACTCTGGAACCCAAGTCGCAACGGCAGATGAACTTAATATATCAGATTTTGATTTTACATCAAAAGAAGGTGCAAGGGACGCACTCACTACACTTGAGAACTCACAACGGACTGTGAACGGCTATCGAGCCAACTTAGGTGCCATTCAAAACCGACTCGTTTCTACGGCTGAAAACTTAGGTGTGGCTATTGAGAATTTCTCGGCAGCTAACTCTCGAGTTCGCGATACTGATATCGCCCAGTCTTCTGCAGAGCTAACAAGAAACAACATCTTGTTGAATGCTTCTGTAGGCGTGTTGGCCCAGGCAAACCAGTTCCCACAAGCGGCATTGAGACTTATTGGGTAAATGGTAATTGCTGAAACCAGCACATACTTTTAATCGTCTTATGGAGAGGGAGCCTCCTCCCTCTCTTGTACCCGGCCTACCCAAGGGGAGTATCTCCCCTTGGGGTACTTTAGGCGGGATTTCGAATTCTTGTTAAAGCAGTACGTCAGTAGTTCCGAATAAGAGGCGTTATGAATATAAAGTCACTAACGCCAACAGTGGCCGCGGTGGATTCTGCCACTCAAACGGCTACGACAAAAGAAGTGAAGACCCAGGAGAGTTTTCGCGATCGCGACGGCAATGGTCGCAAAGAACGTGAAAATCAACCGGAGGGTCGTCGACTGAGCGAAGAAGAGTTCGTTGAGATGATTGAGTATCTCAAAAATCTGCCTGGCGTTAAGTCGAGTTCGCTTTCACTAAGGGTCGTAGACACAAACAATATGAAAGTGGTGATTGTAGAAGATGCTGCTGGTCATATTGTGAGAAGGATATCAGAAATAGAACTCAGCATATTAATGCAGCAACGAACTGTAGAAAATGCGCCGGGTTCACTTTTAAACAAAGCCATCTAGTTGCTTTCGTTTATTCAAATGCTCGACATGCCATGAAACTAGAAGAAGCCTTTTGGCGTAATAATTTATCTAAATGCGTTAAAAAGTAACAGCCCAAGAGTCACTAAATAAACGAAAACCAACACAAACGCGCTTCTTCGATCTGTTCGGATAATTTTTTTCACATTATGAGCGTTGGTCATGTAGGCCCATGAGTCATGCACCACAATGCCAAGAGTGGAGACGACGAAAACATAACTCAATAAATAAATCTTATCCATCAGTATGAGATATTCAATTTCAGGAAGGTCATTGCTTGTTGTTATTTGAAGCGCCACGATAGTGAGGAGCGATGTAATGCCAATACCCACGCGCGAATCCACATAAGAGGGATCAAAGAAGAAGATCAGTCCAGCGCAGAAAACAACGCATAAGATAGGCAACACAAGCTTGAGAAGGTAAGTCAAAATGGGCCGGCGGATGGGGATCTCAATTTTTGCTCGGGTGTATTCGCTTTGTTTGATCTGAGCCCTAGGGTCTCCTCCAAAAGCTGTGGGATGAGATTGGGTTCGAACCGACAGTTTAGGTGCGCCAAGTTCAAATCCTGGAAATGTCACAGTGGGATTCATCTTGATTTCATCCTCTGCGTCTGCAACATAGAGAATATCGCTAGCCTCTGAGTCTTTGTCTTCAATTTCAATGGTAAGTGCCTGTCGATCAAACGGATAGTTTCGAAGATTAAATTTATTCGAAAATCGACCTTGCAGGCGAACGGCATTGTAAAATTCACCACTTGAGAGAGTAATAGGATTTTCGTAAGCCTTGGAAATAAGGTGTCCCCAGGCCGCTTCAGAGGGATTCATCAGTTCAAAAGTATTTGCGGGGTTAATCTTGGGGTCACGCCAGCGAAACCATAAATAGAAATCCACGACGTAATTGTGAGCTTTCAAGTCCATATTTTGAATGTCGTGAATATAAGCGCCAATAACCACTTTGGAGGGTTCAGCATGGGCGGCTTCCGCAGTGAATCCACCAAGGGCTCCGAGAGTCACTCCCAAGCATGCCAGAATCAAAGATTTGGTCAACAAGAAGAGCCGTCTGTTGACACGAAAAAATACTAATTCAGTAAAAGAGCCCAGGCAGAATCTAAAAATTTCGGTGTTGGATTGATGGTCTCTCAATGGCCTTCCAATGGGGTGGGTGGTATTGTGAATAATTAGCTACGTAAATCCAGTTGCGACTACATAAATCCAAAACTTAAATCAACAAAAATCAGTTGGCCGTTTCGCCCTTAAAATAAGGTTTTTAAATAGGGCGCCTTTCAGGCCAAAGACGCCAAACCAAAGGCTGCAGGGTGCAATATGAAGCAAGCCCGTGCCAAAACAATGGTTTTCACTGTTTTGGGGCGAATCAGCAGTCAAAAGAAGCTCCCATTCGCCTTTGCAGGCCCATCAGTTGTGATTTTGACCCTACCTTTTGCGGGGTCCAAAAGTCGAAGCCATATTATTGACTCACCGTTTACCCAAAAAACTGCGAAGATAAGAGAAGACACAGTTGGCTTGGTTATCAGTCAATTCACCCTTGTCAGGAGGACTTTGGTGGCTGGAATTTCTTTTGGTGGTTTAAGTTCAGGCTTACCGCCAAACATTGTGGAACAACTCATCGATGCTGAACGCCAGCCTATTCGAAATATCGAAGTCCGCAAAACAAAAATAGAAACCAAGTTGACCCTAGTGAACGGCCTAGAAGAAAAACTGCGTGGAATTCAATCCACAATTGGAGATCTGGCATCCCGCAGGGGATTTAATGATATTAAGCTTCAGTCAGGGGATCCAAATATTGTGGGAGGCACAGTGGATCCTGGGGCTTCCGTAAACGGCAGCTGGAACATTGAAGTTCTAGAGCTCGCCCAAAAGTCTGCGGCCATTACAAATGGGTTTCCAGATAAAGACACCACCGAAATTGGCGTAGGTTATTTCAAGTTTGATACGAAAGATGGATCAAAAGAAGTCTATATCAACGGAAATAACAACACGCTTGAGGGGGCCGCGGAGGCCATCAACACGGCCAATGTTGGTTTGCGAGCCACAGTGATCAATGATCGCAGAGACCCAGACGCTCCGTTTCGTTTAATGATTTCCGGAGACGCTGTGGGCGACGAAAATAAGGTGAGTTATCCGGCCCTTTATTTTTTAGATGGAGATCAAGACCTTTACTTTGACGAGTCTCGGGAGGCTAAAAACGGTCGAATTAAAGTAGACGGGTTTGAGCTTGAAGTCACAGATAACAAAGTCAAAGATGTGGTTCCTGGAGTGACCCTCGATTTAAGGCAAGCAGCCCCTGGCCGAATGGTTAACATTTCGGTGAGCGAAGATCGAGAAAAGGTAAACTCAAAGGTCAAAGATTTCGTAAAGGGTCTGAATGAAGTCCTTCAGTTCATTCAGTCGCAAAACCGAATGGATGGCAACACCGACACAACAAAAACTCTGGGTGGTGACAGTCTGCTTAGATCGGTAGAAAGTCGAATTCGAAGTCTTGTGCAAAACCCCCAAGTGGGAATTTCTGGCAGCATACGACGCTTGGGTGATCTCGGAGTGAGTTTCAACAGATCAGGAACCCTCGATCTCAATGAAGAGCGGTTTAACAACACTCTTTCGCAAAGACCAGATGATGTGGTTAATTTTTTCGCCGGTGATGGATTCAATGTGGGATTCATCCCATCTCTCAGGCGCGAGTTAGATACATTGCTGAATGGGGCTTTTGGTCCGATACCGAGTCGCCAGCGTTCTATGCGGGATCGAATATCCAGGATGGACGATCAAATCGCGAGAAAAGAAGACCAGTTGGCGAAAAAAGAGCAAACACTACGTAACAAATTTGCACGTCTTGAAGAGACAATGTCCAGGCTGAAAAGCCAGGGGGGAGCGATGGCGGCACTGGGAGGTGCTGCAGCACCCAACGTAGGTATAGGAAGATAAAAAAGTCTCAAGTTGATACAAAATAATCCGATAAAACACGGGTGGATGATTTAGGAGCAAAAAAGTAGAAATGAAAACCGGATATCAAAAGTATAAAAAAACCTCAGTACATAGTGCCAGCCGCGAAAAACTGCTGCTGATGATGTACGAAGGGGCTATCAAGTTTGTTAAACGTGCCATCGTGGCGATTGAAACAAACGATATTGCCGCCCGTGGTGAAAATGTGGGCCGGGCTTTTGATATTATTATGGAGCTCAACAATACCCTAAACCATGAGGTGGGTGCCGACGTATCCCATCAACTTGAGCAACTCTACTTTTATATGACTGACCAGCTCACTAAGGCCAATGTTTCAGGCAATATCGAGCATTTGAATAACACACTTAGGATTTTAGAGACTTTGTATGATGGGTGGCTACAAGCCATAGAACAACTTAAGAAGCAGGGAAAGCTTTAGAAATTGCGCCAGGGAGGGGACATGGAGCAAATCATAGACTTATTAGAAGAGAAGAATAGATTTCTAGAAAAGTTCTATAGGCTAAATGAGTCAGAAATTTTAAAGTTTGCTGATGGCAACTTTGATGGACTTGAGTTGTTTTACGGAGAACGAGAATCTATTCTCGAGATCATAGGAAAGCTTGATGGCAGAATTGAAGAGTCAAGTTCGGCTCCCGTAGATCCCAAATTCGTTAGCAACGTGGCTAAAAAGCAGATATTGAGTAACATAGACTACAAAAACGAAGTGGTTTCTCGAATTCTTGAACAGGATCTTCAGATTCTTTCTTTCATTGAACAGGCAAAGTCGAACATCATTCGTGAACTCAGTCAGGTTCGTGCAGCAAAAAAAGCCATTGGTTCATATAAGTCAGGTGAAGTGAACAGACATCTTGATGAAGAAGTCTAATCACCGCCCCTGCGCCTGCCCCCAATAAATCTAGCCCTATATCCGGACAATTAAATGACGCCCGCTCAGGGCGTCCAGTCAAACCCCTGTCGATTTTATCGATGACATCGCTCACATTGTTTTTCTCGTTGGCATCATGGTTGCTCTAGTAAGAGGTGATCAACAAGGAAGGGGACTATGTCTAGACCTGAGTCAGAACCCACAAATTTTTTTAGCATAGATCGTTCGAACGAAAACCTAGAAGAAAGCCACAGGCGGCAAGACCAATTCAGAGTGGATCATTCTTCGGTAGGCCCATTGCCACAAGAATGGCGCCAGCAAGCAGTTGAGGCGTTTGATCACGACTTAACAGAGAGTTATCACGCTCCTGTTCGAACCCCTGCGCCTGCAAATCCAGAGCCCAAACGGTATGCAGAGCTGTTGGCCAACGCCGGTTTGCTATTGCGCAATCAAGAATATCATCTAGCGCAAAACCTGCTTCGACGGGTATTGCATGGGGATCCAAACAACGCCGTAGCTCTTCGCGGGATGGCTGAGTCCAGTATTGGCGTAGGTGACATGGATCTTTCTCTTAAGTGTTATGAGGCCCTGATTCAGAGGCATCCCTCATCAGAGAATATTGTGGCATTGGCTGACCTTCTCTACGAACTTGAAGAATATGACGAGGCGTTGCGGTTCTATCAATTGGGACTCGATAATTTGAAACAAGATACACCTGTATTATTTGATGTATTTAAGAACGTCGGGAATATTCTTGTAAGGAAGGGGGATTTCGAGGGGGCCGAAGAAAACTACAACAAGGCCTACACGATAAATCCTGATTCCGACGCGCTTTTGGTCAATTACGGCACTCTTGAAATTCAAAGAAATAATTTAGACAAAGCCTTGGCCCGCTTTCGCGCTGCTGTGGAAGTGAATTCGCAAAATTCAAGAGCATGGGTGGGCCTAGCGCTAATCCACCGTGAATATGGTGACATAGAGCTATCTTGGGGAAATCTTGAAAAGGCATTGGATTTGGACCCCAACAACTCTACAGCACTTAGAATGCTCATAGAAGCGGCCTTCAAAAGTGGGCGCATAGATTCTGCGATTGAAAGAATACAAAGTTATTTGATTGAAAACGATCAAGACACGGAGATGGCTTTTTGGTTGGCAAAACTTCTAACTTTTGGTGAGAGGTACAGTGCCGCTTTGTTAGAAATGACAAGGGTTCTTGAGATTGATCCGCATATTGAAGGTGGACAGGCTTTTTTTGAGGCTATCGAAGGTGCCCTTCGCCAGCAACAGCAGGTGAAAGCGGGTGAATAGGTCTTTGTCTCGAAGCGGATTGCCGATCTTATCCCTTGACGGTAAGCATTTATGTTCAACAGTTGATCCTCGCAAGGAAAGTCAGAAATGGGTCGAAGCCCAAAGTCGCGAGTTGCAAAGAGCTAAAGCCGTCATCGTTTTGGGTGCGGGTTGTGGCTATCATTTGTCTGAGCTTAGAAAGAGCTACCCAGGAAAAGAAATAGTCGCAATTGACCAACAAATGAAATTTATAGATTTTTGTCTAGCCGAACATTCCATCGAGTTAACGGGGATAGAATTTATCTGTGCCACTTCGCTAGGTGAGCTACGAAAAAGTCGAAAGTTAAAACCAATATTCAAATCCACCTACGCTGTATTGGTGCATCAGGCCAGTGTTCAGTTTGCCCCAGAACTTTATGAAACCTTCCTGGACTTTTTGCTGGTTCGTTCAGTCGAGGGCGTTCAATTTGCACATGAAGTTCGCTCAGATATTAAACAAATGGTAGGCTGCAAAGAAGGCGATCTGGTTCCAGCAATCGAGGGGAAATACGTTTCAATTAAAGATTTGGTAACTTTAGTTGAGCAACGGCCAGAGGTCGAGTTGAATCACCCCCAGATGATTGTCAAAGCACTACGGGAGTTGTTGGTGTGAAAATTTTGGCTATATCCCTTTTAAGGGCAGGCGATTTAGTTATGACGACACCGGCTTTGCAGGGCTTAAAAAAGCGATACCCCGGAGCTGAAATTCATCTTCTTACCCACAAGCAAAATCAGGGGATCCTGCCAATTCTGCCAATGGTTGATGTCGCCCACTACATCGATAGAAAGCAGATTCAGGATGATCTGATAAGCGCCAGCGCCCCGTTATTGCGTCCATACGATGACGTCAAGAACATCGTAGATAATCTCAACGGCGAGAAGTATGAGTTAATTATTAACTACACACAAACGCGATTTAGCGCGTGGCTTCTTGGTCTTGTTAGTGGCGATGTAAAAATAGGCATGTCTTTTGATCAGCGAGGCCAGGTTAATTTTGGCTCTCCTTGGTTTCGGTATATAAACGATTTTGTGGCCGCGGGAGAGGGCCGACCCCTTAACTATAGCGATATATTTTATTTTGGGTCAGCTCTTGATGAATCGCCAGAGCCAGTGACGTTGTCAGAAACAGAAAAAGGCCGAGCTGAGATTAACGAATTAGAGTTTCTCGATAGGCCATTTATCTTGGTGCAGCCCTTTACGAGTGATGACAAAAAAAATTGGGGCGTAGAATTTTTTGTCGATACTCTTGCGCTCATCCACCGGCTCGATCCAAAAATTGAATTTGTAGCCAGTGGCGCCCCATTTGAAAAAGATTCGCTGCTTGATTTTCAAAGTCGATGTGCGAACCAGGGTGTAACTCTGCATACGGCTCTTTGCAGTTTTGAAGGCGCTTTTAGCCTAATAAAGCGAGCCAAGGGGATCATTGTCGGTGATACTTGTTTGAAACATATGGCCGCAGGCAGTGATGCAAAGGTCATCGAGCTGAGTTTAGGCAGCAGTCATCTTTACAAAACAGGTGCCTACAAAAAAAATGCAGTGATACTTCAGCCCAAGGTGTCCTGCCTTCCTTGTCCGCACAGAAATCCCTGCCAGTTTACAGAGCACATGTGTGCCAAAAACCTCGTGCCTGAGATAGTGGCCCCCGTGGTGACACAACTTTTGATGAACAATTGGGAGGGCATACGGGCTATTGCTAGCGAGTTTGCTGATGAAATTGACGTGTTTAGAACTTTCAAACTGGGCGGCATATGGAGCGCAGTAAATCTTGCAGATAGTCAAAGCGCTGTGGAACAGGCCCTTGAAAGTGTGAGCTGGAAATTTCTACTGTCGCGAACCAACAAAATCAATTTGTTTCCATTTGGAAGTGTGGGTTCGGAGTTGGGGCTGTTTTTTCAAGAAGCCGCCGTAGCCTTAACGGCGGATGAGTTTCAGGAGAAGGCGCGGAGTCTAGAGTCTAGGTTGATGGCGCAAGATGAGGATTTGCTGAAGCTACAAATGAACTTTAGTCAAAAATTACGAACCGAAAATGGTGACCTCCTGCCGTTTATCAAAGAGTACGGGGATATGGCGCTGGCGATGCCATGGTTGCAGGATTCCAGCTTCGGTTTTTTAGTGAAAGAAAGTTTGCAATTGGCTGAGACCAAAAATCACACTGATTTTTCAATGATACGCCGATTGCAGACGATCATTGAGCAGGCCTATGAGCAAAATAAAATAAAATTAAAACTGTTGCGTTCGGTTCGCATGGACGATGTGGAGGCAAGATGAACCAAGCGAATTTAGAGTCCTATTTGCAGGGCACTTTACAAAAATTAGAGAAAACTTCAGAGAGCATAGTGAAGTCCAGAGGGTATACTCGTGAGGTTGAGCGGTTAAGGATTTTAACTGAGCTCATCAAGGAGCAACTAGCAAATGAAAATACTCGTTCTGCAGCTCGCCAGGTACGGTGATCTCCTTCAGACAGTACCTACACTCAATGCATTAAGGCGAGTTTACCCATCGGCAACGATTGATCTGTTGGCAAGGGGCCGATATGCGCCGATTGTGAAGAATCTGGCCGCAGTAGATAACCTCATTGAATTTGACTCTAGAGAAATTCTTGAACCTATAGTCAACGACGCCCAGGCGCTGTCGAAAGCTTTGGATGCTGTTGAAAGTTTCACAGACGGATTGGCTGATTGCCAATACGACCAAATTATAAATTTGTCTTTCTCTCCGCTGTCGAGCTATCTCGTCTCTGCCATAGCCCATAAGAATACAAAGGTGTGCGGCTACACGCGCCATTCAGATGGCTTCTTGGCAATTCCCGATGATACGAGTGCCTACTTTTACGCCCAAGTGGGAGTTGATAAGTTCAACCGACTGCACCTCACTGATATTTTCGCTGCTGTCAGTGGCGTAGAGTTGGTCGAGTCTGATTTTGTCTTTAAATCTAAATTGAGCAAAGACTCCGCTTTTAAAGAATTATCTATCGCAGGAGAGTTGGGTAAAACCCCTTATGTGGTGCTTCATCCCGGTGCGAGTCAAATCCATAAAACGCTTGACCCTTTTAAGTGGCGTCAAGTGGTGCGGCACTTACTCTCACAATACAAGGGCGCTATCGTAATCCTCGGGTCAGAGAACGAAGAGCCGTTAGGAGAGGCTATTTTAGATGGACTTTCTCATGCTCAAGTGGTCAACGGCATCGGCAAAACAGATTTTGAAGATCTTTTTGCCGTGGTTAGGGGAGCTGAGGCGGTGGTTGGCGGCGACAGCATGATGATGCACGTGGCGAGTCTCGAAGGTGTACCCTGTCTCAACCTGTCGTTTTCATCAGTGAATTTTTGGGAAACCGGTCCGCGATCATTGAACAGCCGTGTTATATATTCGCAAAACAACGAGGATGTTAGCCCAGATGCCGTTGTTCGAGAATTGATGGCCCTTTTGAATAACACGACTTCAGGAATGCCTGTTTATTGTCGAGCGCCAGGCGGCATTGTTTCTTACCAGGCACAGGGTGAGGCTGTGGAGGAAGCCCAGCTGCAGTGGGACCTCATACAAGCGATCTATCTGGGTGCAGAGTTTCCAATGATTCACAACGAGCTTGTGGCCGAAGGGCTATATCGTTTAGCCGAGGTGGCGCAAGTGGGTCTCATACAGATTAACGATATGAAAAATCCAAAAACTCGCCAAACCGCGATGTCGATGTTTTCCCAACTTGATTTACTTCTACAGGGAATAGAAAAAATGGTGCCATCGCTGCAGCCCCTTATTTCTTGGTTTCAAACGGAGCGGTTACGTATTGGTCCCGGAAGCTTCGATCAAGTTATAAAAGCCACAGAGAAATGTTTTAATGATTTACTATCGGTATTATCGCTATATTTGGGGCCAAATCCCGGCGCCCAACAGATAGAGGAGGAGTATCATGGAAACCACATGGACGCAAAGTGAAGTGCGAGAAACCTTTCCCGGCTGTGAAAGTCTGCAGGACGTGATCATTGCGGCAGAGCAGAGACTTTCAACAAAAGGTGAGGTGGTCTGCGAGGTCTATGTCAATAACATGTTACTGTCGGAAAGCGATGAACAACGGTTGTCGGGCGCACGCGTGGAGGAAATTGAGTCGATAAAAATTTGTTCCCGCCGCACAGAAGAACTGGTGGCCGAAACGGTGGGCTCAATCATAAGCTGGATACCTCAAATCAAAGACACGGCATTGACCACGGCCGACCTCTTTCGAGGTCAAGACATTCCTGGGGCGCAGCGGTTATTTGCCGATACCATTAGTGCCTGCCAATGGTTAACCGAGGCCTTTTCACTGTTAAAAAGTCATTTGCGCCCAGAGACAGATGAGAACTTTAGCCAAGAGTGGGAGACCACTGTGTCTGGGTATGGCGATACGATTAGTCACCTCATGGCAGCCTACGAAGTGGGTGACTATGTATTAGCAAGTGACGTCATGGAATATGATTTGACTGAGGCCCTCGATAAATGGCTTGAATTTATTCGTGAAAAGAGTGCTATAATCTATCAACAAAAGCAGAAATAACAGGCAGCGTTCAGGGCGCGACCTTAAAAATGCCCTAGGCCAAGAGAGCACTTAATGGAAGAGCAAATTCACCTTAAGTTCGAAATGCCAGTTCTTTGGGTGAGTGAAAGTAGCCAATCAAATTTAAGTTCCACGTTTGAACAAGAATTCAGCGAGAAGTGGCCCATACATCAAATGGGCCACGATTTGCAGGGTTCGCTCGTGGTGCCCGCCGAACAACCGGCCCTGGTTTATTTTGAAACCCATCAAACTGAAAGTGATGGCAAGTGGCTTGCGTCCTTTGTGCAAAAGTACCCAGAAACGCCTGTGGTCTTATTGCCGAGTTCCGATGATAAAGATTGGTTGGCTTCAGTTATTAATAGTGGCTCTGTCTTTAGAGTGTTGTTGAATCAATGGGATAAAGAAGTTTTTCGCAAAACTTCCGAAGAAGCTCTTAACGAGTTCGAAAGGAAAGTGAACAAGAGGTACATACTAAGTGAAGCCAGAAAACAAAATCAATATCTGGCTTCAATGACTGAACAACTAGAGCAGCAATTGGCCGACCGAACAGGCCATGTTTTAAGATCAAAACAGGAATTGGAGAGTTCAGTCAGTCAGCTAAGAGCACTTAACCGATTTGTAAAAGAGCTCTCGCAGTTAGTGGCGCCTGAAGAAATCTTGATGTTAATTCGAAAAGAAATCAAAAAGTTTCACCATGTGCAAGAGCCCCTATTGGTCTATGTTAATGCAAAGGAACAAGTTCGTGGTCTATATTTTCAGGGAATGCGGATCATCGAGAAGAACTTAAGTATTGAGGTGCCTCAGACGTCAAGATTGGTTCTTGATGACATTGAGGCCAAGAAAAAGTTGGCTAACGAATTAAGCCGCCCTTTTGCAAAAGTGGTTTCAGTGCCTCTTGTCTGGCGCAAGCCCAATGAAACATCGACAGACAGGGCCTCAAAGTTGACAGCTATTTTGTATGTTGAGCACTCGCTAGCGCCATCGGAACAAGATGAATTTGTGTCTTATATTGGCGAGAGATTGCAACCACTCAGCGTGGCGTTGGACCGAATCATGTTGGAGTATGAGTTAAAGCAGGCCTCCATTACTTGGGAACGAACGTTTGACAGTATCCAAGACCCTGTTGCCATTATGGACCTGGACTATAATTTACTGCGTTCAAATAAGGCCTTCGGAGAACCAGTGCCTCCAGCAAAATGCCATAAGGGATTTGATCAGAGCAACGAAGTCTGTGACGGCTGCCCGGTGTCAGATGTGATTGAAAGCAACCAGCCTCAAACCTCTGAGGTGCGTCGTCATGACCAAATATTTGAAGTGCACTCTTATCCCATTCGTTTAAACCATGAGCGGCACCCCACAACAGTGGTCAATTACTACGAAAACATAACACAGTCTCAAACACTGCAAAGCATGATGATACAAAATGAAAAGATGGCAGCCATAGGCCATCTTGCAGGAAACATTGCCCATGAACTGAACAACCCATTAACCGGCATCAGATCTTTGGCACAAATTCTTTTGGCCCAAGTGGATCAAGACAGAGTGGCTTACGGTGATCTTAAAGAAGTGGAAACTGCAGCAGCCCGTTGCCAGGGTATTATTCGAAACCTGTTGGAGTTTTCAAAAAGTGGAAGTGCTGCTCGCACAAGGGTTTCTCTTAACGATGTTGTAAGAAAGACACTGCCGCTTTTGAAAACGGCAATGCGGGGATACAATATTGAAGTCACTTTGACCGATGAGGCCAACGATATTCAAGTTGAGCCTCAGATGCTGCAGCAGGTGGTGTTTAATTTGGTTACCAACGCGTGCCAGGCTATGGGAGATCAGGGAACCATCGGAGTCAAAACAATCGTCGGTAAGCATGCCGAAGGGGACTGGGTGGAGTTGGCTGTCAGTGATACCGGAAAGGGCATTCCCGACGACATAAAAGATCGGATATTTGATTCGTTTTTTACGACAAAGCAAGAAGGTGAGGGAACGGGGCTGGGGCTTGCCATAAGTCGCAGTGTGGTAGAAAAGTTTGGTGGCCAAATCAGGGTATCCAGTGAACTCGGTAAGGGATCTGTTTTTTACGTCCGCCTTCCACTTGACCACCTGAAAAGCTGAGCCCTATCCTTAATAAAGCATGAAGGTACTTATAATTGATGATGAGCCGCTAGTTAGGCTGACTTTAGAAAGGGTGGCCCGATCGCGGGGGCACACAGTGTCGCTGGCTGAAGAGGGGCTTTCAGGCTTAGAGAAGTGGATCAACGAGAGTCCAGACTTGGTGTTTTTAGACGTGTTGATGCCTGGGCTGAATGGCCCACAGGTATTAAAAGAGTTAGGCGACAAAAAAACCGGAAAAGTGGTTTTGATTTCAGCCTACACGGGAAAATACGATGTGGAAAAGGCAAGGTCTATTGGCGCCGATCTATTCATCTCGAAGCCTTTTGATGATATTTTTCAAGTGATGGATCGGGCGGAGGAATTGGTTAATGATTTGGGGCAAGAAAAAGAAATCTAATGTTGTTGTGAAAAAGGTGGCGCCATATCCCATCGAGGCTGTGCTCATTGGCGATAAGGGTCCTCAGTCTGTGTCTATTCCCCATTTAGCTGTGCGTGGCTGTTTGATTAAACTGCCAGAGGCCACCTTAAGGGTGGGGCAAATTTTTGAAATCCGATTTCGAATTCCCGTATTCAACTTGGAAATCGTCGAGGCGGTAAAAGTTGTGAAAGTCTACATCCGTTACTCCGGAGGTGCCAAATCAGGGAATTTTGACCCCCTTACGGCTAATATGTCAGAGGAACCAGCGGAAACGGAAGCCGAGACTGACAGCCAGGGTCGTTCATCGTCAACGGCCCAAGCTCCACAACCGGGCCCAGAGGATGGGGATCAATCAGAAGATGAAAATGATACAGTAGAGGCGCCAGTTGGCGGTGATCATATGGCTGAGTTGCACTTCGTGAGCCTTCTTCCTGAGAACAAAAGAAAAATACAAGCTTTCCTTGTGCGCATTGGCCAGCTATAACGGCTTTCATGCGTATCATATCTGGCAAATACCGAGGCCGCAGGCTATCTGCATTCAATGCCCCCCATATTAGACCGACCACCGACCGGGTGAAGGAGACGATGTTTAACAAGTTAATGGGGCAGGTGGAAGGCGCCCGGGTGCTTGATTTATTTGCTGGCACCGGCAATTTGGGAATAGAGTCTCTATCTCGTGGGGCCAACTGGGTGGAGTTTGTAGAGTCAAATCGAAAGTCACTAGAGATCTTGAAAAAAAACCTCGAACTTCTAAAGGTAGAATCAGGATATAAAATCACTCAAAAAGATGTCTTTTTGTATCTTAAAAAATTTTCAGGCGATGCTTTTGATCTGGTGTTGGTGGATCCCCCATTTACAGAAAAGTGGGCTCATGACGTGATGATGGCCATTTCAATGAGCCAGGTGATTCACGACGGGTCTGTAGTGGTGATTGAGTCGAGTCGACACGAACGTATCGATGATAATTATGAAAACTTGAAACTACTAGACAGAAGAAATTTTGGTGATAAGGATATGTCATTCTTTAGCAAGGATTCTAGCAAGTGAAAATCGGGATTTACCCAGGCAGTTTTGATCCAATCACATTAGGCCATGTAGACATCGTTAGGCGCTTGGCGCCGCTTTTTGATCGATTGATTGTGTTGGTGGCCAACGCCGAAAATAAGAATTACGTGTTTGATGCCAGTGAACGAAGTAGGTTGGTGAGTGAATCATTAAAAGACTCAGCGCCCAACGTAGAAGTTGAAGAATTTGATGGGTTAACCATTGATTTTGCAAAGCAGGTGGGCGCCACAGTGATCATACGAGGTATTCGTGGTGTGGGTGATATGGAAAATGAAATGGCCATGGCCCACGTGAATAAAAAATTAGATGCAGATATAGAAACTTTAATTGTGCTGGCGGCACCGGAGTTTAGTTTTATTTCTTCGAGATTGGTCAAAGAAGTGGCTTTGCATGGAGGTGATCTTTCTGGACTATTGCCGCCCGGTGTGGATCAAGCGCTACGCGAACAGATGAACACTAAGGGAGTTTGAACGAATGATTAAATTATCGCAACGGGTATCAGAATTAAAACCTTCACCCACCCTGGCCCTAGCTGCAAAAGCTAAAGAGCTAAAGGCCCAAGGGAACGATGTTATTTCCCTATCTGTAGGTGAGCCCGACTGGGACACTTTTGATTCCGTGAAGAAAGCGGCAAAGCAGGCCATTGACGATGGTATCACCAAATACACACCGGCAAACGGAACGCCTGAATTGCGACAAGCCATTTGTGATCAGACAAATTCCGACTTGGGCACAAAATATGGTCCCAATGATGTGACGGTTTCCACGGGCGGAAAGTTTATTATTTTTGCAGCCCTTCAAAGTGTTGTGGATCCTGGGGATGAAGTGGTGATTCCAGCTCCGTATTGGGTGAGTTATCCTACTATGGTGGAGTTAGCAGGTGGCGTGCCCGTGATTGCGCAAACCAAAAAACAAGATCGCTTTAAACTCACGGCAGACGGTTTAAAACAAGTGCTAACAAGCAAAACCAAAGCAGTGATTCTGAATACACCAAGTAATCCTACGGGTGAAGTGTACACAGCTGAAGAGCTTGATGCCGTAGCGAAAGTGTTACGCGAACACCCCAATGTTTGTGTACTGAGCGATGATATTTACAATCGATTGGTATTTAACGAATCCGGCTTAGCTCCCCATTTGTTAAAGCAAGCGCCCGATTTATTGGATCGCACTCTTGTTATTAATGGTGTGGCCAAGACCTATTCAATGACGGGTTGGCGTGTAGGTTGGGCACTGGGCCCGCAAGAAGTGATCAAGGCCATGACGAAATATCAGAGTCAGTCAGTGAGTTGTGCGTGCTCTATTGCTCAACAAGCCGCCTTGGTGGCTATTAGAGATGGACAACCAGAAGTTCAGGCGGCACTAAAAAAGCTCAAAGAGCGTCGTGACCTGGTATATTCAAAAGTAAGCCAACTGCCCCATGTCTCCGTGGAAGCCCCTGAAGGAGCTTTCTACATTTGGCCAGATTTCTCTTACTACTTGGGCAGAGCCTGGAAAGGAAAACAGCTGGCCACATCCAGCGATTTAGCAGCAGCAATTCTTGAAGATCAAATGGTGGCCGCCGTTCCTGGAATTGAATTTGGCGAAGAAGGTTACTTAAGAATCAGTTACGCCTTGTCGCCACAGAGAATGGAAGAAGCCATAGGCAGAATCGCCCAGTTCCTGAACCAACTATAAGACCCGACCGTCCGTTTTAATTCCAATCTCGCTGTAAGTGGAGTCAACGAGCTATTAACGCAGTCAGACAAAGAGCTGTCAGTAAGAACATAGGTGTAGCCGGCGAGTTCCGCAGAGCGGGTGTTTGAAGCCGCCTGCGCCTATGTTCTTACTGACAGCTCTATGTCTGACTGCGTTAATAGCTCGTTGCCCCAAACAAAAGGTATCCCTTTCCTTTTTGCGTTGCAGATCGTCATTGGCACGGTCAAGACCCAGATTTGATGCCATTAGGCCCCTACCCACCACTTTAGTCGCGTTGCGGCTAACCCCCGGATTTATTAAACTAAAGGAGAGGTTAAGCAGATCTTACTGGCTGGTGGTGCCCGTGCGGTTTGGTCTGATACGTTGGGGGCGAAAATGTCTGCATGGATCATTATTCAAATTCTAGTGAATCTAACTTTTATCGGGGCTGTGGTTGTGATGTGGACTCGCCTTAAGCGTCCGCCTCAGGATGACCCGCGGTTGAGCCGAGGCTTGCAGCTGTTGCAAAGTAAAATTTCAGTGCTCGAGGATTTATCTGACCGTACGGAAGTGCAGGTGAAACAACTAACTACATTGCTAGAACAAAAGTGCCAACAGATTCAAAGAAAGATCGAAGAGGCTGAAGGACAGGTTCATAAAATTGAAAAGTCGATGAGTAAGAGTCTAGAGGTGGCAGAAATTTTTCAAGATAAAATACCTCATGAAGAAATCATCGAGCGGCAAAGTACGTTGAAATACATAAAAGCGGCTGAGCTGGCTCACGCCGGAGCGAGTATTGAAGAGATCATGGAGGAGGTGGATCTACCTCGTGGCGAAATTGAGTTTATAGCTAAGGTCAACCGAGACGAACTGATGTTTGATAAAGAGATGCTTCCGCAGTGGGCCAAGGCTAATGCAGAAACAGGGGACTTGGGGTTGGCTTCGACAGTAGATTTCAACCTTGAAAATAAAGAGATGATTGAGCAAGAACCTGTGGGGGGTGGCGTCCCTTCGACTGGAGTTTCGCAAGATTTTTCTACTTCATTTTCTTCTAACTCACGAGATCTCATGTCACTTGAAAATCTCGGTGAACAATTCAGGCAGGCATGTCGTGATTTTGAAGACAAGCAAAAGCAATTGGACGACGAAGAGATGCGAATCAAGCGAGGCGCAACTCAGGCAGTGCAAACTGCTCAAAAAATCACATCTAAAATTGTCGACTCAGCAGAATCTTTAATTCAGGATGTGCGATCCATGAGTGCTCCGGCAAGTCATGATGATATACCTGTGATCGATTTAGACCGACCCACTCGCACGGACACACAAATCAAAGTGGCGGCACAAGTGCAAATGGAGTTTACACCTAATCCTGCCCCTGCCAGACCTGAGGCGGCGAAAAAACAAACAGTGTCAGCGGCCACAACAAACAGTGCAGGCAGCGGACAGGCTGAGAAAATTGTCCGTCGGGTGACGTTTCCTCGAATCGATATGAAAGAAACCCTCAGGTAGAATCATGAAATTCACCATTCCCAAGTTAAAAGTGGGAGACGTCGTTAACGCTGATGTGGTGGAGGCTTTAGGCAGTGATACTCTTATTGTAAGCTTCAACGGAGACCTAGTCCGAGTGGCCAACGAAAGCCCAAGGCATTTTGAGAAAGGCCACCGCATTCCCTTGCAGGTGGCGACAACTCGACCACTGAGCTTTAAACTATTTCGAGGGCGTGTGGCTTAGAAGAAAGCCATCAAATGATTGTGTTTCTCAACTTAGCTTTTTAGGCCAGTCAGGGCTGAATGGCTAGCAAGTCCTTTTCTTGCATTTCCTCAAAAGCCTCTGCAACGAAGGGTATTTCTGAAGAGGCAGGGCCCGCTAATGTAATTGATGCCTACTGGTATTTGCGATAGGTTGGTTCATCCGCGATTGATTCAAAGGGAGGTTTTGTGAAAAAGACTGATGAGTCCGGCCACGAGTATAATCCTGAAACTTTGGCCTTGGGATATGGGTATGATCCCGCTCGTTCCGAAGGTTCAGTTAAGCCGCCCGTGTTCCTAACCTCCACCTTTCAGTTTAAATCGAGCAAAGAAGGAAAGAGATTTTTTGAGCTAGCCTATGGCTTAGACCAAAACCAACAAAATGAAGAAATGGGACTGATTTATAGTCGCATAAATAACCCTAATCTTCAGATCTTTGAGGAACGAATTGCAGCCTGGGATCAAACCGAGAAAGGAGCGGTTTTTGCTTCTGGTATGGCCGCGATAGCGACCACTATTTTGAGCCTTTTAAAACCAGGGGATTATATAATTTCAAGTGCTCCTGTTTATGGAGGCACCCATTTTTTGTTTAAACACATTTTGCCAAAATTTAATATTAACACAATTCAAGTTCTGGGCGGGGACGAAACGCCGCAACTCATGAAACAAGCCGCTGAAAAGCTAGGTCCTGGCAAAGTTAAGATGCTCTATATTGAAACGCCGGCTAATCCATCAAATGCCTTAATTGATATTGCAAAAGTCAGTGAGCTCGCATCCCAACTTGGCAAAGGGCAGGATAAAGTACTTACCGTGGTCGACAATACGTTTCTGGGGCCGGTATTTCAAAGACCCGCCCATTTCGGTGCGGATCTCATTCTTTATTCGGCAACCAAATTTATTGGCGGTCACAGTGATTTGGTTGCCGGAGTGGTCACAGGATCGAAAAGTTTAGTGGATCAGATCATGACCTACCGAACCATCCTAGGCACTATGGCTAACCCATTTACGGGGTGGCTTTTGTTGCGGTCCCTTGAAACTTTGTCTGTTCGCATGCGGAGGCAGGCAAAAAATAGTCAGAAACTCTGTGAGTTACTAATTAATCACCCTAAGGTCGCAAAGGTCTACTACCCTTCACTTCACGAAGTTGGAAGCGAACAACACCGAATTTACAAGCAACAATGTACGGGCTCAGGCTCTTTGATTTCCTTCGACGTCAAGGGCGATGAGAACGAAGCCTTTCGCGTACTAGACGCATTTAAGATCGCGCGACTTGCAGTCAGCCTGGGAGGAACTGAAAGTCTTGTGGAGCATCCTATGTCAATGACCCACGCCGATGTTGCTAAAGAAGACCTCATTCGCTTTGGGGTGAGTCCGTCGATGATCCGCATGTCTGTGGGCCTCGAACACATTTCAGATCTTAAGAGGGACTTGCTCCAGGCCCTCGGATAGGCAAATGGGTACTAGGTCCTAAACCTGTTTGCGCGATAGAGTACCATGGCGTTGCATTTTGTGTTGACGCCCTGTGACCAGGTTTAGGACCTGGTACCCAAACTACTTGGCGCTCTCTCGAATAAATCGAGAAGTGTAAAAGCGAACGAGGTAATCTAAATTGATAGGTTGGTCTTGGTAGGTCCACTGCAGCTCGCCGAAGGGTCCCCATTTCGCAATCAACAAATCCAAGCGTCCGGTTGTTTCTTCAGCAGCATTTTGCCCGGGCACAAAACTGTTGGTCATTTGGCTGTCATAAATCTTAATTTGGCCTGGCTGAGTCATAGAAAAAATCAGCTTAAATCCATTTCGAAACAACATGAAGTCTGCCCGAGTCTTGGAGATACCGTATATTTTTACGTTACCAAGAGTGGAGCCCTTGAGTTGATTGAACGCCGCGGCCGATTCCACAAAAGAGGTTTTCAGGTCCTGCAAAAACTCAATGGTTTCTTCCTCAAGCATATTTAAGGTGTCAAATCCGGCAGACATATCCACCATGCCAGATTCTTCCATCTGCTGTTCGGCGAGAACCAATTCTTTTATCCAAGACAGTTTGTCCATGTTTGCCCCTTTTGCAGAACGCCCCATCCCCATTCCGTTTAGATGTGGATGCGCCACATCATAATGATGTGGCTCCGGTCATTAAAAGTCAACATTTGTGGACATCAGCCCTCAACAATTGCAGCCGGGTCATTATTTGAATCGGGCGCTGCTACAGGTCTTCCCGGCAAAAACCGAACTTGTGTGGCGTGGATCGCCACCTGATGAGTTTTGCCGCCTTCTTCGAGGGCTTTATCAAAATAGGTGAGATATCCCTCAACCAAAACCGGATGCCCTTTATCAAGATATTGAGCGCAGGAGTCGCTTTGCGGTCCCCACACGGTCACATGGTGCCAGTCGGTATGGGTTTGTTTCTGGCCTTTGTCGTCTCGATAATGCCGGTTAGTCGCTATACTGAGTAGCGTATATGGGCGTCCATTTTTCGACAAACTCCGCTTGGGCGCGGATCCCAGGCGACCCATTAAAAACACGCGATTAAGACCATTCATAAAAATCCTCCTATGGAATGCCGGCCTTTCACACTTAAAAAACCGATTTCAGCGAGTGGTTGCAAATGCAGGCCAAGTTTGCAGGGGCATCTTGTGACCAGTACATGTCCGGCGGGTCCGAAATATGACCGCTGCTTAGCGGCAAACGGTCAGGAGTAAAATTTGACATTTATGATCAATTTTTTGAAACTACGAAAGTCGTTAAAGGAGAAGAAATATGACCCGCTTACTTAGTATTGCATTAGTTACGACTTCATTAATCTTTGCCGCAGGTTGCGGTAGCAAAAAGAAAAAAGGTGATCAGGCCGGTACGCCAGAGGGTCAAATCTCTACGCAACCGCTGAACTTCGATCCGATGGGAAGCGATAGCGGTAATATCGTTGGTCTCAAAACCATCAACTTTGACTTCGATCGCGCCACGTTGACATCGGATGCCCGTCGTCTTCTTGGAGAAAATGCCGATTGGATTCGCCAAAACGCGAATGTCACTGTGCAAGTGGAAGGGCATTGCGACAAAAGAGGTTCTGTTGAATACAACCTGGCTTTGGGTGAGCGTCGAGCACAAGCTGTGAAAAACTACCTTGTTAGCTTGGGCATTCCCAGTAAGCAGCTGACAGTGATCAGCTACGGAAAAGAAAAGCCAGTGGCTTTGGGTGATAGCGAGGCCGATTATGCAAGTAATCGTCGAGCTAACTTCGTACCACTCCCACAATAAACTCCAATTGCTGTAAAATGCGATGAAACTGGCCCCTATACTCACACTCACTAGCCTCATAATAGCTGTTGGTGGGTGTGCTGGGGCCCCGCCCATTCACGATTACACTTTGGCTCGAGCAGCCATTTTGCAGGCACAAAAATCAGGTGCCGCCTCTTACGCTCCAGGTTATTGGTATAAGGCTGATGAATATTATCGTAAGGCTAAAGAGCAGTACGCCGAACGACAATATGATGAAGCCAAAGGTTATTTTTTTAAGGCCAGGCGCTATGCTGAGCAGGCCGAGACAAAAGCGCGCTTAAAACGCTCCGACACCAGTGAGGGGTTTGAATGATGTCCCACGTGATTTCAAAAATTCAGGTTTTTGGTATATTGCTATTAATGATTAGTACGACAGGATGTCTGGTATCTCGGGCCGAGCTGCGCCAGCAGACAGAAGGCCGAAATATGCAAACGCAACTTGAGGCCATACAAGAGTCACGAGCTTCAACGGAAGCTCGCCAGCAAGAAATTCTCAGTCAGATGCTATCCATGAACGGGCGCATCGAAGTATTAGAAAACAAATTTGAACAACTTGAAAAACATAAAGCTCAGGAGATTGAGTCTGATCAAGAAAAAAGCAAGGCCGAAGATGTGCGCCTAAAAGCCTATGCAGAGGAATTAGAAAAATTAGGAAGTCAGGTGCGTAGCCTGTCGATAGCGGTGGAGCAGGTGCAAAAGTCAGGATCAACGAAATCTGTTTCTGCGCCGGCATCGGGTGGTAGTTTTACTACGGCGGAGTCGTTGTTTACGAAAAAAAATTGGAAAGAAGCCATACTAAAATATGAAGACTACCGAAAGAAGTACCCAAAAGGCCAGAATGTGGCCGAGGCCACGTACAAAATTGGGGTTTGTTTTCAAGAGTTAGGTAAAAAAGACGAAGCTAAGCTTTTTTATCAAGAAGTGGTTGATAGTCACAAGGGCAGCCGAATGGCGAAGAAGGCCTCCTATCGATTGAAGAATTTGAAATGATAAAATTTGAAAATGTCCTGGCTGTCGAGACCAGTTGCGACGACACATCGGTGTCTATTGTTCGCAACGATGGGTTTGTGAGAGCCGTTATTAGTGCCAATCAAGACAGCGAGCACAAACCCTTTGGCGGAATTGTTCCTGAAATTGCAAGTCGCAATCACACCCTTCATCTTTTGCCTCTCATAGAGGTTTGTCTTAGTAAGGCAAACATGAATTGGTCGCAAATCGATGGGTTGGTAGTGACTTCGCGCCCCGGTTTGGTGGGCTCCCTACTCGTAGGTCTTGTGGCCGTGAAAACTTTGGCTTTGGCCAAGGGCTTGCCTTTTTTGGGCGTCAATCACCTTGAGGCCCACCTTCTAGCACCCTTTTTGCGTGATGAAGGGTATCAGCCGCCAGATGATTTTGATTATCCCTATATAGGACTTGCTGTGAGCGGCGGCCATACCCATTTGTACCATGTAACGGGTTTGGGCGAATATCGTGTTCTCGGAAAAACCATTGATGATGCTGCTGGCGAGGCCTTTGATAAGTTTGCAAAAATGGTGGGATTGGGTTTTCCGGGTGGTGTAAAAGTAGATAAGCTCTCAAAAGAGGGACGGCGTGACGCCTTTGTTTTTCCACGTCCCTTGGTAAAAGAAGACAACTTTAACTACAGTTTTTCGGGGTTAAAGACCTCGGCCCAACGTTTGATAGCGGGATGGGACGATCACAAGATCAAAGAAAACCTACATGACCTTTGTGCGAGTTATCAAGAAGCCATTGTGGACTCATTAATGGCAAAGCTCGATCGCGCTGTGGTCCAGTCGGGTTTAAAAAGGGCTGTGCTGACGGGAGGCGTGAGTGCCAACTTCCGTTTGCGCGAAGCCGCCGGGGAGTGGGCTGATAAAATGGGAGTGCAGCTTGTGGTTCCACCCCTTCGCTACTGCACAGACAATGCGGCAATGGTGGGGTATGCGGGGATTCAGCGCTTGAATAGAGGCGAAGTGTCTGCGCAAGACCTGGGGCCTTCGGCGCATGTCTATCCTGATGATTTTATCGACGAGTAATAGAAGGTAGTATGTCTCAGTCTGCGAAAATAAAAGCGCGTTTGGCTGAGATGGGTGTTTCACCTAAGCGTTCCTTGGGCCAAAACTTTCTAGTCAGCGAGTGGGCGATAAATAAAATCATTTCTTCAGCCCACCAGCTCGGGGCTGATGAGTATATCGAGGTGGGGCCCGGACTGGGTTCTCTCACTGAAGGGCTAATGGGTTTTCAAAAACCCCTGACACTTATTGAGTTGGACCGCGAGTTTTCTCAATATTGGCGCGAACAGGGGCTTAAGGTCATTGAAGAGGATGCCTTGTCCTTTTCGTGGGGGCAGTTGCCGCTGCATGGTCCCACCGCCCTGGTGAGCAATCTTCCCTACCAAATCAGTTCCAGTCTAGTGATTAAGTTGTCGGAGGGGCCACCTCAGTTGCAGCACATGGTTCTCATGTTTCAAAAAGAAGTGGCCCAAAGAATAATGTCTCCAGCCAAATCGAAAGCCTATGGCCTTTTGTCAGTCATTGCGCAGACCTATTGGCAAATAGAGCAATTGCTTGATGTGGGGCCAAAGGATTTTTTGCCGCCACCCAAGGTGGCAAGCCGCGTGTTGGTCTTTCATCGAAAGCCCGTTGAAGAAATACACTACAATCAGTTTTTGAGTTTCGTAAAAGCCTCGTTTAGCCAGCGTCGAAAGTTTCTGCTAAAAAATATCAAAGGTTTTCAAGGGATGGTGGGCGATTTGAGGCTTCAAGCGGAGGAATTCCTATTGAGTCGGGGTCTATCCCCCCAGGTTCGAGCTGAAGCCCTGTCCCCGAGTGATTTTGTCGCCCTGTACAAACACCTCTTCGTGGGCTAGACAAGGGGAGTGGGCATTAAAATTATATCTGAAAATAAAAAAGCCAGGCATGACTATGAAGTCGTTGAGACCTTCGAGGCGGGTGTTGCCCTTCAGGGCAGTGAGGTCAAATCTTTGCGCGATGGTCAGTGCAATTTAAAAGACTCCTATGTGGCGTTTGTAAAAGACGAGGCTTATTTGCAAAACGCCCACATTAGCGTTTACAAGGCCAGCAGCTATAACAATCACGATCCTGAAAGATTGCGAAAGCTACTCTTGCACCGAAATGAGCTTGATCGGTTGCAGGGGGTTATTCGCGAAAAAGGCCTTAGTTGTGTGCCACTTAAAATATATTTTAAAAAAGGTCGTGTGAAATTAGAGCTGGCATTGGTTCGTGGTAAAAAGCATGGAGACAAACGCGAGACCGCAAAACGAAAAGATGCAGATCGTGAGATTCAAAGGCGTTTAAAAAAATCGCGGTGATAGAAGGGGTAAATGGGAGAGGGGAAAAATTCATTCGGCACTAAGGTGGCGGTTGCGTTACTCGTAGCATTGATTCTTTTGGCCTACGCCTCCGACACGGGAACAAGTGATGGGCGTTGGTACAGCATTTTGCCACCGCTCGTGGCTATAATACTTGCGTTTCTCACTCAAAAACTCATGTTAAGCATGGCCTCTGCCGTGGCGCTGGGTGCTTTTTTGTCAAAGCTGCCCGGCCATACATTTGAGCCTCAGGCTTGGGGAAAGAGTGTTTTATTAACGGGCCAATTGATGTTTGGGGCCCTCACGGATACGACCAATCTGCAAATCTTGGCATTTGTCATGTTGATCTTGGGTTTTATTTCAGTGTTGATTTCAGCCGGTGGCTTGAAGGCTTTAATTTTAAGACTTCAGCGTTATGTTCGGGGATCTCGTTCGGCTCAGGTAATGACGGCTATCATGGGGTTTCTCGTATTTATTGATGACTATGCTAACACCATGATTGTCGGGGCAACAATGAGGCCTTTGGCCGATCGCTATCATGTAAGCCGAGAGAAGTTTGCATTTTTGATCGATGCAACCAGTGCGCCCGTGGCCGGTGTGGCTATTGTCAGCACTTGGATTGGCTATGAAGTGGGCCTGTTCCAAGACCTGTCATCAAAATTAAATATGGGGCGTGACGGCTATGCCATGTTTTTTGATGCCTTGGGTTTTCGCTTTTATTGTTTTTTAATGATTGGATTTGTCATATTCAATGCCGCTTCAGGGTTTGACTTTGGTCCCATGGCAAAAGCTGAAAAAAGAGCCTCCAAAGAAGGGTTGCTTGAAGCTCCCGGGGCTCAACCAATGACGTCTAAAAGTTTTAGGATGAACGAAGAAGATCCCGGTGTTCGATTGTCACTGTTGACCGCGGCCATTCCTATTTTTGTTTTATTGGCAATGGTTTTTGCTGGTCTATGGATAGATGGTGGGGGTCTTGAAAGGGGATGGTTTGCGTGGCTGAGTGTTTCTAATTGGTGGCAAGTCATATCCTCTGCAAAAAATGGAATTTTAATTTTGGCCATTTCGGCTTTTGCGGGTTGGATAGTCGCTATAAACGTGGCTGTGCTCTGGGCAAAATTGCCACCGTTAAACACATTAAAAGCATCACTCATGGGATTTAAAGGTTCTCTATTGCCCATTGTTATTTTGGTTTTGGCATGGTCCCTTAAAGGGGTTTGTGATGAGTTGCACACGGGGCCATTTATTGTCAGCATGGTGGGTGACAGTGTACCGCCCGTGTTGTTTCCGGCCATCGTTTTTGTAGTCGCAAGTTTTACGGCCTTTGCCACGGGCACAAGTTGGGGGACAATGGCCATTTTGCTGCCCACATTGACCCCGGTGGCCCATGCACTTGATGGGGGTGCCTATGGGATGTTGACCCCTGTGGTGTTGGCTGCCGTGTTGGATGGCGCCATCTTGGGTGATCACTGTTCACCCATTTCAGATACCACAATCATGAGCTCCATTGCAGCGTCATGCGATCATTTGCATCACGTGCAAACGCAAATGCCCTACAGTGTGCTTGTGGGTTTCTTGGCCGTTGTTTGCGGATATATACCAGCGGCCTTGGGCGTATCGGGATGGCTGGGAATAGCATTTGGTCTAGTGGTATTGGCAAGCATTTTTCTAGCTGGCACGTTTAGAGAACGAGTTAAGAGGTCTCGCGCTTTGAGTGCGACCTAGCTGCAGTTGCTTTTCGTGGATCATTTTTTGCCACAAGTAGTAAGATTCACGGTCGTCTCGATTGATATTGAGTTTTTCAAGTCTCGAGAGGTCGTTTTCGAGATTCTTTCGAAACGATTTGTAGAAGTAGTTGTATTCTTCAATGAGTTCGTGAAATTCGTCTTTGTCGCGGATTTTAATTTCTTGGTTAAACCATTTTCCTCGGCTCAGCTGTTTCAGGTGATTTTTCACAATCTGAATGGGCCCGATCATTCTGGCAGTGAGTTTAAATCCAAAAATAGTGAAGAAAACAACAAGGCCTACAAACATCGAAAACAGCAGCGAGTTAAGCCAAATCTGTTCTTTTTCTAAATGACCTAGGATATTTGGCGCATAGTCATAGGCGAGCCGGATAAAAACATCATAATTTTCGTTGATAAAATAACTGATCGGGATCATCGAAATGACCATGCCTAAGGTGGCCGCAAGGCTTAAATAGGCTGTGTAGCGAATCTGAAAGGACCGGTGGATGAACCGAGTTTGGTGGTTCAAGTACGAGGGGGTTCGACTCTGAGATGCCGTATAGCGCTTTATCCACATAGTAATATCTTATAATGCGTTGAGTTTTGTCAGAAGCTCTTCTATGATCGACTTATGAACTCTCATCAAAAGTCAGACGGCAATAATTTCCGCCTTCCCCTTTTGTCGCTAGCCACCGGTCTGGTGGGACTCGCGATAATGGTCAATTGTACGGTGGTACACCACCGCGAGGCAGAGCAGGCCTCGAGCGGCAGCATGGAAGTGTCGGTTCAAGGGGATCAACAAAAAATAGAAGAATTGCGACAGAGTATCCCTGAAGATAAACGGCAAGATAATGATCAACTTAAGCTGATACTCAGTGACATGGGCGAGGTGAAGGTTCACCCATCCACAGTGCGCGAACGGTTTAATCGCGAAGTTCGTAAGCGTCAGGATAAGTTTAATAAAGAAATAAGAAAAGAACGTGAAAAGTTTAACAACGAAGAAAAGAAATCTCGTGAGAAAAAACTAGACGACCTTAAAGAAGCGCGTGAAGGGCAGCGTCGGTATAAATCCACAAGAGAAGAAACAAAAGAATTTTACGATGAACAGCAGGCGGATCGAAAAGAGTTTTTTGACGAACAAAGAGACCGTCGCAAAGATTTTGAATCCAACTTGCGAGAACGAGAAAAGGATTTTTCCTCATGGCTTCGAGAAACCCGCCGTGATTTCGATCAGGCCTGGCGTGATTACAACAAACGCTATCAAGAAATGGAAAAAGAAAAACGGCAGAAAAAAGAAGAGTCCCGCCGGGGCGCGAAAGCTTCAGCGGCAGCAGCGACCAGCTCTACGGACATGAGTTCATTTGATAAACTAAATCAAGTACCCAGCGAGCGCATAGGGGCTGGCGAGGATGAATAAGGAGTGGGCAGTGGACGTCACAGTGACTAAAGGGTTGATAGTTGCATATAAAGTGAAAGCCGATGAACAACTTGCGAATGCTTTAGCCGCGTCATTTATTTTAGTGGCCATGGCCGATAGCCAATTGGATATGCGAGAGGTCACTCGATTTTATGAAACGTTAAAAGGAAAAGGCCCACTCAATGAGTTGATTTCAGCAGAGTTCGAACAAGCGTTTAACAACATACATGAGCAGCTGGTAGAAAATTTTGAACTCGGCTATCAAAAAGCATCAGACGCTATTCGCGCCTATAAGGGTGATTCCGAGAAGAGTGAATTAATAATTAAATTAGCACAAGCCGCCGCCGTGGCCGATGAAAAGCTAAAAGACATAGAAAACAAAGCCATAGCCAAAATTTGCGAAATGCTAGGCCTCGATCCGAAGAAATACTAGAGGTATCAACTTCCTTTTGTGGACCGGCCACGAGGGAGATCAAAGTGACTCATTTTGAGAATGCTATGTCCAGATCCTGGATCAAAACAGGCCGTGGATTTGATTTTTATCACCTATAAGTGAGTGGCAATTCACCTAGGTCGACGTATTTACCCATAAAATCAACCGAAGCCTAAAACAGCCTAAAAAAAAACTCTAAAGAACCCTCTTTTTTTGCCGATAAGACTTTTGTCTCAGCCATATAGGGGTTTTAGGTGCGAAGAGGGTTTAGTTTTTCTCATTTTCTTATAGCCATGGTGCGGTGCTTTCCGTTTTTGATTCTAATCGGGGCTGTTGGCTGTCAATTGGCGGATAATCGCCTCAACGGACAAGTGCGAAATGGGTCCACTAGTGATCCTGGGCCAACTGACCCGCCGCCACCACTTCCGCCCGTGAGTAATCCTTTGGCCTTCACTGGCGCTTCTGATCCGACCACGGCGCCATCCAGCCGAGTGGTTTCAGAAGTGGATGGGTCTTGGATGTTAGCAGGCACTTGCGATGCCACATTAGGGGATGTCACTCTGTCGGGCATGCATATTCGCCCTGCATCCACGCATCCGTGCAAAAACGATGGCACTTTTGAAATTGAAATTGGTTACGACAACGGCGATCCGGCCCCGTATTTTTATGACCCACCTCACTTTGATGTGGGCAGCAAATTTATCAAAGTATCGCAAGGGTCAAGTACGTTTGAAACCACCATTTATAAAATTGACTCGAGTCACCCGCCCACATTTATTAGCACGGTGACGGAGCTGCAGGCTATGGTCTCTGGTGATGACACTGTTTTTTATATTCTCACGGATGATGTGGATGTGGCCTTGGCCACAGGCAATCGCACGAACAATTGGACACCCGTTGGAAATTCTACTGTCGCTACTTTTAGTGGGCGATTTGATGGGGGTGGCCACAGCATTAGAAATGTTTACGTTAACTCGAGTGCTACTGAGGCTGGATTCTTTGGCCAAACTTTTTGGAAATCTCGCGTTGGCAATGTGAGTTTTGTCAATGCTGTGGTCGATGCACCCACATCCACTTACGTAGGCACCGTGGCAGGGGATGCCGATGGCAGTTATTTTAACGTGCATGCGGAAAACTCTTTGGTCGTAGGCGGCAACAACGTTGGCGGACTTTTTGGCTGGATTGAGGGATATTATGCAACGGATGTATATATGTCGGGTGTGGTCCGCGCCTCTGGTGCGGCGGGTGGCATCGCGGCATTCGTTCAACTGAGTTTAAGTCAATGTTCCGTTCACGCTGATATTATTGGAACGATGGCCGGCGGGCTCGGTGGCCAAATGGCGGGCGGTAGCAGCGCTGAAAACTGCATGGTCACTGGCTCAGTCAAGGGAACTGATTTTGTGGGTGGAATTGTTGGGGCCAATCAAGGGCCCCTGTCTCAAGTATTTGCAATGGCCACGGTGCAGGGCACATCGAATACGGGGCGGATTGTCGGGGCTAACTCCGCGGTGGTGACTAACGCCTTTGCCGCCAGTGACCTGGCATGCTCTGGCTGCACTTTCAACATAGGAACGGTACTTCCGACGTCAAGTTTACTTTCGGAAGTGAGTTACACCGGATTTGATTTTGTTAATGAAACAAGCAACGGCACAGACGACATCTGGATGATGCCGACCGCGGGCGGACCGCCGATATTTTCATGGCAAGACCATCCGCCGCGATCGGAGTATTGCTGGAATCTGGCTCGTTTCACAAACACAGGTTTCGCCAACAGTGGTGAGCCCGGCGTGGACGGCGGAACCATTTCGGACACGTCAACGGGTTACTCGATTTGTACGGCCCAGCAATTCAATCGCATTGGGGCCACGCCGGCTGATTGGGATAAATATTTTCGGCTAGAAGATCATATTAACTTAGGGTTGTACACTGGCACTCAGTACAACGTGATCGGCACTTCAGGCTCGCCGTTTACGGGTGGACTCCTGGGCAAAGATTACTCGATTAGCCACTTAACTTATACCAGCTCCATTAATTACGTGGGGCTGTTTGGAAAAATTGAAACCGTACTTTTTCCGGCCCACGTTTGGAAACTGGATCTCATCAACGTGAACATCGCCGGAAATTCTTATGTAGGTGCCTTGGCGGGCCAATCAGAAACCGCGACCTTTCACCGAGTCTCGGCAACTGGCAAGGTCACTGGGGCCGGTGGCACGCAGCATTACATTGGTGGACTCATTGGCGAGCAGGTGGCTGGGCAGATTAGTTATAGCTGGGCCGATGTGGATATCACCTCGTCCGTTGGACAATATCATGGAGGTTTTGTTGGTGGCGGGTTTGTGCAAATTAATGAGTGTTATGCTAAGGGCGACGTGACCAGTGGGGGCAGTAGAACGGGAGGTTTAGTGGGATATGTGACTAACGGAACCATGGCTCGCAGCTTCTCAGCAGGAGATGTGACGGGCAACGATGCTTCCAACCGTGTGGGCCGCTTCTATGGCTTTGATACCGGATCAGGTGATTTCTTTGATGCCTATTACGACAATCAATCAGGGTGTGGAAATTTGGGCGGCAGCTGTGATCCGCAGACAGACGCCACGGGAATCGACACCTCCGGAGCCAATGCCGACTACTTCTTTCTAAAAACTAACAGTCCACTGAGTCAGTGGGACTTTGACGATGTGTGGATCGAGGTCCCCAATTCCTATCCCACATTGAGACGATCACCGGGCCAATAAGTCGATCAAGACCTCGATGTATCCGCATCAATTTAGGAACAGGTCCTGTGCGGGCAGATCCGTGCCGAAAGCCCAAGTGCTTCAACGGACATGGTTCTTCGGATGATGCCAATTAGGCCCACAGCCACAGGACAGGTGCTTTCGGCTCGTACAATTCCTTTTGTGATGGCTTTATGAATTCTATTAAAATCTAGGTGGCTATGTCCTTGCTGCGAAATGGTGGCAGCATAGCGAAGCTCTTCGCTTTGAATTGAAGACGAAGATCCAATGCGAAAAGAAGGTCTCTAACGCCTTCTGCTCAGTGCGCTTGACCTGGGTCCAGTTTTGAATTTATGTTTTATAAGATTCTCAAAATGAGCCGATAGGTACCCTGTGGAGAATGGAGCCAATACTGCGCTCTGGCGGCCAGGAATAGGGCGTTAGATTTTATGGAGGAAAATTTGTTTTCGAAGGTGCTTGGGCGTATTGCCTGTCTCATTTCGGGATTACTGCTCGCAGCTTGCTCAAAAGGCGCTGGGTCACTCTTGCCGTCCCCTCTGCAGACCCAAGACACGCTCATTGTGATCAGTGGCGACAGCAACCACTCTGGAATTACCCGTTATGATATGAATGGCAACTCATTAGGAGTCGTAACGAACTATAGGGCGGCCGGGGGTATTTTGCGGGGTGCTGCTCGTTTTGATAGCGAAAGCTTTCTTGTTAGCTTAGATACCTCAGACCGCATAGAAAAGGTCTACCTGGATGGACGCACTGAACTATTTCATGGTTCTGCTTTCTTAAATGGAAACCTTTATGGATTGGCCCTCGGCTCGGATAACCACTATTACCAGGTAGAAAGCAATCGAATAGAAGTCGTCGATTTAGTTGGCGCAAGGCAAGCTGCTAAATACGTCAATACAGTTGAAGGCGGATGCACGCTGAATTCACCTCGAAATTTAATTGCAACAGATGCTGGAAAACTTATCGTCTTTGACGTCGGCGGAACCGATAATATCCACACCTATGATATTTCTGGGTCCGCACCGGTTTGTGATTCTTCCGTGGCCTTTGGACAAGACCCCTATGCCGGAGTTTTACACTCCGACGGATTTTTGTACATAGTCACTCAAGGAAATGATCAGATTTACCGGGCCGATCCCGACGGATCTAATGCCACCGTAATTTGGTCTACGGACACTGCAGTCATAAATAATCCCACAGCCATTGTTGAGCACCCGAGTGGAGACCTCCTCGTTGCATCTTCAGCCACAGACTCTATAGAGAGACTCCAAGTGGATGGTACGCGGGTAGGCACAGTTCCATTCATTGCAGACACCTATTCACTAAACATTAACGAAATGATCATTCAGCCAGGGGTGGAACAGTGAACAAACTTTTGTTTTTTTTAATTGTCACTCACTCCACGTTTGCCCTTGGCCAGGATATGTTTGCTACTGCCATTGGGGCAGACCCCAAGCAATCTAAACCCCTAGGATTATCCTTTGAACTCTCACTCTCTCAACCAACAGCCAAAATTGATTTCGGCGCTCCTATCGACGCCATTTATTCCGGGTTAGGAGTACATGGTCGTGTTGTATTTCCTATGTACTTTGGAAAAGCAGGGTCTGCAAACTTCACTCTCGGCGCTAAGTTTCTCAATTTGACCAATAATCTTAACTCCACTGAGACCAAGGAAATCAGCCAATACCTCGGGCCGGTGGCGGGCCTTAAGTTTTCACTCTACAGATTATTTTTTGGCGCCGAGTACAGCTACTTGTCCGCCAATCACTATTGGATAGGTGACAACTCGGACGAGCTCGCGTTCAACTTGGGGCAATTTAGCTATTTTGCCGGCCTTAGCTTCAAGATTACAGATGATCTGGATTTTGCTGTAGAATACAACCTTGGATCCGGCAAAGTTCCGAAAAATGCCACTGGCCTTTCACAGGACGCCACATTCAGTGACGAAACCTTATGGCTGAAGTTTATTTACACTAGCGGTAAATCTTTTAATGATTTTCTGAAATCGGCATTTAAGTAGATCAACAAGTCTATACACCACCTGGCCCACGTGTTGCCCAGTTTCGGCCGTTCAATTGGTACGTCAGAGTTATCCAGTCCACAACGGCGAGCGACCACGACCGAATCAACAAAGACTAGCCCGAGTATTCGACCTCGATGTGATCACTTACCCCGCCTGTGGCGACTCCATACCCATCATTGCAACATGTTTCCGTTTCCGACCGTGACCGTTGTGGGGTTTTTGGTGAGCTTTCCGCGCCCGGCTAACTAGGAGCTAATAGGGCACATGGTAGGTGCCCATGTGATGCTCAAGTCGCTTAAATACAAAACCACTCTGCTCTAGGTCGTAGCCTTCAGAGTGCCATTCGTAACGATTAAATACCGGTGGCAAGCTCTGTCCGATTTTCACCACCACTGTCTCTGGCACGATCACAATGTTTGATGTAAATGGGTTTACAAAATAGTCCGACTCGTTGGCTGATTGATGGGGTCGTTTTTTAAAGAAGTAGTGATTTTCGTTATCATCGAGATCAACAATATAGGGATTAAACCCAAAATATCTTGCTTTTAATTTTTTTCGCTCCTTGGTATCGTTTATTGATGGGTTAATACGGTCAGCCCTACAAAAAGAGAGGGGGTTTCTCGAGTGGCGCTTTCAGGCAGAAACCGGTTTTCGCTCAAGTTGATATGGCCATTGGTTTTTATTGTTGGTTGTCAACTAGCGGACAATCAGATCAGGGGCCGAGTGGCTGGGTCGACGGGTGGCGGTGGCGCTCCTGATTCACCTGGAGCGCCAGTGGTGTACTCGCTTGGTGCTGTGACGGCTCTTCCCGAGTCGGTGTCGGTGGATTTAACTGATAACCATTTGCATATTTCAAATATTAAATCGGGGTACAATGCTATTTTTTCATTAAAGGCTGATGGCCTGGCAAGCCCACTGTCTTCTTGTAATTCACCCGAGCCGGGTATTTCTGTCACGAGTAGCGGCGAGTTGTCTTTTGCGATCTTTCCCAAATCTACCAGTGGCACTCTTAGTTTTCAGTGTGAGTCAAATGGTATGATCTTTGATGTCAGTATTGATTACTTAGCTGGCGAATACTCACCGCTGTCCTTAGGGATGACTACCGCCATGCGATCCATACAAGATGAAACTGCCGATGGAAAATGGCGACTTTGGCTGTACGAAAACTATTCAAGTTCTGGTTTTGATCAGCTAGTGGCCGAGAACACGTGGACTCAAGAGGTCATCGTAGCCTCGTCGCTTGACGGCACTTGGGAAACCGCAGGCACCGGTGATTCTTGGGATGGTCGGTTTACCTATGATGGAAAGTATTTGGTGTTTTTTTCAAAGGCGATCGATTTTGAAGACAGCTCGTCGTTAGAGTCGAAATCCATTTACATGAAAAACTTAGAAGCCCCAACGACTCCGCCAAGAACAGTGTGTACCATTGATGGCACAGCTGGCAACCCAAGTTATGCTGGTGGCTGTAGTGGGTTTGATCTCAATGATGTGAATCACAAAGTTCTGCTAACCGTTTTAGGGACGCAGTTTTCGTTAGGCAGCGGCGATCAAGCGGTCCTTAAAGATCTCGATGATCTCTCAGTGGCGCCTGTATTGGTGAGTACCTCTGATGGGTCCACTCCGGCAGCCCTATTTGGTGTGGATACAAAGGCCAGCTTCTCTCCCGATGGAACGAAAGTGGTCTTTGACTCTCGATCGTCAAATTTGCCCTATTACAACTTTAAGCACCAGATTTACATGAAAGAAGTTGGCAACTTATCTGCCGCGCCCGTGTTATTAAGTGGGCTTGATGCCACCACCGCCGGAGTAGATCGCTCATCTTATCCAATTTTTGCTGGAAATGATCGGGTGATATTCTTGAGCTATGCTTCAAATCTGGGTGTGCCGGCGACAACAAGTCAATACTTGATCAAAGATATTACAAGCCTCGGAAGTGCGCCAGTGATCTTATCTACTGTCGATGGCGTGACCCCTGGTACGGGGTATGTGGAATATTCAGTGGATTATGATAGCTTGCGAAATGTTGTCGTATTCATCGGGTTTCATCCTAATTTTCCTGGCGGTGGCTCTGCCTATCAAGCTTACCTTAAAGACTTGGACGATCTTTCAATTTCGCCTGTTTTATTGTCGTCGGTTGATGGCAGCACTGGCAGTGATGGTGACGGGATGTTTCCAGTGAAGATTGTTTCTGATCGGGTGCAGTTTTATTCTAACGCAACAAACCTAGGAGCGTCAGGTGGGGCCAATAGTTATAGGTATTACTCTTTGAACTTAGATCATCTTTCGCAAGGTCTGACTGTGGACTCAGAACAGTTGGGCTCGGGTCACCAATTTATGGAAGTGACAAATCCAAGATTTGCCAATAATGGCAATGGCATTATTGTAAGAACGAATCTAAGGAACCACGGTTTTAGCACAAATACCTGGACATATATCTATTACTCGTTGGTTGACCGTACAGCCCAACCCTGGCTGGTGTGTTCCCTTGATGGCACAGAGGCCCACTTTTACGATTGTGATAATATTTTTGTCGTCGATCAGCAAAACAATGTTTTGTACTTTGGCAGCGATGATCTCACGTTGCCTGGTGCCAACGGCACACAGCAGATTTATCGTAAAAATCTGAACCAGCTTCAGGATGCCCCGCAATTGGTTTCAACTAATGACGGTGTGAACCCCATGGCGGGGGCGGTGCATTCTTACTACCTTGATTTTGATGAAGATACACAGCAAATGCTGATTAAAAGTAATAATCAGGTTTATTTAAAGGACGTTAGCAACCTAAACCAGGCCACCGCTTTGATCAGCACTATCGATGGTAGCACGCCAGCCAGTTCGGCGATTGACTCGGCCGTTTTTGCTGGGTCGAGTGCAACCAAGGTGGCTATGGCCACAAATGCGGTCAATTTTACCCCGCAAAATGGGCAACTTCAGATTTACACAAAGGATTTGCAGAGTTTATCGTCGGCCCCAGTGTTAGTGAGTAGTCCAGATGGTGTGGTACTAGGCAATGCCAACTCAGGAGCTCCCCAGCGAATTTTTGGCAGAAACGCTATTGCATTCGGTTCTGGGGCAACAAATCTGGGATCTTCACCCGGCACATTTAGTCAGTTGTTTATTAAAGACTTAGATAACTTGGGTGCCTCGCCATTTATGTTAAGTTCTGCTGATAATGGGATCACGCCGGGCAACTTTGGACCTACCTTTGCTTTGCAGTATGGGTCAGTTAACTTTAGGGGCAAACCGGATTTGATATTGTTCGGAGGGCAAGCAACCAATTTTGATGGTTTAAGCCCAACGGGCCACACCAAGTTTATGAAAGACCTCAGCAACTTGTCGGCTTCAGCTAAGGCTATAAATCTCAGTTCTGATGGCCGCGCCATTGGCCACCCAAATACCCCCGGTTGCGAAATATCACCGAATGGCCAATATTACCTGTTCCATGGCGGCACCAATGCCTCCTACTTGGTTATTCGACCCATCGAATGAGATCCCGAGCTAAATTCCGCTGAGCAGTCCTAGGCCAATGGTCAAGTTTCTTAAGTTACAAAAAGTTGTGCAAATCACACCTTTAATTTTTTTAAAATGTTGCCGATAGAGCGATGGGATTTTCTAAGGAAAATAAGAATGAGAGTGATTCGACTTCATGAAATTTCAAGTTTTGTAGCCTGTTTGGTGCTAGCGGCGCTCATCGGCTGGGGCTTTGTGGATTTGCTCGGGCATGTTGTGCAATTTGAAAAACACCAAGACATATTCGATGGTGTGGCCTTTTTATTGTCTTCGTTTGCAGTACTTATGGTCATCTACAAGCTGCTTGTGATTTTTGCCCCAATCCCCAAGGGCGAATTGGGGCATTCAGTGGGTCATAGTTGGCGCTATCATATCCACACACTTTTTTACCTGATGGTGTTTCAGCCCTTACTGATTTCAGGCATAATGCCAATTCCCATGCGTCGGGGCTATTTTCAGCTCATGGGTGCAAAGCTTGGAGAAAACGTCTATCCCGCAGGGGTTCTGTTAGATCCTTTGTTTATTGAAATAGGCGATTTTTGCGTGGTGGGCTTTAAGTCCCTGATTTGTCCCCATGTACATGTCGGAGGCGTAATTACTCACCTACCCATAAAGATAGGCAGGCGAGTCACCATCGCCGTGGGAGCCACCATCTATGGGGGTACCATTATTGAAGACGATGCCCGAGTGCTTCCCCATGCCGTTGTGAACCCCAACACTCACATAAAAAAAGGCGAAGTGTGGGGTGGCATACCAGCCAGACGGATAATGCCCCGCCATCACGAAAAATCGGCATAATTCAAAGGCATCAATTTTAAAGGTCCATCAGGTTAATACTGGTTAGCTTTAGATTGCTGCAAGGAGAGGATTCTTTTTAAGCGAATACCAAGTAGCGTGGACGAGGCCATTAAACTTAAAGCTAAACCGTACCAAACGCCTACGGATCCCCAACCCAATGTAACACCGAAAACGTAGCACGCAGGTAGGCCCACACCCCAATAAGATAGAAAAGTCAAAATAGTGGGCCACTTAATATCAGAAATGCCCTTAAGTGCGCCAATAAGCACGGCTTGTGCGCCGTCGAAAAATTGAAAGCAAGCAGCAACCACCAGCAATTGGGCAGACAACAATATAACTTTCGGGTCAGCAATGTAAATTTTTGGTAACTCAAATCTGAGGCCCCAAAATAGCCCACCAACGGCTAACATAAAGACACCTGTAAAGATGACGGAGCTCCAGCTAATGTGCTGAATTTGATCCCATCGCCCTTGTCCCAGGGCGTGACCAACGCGAATACTTGTTCCAAATGATAATCCTAGAGCGATCATAAAGGTGGCCGTCGCCAAGTTGATGGCAATTTGATGAGAGGCTAAGGCGGTGGCTCCAAACCAACCCACAAAGATAGCTGAAATAGAAAACAACGAGACTTCAAATAAGTGTTGTAGACCGCTCGGGATAGCGAGCGAGGCAACATTTTTCAGGTGCTGCCAGTTAAGATATTTCAGATGTAGGCCGAGCCGGGTTTCTTTAAAGTGGTTGGCCCAATAAATATAGACTCCAAGGCCAATGGCAACAGATCCGCGCGCAAGAAGCGTCCCAAGTCCTGCCCCAGCCAGTCCCATAGGCGGTGCTCCAAGGTGGCCGAAAATAAAGATCCAATTAAAAAATACGTTCAGTAGTATTCCCACAGTGTAAAACACCGTGGGCGCCAATGTGTAAGACAGCCCCTCTGAATATTTCCGAAATACCGCAGTGGCTGTTAAAAAGAGAAGGCTTACCGCCATGTAGAGATAATACTCCATGCCGGCGGTGACCACATCGGGAGCCTGTCCAAAATGATTGAGCAGAGGCTGCATGAAAAATAGGCCAGCAAGGATCACAACCGTAAGAGTTTGCGCAAACCAAAAACTGTTAGTGAGGTAGGATCCACAATCACTATAGGCTCGGCGCCCCAGGGATTGGGCCACCAACACAGAAAAAGCCGAGGATAGGCCAACTAGAAAAACTGTTGGAATAGCAATGACGCCGTTTATGAAGGCCGATGCCGCTAGCGGGACAACGCCAAGGCTTCCCACCATGACACTGTCAATAATGCCATAGAGAACATGGCTTAAGTTACTAACAATAAGTGGCAGGGACAGTTTAATTGTCTTTTTGTATTCGTGCCAAAGGGTCACTAATTGCATCGGTGAGATCATTGCCTAAAAATGGAAGAAAGTATCTTTTAATTTTCCCAAGGCAGCACATTTTATCCCCATCATATTGTTATGACGGGGGGAATGGCGTCCGAGCCCCAGAGCCCGCACGAGTTGGCAGAAATCATCTGATAAAATTAGCGGCGCGGGCCACAGTGTTTGCCCGAGGAATCAATGGCTCGCATCGCATCTGATTCTTACCAAAATAATGGCAAAAAACATATGTGAAAGCAGGTGGTTATCAGAAAGTTGCGTTTTATGCAACTTATTGCTAGAATGACAGCATGATCGATAAAGAGAATATAATCGCCCTATTGAGGGAAGTCGACGAGCAGCTATTGCGTCTAAAACAGTCGGCCCCCCAAGAAATAATTATCTATGGGGGAGCGGCTTTAATATCATTGGGGCTCATCAGCCGCGCCACTGTTGATATCGATGTGTTTGCTCCTCAAATAGATTTTGCTTTAGAGAGTGCTATTAAAAACATAGCCAAAAGGCACCTTTTTGATGAAAGGTGGATCAACTCAACGGGTAAAGCCTTTGTTAAAGAACTTCCAACCGGTTGGGAGGGGCGAGCGAGCACCCTATTTGAAGGAAAAATATTAAGAGTAAAAATCCTTGGGCGAGTCGACTTGATCTTTACGAAAATGTTGGCTGAGCTGGATCGTGGAGAAGATTTTGAGGATTTAAAAAGCCTCAAGCCCACCAAAAAGGAATTAGAAAAAATTCGACAGCCATTGCGTTCACTGGAATCAAGTAGTGCATGGAAAAACAAAGTGGATGAGATTATCAAGATGTTAAATGAGGGTGACTATGAATAGGCCGATCACCCGACAGCTCTCTAGTTTAGGCTGCAATTTCGCCGTTCAAGAATCAGATGCCGTAGCTGATCCTGAAAAAACAATTTTGATGGCGATAGACTACTTTTGGATAGATAAGAAAATATTTACGATGTTGATTGCTGTACTGAAATATCGAATTAGCCATCTCATTAACGTCAAAAGACTCCACATCTTATCAAAAAAAATAGACACAGATAAAAAACTCATTCTGAGCGTTGTTGCAGCCAAAGTGGGACAACAGACGGGTGACATTAGATTTACAGAGTTGGCCAAGAAGCTAAAAAAACCGGGAGAAAAGGTCACTCGTTGTCCGGCCAAGTATCAGGACAATTACTATTTAGAAAGAAAAGGTGTTGATAGAGACTTTAAAAAAGTGGGATTGGAGATAGCAGATTTTTTTGAGGAGCAAACAGAGAAAAAGTTAAAGACTATCAAGAAAATCTATTTAGAAAACGACTGGTTAAGGTTGAGAGCCCTATCAGGTCCAGATTATCGTGCCGACACACTGTATTTGCTAAAAGCCGGATTAGCAAAAAATCAAAGTGAAGTGGCTAAGTGGCTGCAATGTAACAAATCGTCGGTTTCACGAATTTGGTCATCTATTAAAAATATTCACGAGTTGGCAGAAATCATCTGATAAAATTAGCGGCGGTAGACGCCGCTCCCAACAAGAATCAACAGCTTGTACGAGAACAGCTTTTATAACGTTTCGGAAGATTTTTATTAGTGCGGCGGACTTTCTTTGCTGGCGCTGATTCCGCCGGTAGGGGTATAGAAAAAATGCGGTGAAGGTCTTTGGCCTTTAACTCGTAAAACTCGCCTTTTCGAAGCTTACCAATAGAAAGACGACCGATGGCCACTCGTTGCAATTTGGAAACCCCGTAACCGATTTTTTCAAACATGCGCCGAACCTGTCGGTTTTTACCCTCAGAAATGACTATTTTGACCCATTGGTACTTACCACTTCCTTTAACGGTGCGACGAATTCTCTCTACATGAAGGGCTTTGACTTTTCCGCCAATAATGGTGACTCCACGCTTGAGACGGTCCAATTGATTGTCAGTGGGGTTACCTTCTACTTTCACAAGATAAGTTTTTGGGATTTCCTTTTTGGGGTGGGCCACTTCTTGGGCAAAATCCCCATCGTTGGTCATTAACAAGAGGCCCTCAGAATCCCAATCAAGGCGACCAACCGGGTAGAGGCGCTCTTTATAGCTCGAAAAGTAATCACTGACTGTGGGGCGACCTTCAGGGTCAGAGGTAGATGTCAAAACCAAAGGTGGTTTGTTAAAGGCAATATAGATTTTCTTTTGTCCCGAATTGAGCGGGCGGCCTTTGACGGTGATCTTGTCTGCACTCGGGTCGACCTGTGTGCCCAACTCAAAAACCCGGCGGCCATTGACAGTGACCTGACCAGAGTCAATGAGTTCATCAGCTTTACGCCGGCTTGTTACACCACAATCAGCAATATATTTATTTAATCGGATTTTCATAGGCGCCCACCATATAGCCTTTGGCTCGCCGCGACAAGTGGATTTGTGGGAGATTCGAGGGTTTTTGAAAAAGGCTCCTTATCCAAAGACCCCGCTGTGGGGATCAAACAAGGGGCGAAATGGGGGCAAAATCGTGGCGAGCCAGTTCACCTTCGATTTCGCGCACAAGGACGAGAATGAGTCGATCGTTGGGGAAGATATTTTTCAAGGCCATTTGGCCTTTGCGAAGAACCGTCCGGGCCGCTTGAGGGGCGTCGGGGTGGCCCGATTTTAGCCACTGCAGTCCGCGCTCCAGCGTGGCAATGAGTTCGTGGTAAAACGGGTCTGATTGTCCGTTCACGTAAAAACGTTCGAGTTTTTTCAAGGCATAAAAGAGGTCGGGGTACTGGGTTATGGGGCCAAGTAAATTCTCGGTCTTATTGAAGGTGTATCCTCGAATAATGGCGCCCGAGGCATTTCCGTTGAGCACTCGAAACCGCACAGAGTTCATTAGTGATGTGGTGATGGTTTGCTCGTATTTTCCATCCAATTCTAGGAAGCTGTCATACTCAAGGTGAGTGGAGGGTCCAATGGGCTGCAAATCTCCATCAATTAATGCCACCACATTGGAATATGTCTTTACACTGAGCCTTCCGTTAGAGCGGAGGCAGAGCGATAGCGCTTCAGATTCACTTAATGGCAAAATGCGAATGCGGTCAGCGTCGTCGCTGGTGGCTTCAAGATGTCTTTTTACAATGTTTTCAAGATCTCTTTGAAACTTTAGATCAAACAATTGGATTTCGTGAGCATGTCGAACTTGACCGAGATCGAAACCCATGTTGTGGCGACCGCCGAAAAGGTCTAGGTCTTGTTTCACAGTTTCACCGAGTGCTGTTTTATTATCGCGCCAATAGTGATATCCCAGTGCGTGATTGTAAAACTGGGCCAGATCAGAGATTTTCAATTCACTTTGCAGATCTAAAAAATTCTTCACATAGTGGTAAAAAGCCAACCGCGGGACATTTTGTTGGGGATTTTGAGTTAATAGAAATTGTGCTAGTTGACTGACAGTGGCCATACTCTAACGATAAAATTAATTGATAAATATAGTCTAGTGAAATCTGAAAAAAGTGCTATGATTATTGGCAGGCCTCTGAAGCATAAATTCACGGCCAATGATTTCGTTCGGGGGGATCGGCAATGCCACGTCAGCTTAATCGCGAACTGTTTATCAACGAAAAACTAGATGGAAACCAGGACTTCAGCGTCGATCAAATGGTCACCAATGCCGAGCTGAAGACTCAAAACATGATTACAACAAAGCTGGCTATGGAATTAAATCAACTAAAAGCCGGTCAGCGGGATCTAGAAAGAAAGGTGGAATTGGTTAATAGTCGCCTTAATAGCCTTGCCGATGCCACAAAAAAAACCATTGGGCAGGTTCAATCAGCCCACAAAAACTTTGAGCGTGTGGCGCAGGCTGCTGTGCAGGATTTGAAAAGCCGTATTTCTACTTTGGGTGGAAAAATGACCGAATCTCGCATTCAAGAAAATAAAACTCAGGAGCTAGTGGATCGACATCATCAAATAGTTCAGGCCTTTGAGCTCCGGTTGCAACAAATGCAAAAGTTGGTGTCTCAACAAGAGATGAAGCTTCTCAATTATCAAGCGGCTATCGATGAGCTGCGAAAGATCAAGTAGAAAAAAACTTATTAAGGAGTAGGAGCCAGTTTCTGCATTCGGGTTAAAAACTCCGCTGGCTTTTCAAATCCGGTTACAGATAAATCTTTTTGCCATTCCCCATCAGCATCGAAGAATAGAACCATTGGCAGACCTTGAATATTAAAACGAGATTTCAACTCACTCAATTCTGGTGAATCCAAGGTGGCATCAAAAGCCAGCCAAGTAAACTGTGTGCCCATTTTTAGAACTTCTGGATCACTAAATGTATAGCGTTCAAGCTCTTTGCATGCGGCACACCAGTCGGCCTTAAAATCCACGATAACGGGCCGATTTTCATTTTTTGCAGTCATGAGCTCTTCATAAGAAAATTTCTTCCATTCAGGTTTTGCATGGGAGCTGCTCTTTGTCCCTAACAACCCGGGATGGTGGGCATAGACGATCATCGCGCCGCCAATAAATCCTGCTAGTATCAATAGTACCGAGCGAATCAATCGCCACCGGTTATCGACTATAGATTTTGTCAGCGAGACGCTTGCAAGCAGTGCCAATGCAACCACTCCCAAGCCCAGAAGTATATAGAAGGTTTTGTGAGTGTAGACGGGATAAACATAATAGTAGGCCATTGCAATCATCACAGTACCAAAAACAACCTTGATAAAGTTCATCCATGCGCCTGACCGAGGCAGCCGCTGCAATAGCTGACTGAATGTGCCTAAGATAATAAATATCAATCCCATACCCAAAGCGAAGGTGAAAAGTAACCCAAATCCAATTAAGGCATTTCTAGTCTGGGCCACATATGTGAGTACACCCACTAGCACTGGTCCCACACAGGGGCTGGCCACAACACCTGCGATAAGGCCGGTTCCGAAGGCTCCCGAGTAGCCCCCTTTGCTCTGGCTTTCTGCTAACTTTGTGGCCCATTGATCGGGTAACTTCACCTCAAAGTATCCGTACATACTAAGACCCATGCCGACAAATAAAGCCGCGATGGCTGTGACAACTACGGGATGCCCCAAGAAAGACCCAAATAGGTTACCGGTGAGGGCCGCAAACACGCCGAGTAGGGCGTAGGTCAGGGCAATGCCCAAAACGTAGCTGATGCTCAGCCCTAGTCCGTGCCATCGTGAGCGATTTGCACCTCGAGCTCCGAGTACGGCCAGCGTGATCGGAATCATTGGGTAAATGCAGGGCGTGAAACTAGTGAGAAAGCCGCCAAAAAACACAAACAAAAAAGCAAGCAGCCAGCCTTTGTCTTCTAGAGTTTTTAAAAAAGAGTTGGGAGACGGTTTTTCTAGTGGATCTTTCGAATTGGCAGTGGCATTCGAGGGCCCAGCGGACTTTTTCGGCGGCAGAAATTGGGCCTTTACTGACAGCGTTTTGGGAAACAAGCAGTAGTCATCTGTACACGCCTGATAGGTCAAAGCCAGTTCTGTTTCTCCATATCCCGACCCGGGGGGAATGTGCACGGGCGCAGTGACTACGGCTTTGTTTTCTATTCCCACTCGCGTTTTCTTTGAGAATTTGTCAAAAAACTCCACTGTGGGCGAAATGGACAATTCGCCGATAACAAAATTTTCGGGATGAACCACCTTTAGCCGAAACTGATCCACATAGGCATGATGGTCTTTGACCAGTCCCACCTCTATGGCCACCTGATGCTGGTTTTTACCGGCCTCAGAAATTGAGGCTTCAACAACTGATAGGGGATTAGGATTAATATCCTGATTTGCACTGGCTGGTGAAAAGGCCAGGAGCCCCAACCCAAGAATTAGAAACTTCATTTGGTCATGATACCTGGACTTTTGACTTAAAAAAAGGCTTGAATTCCGTATTTGGCCTCATTTTTTTCAAATTCGTTAAATATTTTTGGCAATCCACCGATCTGTTACATGAGGTAAAGCTTATGGGATTTGTTGGAATTATTGTTGTTATTGGTTGTGTATTTGGTGGATACCTAATGGCTGGTGGCCACCTTACAGTTATTTGGCAGCCGGCGGAGCTTGTCATCATCGGTGGTGCGGCACTGGGTGGTATGTTGATAGCCAACTCAACGACAACATTAAAATATGTGATTAAAGGTGCCCTACATGCTCTTATGGGCAAAGGCCCGTCAAAACAAGATTACGTGGATTTGTTGCAGATGCTCTTCCATCTATTTCAGATTTTTCGAAAAGATGGTCCACAAGCGGTGGAAAAGCACATTGAAGAACCTCAAAGTAGCGATATTTTTAAGGCCTATCCGAAGTTTTTAAAAAATCACCATGCAGTAGAATTTCTTTGTGACACGATGAAGATCACGCTGTCAGCGGACTTAACTCAATATGATGTGGATGATCTTTTAGACACTGATATCAAGGTAATGCACGAAGAAGAACATGCCGCAGCTCACGCCCTTCAGCAAGTGGCTGATTCACTTCCGGGTCTAGGAATTGTGGCCGCGGTTTTGGGCGTTGTGCACACGATGGAATACCTTACGGCCGGCGTTGAAACAATCGGTGGAATGGTGGCCGCAGCCCTTGTGGGTACATTCTTGGGGGTATTGTTGTGTTATGGATTTATTGCTCCAATGTCTAACAAAATGAATTCGGACATTGAACAAAGCGGCCGTTATTTATCTGTGATCAAAGCAGCGCTTGTGGCGCTACAAAGGGGCGCGCCTCCGCTGGTTTGTGTGGAGTTCGCTCGCAGAAGTGTATTTCCCACAGATCGACCGTCTTTTGATGAAATGGATGCCGCAACTAAAGAAAGAAAAGCTGCCTAAACGAAAAGGAATTAATCTGTGGCCGATAAAGAACCCGTCATAGTCATTAAAAAGATCAACATACAAGCTGCCGGGGCCCACGGTGGTTCCTGGAAGGTGGCTTTTGCTGACTTTATGACAGCGATGATGGCGTTTTTTTTAGTTATGTGGCTGATCTCTCAATCAGAAGAAGTAAAGCAAAACGTATCAGACTATTTTTCAACACCAAGTATTATTGAGTATAGTTTTTCAAACTATGGGGCTGAGTTGACTCTAGAAAAATTGTTTCTGGATTTAATGAATGAGCCTTTGAAGTTTTTTGAACAGTTTGTAAAACCCATTGATAAAACACCAAATATCATGGCCATGGGAACAAAAAAAATTGCGCTGCATTTTATGGCAGAACAGATGGGTGATTTCGGGGTGGATGTCAGCAACATCAACATTGGTGAAGATCAAATTGTTTTTGATATTCCTGCTCGATTGTTATTTCTTGAGGGCACTGGGCGTCCATCGAGTCAGTTTGTCGATGTGATGGAGCGGGTTAAAGGCATCACCACCGGCCTTGAGGATGTGGACGTATATGTGGACTCAGAGGTGTATTTTGACAGCGGACGAGATGAAAACCTAGGTAGCGCTCGAAATATGGCTCAGCAACGCCTCGATTTGGTAGTTGCAAAAGTTCGATCTACTCTGGAAAACACCTCTGTGGATGTCTACGGTAAGCCAAAGCCTGTTGAGTTTGTACAGGGTGCTGGAGCCGGCGGCAAGGATCCTGAGGATATGTTGCGTTTTCGGATTCAACAAAAGCCATTTAAATCCGATGGCAGCAAAACGCGAAAACTCGGCGAGGTTTTTGGCAAAAAAGACGACTCAATGAATGTTTACGAAAACTTCGTTAAACAAGTCAGTGAGGGCCGCGCCAATGAGCTTCCTGAAAAACGCCCCTTCAGCAAGTAATATTCATCAACATTCGTTATCCTTGAAGCGTACTTAAGGGATGTCTCGAATTGCTAATCTGCATTTTTAAATTTGAATAAATAAATCTCTCAGTCGGCCATATTCGTCGCGCAAGGCAGGAACTTGGGATGACACCCAAATGGCCACAATCGACGCACTGAACATACAATTTAATAGCTCCGCCGCCCCTTAAATAAAGCGGCGGATGTCATCGGTGATTCGGATAAAGGCGGGAAAAAATAGCCCGGTCATAACAGATCCAAAGGCCAGTCCCCAGCCCAGTGCCAAGGCAATGGGAACAATAAACGGATCACCGCCACCAAAACCAAATGTGTCTCTTAAAAAGTCACCATAGGCGGTGGGTAACAGTCCGCAAACTGTTGTCAGTGTCGTCAATACAATGGGACGAAGCCGGATGGCAGCAGCCTCTTCAATGGATCGGCTTAAGCTTTTGTTATGAACTCGCCTGACCCGGTTTACAAAATCTGTAAACACGATGGCGTTGTTCACAATTACGCCGGCTAGGGCAATAACACCGAGCATGGCCATAAAGCTTAACGGGCGACCGTGTATGGCCATGGCATAGACAACACCCATAAAACCCAGCGGTATGGATGAAAGTATTAGTACCGGTTGAATTAAATTTTTAAAAGTAACAACCAATAGAATGAAAATAAAAAATGCAGCAAATCCAAACGCTCGTCCTAGAGAAGCAAACGACTCTTTGGTGTCTTCATCTTCACCGCCGTAGTTCACTGAGTAGCCCGGGTATTTCGAGACGAGTTCGGTGATAAAAGGCTTAGTGTCATTGGTAGCTTTAATGGCCGTGACTTTTTCAAGATCCACTTCGGCTGATACGGTGAGTACTCGGTCGTAGTCAAGATGTCGAATGTTGCTGTTGGTTTCAACAGGTACAAAATCAGCGACAGATGCAAGGTTCACTAGATTTCCTTGGGCGTTGCCGATCTTTAGGTTCTCAAGTTGATGCAACATATCGCCGTCGCTTTTTTTCAGGCGAACTCTTAAATCGATTTCTTCTTCCAGATTTCGCACACTGCTGGCAACGATTCCTTCAAAGGCCGCTCTCACAGATTGAGCAACCTGCTGAGCATTGAGACCCACTTCGGCCGTGTCTTCGTATCTTGGCTTAACCTGCCACTCTTTTTTACCAGCCAAATAGGAGTCTTGAACATCAATGACTCCGTCAATTTCACCGAGGCGAGATTTAACTTTTTCTGCTATTTCTCGAAGCGTATCAATGTTTTCACCCAACAGATTGATAGTGATAGGCCGGCCTTGTGGCGGGCCTTGGCGGGCATAGGAGAAGTTGATAATGTTAATGCCTTCTGGCTTGGAGATCTTCTCGCGGATATCCTCGACGATTTGTTGGGCTGTTCTAACTCGCTCGGCTTGCGGCGTGAGCGAGATACGAATTTGAGCAAAATGCGAGCCTCGACGAGTCAAAGGATCATTTTGATCCTGTTGAATAAGTCCAATAGTGGTTACAAAGTCTTTTCTTTCGCTCTCTGGAATGTGCTCGATGATGCCAGCTTCGATAGGCTTGATGAGATCAGACATTTTTTCAAGAGATACACCCGTTGGAGCCTCTGCAGTGACAAAGAAAATTTCAATGCCCTCTGGCGGGAACAATACAAACCGTCCTGTTTTAACAACAACAGCAGCAGTAATCAGAAAAAAACCGACAACCAGGGCTAACATAAGGTAGCGAAAACGCAAGCTCCATCGCACATAGTTTCTATAGGACTCAATCACACGATCAAACCAATGAGGTTTTTCAGAATTTTTTTGAACATCTTTGCTCGAGATAAATGGACCCACCCAACTGTTGAAATGCGAGGGCATAATTAAAAATGCTTCAAGCAATGAAAAGATTAAAGCTAGGATGACCATTGAAGGGATCTCAAAAATAAACGCCCCAAAGACCCCTGTCATAAATAGCATAGGCCCAAAAGCCGAGACAGTAGTAAGAATAGATGCAATTACAGGGGTGAATACTTCTGATGCGCCACTGACTGTGGCTCTCACAATGTCTTTGCCCATTTCCATATGGCGCCAGATATTCTCTGTGACCACAATGGCGTCATCTACCAGCATCCCTAATACGATGATAAGCCCAATGAGGCTAATTAAGTTTAACGAGTACCCAAGGAGATAGGCGGCTGTGAGGGCACCAAAGAGCGCAACGGGTATCCCCGCTGCCACAACGATGGTGGCTTGCCACGGTAGAAATAAAGCTAAGACTATAACTACAAGAATCAAACCCACCACAAGGTTTGAGCCAAGGGCGTCAAGTCGTTTTGAAAGGTAAATAGAAAAGTCATTGGTGTAACCCAAATCGATGCCGTCTGGCATACGGGTGGAGAGCTCTTTCACTTTGTCTTTAATTGATTCGACTACGGTGAGCGCATCAGCGTTGGCCTTTTTCATCACAATAAGATTTATGGAATCCTTCCCATTTGTTCGATAAATTCGATCTGGTTTTTCAAGCGACTCTTGAACGGTGGCCACATCGCCAATGCGGGTCCCAAACCCCGCATCGTTGGCAAACACCACGGTCTTCATAATTTCATTGGGGTTTTCATACTCGGCTTCTGTTTTAACGAGGCGCTCAAGTCCCGTATTGTCACTGGCTGTGCCGCCGGGAAGAGAAATATTTCTTAGTTTGATCGTGGTGATAAGGCTTCCCAAAGACACTTGGCGGGCCGCGAGTTTTTCAGGATCGGCCTCAATCAGGTATTCCCGTTTAAGATAGCCCATGCGAGACACCCTGGCTACGAGCGGCAGTCGCTCAAGCTCATCGGCCATAAAGTCGGCGGCTTTTCGAATTTCCATAGCGGGTAAGTTTCCACCCACTGTCACCTCGATCACGGGATAAACAGTGGAGTCAATTTCAGTGACGATGGGTTTTATTGCCTCTTCCGGAAAATCATCCACTTGGTCGATAGATCGACGGATGTCGTCATTGGTTTTGTCTTTGTCGCGAGCATCTTTATCCAGGTTTAAAACGATGACGCCGGTGGATTCGGTAGAAGTAGAGCTGACTTTTTTAAGGCCGTCGACGCCGCGTAGGGCCGACTCCATGGGGTTAATGATAAGTTTTTCCACTTGTTCGGGAGAGGCTCCTCCAAGGGCTCCTCGAATGGTGGTGATCCCAAAATCGACCTCGGGCCAAATGTCTCTGCGAATAGAAGAGATCGTGTAAAGTCCAAGGACAATAAAAAGAATAGTGAGCAGATTGCCAAACAAATGCTCGGTGGCAAAGAATCGGATAATATTTTTCATATTTATTAATATAATATTGTTTATTTGTAGAATGTAGTTAATTGCGACTGTGTATAACTGCTATAGACTAAAGTTAGCCATTTAAGCTAGGGACTTTTTGATGATCGATAGTAAGAACTGGAAAGAAGAAACAATTATTGCCTTTGATTTGGAAACCACCGGTAAATATCCACTGGGTGCTGAAATTTGTGAAATGGCCGCCGTGAAGTGGAAGGGCGGCGAAGTTGTGGATACATTTCAAACACTTATCAAACCGACGGCGTTAATGTCGCAAGAAGTGATTAATATTCACGGAATCAGTAACAGTATGGTTGAGGGGGCACCACAAATATCTGAAAAAATTGAAGAGTTTTGGAACTTTGTTCAAGACGGATATTTGGTGGCCCACCACGCTCCCTTTGATATGGGATTCTTGGCCATAGAGTTTGAAAGAAAAAAATTAAAATTTCCAGAGCGACCCGTGCTTTGCTCCAGTCTGTTGTCGAGGCGAGCCATCCCTGAGAGCCCTAATCACAAACTGCAGACATTGGTGAGCTTTTTAAAATTTCCAGAAGCTCAAGCGCATCGAGCGCTCGATGATGCAAAACAAGGCTTGCGGCTGACAGTCGAGTGTTTTAAGCGAATTGGTGAAGTGAAATCTATGAGTGACATCGTGAAGTATCAAAAGGTGAAATTGGCTTGGAGTGATTACTCCATTTTGGCTCTTAAATCTCAACCCAGTTATCGTGCGTTGGTAGAAGCAGCTGAGTCTAAGCAACCCGTGCAAATCGTCTATCAGGGTGGGTCGCGAAAGGGTCAAGCGAGGACCGTTCATCCTGAGGGTATAGTTAGAACATATAAAGGTGATTTTTTGGTGGCAAAAGATGATCTGAGTGCCGTTGTACCAAAACGTTACTTTTTCAATAAAATCACGAATTCAAGTCTGTAGGCGCTGGCCCATCTTCTCGATCGGCGGGGTCTGGTACCAAACGGGCGCGCAGTCGATCACCAAGTTCTTCAAGGTGTCGAAATTCATCTCCTGCTCGTAGGCGAAAAATTCGGGTGCGCCCTTCAAGAAGTTCGTCCAGATATTTTTCAAAGGCATAGAGCGGGCCCGCGGTTCGGTGAGAAAGGATGCGACCAATGGTGAACAAGACCAGCAAAAAAACCAAAGAAATTACACAAAAAGTGAGAAGAAATGGAACAAGAAATCGATGTTCACTGGCCGTAGGGTCGCCAACAACAAAATCGTCAATGACGACTTTAATATACGTATAAGAGAATACGCCACTAATTATGGAAAATCCCAATCCTACAGTGAGCAGGACAAATATATACTTCAACTGAAAGTGGGGATTGACCCAGACCATTTTTCTTGTGTTGCTCTCAGGCCATAAACGACCGCCTTCCCGAATGAGAAACGCAACGATAAGAAAGTATCCCACCCATTGAATGGCATCGGCCACATTGAACGCTGCTGTGGAAATAGGGGGTTTTCCGATAATTAGAAAATCAACCACAGATCCCCAGATGATGCGATCAGTGACGTTGCCCAAAATACCACCAAGCAAGAGTGACATTCCTGCGCGCATGTAGATAAACTTGCTGGGCAATAAGTATTGAATAAACGCATAGATAAAAACTAAAAAGGCGCCACCTGTGGATAACGAGACTATGCGAAGAAGAGGTGGAAGGTCTGAAAACATTCCTAGCATGGCACCGGGGTTGCGGTGCAAGACCAAGCCAAGGATGCCGTAGAATTTGGGGTTAGAAGCTAAGGTTTCTAAAGCCCAGAACTTGGTGATCATATCAAGCCCCCAAACAGCGGGGACGATGGACAAAACTAAAAACCAATCTTTTCGCGACATTTTAAAAGGGTATCATCTAAAACTTAGCGTTGTTAGGAATCTGGTTTCTTTTGCAACTCACAGCGTCGGCTTAGCAACGCCCTGAGTTGCAAAAATACAACTGGATCTTTAGCTAAGTAATCACCACGCGATTTCGGCCATCAGCTTTTGCTTTGTAAAGTGCGGTATCAGCAGCGCTCACAATTTCTCGAGGCTTATTTCCGTGTTCCGGAAAGCTAGCCACCCCGAAACTTGCCGTAATAAACAACCGTTGTTGATTGGGGCCCGCGTAATCTTCACATTCAATTTGGGCCCGGATTTGCTCGGCAATGATTCCGGCATCCTGCAAAGACTTGCCCGCCAGGATCATGGCAAACTCCTCTCCACCATAGCGACAGGCCACGCCATGGGGAGGGCAGTGTTTTTGAATGACGGACCCGACCATGGACAAGAGGCGATCGCCTTCGGGATGTCCATATCGGTCGTTAAAACTTTTAAAGTGATCCACATCAATCATAATTACAGATATCGGTTTATCATTATTTTTAGCCGAGTTCATTTGGAGGTTGAGTTGCTCCTGAAAATATCGGTGATTGTATAGCCCGGTGATAGGGTCGGTGATGGAAAGGTACCTGAATGCGGCACGATCTTTCAAAAGTGCATGGGCTTGCACGGACTCGGCGATTTGCAGAAGTAGGTAATCGTTGTCCCAAGGCTTCAATATAATCCGGTGAATCTCAGCAAGATTAATTGCTCGCATCAATTGTTGGTTGTCAATTTGTCCAGACAGAATAGTGCGCACGGCCTGCGGAACCAGTGTTTTAATCTGCAAAAGAAAGTCCACCCCGTTTTCTTCAGGCATTTGATAGTCTGAAATGACCACAGCCAAATCTTTGTTGGTCGACACTATTTGTAGGGCCTGTTTGGGACTATTGCAGGTTAGAACTTCATAGTGCTTACGAAGCAATCGACGTATGGACTCGAGCACGTGGGGTTCGTCATCCACAATTAGGACTTTATGCATGGGTAGTGACATAGTTAAAATATGGTAACAAAACATAAGCCATGTATTTACAAATTCATACCCATGTAATGCGTTGCAAAACCAAATGGATCTGCCTATACTGATGAATCAAAAAAAGGGGGAGGCGTTGTCTGCATACCTTTTACGAGCAACCAGTTTATCAATTTGTTTCGGCTTCATATTTTTGGCTGTCCCCTGTTTTTCCCAGGAGTGGAAAGAGCTGCTGGTAAAAAATCTAGAAAGTGAAATTAAAAAGCAAGGTTTTAAAAAATCAGATCTTGGGCTGTACATCAGTTACGCTGGCGAAAATGCAGAAGTGAAACTACTCGACCTGAATGCAGAAAAAAAATTTACGCCTGCTTCATTAACCAAGATTGTGACAGCAGGGGCGATCCTAGAGCGATTCCCCGTGGGCCATAAATTTGTTACCCGACTGCAGTCAAAAGCCCCCAGGGAGGCGGGCGTATTAAAGGGAGATCTGTATTTAAACGGGGGAGGTGATGCTGGTTTTGTATCAGAAACCATGTGGTATCTAGTAAATGAGTTTCTACGCACTGATATAAAAATCATAGAAGGCGACATTGTTGTTGATGATAGTCGGTTTGATCAAGTTCGATTTGATCCCGGTCGAGACCCCAGTCGAGTGGATCGGGCCTATGACGCGCCCATTGGTGCAATGACATTCAATTGGAGTGCAGCCAATGTTTTCGTGCGTCCAGGCGATGAAACCGGTGATCCTGTAAAAGTCTACTTGGATCCGGCCAATGAATATCTTGGACTGTCTAACAAAGCCAAAACAGCTCTGCCAGGCACATCACCGCAGCTGCAGGTCAGTCGAGAAGAAACTACTCGAAAGGTATCTGCGTCACAAAATTTTGTGGATAAGATCGTGGTCACTGGTCAGATGGGCGTGGATCAAAAAGAGACCGTTTTTTATAAATCCATATCGAAGCCAGGATTATGGGCGGGTTACAATTTGGTGTCCTTTTTAAAACAAAGAGGCGTTACCGTTCGTGGCAGCGTTCGTCTTGGAGTGGTGCCCAAGGGGGCCGCCACATTAGCCGATGTGGACAGCCGCCCATTGCCCGAACTTGTAGCGGGCATGATGAAGTTCTCGAACAACTATATAGCTGAGATTATGACTAAAAATCTTGCGGCGGAGTTAAAAGGTACGCCCGCGTCTATGGAAACAGGCTTGGGAGTGATTAGAGATTACGTGCACCAGCTTGGAATCAAGCCGGGTCATTTTGCAATGACAAACCCTTCGGGGCTATCGAGGCGTAATAATTTTAGACCTAGAGATTTGCACACTATTTTGGTGCACCTGAAAAACAGCTTTCGTATTTATCCCGAGCTGGCGTCGGCTCTGCCTATTGCTGGTGTTGATGGCACCCTAGAAAAGCGCCTTAAAGACACAAACGCTGAAGGACTGTTAAGGGCAAAAACCGGTCACCTCACTGGCGTGTCCGGTTTGGCCGGTTACGTGGGCCGACCTGATGGGCGTCAGTTTACTTTTGTGTTTTTATACAACGGCAAGGCCAATAAGACATTTGAAGCAAGAAGGTTATTTGACCGGTTTGCCGAAACGTTGGCAGGAGACCATCAATGAGATTTATAATGGGCTTATTGCTACTTTTGTTTATGTGGAATATTCCGCCCGTCTTATCTGAAGAGTTAGAATCGCCCAATGATGGTGACACGCCAGTGATGTTTTTAGATGATCTTGAAAACTTTGACATCAATCAGGCACGTCAGTGGGAAGCGCCAAAATACGGTGAGCAGGGGCAGGCCATTGGCTACGGCGTTGACACATTTAAGACCCCTGAAGAGCTGCAAGAGCGAGTGGGATTTTGGGTCGATATCTATGCCAAGTACACCACAGATCAGGGCTTGTTACACGACAGTCGTTATGTGCATTTAATCTACGAGGTCGTCGATTTTACAGACATCATGGCCGACGCCAAATTGTCTGATCGAGCCAAGCAACGAGCACGGCAGAATCTGGTTAAGCAGTCGAAGGACAAGATCAAACAAAGGCTTTTGAAGCTTCAGGCGGTAAAAGACCCATCTGGCCTTGAAGGAGAAGATCTTAGATATTGGCATTTGTTCTCGCGAGTTGAGGAAGAAAATAAATTTAAAGAAGCAACCACCAAAAAGCGTCTGCGATTTCAGTTAGGGCAAAAAGATAGATTCTATAAAGGTATTTACTACTCAGGCAGTTACATTAAAGAAATGGAACAGATTTTTCGCGAAGCGGGACTTCCCGTTGAATTAACAAGACTTCCCTTTGTAGAAAGTTCGTTCAATGTGAAGGCTCGCTCAAAAGTGGGTGCTAGTGGTATATGGCAGTTTATGCGATCCACGGGGCGTCGTTTTATGCGCATCACGAATGCTGCTGATGAGCGCAACGATCCTTTGACTGCCACGCGATCCGCGGCTCGTTTTTTGAAAATTAATTACGACATTTTGCAGGATTGGCCCTTGGCAGTAACAGCTTACAATCATGGACCCTCTGGAATTAGAAACCTTTTAAAAAAGTACAATGCTTCGTCTCTGGTAGAGCTTGTGGATGTGAGAAAACATCGCTTTGGTTTTGCCTCGGCTAATTTCTATTCTAGCTTTTTAGCAGCCCTTCACGTGGAAAAAAACGCAGACAAAATTTTTGGAAAAGCCTACTGGGCACCCCCATTGCCTGTGCAGAAGCTGGCATTGACTAAAAATATCAATAAACAAACTCTAGTACGGTGGTTCAGTGAAAATGTAAGCTCGGCTAAGGAATTTAACCCTCAACTAAAAAGTACTTTTTGGCGCGGTTGGTACACTCTGGGGCTGAAAGACTTTGTTTACGTGCCTCAATCGAGCTATCAAGTGGCCTTGGATGAAATGAGTAAAATGAAAGATCAAAAATCAGATTTTACCGGAACTCGCAGCTATCGAATTGCCAGTGGTGAAACGCTCAGTGAATTGGCTCAGCGGTTTGGGGTGAGTGTTCGAGCTATTCAAGAAGTAAACAATATTGGGAATGCCAGAAGCATTCGCGCCGGGCAGAAAATAATTATCCCTGAAAAATAAATCAACCCGGTTTAAATAAAATTACCAGGTTCTAGTTGATATTTTGAACTTGAGCGATATAGGGTAAATTTCGATAATATCCCTGGTAGTCCAGGCCATAGCCCACGACAAAGTCATTGGGAATTTCAAAACCAACAAAGTCTACTTCGCATTCGGTTTTTTGAGCCTTTGGTTTATGCAGAAGCGTGGCCGTTGTGATGCTTTTGGCACCTCGCGATTTAAGATTTTGCTGCAGGTAACTCATGGTGAGGCCAGAGTCGATAATATCCTCGACAATCAAGATATGTTTATTTCTAACCGAATGTGAGAAGTCAGCAGTAATTCTGACGTCTCCCGTAGAGTAAGTGCCCGCGCCATAGCTGGATAGCCCAATAAACTCACATGTGACGTCGGCATCAATTTCGCGAACCAAATCAGAAAAAAATAAAATCGCGCCATTTAATACACAAACGGCAACCAGTGGCTCATTTTTAAACCGCTTTGTGATTTGTCGCCCCAGTTCTCGAACGCGTTCAGAAATTTGTTCTTCAGAAATGAGAGTTTTTAATTTTAAGTGATCCATGGGGCCCTCACAAAAATAGCGTTATTTTGCTAAATTTCATTGGGGAGATTATGGTCATAAAAGGCCGATTTATCAAGGGTCTGAGTTCGTTATCCGCCTTTTTTCAACAGGATTAGGGCGAAATCGTGGGTGGCAAGTGCTGAGCACTGATCGATCCAGAATCAAAATGAGTGCGGCAGCACGCCTCATAGGCTTCAGTAGAGCCTAAAAGTATGTCATCCTCTGCTGCCACTATCCTTTGTGTGCGCGTGGCGGGGTCGCCACACACCATACAAATGGCATATTGTTTTTTGACCACCTCGGCAATGGCTAAGAGTTGTGGCATCGGACCGAAGGGGCGGCCCCTCCAGTCGGTGTCAAGTCCGGCCAAAATCACCCGCTTACCGCTATTGGCGATGGTCGTGCAGACCTCGATGATTCCAAAGTCAAAAAACTGGGTTTCATCGATAGCCACAACATGGGTATTTGGCAGTAGACTGTCCAAAATTTCACCAGAGCTATGGACGACCTGTGATGGCCAGCTATTTTTGTTGTGTGACGCCACATCTGTATCTGAGTATCGATTGTCAGTTTTAGGTTTAAACAATTGGAAGTTTTGTTTAGCAATTCGGCAACGTCGAATCTCAGTGAGGAGTTCTTCGGTTTTCCCGCTGAACATACATCCAACGATGACTTCTATCCAGCCTGGTCGCATATGAAAGCGCGAGAACTTATTCACTTTGCATTTCCCCTCAGAATATTTGAATATTTTTTTATAGAAATTTGCGGGTAGCGTGTCACTCTTCTTTCAATGAATGGCGCGTTAGTAGGGGTGAACCAGCATTATGACGTCGCTGGCCCGAGATTTAAAGTCCACAGAGCCCATGGCGCTGATCGGCGTGCCGCCCAGGGCATCTAGTAAAGATGGTGCTACAGCTTCGTGCGGCAGAATTCCAGAAATCACCAATACGCGACCGGGCTGAAAGGTGTACCGTCCTGAAATGGGGGCCGGATTCGTGCTTCTGGGATCCTCATACTTTAGATTGACTTGCCCTTGCAGTTTCACCGTAACTTGTTTGTTTTCAAAAGTGGGTTTTACTTGAAAGGTAAGTCCCAAATAATCGCCGTCCTCTTGACTCACATAGCTAAGCTCTATTCCCGATGAGCCAAAACCCTGTGAATGATCTCGGCCAAGAAATCGGCTGCCGGGATCGCGGTCAAGTAGCGCCCCCAGCGGACCCTGATGAGCCACACTAAACACCTTAAACCCACCGGCGTCGGTAAGCACTTCACCTTGACTGGCTAAAGTCGAAATAAAATTCGCAGAAACCTCAGCAAATCGGACAGTGACCTCTGTGGGGGCATCAATGGATTTTAAGGTGTCCTCAGACTCAAAAAGACCGGATGGGGAGATAGATTTAATATTTGAACCGTCTTCGTCGACACTCTCAGGTTCTTCGTCAACGACAGCCTTGGTTTTTGCGGGTTGATCAAAATCATAATCGGCATATTCCTTTGCCAATTCGTCATCTTCAGAGTCTCTAGGGGGCTTGGTTTCGGTTGGGGCAGTTGGCTTTGAAATGGCCGCCTTGTTGTTTGTGCGCCCTTGGTTTTGCGTTGGAGCAGAAGTTGATTTTGACGTGGGTTTTTCGTCCACAGTCATCTCGTTGCTGGTATCAGCCTCGCCGAGTTGTTGGGCTCTTTGCAGTTCGTTGTTGAATTGATCTTGTTGGCCTTGAAAAATAAAGAACACCATAGCTGCAACAGCCCACACCGCCAAAAAGATTTGAAACACCATGCTGCCCACAAGTTTTTTGTGCCACGGTTTGGGCTCGGGTTTGTAGTTGTCCATATCCACGCCGCAGTTGGCGCAATAGCGATCTTTAGGCTGCGAAAAGCCACACCGGGGGCATTCGACAATCATCGGAGCCTCATTACTAATGTATGGTTCCGCGTCAAAATATAGGGGATTGAAATCCTTGGCATAATCTAAATGCTAGCAAGCATAGACGTAAGGACCAAAAAGAATCAGGACTCTTGACGCGGCATTGCTAAGTGGTAAAGTGGAATTGAGTGGGGCAAAGTGGTATTAAGTGGTTATTTGTCTCATTTCACTGGGGATCCACGGATGGGTCCCATTCATTCAATGAAGGTTAGGATGACCTCTATGTTTCGTGGCCGCTTTCAACAAAAGAGCGACAGTAAAGGGCGTGTCAGCTTGCCGCCGGCTTACCGGCAATCATTTTCAGAAGGCCAAACCAGTCTTGTCATCACAAATAGCCAATACCAGGGCAAGCGTTGTCTCGATGTCTATACCTTAGACCAGTGGGAGAAACTCGAGCGGCGGGTGGCAAAAATGCCAGCTTTAAAAACAGAGGTTCAGGCCTTCCAGCGTTTTTATCTCAGCGGCGGGCAGGTGATTAACATTGATGGCAATAGTCGATTTCTAATACCAGCCGCATTAAGAAAATATGCCGACCTAGGAGATGAGCTTGTGCTCGTTGGAATGGGGCACAAGTTTGAGGTTTGGCCGCAGGGGGTTTGGGATCTGCTTTGTGATGATTTAGCCGGTGACTTCGAATCAATTTTAAGTAGTGTGGCCGCTTTAGAGCACGGTGAGGATTAGAATGGCACATATACCTGTTTTACTAGATGAAGTCCTTGCCATGGTTAAAGCCATGCCCGGAGATCCTAGATATATTTTAGATGGCACCTTTGGTCGTGGTGGGCATGCGCGGGCGATCATGAATGAATTTGCAGAGGCCAAATATGTGGCTATCGATCAAGATCTCGATGCCGTGAATTTTGCCAAAGATAATTTTTCAAATGAAATCGCTGGCGGTCGTTTTTATATCTTACACGCCAACTTTTCTGATACCGCCTCGGTATCGGCTGCACTCACTGAAATTGTCGGTGAGCAAGGCTTTGACTTGATACTCCTAGACTTGGGCGTGAGCTCTCCGCAGCTTGATCAAAGTGAACGAGGCTTTAGTTTTTATAATGATGGTCCCCTCGATATGCGCATGAACCAGAATGCATCACTATCGGCCGCGGAAGTTGTAAATAGTTGGTCTGAACAAGAGTTGCGAGATTTATTTTTTGAGTTGGGCGAGATTCGAAGGCCAGGGCGTGTGGTGACGGCCATTTTACAGCAGCGGAAAAATCAACCCTTCTCAACAACTCAACAGCTTTCGTCGCTTATAGAGAAGACCGAGGGGTGGCGAAAGAAGGGCCACCATCCAGCGACAAATTATTTTTTAGCCCTCCGGCTTTGTGTGAACAGCGAGTTAGAGGCCGTAAGAGCGGCTTTGCCTGAGCTAATCAAGATGTTGGCTGATGGTGGGCGGTTGATGGTGATCAGCTTTCACTCGCTTGAAGATAGAATCGTAAAATATGCGCTTCGCGATGCCAAGGCGTCAGGCTTAGGGGTGTTGGTAAACAAAAAAGTCATTATTCCCAGCCGTGAAGAGCAAAAATCAAATCCAAGATCAAGAAGTGCCAAGCTTCGCGTGTTTGAGCGGCGTCAAACCAAGGAAGGTGTCCATGGGTAAAAGATATTCAACAACAGACATACGACCATTTGTGAGCATTATTTTGGCTCTGGCCACATTATTCGCAGTGGTCTTCTGCAAAATGGAAAGTCGGCGCTTGGGTTATATGGTTTGGAAACAATCAAAAGAATATAGGTCTTTGGTCGATAAAAAGTACTTAAAGCAGATTACGTATGCAAAAGTGACCCAGCCTGAACGTGTGCAGCGCTTGGCCCAAACTCATTTGACATTAAAAGAAGCCGGGCGGGGACAGATTATCCAAATAACTGGACACAAAATTGCCATGCGCCAGTGACCTCGCTACACTTGATGTAGGAGTTTGCACTTATGAACGGGCGCATCGTAGTTATATTTGTAGGGTTTTTGGCACTTTGGTCAATTGTTATTGTCAGAGCCATTAACTTACAGTTGTTGCCCGATGAAAAACTCAATCAACTGCGAAGCCGCCAGTTTAAACAACAGATCACTTTAAATTCCAGGCGAGGAACCATCACTGACCGACAGGGCAAAGAGTTAGCCATCACTATTCCCACTCACTCCCTTTTTGCAGACCCGAAATTGATCGGTAACCCAATGGCCGTGTCGCAGAAACTCGCTCGTTACCTGCAACTGTCAAAGAAAAATTTGTATCGAAAGATTAAAGACCCCAATCGCCGGTTTGTTTGGATTAAGCGGCATCTTTCTGAAGAACAAAAAACAAAAATTAATTCTTGGAAAGAGCCAGGATTGGCCTTTATCGATGAATCCATGCGAGTGTACCCCAACGACAGATTACTTTCGCAGGTGATGGGTTTTGTGAATATTGATGGGCGAGGCCTTGAAGGATTAGAGCTCAAGTACAACAAATCTTTAGCGGGCGAAGGCCGCGCACTTAAGGTGAGGCGCGATGCCAGGGGGCGACCCCTCATTCGAAATGGCCGATGGTTCACCGATCAGCCAGAAGGTTCTTCTTTGCAACTCACAATTGATAGTGAGTTACAGTTTGTACTTGAAAGGGAACTCGAGTGGGCGCTTGAAAAGCACGATGCTGATGGTGCGGTAGGAGTTATTTTAGATGCGACCACATCAGAGATATTGGCCATTGCGAACGCACCTAGTTTTAACCTCAATTTAGCCAATCAATATGGTGCCGATATTCGCCGAAATAAATCGGTTACAGACGCCTTCGAGCCAGGCAGCACCATTAAAACTTTTGTGGTGGCGGGTTCGTTGAAGAAGGGGCTCTCAAAACCCAACTCCAAATACAACTGCGAAAATGGCCAGCTAAAGATCGGCAGACGAACCATTGGTGAGGCCGACTCCACTCATAAGTTTGAATGGCTGACAGTGAGTGAGATTTTAGCCAAGTCTTCTAACGTGGGCATTACTAAAATGGCTTTTGAGCTGGGAGATTCTGAGCTGCTAAAAGTATTAAAGGATTTTGGTTTTGGGCAAATGGCCGATGTGGACCTTCCGGGGGAAAGTGCTGGAGTTTTACAGGCCTTACCCTGGCGGCCCCATTTATTGAGCAACATTGCCTTTGGCCATGGTATGACGGCCACTCCACTGCAGGTCGCAAATGCTTATGCCGCCATAGCTAACGGTGGAACTCTAAATAAGCCGTACATCGTCAAGTCTATTGTGGACCCCGAGTCGGGGGATGAACAAAGCTTTGAGCCTGAAAAAATTCGCCAAGTGCTACCGCAAAGTGAAGCAGCCATGCTTCGGTTGATGTTGACTGGCGTGACGGCACCTCACGGCACCGGTTTTAACGCAAGGGTGCCAGGGTTTCCGGTGGCAGGTAAAACGGGTACAGCTCAAAAAGTAAACCCAACAGGTCGCGGCTATCTGCCCGGAGGTTATGTTTCAAGTTTTGCCGGCTTCATACCAGCCAACGAACCGAAGTTTGTTATTTACATCGCCGTCGATCACCCCCGCGAAGAATATTACGGATCAACAGTGGCCGCTCCAATTTTTTCGAAGGTGGCCAATTACGCGGTTAGAAAAGCCGGTTTATCACCTATTATTTTAAGTGAAAAAGACGTTATGGGTTTACCTGATCAGTTCAGGATTGAAGAGTTCTCTAAAGTGTCTGAGAAATCCAATACAGTGGTAACAAAGGCGGCAGATACGGTGCCGCCGGTTTTGGGTATGAGCTTGCGTGAGGCTCTTCGGCACTTCGAGCTTGGTGATAAAAAGCTAAAAATAAACGGTCAAGGCGTGATCCAAAAAACCAGCCCAGCAACGGGCGAGTCATTTGCAAAAGCGAAGACCATACAAATCTGGTTAGGTGAAACTGATTCACTGGAGAAAACAAAACAATGAATATCAACCTAGAAGCTTTTGCTTGGGGAGTCGCCAGTGCTATTTCTCTTCCGCTGGGTGCGGCAGTGGGATTGTTGTTGCGACCCCGTCAGCGCATTAATTCGGCCTTTATGGCTTTTGGAGCTGGCGCGTTGTTATTTGCATTGACCATAGAACTCTTTGCCCATGTGCCCCATCATGTGGATCGCCATGGTTATGCGGCCATGTTAGCGGCCGGCCTAGGTGCAATAGCTGGTGGCGTGTTGTTTGCGGTTCTTAATCAGATCCTCAACAACAAAGGAGCTTTTTTAAGGAGCTTGTCTAATGCACGACACTATGTGACTCATTTGCATTTGCGCCGAAAAAAGAAGCTCGTTAATGAACTTTCAAAAGTGCGTATTCTCAATCAATTGCCCCCTAAAAAGATGGCCGCATTGATGGGGCGGGTTACTCAAGAGCAGTTTCAAGCAGGGCAAACTATTTTTAAACAGGGTGATCCTGCGGATGAAATGTTTTTCATTGTTCAGGGGCAAGTGGATATTGTTTTTCATGAAAATGACGGGGCGAAAAAAAATTGGCCACCTTGGGTTCGGGTGACACCTTTGGCGAGCTTGGAGTGTTGAGTCACTATCCTCGGTCAGCCGATGCAGTGGCGAAAACAAAAGTGAGAGTTTTTAAAATTCTTCAGCAAGATGTAGAAGATTTGGTGGCATCGAGTCCAGAAGTAGAGAAAGACTTACTGGCATTGGCCAAGTCCCGTATCAGTGACCTAGAAGTTAAAACTCAAACTGAAACGAATCCAGAGTGGAAAAAACAATGTCTTGAACATCTAGAACATGAGGCCTTTTCAGTTTCATCTTCTGACATTCTAGCTGAGGGAAAGGCCGCAAGCCACGGCAATGCGGCGGTTGCCATTTGGCTTGGCATATTGATAGACGGAATCCCTGAATCTTTGGTTATTGGTATGTTGGCCATAAGCACCCAAGGCATTAGCTTGGCATTTATTGCCGGCGTTTTTCTGGCCAATATGCCTGAGGCTATGTCGAGTGCCGTGAGTATGCGGCAACACGGCATGAGTTTGAAGAAAATCTACCTCATGTGGGGATCCATCTGCTTTTTAACTGGAGTGGGAGCTTATGTGGGCTCTATGTTGTTTTCTGGCGAGCCCACGGGCTCAGCTTTTTATTTGGTTTTAGCCATTGAAGGCGCAGCAGCCGGTGCGATGCTCACCATGATTGCCGAGACGATGCTACCTGAAGCCTACGAGCAGGGAGGGTCCGTGGTAGGATTGTCTACGTTGGGCGGATTTCTGGCTGCATTGCTTGTAAAAGTCTTGTAAAAACAAAATATGAAGTTATCGCAGCTATTGTCAGTGTACTCGCAACTTTCCTGGGGAGAATTCGCCACATCTGAAGTCAGTCAAGTGTGTGTGGATTCAAGGCAGGTGAAGCCAGGTTGTGTTTTTGTCGCCATCAAGGGGTATAGCTCTGATGGACACGATTTTTTACCACAGGTCTGTCATCAAGGCGCAATCGCTGTCGTTGTTGAGGATCGAAGCCAAGTGCCATTGGATTACGCGGGCGCCGTTGTTGTGGTTAATGACACAAGAGTGGAGTTAGATCGTCTGGCTAGTCGTTTTTACGAGGATCCTGCAAAAAACTTTTTCTGCGTCGGCGTGACTGGCACCAATGGGAAGACCAGCACGGCCTACATGGTAGAGAAAATTTTGACTGATTTTGGTTGGCCTACAGGTGTAATGGGCACCATTGACCATCATCTTGGTAAGCATCGATGGTCCAGTCAACTGACCACCCCAGATCCCTTAACATTGCAAAAACGTCTCTGCGAGTTTAATGCTTTAGGTGCCAAGGCCGCTGTTTTTGAAGTTTCAAGCCACGCCTTGCATCAGTATCGAGCCGATCATATTCCATTTGATGTGATGGTGTTTACGAATCTCACTCGTGATCATCTCGACTACCACAGCGATATGGATCATTATTTCAAAGCCAAACAACGACTTTTTCGAGAGATTCCCTTAACGCAGACTCAGAAATCAAGTGTGGCGGTAATCAACACCGACGACCCCTACGGTCGACAAATGGAGATTGCACCGCATGTGAAACGAACCACCTATGGAAAGGCTGAGGCTGATCTAAAATTTAATCAGATTGAGGCTGGTTTTGGTGGCACGCGGTTTCATCTCAGTACTCCAAGAGGAGAGGCAAAAGTTTTTTTACCCATTCCAGGCGAGCATAATGTGTACAACGCTGTGGCGGCTATCGGTGTGGGTCTAGCTGCGGGGGTTTCCCTGAAGGCTTGCACTGAGTCGTTGTCACAGTTTTCGGGAGTTCCTGGGCGGCTTGAAAAGGTACCAGAGAGCAAAAAAGTGCATGTATTTGTGGATTATGCGCACACCGATCAGGCACTCAATGCCGTCTTGAGTACTTTGCAAGCCGTGCGACAGGCGAGCTCTCAGGCGGGTTCACGAATATTTGTAGTTTATGGCTGTGGTGGCGGTCGGGATAAGGGTAAGCGCCCACTCATGGCGAAAGTCGCTGCAGAAGGGGCTGACGTAGCCATTCTCACCTCTGACAATCCTAGACATGAAGATCCAAGAACCATTATCGAAGATGGTTTGGTGGCGGTTCCAAAAGATCTGATGGGTCAAAGTTTTTTTGTGGAAGAAGATCGAAGAAAGGCCATTGCCATGGCGCTCAACATGGCAAACAATGGAGATGTAGTATTGGTCGCAGGAAAAGGGCATGAAGATTATCAAATCATCGGCGATGAAAAGCGCCCCTTCAGCGATGTTCAAGTGGTAAGGGAGATTCTCGCGTGAATACCCAGTTCGATTTAGATTTTGTAGTCAAAAGCACCGAGGGTACTCTTTTGCATCAAGGGCCGTTGTCTTTCACTGGAATCGGCACGGACACGCGAAAAGACTTAGAAGGCCAGCTCTTTATTGCCCTCAAAGGCGAAAATTTTGACGCCCATGATTTTCTGTCTGCAGCTCTTGATGCAGGTGCAACGGGACTGCTAGTGACCCACCTGCCGGAAGACCTGGCCGCTCGCGCGCAAAAGGTTTCTGTTGTAAAAGTGGACGACACGCTAACTGCATTGCAACGGCTGGCGCATACCTGGAGAATGCGGTCAAAAGCTCGATTCATAGCCATCACCGGATCAAATGGAAAGACGACGACAAAGGGATTTTGTGACACGATCTTGTCGCAAAATTACAAAACGGTATCCAGCCACGGAAGTTTCAACAATCACTGGGGCGTGCCCCTGACGCTACTTACAGTTAAACCAGACACAGAGATGGCCGTCGTCGAAATGGGAATGAATCATGCCGGTGAGCTGACGACCCTTGCTCGCATAGCCAAGCCCGACGTGGCCATCGTCACTACGGTGGGGCGATCTCATATTGGATATTTTGGCAGTGAAGAGAAAATTGCGCAGGCAAAAGAAGAGTTGTATTTGGAGTCGCCAAAAGCTGTACACGTATTCAATTTAGATAACAGTTACACCCGAGAAATGTGGGAAAGACAGAAGTCAAAACCGGGTTCGGGTGGAATAAAAACTTTTTCTTCTTTCAAATCAGATGCCGATGTTCATATGCGCGTGATTCGCACGGGCATGGATCATATTGAGGTGTCAGGACATATCGGAAATGTGCCCGGTGCCGCTACGGTGCCCGTATTTGGGCGTCAAAACGTTGTGAATTTGATGGCCGCAAGCGCTCTAGCCTTGTCAGTGGGAATGCCGCCCGAAGAGATTTGGAAAGCTTTGCCAAAGTGTAGAACCGGTTGGGGGCGAAACCAGGTGATTCAGTTGCCCTCAGGAGCTAGCGTTCTTTTTGATGCCTATAATGCCAACCCAGAAAGTATGGCCGCACTGATTAAAAACATATTTGAGATTCCAAGCCGACGATTAAAGGTGATGGTTTTGGGTGAAATGTTGGAGTTGGGCGATCAGGCCGAGGTCTTACATGAGCAACTGGGGGAGATGGTCGGCAACACAGATGTGGACCTCATTTGGTTCATTGGGCCCAGTAAAGAGGCTTTTAAGCGGGGAATTGAGCGTGGAGATTTTAAGAAAAGTCTTTATTTATCAAATACTTACGAAGAAGTTCTTGCATTGAAAATCGGCTCTATGATAGATAGTCAGGACATTATCGTCGTCAAGGGTTCACGAGGCTTAAAACTGGAGAGGGTTTTACGGGCTTGGGGGGCCGAGGACCTTTAACCAGAATTTAGGCGCGCACGTATGCTCTATCAATGGCTTTACGAACTTTCAGATTCGATTTCGATTTTTAATGTATTTCGTTACATCACAGTTCGCACATTTTTCTCTTTTTTTACAGCCTTCTTGGTTTGTTGGATGTGGGGACCGCATTTTATTCGTCGCTTGGTGCGCAAACAGGTGGGGCAGACGGTGCGAGATGATGGGCCCCAAACTCATTTAAAAAAAGCAGGCACTCCAACAATGGGTGGAGCGCTGATTTTAATGAGTGTGGCGCTGGCCGTATTGCTTTGGACAGATGTCACGAATTTCAAAGTTCTGGCCGTGCTATCGGTGACATTAGGATTTGGTCTGATTGGTTATTTAGATGATTCAATGAAAGTCTCAAAGAAGAATACAAAAGGACTTTCAGGCAAACTTCGCTTGTTCGGTGAGTTTTTGATATCAGCTGGAGCAGTGGCCTTGTTGATACTGTATGGGCAAGTTGATACTTTTTTGCATGTTCCGTTTTTTAAAGACGTGAGCTTTGATATGGGTTGGGCGTATGTGCCCTTTGCGGCCCTGGTGGTTGTCGGATGTGCCAACGCAGTGAATTTGACCGACGGGCTTGATGGTTTAGCCATAGTACCGGTGATGATCAGTTCTGGAACATTTATGCTTTTTGCCTATGTGGCAGGCCATGTGGAAATCGCGCGATATTTGGCCATACCCTACGTCGCTGGAGCTGGAGAGCTTGTGCCCATGACGGCTGCGGTTATTGCGGCAGGATTGGGTTTTTTGTGGTACAACGCATATCCCGCTCAGGTTTTTATGGGTGATGTGGGGAGTCTGGGCCTTGGCGGATTCTTAGGAATCATGGCCGTGATGACGAAGAACGAACTCTTGCTCGTTGTCCTTGGGGGCGTATTTGTAGTGGAGGCATTGTCTGTTATTACGCAGGTCGTTTCATTTAAAATGACGGGTAAGCGGGTCTTTCGAATGGCCCCGATTCATCACCATTTTGAATTAAAGGGCCTTGATGAAACTAAGATTATTGTTCGTTTTTGGATCATATCAATTTTGCTCGCCGTATTGAGCTTAGCCACTCTCAAATTGAGGTAAAAATGGAAGAAAGAATGAATGTAAAAGACAAAAAGATTTTGGTCGTAGGATTGGCCCGCACCGGTGTGGCCTTGTCAAAGTTTTTAGTGAGCCAAGGCGCTAACGTTACTGTCAGTGATCATAAATCAAAAGCCGAGCTCGCGGACTACCTTGAAATGATGGACGGCGTAGACGTTAAGTATGAGCTTGGTGGCCACACACCAAAAACGTTTTTACAACAAGACCTTGTTATTTTAAGTCCAGGCATATCACCGCAACTGAAGATTTTTGAATATGCTAGAAGCCAAGGTGTGAAAGTCACAGGTGAGTTCGAGTTTGCCTCGCAGTACATTGATAAGCCAATGATTGCAGTGACAGGTACAAATGGTAAGACCACCGTCAGCCACTTGATCAAAGCCTTTTTAGAAAATTCTGGTAAAAAGGTTTGGCTTGGTGGGAATACAAACGAACCCTTGTCGTCGTTTTTGATCAGCAATCAGGATGTAGACATTGTCATAGCTGAGGTTTCAAGTTTTCAATTGGAGCATGTTGAAAACTTTAACCCACGAAACATCGTGTTCACGAATTTAGCTGAAAACCATCTCGATCGTTATCGCAACATGGAAGAATACGTAAATGCAAAACGCCGTATCTTCTTAAACACAAACCAAGCCACTACCAGTATTCTGAATGCCGATGACAATGCTGTTGTTGAGTTGGCTCGTGATCCAGCCGTTCAAAGAGGACGAATTTTCTACTTTTCTAGAAAACCATCATTAGAGCCCCAGATTATGAATATCGGTGGTGCCGTAAACATCGGTGATAAAATTCATGTGAGAACGGGCCCTGAAATTGAGTATTTTGATGCCAACGAAATCCGTATGCGAGGCCATCACTCTGTTGAAAATATTATGGCCGCTCTGCTCACCGCTAGAGAGCATGGTGCGACTCATGATGCCATTCAAAAAACCATGGAAACATATCCAGGGCTTGCGCATCGCCTTGAGTATGTGCGCCGAGTTGGTGGTGTCGAATTTTTCAACGATTCCAAGGCAACAAACGTTCACGCTGTAAAGAGGGCCCTTGATGCGTTTGAGGAAAACGTGATTTTAATCATGGGTGGTAAAGACACAAACTTGAATTATAAATCATTAGCTGAGCCCATTCGCTACAAAGTGAAGAATTTAATTCTCGTTGGAGAAGCAAAAGAGCGAATCAATCGCGATGTGGGTGATTATAGCGAAACATTCCTTATTGGAACCTTTGAAGAGGCCGTATTGATCGCCTATCAAAAAAGTCGTATCGGTGACACCGTGTTGCTATCTCCTGGGGCGTCCAGTTTTGACATGTTTGATAGCTATGAAGAGCGTGGCAACTACTTCAAAGAGTTGGTAAATAAGTTTTAGTCATGAGCTTGAAGTCTTTGCTGCAACGTACACTTAAACAGCCCAGTTACTTACCGCGCAGGTTGTACTGGGAATTTTTGAGAAATGTTCCAGAAAGAATACTTCAGCGGCGAACCACCCATGGAAAAATGGCTTTTAGTTCTCGTGACGAAGCCATCGGAAAATACCTTTACCTGCAAGGACAATTTGATTGGGATTCTACGCAAAAAGCCATTTCCCTTTTGCAAAAATTAGGTCACCTGAAGCCAGCGCAAAACGCTCTGTTGCTTGATGTGGGTGCTAATATTGGCACGGTATGTATTCCGCTGGTCCTACAAAACGTATTTACTAAGGCGTGGGCCATTGAGCCTGCGCCCACAAATTTAACTTTGCTAAGAAAGAACATCGAAATGAATGATCTTTCAGAGCGGCTCACAGTAAAACCCGTTGCTTTGTCATCTGTGAACGGAACGACAGAATTATTTTTGTGCGAAGGAAATCCAGGCGATCATCGGCTGGCAGCAGAGGGAAAAGATGGCGTTTTAATGTCAGGTGAAGAGACGCGCCCAGCTGTGACCGTGGAAATGAAAAAACTCGATGACGTATTTAATGAGGCTGGCTTGTCAGGTGCCAACGTCAGTTTGGCATGGATCGATATTCAAGGGCATGAGCCCAGTATGATAGCGGGGGCCACAGAGCTGCTAAAGCATCATGTCCCTTTGGTCATGGAGTTCTGGCCAGATCGACTTCGCCAACATTCAAAAGCTGTGCTGGATGAGTTTTTTGCCAGTCTTGAGGCGCACTACACGTCTTATTTCGATTTGCGCGAAAGCCATCCGACATCAACACCTCTTTCTGAGTTAAAGAAACTAATGGCTGGTGAGCATGGGCCAACGGGAAGCTTCTTTACCGATTTAGTGATCGTTTAAGGATTTCGTTTCAATCAGAATTTTTCGAAAAAATGGCAGTGGGGGTCTAATTTATGGGCGACTTTGGACAAAGGTAACCCCTTTGGATTGCGTATTGGGGATGCGTAAAGGTATCCTATACGGGATCGACCTTGTGTCGCATCGGGGGAGTCAGTTTCTATTATGAAGTTGCAGCTTGATCGCGGTGTGCTTTTTGTTGTCTTATTTCTTTTGGGCTTAGGTCTAGTACAGGTTTATTCGTCGAGCTTTATATTTGCCATAGAGTCCTACGGTGACGGGCATTATTTTTTTAAACGGCAATTGGTCTTTTCCGCACTAGGATTTGCCGGAATGTTGGCCTTTGCAAATGCTCCCTGGCGCTTTGTTGAGAGGTGGGGTGTGCTGTTGTGGGTGATCGCCGGTCTAGGAATTGCTGCCACTTTTGTGCCGGGCTTGGGGATTAAGGCTGGAGGTGCAATGCGATGGTTAAAACTGCCTCTAGGTCAGCGGTTTGAACCTGGTGAGTTATTGAAGATCAGTTTGCCCATAGTCATGGCTGTTATCATTGCTCGAGGATATCAAGTGTCGTGGCGAAGGTGGGCGATCAGGGCATTGATTGTGTTGACTCCGCTTGCGATGTTGTTGCGGCAACCCGATTTTGGAACCTTTGCCATTTGTGCTATGGTGTCTTTCTTTGTGTTGTTTGCCTATGGTCTTAAGTGGCGTTACATATTGGCAGCTTTGGTGGCGGCCGTCCCAGCCTTTTATTTTCTTGTCTTGAATGTTCCCTATCGCTATGCCCGAATAAAATCTTTTATTGATCCTTGGGCCGACCCAGAGGCAAAAGGTTTTCAGGCCATTCAAAGTATGCTTAGTTTTTCTTCTGGTGGCCTTTGGGGAGTGGGGCTTGGACAGGGACAGGGAAAGTTATTCTTTCTTCCTGAGGCGCACAATGATTTTACATTTGCGGTTTTGGGCGAGGAGATGGGTTTTCTGGGTGTGGTGTTTGTCTTGTTGCTGTATGGATTTTTGATCTTTCGAGGACTGCAAATCACAGTGCGTGGTCACTCTCGGTTCGACCAGGCTCTGGCACTGGGCCTCACCTTAACTTTGGGAGTGACAGTGTTTGTCAATGTGGGTGTGGTTATGGGTCTTTTGCCTCCCAAGGGGCTGTCTTTGCCCTTTCTCAGCTATGGAGGAAGCTCGCTAGTTTCCACTTGCCTTGCTCTGGGTCTGCTTTTAAACATTGAGAGGCAGACAAGAGCTAAGCCGAAAAAGTCCTTTTCAGGACTGAAGATATAATTCAAAATGGTTGGCTTGCTGCGTTGGCGGCCACTGAAATCTGGAAATGGGGCTCCAATATAACAAGAGAGCGAGTTGAATTTTGAACAAGACAGGGTTTCTTGCTGGTGGTGGTACCGGCGGCCATATCTATCCAGCGTTGGCCATGGCACAAGCTTTCAAATCTGTAGACAGCGACTTGTCCATTCATTTCGTGGGTTCAAAAAAAGGTTTAGAATCAAAGATAGTTCCCAAAGAAGGTTATCCATTGCATATGGTTTCAGTGGGAAGGCTCAACAGTAATGTGTCTGTATTTGAGCGTGGGCTCACTGTTTTAGCATTGCCATTGGCGTTTATGCAAAGTGTGTATTTGTTGCTGCGGTATCGACCCAAATTTGTTTTAGGTGTGGGCGGGTATGCTTCGGCTCCCGTGCTGTTGCTGGCCTCTTTTTTTAGAATTAAAACTTTTATTTGGGAGCCAAACGCAATTCCGGGATTGGCTAATCGATGGTTGTCTCGTTTTGTCGATGAAGCCTTTGTGGTGTTTCCTGAAGCCAAGCCGCGCATGAAGGCCAAAAAGTATCAACAAGTGGGTATGCCAGTTCGAGGCAAATTTGACAATTTTATGGCCGAGCCGGCGCCCTCAGGAAATCAATTTCGAATTTTAGTGTTCGGTGGCAGTCAAGGGGCTCGCGGCATCAATGAGGCTCTCTCTGAAGCCATTGCCGAGGACAGCAGTTGGTTGCAGGGGATAGAAATTGTTCATCAAACGGGACCAGTGGATTTTCCGAGGGTATCAGCCGTCTATGAAAAACTTCATGAACTGGGACTTGCGGACAAAGTTCATGTTTTCGAATATTTGCATGACATGGACAAACGATTGGCCTGGGCGGATTTGGTTATTTGTCGATCCGGTACGGGAACTTTGTCAGAGCTGGCGGCCACCGGTCGGCCGTCGGTTTTGGTGCCCTTCCCCTATGCGGCGGACAATCACCAGCAAAAAAATGCAGAAGTGCTAGTGAATGCCGGTGCGGCGAAGATGTTACTACAAAAAGATCTCAGTGCCGATTCTTTGAAGCAAGCCATTCTTGATTTAAAAGCAGACGAACCCGGGCGATTAGCAATGGCAAAAAAGGTGAAATCCTTTTACCAACCAGGTGCTGCAAGAAAAATTGTGGAGCATATTTTTGATGAAATTAGCTAGTGCGAAGGTCCATTTTATTGGTGTCGGCGGGATCGGCATGTGTGGATTGGCCGAGCTTCTAAGCAACATGGGGGCGCAAGTTACGGGCAGTGATGTGAGTGATGGCGCCAACACTCAACGCCTTCGAGAAATTGGCGTGAATGTGGTGATTGGACATTCCTCAGAGAACATAGGCGACGCTGAAGTAGTGGTTTATTCTAGCGCTGTAAAACCTAGTAATATTGAGTTTCAAGCGGCACGACTAAAAAAGGTACCACTTATTCCGCGAGCAGAAGCCCTTGCAGAAATTATGCGATTAAAACGTGGGTTGGCGGTTGCCGGAACGCACGGAAAAACTACCACAACCAGTCTTGCGGCTTCAGTTTTTCTTGCCGGTCATTTAGATCCGACAATAGTCGTGGGTGGCCGGCTTGATATTATAAAATCCACGGCCCAACTGGGGGGCGGAGAGTGGATTGTGGCCGAGGCCGATGAAAGTGACGGCAGTTTTACTCGGCTGTCGCCCGAAGTGGTGATTGTAACAAACATTGATAATGATCATTTAGATCACTACGGTGATTTCCTTCAACTGCAAAAAGCCTTTCTTGAATTCGCATCAAGGGTGCCTTTTTACGGTCTAGCGATTGTGTGTGGCGATGACCCCATAGTGAGAAAAGTATTTTCAGAGTATTCAAAACGAGTGATCTTTTACGGCTACAACGTTGAAAATGATGTGATCTTAAACGCCGTGGGTGACGGTAGATATCAAGTCATGGTGGACGGTCAGCGGGTTGCAGATTTTGTCATGCCCATGCCTGGTCGCCACAATGCTCTCAACGCTCTGGCGGCGATGTTGGCCGGACGAGAAGCTGGCGTGAGTTGGGAACAAGCAAAGCTTGGTGTTGAAACCTTCAAAGGGGTCGATCGAAGATTCCAACATAAAGGATGTGTGGGTGGCGTGGACTACTATGATGACTATGGTCACCACCCCACGGAAGTTCGAGCGGTATTGACCGCCGCCCGCGAGAAATATCCGGACCGTCGAATTGTAGTGCTATTTCAACCACACCGTTATTCGCGAACCGCCGCCTGTTGGACAGAGTTTACTGAGTGTTTTGATTCGGCTGATAAATTATTTTTACTCGATATTTATCCAGCGGGTGAAAATCCAATTGAGAACATAACGGCTGAAAAATTGTGTGCTGAAGTCAAGGACTGCGCTTGTGAACATGTGGGCACCTTAGAGGCCGCAGGCGAGCAACTCGTGTCTGAGTTGAGGGCTGGAGATGTGTTCTTAACTCTGGGTGCAGGCAATGTATGGAAAGTTGGGGAGCGTTTGTGCCAAGCTCAACAATAGAACAAAATTATCCCTTAAAAGAGAACACCTGGTGGAAGGTGGGTGGTCCCGCGGAGTTTTACACAGAGCCCTCCACTTTAGAAGATGTCGAAGCGGCTTTGGCGTGGGCCAAGGAAAAGGGTTTAGCTGTGACCATTCTGGGCGGAGGTACCAATGTATTAATCTCTGATGAGGGTGTGAAGGGTTTAGTTCTCAGTACAAAAAAGTTTCGAGGCTATGAGGTCAATGAGTCAGATGACGAAATCGAAATGGTGTGTTGGGCGGGTACACCAAAAAGTGATTTGTTGAAAGTGTTTTTGCAAAAGCAATTGAGCCCGGCGGTGTTCTTAACCGGACTGCCCGGAGACGTGGCCGGCGGAGTTGTGATGAACGCTGGCGTTGGTGAAGAGAAAACTCCGCGCGAGTTTTGTGAAATAGTGAAGTGGGTAGAGGTCTATGACTATGCAGCCAGTTCTCCCGTTATTCGGCGAGTCTCAACAAAAGATATCAGTTGGGAGTATCGACACAGCTCTGGGTGGCAGCCAGGGTTTATTACGAAAGTCAGTGTGGCTTGGCCCAATCAGCCTGATCCTGAAGTGATGAGTGAAGTGCGAAAAAAAAATAAACACCGATTGTCGACTCAACCCATTCATCAACCCAGCGGCGGGTCCACATTCAGAAACCCACCAGGTCACAAAGCCGCAAAACTCATCGATGATTGCGGCCTAAAGGGATTTCATATTGGCGGTGCCATGGTGTCAGAAAAGCACGCCAACTTCATAGTAAACACAGGATCCGCCACCGCCAATGACATAAAAAAAGTCATCGATCACGTACAAAAAGTAGTCCAAGAAAAAACCGGCGTCACCCTAACCCCCGAAGTCATCACCCTCTAGAAAGGTATCCCTTTCCTTTTTGCGTTGCAGTCGGTCATCTAGAAAGGTATCCCTTTCCTTTTTGCGTTGCAGTCGGTCATCGGAGAGAAGTGCTCCTTTATTTCTGACGTTGCACCTTGCCGTTGACGGGGCCAAGTATTCTCAGACGAAGCATCATCGCTTTCTCGAGGGGCGTGGTCAGAAAAAAGTGTATGGATTGATGTACGATTTTTATACACTGACTAAGTATTCGACGATGAAAACTGGTATTAGTTTGTAGGCGAGGCATATAAATTGCAATTCTTGGTTAGTGGAGGATGTTGCTATGAGGGAGAATAGGATCAAATTAGAGGAGCTAAAAAAGGCCCACAGTCGCTTTTGGAAAGCTGGCGCGATTAGGAAAGCTAATTCTAAAGGAATGAGCATCGTTGAGCTACTGGTAGTGATTGGGGTAATGACTATCGTTATCTCTGGCACTTCCCTGTTAATTTTAAACACTCAAAAATCCGTAAATTTTTTGAATTCGAAATTCGATCAACTTTCCACAATGGCAGATATATCTGCGCGACTGAAAGATTCAGCACAATGTAGCAGCGTATTCTCCGGAACCCAGCTCACCAATTTATCAAATACGGCGGATGACGCCCAATTAGAGACAGTCAGTATCCAAGGCAAAGTCTTAGGAGGCATAGCTTTAGATAATTTTATTTCAGGTGGAATAAAAATCAGTGGCATTGATTTAAAACTGGTGTCATCGGCCCCTCCGGAACTCACCCATAGGGCTTTTTTTTATTTTCACAGAAAAGATGGACGAGATGTCACGCCTCCGCTGGCGGCCAAATATTTGATAGTCAAATCACAGGTTGACGGTGCCAACACAATAACCAGTTGCGTTGGTTTGGGGGGCGAGTTAGATGCGGGCGATGGGAATGGCGTTGGCCCTTTTGGCGGAGGGAGCTACAATGGTTTAGTGACCAGCGTGCGGCAGGCGCAGGGTGATTTACAGCCTGTTGGCTCTGTGCATGGATTTGTAGTTGAAGCCAAGATTGAAAACGGACTGCCCCATGTTCGTTATCGCCAACAGTTTAATATGCCATTTTCGGATTGGGAGCAGACCGATTTGAAAAATATTGGACCCACAATGGGGCATATCTATCATATTGCCATTAGAGTGACTGTAGCTGGTTTGATGGTCCGGGGGCCAACGTTTATGCCGAATTGCGGTCACTACTCTGTATTCCAGACCTTCTCGCCATGGGGCACAAGCATACCGTTGCCAGCCTATTCCAGTGTGACTCAAGGATTTGGTTCGATAGAATGCTCCGGCGGGCAGTAAAGGGACGCCTTTTTCAAAGGCGAGCCGCTGATCAAGTAGTAAATGAACATCGCCAGATTTAAGGATATGAGTTTTCAGTATTGACCGAAGCGACAGTCCTTCATAGAGAGTGTTCATCATCGACCACCCGCAACGCAAAAAGGAAAGGGATACCTTTATATGTTTACTCATTGCCCCCAATGCCAATCAGAGAACATTTATGAAGACGGAGCCGTTTGGATTTGCCCGGAGTGTGGCCATGAGTGGACGGAGTCAGATGTTGTGGCTAAGAGCGAAATTGAATCTCCTGACGAGTCCATTCGTGATGCCAACGGAAATATCTTAGCCGATGGCGATACGGTCACTGTAATCAAAGATTTAAAAATCAAAGGCTCATCAAATACAGTAAAAAGCGGTACAAAAGTGCGCAATATTCGCCTGCAAGATGCCGGCGATGGGCATGATATTAGCTGTAAGATTGATGGGATTGGTGCGATAAATTTGAAATCCGAATTTGTACGAAAAGTCTAAATGCGAAATTTTCGTGAACCAAATGATTTGAGGGAAACCCATGACACATTTTAATGATCAAGCGGCCCAGTGGGACAGTGACGACAAGATCAAGATGATGATGGGTTTGGCAGAGAAAACCAAAGAAATTCTGAACCTATCAGCGCCCCTTGAGATTATGGACTTCGGCTGTGGTACGGGTTTATTTGGATTAGAATTTGCGGATTATGCAAGCGGCCTTTTGGGTGTTGATACATCTGCTGGCATGCTTGAGGTGTTCAATCAAAAAACCAATGGGGTTGAAAAGATAAGCTCCATGCTGATAGATCTTGAGCACGAGGACCTGCCAAAAAAATTCGATCTGATTGTGAGTTCAATGGCCTTTCACCATCTCGCAGCGCCCGATCAAATGTTAATGAAAATGAAACAAATGCTAAACCCCGGCGGCAGAATGGCCATAGTGGATTTAGATGAAGAAGATGGAACATTTCACCCAGACAATCGAGCCATGGGAGTGAAGCATCACGGCTTTTCGCGTCAAGGAATTGAAGGTTGGTCTAAAGAATTGGGCCTTGGGCTTCAGTATCACATCGTAAATGAAATCCATAAAAACGATAAAAAATACCACCAATTCCTCGCTGTATTTTCCATTTAGGAGTTTTGACGACTTGCCTGCGTGGAGTCTGAGCCACTGACGACCCGCAGTGCAAAAAGGAAAGGGATACCTTTCTGCCTTTGTCCGTGACGAAAGCCTTCAGCAAAAGGTAAGGGATAGGTTTGTTAGGGGGGATTCATGCAAATAGTTATCTGTATTCTTGCTTCTATTGTTGCGGGTTTTTCGGTTTTGATGCCTGTGCGGGGATGGTCTGAGGCCAATTTAAGTTGGAATCTAAACGATGTGACATTTTTGTTTAATATTCCTGGAAAAGAGGCCAATGACTTGAGTCAGTTGTTGGCTCCCACAGCGATGGGACCCAAGGGCGTGCTGTTGCCCAAATCTATATATGAACAGGTGCCTCCTCTTGTGGCTGCGGGGGCGGGAAACGAAACATACTACAATAAAAATCTTCGAGTGGTTGCGGTGAGGTTTGACCCCTGTGCCTCAGATCAGTGTGAACCTGAATTTCGAATGGTGTGGCAACCCATTGAAAAGAACGTAAAAACAGGGGAGTGGGAAGCTCTGGATGCCGCCGTCCATTCATTTTATAGGCTGTCAGAGATTCAACGGGAGGCCGTAAGCCATCGACTGTGGAGTTTAAAAATAGAGTCAGAATCTTGGGGTGTGACCACCACAGGGGTTCCCCTGAACATACACCCGGCGCTGATGAATTTGAACTATGCCGACCAATTCAATCAAAAACTTTTGCAGATGCTTGTTGAGTTTTGTGGGGAGGAAAATCTCTATCAGTTGACGTTTATGGAGTTATTGGTGCCTAGTCGATGGTGGCGCTTTGGTGGTTTTAAGAAAAACAATCAGAAGCAGTGGCAGGCCTTTGAGGTTCCGAGAATTGGGGCGCTAACTGAAGATATTTTTAATACAGGTTTTGAGGAAGGATCGAGCTATCAAGTACCAGGCAAGGCCATGGACGCCGTTTTTAATGTTTTACCCGATGACTATCCCGAAGAAGACATTATCTATCCGATAATCAATCGAGGCGATCGCAAAAACAATGAAAGCGATGAGCCTATTTTTAAAGAACTGTTTCGCCCCATAGAACGTTTTAGAAACCCAAAATTCACAAACTCCAACAATTTGGATTGTGCCAGCTGCCATTATGCAGACGCAGCCCGCTTTTTTTCAGAGCAGCGGTTTCCAAGGTTAAAGAATTTTCAAGTGGCTGAGGCCTTTGAAAACCCAAACCCACAGGATTTTGATCTTACAAACACGACGATTGCCAAAGAAGCCACTCGCATAGTAAGGGCATTGGGGTATTTTGTGGATCAGCCGGCCATCAATCAACGAACGATTAACGAGTCGGCGGTATCGGCAAGTTGGTTAAATAACAACTAACAGGAGCTTTCATGTCCCACACCTACACAGTTTGCAAAAGTTGTCGCGGACTCAACAAAGTGGATTCTGAAAAGGCTTTAAAGGCTGAGGCCATTTGTGGAAAGTGCGGGCAGCCACTTGGTTTTCACGGTTTGGTTTCTTCTGTGACCGGAGCCGAGCTTATGCGAATTGTTAAAAAAGCGGATCAACCGGTGATTGTTGATTTTTGGGCGGCTTGGTGTGGACCGTGCAAGATGTATGGTCCCATCTTCGAAGAGGCCTCTAAAAAGTACAAGAATGCCACTTTCTTGAAAGTCGATACCGAAGCGGACCCAGGGATTAGTGGTCAACTTGGTATTCGTGGCATTCCCACCACAATTGTTTTTAAAAATGGTCAAGAAGCGAAACGCCAGTCAGGAGCTCTACCTCTTGAAATGATCGGCTCTCTTCTTTAAGGGGCTTTCCAGGTCTGTTTATCCATTCAGATGAGTGAGGACGCCGACGCTCCGGGTTGCAATTAGAACTTGGTACCTAAAACAGCGGGATCGCGATACCTTTTTTACTATGAAGCGAGTGGGATTAGTTCAAGGTGGCTTGGGCGCAGAAAAAGAAGTCAGTCGAAACACGGGGCAGGCCTTTGCCAAGGCTTTAGACCAGTTGGGCTATGAATATGTAGTCATTGAAGCGGATGCCGATTTGCCTCAGAAGTTAGCATCGGCCCAAATAGATGTGGCTCTTTTGGCGTTGCATGGAAAGTATGCTGAAGATGGCACGGTTCAAGGTCTTTGCGAATATTTAAAAATTCCCTACTCCGGAAGCGGCGTATTGGCATCGGCTGTCTGTATGGATAAGGCCTTTTGCAAAGAGGTTTTGCGAGCCAACGGTGTACCCACAGCCGCCTACCAAGTGATCGACTTACATCACCAGAGCCCCAATGATTTTTCGTTAACTCTCCACCCTAAATTTGTAGTGAAGCCAGCACGTGAAGGGTCTAGTGTGGGCATCAGTATTGTGGACAAGTCTGAGGATTTTGTGGCGGCAGTAAACGTTGCGGGAAAATACGATCACATAGTACTTGTAGAGGATTATGTGCCAGGTCTTGAAGTGACCGTCCCGGTTTTGGGAGATCGCGCTCTAACGGCCATAGAGATTGCACCAAAAGTGGATTTTTACTCTTATGAGAACAAGTACACGGCTGGCAAAACGGAATACCATCTGCCCGCTCGATTGAACTCTGATGTGATGGCAAAGTGTCAAGAAATAGCGCTGCAGGCGTGTAGAGTCTGTCGGGTTCGAAGTTATGCCCGAGTGGATTTTCGCGTGACCAGTGCCGGTGAGGCCTACGTAATGGAGCTTAATACGTTGCCGGGTTTTACAGCCACGTCGTTGTTTCCGAAATCGGCCGCCCATGAGGGCATCGAGTTTAAAGACCTGGTCGACAAACTTTTAAATATGGCGAGCTTAGATTATGCGGGTTTGGTTTAAAATCGTTTTTGCCTTTTTGGTGATCGTGGGGGGAGCTTGGGGCGCCCGCTTGTTGATTGCGCAAAACTTTATGCCCGTTCGAAACGTTCAGATAGTTGCAGGTAGTGAGGCTGAGCCACTTTTGTTTACTCGCATCGAAAAAGGACTTCGACCCAAGCTCGATTCGTTGCAGGGAAAATCCATTTGGGCCATTTCATTGGACGAAATCATGACGCTGACACTGGCTGATCGTCGTGTTAAGTCCGTCGAAGTGCAACGGCAATTGCCGGGGCAATTAAAGGTAGTGGTAACTCCTCATGAGCCGCAGTTGCTATTGGTTAAAAACGGAGGTTACTTTTTGCCAGTGGCTCGAGACGCTAGCCTACTTCCAGAACTCAAGGGTGTTTCTATACCGGATCTACCTTTGCTAAGAGGAAGTGAGTTTTTGTTAAATACAGAGTTGCGCCAACAAGCATTGAAGTTGTTAGAGAGCTTGCCCCATGAAGGTTTGTTCACTTCGGAACAGGTGTCAGAGTTGAGTTACTCTGAAGACAAAGGCTTCTATATTACGCTCGTTCAATCGGGTGCCGAAGTGCGGTTGGGTAAAGACCGCTTTGACTATCGGGCCGGATTAGTGACACGAGTGCTCGAGTATCTGAAAAAAGAGCGTTTGCATGCGCGCGTCATTGATGCTCGGTTATCAAAAAAAGTTGTTGTCAAGCTGCGTAACCAGACCTAGGCTTAAATAAGGGTATATCTATATGGCCCTTAGTTGGGCCCCAGAGAACCCGCTAAAACGGCATGGAAGCTCGTTTTTGCACAGCATTGAAGAAGCAACAAGCGTTTGAGGACCCGGATGTCGAAGATAGATGCGCACCAAAAACATGTTATAGCGAGCTTAGATATCGGCACCACCAAAGTGGCCTGCGTGATTGCAACAGCCAGTCCCGACGGTGTTGAAATCGCCGGAGTGGGAACGGCTCCCAACCACGGCGTTCGACAGGGTGTGGTCGTTAATATTGAAGCCACTGCCGAAGCGATCATTAAGGCCAAAGAAGAAGCCGAACTCATGTCGGGTCTGACAGTGACCTCAGTGTGGTTGGGAATTGTTGGTTCACACATACAATCATTTGATTCATCGGGCATGGTAGCCATACGCAACGAAGAAGTCGCTGAAGACGATATTAAGCGAGTGATCGAAGCGGCCAAGGCGGTGGCGATTCCAGCTGATCGCCAGGTTTTGCATGTTATACCGAGCGACTTCAAAATTGATGGACAAGATGGCATCAGTGATCCCATTGGCATGTCAGGTGTTCGGCTTGAATCCTCGGTACACATCATCACGGGCGGGCATGCGGCCATTCAAAATGCTGTTAAATGTACTGAAAAAGCCGGCCTTCGTATAAGCGGCCTTGTTGTTCAGCAGTTGGCTTCAGCTATGGCTGTTTTGAGTGAAGACGAAAAATCCTTAGGTGTCGCTGTAGTTGATATGGGCGGCGGCACTTGCGATCTTATGATTTATGGACAAGGCAGTGTGGTTTATACAGATGTCATTCCTATCGGTGGTAACAATTTTACCCACGATGTGGCCATGGGCTTGCGAACCACTCAAGTTGATGCCGAATCATTAAAAAGAAAATTTGGCTGCGCACTGCCAGACATGGTGAATGAAGAAGAAACCATTGAGGTTGAGGGCGTGGGCGGCCGACAGTCACGCACGTTGGCTCGTCGCAACTTGTGTCACGTGCTTGAGGCGCGGACAGAAGAGACTCTTGAGTTAATTCGTGAACGCATTCGCAAAAGTGGATTTTATGGACGGCTGGGTTCGGGGGTCGTGTTGACAGGTGGAGCCAGCCAACTTGCGGGTCTTGTTGAAATGGGAGATTTTATCTTTGATGTCCCAGTGAGATTAGGCGTGCCAACAAAAATAAAAGGGCTAACCGATGTAGTGAAGTCGTCAGCCTACGCAACCGCTGTTGGCCTGTTGCTATTTGGTTATAAAGAAGAAAAAAACAAAATAAAGGTACCTGTAGCCGAGCCAAATTCTGGCTTTAGCAGTCGATTGAATGATTTCGCACAAAAAGTGAAGGGGATATTCGCAAAATCACTGTAGCCTACAGTTGGAGGGTAAAATGTTTGAACTTGAAGAATCAAATGAATTGGGCGCATGTATAAAAGTAATTGGTGTTGGTGGCGGTGGCAGTAACGCCGTACAGACCATGATCGAGGGTGGATTGAACGGCGTTGAGTTCATTGTCGCAAACACTGACAGACAGGCTCTTGCCGCCAACCGGGCTGATGGCAAAATTCAATTGGGTTCAGACCTAACCAAGGGCCTTGGGGCTGGTGCCAATCCTGAAATTGGAAAGCGTGCCGCCATTGAATCTTACAATGACATCGTAGAAGCCCTTGAAGGCGCCGACATGGTTTTTGTGACGGCCGGAATGGGCGGTGGTACGGGAACAGGTGGTGCTCCTATTGTTGCGAAAATCGCAAAAGAGCTCGGCGCACTGACGATTGGTGTTGTAACAAAGCCTTTTGTCTTTGAAGGTAAGAAGCGTAAGCGCCATGCCGACCTAGGTATTCAAGAGCTAAAAGAAAACGTCGATACACTAATTGTTATTCCCAACCAAAAACTATTGGCCATTTCCAGCGACCGCACGCCTCTGCTTGAAACCTTTAAGCGGGCTGACGAAGTTCTCTTACAAGCTGTAAAAGGCATTTCTGATCTTATTAATATTAGGGGTCTTATTAACCTCGATTTTGCCGATATTCGTACTGTTATGGCCGCAAAAGGTATGGCCATCATGGGTACGGGTTCAGCTTCTGGCGAAAACCGTGCTGTCGAGGCCGCATCGCAAGCGATTTCTTCACCTCTTCTTGAAAACATCGCTATTGATGGGGCGACCGGCATTATCATTAATGTCACCGGAGGCGAAGATCTGACACTTTGGGAGGTGAACGAAGCTTCCACATTGATCACCGAGGCAGCTCATGAAGATGCAGAAGTGATTTTTGGAAGTGTTATTGATAGCACCATTACCGATGAAGTTAAGGTCACAGTGATTGCCACAGGTTTTTACAGCGAGCAAAGTGACACGCTTCATGACCAGATTCATCGACTGCAAGCCATGGCTCAAGCCCAATTAAGTATGCAAATGGATAGCGGCAGGCCAGCACAGATCAATCAGGTGGATATGTTTCAAAATTTGCCCAACCAGCAAACCGTGTCGGTGAGCACACCGAGCACCTCTGAAATGTTGCGACCTGAGCCGGCGGCTCGAGTTCCACAACCACCTCCAGTGGAACCCAAAATGGCAGCCGATCTTGAGCCACCCACGTTGTCGCCCCTTCGCGAAACAGGGGCCCAAGAAATTTCAGCAAAACCCGAAATCCCTGGCCAACCGGAGCGCCCAGAGCCTTTGCCTCGGGATATCTTATTGGCCAAAGCCAAGGCCTGGAGAGAAAGCCAAGGTGGACGGACTATTGAAGAATCACAACAGCTCACTATGGACGTTGAGGACGAGTCAGATCCGTTACAAGCGGCTCGTCGTATGGCTCAAGAAGTGGCCTCTTCGCCCTTTGACTCTGACAGCCTTGAAACGCCAGCCTATTTGCGGCGGCATCATGGCGACAGAGATAGCCACGATTCTTTGGATTAAATTCCATTGGCTACCGCGTATTTCGTATCAGATGTACACCTGGGGAATATGCAATCTCCCAGGGCGCGGTCGTTTGTTCAATTTCTAAAAGATCTAGGTACAACAAAGCCAATCACTCATCTTTTTTTATTGGGCGATATTTTTGATTTGTGGATTGGTGACCATCAATATTTTAAAGACAAGTTCCAAGAAGCCATTGTGGAAATCAGACGCCTATTGCAGCAAGGTGTTCAGGTTCACTACTTTGAGGGGAACCACGATCTTTATTTGACCCAATTTTGGCAGAATCAATTGGGTGCCACGGTATATCCGGGCCCAGCGCTATTTTTGCTGGACGGTCTTTCTGTGAGAGTGGAGCACGGGGACCAAATGGATCCTGAGGACCGAGGGTATTTGTTTTTAAGATGGTTTTTGCGCACAAGGTGTATGCGTTTTATATCAAAGGTGCTTCCAGGTCCATTGGTGGCAAAAATCGGTGAGCAGGCCAGTAATGCCAGTCGAAAATACACCACTCATACTAAAACCATCGACAAAGACCGCGCCCTTTCCGTGATCCGTCAACACGCCAAAAAAGTGATTCAAGAAAAACCATTTTCAGTAATTGTGACTGGTCATGTTCATATATCAGATGACTATCAATTCGAATTTCAAAACAACACAGTTCGATCTATCAATTTGGGTTCTTGGATGGATCATCCCTTCGTACTGAAAATTGAAAACGGTACCGTAGCCGTGAAAAATTTGAATTTAGAATACTCTTAAATTTGTCAGATAAAACTCAGTAATAGATATTGCCATGATTCCAGTAAAAACTGGCAATCCCTGTTGATGTCATTTTTCAAGCTTTCTCACAGCATTCAGGTAGAAGGTGGGAGTGCCGGGGGGTTGGTTGCCAATCACGCTGAAGTGTTCGTCGTAAACGTATTGGTTGGTGCCACCATAGCCAACAGTGTCGTAGTTGGGAACGATACCGATAGGATAGCAATACCGGGGAGACCTATACAGCTTGGCCTGGGATCCCGTCACTGTGGTAAGTGTACCTCGTTTGTCCTCAAAGTTATAAAGATAATCAAGAGGTGGAGTTAGGGCAGCGTTGATGACTATGTCACTGGCCACTTTTATAAGAGCGTTGGGCGCCTCATCCCAGCGAGCGTTTTTATCTTCCCACCCATTGGACAGTGGTATGACTCGATCACCAACGACCCACGAGCCCACCCAAGGTGTGGCACCAGCAGACGTAACGTCTGAACTGGAATTATAATCACCCACAGTAAAAATTGATAGATCTGTGGCAATGGTGAGTCCATCAGGAAACACACTGGGGTCGAGGTCGGACGCATTTATCAATCGCATGGTGTTTGTTCGGGCCACAAGTGCACGGTCTGCTGGGGCAGCCGTGGGCGGTACATAGCTTGGACTGTATCGATTGCAGGGTGGAATTTTGAACATGTCGGTGGCGTCAAATTTTTGCCCGCTTAAGCTGTCAGAGCAGAGGTTGAAGGGCAAACTCCTTTGCGCCCCGGGATGACTTGCACTGGTTTGGACTACGTCATCGTCAGTGCCAATATGTTGGTAAGGAGCAAAGGCCGCTTGATCAGAAGTGGGAGCCGCACCAGTGCCCTGTCCTAAACCGCCATGACTGCCCGGCCAAGTGGTGGTGATGTAAATCATGCCGTTAAAATCGCGATTCATAAATTTGCCGGTGCCAAAGTAGCAGCCCACATTGCCGGGATGATAATCGGCCGTCGTGGGATCACAGTCCAGAAGCCTCTGAAAATAGGCCAAGTCAAAATTTATGGGAAGTCTTTTTGAATGTTTGTTGGAGTCTGATCCTGAAAGTAGAGGCTGGGCCTCTTGATAAACCACACCATCTTTAAAACCACTGCGGGTCGCATTTAATAAACCCGTGGAGATGGGAACGTCTGATCCCCCGCAAGTGGCTTTCGCTCCGCCATTTATGAGTGTGGCATCGTAAATCGCATCGGTGCTACAAGTGGTGCATGAAGAGGTCGCACATAAAGCACTGTTGCTTGCATTTACAAAGTGGCCGGGGCGCCATGTAGGACCGCTATCTCTAAATAGGCTTCCGTATGAAACTGTCCCTTGGGTGTTGGCAAAAATCTGTTGGGATGCAGTATCGTACTCATAGTAGCTATAAAGTTTTGGCGGCGAATTTGTAGGCCATTCGGTAGCTGTTCCTACCCAGCGGGCACGGATATCATCTTGTCCTACGGCGATAGTGCCCTCGAAACCCTCTTCATCAGTAGTGGTAAATTGACCAGGATGGTCGGACCAAATGGGTAGGCCGGGAAAATTATAAGGATTAAGCGGGTCTTTGATATACCATACACCGTTTATGATTCTTAAATCAGCCTGAATGGAAAGTCTTTGGTCCTTCACCTCTGGAGAATCCGTAGTTTGAGGTGGCTCGATAATTAACGCCTCAAGCGTATTATACTCAACTGGTGTACCTTCATAGTTGCATGAGTTCCTCACAGCAACAGATTCGGCTATTGGTAAGAGCAAAGGCTCAACCCCGTGGGCCTTATCAAGCAGACGACCGTTCCAACGATCTACAGCAAAGTTAACCCAGTCGAGTCCAGTACCCAAGCAGTTGACACAGCCGTGATCGCCCCCAGATTGCACGTTAGCAAAATTAGTAAAGGTGCCATCAATTGCAATTTCTGTAGTATCGGCCGCAGCGGCTGGGGTTAGGCAATCAGGACTGTCCGGTTTGAGCACTCGTCCGCCACTAGTGAGGCGGTCGATCCTAAACGGCTGTGCGCGAGCGCAAACATCCTGGTTCACGTGAACTCGGCCCTGGTATGAAATGGGCCAGGGGCGGCGCTGGTCAAACCACTCGCTCATGAAAAGTTGAAATTGAAACAACTTAATGGACGCCAAAACCACGTCCGCATTCATCCTTTTTCTCACACTTGAAGTATTTAGGTCACTGGCATTAATGGAAATATTCAAATCTGTGAGTAGGGCATTCATGCCGGCAAAGGCACCCATGGGTACTGTTCCGAGCCGTGGGTCTTCTAAAACTTTTATTTCAATGGAATCGATTTGAAACTGAGTAGAAGTGTTGAGCACCGGCATTTGGGTGGCAATATACGTATTTATGTCGTTTTCAAGGGTGGCAAAACCATTTTTCATCGGGTACAGGGCAAGGTAATCTTGCGTCAATTTTAACGTGATTTCCAACACGCCTTCTGAAAAATACTCAATCTGCGACAGTTTTGTTTGTCGGCTGGTCTCCTTGATTTTTTGATCAACTAATGCGCCAATGCCACCAGACAAGAGAATGATAACAAAGATCAGAGACACAACCACAGCCAGTACACTTCCAGATTGTGAATTCAATTTATGACTTCTCAGCATGGCATTCCTTTACCTATAGAGTAAACTGTTTCGAAAGTTCATTCGAGTGACAAAATCTTGCGTATATAAATTATTAAAAGTTCTTGAGGGTCCGTTTAAATATTGGTCAGAAAAAGAAGTGGGCGCGGATGGCTGGCGGGGAAGTGCAAGCACCATGTGCACTTCGACCTGACGCAAATGCAGAGGCAGCGTCGTAGCAAATACGCCAACACCCAGGGACTCCGTATTACCAAAATTGTAAAGCCATTCGTCATCGTCATCATTGGTGTTGGTGATCACCCCGTCTGACGGAGTCAAGTCATAGCCAAGTGCCAATTGAAATTCAAATACGTTGTCTATGAGCTTCACTGTTTCGCCGCTTGCGATAAGACCATCATTGTCAAGGTCGCTGGCTAAACTAAGATTGTTCAAAGTGCTATCCCAGTAATAGGTTCCAACTGTTACCAATGTTGACGACCCCCCCACCCAATCATTGTCATCTGCCGGTAAGTTGACAAACTGACTACCCTGCAAGTGGTTTGCGAGGACGGCTTTGCACGTCGCCATATCAATGGTATCTATGAAAGCTAATTGTTGAAAATCCCCATTGAGCATAAAAAGAGACTTCTTCTCGTCGGTGGCTTGCAAGCAGCAATCTCCAGCGGGTTCGAGGTTCAGTTCAATGGTTTTGGTGTCTGAATCGTAACTTACGATACTACATTCAGGCGAGTCGGAAACATTAATTACTGTTGCGCGGTCTGACCCATTACAACTGGGAAGATCTAATCGTGCCGCACAGTTGTCTTCGACCCACAAGCTGTGCCACGGGCGCAAACTGCCACCGCCAATTTCTTGTAGAGGATAGATCTTCCGCTCAGCAATATGGATTGCAGATTGCAGCTCGCCAATGGTTTCGATTCGCGTTCTTTGATGGTTGATGGCGTTTATTATAGTGCCGATACCTAAGAGCACCATCACGCCGATCAACGTGGCCACAAGCAGTTCAACTAGCGAAAACCCAGCAGATACTCTCTTCATCTTCGCACCACCCGAGCCGTCCAAAACACCAATGCGCCGGGCCCCATAGCATCATTCCATGAAAGCGTGAGTTTTACCTCAGCAATGCCTCGGATGGGGCTATGGCGAACAATCACCCAGTTCACTGTGAAGTAGGCTAATGTGGGTGTGGTCAATTGCGATTTGCGATTGTAGTGACGGGTATGAGTCACGCCGTCGTCAAGGTCTGGGTTGGAGCTATACTGAAGAAGTAGGTCCTCGGTCACGCTTCGAGCCAGAAGTTGAGCTTCGTTTTGAATTTGAGCCCGCCGGATGGCTTTCTCTGTCAGAGAGATTTGCGAGGCTGGCAGCAAGACCGCTATTCCCAATATGGCAATAGCCACCAACTGCTCCAAAAGTGTGGCGCCCCTTTCCTGAAATAGCGATGGTATTTTCTTACTTAACGCACCCATCGTCCTGCTCCCCGACTTACCTATAATGACATGTTAACCGCAAAGGGCAAAACTATAAATCTAAGAGTAATTTAAAGGCACTAGATGCGTTGAGATGATGTGTAATTGTCTCAGATTGAGACGAGCCAATTATGGAGGTGGCAAATCGACTTCCAGAATGAGAATAAACTGTTTTACCGTACTGGACCAGCCCCATCAAAAAGTCTCATTTTGACACGAAAAAATCCCATCATCGGCCGCTAAACAGGAGGCGTTTGCGTCACTTGGTACTTTACAGATATCATAGTGGGTGACTCATCAATCGAGGACGTTTGTGATTTTAGGAGAAAAAAACATTTCTATTTTTTTTGCCAAAATGCCAAACTGGCAGCTCGGCAGGATCAACAACAGAAAACTTTTTTGCCAGTGACGCTTCCTGTTTGATAGCGTGTAACGCGCGATATGGCACAGGCATTGCCACAGTGGATTTTTCAAATGCCTCAAATCTTTAGGGCTTTGATTTTTATAGCTCAGATGGCGATGGCACTCATGATATTTGGAGGTATATGGCCTCTGGGGGGTCGCCCGTTCTGGCATCTCAGGCCATCCCACCAAGATCAGACTATTGCTGGAGCGATCAGCTTGAGCGGCTGCATTGCCCATCGCCATCGAGAACACGCGTCGGGGAAAATCAGAACAAAAACTCGTACTCTGCGTCAATGCACGAAAAGCCGCTGTAAATGGTAGACCAGAAAACTGGTTACGGCTGCACTTCTTGCAGCAGTGCTTTGGCGTGATCCAAACTTGTTTTGGTGATTTTTTCACCAGAAATCAGGCGGGCGATTTCATTCACCCTCTTGCCCTTGGTCAACTCAGAGACTTCCATGTTGACCCCTTGCCCTTGTGTGTTTTTTTGTATCAAGTAGTGAGCATCTGCAAAGGCGGCCACTTGTGGCAAGTGAGTCACGCAGATCACCTGCTGACCTTGCGCTATGGATTTCAATTTACGCCCGACTTTTTCAGCAGTGAGACCGCTCACTCCAGCATCCACCTCATCAAAAAGATACGTTCGAGGCTGTGTAGAAAGTCCGACCACTCTTTTAATAGAAAGAAGTATGCGACTGAGTTCGCCACCGCTTGCAAATTTTGCCAGTGGTCGAGGGGTGTCTTGCTTTGACGTTTTAGTCATGAATTCCACTAGGGATTGGCCCGTGGAGGTCATATGTTCATCACTGCGAACTTCGATAAGAAAAGTCAGACCTTTCATGTTGAGGTCTTTTAGCTCGTCGTTGATACTTTTAGCCAAAAGGTCAGAGCCATTTTTTCTGCGGGCATGAAGCTCTTCTGCGAGTCGAGCCACCTCTTTAGAAAGACCTTTGTGTTGTTTTTTTAGTTGCTCAAGTGATTCATCAGAAAGTTCGAGTTGGTTAATTTCATCTTCAATACTTGAGAGCATTTTTAGAATATCAGCCACCGACTCGCCATATTTTTTTTGTAGCTTTCGCAGCTGACTGAGTTTTTCCTCGTAATCCTGCAGTTCATCGGGGCTTGCTTCGAGTTGGCGTCCGTAGTCTCTGATTTCATAGACAAAATCTTCAATCAATGCTTTTGCCTGCGCCAGAGGTTCAGCTTTAGCGGCAAGGCCAGGGTCTACCCGCTGAAAGTCGGCCGCTTGTTGTATCACCTGATGGAGGCGCACAAGAGCTGAGTCATCGTCGCCGTAAAGGGCATCTTCTGCGGCCGCCGCGAACACTTCCAGTTGTGAAGAGTTTCGCAGTCGCTTAACCGTATTTTCAAGTTCATCTTCGTCGCCTGGTTTTAAACCCAGCGCGGCTATCTCATCTCGCTGGTAGGTTAAAAAATCAAGTCTTTGGGCCCGCTCTCTGGTGTCTTGCGAGATGCTTTCAATTTTATCTTCTAGATCATTTAACTGTTTGTAAGCGTCCGAAAACTTTTGCCGAAGGGGCCATGAATTGGTGTAGTCATCTAAAACATCTAGGTGGTAGGCCCGCGATTGAAGATGACGGTTATCGTGTTGGCCAGTCATTTCAATAAGGGGGGCCGCTTGGCCTGTCACTTCGATAAGCGGTGCCACAATATCTTTTAAGTTATTTAATGCTGACAGGTGACCGTTTAAATACACGCGGCTTTTTCCATGGGACTGAATCACCCGTCGCACCACAAGCACATCATCTGCAGTGTCTATTCCCATTGCTTCTAAGTGCTGGCTCACATCCTGGCGATGACCTAGGTCAAAAAAGCCCTCGATCACGGCATTTGAAGCTCCGGTGCGAACGGTGTCGGCTAGCGCTTTCTCACCCATTAAAAGAGCTAAACTTTTTAGCAAGACAGACTTGCCGGCACCTGTTTCGCCACTTAATACATTTAAGCCGGGTTTAAAGCCAATCTCCACAGAATTGATAATGGCAAAGTCTTTCACCTTCAGTTCGAGTAACATAAGATTTCCCCAGCCAGTGGCTTAGTCGCGTTGACCGAACTTCAGTTTTTCTCGAAGCAGGTCAAAATAATTGTGGCTGGGCTTTCTTAATACGAAGTGATCACATGATGCTTTACTGACCAGCACATCATCAGTGGATTTAATCTCAAGTCGGTACTGTCCGTCTACAGTTAAAAACGCTTTTTGCTTTGGATCGTTGAGTCGAAAGCAAAGTTGTTGGTTGTCCGGGAAGATCATCGGACGACTGGTTAGCGCATGCGGACAAATGGGCGTGACCACAACCGCTGGCACCTCGGGGTGAAGAATCGGGCCATGGGCTGCCAGGTTGTAGGCTGTGGAGCCCGTGGGACTGGCTATAATCACACCATCGGCCTTTAGGTGGCTGACTAAATGTCGTTCGCTGTAAATGCCCATGTTAATCAGGTGGCTACGAGAACCCCGCTCGATCACCACATCGTTTAAAGCGGTTGATAATAAGCGCTGTTTGCCATCCCGGGTGACGGTCACCTCCAGCATGGAGCGAGGCCGCATTTCAAGTTTATTATCTAAAACCAATTGCAAAGCCGTATAAAGATCGTCCACACGAGTTTCAGTGAGAAACCCTAAAGACCCCAAATTGATACCCAATATGGGCACCTTTTTGCCGCCGAGCAGGCGAACGGCCTCAAGGTAGGTACCATCTCCACCTAAAACAACAACAAGGTCGGCTCGCTCGAAACTCTTTGTTTTTGGCCACTTTGCAATTTTGGAGGAGAGACTTTGTTGGGGGTGAGAATAAACCCGAACACCCTTGTCTTGTAGCCATACTCCCACTTCTTGCGCCAACTTTTTAGCTCGAGGGGTGCCTTGTCTATGTACAAGCAAGGTGGTTTTAATTTTTCGATGAGGGCCTGGATGCTTTTTCTTTGTGCGAGCCAACGTCAAATCCTTTATTTAAGAAAGTCCACTGCGTCTTAATAGTGCATCCGGATCGGGTTTTCGACCTCTGAATTTTACGTATAAATCCATGGGGTTTTCCGTGCCCCCGCGCTCAAGAATAAAGGTTCTAAACTTATTAGCCACTTCCGGATTAAACAGCCCTTTTTCTTGAAAATATTCAAAAGCGTCAGCATCTAAAACTTGCGCCCACTGGTAGCTGTAATATCCCGCAGAATAACCGCCAGCAAATATATGAGAAAAGGAGCAAGAAATACTGGTACCGGGAATCATCGGCATCACCACTTTATCTTCCAGTGCCATGCGCTCAAATTCACCCACATCGCGAATGTTTTTAGGGTCGGCCGTGTGCCAAGCCATATCTAATGTTCCGTAGTGAATTTGCCTTAGTGTGTGGTAGCCGGCCAAAAATCGATCGCTGTCTTTAATTTTTTGCGTTAAATCAGCGGGGATCATTTCGTTTGATTCATAATGGCGAGCGAACAAATCCAAGGATTCCTTTTCAAGTGTCCAGTTCTCCATAACTTGCGAGGGGAGTTCTACAAAATCCCAATACACATTGGCGCCTGAGAGCGAGGTGTATCGACATTTCGAAAGCAACATATGTAAAGCATGGCCAAATTCGTGAAACAGCGTTTGCACTTCGCGAAAGGTTAACAAAGAGGGCTTATCAGGAGTGGGTTTTGTGAAGTTGCAGACAATGCTTACATGTGGCCGTTTAAGCTGGCCGCCGATCAGTCCTTGATCACGAAATGAGGTCATCCAAGCGCCCCCTTTTTTTGTGGGGCGCGGGAAGTAGTCGGTATAAAAAAGTCCCATGAATTCATTTTTATTGTTGGAATCATAGACCTCATAAACTTTCACGTCTTTGTGGTAGACAGGATATTCGTCGGAGGGTTTAAATTCGAGGCCGTAAAGTTTTGTGGCATGTAAAAATACTCCAGCCACAACGTTTTCAATCTTGAAGTAGGGGCGTAGTTCTTCTTCGTCAAAATCGAATAACTTTTGCTGTAGTTTTTCAGCATAGTAAGCAAAATCCCACGGCTGTAAAAGGGGTGGGCCACCTAAGCTGTCGGCCATTTCTTGCACTTGCCGCATGTCTTTTTCGGCCGCCGGTCGTGCCACTTCATAGATTCTCTTTAAAAAGGCAAATACTTGGTCGGGGGTTTCGGCCATACGCTTTTTTAACACATAGTCGGCATGACTTTTATAACCTAAAAGTTGCGCCCGGTCGTTGCGGAGCTGCACGATTTTTTTGACATTGTCTTGGTTGTCAAAGTCGTCTTCAAACGCCCGGCTTGAATAGGCCAAATACATTTTTTCTCTGAGTTCTCGGTTGTCTGCGTATTTCAGAAACGGCACAAAACTGGGGGCGTCCAGATTGAATAGCCAGGCATGCCGGTAACCTTTTTCTTTTGCCGCGTGAGCCGCTGCAGAGACGGAAGACTCAGGAAGTCCCGCAAGGTCTCCTTCGTCTTCGATAATTAATTCGAAGGAGTTAGTGGCCTTGAGAACGTGATTATGAAACGCGGGACCTAGCCTTGATTTTTCTTCATCGATTTTTCTAAGTTTTTCTTTGTCGCTGCCTTTTAATAGAGCGCCATTTCTAGTGAAGTTGACATAGGTCTCTTCAAGCAGTTTGCTAGCTTCTGTGTCCAGCTGCAGCTGGTCTTTTTGATCGTAAATAGTTTTAATTCGAGAAAACAATTTATCGTCGAGTAAAATATCATTGCTGAAGGCCGAAGTCTTTGGCCCCAACTCATTGGCTATTTCGTTGAGTTCATCGTTGGCTTCGGCATTGAGCAGGCTGTAAAACACGCTGGTGACGATACCAAGAGCTTCATCTGCCGTTTCTAGTGCTTCGACGGTGTTCTCAAAAGTGGGTGGCGCCGAATTGTCCCGAATTGAAGCGATGATTTTTTTTGCTTCGGCAATATGAAATTCAACAGCCGGAATAAAATGAACACTTTTGATTTTAGGAAAATCAATGGCTTCGTGTTTAAGGTTAGAGGCACTTAGTAGCGGATTATTAATTTGGTCATTAGTTTTCATAAGAAAATTTCTACCATAGGAACATACCAGTGTTGAGGGACCAAATTCCTTTTTGCAACCCGGAGCGTCGATATGCCGACGCTCCGGGTTGCAAAAAACAACGGGGTCTCTAGAATGTGTCTATGGAGGGTGCTGTGAGAGGGTGGAGCATAGGATTTTTGTGGCTAGCGATTGTCTGTGGGGGCTCCTTAGCCGAAGCCCGGAAATTTGATTTTAAAAACGAGTCCTTTGCCGGATTTGTTCGCTTTACGGCGGGGTCATCGTTAATTGAGGACCAGGCCTATGCTACATCCAGCGGTGCGGGTACGAGTTTTTCTGACTCCGTTCAGTATGATTTCAGTGGTGAGCTGGGATTTTTGATGAGTATTGGCGATATGGCAAACCTTCGTGTGGGGTACGAGGTCATTCAGCCCAAGGCCCTCACGGGCATTGCCGGAAAAGACAGTGGCGGCCAGGATTATTTCACCTTAGACAGCACGGTACGTGCATCGCACCCAAATGCCACTTTAGAATTCAACGTGCATCACACCCCTACTTTAAAAGTTATTCTCTTTGCGGGGGCTGGCATGGCAGATGTGAGCGTTACCAACGCTTACACGATGACGGCATTAGGCACCACCGATTTGGGCCCCAGTGACTTTACGGAAGAGATCACGGGGCAGGTGATATCGTGGCAAACGGGTATGGCGCTTGAAGTTTTATTTGTAGACAATGTTACTAGCTACTTTGAGCTAGGGTATCGGCGAATAGGGACTGGTGAACTCAAGTTTAAAGAGGCGACCACTCCCATTTCAAACAGCAATTCGGCCGCGGCAGGTGAGGTGGCCTTAAACAATGATGGACTCAGTCGGCGTCTCGATATGAGTTCATACTTTTTTTCGGTCAGTTTCAGATTCTACGTGCCGATGTTCAAATAAAAAAGTCCCTGAGAGTACATAAATGAGGATTGCGGAAAAATAGATTCCGGTGAGACAGTTAGGGGTTGGATGTCATTAATTAGCCTCGGCCGAGCAGAGTTATCAAATAAATAGTTGTCAGATCAGACAACATATGATATAGTTCCTGCAGATGAAACGGCGAGAGTATCCTCTAAATATTGAAGTGAATGGTCGAAAAATTAAAAAGGCCGTTATCGACCCTCATTATGAAATCAAGCATAGTGATTCGATCACTGATGAGATTATCTTGGATTTGGTCGCATTGCTTGATGGAGGCACTTTTCCTGTGCAAACAAGAGATGATATTTTCGAGTATTTTGTCACAGACAACCTTAGGCTAGAAGGCAAGAGATACAAGCTTGTATGGCTTTTGGAGAAAAATGAAATATATATTGGCATAGTTAATGCCTACAGGAGGCAGTCATGAGTTTTCCAAAAGAGAAAAGGCTTTCTAGAATTCGTAAGGATCTTGAAAAGGTAGAAGGTTTTTTGATGCTCGATCCAGATGCTGACGAGCTTGCTAGGTTTCGTTTTCGCATCTGCCAGGACTTATTGAAATACGCACAAAGAAAGAACTTTAAAGATGTGGAAATGGCTGAATTTTTAGAAATACCAAAAGCGGATATGAGTCGTATATTCAACCATCGAATCGATAAGTTTAGTACAGACAAGTTGATAAAGCTTTATTCAAAAATTAACCCGGATTATAAGCTGAAAGTTTCATAGGGCTACAGATGTGTACCAACACTCACTTAGTCGACGCGTTGACCAGAGTTCATACTTTTTTTCTGTCAGTTTCAGATTCTACGTGCCGATGTTTAAATAAATAAGCTTTCACGTGATCCCATAGAGCTCGTCAATAAGTGTGGCGTAGTTTTGATCCACTACGTTTCGTTTCACCTTGAGGCTAGGTGTGAGTTCGCCAGATTGCACGGTGAAGTCGGTGGGTAAGATCGCATAGTTTTTTATTGTTTCGTGGCTGGCAAGATGTGAGTTGGCCTCGGCAACAATTTCTCTAATCAGGTCTTGGATGGGTTTTTGAGTGACCAGTGAACTCATGTTTTGAAATGAAAGGCCTTTTTTCTTGGCGTATTGGGTGGTTGCCGCTTCATCCAATGTCAAAAGTGATACGATATATTTTCTTTTATCACCGTGAACGTGAACATTTGAAATATAGGGACTGATTTTTAATCGGCTCACTAATTTTTGTGGCGCTACATATTTGCCACCGGCTGTTTTTATCAGGTCTTTTTTTCGGTCCGTAATGGTTATAAAGCCCTGTTTATCGATTTGAGCAATATCACCGGTTTTGAAAAAGCCGTCCTCAAAGGCCTCTTGAGTGGCCTCTGGGTCTTTGAAATATTCTTTCATGACTTTATCAGAGCGAATCATTAGTTCTCCGTCAGGGGCCAAGCGAACTTGCACGTCACCAATGGGTTTTCCGATAGTACCAAAGCGGTAAGAAAATGGAGTGTTAAGAATAACGCCAGCAGTGGTTTCTGTCAGGCCGTAGCCTTCAAGAACAAGAAGGCCCAGAGAGTGAAAAAACTCAGCCACTTCTCGACTTAGCGGTGCTCCGCCTGAGACTGCAAAGCGTAGGCGGCCTCCTAAAACATCTTGTACCGGTGCTAAAACCAATGATTTAGCCAGGATCGACTGCGTTAATAGCGCAAACGAGGGAAGCGTTCGATTTTGTTTATGATCACTGATCTTTTGTCCCACATCAGTGGCCCAGCGAAATGCACTTCGTTTCCAGGGTGACGCTTCTGATTGCGAAACAATGGCACTGTGTAGTTTTTCAAAAATTCGCGGTACTCCGATGAGAATAGTGGGTTTGATGTCTCGCAAATTATGTTTGAGTCGTTCAATACTTTCGGCAAACGCCAAGGTGTACCCGGCATAGACGCTGCCCCACATTTCAACGCGTCCAAAAATATGGGCGTAGGGGAGAAAGCTCAGTGTGCAATCCTGTGAAGTGCAATTAAGAGCACTGAAGACGTCAGACACTTCGCTAATAATCTGCCTGTGTGTCAGCAAGACCCCTTTGGGGCGTCCCGTAGTTCCTGATGTGTAAATGACCGTGGCTGCGTCGTCAGGACTCAACTGATGACATCGATCACTAAGCGCCTCGGGTTGGTTTTTATGTAAATCGGCTCCCATTTCAGAGACTTCTCTCAGAGTCTTTACAAATTCTGGTCGTTGACACTGAGAATCCATGCAAATGACTTGTTTCACTTGCAATCGCGATCTATCCACTTGTGCCCATTTTTTAAGAAGGGCGCTATTTTCACAAATTAAAAATTGGGCTTCGCAGTGGTGCAGAATGTATTCAATGTCATCCACATGATTGTTGGCATATATGGGCACCACAATCGCCCCCAGCGAAAGGCCGGCCAAATCAGCTAGGGCCCACTCCATTCTTGTGTTGCCCCAGATAGCTATGTGATCCCCTTTTTTAAGGCCGAGCTCGCTTAAACCTGAACTGAGCTGAGCCACATCGTTAAAAACCTGCGGCCAAGATCGATGCAGCCATTTTCGACCTCTTTTGAAAATAAAGGCAGATAGGTGACTGGGGCGGTGGGCGGCGTCCAAAAAATGGTGCAAAAGGGTTTTGTTCATAATCTCGGTCATACCAAGTGGCTAGGGCAGTGTCTAGTTTTACGGTTACTTGGAAGCAGGACTTCGAAGCTCGAGAATCACTTTTTGTCGCTCATCAGTTTGCAGCTTCACTCTTTTAGTGGCGCGGGCGCCGGTAAGCGGATTTTCGGCCATGACAGTGATCGTTTTATCTGCCGGAATGGCATAGTTAAGAACTGGTAAGAGTTCGCCTTTTAAGTGTTTGCCGTTGACGAAAACTCGAGCATTTCGAGGGGGTTTTACATCGATGTGCAAGTAGCCCACCATGGCCTTTTGTAAAGTGGCATGAAAACTTCGCCCCACCTGACGCGCATCCATAATTGGCCGCGAGTAAGTGATGTACTTATCTTTCTTGAGTGCAATATTAAATTGATTTCCAGCAGGTACATAAATGCGAGCTGGAGTTGTTTCTGATGTGTTCACGCCATTAATCCATATTTCAGCCCCTGAAGGGTTACTATTAACAACCAGGGGGATTTTTTCGCTGGCGGCGGTTTCAGTAGGTGGTGTGAGGGTGGCGCCATCGACTTTAGGTGTAGTGACGTAGTCTGTATTGTTTGAGGGGGATGGCACTGCAGCGATGGTCTGGCTGTTCGTGTTTGAATTTGGCTCCACAGGTCTAGGCGTTGGTGTTGGTTGTGCATTGCCTGTTGGATTTTGCGTAGTCACATGTGGATTTTGAGTGTTTGTATTTTGCGGCTGTGGACCTGTGGAGGTGAGATTCTTGTAGAGCTCATCGCCATGCAGGGCTACATTGATGTCGTTGGGCAAAAGCGGTGCCACAGCCTGTGCAATCAAGCCCATTTGTTGCGGAATGAACCGGCAAAGTACAGCATAGGACGTCACGAGTACAGCCATGACAAGTATGCCCGTAAATAATGTGCCGGCAACACCGCCACTTTTTGTTCTGCGGGCCGAGAGGCGACGCTGGCTTGACGAGAAATCATCTTCGAGTTCAAAATCATCTTCTTCAACTACAGATTGGCGTGGACCACGAGCAGGGCTCGGGTTGTCTTTGACGAGAAGTTCTTCGGCGCTTCGATTGAGTGATGTTTTATCAAGTACGCTCAGTCCGGTGAAAGTGTCGCTTTGAGGTTCAGAGCCTGGGTCCTGAGAAAATGGGCCCGGTAAGGCTTCTGTGCTCGTAGCGGTTTGTTCAGGTCGAATCGCATCACTAGGGGCCGCATCCGTATCGGTCAGAGTTTTTGATAGGGTGATAGCCGCTTCTGAAGCTGATGAGAGATCGGGCAATGACTGCTGTGGCTGAACAGCCGATTGAGTCATCACTATCGTGCGATCATCACTGTCGGTCTGGTTGGTTGTGCTCGAAAATTCGATGCGTGCATATTCTATGAGGCGTTTTCGGTTTTCAAGGACTTCAGTGGCATAGAGAGTTTTAACAAACACAGAAAAATCATGTGGTGAAAAGTCAGGATACTGGCGATTTAAAAAGCGGTTTAAATCTCTGTGTAAGGCCGCAGCCGTTTGATATCTGAGGTTTCGGTCACGGGCCAAGGCTTTAAGAGTGATTCGTTCAAGTTCAGGGTCGATATTTGGGTTGATCTTTCGAAGGTTGGGGATTTGGCAATCGCGAATTTTGCGAAGAATTCCCATTTCATTTTTTGCAGTGAAAAGTCGCTCATTGGCGATGAGTTCCCACAACACAATTCCTAAAGAAAAAATGTCTGTTCTTAAATCTGTGGGTTGGCCTTCAGCTTGTTCAGGGCTCATGTAGCCGAATTTTCCCTTTAAAGTGCCGGTTCTTGTGGTTTCAATTTGTGTTTCAGCCTTAGCAATACCGAAGTCTACCACTTTGACCTCACCCTCAAAACTGACCATGACGTTTTGTGGGCTAATATCACGGTGGGTGATGTTGAGAGGCTTTCCTGTAGAGCTGTTCACAGATCGGTGGGCGTGATCGAGTCCCGCGGCCACTTGCTTCACCATGTAGGTGACTTGGTCTGTGGAGAAGACTTTGTTACTGGATTTGAGTTTGTTCAAAATCTGTCGAAGATTTCTGCCTTCGACATAGTCCATAACTAAGAAAAGTTGACCCTTGTCCATTCCGAATTCATAAATGGATACGATATTGCTATGAGAAAGGTTAATGGCAATTTTTGCTTCGCCCTTAAACATTTCGATAAAATCAGGGTTGTCAGAAAACTGGGGCAAAATTCGTTTGATAGCTACAAATTTACTCACGCCACCAACGTCAGGCGTTCTCGCCAGAAACACTTCAGCCATGCCACCAGTGGCTAGCTTTTCAAGTAGAATGTATTTGCCAAAATATTCGTATTTTTGCGACACTAGAAGCGCTCCAATTCTTTGCTAACTTGTCGGTTGTCGGGATGCAGAGCTTAAATGAATTATAGATTCTAGCCCTTGGACGAGACATGAAATGGGTGGGGTTAACCGGCGGAATTGCCTCGGGCAAAAGTACGGTTTCAAAAATTCTCAGAGATCTGGGTTATCCAGTAATTGATGCTGACATCCTCGCTCGGCAGGCTGTGGCACGGGGCAGCCAGGGCTATCGAGATGTCATCAATCACTTTGGTCCAGGCGTGATCGGACCCGATGGTGAAATCAATCGCTCGGCATTGGGGGCGATTGTTTTTTCTGACGAAGTCAAAAGGCGGGCCCTCGAGGCCATCGTTCACCCGAAGGTCCAGGAACTTCAAAATAAACAAAGGCGAGAGCTAGAGCAAAGTGGACAAGCGCTTGCCTTTTATGACGTCCCTTTATTGTTTGAAAAAAATCTGCAAGATCATTTTGATGCGACCGTTCTCATTTATGCGCCTGAGGCCTTGCAGCGGCAGCGCATTGAAAAACGAGACGGACTTGATGATGCTTCTATTGATCAGCGGTTAGGCACCCAGTGGCCGATTGACGACAAGCTTGAAAAAGCCAACTACGTGATTAAAAACGAAGGTTCACTGGCTGACCTAAAGACGGCCATTAAGAAATTAGTGAACGACCTTATGTCATAGCCCCCAAGAAAACCCCAGGGCTCCCAGTGCGATGATATCTTGAATTCCCACCGCAAGTTCCACATCAAATCGAAAGCTCACTGGTTTTTCCATGAGGTCTTCCAAGCCGCCGCCAGCTTTAGCAAAATAATTGTCTTTATTTAAAAATGTAGCGAACCGGTCACGCGGTTCGGCGCGGTGCAAAACTCCAAACTTCAGGAAGGGGCGTAGGCCTTCTCGTTCGTTGATGGTCCAACGCCTGAGCACGTTAATATAACCCCTTGAATCGTTGCCAATATCCACACCTATTTCCCATTGAGGAGAATAGTATTTGGGCATGAGGTAGTTAAAACCAATAAAAAAGTTAGCCTGCCTGGTTTCTCTAAAATTCACTCGGTCGATAAAAAGCCCGGCCCGCGGGGAAATGGCCTGATGATAAGGGTAGTAACGATCCCAGATTCTCTGATCGGGTTTTTCTTTGGGCGGCTCGCTGATGACCAGATTGGCTTCTTCTAGGTGGACGGGTTCGAGTTTTTGTTCGGGCTCCGGAAGAGGTTTGGCAATGCCCGCATCGGGGTGCCCGACGGCCCAACAACGAGAGGACATCAAAAAAAGAGAGAGGCTTAAACACGCCACACCATAAATCACAGTTTTCATCCTTTAACTATACCCTATACATGTATTTGATTATAGACTTTTAGTTCAACATTTTTGGGGGGCTTAAAAAATGCAACTGAATTTGAGATATTTGGTTCGTGCAACACTCGTTGGGATCATTTCGTATGCGAACATGGCCGGCGCCGCTGACGTGCTGGACTTTTCTATTCACCAGGAATACACAAGCACCCGGGCCCTCGGAATGGGGAATGCGTTTTCTGCCGTAGCTGAAGACTATAATGCCTTGTTTTATAACCCAGCCGCTTTGGCTCGAAGAAAAGATGGTAATTTGCACATGTTTCTTCGGGGCGGTATCGACATGGAATATTTTAGCTTGATCGGTGATATCACCAGCGCCCAAGGATCAGGCAACCCAGAAGATCAAATATTCAGTTTAATTCAAGACAACTACGGTAATCACTTTTTCTCGCGCATCCCCACCATAGGGGCCGTGTGGGCCCGCCCCAATTGGGGTATTGCCATTATCCCCATGGATGTATCCATTGATCTGAGCATGCACCAACAAGTGGGACCGCAAATCAACGTGAACGGATACATCGATACGACCTTCGCCTACTCCTATGCACGAAACCTGGATGTGGACATTGTGGACGAAAAAGATGAGTTCTCAGTGGGGGGAACCTTAAAGGCCATTCATCGGGTGCATGTAGAAGAAGCCGTGGCAGCTGCAGACCTGACTCAAGAAGGGGCCCAACCCTTTGATACCGACAGTGCTTCAGAGGGAATGACAATAGATGCGGATCTCGCAGTATTTTATACACCTCACATACCAAAAGTGGGAAAATGGTCCTTTCTTGGTTTTGCAGCACCATCTTTTGCGGTGGTTATGCGAAACGTATTTGATATGGGTTACCCACTTAATTTTCATCTAATCAGCCCTGAATCGGGCGAGCCTGACAAATTACAAAGACGAATGGATTTGGGGGCCAAGTTTGACCTACCAAACTTTTGGGTTTTTGATCCCAAGTTCGCCGTGGATATTCGAGATATATTGCACGACAACTGGACCATGCTTAAAGGTTTACACATGGGTGCAGAAATGTACTGGAAAATGTTTAGCTGGTGGAAAGGCCATTGGTCTATGGGTTTAAATCAGGGATATTGGACGGCGGGTTTTGGTGCGCGCTTTGGTTGGTTTCAGCTGGATCTGGCCAGTTGGGGAGAAGAAGTGGGCACTTCTGATGTTCCTATCGAGAGTCGTCGTTACATGCTTGAGATGTCCTTGGATTTCTAACACCAGAATTCACTCTCTCTACTAAAAGATCAGTTGCAGGGTCCGGTCCATCATCAACAGCGGTCCAAAAGGAAGGGCCAGGCCGCAGACATGGCGCCGACCCGAGTGGCCGCATGTCGTCTTCGGATTGCGTCACTGCGTGCCGCAACCCGGATACGCCATGCACATCGGGAGGACGCCATGTCTGCGGCCTGGCCCTTCCTTTTGGACCGCTGTTGATGATGGAGCCTTCGGGTTTACTTTGAATCAGTTTTCTTTGATCGGGTTTTGTCCATTTGCTGGTTCGGCTTTCATTTGATTCCGAGACGGTTTGATTCATTCCTTTTTTTGGTTAGATGAAAAGTCTTTGTTGGGTAGAGTTCATAAAAAAAGCCAGGGGTTTCCTGGCTTCTTTGTTTGGAAGTATTTAGCGTTGCGAAGCTATCAATTAGCTTCCGCTCCAATTTTCTAAAATGTAGTTACCTATGGCTTCGTTGTTTTCGCCATTGGCTTGGGCATCTAAGAAACTTTGGCAAACGTCTGAGTTGACGTTGTCTCCGACGCAATAGCTATCGGCTACGGCAGCTACTGTTTCGCCGATTTCTTCAGGATCACAATCAGCAGTCGGGGTTGGGCCTGTGCATGCGCTCAAATTGGCTTCAAAATTGCCTCCACCGGCATTAATGATCAACGTACCAATTCTTGAAAGCCCTGCCACGTAGATGAGGCCAGCCGATCCAGATAAGGCACAATAATCATAAGCTGTTTTCGCCAGAGCCGTATTATCGCTACTGCCTGAGCCGTTGGGGTCTATGAGGCTTAAATTTTGAATTAAAAATTCTTCGGGGTTAGCATTGTTAGAATTGTTCGACATTTCTTGAAACGCGTTTTTCACTTTTTCTGTAGTTAAGCCACCGTACACAAACTCAATGGAGCAACGAAGCATGTAGGCTTTTTGCGAGGTCAGTCCAGATACGTAGGAACGACAGGCGGCGGCCGAAGCGCCTTGGTCGGTCACTTTGTTTAAGCAGTCTTGGGCTTTCATAATGTTATTGTCGTCTTCACTTTCGCAGCCAGCTGTAAACACACCAAGGCCTAAAGCCAGGACAAAAAGCCCGAGTTTGCCGTACCAGTTGTTCATGGAGTCCTCCTGAATAGTTTTCTGTGCGTCTTTTACCTTATCTGACTATGATACGTAATCAAGCTAACGTTGGTCCAGAAAATGTATGGACTGTCTCAACTTGAGTCACTGCGTTGCCGATGAGACAATTAGAAAGAGGAGAAAATCACTATGGACGGTGCTTTTCATAAAAATAAGCTATATAGCCTTTGTTGCGTTTTTGCGCTGTTGATTGTTCAGGTCGAGCCGGCATTTGCTGCAGAGACCTACGAGTTTTACAATGGCGTGCGCAGTCTCGGTATGGGTGGGGCACGTGTGGCCGTGGTGAATGATGAGACGGCTTTACTGGTAAACCCGGCCTCCCTTGGAAAGCTGCGAGACAACTTTATCACACTCATCGACCCCGAATTAGAAATTGGTCAAGATACAGAGCTGATTACCGGCACCAATCTTCTGGGTTTTTTAGACCCACAAACCACTCTTAATTTGACCTTGGCGCGTCCTGAAAAACGCCTGCATCAGCGGGCGCAGCTGTTTCCGTCACTGGTGTTTCCTAATTTTGGATTGGGCCTTTATGCTCGATATTCTACGGATGCAGAGGTGGATGCCACCCTCACAAACTTAGAGTTGAACTATCGCAATGATTATGCCGCCGTGTTGGGATTCAACTTTCGTTTATTTGATGGGCGAGTCAAATTAGGATTCAATGCGCGAGCTATCAATCGGGTGGAAGTGTCCCGCACGGACATTGATGCTACGTCGACGGCGTTGACTCTTTCGGGGTTGGCTTCAGAGGGGTTTGGCGTGGGTGTGGACACAGGATTGGTGCTTACAGCGCCCTGGTCTTGGCTTCCCACTTTGGCTGCTGTTTATAGAGATGTTGGGGGGACCACCTTCGACGTGAATGATGGGATGTTTTTGTCTACATCCACTCGACCCGCTTCAACACCGGGAACAGTGGATGTTGGTCTAGCTGTATTTCCGATTATGGGAAAAAGATCTCGATCGACGGTATCGGTGGAGTATCGCGATGTGCTCACCGCTGGCGAGGTGGCTGATTTCAATGAACGGCTTCACTACGGATTTGAAATCAACTTGGCGGATGCGTTTTTTGTTCGTGGAGGCATGAACCAAAATTACTGGACGGCTGGGCTTGAGCTCGCCATGCTCAGATATCAATTTCAAGTGGCCACTTACGGAGAAGAGATTGGCGATTCCACAGCCAAACGTCAGGATCGTCGCTACGTGGGAAAGTTTGCTTTTCGCTTCTAAAGCGCCTCTTCAGGCCATCAAAAGGTCGGGTTCCATTGAACTAGGACCTTATCATTATATAAAGATTCAAGTATCCTAAAATAAGTGGGGGAAGAGTCTGTCTGTGGGCTCGATATAAAATCAAGGATGATGTATGAACAAGATGTCTAAAGCGGCCCTAGAATTTGTTGTTTTCTCCATTTGTATCATTCAGTTGAGCTGTACCGGAAATCTTTTGCGCGATATTGGCGACAATACCACTGATGAAGCTTTGTTTTATTCGGCTAAACAGAATTTAAATTCGTCAGCATGGGCCGAGGCCATTACAAATTTTTCGGCTATGTCTTCTGATTTTTTGGCGGATCGGGAAGTTAAATTCTGGCATGCTTCGGCCTATGCCGGTCGATGTGGATATGATTTTTTGACAATGCTTGAAGATCTGCAAGGAGCGACTAATCCGAAACTATTTGCTTTCTTTATGGCCGCATATGGTGGGGCCACGGCGACAAGTATTCAGGATTGTGTTTCTGCAGAGGCTATATTGACATCCATTGGCGACGCGAGCGATCGTTCACCTAAGGAAAATCTTTTTATGATGTTTTTGAGCTTGGCAAAAATCGGTGTGGTTCTGAGTGCGCGCGCCGACACCGACGATGACGGCTTAGCTGACGGGGGATTTGACGCCTGCGACACCAACGATCTACCAGACTCTGAAGCGCGCCATCTGGGTACAGCCATCGCAAACGCCAATCTCAGTTTAGCTGCCCTGGCTGCATCGGGTGTGTCCGTTGGAACTTCAGAGACTGCAGGTATTGGTACTTTCTGCACGGCACTGGGTGCAGCTGTACCGGATCCGTCCTATGATTTTTGTAACCTCACAGACATTTCAGCACTTTCCGCCGATCAGGTGTTGGCCATTCGAACAGCCATTCAAGAGGGAGACACAACTGGCATAGGATCGTGCACTGACTTTGCCAATGCTTTTACGCCTCAAGGTGGCGGGGGCTGCTTGTGTCCGTAGCAAGTTGCCTTCTCAGTTCCATTTTGATTTTCGTTTTTGTTGGCCCTGTATGGGCAGATGAAATAGTAAATACGACCACTTCTGTGCGGGCCCTTGGAATGGGTAATGCCTATGCGGCGATCGTGAATGACTCGGATTCCATTTACTATAACCCCGCAGGTCTTGCCGACTCTAAGGGTTACTATTGGACTATAGTGGATCCCAAAGTGGGTGTGAGTGGATATGATGCCTTCCAAACCCTTTCAAATGCACAAAATCAAGGAACATTTGCGGACACTCTACGCGAACTCTACGGTAAACATATTTGGCTTGGTGGCGGATTAAAAATGGCATTTACTATGCCTTATCTTGCCATTGCGATATACGATAACTTCGATGCGAGCATGTGGGTGGACAACCCCGTGAATCCCCAACTTAACGTGTTTCTGACCAATGACTACGCCATAGCCCTTGGCACCGGTTTTAAGATTTTACCCATGTTACACGCTGGGTTTGTTGTGAAGAGAATTACAAGAACGGGTAGTCGTGAACCTTTTGACCTCGACACTATTGGTTCGCTAAACCCAGATGACGTGTTTAGCAATATTCAAAATGAAGGCACGGCCTATGCCGCAGACATGGGTATGAATTTGGTGTTAGATGCGGGTATCAAATCCACAGTGTCGTTTGTTTGGAGAAATATTGGAGTCACCACTTTTAAGGCGGAGCCCAATAGATTGGCCCCACCCTCGGAGCTGGATGATATGACTCTAGGTGGCTCTCTTTCATTTGATGCGGGTTTAGTGGGTATCACGCCGGTGATGGAAGTTCGCTACCTTAACCGGTCAGAGTATCAATTGGGGCGTCGAATCCATTTGGGTGTGGAAGTGGACTTTCCCATGGTCGATGCCCGTGCCGGTTTCAATCAGGGATACTTAACCTACGGAGTCGGGCTCAATTTGGGGTTATTTCGGTTTGATGCGGCCTCTTATGGTGTGGAGCTTGGTGAGTACCCAGGTCAGCTGGAAGACCGCCGATATGTATTGCAATTCACTGCAGAGATTGGCATGGACGCCGGAAACTTTGATATCTTCGGCGACTCCAAGGGCGGCTCTGCGGCTCGACGCGGCCTCAAACAACGCCGATGACAAGATCAAAGAGCGTGACTCGAAATTATCACGGTCACCCTAATAATAACGCAACGTCTCGATAAAAAACATTTCGTGGCGTTTTACGGTCAGAGCCAGTGCTGCTTTAATGCCAGAGAGTGTTGAAGGATTTTCCTTTGCCCGAAGCCATACTCATGGGCAAAATGGGAGCCTCTTTATGATTTAGACTCTTTGGAGGCGCATTGGGTTTCACGTGGCAACCACACCCTCGACCAGCACAGGCCGATGAATTAGAAGGTTTTGATATTGAAAACACCACTTGGGTTGTTCCAACCTTGGCGGCCAAATTTGAAATTCAAAAAATTTTATTGAAACGGCATTCGCTGTTGCCAGAAGATGCCGTTTTGCGAGCGGCAGAGCTTTGGCAAAAGATGGCCACTCGAGTTTGCCCCGAGTGGCGATTGGTTTCTCCTGGGTTGACGCAGATTTTGGCCAGTGAATGGTTGAAGCAACAAGACTTTTCTTGGGCCAAGCTGCCTGGGGCCAGTTCCACTTTGATTCGCTATGCACAGCAGATGCTGCCCATTTTAAGTCAACCCGGTTCCCAAGAATTGGTGGAAGAGTGGTTGGGAAATCCAGAAAACGGAGCCAGTCTCATGCGCTGGGGCCGTTGGTACTTTTTGGCGAAACAATGGTGGGGAGATTTAAACCGACATGGTTTAGTGCCGCAGAAATGGTTGCCAGGTCTACTTGGGGCAAGGGAAGAAGTTAGATATTCATGGTCCCGGAACATTGTTGTCGACTTGGGCGCCGATTTGAGTCTTCCTGAAGTTCATTTATTTCAACAACTGGGTGAACAAAATCAAGTGACTGTGTTTGTTCCTGCTCCGAGTTGGCGTTCGCGGTATGTAAAAACACTTTTTGCCTATGAAAGCTTTGTCGACTTACAGACAAAAAGTGAAGATGCCACAAAGCTAGAGTCCGCCTTTAAGGAAAATCCTGATCTGCAATTAGAGCGATACACAACACAATTGGCCGAGGTCAAAGCGGCAGTACATTTTGTAAGAGAATATCTTGATCAGGGTGTGCCAGCGTCTAAACTGGCCATATTGGCCCCTCAGATCGAGCACTACTGGCCAGTGCTGTCTTCATATCTTGATCAAGAGGGAATTCCTGTTAACAAAGATCAAGTGACGTCGTTGCAGACCTTTCCGGAGGTGGGCTTTTGGTTGTCAGAGCTACGGCTATCTTCGGGAAGGTTGTCCAGTGTGGATCTTGAAAGAGCTCTGTACAATGTGGACTCCCACTTTGAGTTGGATTTTGAAAAGTTTCGTAGTTTGTTTGCGGTGATCTATGACGACGAAGACCTTTTGCGATCACCAGAGTTGTCAAAAATGTTTGTGTCGGAGGTGAAAAAGGACCAGCCCCTCACCCGCGACGAATTTTTAGTTTGGGCGATAAAGCATTGGCGGCCCCACTGGTCGGCTGTGGTCCTTGAGAAATTGGTGAGTCGTTGGATTGCAGAGACATTTTCTGAAACCACGTTGCTCTTGGACTCATGGATTAAATACCTTGAAGAGGTCAGCGCTCGCGGTGAAATCAAGTTAAGAGATCCTGATTATCATGGCATTCATTGTTTAAACCTTGAGGGCGCTGAATGGTTAGATGTGTCCCATGTGTTTATCTTAGATTTAGCAGAAGACAGCTTAAAAACTCAATCGGGAACAGGGATCACTCATGGTGATCTCAGTCGGTTAGATAGAGATTTAGGTGTTCAACTGAGCCCACCTGAAAATGCAAGTTTGGAGTTCACCCTTGCCTGGTTTTTGCAGCGACCCTTTAAGAAAGTGCAGTTAAGTGTGGCCGCTTCCGACTTTGAAGGTGCGGTGAAGTTGCCATCTTTATTGTGGTTGTTGGGCGCCATTGAAAAAGGTTTAGACCCTGAGGCTGTGAAGGTGCCATCAATGACTCGGTGGGATGATATTCAGCGTGCATCTATTGATCAGCTCCAGGAGTTGCGGCAATGGCCGGCCGAACGCTTTGAGTTGATGAGTGCATCCATGTCCGTTGATTTAGGCGAAAAACCACTAGATGAATTTCAACCCGCAGAGTTAACCCTTTCGGCCACTCAACTAGAGAAGTATCAAAAATGTCCCTTTGTTTTTGCCGCTGAAAAGTTATTTCATTTGAGCGACTTGCCCAATGTGGATCTGGATGTGGATGCCATGACCCGAGGGCAGTTGACTCACAAACTTTTTGAAGCCCTCACGGCTGAGCCCATGCGATTTGATTGGTCAGAAACTGAGTTGCTAGATGTGATTGATAGATGTCGACAATCAGTTCGTGTAAAAATGGCTGATCCGCGCTTATGGGCCGGGCTTCAGGCTCAATATTTAGAGCTGGCCAAAAAGTTTTTGCTTTTCGAAGGTGAGTACCGTCGTCAATTCCCACAGGCACGAACAGTGGGCCGGGAGCTTAAGGTAAATGCAAAGTGGAGTGAAGATCTAGGTCAATTGGTTTCTGAATCTGGCGACGGAATACCTTTTCGGGGAGCTATTGACCGCGTCGACACCGACGGACAAGGCCATTATGCCGTAATAGATTATAAATCCTCAGGCAATGGGCTCACCAATCACGGTTCTTGGTTGAAGAACGATAGATTTCAGTTGCCCTTATATGGTCAAGCTGTGCGCGATGGACTTACAGAGCTGCCTGAGGGGGATGTGGTGGCAGCCTTGTATCATAATGTCAAAGATATGGAGAGAAAGACAGGTTTCAAGGTCGAAGACAAGGCCAGTACTCTTTACGAAATTAAGAGTACCGAAAAAATAACAGAAGAAAAAATGAATCACCTCTTCCAAAACACCAATGAGGTGATTTCTGGAATAGTTCAGAAAATGCAAAGCGGAAAATTTGCGCCAAACCCAAAAGATCCCGCGCAACTGTGTGGTGATTGTCGTTGGAGATTAGTATGTCGAGCTTCACACTTGAACTAACAGACGAAATCGTTCGAGCCGGAGCAGGGGCGGGTAAAACTACGGCCCTGACAAAGAAAGTGCTCGATACGGCGCTATCTTTTTATGACCAGAACCAGAGGTGGCCTCAGCTGGTGGTGACGACCTTCACGAGAAAGGCCACGCAAGAGCTCAGAGAGCGATTAATAGTGCGGGCCTCAGAGTTAAAAAACTCAAAGCTTTTAGATTACGTGGCGTCTCCTTCTCAGCTGCATATTTCAACAATACATGGAGTGTTGAGCTTATTTTTGAGGCAGTACGGGCATCTGGTGGATTTAGACTGCTCGTATACCGTAATGGGCGGTGATGAAGCAAAGAGAATGGCAAAATCCCTTGTGAGAAAGATTATTTTAAACTCACAAGATGGCATGCAGATGCGAGAGATTTATTCGTTTGAACAATTAACTGAGGTTGCACGAAAGTATTATGAAGCCTCACTGTTAAACCAAGAGGCGAAGCCCTTTGATCTGTCTTGCTTTGAATCCGCCCATCGATCAATGATGCTAGAATATGCCGAGCAGCTACAGAGTTGGGCTGATATTATTCAACGTGAGGCTTTACCCGAAGGAACATGGTTTATGTTTTCTGAAGGGTTAAAAGCCATAGGCCGTGAACTAAAGAACAACCCGTTTGTGAGCGGTGTTCAAATCTTAGAAAAAGTAAAAAATCTTGGTAACAAGCCGAGGGTCAGCAAAAAAGATCCCCTCGAAAAAGACACAAGCGATGCCGTGGGTGAGTTTCTAAAAACTTTGAAAGCAGATTTAGAACGGGACTATCTAGATATGGAGCTTTGGCCGGGTTATTTTCGAACTTACGAAATGCTGAAGCCTTTTCTCGCTGAATTTAGCAAATTGTTCTTGGCGCAAAAACGAGAACGCGGACAGTTCGAAATGGTGGACCTTGAGCTGGTTTCGTTAGCCGCCCTCAGGCAGGCCCCGGCGATTGGTGAAGCCTTTTCTGAACAGTGGGATTACTGGTTGATTGACGAATTTCAAGATACAAGCCCTGTACAGCTTGAAGTTTTAACTCAACTGGTGGGACAAAGACCCACTTATGTGGTTGGTGACCCGCAACAAAGCATTTACCTGTTTCGAGGCGCACGATCAGAGTTATTTAGTCAGCGAGAAGCCAAAGTGAAAGAGCAGGGCGGAAAACTTGGGCTATTGCAAAAAAACTATCGTTCGGATCCAGAACTTCTTTTATTTTTTAATGATTTTTTTGTGAGCCTAGATCCCCAGTTTCAACCGATGATTCCCAAGTCGGATTCTGATTTAAATTCCGACAAGGTGGTGGCATATATTGCCAAAGCGCCAAAGGGCAATGACGATTCGATGGCCAAGGACCATTTTGAGCGGTTGGCCATTTTGCAACAAATCAAGCGTCTTCGCGAAAGTGGTGTGGCTTACGAAGAGATCTGTATTTTGGCGCGCACCAATAGAAGTCTGACAGATTTGGCCCACTTTTTAAACGACCGCAATATCCCGACTCATGTGCACGCCGCTTCAGGTTTTTACGAGCGCCGTGAAATTATGGATGCCTTGGCCCTGTTGAAGTTTTTGATCAATCCTCATGACAATGAAAACACGGTGGCACTTTTGCGGTCGCCGTGGGTGAGGGTGTCTGATCAAGAATTGGTGGATGTGCTGTCAGACAGGCCGAAAACTCTTTGGGAGCAATTAACAAAAATAAAAACAGAGTTAGATGCAGTTAAAATGCTCACCTCACTCTTAGCGTCAAGCCGCGAAAGCGGAGTGGGCTTTACTTTTCAAAAAGCTCTCACCGACTTAGGGTTTTTTGATTTTTCTCATTTTCACGATTCCTCGGGAAGGCGAGAAGCCAATTTATGGAAGCTAGTGTATAAGTTGCGGCAAGCAGAGCGCTCAGCAGGTTTTAATTATTTGGATTTCGTAAATCAAAACGTCAAAGACATATCTGAATCCACCGGTGCTGAAGAAAATGACGCTGTCGCCGCCTTAGAACCCAATCGAGTGAATTTAATGACCATTCATTCATCAAAGGGTTTGCAATTTCCTCACGTGATATTGTTTGGTATGGATAAGCGTCCGCAGACCACATCCAGCCAAGCCCGCAAATCCTTGTTCAATTTCGATGAAGAGGCGGGTCGTTGGGGTGTGCTTATCCCCGCAGACGATTCGGGGAAAATGACAGCCAGCGTATCCGATCGAGAATTGTACCAGAAGTGGGATCAACGTGAGCTCAAAGAATATCAACGTGTACTTTACGTGGCACTCACAAGGGCGAAAGTTTCAGTTTTCTTGTCATGGGTAGATCCACCTCAGCCTGGATCGTGGGCTTCGCAGTGGAAGAACCCGCTGACCCCTGGAATTCACAAAACCAAGAGCTACAAATATGTGGTGGAAGAGGGGCCGTGGGAAGACTATTCGATGCCTGAATCCGGCGAAAAGGCCATGGAAGTCAGACCGCTATTTCAATCCTCGCGGCAGGGTCAATTGAATTCGGCGCAAAAATTTAGTGTGTCATCTATGTTAGAAGCCGTGGATACACAGGCGACACCCCCAAGTGGGGTAGGTCATCAAGATGCTGGTCCACTTTTAAAGAAAGTGAGAGCGTCCGCTGATGGCGTCATGTTGCATCGAGTGCTAGAGATTTTGCGCTACCAACCAGAATTTAGATTTAATGAAGTAGCGACTCGTTGGTTTGGTGAGCGATCGGATGAAGTGTTGCGGGCTATAGAGTATGTGCAAACTTGCAGTGAATTTCCGCTTTGGAAGCTGATTCAATCTGGACATGTGGAATGGGGCTTTCAATTGCTAAGCGACAAGGGCATCATGGAGGGGCAAATAGACCTCTGGGGAGAAGTGGACGGCGAGGTGTGGGTAGTGGACTACAAATCCGGATCCACTAAGTATAAAGAGCGGGCACTAAGACAACTTGAGATCTACTCAGAGGCTATAAAGGCCCACCTGGGAGACAAACCCATTCGCAGAGCTATCGTATACCCGTTTGATGAAAAAGTGGTCTTAGCCTAGGTGCGCCCACGAACCGGAGCCATCGGACTGGCGCCAAAAAATATTTTAAGAAGTCTTCTTACCTTTGGCCGCATCAATAAGCGCGGGAGTATCTTCAATGATACTCTCAAGTTCGCTTAAGCTGTTGTAAAGCTGTTCGGGGCTTTCAAGAAGGAAAAGAGTTTCTTGCATAATATCAATTCGGTAATCTTGATCAGTGATTTCTTTCACCGAGAAAGGGCGGACTGTGGGTTTATCACTGAGGGAGTAATCGCACTCCCCTTTTGACGACAAGATGCCGCCACCAAAAATGCGGCGGCCATTTGGTGTTTCAACCAATGCAAACTCGCCGGTAAACCAAAAAAACCGTTCTAGCTTAATTATTCGTTCAGGTTGCCCCAAGTACCGGCTAGCTAGGCGTCCATAGTTTTCGCAGAACTGTGCAAAATCTGGATCGGTCAAGTGGGGGAGGTGTCCATAGAGGTCGTGAAAAATGTCTGGTGCCGGTGTATAGGTGATATCCTGCCGATCTCTAATAAAGTTGCCAATGGGAAATTTTCGTTCCGCTAAGCCGGGGTAAAAACTCTCGAAATCTTCAAGCCCTTCCACGGGAACACCCTGCCATCCCGTAAAGTCCATGAGTATTTCGTTCACCTCATCGAGATCCGGCAGGTCTTCACACAACCCTAGGGCCTTAACACCCTTTGGAAAAATGGGATGCGCTTGGTGGGTTCTGCTGTATTCTAAGTTTCGGAAAAGAAGTTTCCAGGTGTCTCGTTCTTCGTCCGTGAAATTTCTAAAGGGTTGAATCTTCATACTACCTCCCCGTATCGATGAATGCCACGGAGCTAAAATTTAAATTCGCTGGCTCCTAGTGAACTAGCCAAAACAACCTTAATGGGGTGTCCTTCAATGGCTGAAAACGGCACGCCAAAGACCACTTCATAGCCCTTGCTCCAGCGGGTATGGTAGGGATAGAGGGATTTGAGTTCAAAAAGGTTGAGGTCCGACTTCTTTTTCACGCGACCTTCATAGCGACGACCGTCCACTTCCATGTAGATTTCCCACATGGATTTAGACTTATCAAGATCGTTGTGTTGCCGCTCCGGCGTATACAGGCTTAAAAATAATTTGGTATTGGAATGGCTGTCGCCCTTTGCGCGGTCGATTTCCTCTTGCAGCTTCGAAGGTGACCACTTTTTAAACTCAGCCATGCGCTCTAAAATGGATGAGGTCACTCTCGTATCCATAAGTGTGGCGCCCACTTCGTATTGGTTGTAAAACCCCTGGTATCGCTTAACTTCCTGTGAGTGAGTGCGAATTGTTTGCTCGTAGGTATCAGAACTGGCACAGCCTTGAATGGACACGGCAACGAGAGCTATTAGCCAAATATTGAATTTCATAGGTCCTCGGCGGTTACTTAATTCTTCGCAAAAACTCACGCAGATCCGAAATGGCCTCGGTTCTGTCTAGGTCATTAAATATTTCATGCAGGCTGTCTTTATATACAATGATTTTTTTCTGATCAGAACCGACCTTTTCAAAAAACTTTTTTGCAGCATCGGGGCTGACAATGCGGTCATCTCCGGAGTGCTGCAGTAAAAGTGGGATCTGAATGGATTTTGCTCCCTGCATGGCCGTATCAAACCCCGCAAGCATTCCCAAAAATACGGCAGGTGAAATTTTATCGTGACGTAGAGGGTCATGGGAGTAGGCTTTTTGTTTGGCCTCATCGCGCACCAAATCCGAATATTTGATCTCGTTGTAGAGGGTGAGGGTGGGCATCCAGTCGGCAGCCAAGCGAGCCAGGGTATCTTTGAACTTGGGGACCTTGATAGCTAAACCCAAAGCGGGGGAACTTAAGCACAAGGCCTTCACCTCTTTGGTTTGGTTTTTAAGGTAAAACAAAGTGGTGATCAAGCCGCCCAAAGAGTGGCCAAGCAGGACCAAGGGCTGGCCGCCCCCACTTTGTTCGGTCAAAATATGGCTTACGGTTTTTTCAAGGTCAGATATATAGTCGGAAAAATCGGCCACGTATCCGCGTTTGCCACCGGATCGACCATGTCCTCGAAGGTCCCATCCTACTACCATCCAGCCGTCGTTGCTTATCTCTTCAGCAAATTCATGGTAACATTCAGAGTGTTCAGCCATGCCGTGGGTGACAACGATCACACCTCGGGTTTCGCTGGGTTCCCATGTTTGGTAAAAAATTTCGGTGTCATCGTAGCCAAGTAATTGGCCTTCGTATCGTTTCGCCATTAAAATTAATATCGGAACTTTCACACGATGGGTCAAGCAGCATTGTTCACCTCTTACGAATGGATTACCATAATGAAGATGAAACAAAAAATATACTATTTAGCCGCTGTTTTTGTCATGACAACCCATCTGTTTGCCGCCAGTGTTGAAGCCCAACAGGGCGACGGTAAAGAAAAGCCTATAGGCTTTGAGCTCGGGGCCCATGCTGGGGTTTTCTTGCCCGATCAAGTGGAGTACGTGACTGAAATCATGTCCATGTGGGGCATGAGGATGTCCTGGGCGACTAAGCGAGGTCCGTTTGTCGAATTAGGAGGCATGGTCGGACATGATGAGGGTGTGGATTGGCAGAACCTATCCTTGAGTTATCGAATTAACTATCCCTTAGAAGAAATGTTGGGGTTATTCTATATTGGTGCTGATGCCCATCGGTATTTGGGTACAAGTCAAACAGATTGGAAGATATTCGGAGGGGGGCATATGGGCGGCGGGATCATGGCCCAAATTGGTGAACCCCTTTGGTTTCGTGCCGATATGAAATTTAATGTGAACCCAGGCGTGTCCATGTATTTTGGCTTTGGTTTTGTGTTTCGCTATCCGGAAGAAGAAAAACAACAAGAAAACAATCTGCCGCAATAGGCAAGGGGCCTAGTTATGAAGATTCAACATTGGACCGTGATAGCTACCATTATGGCCGTATTGGTCTTTACAGGAGCGGCCATTTGGGAGACGGCTCGGCAATTAAAAATTTCACAGGCTCAAGCGTTGCAGAAACATGCGGTGAAAGAGGCCACTTTATTGCGCCGATCTGTGCAGACCCATGTGGACGCTGTTAACTATTCGCTTCGATCAATGCCCGAGTCTGAGTCGGATTTGCAGGGACTCATCTATAAATCAGTTTTTTTGGCCGTATCTGATTTTGTCGTTGGAAGTGATGGTCAATGGAAACCCCAGTGGCTGGTCAGCCAAAGTTCCGCCTTTGGCAAGGATTTAACGGCAATGACTCGATTGGCTGCGGATTTGCCCTTTGCCAGAGTCTCCAAGGAATCCACAGCTTGGACTCGAGTTTTAGACGACAAGGGGCTGCCTTACATTGTTGTAATGTCCTCTGCAAAAACCAGTGGCGTGGTTCGATTGGCCTTTTTGCCCATTCAATTTTTTGCAGATTTGAATCAGGCGTTTAAGTCAGGTTCAGATGAAGTGTTTATCGTAGACAACAGGGGTCTAGCCCTTGGATACGCAGATCAAGAGTATTTGGGAGCATCCCTTCAGCGACACCCATTAATATCGCAACTGGTGGGGCAGCAAAATTTAAAAGCCACCGGTGAGTTTCGTAATTTTAGTGCCGATTATTTGGTTGGTGCCTATGAGCAAGTGGCGAACACAAACCTCTATGTGGCCATCGCCGTCCCGGCAATGGGCCAAGTCACCGCGGCAGAAAATTATGGGTTGACCTTTCTGTTTATGGGGCTGGGTTTTGCCCTGTTTTTGGCGGCCCTTTTGTGGGTTATGGTTAAGCCGTCTATGGACAAACTGGAGTATCTTAAAGGTGCTGTGTTGAACATTGCGGCAGGTCAGACTCCAAAACCCTCAGATGTTTTTGGTGCTCATGAAAATGGAGTGAGAGATGCATTAATGCGTTTAGCCTCGCAGAGTCCATTGCCAGTGGAAACCCGTCAAATGACACCGCAAAATACGGTCCTGGTAAATCCCAAAAGCACCAAAGTTTCAGCCTATGACAATGAGGAAGTGCGGCGAGATCTAGAAAATGATGTTTTAAAAAAGGTGGGCGGCAGTTTGGCGGCTTCGCTTAAAGGGCCACTTTCTGCGATTCTCGGACACGCTCAAATGGCGCGCACACTCTCCCAAGAAAAGAATCTTCGCCAACACTTCACAGTGATAGAGCGCGAAGCTCGGCGGGGTCGAGATATTGTGGAGAATCTCAATCGCTTTGTAGGGGTTAAAGATTTCAAACGGCAAAAGTCAGACCTACAAGATGTGGTGCTTACCGCATTGGGAGTGTTTAAAGAAACTTTGGCCGATCAGCATGTTAAGGTGTCAAAATCTTTGTCCACAGATCGACTGATAGACATAGATGTGAAAGCCGTGCAGCAGGCCGTGGAGCAAGTGATTGGCTTCAGTCTCGGAATTTTAAATGCAGCAGGCCCAAAAGAAATGAATTTTGATATTGAGCCAAAGGGGCAGTCCTTAACTCTAAAGATTTATGTGCCCTCTGCTACATTGCCTGAAGGAGATTTTAATCGGGTTTTTGATCCATTTTATTCTTTGCCGGGATATTCTGATATGTCTGGTATGGGGTTGTCTGTGGCAAAGGGTTTAGTGACAGCTATGGGGGGGGAAATCTTTTTAGATATAGATAATGCCTCCGGTGCGACATTTGTGATTTCCTTTCCCACTATTGATGGCGACCGTCTACAGACGGCCTTAGATTTGAAAACTTCTGTGACAGCCCATGCTGTGGTGCCCAGCAAAGAGTCTGACGCTCCTTATCCCAATGTGCCGGGAGACTCCAGTAAGCTCAAACCTCTAACGGGATCGTCCGCCGACGGCTTGCCCGTGGCTCCGGCTCCCGATGAAATGACCTTTGCCGGAGAGCTTCCAGACGATGAAGATGAGGTTGTGATGGACGTGCAGGAAGAAGAGGCGCCGGAGTTGGCCCTTTCTGTGTCTGAAAATGGGGCTGAGGATTGGAAAGCCGTTGACACCCATGCAGAGTCTAGCGAAGTCTCTAGGTCTGGCGCAATCATCGACGAAGAGGCCGAAGAGTTTCAAGTGGTGATTCGCCCTCCCAAGGTGAGGGTTGAGAATTGAATATAGCTAAATACCGTTCGGCTTTTTCTGTTTTCGTTATCGATGGAGATTCCCATCGTGGCAGTGAAGTGGCCAATCGGCTTGGGCAGACGGGTTATAATTGTCACCTCGTTCTTGATCAAATTGAAATCGAACAGCGGATTAGCGATACTCCGCCGCATATTGTGTTGCTGGCCCTCAGTGATAATGCTGATGTCGACAAACAGTTAGTGAAACATCTACTGCGTCTATTGCCAGAGGTGCAATTAATTCTGTTGGCAGAAAATGAACAGTTTCAACAAGGAGTGTCTCTTTATAGTGAAGGCATCTACGACTGTTTAGCCCTTCCTTTAAGTCATACAGATTTGTTAATTCAGGCGGTGGATCGCGCTGCAACCACAAATTATTTTATTTACATGAATGAACAACTCAAAGATCAGCTGCAAGAGGGCAGACCCAAAGCGTCGCCCTCAAGCTTGGCCTTATTTGAAGTGTGGTTGGTAGAGTTGCATAAAAAGAAAACATTAGAAGCCTCTGTTCAACATTTTTTAAAAGAGTGTCGCCGCTATTTGAGCGGTGAGGCCATCGCCTTTTTTAAATACCTTCCGGGCCAACAATCATTGGTTTTAGCACAAGCCGAGGGACACTCTTTGGTTGGGGTGCGCGGCCACGGAATCGACCTGACGGAAAACGCAAATCTCCCCCCAATGGAACAGCTTCAAGATCCACAGCGCATCACTGGGATGAAGCAACTTGTAGAGAACACGCTAGGGTGGGCCCAATACGATGCCTTTGTTTTTCGAGTTCAAAGTGACGTTCGAGGCATTTTTGTGTTGCCAGTGAACTCTGTGACAGTGAAAAATGGCGAAGCCACCGACCCCTATGTAAAAGCCTGTTTAGGTGCTCTTGGGCAGTTGGCCATCACTCAGGGGCTCGAGCGGAAAATTCATCGGCTAAGTCAGGTCGATGAGGTGACCGGACTGCTTAACCGGTCAAATTTTTTGCAAGCAGTGCGCGCCGAGGTGTCTCGGGCCAGGCGAATCACACAACCGGTGAGTTTGGCCATTTTATCCATAGATCATTTTTCAAAATATTTAGAACAGCAGCCGCGGGACGCTCATGTATTGTTAAAAGCCATAGCCCAGGTGGTGTCAGAGAACAGCCGTCTCAATGATGTTGTGGGGCGCTTGGGGCCAACAGAGATTGGCTTGATTATGCCTCACACTCCGAAGAAGGGGGCCGCACTAAAATCAGAACGTCTGCGCCGAATTATTGAGACCTTGAGCCTTGCCCACTTGGTGAAAAACCCACCCACGGTGACTTTGAGTATTGGTGTGGGTGAATATCCTTCGCTTTGTAGTGATGCCGATGAACTGCTGAAGGCGGTCGATGAGGCCCTTGACCAAGTAAAGAGAGCTGGCCATAACCGGGTGTGTTTGTCGTCAGTGCCGTCTCACTTTGTCCCCGATTTTTTTGTTGAACCGAAATAGGAAGAGAAAATGAATTCAGGTCCGAGGCTGCGCTCCACATTTGCCAGTATTGATCTTGAAAAACTTTGTGCAAACCTGACTGAGTTGCGAAGCATGGTCGCACCAGAAGAATTTTTCTGTCCTATGGTTAAGGCAAATGCCTATGGGCATGGTGCCATCGAAGTATCAAAGCAATTAGTGAAAATAGGAGTGAACCATCTTGGTGTGGCCCTTGTTGAAGAAGGGGTGCAGCTCCGAGTGGCGGGGCTGGATAAGGTGCAAATACTTGTGTTTGGTCCTACCTACACCGATGTTTCGGCTCACGCATTGCTGGCCCACAAGTTAACTCCGGTTTTAAGTAGCTGGGAAGAGGTGAAAGTTTTAGATCAAAACCTGCCACTGAATAGCCAATATCCCGTACACATTAAGTTTGATACCGGAATGCATCGATTGGGCTTTTCGCCAGCTGAAGTCATACCCTTGCGAAAATATTTCGATGCGCAAAAAAAGCTGCACGTGCAGGGTCTGTGCACACATCTTTCTGACGGGGAGGACCTATTTAATGCAGAGGGATATACCCAAACTCAACTTCGAGCCTTCCGCCACATTCTCAGTGGCTGGAGCGGAGAATTCTCTGTACATGCCCTCAATAGTGCCGCTCTTGTGGCTAGACATCAAAGCGGCAATGAGTTGAGTAAGGGGTTGGGGGCACGCCCTGGTATTTCCCTGTACGGGGTTTGCCCTGAGATTTTGGGGACACAGGAGGGCCATGCGGATCCAAAAAAACCTCGTTTACATGGTGTGTTGCAGGTGCACAGCAGTATTGTGAACTTACATCGCATTGATAAGGGCCAAAGAGTTTCTTACAACGGCCGCTGGCAAGCCCCACGGCCTTCGGTTATTGGGACGGTGGCATTTGGCTATGCTGATGGTTTTCCTCGTCGCCTATCAAATAAGGGCGTGGTATTGTACCGCGGTCAAAGAGTCCCGGTGATAGGAACTGTGTGTATGGATTATATTTTGGTAGACATTACAGATGTGGCAACACCACCTCCCATTTTGGGTGAGGAAGTTGTGGTGATCGGGCAGCAGCAGGACCAGGCCATTGCGGCTGATGAAATCGCTACTTTGGCTGAGACCATTTCCTACGAAATCTTTACTGGTATTGCTTCTAGAGTGCCTCGAGAATATCTAAGTGGTAATATTTCCGAGGTTAAAGCATGACAGTTTGGTTAGAGCGCCGTGAAAAAGTGAATCGCGTCATCGATGAGTTTTTTTTGTTTTTATGGCGAATGTTCCATGGTTTTTTTGTGGAGACAGGTCGCACCATCATTTTCTTTAAACAATCGTTTCCGTTGTTGTTTACCCAGCCCTATCGGTTTGGCGAAATCATTCGCCATATGGAGTTTATCGGAAATAAATCTATTTTTATTATCGCATTGACCGGTGCCTTTACAGGCATGGCCATGTCCTATCAGATCTATTTGGGTTTTAATTTGGTGAATGCGACAAACCTAGTTGGACCAACGGTCGCGCTCGGTATTACCCGCGAGCTTGGACCCGTGCTTACGGGATTGATTGTGGCGGCCAGAGCCGGTGGTGCTATGGCAGCGCGGTTAGCCACTATGCGGGTTTCCGAACAGATAGATGCCATGGAAGTTATGGGTATAGACCCGCGCCAGTACTTGGTGGCACCGCGGTTGGTGGCCGCACTGGTTTCAATGCCACTTCTTTGTGGAATGTTTGATTTTGTGGCCATGTCGGGATCGTATTATCTCTGTGTTCATGTTTTGCATTTGGATGAGGCCATCTTTTGGGACAAAATTCAGCTCTGGTTAAATCCGAGAGACATCAATGAAGGTTTGATTAAGGCCGCTATTTTTGGCGGCACATTTGGAGCCATTTGTACCTACCGGGGATATCATGCCAGCGGCGGCGCTAAAGGCGTGGGCGAGGCGACCAACTCCGGCGTGGTGTTCAGTATGGTTTTGATCATCGTTGTGAATTTTTTCACCACAAATATTATTCGCCTATTCTACTCGATCAAGGATGCCCTTTAATGCAAGCGCCGGCGGTGGCTTTGCGCGGTGTACGCAAGTCTTTTGATGGCGGAAAGAAATTTGTTCTAGACGGCATCGACTTAGAAATTCCTAGAGGACAACTGACAATTATCATTGGTTATAGCGGTACCGGCAAAAGTGTTCTTTTGAAGCATGTTCTGGGGTTGATTCACCCCACAGAAGGTCGGGTTCAGGTTTTAGGTAATGACGTGAATGAAATGCGGCCCAGAGAGCTGATTCGGTTCCGCACCCGACTCGGGGTATTGTTTCAGCACGTCGCCCTTTTTGACGACATGACAGCCTTAGAAAACGTTTGCTTCCCTTTGCGCGAACACAAGCCTGATTTGCGTCCCGAAAAGATCGTCGAAATAGGAATTGATAAACTGAAACAAGCGGGCTTTGACCGTCAGCATTACGGAAAATACCCCAATGAACTCAGCAGCGGAATGTTAAAGCGAGTGGGGTTGGCCAGAGCCCTGGCCTTAGATCCAGAAATTCTTCTGTACGATGAGCCCACCACGGGATTAGATCCCATTTTAACTGAAATGGTTGATAATTTGATTTTAGACACGCACCGTCAGCAAAAGAATTCAACGGGCATAGTTGTCACGCATGATTTGGCTGCGGCCTTCAAGATTGGTGACTATATTGTTATGCTTGATAAAGGCAGAGTTTTGTTGTCTGGTAGGCCAGAGGATTTCTTGAGTTCTAACGAAGAGTTAGTGCAGCGCTTTATCGAGAAAGGTTACAAAAAGTCGTAATGTTTTTCAATACGCCTGAGTTCAAAGTTGGTGTGATGGTTGTGGTGGTGGCTACACTCATTGGCATTATGTCGATGAAAGTGGCCGAAGGCCCTAATGTATTTGGTGGCTCCAACAAATATTGGTTTGATCTCGATGACGCCAACGGTTTGGTTAAGAACAGTGCTGTAAAAGTGGCTGGTATTAAAGTCGGTATTATTGAAGACATTGAACTGGTCGAAGGCGGGCGGGCGCGAGTCCATTTGTTGGTAGGCAAAGATGTGAAACTCACTCAGTCTTCAGAGGTTGAAATTCGGGCGGATGGAATCTTGGGTGATAAACACGTTGAGATAATTCCAGGAAAAACCAGTGATCCACTCATCGCGAGTGGCTCGGAGATTTCAAGCCCCAATAAACAAAGTTCAATCAATGAGCTGGTCAATGAGGTGGGGCGTATTACCGACTCGCTCCGCGGCTTGGCTGACACTTTGAATAAGGCCATGAGTGGAGAAGGGGATCGCACCACTCCCTTGGGCCGCATTGTTAATAACATTGAAAATCTCACTCAAGATCTATCTGATGTTTCCGGACAGAATAAAGAAAATTTGAATCAAATTATCGAGCGTGTGGCATCAATCACAGAAAGTTTAGATAACTACCTAGGTAAAGACGGCGAGGGAGGCCTCGGTCATTCTATTGATAAGGCGATTGCCAGCTTATCTCGCATTGATCGTTCATTGAAAAACGTAGAAGAAATCACCGCCAAAATAAACAACGGCGAGGGGACCCTGGGGCGTTTAGTTAACGACGAAGAGACTATAAACGAAATCAATCAGGCTGTTTATAACGTCAATGAGTTGATTGGGGGTGCGCAAACCCTTGAAACCAGCGTTGACTATCACTCAGAGTATTTGGCGAGTGCCGACGTTTTTAAGTCATATCTTTCATTTAAATTTCAGCCGGGCCTAGATCGCTATTATGAATTATCTGTGATTGATGATCCAAGAGGCGTGACTCGAAATACGGAACTGGTTGAGCAAATCGACAGTAATCCACAAACGACCACCCGCTCGGCAGAAACCAAACTTGAGGACATTAAATTTACAGCCTTGTTTGCTAAGAACTTTTATAACTGGACGGTCAAAGGTGGAATCATTGAAAATGCGGCGGGCATGGGATTTGATTATAATCTTTTTCGTCGTCGGATGAAGTTATCGTTAGAACTGTACGAATTCACAGACCTTAATCTTCGCGCATTTGCTCGCTATAATTTCTTTCGCGGCGTTTATGTCGTGGGCGGGGGCGATGATTTAGTTTCAACAGCTGGAAATGGATCGGCCTTTTTTGGGGCGGGACTATTTTTAACTAATGATGATTTAAAACTCTTTGCGTCGCAGGTTTCGTTTTGATGTTTAAGAATGCTTTAATCTCTGTTTCTGACAAAACCGGCCTTGAGAAATTGGCTCAGGCTTTGAATTCAGCCCATACCCGAATTGTGTCCACAGGGGGGACGGCCCAGATTCTGCGTGACTCAGGAGTTTCAGTTTTAGATGTGTCTGAACAAACAGGGTTTCCTGAAGTTATGGATGGACGAGTAAAAACTCTTCATCCCCGAGTTCATATGTGTTTGCTGGCAAGAGGCCATGTGGCGGATGACCTGGCCTTACTAGAGGCTGAGGGCTTGGCGCCCTTTGATTTGGTCGTGGGTAATTTGTATCCGTTTGTTAATGCTTGGGAAAAACAAATGCGCTCGGGCAACGTCAATGAACAAGAGCAGGTTGAATATATCGATATTGGTGGGCCATCTTTTCTGCGTGCGGCAGCTAAAAATTATGAACGCATAACGGTGGTTTGCGATCCTAACGACTACGAATGGATCTTAAATAAACGAGAATTAACATTGGACGATCGCCGGAGACTTGCGGCGAAAGTGTTTGCTCACACCTCCGCATACGACTCGGCGGTGAGTGCTTACCTTAATCAGACCGCCCCCGCACCACAGGTTATTCCTGAGCCTGAAACCACGGCAGCAGGAGCCTTTGTGCAGCCCTTGCGTTATGGAGAAAATCCCCATCAACAAGCGGGATGGTACAAAAACCTAACGGCTGGTCAGAGCGAGGGTATCCATAGAGCCCATGTGATTCAGGGAAAAGCACTTTCGTACAATAACATTTTAGATATTGATGCTGCAGTGGGAACGTTGCGAGAGTTCGACTTGGGGGCCACCTGTGTGGCGGTGAAGCACAATAACCCCTGTGGAGTGGGGCGATCCCCCGATGCATCGGTGGCCGTGAAAAAGGCATTGGCAGCTGACCCCGTGAGTGTTTTTGGCGGCATTGTAGCGATAAATAAGACTGTGGATGCAGAGGCAGCCCATTTATTGAGTCAATTGTTTTTAGAGTGCGTCGTTGCTCCTGAATTTTCTGAGGACGCTTTACAGGTTTTTGCTAAAAAACCTAACCTACGAATTTTGCAGTGGCAGAATTTGATGAAAAAAGAAGCACAAGTGGAATGGCGTTCGGTGTTGGGTGGATTTTTGTTGCAACAGCAGGACGCCGTGGCCATGACTTGGTCATCGGATTGGAAAGTGGTTGGTGGTGATTTAACGGACAAGGTTCAAGAGGACTTATTGTTTGCTTGGCAGGTGTGTGCTCACCTCAAGAGTAATGCCATTGCGGTGGCCGCCGACGGGATGACACTGGGTCTGGGTATGGGCCAGGTGAACCGTGTGGATGCGGTGAAACAGTCTTTGGCTCGAGCGGCCGAGTTTCACGGCGGAGCCAATGGTGCCGTGTTGGCGAGTGACGCCTTTTTTCCTTTTGCAGATTCTGTAGAGTTAGCCGCCGATGCGGGGATTCAATGGATTATTCAGCCCGGTGGTTCAATTAAAGACGACGAAGTATTGGCTGCGGCCAAGAAACGTGGTGTGGGAATGGTTTTAACGGGGCAACGGCATTTTCGACATTAGGAGATAATTGGTTGTGGCTGGACAGCAAGGCACTCCACATTGGCTGGTAAAAAGCAGTGGTCGGGTTTTAGGCCCGTACACCACAGACGAAGTAGTTCATTTACTGAAAAATAAAGAACTTGCGGTCTTTGATGAAGTCTCCCGACCGTTTCGTCGCTGGAATTACATAAGAGATGAGGTCGAATTCGCAAAGGCCGTTGAAGAAATGCGGCAAAGTGGTGGTTCGGCCATTGATGAAATCACCTCCACTATGTCAACGGCGAGCATGACTTCCACAGATAGTATTACCGAACGCGTGGATCATGTGAGAGACGATCTCACAGATGATATTTCACTGCATAGACACGGTAACGAAATTGTGTACGAGGATATTGACGAAGAGCCAATGTCTAGATCTGGCGCCGCCCCAAAGGGAAATGCCTACGGATACATGGGTGACTCGGCTCTGACGAAGCAAACGGATCGAGCCTCTCAATCCATGTGGTTTATTTCGGGAGTCATTGTCATCCTCGCCCTGGCCTTTGTGGGTTACACTCGATTTATAGATAAACCCAAAGCGAAACAAACAGAAGCCAGCCGTGCTCTTGTTGAGGCTGATTTTTCATACCTCACTGGCGATTACAAAGCGGCATTGGATTCCTATAAAAAATTAGCGACAGAAGATTTAAATCAGCCGGACGTGATGGTTCGAAAAGCCATATTGCTTGCCCAAATCGAGGGCCAAACAGCGGAGGCGCGAAGGTTGTTGCAAGGGGTTAGCGGTAAGGCCGGAGCTCCTCTGGATGAAATTGATCTGGGTCTTGGTGTGATTGACTTGCTAGAAGGAAATATCAACGGAGCCCGCCAAACATTGAAAAAAGTGATTTCAAGAAACCCCTTTGATATGCGGGCTCTGATTAATATGGCTGCCATCGCTATTAAAGAAAAAGACTGGGGGGCGGCCAATGGACACCTGCAGTCGGCCCTTCGCCAGGCTCCGTTTGATCCCATCGCCTATGTGCTGTTGGCTCGAGTGGCGGTAAGCCAACATGCAAAAGGTGATAAGGTCGCCGTTCGTGATGTAAAGCAGGTGCTTGAGGGTTACGACCTTGATGGAGATTACCAACAAGAAATTTTGCTCAGTCGAAGCTATCTGGATTTCTTGGCTGCAACGAAGATGGATTGGGAACAGCGAATTTCTGAGATTTTAGATATAGATCCCTATCAAACATCTGATTTTAATCATGATCCCTTTATTTACAGAGACGCCGCTGGATGGGATGCACTAAAGTCTTGGTGTGAAACGCTTACGAGTCAGTTTGATTTCTCGCCTCGGGCAATTGCTTTGGCGGCTTATTGTCATGCAAAAGTTAAGGATGGCTTCACAGAAGCCCGTCGTACGATCGATAAAGCGGTGGCTCAAAGTCCCAATGATCCTCTGGTCAAGACAGTGCAGGGATTTATTCTTTTTGAGCTAGGTTTTGTGGATAAGGCGTTGTCATCTTGGAATGCGGCCATTGAAAGTGACAAGCAAAGATCTTTCGTCGCTCCCTTAATAGTAATGGGGCGATATTGCCAGAATGAGAAAAACTACGAATGTGCGGCAAGAGTGTGGGATGAGCTGATTCAAAAACATCCTCGTTCTCTGCAAGCCATAGCTGGTTTAAGTCAGATTATATTTTCGCAGCAAGATAAGGGGACGGCCGAGGAGTACCTATCGCGAGGGTTGGCGTTGGCGCCCAACTACCGCCCTCTGTTGAAGATTAAGGCGGAAATGAGTGGCAATGATGCAGCTCAAACGAACTGAGTGTTTTCATCGTCATATTGGTGGGCTGACTCTATTATTTGTTGTTATCCTTTTTGCCGTTGTTTCCAGTGGGGCCAACGATCACGGTCACTCCTCCAGTGCAGAGACAACATCATCAGTTCATACTGGGCATGCCTCAGAATTTGATAAGAGTCTAAAAATGCCACGGCCCCTTGCCGTGATGATCGACGAATTCATTGCTAACACAGAGAAAAACAAGAGTGCTGAAAAAGAGGCTGCGGGGTCCACTAGTATTCTAGATAAAGTGGCTTTAGAGCGGCGGCACATGGTGGTTTCGGTGACGATGTCGGAGGAGACACCTGGCGTATTGAGCCACAAAGTCATTCAGATCCCCTTACGCCAAGATGGAGCTATAGTTGATTTTCGCAATTGGGTGACAAAAAAGAAGGGATACTTTCGACTTAAAATAGATTTGCCCCACGAACTTCAAGAGGGTCAGGCTTTTGATAATCTGCGAGTGTTTTATGTCAGCCGGGCCTTGCCTCAGGAGTTGCGTGGAAAGGTTTTTGGATCTGGCTGTTCAAAATTTATGGAAATAACTAGTTTTTATAAGAATCATTTGGGCTCAAAAGAGGGATTAAAACTCAATACGACAGATCAAAGATATTTAAGCGTCGTTGCTGGCAATTTTTATTTTTTCACCACCGTGGACGAAGACTACTTTTTAGGATCTGTGTCATTTGTTGATTCCCGATACAAGGCGAAAATGTGTAAACAAGACTAATAGGAGCCGAGCGTGGCATCGTTAAATGAGGCAAACAAGCAATTTGTAAATCAGCTTGTAGAAAAACAAAATATAGAGTCAGTTTTTTGGGTCAAAGATAAATCTTATCTGACTGATAAAAACGGTAAGCCCTACATTAATTTGTATTTGGGCGATATTACAGGGTCGATCAACGGCCGAGTTTGGGAAAAAGCGGACGAATTTGTACACGCCTTTGACGAGGGAGACTTTGTTTTTGTTAAAGGTCATATTCAAGTTTTCCAAAAGAAAAAGCAGATGGTGGTTCATCAAATTCGGAAAGCAGAATCATCAGAATATTCGTTGAATGACTTCATGGCATCGGCCAAACGCCCAGTGGAAGCAATGATGGCCGACCTTGAAAAGCTCGTGGACGAAATGAAGGACCCAGCCCTTAAAGCTTTGGTTGTTGAAACTTTAACAGATAAAGAAGTTCGGCCACTCTTTTTAAAGGCGCCAGCAGCAAAGACCATTCACCATGCCTATGTGGGCGGGCTACTGGAGCATGTTCTCTCCATTGCTCAAACTATGAGTTTTTTAGCTAAGCATTATACTTTTTTAAATTATGACTATTTATTATTTGGTGCTATTTTTCATGACATCGGGAAAATCTGGGAGCTGTCGGTAGAGGACGGTTTTCAATACACCCAACGCGGACGCCTTGTCGGCCATATGGTTCTTGCCTGTGAACTAGTTGATAAGATGTCCATGCGTATTTCTGACTTCACTGAAGACCAACGTGATATTTGTAAACACATTATTCTCAGCCATCATGGCAAGTTAGAGTATGGCTCTCCGAAAAGACCAAAACTTTTAGAGGCCTTGGTAGTGGCTATGATTGATGAATTTGACAGCAAGATCAACTCAGTAGCTTCGTTTATGACATCTGAATTGGAAAACCAGTCGGATTGGACAAGATACGAGGCCCAACACGATCGATATTTTTATTTGCCTCTATTTGCTGAACAATTGAAATTGAGCGGCAAATGAAAAAATGGAAAACTTTAGAATCCAACGAAATTCATAAAGCCGGTTTTTTTCGTCTCCGTACAGATAAATGCGAGTTGCCTGATGGCCGGGTCATGCCCCGTTACTATGTGGTTGAATTTTGTGATTGGGTACACGTGGTGCCCGTGACCGCTGATGGCCAGGTGGTCATGGTGAATCAATATCGGCATGCCGCTGATGAGTGGTTTATGGAGTTTCCCGGCGGTGCTACAGATCCCGGAGAAGACCCTAAAGCCGCGGCATTAAGAGAACTAGAAGAAGAAACGGGTTATGTGGCTAAAAAAATTGAAGCCCTCGGAATGCATTATCCCAATCCAGCCATTCAGACCAATCGGGTGTTCACGTACTTGGCCACGGGATGTGAATTAACAGCAAAACCGTGTCTTGATCCTTTTGAAGACCTTGAGGTGAAGCTGGTTGAGAAACAGTGGTTGATGAATCAATTTCAAACAGGATGTATCAACCATGCTTTGGTTGCCGCATCGCTCAGTCTTGCCATGGGCCGTTTGTCGTAGCCGCTTATAAAATCATCTCAGGGCCTATATCGATTTTTTCCATGCAATCATAGTGTGGACATTTTTCGCCGATGCATTTGAAATATCCGGGGCAGTCGACGGCTGGCGCTATCGTGAGGGCTCTTGGGCCCTTTGGTCCCCAGCGATCGGGTTTTTGAACAGTAATGGGGCTAAATATACCAATGGTGTGTACACCAAGGGCCGCAGCAAGGTGAAGCACTCCGGTGCTCGGTGCCACCACGGTCTTTGCACCCTTTAGCAAGCGCAAGAGGTCCGTCCCGCTGAGCTGGCCATCTAACCATTTTATATTTTCATTTACCTTAGTGTTTTTCTTGAGCGGCTCCAACCATTCACGATCCATATTGGTGCCTGTAACAAACACCGAGGTGCTCTCACTGAGCGACTCAATCAAGTTTTTATAATAAGCCAGTGGCCAATTGCGAGCAGATCCACCCATACCAGGGTGGACCACCACGTAACTGCGTGGAGATAAATTCTCTGGTGGCTCCGCGTGAAGTTCCAAAGGCAGGTGTTGGGGCAATTTTTGCAGATCCAATCCTTGCTCAAGAAGTAGGTAGTTGTAGTCTAACTCGTGGTACTGGCATTCACTTCGTTTTTGACGAATCCCTTTGTTAAAAAACAAAAACGAATGCCACTGACTCAAGGGGCCCACCCGCCAGGGAATTCTTGCCAAAAAAAGGGCCAAACTCATCCACCATGGTGCATGAAACACCACACTGGCGGAGAAGTTCTCTTGCCGAAGCCACTTAACGAATCGAAAAAAATCAAAAAAGCTCAATTTTTTGGTGATGGTTCGAAACGGCCTATTTTGTACAATAAAATCTAGGCCCACTGGAATAATCCAAAAGCACTCGGTGTCCTTTAAATCCGGATGGGAGTCCACCGGCAAAGTGAGAACCAAATCACCCATGCGATCAAGCCGAACGAGCAGAAGTTTTTTATACTTCTTCACTGTTAATTCCCACTACCGTATGCCTTTTCTAAGGTGATACGCTTTAAGATATCGGACAAACCCAGCAAACGCTGAAAGCGAAGCAATACAAAACCCTTCAAAGCCATCTAAAAACCCGCGCTTAAGAAAGTAGTGTTTGAGGAATCGACTGAAAAAGCTAATCAACCCTCGAATCACTAAAAAATTCTTCTTGGATTCAGCAAGGCGCTCCCCATCGAGGGATGTGTAAAGGTTGAGGCGCTCAAGGTGATCGCTGAGAGTGTGATATGTGTAGTGATAAAGGGGGCTTTTTAGTCGGTTCGTTTGAGTATTGTCCTGCACGATCACTTTTTCATGAACTTTGGCTTCGTTCCAGTGGCTTGTGGCTTTGGGAAAGAGCCGAAGCTGGTAGTCTGGATGCCAACCCGAATGGTATATCCAGCGGCCGCAGTAGTTAACTAAACGATTGAGGTAAAAGGCGGTTGTCCCATCGAGCTGAGGTTGCAGCTGAAGAATCTCCTGTTTTAGCTCCTCTGAAATAGCCTCGTCGGCATCCAAGGACAGGATATAATCGGAATGAGCTTTCGAATTGCCGAGGTTTTTTGTCGCTCCATAACCAAGCCAATCGGTGTCGTAAAAGGTCACCCTGTCAAAAGATCTACAAATTTCAGGTGTGCGATCGGTACTGTGAGAATCCATAATGATAATTTCATCCACCCAATCGTGGATAGATTTAAGGCATCTCTCAATATTGCATTCTTCATTTTTAGTGATAATGACTACGGTTATGGTTCCCACTTCTTTTGTGTACCGGCACAGATCTTGTAAGGTCAAGTAAGAGGTCTAATCTATGCTGATTTCTGACGTAAAATGGCCAATCGTGTTGGCTTTTATAGCTTTGCTGCTGGCATCTGAGGGATATCCTCAAAATGATGGGGATTCCTCTGGCCCAGATACGTCCGAAGCCACAGAATCCGCCGATTTACTCTCGCCGCAGCCCTGGAGCCTAATTGAAAAGCCTGGTTCTGGCGCCATGAATCCTTTTTCAGGAATGAAGCCAAGAATGAGATTGGACCTTTTAATGAGCTTGAGTCCTGACAAGGCTTTAGCCATTCTTCAGCAGCATTATGCTTACGAACAGGCCCTCGAGCAGGCCGTGCAGACCGATGCACTCACTCAATTGCACAATCGAAGGGCTTTCGATCAGCGAGTGTCGACACCACCCACACAAGACCTCTATGTGGTCACCATGGATATTGATCATTTTAGTCGAATCAATAACACCTATGGGCATCCCACAGGAGATGTTGTTATTCGAGGAATTGCCCAAGGTATTCGCGATGGATTACGGGCTACAGATGTGGCCTTTCGCACAGGCGGTGAAGAATTTGTGATTTTGTTAAACCTGGCTGATTATGGCAAAGTCCATGAAATTGTGGAACGGATTCATAGCCAGATTAAATCGCTCCGCTTCAGGCCCACCACTGGGGGAGACGAGTTCTCAGTGACAATCTCTATTGGAGTAGCAAAATACACCGTTGGTGATTCTAAAAACCCAGGCCCGACACTAGCAGAGGTGATTGAGCAATCTGACAGTGCCCTCTACAAAGCCAAAGTCACTCGCGATACCATCGTGTGGGATGCGAGCTGCCAAGATTACCTACTTCTTTAGTATTTAATCCTCATCTCGATGGGATAGTGATCTGAGAACCCGGCTTTTGTGGCGGATGTGGCTTTGTGATTGTATCTTAATGGAACGCCTGAAACCTTTGAACCGTAAAGGGGTAGGTTTTTTCTTCGGTACTCATAAGTGTCTGCTGCAAACTCAGGAGCCCGCACGTTGAAACTACTCAACACGACTTCCACTCCGTTTTTATCAAACAGATTTTGTGTGACAAAAAATTTGTCCAGATAGTTCCACGACATTTTCGGTGGAAAGAAATAAGTCCCAAGAGGCTGACCATTTTTAAGACTTCCACGGTCTTCAGCCAGTTCACGAAGATCTAAAAGATAGTTTTTCCAGGCTCGGCTCTCGAGCACACCCTTATGGGGATGGGGCCAATCGCTATCAACGGTGTTGAAATCGCCAGTGGCTATTCCGTGAAAGTTTTTGCCATATTTTTGTCGGTCTTCTTCCATCATGTTTTTTAACTCTTGCGCCACCTTGAAGCGCTTGGTTGCTGGGGCCGCTTGTGAGGGCCAGTGATTGACATAGACGGCGAGAACATTTTGGCTGTCCAGTTGAAAATACACACCGAGGATGTCGCGAGTGGGCTTTTGGTCAAATTCATCACCTTTGAAGCGGTGGACACGGTGGCTGATATAATTTGCAGAACTGCTGTCATAAAGGAGGGCCACGTCAATGCCGCGATGATCGGGACCTTCTTCGAGAACATACTGATCAAAGCCCAGGGTTTGTGCCAATCGCTTTAACACAACTTCGTTTTCAACCTCTTCAATGGCTAAAATATCTGGGCGCTCACCTTGCAACACCACCTTCTTAATCTGATCCAATTTGAGACGAAGTTTGTCTTCTGTCCAATCTCCGTTTAAACATGCGGCTCGATACTTAGGGCTCTTGGTGAGGCAGCCTTCTTTTTTTCCAGGGTAGCCTTTTGGCAAGAAATCCCAATCACTCTTACCTTCGTCATGGGCCGTATCAAATAGGTTTTCCACGTTGTACGACATCACTCGAAGTTCATTTTTAGCCCACAGCGGTTGAATCAGCGAAAAGGTGGTTACCAAAGTCAGTATCCCCAAGGCTAAAATCCGAGCCATATGTCCCCCCAATGAACGGTTCAGTGTGTCTCTGAGTGAATTGTAGAAAAGTAATATAGATGTTGTAAACATAACATATGGCAATTGATTGGACCCCAATCAGCGAGTAGGTCTTAAAACGAATAAATAGGTTTTGAGAGAGCAAATCACTATATTTAGTGTGTGTATATTCTTTCCTCTGCGGCATATAGTGTCATTGATTGCTTTGCGTCAAAATCTGCGAGGGCGATCAATCACTCAAAGTGTAGTGCATTTGAATGACTGGTAGGTCAGCCGGCGAAGCCTCTCTCCCGGAGTGGACGCTATCAATAAAAACAAGATTCACGTTGGGGCACTGCCTGCGGACGTGATTGATGATGACGGGTTCATTTTCGAAAAACCAAACGTCTGAATCCTCTGCGCAAAATCTTTCTAACTCACTGGCCTTAAAGGATTCATCTCTTAAGTGGCGGTCTGGTTTCATAATCAAATCTGAAACTGGGTTCACAAGGGGAAAGTTCCATTTTTTGAGTCCTGTGATCGTTCCAGTTTCCATTCGGGGCCGGTCGCGACCGGTGAGGTACATGATCCGCGCTCCAGCTTCAAAAATTGATCGAGTGAAATCAACGGCCCCGGTGTAGGGGATGTCCCAATCTAGGTAGGGATTGCTAAAAAAATGTTCTGCCCAGAACTCGCGCACGGCCTCAAAAAACAACAGCTCAGAGCGAATGCCTGATCGCACCAGTGTTTGTCGTATGCCCCAATCTGTATGTTCGGTTTCGCTGATCTTCAATTGGGCGCATTCATTGGGGTAGAGCCTTTGCATTTCTGGATCGCCTGCAAAATCGTGCAAGATGCGTTGAGTTCTCTGAGTCACATTGAATAAAGTCGAATCCAGGTCAAAGACGGCGATCAATGGTGATGGGGAAGAGGCCCGATTTCGGGCTACTTCAATGATTTTGGCATGTATTTCTTTTGAGTGTGGCACCCTAAACCTCTAACATAAAATGTTGCCTATGGTAACACTTTGATTGCGGCATTCGATGAATCCCGTTTACTAGTTCAACAAAAAAAAAGACATTTCTCAAAGTGTTGTCTCATTATTGCGCAAAACACAGAAAAATTGGTCAATATCCCAAAAAATCCCCAGTTCAGTCTTAAGTCAGGGGGCGAAACCGCCGATGGTCCCCTTGAAGATAAACGTAAAGAATTATTTAGATTCGAAATTTAAAAGGTCAAGACTATGGCGAAGTTCTATATATCACACAATGGCGAGCAACAGGGTCCGTACTCAATAGATGAAATTGTGCAAAAAGTAGGTTCAAGTGAACTTAGCCCTATGGACTATTTGTTCGATGAGCAGGCTAATGATTGGGTAGCTTTTCTTGAGCATGCAGTGATTTCGAAAAAACTTTCTGAGTTTCGGCCGAAGGCACCGCCGAAGCCCAAGGCTCAGCCTGAGGTGAGTGCCGTATCTGAAGATGTTCCGCAGGAGTTAAAACAAAAAGTGGCCGAGGCCGGCCAGCCCGAATACATGCTTTATGATTGGTACGTTTTAAAGGGAGAGAATCGTTTTGGACCCTTTTCGTATCCCGATGTTGTTCGTATGCTACAAGAAAAAGTGGTGTATGAATTTGATTTTGCCTGGCATTCAGGTTTGGAGACTTGGGTGCGAATTGCTGAAATCGAGGCGTTTAAGACAGCCAATATTCAGAAACTGCAAAATACACTGATGCCTGAAATCAAAGAAGTATTCTTTCGACGGCGCCATCGAAGAGCTAAGTTTGGTGGATCCATTATCGTTCACGATAATAAAAATGTGTGGAAGGGGCATGCCGTAGAAATCAGCGCCGGCGGTGCGGGTGTAATCATGGACAACTCCATGCTTGTTCCGGGTCAGAGCTTATTTTTACATTTTAAGCCTGGCGACGGTGTCCCACCATTTAATGCGGTTTGTGAAGTTGTAAGTAAGAAATTTGTTGGTGGTGTTAAAGATAAAAACGCGCCTCTTATGTATGGTTTGAAGTTTAAAAACATCAGTTCGAATACACAGAAGTTTCTGCAAGATTATGCTAAAACCCAGGAAGCCGCATAGTACGGCACTAGGGCGACATAATCAGCTCAAAGCACATGTACACGGAAGAGCGAAAACAAAAAAAGTGATGGGCGACAGCTGATCACTGAAGTTTAAGCTTTGAGGGTGTACATGTAATTCGATTTTACCCTCAATGGCAGAGCTCCACAGCTCAGATAAATCAGGTCAGGAAGCCGTCGCCTATGCGGCTGACGCTTTCGGCCGCATGTCGTCTTCGGATTGCGTCACTAACGTGCCGCAACCCGGATACGCCATGCACGACGCGAGCGCCGCATAGGCGACGGCTTCCTGACCTGATTTATCTGAGCTGTGGAACCAGCAATTTTTTAAGTATGGTTATTTAAAACATGGGGGTAACCAAATGACAAATATCGGTTCTATTATAGTGGATGGCGGTATTCCAGCCTATCTGATTGTTCTGATGGGCGTGGTATCACTGGCTCTAATCGTCGAACGGGTGAAAGTATTGTACTTTGACTATTCGATTAAAACACAAGAGTTTATGAAGCAACTTACTAGTTTGGTAATGAACGACCAAATTGATGAGGCCATTACCTTTTGTTCTGCTAACGACAAATCGCCATTGGCTCACACAATAAAGGGTGTATTAGAGCGAGCGGATCGCGATGATGAAGGTATTAACACTGGCCTAGACATTGCTCTATCAGAAATTATACCTAATCTTGGTAAGCGACTGGGTTACCTTTCTATGATTGCAAACGTATCCACTCTGCTGGGTTTATTGGGTACGATTATTGGTCTAATCATGGCCTTTGCCGCTGTCGGTGATGCTGACCCTGCCCAAAAGCAATTGGTGTTGGCTCAAGGTATTTCAATGGCGATGTACACCACAGCCCTTGGTTTATCAGTAGCTATTCCTACGATGGTTGTTTATTCGTTCTTGCACTCACGGCAAAATCACTTGCTCGAAGAGGTTTCAGAACATGCATCTAAAGTAGTTGATTTACTGACAACAAGACACTACCAGCCATTTGCTCAAGCCGTAGCGTTTCCTAAAAACCTTGGCGAGTCTGAAATAGCTGGTCGATCAAAAAACGAACCACCGGCACCTAACGCAAAGGCGAACTAATATGAAGAATTCACGTTTAGCAAACTTAAACAGTGATTCGGAAGCCACCTTTGAGCTGGATTTATCTCCCATGTTATCGCTCATGGTGACTCTGATTCCTATGTTATTGCTGTCCGTGGCGTTTGTGCAGATCACAATCATTGAAACGGCATTGCCTCAGGCTGTGCAAGAAGCTATCGAGCAAGATCGCAACAAAAAAGAACGTGAAATATTAGTAAAGCTTGAAATGGACCAGGCTCAGGGCTTTTCACTCACGGTTTCCGAAGATGGCCGAGTGGTTAATCGCACTCAATTGCCAAAAACGGCCGGAGAGTGGGATTTAACGGGTCTGCAGGGAGCCCTGGTGGTAGTGAAACAAAAATACCCTAAGACTTTTCGACTGGATTTATTTCCAAAAGAGGGCATTTCTTATGAGCAAATCGTTAAAGTTATAGATGAAGCAAGAACTATAAAAGATAAAGCTAAGCAAGTTCAAATTCAAGATGGAGCCACAGGACAAATGGTAGCCACAGATGTGATGTTTCCTGACGTGGTGTTTGCCAACGTGGTGGAGGGATAAAATGAGACGCGCTGTTGAAACAATGAAGCGAAACAATCGCAAATCCACATTCATTCTTCAGCTCACAGCTATGGTGGACATGTTCACTATTATGATTGTGTTTTTGTTAAAAAGCTACTCGACAAGTGCCGTTCATGTCACCGCTCATGAAGGACTAAAACTTCCTCATTCATCGAGCTATACGGACCCGGTTGAAGCCGTCCGCCTAGTGGTAGCGACAGATGGCATCTATGTGGATGATAAAAAGATTGTCCCCATGAACGAAGGGCATCTTGAGGTGAACTCGACAGAGGCGAACGATCCCGATTTTATTAAAGGACTGTTTCAGGCATTGGATGAACAAGCAAAAAAGGCACAAGCCATTGCTGAGCAAAACACTGAGTTTCAGTTTGACGGAAAAATTGTGATGTTGGCCGATCAGGGCCTAGATTACGGATTATTGAAGAAAGTGATGTATACGTCGTCGCTCGCTGGTTATGCAGATATGAAGCTTGCGACGATGGCTAATCAATAAGAAGGAATGGTTAATATAATGATGAACGCGATACGAACTCTTAAAACAAACCGAACCCTGGGCGTCTTGTTAGGAGCGCTTTTGGTTTCAATTTGGGGAGAGGTGCGTGCCGCTGAAAAGCCGAAGGTGAAGACTGGTCTTGAGGAATTAAAGCTGGTTGAGGGCAATGAAAAAGAAAATGACCTCAGGGCTCTGCAGGCTGAAGTCTTGATTTCAACTAGTGAGAAAAAAGCCGTCCAGCAAATTCAGAAGCTTCTTCGAAAATATAAAGGATCACCCATTGAGCCCGATTTGCATTTTCGTTTAGCAGAGCTCTACATGCGTCGATCAAAGACAGACCGCTTTTTAGAGCTGAATCGGCAGTCTGACACGGTGGTGAAAGCAGCGCCAGCTCTCGTAAAAAAGGCTTCATCTAAAAAGTTCATCACGCAAGCCATAGATATATACGAAAAAATAGAAAGACGTTTTCCTCGCTATAGAAAAATGGATCTAGTTATTTTTAACAATGGCTTTGCCCGCCAGCAGCTCGGCCAGCAGAAAGAAGCCGAGAAAAAATATTGGACGATTGTAAAAGATCACAGTTATTCTCCACTGGTGGCAGACTGTCATTTAGCCATTGGTGAAATTAATTTTGATCGTCAGAAATTTAAATTTGCATTGGACCACTTTAATGCCATCAAAAAATACCCTCAGTCGAGAGTGTATCCCTATGGTTTGTACAAGGCCGCTTGGTCTTACTACAACCTCCATCAACCAATGGATGGCCTTAAAGAGCTTGAGGCGGTCGTAGAGTATGGTCGATATGTGGAACAAAACAATATCGATGCTCGCCTTGATTTAAGAAAAGAAGCGCTTTTGGATATGACCATCTTTTACGAAGATGTGCTGCCGGCAAAACAAGCCTTCAGTTATTTTCAAAGTCAGGCTGGGCAACTGGACGTGGCTCCCATTATTCTGCGCTTGGCCACCCTGTACGACCGACATAGCCGTTATTCTGATCGACGCATTGTTTTAGAAGATTTTATCGATAATCGGCCAAAGTCGGCCAGTGTTCCTGAAATTCATGAAGAATTAATCTGGAACTACGAAAAAATGAAAGATCAAAAGCTTGCCGTGCGACAAATGGAAAAGTTAGGCGAAGTTTGCCAAAAAGGCAGCCGCTGGCTAGATTCACAGCCAGAGAAAATTATTGATGAAAACGGGCAACCTACTAAAGACACTCCAATGGGTCTTTGTGCTGGCCGGGTGAGTGGCACAAGTTTAAAGCTCGCGACAAAGTGGCTTAAGATTTACAAGAAGAATCCCAACGGCCCTGAATTCGCCGATGTGGCGGAAGACGCGTTTCGAATTCACCTGCGCTACGATGACAATTCAAAAGAAGCCCACGAGGCCCGGTTCGTTTATGCAGAACTCCTGTTTCAGCGTAAAAAATACCGCATGGCCAGTGAGCAATACTGGCATGTTGGACAGCACACCAAAGAAGAAAAACTCGGTCATGATTCAAGATATGGTGCCATTGTTAGCTTAGAAAAAGCAGTAAATGATAAGTGGAATGGCGAAGACGAGGTGCTATTTAAAAAGTTTGCTAAAAAGTACATAGATTCTCATCCCAAGGGCGACTACCGTCTTGATGTGGAATTCAAGATGGGTATTATTGCCTATGAGAAAGCTCGATATGACGAAGCGGCTCCGATTTTTGTAAGCATCGGTGACATGTTTGCTAAAACTGAAAAAGGCATGAAGGCACAAGACCTCTATTTGGATATTCTGAATTTGAAAAAAGATTATGAGGGTCTTAAGAATTACAGTAAAAAGTTAATGGGAGCGAAGTTAGCTCAAGATCGTATAACTAAACTTCGAAAGATCTACGAACAGTCTTACTTCTTACAGGCTCAGCAGCTTGAAGAATCGGGCAACTTGAAAATGGCGATGAGCCAGTACAAAGATTTTGCACAAGAAAACCCTAAATCAACGCTTGCAGAAAAAGCCTATTGGAATGCATTGCAGATTCATTTTCAATTAGAAGATTTTTGGGGTGGAGCCGATGCCGCTGTTCGGTTTGCCGAACAATTTCCTGAGTCAAAGCAGGCGAAAGACGCTTTGGTCAAGGCTGCTGAGACCTACGAGACCATGGGCGAGCTGTCTCGGGGTGTGAAAGTGATTAAAGTATTGGCGGCAAAAGATTCAGAAAACGCAGGCAAGTGGTTGTCGTTAGCAGCAGACTATTTGTTGGTAGAAGGCGACACCGATGGCGCTATGGCACTGTTTGAAAAAGTCGCGTCATTGAAGGGCGAACATGCCGCCCATGCCCTAGCTAAAGTAGAAGAATTGTCGCTAGCTAAGGGGAATGTTCGCGCCCACCAGCAAAGTCTTGAGAATTTGATCGCACTGGGTGTTCAACCTCAAGCCAGCCTGGCTCAACTCAAAATACTTGAAAAGGTGTTTGCTGAAAAACAATATACCGATGCCTTTGCGATGGCGAAGAAGGTCCTTAATATGGATGGAACAGCTTCGACATATGCCAAGGCCCAAGCGCGAATGATGCAAGCGCAAATTCTTGAGCAAGAGTTTGATAAACAAAGTTTAAAGTCAAAAGCCGAACGGGTTCACTTGGTGTTGGCGCTTAAGACCGAAAAACTAGAAAAAGCGCAAACGGCCTATCAAGCTGTCATTAGATATGGTGATCCTGGGTCTTCTGTTGAAGCCCTTCGTCGGCTAGCTCATCTCTACGGAAGCTACGTTACAGCCATTAGGACGATGCCTTTACCAGAGGGTGTACCGCAAGAAGAAGAAACTGCGTTCAGAGCAGAAATTGATAATTTGGCCATTCCAATGGAAGAAAAAAGTGTTCAAACAATGGCCCAAGCTCTCAACGAGGCCCGTCGACTGCAGTTGCACGACGGTACTGTTCCAAAAATTCAAGGTGAGCTTGATCAGTTGAATATGAGACCAAAGAAAGAGTCTTTAGTTAAGTTCAGTCAGCCGGGCATAGTAGTGCCGGTGTTTAAAGAGGCGGTGGGATCATGATGAATAATTTAATCGCCATGTTGGTTCTTTCAATATTTAGTTTTGGCTGTGCTCATTCTGCAAAAAAGGCTGAGAATGAGAGGTCCCTTGTATATACAAAACAAGTAAAATCAGAAAACCTTGGTGAAATATCTGCATCTGGCGCTTTTAGTTGCCCTAATCGCCGAAGAAGCTGGAAAAATGAATCCTGGAAGAAGGTCGTCGAGCTAGCCAACAACTGCGTGCGTGAAGGCAAGTGGTCATCAGTGGAAGATATGGGCAACTTTTTGAGCCAAGAGCACCATCAAGGCCCATGGGGTCCTTACTACCTGAGCTTATCTGCAGAAGCCAATAAAAATACATCAAGAGCCCTTTGGATGATTGATCTTGCACTTAAAAAGTCACCCAATTTGGGACTGCTACATTACCAAAAAGGTCGAGTCCTTTGGAGTGTTGAAGAGTATGGTGGCGCAATGCAGAGCTTTCAACAGGCAATAGATTTAGACTCAGACCTTGTTGCCGCTCATACATTTGTGGGCCAAGTGTATTTGCGAGATCAACAGCCGGCTAAAGCTGAATATCACTTCAACAAGATTATTTCACAAGATCCGAACCACCGAGTGGCGCTTGAGGGTTTGACGGAGTGTCATGAACTTCAGGGCGACTACGGTGCTGCTCTAAAAACATTGCAGCAGGCTATTTTAACCTATCCACGCACTTTGGAGTATCGCCTACGAGAAGCTTCAATTTACGAAGTTCAACAAAAAGATTATGAGCAAGCCCTTGCTGCATACAAAAAGATAAAAGTCATGATGAGTGAGAATCGGCTCGCCGGCAATTCAAATATAGATTTGGATAAAAAAATCACATCTCTTGAAGCTTTGTTAGGTAAAAACACGAGCCCTGAGAAAGTTTCGCAAAACAGTTCTCGTAAATTGAGGAGGAGTAAATGAGACCTCTGATAATATTGGCCATAGTATTGTCGCCCTCACTGGGTTTGGCAAAAAAAGTAGAGTATCGAAAGACCCAGAAAGTAGATTTTGATGCCGCTGAAATTGATGGGGAGGCGAGAACGCCCGATGGAGCCTACTTACATCAAAAACGAGGGGTTGATTTTCTTCCCCTTTATAAAATTCGAAAGCAATTTGATAAAGATATTAAGAATTCTGTGGAGCATTTGAGGTAAACCGATGAAGCGTGTAGAACTCGAATTAGAACATCACTTTAAGAATAAATTTGTGGGTCGACACAGGTTTAAGTCAACGGACGAAATGCCCGTGCTTGGTGCGACTCGAGATGCAAATATTCGCCTTTTAGGTGATGGCGTAAGCGGTGTCCATGCGATCCTTGAATACAATAAAGATCGATGGGTTCTATGCGATATGGGCAGCGAGCATGGCACATGGGTCAAGAAAAAGCCCATTGTTGAGTATGATCTGACTTCGACCACGGTGGTCCGTATTGGTGGTCATACACTTAAAATTGTTCCGCGAGTGATTGAAGGTGACCTGTTCAAAAAAGATGTGGATCTGACTAAACAATCAGACATGGGCGCAGAGCTTTATCATCAGGTGATCGTGCGAAAAGCAGGATTTGTAGTGACAACAGAAATACTTGCTCCCAATCAACCATTTATATTTAAACACGGTGGAAAGCCCCACAGTTTGCCAGCGCCTAAAGATGGCCATTGGCAAAAGACCACATTTGGCGAAGCCGAAGTTCAACAACGACTGGTTAAGAGTACAGAAGTCCGGGCCACGGTTGAAGATCGAGTGAAGGGGATTTTTGATCCCAGCCTTCGCTTACCAATGGGCGCAGCCCTTGTGGTATTGTTGATCGTGACGGGTTTAGTGATGCTGGCTCCGTCTCAGCCCGATGGAGAGTTTGCTGCTGTAAAACCAAAAGACAACAAATATTCTCGAATGATTTTTGATGCCAAAGCCGTTCGCAAAAAACGACAACAGGCACAAAAACTCAGAAAGACCATTGAAACCAACACTCAACATGTGGCCGCTGTTCAGCCGGTTAAGTCACAAAAAGCGGGTGGCGACAAGAAAGTGACAAAATCAGCCACGAAACAGGTGATCACAAAGATTAAAACAGCGGGTCTATCACAGCTATTAGGTAAAATTTCAAAGCGGGCTGCGAAAACAGCCACACTGGTACAGGCGACCGGCGTGGCGGCGGACTCTCCCAATGCTGGACGAGCCATCGCATCTGTTGGAAGTCTTGGCAAGGTAGCGAAAGCCTCCGGTGTCGGCACGGGCACATCCTATAAGGTGGCTGGTGTCGGAACTGAAGGACGTGGCGGTGGCCAAACAGGTTCAGTCTCTGGCATCGGAGGACTTAGTGCCAGTGGTGTCGGTACGGGCACAGTGGGAATACTAGAGGAAGAGACTGAAATTGAAGGTGGTTTGGATCGCGATGTGATCTCTCGTGTGATCAAGTCTCAATTGGGACAGATTCGGTACTGTTATGAGCGACAACTCAGTGCCAGTCCAGACATGTATGGAAAAGTATTAGTGAACTTCACCATTGGAGCTCAAGGCTCAGTGGTGACTCAGACTATAGGTTTATCAACACTCAACAGCGCCATGGTTGAGGGATGTATCTTGCGGCGCGTAGCAGGTTGGAGGTTTCCACAACCAAAAGGTGGGACCTCTGTGCTTGTGACGTATCCATTCTTATTTAAGAGCACCAACTAGTTTTTTTAAAACGGGTGCACTTTTAACAAGAACGGGTTTCGGCAACGCCAAACGGGGGGCGAGATGCGTTTAGAAGATACTCCACTTAGGTGGCAACAAAAAACTCTATTGGCTATTTTGGCAGCAGGATTTGCATTCAGCAGTTCCGCCCTGGCTCAATCAGCTCAATATTCGCGAACAAAACCCGCAGCCTCAAAGCCGGCAGCAAAAGATGCAGCCAGTCCAAAAGCTACGGACAGGTCCTCTGATAAGTTGGACATTTCTGACCTCGAGCAAAAGTATTGGGCCCCTAAGGACACCGACTTTTCAGTGGTACAGAACCGGGCTTACACAAAAGAAAAAAAGATTGCCGTGAGTGCTCTCTACGGTCCCGTGGTTAACGAGACATTCTCTTCCGGGCAGAACTTGGGGATCATTGGGAACTATTATTTTACCGAGCGGCATGGTGTGCAGCTGACTTACATTAACTCCATGCTTGGAAGGAGCAAAGCAACGGAGAGCTTTATGGGACAATCTGGCGGCGACGTTCTGCCGGACTACAACACACCGACCAGCTATCTAGGAGTCAATTACAACTGGGTTCCTGTATATGCAAAAATGAGTCTTTTGGGTAAAAAAATTATTTACTTTGATATGCAGATTTCTCCAGGGCTTGGTCTTGCTAACTTCGAACAGAAGTACGAAGTTGATCCCACTGGCGGCATTGATGAGCGCACTCAAAGTGCCTCGGCGATGGCTTTTTCTCTAGATGTTACTCAGTACTTTTTCTTTAGTCCCAAGTTTGCCCTCCGGGCCGATCTTCACAACCGCTGGTACAATCAAGAGTTGCTTGTTTACAACAGTAACCCGAATAAAAACATCGCTAAGAGCGAGTTAAATAATACGACCACATTCATGATTGGTGTAACGTTCTTCTTTTCTCCAAGGAGTCAGAAGTGAATTTAATAAGATTAGTCTTTGCCATTTATATAGGTTTCGGGCTGACGCTAGCCCATGCCAGAATGGTGGCTGACGGACCCATGGACTCGGTGGTTTCACCGAGTGTTTCAAAAACGACTCCTGAGCCTCCTGAAGGAGCCATGGACACAGCCAAAGTGAAATTTCGCGCCTTCTGGAACACAGCCAAGCACAAGTTCAATCAGTACCGAGGAAACACTCCGGCACCCGCGGTGGCGAAGAACCCAGAAGTCGTCAAGCCTACGGCAAGTGCAACCACGGCCACATTGACCCCAGAACAGGTTGAAGAAAAAAAGCAGCAAGAAATAGTCGCCGACTTAAAAACCAACATGCCGGCTTACAAATCAGAAGAGAAAAGCAACTTCAAGGCCATTATCAGTGAAACTAGCAAGGCGATCGGTTCGGCGGAAGTTTTAAGGCAGGTCAGCCCAGGGCGTGTCGGCACCACGGATTTACAAAGGACCAAGGCTGGTGTGCCCCAATTCTATCTGACAACCAAAAAAGAAGTGAAAACGAAAAAGGGCCAAACCAAAGTTATTAGAATTGCAAAAAAGCACATTCCTCTTCTTGATATTGGCGAAGAGCCACGTATCACTAAGGGTGACCTGGTACCGTCAAACCTAAAGGTGAATCTCGATAAATACAAAACTCCAGAAGCCCTGCCCAGTCCAAAAATGGTCAGCAAAAGTGAACTTGATAAATGGACAAAGAAAAAAATCACTTTGGTAACGCGACCAAAAATTCTTGATCCGAAAAACCTAGGTCTAGGTAAGGTGGTGACTCAGCGGCGCATTGACAAAGTGGATGTGGCGATGAAAACCGAAATTCCATTGGAAGCCGAGAAGCCATTGGTTCCCATGACTGAGAATGAGCTTAAAATGCTCACGGCCATGATACTTTATAAAAAAGGCGGCAAGTGCCATATCGTATCGGGCATGTTCTTTGAACTTGAAAAGAGTCCCAAGTATTTTAAAGAGGCCAACTATCACTTGGGCAAGTGCGCCCACGAAATGGGCTTTCACTCAGAAGCCGTCAATCGCCTGACCAAAGTAATAGCAGCTGAAGATGCTGACTATGGGGCCGGTGCGGTCGAAAGTATTGTGGATCAATTGCCTAAAGAATACGAAGTGGAAGTGGGTCAATTACTTGAAGGCTTAAAAAACAAATCCCTGATCACGGCAAAGGCTCAGGATATTGCCAATTACATTATGGCAAAATCCAACTACCGCCGAGACCGATTTAAGACAGCCCAAACCTTTGCTGAAAAGGTGTCAACTTCTACAGATCTTTATGCACACGCCCAATATTTGGCGGCGATCAGTCAATACTCTCGTGGCAATGCCACTGAGGCTGCTAAAATGATGGCATCCACTCGGGATTGGATGACCAGGTCAGGCCACAATGACCCTAAACTAGAGTCACTGATCGCGATCAACTTAGGGCGAATTCATTTTAGAAAAAATGAATTTAAAACAGCTGACCTTGAGTACCGAAAAATTGCCAAAAACAACTCATTTTGGATTCAGGGGTTAATCGAGTTGGGCTGGACGCAACTTCAAATGGGTGATTTTGCCGGAGCTATTGGTAATATGTACTCCTTGCACTCCCCCTACTTTCGTTACGTGTATCAACCAGAGTCTTACGTGGTTAGAACCATTGGTTATATCAATATCTGTCAGTTTGGTGATGCTTACAGGACACTGACTCAGCTGGAGCGGCAACACAATAGTTGGCTAGCGTCGGCAGATAGTTTTATTAAAACCAAGAAAAAGGCTCGCGACTACTATGATACAGTGGCCGAGTACATCCGAAGCGGTGATAGCGGAAAAGCTGTTAATGGTTTGCCGGCACAAGTGATTCGAGAAGTGGCCAGACAAAGAGACTTTCTAAATGCTCAGGCCGCCTTGAATACAAAAGTGGACGAGTTGGCCCAATACAAGTTCATCAATGGCATGATTCGTAAGGATCAAAAAAGCGTATTGTGGCGACTACAGCAGGCCAAAAAGCGGATCAAAGAGAATAAAGCTAATATCGCCAAGGCCAAAACCGATAAAACTCTGATACAAAATGTGAATCAGTGGAAAGCCAACTTAAGAAACGATCAAAAATTGGCTCACAACCTTTATTTCGAACTGAAGGCCTATGAAGAAGGTCGCTTGGCTTTTGCAAAGTTTCGAACGGTGGCTGAAAAGAATTTAGAAAAAGAAAATTACAAAATTAAAGAGGCCGCGGGTCGAGCCCTAGTGGCGCATCTTCGAACTATGCGTAGCCAGATGGACAAAATCATCGAGAACAACGAGTTCTTACGTTATGAAGTTTATTCCGGCGCAGGGGAGAATATCCGGTATCAAGTGGCCGGAGGCGAAAGTGCTGGTCCTAACCGGGTGCCCTCAAGCATCAAGCCAAAGAAAATCATGAATTGGCAATTTGATGGAGAGTATTGGGAAGACGAGATCGGTGCATACCGTTCGTCATTAAGAAATAACTGTCCGCAATACGGTCAGGTGAACTACACAACCAAAACTAAGAAAAAGTAATTTGAAGATTTAAAGGGGTATTTAAAATGAAAAAAATAGTATTAACCGCAGTGGCTTTAAGTTTTTTATCTGTGACGGTACATGCCAAGACAGAAATCGAGGGCGATATTGAAAAACTGAAAACCAACATGGAAAATAGCGAAGCCAACTACAAGCAGTATCAGGATAACCTCGACATCGCAGAAGGCAATGTAACTGCGGCGGATGGAGCCATTAAAGAGTTGAAGACATTAAAAAAGCAACTCAAAGAAAACACGCAAAATGTGGATAAAAACAAAAAAACATTGGCTGCCATGCAAGTGAAACTGAATGCTATGAAGCAAAAAGAACAAGAAAAAATAGCCACTGAAGATAAGCAAATAGCTGAGGTTAAAGCGCTTCTAGAAAAGCTAGAGAAAAACAAAAAACAAAGAGAACTCAACGTCAAAGCCTACGACCAAAAAGTGGCTGAAATTCAACAAGAGCTTAACGATTGGGACAATCAAGTGGCTCAGATGGCAAAACTCAACGAAGAGATAGATAAAAAGCACCAACAAGCCGTCACCGAAAAAGGCAAATGGGTAGGCAAAAAAGCCGACTACGCCAAAGAAGCCAAAAAGTGGAAAGGCCAAGCCAGCACAGCAAAAAGCACCTACACCAAGTACCAAGCCCTAGCCGACTAAAGGTACCTGCTTCCTTTTGTGGCGACAATGCGTTAGGCAAGCCGTCAACCCGAAGGGCGCATATCGAGTGTCGGAAAGGATATCTGGGTAAAGGTACCGGTAAAGGTACATGTGTTGCGTTAGAAGTTTGGGATCACACAGCTTTGCTTTATGGTGACAATGCGTTGTGCAAGCCCCCCGCCAGCGCCACCGCCGGCCCGAGTGGCCATGTATCGACTTCGGATGTGGTCACGGACTGTGGCAACCCCAAGTAAGGTATGTTCAAAATCCCTTGGGCTGTGCAATTGGCACGGAACCGTTTGTGCTCGAAATAGAGTTCATTATTTTGTTGTGCGACGAACATATTTGCTTCTACAACAAATCACTGTGCCCTGCCCAGAAAGAGAATGGCAACGCCAGTCTGGTGGGCTTGCCTAACGCATTGTCGCCACAAAAGGAAGCAGGTACCTTCTTGTTCTTTAATATTTTTCATATGAGAGTGGATGCTGACCGTAGGTGGTTGATCTTGGCAGCTTAAAGACTCGTTTTCTTAACGCAGATTGAACCGCACTTAAGTCATCTCTTTGGGGTGGTTGATTGAGCCATTTGAGTGTGGCTTCTAGGTCTGAGAAAAGGGTGTCGTCGTAAGTGGTCGGAATTAGTGTGTGACTTCGCCCCATCAATCCATGAAGGGTGCTGTAGGGATAGTCTTCGACTTTGTTTGTAAGTCCAGCTTCAACAGGATTTCGGTAAACGTATTTATAGGCGTGCTGGTAATAGTGCTCCGACTCGATCAAGGTTCGAAAGAAGCGGCTTCCGTAGGTTTGATTAATTCTTCCAGAGGCTTCAGTCAGATTTCGGCTGGTCTCTCTCATAAAGTAGTTCATGGCTTCGCTGATATTTGCCTCTGGTGCGGTGGCAATCAGGTGAAAGTGGTTGGTCATCAACACAAAAGCATGAAGGATAATTTTGTATTCGTGATGAATGAAGTAGAGGTAGTTTTCCATAACCGTCCAAACTGCCGGCATTGGGAGGTGAAACCATTCTTTGTTGATACACCGAGCAGTAATGTGAAATGGAAATTCTGAGGAATTGATAAAGGGTTTTCGTGGCATGATTTGTCTCTGCTGCAAACCCGTACCATTGGTCAAAACGCAGCTCACGATATCCTCGAGTCCGGTTTTGCCCGGAGGGTGGTCGATGATCGGACCAATGATAACAATGTGGATAGGGGCGGCGTGCCCTCATCAAACATTTTCGGGCATTAAAATTGGTCAACAAGTAACGCCCTCAAGAATGACGCCATGTCGCCACAAAAGGAAGCAGGTACTAATCCTAATCACTAATCACTTAGAAGAGCTGATACCTCACATTTTCCGCAATTAAGGTTGTCAGATCCAATTATCCCCCCCAACAGGGTGCCTTGCATTAATCTGGGAGAGCCGTGGGTGAGCCGGTTGAGGTAAGGCACCTTACAATCAGACCAGAGCGGCCAAGAATCTGTCGGCTCCCACGATCGCGGTTTGCTCATCGACTTTTCGAAAGACGTCAGGTTCGAATACCACCTGGAGATGTGGACACTTAGTATACTTTGAAAACTTCTGGTAGTTTGTATCCAAGGCAGTGTCTCCATTTTTGCACTCCACTGTGAACCATGGTTTACTATCTTTGCTTATCAAAAAGTCCACTTCCTTTTTTTCCTTGTTCCTAAGGTAATGCAGTCCAAATTGCCCCAGGCCACTATCGTCCCAAAAGTGACAGGCTTTCAGTAGGTGACTAGCTACCAGGTTCTCAAATTTGGCTCCAAGTTCAGTGTTCTCACACCAATCATAAAAATAGATCTTACCTTCTTTTTTCAGTGAGCGGGGTATGGACCTAGAAAACGGTTTAACTTCAAAAAAGAAATAGAGTTCTTTCAGGTATCCAAGCCACCGAGACACAGTGTCATGGGCTACATCTAAATCTTCACGCAGTGATTGAACCGAAAGTGGACTGCCGACTTTCTCTGGTAGAAGGCTTATCAAGGTTTCAATCTGACTGATCTCTTGAACTCTAGAAAGATCCCTTAGGTCTTCCCGCACGATTTTCTCATTCCGACCTCGGCGCCACAGTCGTGCAGCAGCTTTGTTTTTTCGCAAGAAAGGTTCTGGGAAACCACCGTAGTCCATTAGCTCATTGAGTATAGCTACGGACCCTTTGGGACTTTTTACGGGTCTGCCAGAAAAGAGTGTTTCGTTTACTAATTCTGGCGAGTTGGGGGCAAGCCCAAGAGCTTCGCGAAGGGAGAAAGGGTGTAGACGAAAGTTGAAGTATCTGCCCATGAGGGAGTCTGCACCCTTTTTGTAAATATTGAGTCGGGCGCTACCAGTAACGATGATTGAGAAACTATCGCCTCGAGTATCGTAGAGACCCTTGAGCTTTTGTTTCCATGATTTTGATTTGTGGATTTCATCAAGGATCAAGAGCCGCGATTCCTTAATTTTCGAAAGATCAAATTCTTCGGCAATTTGATCAGGACTTTTTGCCCAAACCCGCTTGAATTCGGTTTGATCCCAGTTTTTATAGACACTTTGTTCAAAGCTTTGCCCAATCAGTTGGACCATCGTGGTTTTGCCCACCTGCCTTGGACCAGAAATAAAGGCCATCTTGCCGTGGTCAAGAGCCAAGTTGGTTATGATGGTGTCCAAGTAGCGGGGAATGGGCTTACGATTCGGCTTATTCATATGACTATATTAGGATGAATCCAAAAATAGTCAAGACTAAATTTGGATTCATCCTAATATAGTCAAGGAGTCCAACTTCAAAATATTGTGTAAAAACAGCATTTTAGGGGTCCACAAGGTCTGGCGACACCTGAAGGCAAGGGGGGCGGAGCTTTGGCCAGTTACACCAACTCCGGCGGCGGAGTTGGTGTTTTTAGCGCTAGCAACGGTATAAATCCCTGTTGGTCCAAAGTTCACTTCATCAAAACAAAGTTCGCGTCGTCGTATTCTCACATTGAGAATAGCCCAAAATCTTGACTATTTTTTAAGGCCCGCGAGATTTGTAGACTGCGGTTGATGGTGTCAGTGACTTAGGCTGCCTTCATGGTCGAATTGCTGGGCAACACGTTGTCACTAAATTTCATTACACACGAGGTTCAAAAGTAAATGGGCTCTCCAACAATGACGCTATATCGCCACAAAAGGAAGCAGGTACCTATTGATTCTGGTACTCCCAATACTTACCTTTTGTTTCCATCAGTTTCTGGTGAGAGCCCATTTCGACAATTTCGCCATCGTGTAGAACCACAATTCGGTCGCAGTGGAGAATGGTAGAAAGTCTGTGTGCTATGATAATACTTGTTCGCCCTTTGGTAGCCTCTATGGTGGCTTCTTGGATGAGTTGCTCGCTGTGAGAGTCGATATTTGCGGTGGCTTCATCGAGTATGAGAATGTCCGGGTTGTAGGCTAGAACTCGTGCAAAAGAAATCAGCTGTTTTTCACCCACACTTAAATTTGCGCCTCTTTCTTCGACAAGTGTGTCGAGCCCATGTCCGCTTCGTTGAATCAAGTCGTCACAGTTAGCTTTAAGTGCCGCTTCAAAAATGGCATCATTAGAAATTTCTTCGTTGTACAAACTGATGTTGTCTCTGATGGTTCCTCGAATTAAAAAATGATCCTGCCGTACCACGCCAATGCGTTGCCTCAGCTCTTGAGTAGAGAGCTTTGAAAGTGACTGTCCATCAACCAGTATATCGCCATCTTCAAAGTTATAGAGCTTTTGCAACAGCGAAACCATTGTTGACTTGCCACTGCCAGTTCGTCCCACTAGGGCGACACTTTCTCCTGGTGCGATTTTTAGGTTGATGTTTTTAAGTACGGGCCGGCTTTCTTTGTCGTATTTAAAAGTTAAATTTTTAAATTCCACTTCGCCCTTGAGAGGAGTTGTAGCAAACCTTTGTCCTTCTAAAATTTCTTCTGGTTCGTCAATAAGGGCGAAAATACGATCCGCACTGGCCAAACTATTTTGAAACTGGTTAAACCGTTCAAGGATAGCTCGCACGGGTTTGAAAAAACTTTGAGCCAAAAGCAAAAAAGCCGACAGCTCACCAATGGTTATTTGTGACCGAGTGAAAAAGATGGCGCCAAAAAACAATGACAAGGCCACAGTCAGTGCATCAAAATAACTGAGAATGGGCCAAAGTTTGGCAAAACCTCTAACTGTTTTCATTTGCAGGGCGCGGTATTCTTCTGAGTAACCTGCAAATTTCTCTCTCGTGTGGGGCGCTCGATTATACAGCTGCAGAATTTTCATTCCGTTGAGGCTCTCAGCGGTAAACGCATTGATTGTGGACAGCTTGCTCTTGGCTTCGCGAAAATCAGCTCTCAGTTGTCGACTGATTTTTAAAGACATCCAGAGGGCGGGTGGCAGAGTGAGAATAATAATCAAAGTTAATGGTAAAGATATGTAGGCTAGGGCCACCAAAATAGTCAGCAGCTCTAAAGACATCACAAACATGGAGTTAACGCCATCATGAAAAAAGTCTTGCAAGCTGACAACGTCGTTGGTTACCCGTGTGATAATTCGACCCACAGGAGTTTGGTCAAAAAATCTTGCTGGTAAATTTTGAACATGGCGAATGAGGTCTTCCCGAACCTGAAATAAAACCCTGTTTCCAAGGCGAGCAATAAAATAGTCTTTGCAAAAAGCAAATCCCGATCGGCTCAACTCCAAAATGAGGTAGGCCGCAGCAGCATAGTACACAAGGTTAAGGTTCTTTTGGGTGATGCCCTTATCAATGGCAAAGCCAAAAACCAGAGGAATCGCCCGGCCGGTGGCGGCAAACAGAATCACTGAAACAAGCGACACAGAGGCTAGACCCTTGTGGCGTTTGATGTAGGGCCACAGCCGACGGGTCGTACCTGCGGCTTGATTTGTGGTGCGGTGAGAATCCTTACTAGGCATGGGCTTCTGCACGGTTGATTTCCTGGTTCTGCAATTGATGGAGTTGTTTAAATGTCTTTGAGGCTTTCAATAGGTCCGAATAGGTGCCAACAGCCTCAACTCGTCCGGCATCGAGCACTAAAATGCGATCAGCCCACTTCAGACACGCCAAACGGTGACTGACAATCAACGTGGTTGGGCGTTGAGCGTCGAAGTTGCCATCCCCTTTGGCCTGTGATTGCAATCGCTCTAAGATATGGCTTTCGGTGTCTGTATCCACCGCACTTAAAGAGTCATCCAAAATTACAATGGGTGTTTTTCGAATCAAAGCTCGTGCAATGGTGAGGCGCTGCTTTTGTCCGCCCGATAAGTTTACGCCGCGCTCACCGATCAGGGCGCTATATCCCTCAGGCATGGCAAGAATTTCTTTATCCAAGTTGACAATGCGAGAGTAGTGCGCCACTTCATCTGTGGAAGACCCCAGCCCCAGAGCAATGTTCTCACTGACCTTTTCGCTGAACAAAAAGGCCTCTTGCGGAACATAAGAAATCAGATTCCTCAATTCAGTGAGCGAGTAACTCTCAATGGGTTTGTCGTTAATTAATATAGAGCCTTCGCGAATAGGGTAGAGGCGATTGATAAGGTCAACCAAAGTCGACTTACCCGATCCGGTGCGCCCTACAATACCAAGAGTTTCGCCGGCCTTAAGAGTAAAACTCACATCCCATAGCGAAGCTTTCCCGGCATCGGGGTAAGTGAAGCTCAGGTTCTTAACTTGCAAAGACTCAAAATGCGGGAGCGCACTTTCCCCCGTGTCGGGGATATCAATGGGCTCATCAAGCACTTCAAGTATGCGCTTAAAAGACGCATTCCCTTGTTGAAAAAAACTGACGCCCACACCAATGGCTGAAGCTGGCCATATCATTTTGTTAATATACTGATAGAAAGCAAAAAATGCGCCTATGGTCACGGCTCCTTGAATCACCTGTGGGGCGCCAACGAGTAACAAGATAAAACCACCAGCGGTCACACCAAACTCCATCATGGGTGTCCAAAATGAATCCACTTTGGCCACTTGATTGCACGCCCATTCGTACCGCCGACTCAAGAAATTAAAGCGAGACGTCATGGTGGACTCTTGGCCGTAGCTTTTGATTTCTCGCACGCCTGCGACAATTTCTTGTGCGCACCCAGACACTTCTGAAAACTGATCCTGTTGCCGTCGGTAGTTGGTGTGTATAAGGCGAATGATTTTGGCCGAAAAAAGCGGGATGAGAGGCATGAGGATTAAAGTCTTCCATGTCCACTCAGGAGAAATGCTGTACATAATTGGCGGAACAATCAAAAGCCCCAAAAGTGCATCACCGAGTATCAATACGCCAGGGCCGATAGCCATTCGAAAAGAGTTCACATCATTGCTGATGAGGCTCATGAGTTCGCCAACGGGTTTGCGCTGATAGTAGCTGGGGCCAAGTAGAGTGAGCTTGTTAAATATATGATTGCGCATGTCTTCGGCCACGTAGTGGTGAAAACGTCCCCAATGAATTCGCCAGAAGTAACGAGTGGTGGCCAACGCTGTGGCCACGGCAAAAATAATAAACACGGTGTTGACCACTTGGCTCCACGGGGCGCCGCCCGCCATTTGATCAATGGCTCGACCAATTAAAAGTGGGGGGATCATTTCAAGGGCATCGGTGAACGCCAACGCTGTAAGCCCAAGAGCTGCTGTTTTTTTATACTTTTTAAAGTAATACCGGTACGGATGTTTCTTCAAAGACACCATCTCGGCATTATAGGCATAAAATATTCAGGTTGAAATGAAAAACGCCGGTCAAGTAGAACCGGCGTTTTCAACTCTTGCAAAGACTGAGGCCATGACTAGTTGTTCATTAAGCTCTCAATATTGAGTTTTCCATGAGAAGAAACTTTGCCGCGAAGTGTAGATATTTCTTCAGTTCGGCTCAGCAACGCTTCTTTGACTTCGCTGTAAGAGGCATTGGGATGCAGTGACCAATAAAGGGCTGCAGCGCCCGCCACATGCGGTGTTGCCATGGAGGTGCCATCCCAAGTGATAGTGATACCAAATTTATCAAATATGGTATCCGCATATTGGCTGCCCACTGTGGTGGAAAATACTTTTACGCCCGGAGCGCCGATGTCCACTGTTCGTAAGCCCCAATTTGAAAAAGAACCTAAGTTGTCGTTCACATCGAGTGCCGCCACGCTCACGATGGTGTCGTGGTCATAGCTTGCCGGATAGGCCGGGCGACTGTCGTTGTCATTGTCATAGCCCACGCCTTGGTGGCCGTTACCAGCAGCAGCAACAAACAGCCGGTTGTTATCTTGGGTATACTGAATGGCATCTTTAAGGGCTTGGTTTCCAGATTCATCCTCGGGGTCTTCGCCTTCTGATCCCCACGAGTTCGACAGCACTTGGGCGCCATTGTCCACGGCGTACTTGATTGACTTAATCGCGTCAGCCGTAGTGCCCTGGCCATCTTCGGTAAGAAATCGCAGAACCATGATCTTTACATTAGGGGCCACACCCACAACGCCTTTGCCGTTATCAGCCCGAGCGGCCACATTGCCCGCGCAATGAGTGCCGTGGCCGGGGTTTCCGCCTTGAAAAAGCTCAAACCCACTTTTTGACAAATCAAAGGGCTTATTGTCGTTAGCTGCAAAATCCCAACCCACCACATCATCAATAAATCCATTGCCATCATCGTCAATGCCATTGGTTGATCGATCTTGCCCGTTGCTATCCGTGCCTATTTCGCCGGCATTTCGCCACAAGTTATCCACAAGGTCTTCATGGGTGTAATCCACACCCGTATCAATGACGGCCACTGTCATTTGTTGGGAACCTTTTGTGTCTCTCCAGCCTTTTTGCACACCAATGTCGCGCATGCCCCATTGTTTGTTAAACAGGGGATCAGGGCCACTGCCGCCACTGCCGCCGCGCGGGAACTCAGGGTTATCCGTCATTCTAGCTAAAGTCTCTTCCCACATTTGTGGCAACCAATTCTGCGGTTGTTGGGTGCGCCACTTTTGTTGAAATGCTCGATAAGCTGCCGTATGCAACCCGGGGTTGGCAAAAAGTGATATGCGATAGTTGGGTTGAATATGAATGATGCCTGGGTGATCCGCTAGGGCCTGAAACTCAAGGCTGTTCATATATTCCGCAGGGATTTGCAGTCGCAACCAATCTTTAAACTGCAGGTCCTCCACAGAGTTTTCACCATTCATGTTGTGAGTCATTTGTAAAAAGCTTGATTTGAACTCGGGGGTGACGCGCACAAGGTAGTCACTCCACTCTGATGGGTTTCCCCATGCGGTTGTTGCGCAAAAAATAATCAGCGCGCTAAAGTATTTGAACATGATCCCCTCCCTGGTTATGCGAAAAATTGTAGGCACTTTTGTGGGGTGGTTTCAAATTGAAACCAGATTTAGGTCCTAAAAACTGGCCTTTTTGACTTTTAGCATTATAAGTTCGACAAGCCGGGTTAAGTGGGGGATGAGGTTGCCGCCGTGTGTGATGTCTGTCAAAACTTAGAGTCGACTCAAATTAAGCAAAGTGCTAATTGTACATCGTTTTTACAAAATTAGGACGGGGGAGTTCGGGGGCTGTTTTCCGCGCAGATTTCGGAAAAGATCGTTTAAGATTAGTAGCTTTCGATACAGGAGAACTTTATGGCAGCAGATAAGGCACAGGGCGATCTCATCGACGCTTCCAAATCTTTTGCATTCACCAGCCAGCTGGACAAGGTCATTGCATGGGGGCGCAAAAACTCACTTTGGCCCATGCCGTATGGTACAGCTTGTTGTGGGATTGAGCTCATGTCAGTGATGGGGCCCAAGTATGACTTGGCTCGATTTGGTGCGGAGGTGGTTCGTTTCTCTCCAAGGCAATCCGACCTATTGATCGTTGCAGGAACAATCACTGAAAAGATGGCTCCAGTGATCGTTCGAATCTATGAGCAAATGTTAAATCCAAAATATGTTTTATCAATGGGTGCATGTGCCAGCTCGGGTGGTTTCTATAGAGCTTACCACGTACTTCAGGGCGTAGATAAAGTGATTCCCGTGGATGTATATGTGCCAGGTTGCCCGCCCACGCCTGAGGCCGTCCTTGATGGTGTTATGACAATTCAAAAGATGATTGAAGACAATCACCCCCGTCCCTGGAAGGACAATTGGGAACCCGGTGTGTACCGTGAGGGGAATGCATACAGATGAGGCGACTAGAAGAACTGCGCCAACATGTGAGCGCGAAATTTTCAAATAATAATTTTAATTTTATAGATTCCTTTGGCGACAATGTCATTGAGATTTCTCCGAAGGATGTTGTACCGGTTCTAAGTCACCTCAAAGAAAATTGTGACTTTGACATACTCATGCAAATTGCCGGGGCCGATTACCCGGAGCGAGAAAAGCGTTTCGATGTTGTTTACGAGCTTTTTTCCAGCAAAGATTTTGGTCGAGTGCGAGTGAAAACGTCAGTGTCCGAAGATGAATCTGTTCCCACGGCTATTCCCGTGTGGCGGGCGGCGAATTGGTTTGAGCGAGAAACTTGGGATATGTACGGCATCAAGTTTGACGGGCATCCCAATTTGCGTCGGTTTTTGTTGCACCATCAATTTGTTGGGTATCCGCTAAGAAAAGACTACGATGCTGATCAACAGCAACATTGCACAACGGCGATGCCCATTCATTTTGAAGATGAGTACGATTATCAGCCAGATCCAGAAAAGGATCTATTGCCATTGAACATTGGCCCCTCTCACCCGGCCACACACGGAACATTGCGTGTAATGGCAGAGCTCGATGGTGAGAAGGTGAATCGAGCCAACGTTGAGTTGGGTTTTCTTCATCGCTGCTTTGAAAAAATGGCCGAAACCCATCCTTATAACCAAGTAATTCCGTATACGGATCGACTCAACTATTGCTCAGCCCCGATGAACAACGTGGGCTATTGCAAAGCTGTCGAGCGGCTTTTAGGGGTGGAGATTCCGCCAAGGGCTCAAGCTATTCGAATTATGCTTTGTGAGTTGTCTCGAATTATAGACCACATTGTTTGTATTGGCGCCAACGCAGTGGACCTTGGCGCCTTGACCGGTTTCTTTTGGCTGTTTGGGTATCGAGAAAAAGTGTACGCGCTATTTGAAAAACTCTGTGGAGCCCGCCTGACTGTGGCATTGACTCGCGTGGGTGGAATGGCGCAAGACCCACCTGAGGGCTGGTTTGATGATGTCCTTAAGTTTTGTGATGAGATGAGCTTGGGCATAGACGAAATTGAGCGCCTGCTTTCTGGGAACAAAATTTGGATTCAGCGTACACAAGGTGTCGGGGCCATTTCTGCCGAAGATGCCATGGCTTGGGGATACACCGGTCCCTGTTTGCGCGCAGCTGGCGTAAGTTTAGATTTGCGTAAGGCAGACCCTTATTATGGTTATGAGACCCTTGATTTTGACATTCCGGTGGGTACGTCTGGCGATGTTTATGATCGCTATTTGGTACGAGTGGCTGAAATGCGAGAGTCCATTAAGATTATCCGGCAAGTGGCAAAGAACGTGCCTGGTGGAGATTACACCATTCGCGATAAAGGCATTGTATTGCCTGAGAAAAAAGACGTTTACGGAAACATCGAAGGCCTTATGAATCACTTCATGTTGGTTATTAAAGGGCTTCGCCCACCGGCCGGAGAAATTTATGATGCCACCGAGGCGGCCAACGGGGAGTTAGGATTTTATCTTGTCAGTGATGGAAGCGGAAATCCATACAGGCTGAAGGTGCGCCCCCCTTGCTTTGCTATTTACCAATCATTTTCTGAGCAAGTCACAGGGGGCCTTGTTGCCGATGTGATTGCTATATTGGGCAGTATGAATCTCATTGCAGGCGAATTAGATCGTTAAGGAAGAGAACAAATGTTTAAACTTTCAGATGATGGCGTTGAATTTGTAAAAAAAGAATTGCAGCGATACGAGACTCCGCGGTCAGCCATAATTCCGGCGCTGTTTCGAGCGCAAACGGAAAATGGCGGGTGGGTGAGCCCTGAGTGTGTGGCTTACTTAAGCCAACTGATGGATTTGCCGGAGGCTTGGATAAACGAAGTTCTGCATTTTTATACGATGTTTAATAAAGAGCCTGTGGGTAAGTACCATGTGCAAGTGTGTTGTAATGTTTCTTGTGCGATGAACGGGGGCCGAGAGTTGGCCGATCACCTTTGCAGGTCATTTAAGGTGAAAGCCGGTGATGTGAGTGAGGATGGGCGTTACACGATTTCACGTGTGGAATGTCTTGGTTCTTGCGGAACGGCTCCCATGATGCAGGTGAATGATCAATACTTTGAAGACTTGACCCCTGAGTCGGCGGTGAAGCTGTTGCAGGAGATGAAATAGGCCTATGGAAGTTAAAATCCTAACAGAACATTATGATAAACCAGAGTTTCAGGGGCTAGACGGTTATAAAAAACACGGCGGTTATGAAACGCTGGCCAAGGCTTTAAAATTGAAACCTGAAGAAATAAAAAATCAGGTGAAAGAGGCTGGCTTGCGCGGCCGCGGTGGTGCGGGATTTCCCACCGGCGTGAAGTGGGGATTTTTGCCAGAAAACGGTGAGACTCGATATTTGCTGTGCAATGCGGATGAGGGCGAACCGGGCACGTTTAAAGATCGGCTAATGATGGAGCGAGCCCCTCACCAATTAATCGAGGGAATGCTTATTTCGGCTTTTGCGATTCACTCACCAAAGTCTTACATTTACATTCGAGGTGAATATTTTGAATCCCTACGTATTGTAGAAAAAGCCATAAAAGAGGCCTATAGCGCCGGTTTGCTCGGTAAAAATATTCTTGGCTCAGGGTTTAGCCACGATATGGATGTTTATAGTGGCGCTGGCGCTTACATCTGTGGCGAAGAAACAGGAATGATTTCTTCACTGGAAGGCAAGAAGGGGCAACCCAAATTAAAACCCCCGTTTCCGGCCATCGAGGGATACTTAGGCAAGCCAACTATTGTGAACAACGTAGAATCTCTGGCAGCAGTTAAATACATTATTCGTGATGGCGTTCAGGCTTATCGAAAATATGGTACAGAAAAATCTCCGGGAACAAAATTATTTTCAGTCAGCGGCAACGTTATGAAGCCAGGTACTTATGAAGTGCCGTTGGGTTACCCGCTGAAAGATCTTATCGAGGTGGAATGCGGAGGATTAAAGCCCGGTCGAAAACTAAAAGCCGTTATTCCAGGTGGATCTTCAGCCCCGGTGTTAACCGCGGAAGAGGCCCAGCGGGCCACTATGGACTACGAATGTTTGGCCCAAATGGGGTCCATGCTTGGGTCCGGAGCGGTCATTGTTATTGATGACTCCAACTGCATGGTAGATCTGTTGCACGTTATTATGCATTTTTATCATCACGAATCTTGTGGGCAGTGCACTCCTTGTCGGGAAGGCACGGGCTGGTTAGATAAGATCGTTTCTGGAATTCATGCCGGAACAGGACGCTTACAGGATGTGCAACTGATCGAGCAGGTTTCCCAACATATGATGGGGCGAACGATTTGTGCGCTGTCAGATGCGGCAGCAATGCCAGCACTTAGTTTTGTTGAAAAATTTAGAGAAGAATTTGAATTTTACGTGCGAGAGGGCCGTTCGCGAGTGAAAGAGGTGGTGGCCAATGCCTAAATGTACAGTCAATGGCAAGCAAATAGAGGTTAAGCCCGGAACATCAATTATTGAGGCCTTCAAGGAGGCGGGGGAGAACATTGCCCATTATTGTTGGCACCCCGGTCTTTCGGTAGCTGGTGTTTGCCGTTTGTGTATGGTGGAAATTGAAGGCAATCCTCGCCTTCAAATTGCCTGTAACACTATGGTGCAAGAGGGAATGGTGGTCAGCAATCAATCTGACAAAGTGAAAGATGCTGTTCGCTGGGGATTAGATTTTCACCTAATCAACCATCCACTCGATTGCCCTATTTGTGATCAAGCCGGCGAGTGTGGATTGCAAGAACAGTACATGGAGTTTGGCAAATACGAACCTGAAATGGCTGAGCGTAAGGTGAAAAAGCGCAAAGTGGTGGATTTGGGCCCGAAGGTGGTTCTAGATTCAGAACGTTGTATTTTGTGCTCACGTTGTGTTCGTTTTACAGATGAAGTGACGAAAACTCGTGAGTTAGGAATATTTAACCGAGGCGATCGCAGCGAGATCGGTACATTTAAAGATCGGCCACTTGATAACAATTACTCACTTAACACAGTTGATATTTGTCCTGTTGGTGCCCTCACTTCACGAGACTTTCGGTTTCGACAACGCGTGTGGTATCTGAAGAACAAAGAGACCATTTGCACAGGGTGCTCCACGGGTTGCAACGTGAAAGCTTATTACAACGAAGATGGTCTATTTCGAGTTAAGCCCGTTCACAATGAAGACATCAACGGCTACTGGATGTGTGATGAGGGTCGAGATATTTATAAGTTTGCTAATCCTGAGTTTCGATTGAAAACGGCAAGAAAAGGCACGCAAGACCATTGGGATGACATCAACGTGGTGGAAGCGGCTAAATCCGTGGGTTCCATTGTAAAGACCTCGGTGGACACCGACGGTGCAGGATCTGTGGCTGTGGTTTTAACCGGGCAACACAGCAACGAGGAGTATGATGCCATTTTAGAATGGATAAATGGCGATCTAAAAGTCGATCAGGTCTATCATTGGGTGAACAACCCAGAGAAGTTTGATGATTTTGATGGGCTTTTGCTGCGAGGAGACCGAAATCCAAATACAAAAGGGTTGTTAGAACGACTGGATGCACGAAAGCTAAACAAAACCTGGCAAGATTTCGAAACCAAGTTGAAAGCTGGCACCGTAAAGGTGGTCATTGTTGTTGGGCCTGAAAACCCCGCGGTGTACTCGGACATGGGCGAAAAGGTTCAACTCATTAATGGTGTGGATAAGGTAGTATGGATGTCCGCTTGTCCAGTGGGCGAATTAAATACCATGACGGGTACAACTTGGCAGATACCGTTAAAAACATTTGTAGAAAAGCCAGGCACTTATGTGAATTTCCAGGGGCGAGCGCAGACTGTAAAACCAGTGACCTTTTTGGTGAAGCAAGCCTTGTCGGTGGTTGAAGCGGTTCAGTTAATGGCTGGTGAGGCCTCAAAGGTAGAACTGGTTGAGCCTGAACATCATCCAAAGAAAAACTATTTTGTTTATAGTCGAGGGCCATTATGAGCATTGTTAAAAAACCGGGTGAAGCATCTAAGTGGTATCTTCCTGGGATTCTCACCGGCATGGGACTTACGTTTAAAAAGATGATGGGCAACCTCACAAAGCCCACTCGCATGCAAACGCTCAATTACCCAGAAGAAAAATTTCAATACAGCCCACGGTTTAAAGGCAATCACGTATTGACCGTAAAAAAAGACGGATCCATACGTTGCACAGCGTGTATGTTGTGTGCCACAAATTGCCCGGCACAATGTATAACCATCACAGCGGCAGAACACGAGGATCCAACGGTTGAAAAGTATCCTATTAGTTACGAAATCGACATTCTACGATGTGTTTTTTGTGGGTTTTGCGAAGAGGCATGTCCTGTGGATGCCATTCGCATGGGTCCAGAATGGCAAACTCCAGCCCTAGCTGGGGGAGATTTTCACTATGACATTAAGAGATTGGCATATCGTCCAAACTTAAAAGGCGGAGTCATATCTCGAGTGGATGAGGACGAGCGACACAAAGCCGGCATTTAATTATTGCGCATTGAGGGAGGTCTTACGTGCGCCTAGACTTTCATGTATCTGGCTCATGGCAGGCCGCCAACAGTTATTTGACAAAGCAATTGGGGCTTGAGGGTCTTCAGTGTGAGGCCAAGGTGTATCGAGGTCTCCATCATGCACTTATTGAAGTCACTCAAGGCTTGGTTAAGAACTTTCCGACAAAAAAGAAAATTTTTTGCTTCAAAGATCAAGATCCGTTTTTAGAAGCTCCACTGAGAGAGTTGGCCAAACAGGGCTTACCTGTCATTCGGTGGGAGCTTTCCCATCTTGAGGACCCGTCAAAGTGGATTGAGCAGGTGGACCGGGAAGCATTGATGGTGGTTTATGCTGATGATGACCCGTTGTTGGGCCGAGTGTTTAATACAAATCCCTTAACAGAAGCGTTGGCTGACTTGCGCGTTTTTCGTATTCACGCATCTCATTCACAACACTGCTATTTAGAGTCTCCTGTTTATGCCGACCGTTATGAAGTAAAAATTATGTCGATGAATCCAGAAGTGTCTTTGGTGGTTCATGGAGATAAAGCACGCATGGCCGATATGGTGAGTTCTGGCATGTATTGGCCTCAAGATCTTTATCAAGATGTGGCGCTGAAGTTTGACGGCGATGGATGGAGAAAGTCTACAGTTGTTGATTTTGAAAAAACGCAGGCGGGGGGCTTTACCCCGGTTTTTAATCCCGAAGACCTTCGCGTTTATGATCGAGCTGTGATTTACTGGGAAGACATGGACGGCTATGCTTTTATTGATGAGCTGGCTAGAGAATTGGGTTTTGAATTAGAATCACCCGGCGAAGAGTCGCGCCTTGAGACGCCCAGTCTTTCTAGATGGGGAGGCGTGCGCACAATGGATTGGCTGCATAGTCATGGTCTAGGAGTGAACGCCATTCGCGGCACCGTAATGATAGACGTGAATTTGATAGATAATAACTTGCCAAATCTGATTCAGGCCGTTCGAGCTAAAGTCTTAAGTCGTCAACAGGGCCCCTCCGAATGAAGCAGAAGCTGAAGGCCATAGCCTCACCCTTAAAATTCTTAGTGGCCTTTGCGCTGATCTATTGGCTCGTGGATCGGGGGCTGTTGAATTTTGATTTGATTCAAAAAGCACTACAACCAGAGTATCTCTTTGTCGGGGTGCTCCTGCTGGGTTTTAATATTTTTATTGTGACCGTTCGTTGGTGGGTGTTGTTGCGGGGGCGAGGATTAAACCTGTCTTTAAGAGAGGCTGTGCCGTTGCAGTTTATCGGTATGTTTTTTAATTTTGCTCTTCCGGGCAGTGTGAGTGGGGACTTGGTTAAGGGTTATATTTTAGTGAAAGAAAACCCCAACAAAAAAATGGCAGCGGCATCGACTGTTCTTATGGATCGGGTGATTGGGCTCTATGCCATGATTTTTTTGGCTCTGGCTGGGGCGGCCTTTCATTTAGATATTGTTTTTTCAAATAAACCCCTTTTGGCCTTTGTAGTCATAGTGGTGTCAATTTTTTCTGGTATTACGGTGTTTTTGGCAATGGCCTTATCAAAGACTGTGCGGGGTTTTAAGGGTACGGACCTACTTCTCAAGAAATTGCCGTTTGGTGGATTTGTTGAAAAAGTCTATGACACCATTCACTCCTATCGATCTTCTTTGAAGGCCGTAGCTCAAGCCTTTGTGTTAAGTGTTTTGGCCCATATGAGTATTGTGGTGCTGTTTTATGTGGTGGGCTTTGCCCTAAATGAAGAAACTGTGGGTCTGGGAGCATACTTTTTTTCTGTGCCCTTAGGGTTAGCTGTCACGGCTATACCTATTGCGCCAGCAGGAATTGGTGTGGGGCAAGAGGCCATGCTTCGGCTTTTTGCCATTTTTACGGGCTCACAACTAAAAGTGGGGCCGACGGGAGCCACAGTGTTTCAAGTGCTTTTGCTGGGCTGGAGTATGTTGGGAGCTTTATTTTACGTAAAACGAAAGCGGCAGGTGGCCCCTGTTTTAACTGAAAGTGAGTTGACGCCATGATCGAAGATCGTACGCAACGTCTCATCGATACAGTTAGAAAGCTGCAACATCGTGGGGCAATCCATAATATTAGAAAAGTCATACAGAAAACTCATACGGCCGATGTGGCCGCGATGCTTGAGGGCTTTCGAGAAGAAGAAGCCTTTGAGATTTTCAAGCTAGAGCCGTCTCTTGAAAAACAAGCCGAAGTGTTGGCCTACTTACCCACCCAGCGACAGCAAGATATCGTAAGTCGCCTCAATCGGGCTGATGCCGTAAAACTGTTGGCCCTGATGGACACGGACGATGTGGCAGATTTATTAGGTAATTTGCCAGAAGATGAGTCGCAACAGTTCCTGCAATCAATGAAAAGAGAAGACTCCGAAGAAGTGGCTGATCTCATGGGGTATGCTGACGACACCGCTGGCGGATTGATGGGTTCGGATTTTCTGCCATTTAGGCAGGAAATGACGGTAAAAGAGGCCATAGCCTCCATTCAAAGTGGTGATGAAGACAGTCAAGTGACGTTTTATTTGTATGTCACAAATGAAATGGAACAACTTGTGGGTGTCATCAGTTTAAAGCAGTTATTGCTATCTCGGCAGAGTGAGCTACTTCGAGACATTATGACCACTTCGGTGATTTCAGTAAAGGTTGATACGCCACAAGAAGACGTGGCCCAGCTTGTAGAGCGATATGATTTCCTGTGTGTGCCCGTGGTGGATGACGGCAATAAACTGATCGGCGTGATCACGGTGGATGACGTTATCGATGTCATTCGGGAAGAGGCAGAAGAAGACCTGTTGGCCATGGGACAGGCCGGATTCGATGTGGAGGCCACAACAAAAGAGCACTTTTGGGCCCGGCTACCGTGGCTAACTCTATCATTTGCCGGTGGAGCTATTTGCTTCACGATGATTTATTTTTTTGGGTATTTCCAGAGAGTTTACGAAGCTCCATTGGCACCCCTTTGGATTGTGGCTGCTTTTATACCTGTCATGTTGGCTACAGGTACGGTTGCTGGCACGCAGGCTTCCACGATTATCGTGGCGGCCATACGCGCGGGCAGCGTGGATCGTCGTAAGCTTTTGGATCAACTAAAAAAAGAAATCCTGCTGGCATTGATGTTTTCGGTGTTTTTTGGTGGGCTTGTATTGGTTTTGGGGCTGTGGATTTTTCCCGAGTACCATTTGACGATGCCATTTTCAGGGGCGATGACTCTGCAAATCTTGATTTCAGTATTTTTCGGAATCGGTGTGCCCATGGGGTTATTGAAACTGGGAATGAACCCCAGTGTAGCACCCATACCTTTGTTCACCACACTGGCGGATATCTCAGCGATTGCGGTTCTTTTTGGCCTCTACTATGCAGGTTAGAGACCGAATTATAGTGTTGCGAAAAACCAAATATGGAGAGTCAGATCTCATTGTCCATGGACTTAGCCCGAAAATGGGGCAGATCGGCTTTATCGCAAAAGGCGCCCTAAGAAGCAAAAGGCGTTTCGGTGGCGGAGTGCTCGAGCCCACCCACTTCGTCGAGATCACCTATAAAGGTGACGGTGGCTATATGGCTGATCGTCTGCATTTGATGTATGAGGCGTCGTTGATTAAAGACTTTCATGCGCTTCGAGAAGACTATGAGCGCCTAGAACTATCACTTTATTTTTTGCAAGTGGTGGGCAAGATTCAACAGGGCGAAGGCGCCGAAGCCAAAGAGTTGTTTGACCTCCTCGGAAATGCCTTACAAGCCGCCACCACCAGTCCATCTCTAGCTGTGCTTAGGGCCCACTTTGAGGCAAAGGTATTGTACCAACAAGGCGTATGGCCCCAAGATCTAGCCAGTCAGCCCTGGCTCGAACTGGGGCTGGCCGAGCACACAAAAATTGCAGTGTCCTCCGTAGAGACCAAGAGCTTTCAGAGGCAGGTGCATACATCACTTGAAAGTTACCTTCATCGGTAGCTGATGAAAAAAGGGAATTATCATTGCAAATCCATCAAGCCTTAAGGGCCCTCAGCAAACGATTTCAATGCCTTTTTATCCAAGATTTCAATTTCACGACCAGTTTGTTCAATGAAACCTTTTTGTTGAAATAGCGCAAGGGTGCGAATCACTGTGGGGCCCGTGCTTCCGCAGTAGTAAGCTATTTCATTGCGTGTCCATTTATGGTCTGGATAAGTTTCCTTGAGGTAAAGCATGGCCTCAGCCACTCTTTGCGCAACCTGTTTGTCGAAACTGGCTGCCAAACGCATTTCTGCTTGACCCAGTTCAACGGCCAACTTTTTAATCATGGCCGAATTAAAATCCATATTATCAATTAATAGTTGTGAAGTTCTGGCTTTGCTCACAAACCCAATTTCGGAATCTTCAAGAACTTTCGCTGATGTGTGGTAGGTGTCTCCCGCAATCAGAGTGCGGTGACCGAGCCATTGCCCCTTGCCGAAAATTCGAAACAGGTGGTCTTTCCCATCGGACGAAGAATTAAAAAGCCCCACAAGTCCAGAATAAATCAAAAACAGGCCGCTTGGAGATTCGCCCATATGATAGAGAAATGAACCCTTCTTGTAAGATTTCTTGGTGACCTCTGGATCAAGAGTTTTGGCCAATGAAAGGGAAAGATCACTATCCAATTGAGTCATAAATCAACACTCGCACTGGAAAGTCATGTCGTCAATGGATGGCTTTGAATGAAAGGGGACCTCGGCTAACAAAGGTTCTTGGTCCTCCCAAATTTTTTTCTAATCTAAAAGAACTGTTAATTGGATAGGTTGCCAAGATACAACCTCATGGACCCGTATTTTTGAAATTCTCAATTGAAAGTTTTTTAGGTAAGCCGTATATCCGTGACACGCCGATTGCCCCACCAAGGTCGCCTTAAGCAACCCCCTGAGAGGGCGGACATTTGAAAACAGAGGTGGAACCATGTCGACGGACATGGTTTAATTTTCTTAATGCCGCTAAAATGAATTTGATGAATCGGGCTTAGTGGTCTCAGATTGAGATCAGCGTCTATTTAGAGATGGGGCCTTTTTAGGAAAAAGGAGCAGAGCGAAATGGAGATTTTAGGATTAATCGCTGCGATTGTGATGGGTTTGGTATTGGGGCTTGTTGGTGGGGGAGGGTCCATACTGACGGTCCCGATCTTGGTGTATTTGTTGGGAGTAGATCCTGTCGAGGCCACAGCATATTCGTTATTCGTGGTGGGATTGTCGGCTCTTATTGGCTCAGCGGATTATATTCGGCGGGGCCTCGTCGACTTTAAAGTCGGTTCCATATTTACGGTGCCCGCTTTTTTAGGGGTATACGGGGTCCGTCGTTTTGGAATGCCAAATATTCCAGATACCATAGATTTATCAGTGATGGTCATTTCAAAGGGAGTCTTAATTTTAACCGTCTTTGCCGTGATTATGCTTGTTGCCGCTTACACGATGATTCGCGGGCGAAAAGAAACCCATGTTGAGGAAAACAAAAAGCTTAATTTACCCTTAATAGCCGTGGAAGGCCTGGTTGTTGGCGGGGTCACAGGTTTTGTTGGGGCGGGTGGGGGTTTTCTAATAATTCCCGCTCTCGTTGTGCTCGCGGGGTTAGAAATGAAGGTGGCTGTAGGAACCTCTTTACTTATCATTGGTATTAAATCGCTACTTGGATTTGTCGGTGACCTTCAGGTTCTAGAAAGTATTGATTGGGCATTGTTGACTCGATTTACAGCTCTTTCTGTAATCGGCATTTTTATTGGAGCGTTTATATCTAGGTTAATTCCCGGCGAAAAACTAAAGCCCGCTTTCGGTTGGTTTGTCCTCATTATCGGAGGGGCCATGTTAATCCAGCAGTTGATGTAGTTAACCTGAGCTTTTGTTTTATTGCGCCCTGGTTAACATCGATTTGTATCAGCATGAGTTTTTATAGCATGTAAAGGTAATTTGGTTAGCATTTAACTAAAGTCATCACCGAAATTGGTACCTCAGTAATTTTTGAGGACCCGGGATTAAGTTGATTTTTTGAGCTCCTAGTTATTCCCTAATCGGAGTCAACCCACAGGCTGAGTTTACTCCATGTTGATTTTGGTATGTTTTTGAGCAAGTTTTGGAATTGCGCCCGTATTTTTTCTTGGTTCAACAGTGTTCGGTCAAACGACCCAGAAGTGGCCTCGGAGCGAAGAGCAACCACTCGAGGAAGTAATCGTCTGTCAAAATATGGTCCGCGTATTAAAGTCAGTGCCATATCAGATTTTATTGTCAGATCATGTAAGATTCCTTGTTTCATGGAATAGAATTTGCCAGAAGTGGTTTTTTTTGAACGCAACTTGCACAATCGACCAAAAGTTGAAGTTGAATTTAGTTGGCTGTCGGCCTTGTTGGGGCTACCAATTGATGCATGCAGTAGCTGATACTCTCCAGATTCGTCCTGAATCCAATCAAACTCGTGGTTTAGGATGGCACCTGAAAGAACAAAAGAATCCAGGTCAAAAATATGATCATGAACCGTCATCGTATTAGACTCATGATGAAACTGATCTTTAAAAAATAAGTGCATTCGAAATGGTTGATTGTTCAGCGTCACGACAGCTTGGTAAAATTTATTAGGGTGCAACCTAATGTCTGCTTCCTGAATCTGTGACAACAGGGTATCGAGCAGATTCATTTCTTTTGGTGACATATTATCACTGCAAATTTCCGACGAGAGTGCATCATTCAGCATTAAAATATAGCCAATGGTACAAATAAACAGAATGGTAGCGGTAGATTTAAAGACAGTCATAGTTCATTGTAATGCAAGTAACAAGCCAGGCCATTAATGTACTTGTCGTACCCCATGGGTTCGGGTTCACGGGAATGTATTAATGCGTTCCACGCGCTAGCCTAGTCGGTGGCACTGACTAAGTTTGCCAAGAAAGCTAGAGCGATCAGCCTTTTAAGTTCAAAAATCTCATATAAGCGAAGAGTTATTGATACTTAATACCCAACATCACCGTGGTTTTGCTGTATTCGTAGGCGGCCACATTCGACCCGTTACTTGTATAATTGGCGGTGGTCAACCAGTGCCAACTCGAGCCAATTGGTTTATCAAAGGAGAGGGTGAGTCCCAGGTTTGAGTCTTTTCTGTCACTGGCATGGTCGGGATACACAAGGGAATAGCCCGCCAAAGCCCCAGACCAGGTCATATTCCATGCCATCGGGCTTGAGTAGGTAAACTGGTATTCAGCCCTTTGATAAAGTTTTTCACTTCCCTTGGCATTGTTAAACACTAAACCGACGGAACCAGTCACTGCTTCACGAAAAGCCGGATCAAGGTAAAAACTGAGCTGGGCATTCAAAGAGTATTTCATGGCATCGGCGTCGTTGGGTCCGATAGACTCGGCCACCAGTGAATCATCTTGGCGAATATCTAGCGAATAGGTGGCCATAAAATCTCTGGCCATAATCACAGTGATAGATGATCCCAATAGTAGAGAGCTTAAAATGCTATATCTGGAGCCTGAACTTGAAGCGTCCATAAAAACATTTTCATAACCAGGTGTGATCGTCCAACGGTATCCTCTTTCAGCTAAAATACCTCGCATGGAGTAGGGCAATTCAATGGTATGGGTAAAGGGGTCGGCTGAAGCAAACACATCATCTAAAGAGTAATAGTATTCAGTGGCGTAAGAGGCACTCCATTGGCTGTCTTTTTTGTAGATTAGGCGGCGTTCAATATCAAGATCCGCATAGAGGCGATATCCACCTCTTTGTTCATCAGATCCCACCGTGGAGCCTTGCGAAGTTTCTGTATCTGAAGCGAATAAAATGTTCGAGTCATGTACCGCGGCAATCTGACCTTGAAAAATCCATTTCTTTTCACTTAGTTTTTTAAATCGCTGTTGTTCTGAAATTCGCTCAATATATTCTTCAGCCTGCGCATCGAGCTGTGGGTTTTTGGAGTGGTCAAGGACATACTCAAAGGCCACTTTCGCGGCCGCATAATCCTCAGAAGATAACAACACGACCCCCTCGTAGAAGGCCGCAGATGGCGACAATGAAGGGTCATTGCCTTGCCTCACAAGACCCAACTCTTTGGCGGCAAGAGCCATTTCATTGAGTCGATAGTGGATCATCCCGCGATAAAACGACAGTTCCAAGTTTTCATTGGATTCGTCGGCAGCAATGCTAAAGGCAATTAGGGCATCATCATATTTTTCGTTTCGATAAAGGGTGATGCCATAAAAAAGGTAGTAGTCACGAAACTCAGGATCAAGCTCAGTGGCCTCGCGGTATTGGCGTTCGGCCTCGATAAAATCCCCTCCTTGATAGGCTTCATAGGCTTTTTCAGCCAACAAACGGGCTTTTTCTTCTCGCATTTGTCGCCGTTGTTCATTGAGCTGTAAAAGTCGCTTTTGTGCCGACTCAATTTTTTGCCGCTCTAGTTGTTCTCGCCGAATTCTTTCTGTTTCGCGTTCGCGCGCAGCCTGGGCAAGTGCAGCCATTTCTTGACGGTATCCCACTTCTTCAGCCAACTCTAAATCTTCTGTTTCTAACAATTCAGATGGGGGCGCCTCAGCAGTGGCTTGCGCTTTGGCCTTGAGTTGTATTTCTTGTTGGTAAAGATTTCGAGCTCGACTGGCTTGTTCCTCCGAATCGAAAACATCTAGTACTTTTCGATGGCGTTCAGAATCGGTGCGCATCAGGTACGGTCGTTTTTCAACCTGTCCAGACTTTAACAATTGAGAAAAGGCATTCACCGATCGATCATCGGCGCGCATGGATTCTGGCGGGATGTAAATTTCTGGAATAACTTTTTCAGTATCCTTCCATTGAATTGAAAAAGTCCCAGAAAATAAAGACGAGTCCGGTTCTGTTTCATACAAAAGAATTTTAGCCACTTGCCCAGAAGCTTGATCCCGTAAAAACAAAAACGCAGAATCCACTTGAGTGCTGTTTTTATTCCACGGCGCGGAGGCATAGGTCATTTCAGTGGTTTCACCTTTTGCAATGACCAGCGGGGTTTCATCTGTCGCTCGCACCGCTAAACCAATAGCGCTGGTTGAGACAAAAATTAAAAGGGGTAGCAGTCTATGTTTAGCTAAGTTCACAGTTGTTCACCTTATTGGGGTCGACGGGCTATGGACGTGGTCCATCTTCAATATTAATAATAATTCGGGTATGTCCATCGCGAACCACTTCATCAACAAAATCCCGTCGTTGCGGAATACACACGCCACCAGGGCATCCACCGGCCACGGGAGGGCGAGGGGGCGGCACCGGGCGACCAGGCATTTCACCGTTAAAGTCTCCACAAAAGGGCGGGCACATTTTTGGAGGTGCTCCTGCAGTGTCTCGCCCCTGAGGTCTGTCACTAGTGCCTTTGCCAGGATCGCCTTCGCTATCAGGGTCTCGTTTGGGTTCAGCAGGCAGAACTCTAGGATCGATGGGACGATAACCGGCACTGTCTAGATCTGAATCTTTATTGAGTCGTGAAAACTCATTTTTGGGCACCGGCATGGGCGGAGTGGGAGAGGCGCCCGGATTATCGGTGTTTACCTTGTGCGTGGTAAATTGGCCCACTTCTACGAGAACCGGGTTAATAATTTGTCCGCTCGTGCTTGCGGCGCCAAATTCCACACGGCCCGCAAATGTAACCACGCGGGTGAGTTCGGTTTTGGCATCATATGAGGTGAAAAAATCCGTTCCTCTCACTCCGGCCACCGCAGAACGAGTTTTCACTCGAAACTGACTGGTCTTACCATTGTACTGCTGCTTCACTTTGGATCTGACTTTACCGTAGATCACATCTAGCAATACATCTTTGTTGTCATTTTCAGGACTGTATTCGTACTTTTCAAGGGTCACCTGTGAGTCGGGAGACACAATGATTTCGTTACTATCGACCATAACAATCTTTGCGCGGGCGTCTTTGCCTGTGCTCACCTTGTCGCCAGGGTAAACTTTTTGACCCACTCGGGCTCTTTTGGCCTGTCCAGATTTTGAAGAGGTGACTTCAACCTTGCCTTTCACCACCCGAAAAACGCCATGCACGCGAGTGGCTTCAGCCCAGGGTGAAAAGGTCAAACAAACTAAGATCGAAAATCCAGTAACGAAAAAAGAAATAGAATTCATTTTTCACCCCCCAGATTCGCATTATAGGCAGCACCTTTGGGTTAGATCAATGGCTTTCCCGAGAGGATTTGTGCGGCTTCTAATAGATCTTTAGTTTCTAGCTCAGGGGGGGCAAAGGGAGAATCACTTATTTTCTCTGTAGTGCCGATAAATATCGATTTTGTGCCGGCGCGATGGCCAGCTTCCACGTCGGTCATGCGATCACCCACCATCCAGCTATTTTTTAAATCAATGCCAAATTCTTTTGCCGCTTGCATCAACATGCCTGGATTTGGTTTTCGAAGAGGATGATCGGTAGAGGGCAAATAGGGGGCATAATAGAAGCCAAGAAAATCCACATTCACCTCTAAAAATGAGGCCTGCATCCGTCGATGGACTTCGTGAAGGTTTTCAATTTCCACGATCCCTCTAGCCACGCCGGATTGATTCGTGACCACAACAAAATCATATCCGAGGTCACGCAGAAGCACCATGGCGTCAAAGACACCAGGCAAATAGACAATATCATTGGGGTCGTTGAGATAAATCTTGTCTTCAATTAGCGTACCGTCTCTGTCTAAAAAAATAACTTTGCGTTGCATTTACCGGACCCTTGTTTGTTTCAAATTATTTTTTGTTTTCCCCCATCGGGTGTGAATTTTCAAGGGTTCGCGCCAGTGCATCGAGGCTAAGATGCAAATAGCGTTCGGTCGCCGATAAGGATTGGTGGCCTAACAGCTCTTGCAGAATTCGTAAGTCCGTTCCATCGCTTAAGAGGTGGGTGGCGTAGCTGTGCCTCAGCGCATGGGGGTTAAGAGGTTTAAGAAGCTGGGCAGAACGGCCTCGTTGTCGCACAATCTCGTAGGCCTTTCTGGGGTTGATAGCTGTTTCGCCGAATACAAAATCACCGTGTTTCGGGGCTTGGCTTAAGGCTTCAATACAGATCTGTGGGAGGGTGATGATTCGCTCCCTGCTACCTTTCCCCAAAATACGAAGGGTGCGCCGGGCCGTACTCACGTCTTTCCACTTGAGTTCACAGGCCTCAGACACCCTGAGCCCGCCGCCGTAAAGCAGAAGAATCAAAAGCAGGTCGCGCTCGGCCTGGTCCCTTTCTTTCCTGTCAGGACTCTTAGTGTCGTTCTGCACGGCTCTGATAAGGGCCATGGCCTCGTCCACAGAAATAAAGTGGGGCACTTTTTTCGGGACCTTGGGGCTGATAAGTTGGGGGGCGATCTCCTCGTCAACCCACCCTTCAGCATATAACCAATTCAAAAAACCCTTTAAGCACGCGGTCTTACGGTTTCGAGTGGCGGGCGACAAGGCTGACCAGCTCCGTTGGGCCATACGGGCTAGTTCGAGCAATGGGGGGGGCTCCAAAGATTGTGTGGAATTCCCCATGGCGTGGGTTTTCGCTTGCTCCCAGAGGATTTCGGGTCCATGTTCTGTCGGCCTGAAGTAAATCTTACCCGATCTTAACGGTTGTAAAAATTGGTTGAGGTCTGTGGCATAAGATTTGGAGGTATGAATACTGGCAGCCTTAGAGTTGATAAGATATTTCAAGTACTTAACAGCCGCGAGTGACAGATTTTGGCCATTTATTGGTAACAATTTTTGTAACTCCAGTACCGTTTGTAGAAAAGCTTCATGCCTGTTTGCAAAAAAAGCTTGCACATTTTTCAGGCAGATGTTAATACAACGTGTCAACACTGATTCTCAGTTTGGTACAGATTTCATCTTGGTTAGCTCAAAACTGCCTGTTGAGTGGTCAGACAAATTATAACAAAGGGTTGTACGTATGTCAGATACAGAGAAATCTTCTATTCTACCGCCTAGTGAGCAAAACCAATTTTTAGGTCATCCTGCAAATCGTTTGGGATTTGAATCCAATACTATAGTCTATAAGTCGGAAGTGATGCGCCAGCTTATGCGGATGGTGGAACGAGTAGCTCCGTCAAATGCCACAGTGTTAATTCTGGGTGAAAGCGGAACGGGTAAAGAACTAATTGCCCATGCCATCCATAAGAAGAGCAATCGTCGGGATAAGCCATTTATTGCGATTAACTGCGGCGCTTTACGTGAAACTTTACTTGAAAGTGAACTTTTTGGTCACGAGCGTGGAGCTTTTACTGGAGCTTACGCGCGAAAAGTGGGATTAGCAGAAGCCGCCAACGGTGGAACACTATTTCTTGATGAAATCGGTGAATTAAGCCCAGGCATTCAAGCCAAGCTATTGCGCTTTTTGCAAGAGGGAGAGATTTTCCGAGTGGGTGGTAAAGATCCCATTAAAGTGGATATTCGACTCATCAGTGCCACAAACAGAGAGTTAGATAAAGAAGTCATGCGTGGAAACTTCCGCGAAGATTTGTTTTATCGAATCAACACAATCATGTTGCATGCACCCCCTCTTCGCCGTCGAAAAGAAGACATCACTATTTTAGTGGACCATTTCTTGCGTGGAAGTTCCCATGGTTACCTCAATCGAGGTCGACGTGTGAGTCAAGAAGCGCTTGAAGTGATGATGAAGTACGATTGGCCGGGTAATATTCGTGAGTTGCAAAACACTTGCGAGCGCCTACAGATTCTTGCTGAGGGAGAAACTATTCTTCCTACAGATTTACCAGAACAAATTCGCAATCCGGAAATGAAAGTTATTTTGGATGACTATGATCCAACAATGACTTTGCACGAACTGGAGAAGCGCTATATTTTAAAGGCTCTTAATTATTTTGACGGCAACAAAACTCAAGCTGCCAATGCCTTGGGCATCACTATTAAGACTCTTTATAATAAACTTCATGAGTACGGTGAGTTTGAAAAGTACGCGGTCCATTCGCGAACAAGCAAATAACGAAAACCATCATTTAATATTGTTGTTAACGGCAGCACACTTTAAAGAGTGCTGCCGTTTTTTTATTTCGAGATTTAATATATGAAGTGTACGGTCACTTCGAGGCGCGAGAAGGGCGGGCGGGGAGTCCGCCAGCTCTTGGTTTGGCATACTGCTTGAAAATAGTAGCCGTGATGATGAACAAAAATGCAACGTACCCTCTATTTCGATCCAGTGCTTGGAAGTGGGCAGTGGTCGTCTATATAGTGATCGTCTGTAAGCCCATTTGGGCCACGGACTGTGGTGGGTATTTATCAGGAAATAATACTCTTGTTTCGCTTGAGAAATCTCAGAATTTTGATGAAAATGGAGTTATCCTGCTTCAGAACTTTGTTTCACGAGAGGCCCAGGCCACTGCCGATGCCTTGATTGACCAGTTGGGTAACCAATCCTACGAAGAGATCGTTATTTATGGGGGGAACAAAGAATCGATCTCGATTGTTGGTTCGCTGCCGGAGCCAGTTAAACAAATTCTTCAAAATCACCTGAATGAATTAGTCAATGCGCTCAGTTCTCGTTTTTTGGGAAAGACCATAGAATTCACCCATACTTCTATTCGTGTAAATAAAAATGGCGCTTTTGAAAGGGGAGACCTCCATCTCGACCTAGGTGGGTTGGAAGAAAAGTTCACTGTGTCCACCACATTTAATACAGGCGGACAATCCACTTATTGGGTGGATCCAAAAGATATCGTTGAGGGAGCTGCATTGACAGATGATAGCGTGCGCCCGGGCTACTATGATTATGATGATAAATGGCATGTCCTGCCGGGCTTCAGCGTGCCTAAAAAGAACTTAAAAACAGTACCAGAGAGATCCACCCTTGTATTTAAACGACTACAAATGGGCAAAGGCGACTATACGTCTAATCTTCTCGGCAAAAAAGGTCCAGAAAGACAACGTGATGTGGTCTATGGCACTTCACCTTGGCACGGTAGCCCCGGAATAATTCCCGTCTCCAACCCCAGGCGGTTTTGGATTGGCGCCACGTTTATCGTTTATTAGGGTCCCACTTTCTGTTGGTTCGATTTTGAGCCATGCCCATGTCGGGTTTCTCGTGTGTCGTTCAGAATCCTAAAAAGATATAAGCATACAAGTTACTGTTAGAACCTGCGGGGTGCGCATTGGCCAAGTCGTCCGACGGCATTGGCGGCCCAACGTGAAAAAGAATTAAAAACAAAAAAAGGGCCCGGTTGGGCCCTTTCATTGCGGTAAGTATTATACCGCAGAATTAGAAATATCCTTCTTCGTCACTTTCATCTAAGTCGTCGATATCTGCCAACGAATCGATATCACTGTCGTCGATAAAATCGTCTTCAAGATCCATGTCGCCTTCCATGTAGGATTCCATGGCTTCGTAGCCTGCTGTTGTAGCGCCATCCTCGTCCTTCTCAACGGAAAGCTCAAGGTCTTCCGGAGGAAGTTCCGCTACAGGAGCTTCATTCATTGTCGGAGTGGATACGGCTTCTACAACAAATGGATTATTGCCCGTGTAGGCGGCGGCGCCACCGGCTGTGATTTCTTCTAAAGAAGGGACTGCCGGTTTAGTATTTTTAACCTTCTTGGGTTTTGCGGCTTTCTTTGTGGCCTTTTTAACGGTGGTTTTCGGGGCCACTTTTTTGGTTGCCTTTTTGGCGGTAGACTTTTTCTTTGCAGCCTTTTTTGTAGCTACTTTTTTCGTGGCCTTTTTAGCTGTCGATTTTTTCTTGGCTGCTTTTTTGGTAGCCTTTTTCTTAGTAGACTTCTTTGCGGCCTTTTTCGTCGCCTTCTTTTTGGCGGCCTTTTTGGTCACTTTTTTTGCAACTTTCTTTGTGGTCGCCTTCTTTTTCGTGGCTTTTTTTGCTGCCTTCTTGGTGTTCTTTTTTGATACTTTTTTGGTTTTTTTCTTTTTAGCCATGACAGGGTCCTTATCTCTAATTCTTCAAGTGGCTGCCGCAAAATATCGGCGTATTGACAATAAGCTGCCGATTTCAGGGCCAGGTAGTCAACCCCGAAAATACGAATCCGTAGATTTAATTAGTTTTTATAGGGCAGGTTGGGGCAAAGGTTGTGATGATTTTGTAACATAACATTTTGCGGCGAGTAAAAATAAACCCCGGCCACTAGAGCCGGGGTCAAAAAAGCAAGGATTAAAGGATGTTAGTTCAACGGATCTCTTAGCCGAGAAGCTTCAATGCTGCGGCATTAATGTTATTCGCCTGAGCCAAAGTAGCAACACCAGCGTTAAGCAAGATGTTGTTTTTGGTCAACTCAGAAGTAGCATCAGCCACATCTGTGTCGCGAATACGACTATTGGCAGCAGCCAAGTTCTCTTCGGAAATCTGCAAATTATTGACGGTTGAGGTCAATCGGTTCTGCAGGGCACCTAAGTTGGCGCGCATTCCGTTTACATTGTTTTGTGCATCGTCGATCAACTCAAGTGCCTGTTGGGCGCCTTCTTTCGAAGTATAGTCAATGCCGTCGATTCCCAATGCATCAACAGTGGCCACGTTCACGCTCGAGTCAAAACTGATACGATCGTCAAGGTCATTGTTGAAAATACCTACCTGGAAGTCGAACACAGGAGTTGTTCCATCTAACAGCTTAGTAGATCCCCATTGAGTTGCACTGGCAATTCGCTGAGACTCTTCTTTAAGCTGTTGAATCTCTTTATCGATCAAGCCGCGCTCTGTATCACCAACGGTGTCAGAAGCTGCTTGTACGCCTAGTTCGCGCATACGAACAAGGATGTTACCTATTTCGTTTAAGCCACCTTCAGCTACCTGAACCAACGATATACCATCGTTTGCGTTTCGGTTGGCTTGGCGAATCGAGCGGATCTGACCTTTTAATCGTTCAGAAATCGCAAGACCGGCGGCGTCGTCAGCAGCCTTATTAATTCGGCTACCGCTTGAAAGCTTTGCAAAGCTTTCTTGAATCATTCTTTGGCTGCCTAGCAAATTTCTTTGCCCGTTAATGGCAGCAATATTTGTGGATACTCGAAATCCCATTTTTATCCTCCGTTATTAAACATCCTAAACCCTCCTTGCAAAAACCCATCATGGGGTGGCGTCCGAGCCACAGTTTATTAAATTCAAAAACAAAAGTAGTTTTAAAGTATGAGTTGAAAGTGTACGTGCAAATCAAAACTCACAACCCATCCATCGGTACCCGTAACGGATTCTTGACAGGACTACAGGCTAATTTAGACTTACAGTCGCAAACTTTGGCCCTTCGACAGATCGAGGTCTTAAGACGTTGATTTTGATTTCCACACCTTTGATGTGGAATAACCACAAAAATTTGACTACAAATTTTGTTTACTATTAAAAAACTGGATCAGACTTTCGACGACCCATTCAGGATTGTCTTCCATAAGGTGGTGGCCACCGGTTGGGTGAACTCGATATTGGGCTTGTGAAAAGTAAGGTTTTAAGTCAGACAATTGCGATACGGGAGTCATTCGATCCTTCGCGCCCCACAAAAATAGTAACTCCACGTTCTCCCGATTCAAGGTCACAAGCTCCTCAGGCAACCGGTGGTCTCCCAGTAAATCAGTTGCCTTTAAAAAAGTAGCAATAGCATCTGGGTTGTTTTGGTAAGGTTCAAAATTTCTTAACACAGCCTCGTCACTGATATTGGTCGGGTTGGCTACCACTCTTTGCATAAATTTTTTAATCATAAATTTATTCACAGAGTGCTTTGCCACGGGAGCCAAGACACTTAACCGGCTAAAGGTCATGGGTACAACCCGGTGGTGGATGGCTGGAGAAATAGTGGCTACTTTTTTAAAATTATCCGGATGCATTTTGGCTAGCCAAAGGGCGATAGCCCCCCCCATGGAGCTACCCACTAAGTAGCTTTGATCAATATTCAGGCTTTCCAAAAAATCTAAAACTCGCCGCGCTTGCGCATCAAGACCATAGTCGGCGTGAGAGAGTTTACTGCTTTTGCCAAATCCGGGCAGGTCTAGTGCAGTGACAGTAAAGTGATCGGTGAGCGGGGCAAAAATATGGCGCCAGCAAAAAACGGAGGCTCCAATGCCATGGAGCAAAACTAGGTGTGGCCCCTGTCCTGCCTGTACAAAATGAATTTCAAAATCATTCACTTTTGTCTGGCTTGTGGTTTTAAGTTCACCGGGGGGTAACTTTAGCGGGAGGGGCTTTTTGCGTCTAATTACTAAAAAATAAACGACGCCTACAAAAATTAACAACAGGGATCCGGCGAGCAACCAGACCCTTAGATCATTTGTCATGCTAACCCCAGGGGGTTCCCTTCTTTAAATAGGCCAGCTTCGGCCTTTGGACCATTGTTGCTTTCGGGCTCCTCGTCTTGATCCGGTTGAATCTTCAATTTTTCTTTTCCTACTGGCCAAAGAATATCTTCAACCATGTATTTGATTTCTTTTGATATCCAAACTCGCCGATCTTGAGTGAATAAAATAAACCCGCTCTCAGGGTGTAGTTTTATAAAATCGATGGCTTTGTTTAAGGGCATTCTGGTTAACGCATCAGCCACAGCTCCGGCCTTCGTCGCATCTCCTTTCGACAAAACTGAGGCGCTCACGATTTTATCTGAAGGATACTTTACCTCCAATTTTTGAGGAAGTGTCACCGTGGCCAAACTCATGTCTGGATCGATCGTCCAAAACTCAATAACAAATACCCCCTCTTTTGGAATGAAGGGATGGCTGATCTCCATGTGGCAGCGGTCTATGCAACGAAGGTTACCGCCAAACTTTAAGATGGCGACCTTCACTTTGCGTTTTTTCAAATTGGTGACACCTTGATCGACGGCAAATCCAGGTACTAACACGCCCAAATTCAAACGAATGCCCTGTTTAATTGAAACCAGGTCGCCTTGAATAGTCAGCGCATCGACGTTGTCCTTTTGCTCAGCGTCCACATAGACCACCGGCGAGTAGTAGCCATTCGTTAGTTCTTTTAACTCTTGGGCTTTCTTTAGTAGGTGCAGTAGACCTTTAGAGGCCTTTCGAGATTTTTCAAAATTCACGCGACTGGTTTCTGAAATAGGCTGAGCAGCAGAATACTTTTTCTCATACTGTTTAAACAGCGTAAATACAGGGTTAAAAAGGTGTTGTTGTTTTTGTGGTAGCCGAACCCGTGCATAAGAACCCATGACCAGCTCGGTTTTTTCTACGGTAGGTACTTCGTAATATTTAGTTTCTTGCCCCATGTCGGGAGCTTCAGCCATTTGCGTGCAACCCGTGCCCCAAAGTGCCAAAAAAATGAGCCCCCAAATATTTACCTTCATTCTAATCAATCTCCATAAATCGACAGATCGCCATTCGGCCCGTTCTTTCGTAGAGCTTCTTTTGCTCGCCTTCGAGATGCAGCTTTGCCACAAACCCCATGGTACATGATTGGCCGTCAAAATCAAAAAAACTGCATTGCTCACAGGCATATTGGATATTCAGCTGCCGGAGGTCTTTAGGGTGAACCCGGTCTCGAATAATATCCCTGCGAATTTTAATACGTTTTGAAGGATCTTGATTAAATATTGACATAATAAACTTTGAACCCAAGTTAAGAGGAGTGGTCAGTAGCCTATATATGTCAGATAGAAGGTTTTAAACAATGAGAGATATCGAAAAAATGACTCGAATGAGCCAGGAGGCCATGCAGGCTGCGGCCAATAGGGCCGAAACTCTGCAGCACGGAGCTGTGGAGCCTGAGCATTTGGCATTAGAGCTTGTCACACAAGACGGTGGAATAGTGCCTCAGGTCCTCGAGGAGTGTGCGCATGATCCCACGGGAATTCGCGATAAAATTGAGGCTAAGCTGGATCGGCTGCCGCAAGTCAGTGGCAGTGCCGTTCAGGTGGTGGCAAGTCCTCATCTGGTAAGGCTTTTTAAGGCGGCAGAGGCCGAAGCCGGCAAAATGGGAGATAGTTATATCTCTACTGAGCACTTCATGTTGGCCCTATTGTCTGACACTGCTACGGATCTGGCCAAGATTTTTAAAGAACACAATGTAACCATAGATAATTTTAAGAGGGCACTCATGGAAAAACGGGGCGATCAAAAAATCACTGATGACAATCCTGAAGCAAAATTTGATGCACTGAAAAAATACGCCAGAGACTTAACCGAGTTGGCTGAGCAGGGCAAGCTAGATCCTGTGATTGGACGAGACGAAGAAATTCGACGAGTGATACAGGTTCTGTCTCGGCGCACAAAGAACAATCCTGTGCTTATTGGAGAACCCGGGGTGGGTAAAACGGCCATCGCTGAGGGGCTGGCGCTGCGGGTTATCAACGAAGATGTGCCAGATGTTCTAAAAAGAAAGAAAATACTATCACTCGATATGGGAGCGCTCATTGCTGGCGCCAAATATCGGGGTGAGTTTGAAGATCGATTAAAGGCAGTGATCAAAGAGGTCACTTCCAGCGAAGGACAGCTCATACTGTTTATCGACGAGATACATAATTTAGTGGGTGCCGGTAAAGCAGACGGCGCCATGGATGCAGGACAGCTTTTAAAGCCGGCTCTGGCAAGGGGAGAACTTCGATGTATTGGTGCCACCACCCTTGACGAATACCGGCAGTACATCGAAAAAGACAAGGCCTTAGAGCGACGTTTTCAAACGGTGTATGTGCAAGAACCCAGCGTAGAAGACGCCATCACCATCTTGCGTGGTTTAAAAGAAAAGTACGAGGTTCATCACGGAGTCAGGATTACAGACTCCGCGTTGGTGGCCGCCGTAAAGTTATCGCATCGATACATTACAAGTCGCTTTCTGCCAGACAAAGCCATTGACCTAATGGATGAGGCCGCCAGTCGGTTAAGCATAGAGATTAATAGTGTTCCTGCAGAAATTGATCAGATAAACCGTAAGGTTACTCAACTTCAGGTTGAACGCGAGGCTTTAAAAAAAGAGAACTCGGCAGATGCAAAAAATCGCTTAGAAATTATAGAAAAAGAACTCGCCGATTTGAATGAAGAAAACGCAACCTTGAAAGCTCAGTGGGATTCTGAAAAGAAAGAAATATTTGGGTTAAAAGATGTTAAACAAGAAATTGAAGATCTAAAAGTAGAAATCGAACGGGCCGAGCGCGAAGGCCACCTCGAAAGAGCTGCAGAGCTCAAGTACGGAAAATTACCAGAACTCGAAAACACTCTTAAGGCCTACAATGAACAGGCAGAGAAAAAAAGCAGTGGCGCAGCCCACCGCCTTTTGCGTGAAGAGGTAACACCGCAAGAAGTGGCGGAAGTCGTGGCCAAGTGGACAGGTGTCCCCGTTCAGAAAATGTTAGAATCGGAGCAAGAAAAATTGCTTCATATGGAAGATCGGTTGCGACAACGAGTGGTGGGTCAGGATCAAGCCCTTTCAGCTGTGGCCAATGCCATCCGTAGAGCTCGGGCTGAAATTTCTGATCCCAATCAGCCAATCGGGAGCTTTATATTTCTTGGCCCCACTGGAGTGGGAAAGACAGAAACCGTAAAGGCGCTGGCAGAATTTTTGTTTGACAGCGAAGAAGCCATCGTTCGCATTGATATGAGTGAATACATGGAGAAGCATTCTGTGTCTCGCTTGATCGGCGCGCCTCCTGGTTATGTGGGATATGAAGAGGGGGGGCAGCTCACTGAAGCGGTCCGTCGTCGCCCCTACAGTGTGGTGTTGCTCGATGAAATAGAAAAGGCCCACCCTGAAGTGTTCAACGTATTGTTGCAGGTGTTAGATGATGGTCGACTTACCGATGGCCAGGGGCGAACAGTAGATTTTCGCAATACAGTATTCATTATGACGTCTAATATTGGCTCGCAGGCGATTATCGATCCCAAGCTGGACGACGATCAAAAAGAAAATGCTGTGATGGAAGCGCTCCGCTCCCATTTTCGACCAGAATTTCTAAACCGTGTGGATGAAATCGTAGTGTATAAAAGTCTCACCAGGGACCTCATTGCCAATATTGTTAAGATCCAGCTGCATGAAGTGGAAAAGCGTCTCTCCGAAAAGAAAATCACAGTCAGCTATGATGATAAGGCCTTGGACTATCTGGCTAAAAAGGGTTTTGATCCCATTTATGGAGCTCGTCCTTTAAAGCGGGTGATTAAGACAGAGCTTCTCAATCGTCTGGCCAGTGAAATTATCTCAGGCAAAGTGCAATCTGGCGATGAAGTGAAGGTATCCGCTAATGATTTAGGATTAGAACTTGAGGATGTGGCGTCTAAGAGTTGATGTTTGAAGAGATGATCGGGTCCGGTAACGCGCCTTGACCTTGAAGGCCAAACCGGGTACACCACGCCCAGATCAACGATACATCCCTTTTGTTCGGCACCGCCCTGATTTCTCGGGCCGGGCCGTCCAAAGAGCGGACTTCGTGAATTAATTTCAGGCCTCGAATGGTTGTCATACAACAAAAAGGCCTTGGGCAATTTAGGGCAATATGTTTTCTGGGATTATAGAAGCCACATCTAGCCTAGCGGCCTTCACTCTCAAATCGGGAGCCGCCGAGGTCCAAATTGTCCGCCCTAATGATTTCAATGACTTAAGATTAGGTGACAGTATTTCTGTAGATGGCGTCTGTTTGACGGTAGAGGCCATGGATGAGCAAACCGTTCAATTCACATTGGCGGCCGAGACTTTGCAGGTTACAGGGTGGAACCCAGAAAACTGGGGAAAATTGAAAGTGAATTTAGAGCGTTCCCTCCGTTTAGGTGATCGCATTCATGGCCACCTGGTGACCGGCCATGTGGATGCTATGGGCGAGGTTTTAGGTCACACATACAATGGTGAAAGTTTGATTTTAACAGTGAAGTATCCCGAGGCTCTCGACCAGCTCATTTGGCCGAAGGGCAGTGTCGCCCTTAATGGCGTGAGTTTGACGGTGAATCAGGTGGAGGCCGGTTGTTTTCAGGTGTGCTTGATACCCGAGACTTTACGACGAACGAACCTTTCACTTTTGCAGGTGGGCGATAAAGTCACCATAGAAGTGGACAATTTGGCACGTGGACTGTTGAAGCAGCAAGCCGCCGCGAGAGTGAGTCAATAAAAATGCATACGACCGCAGAGCTCATAGAAGACATTCGTTCGGGAAAAATGGTCATCCTGGTGGATGATGAAGACCGCGAAAATGAAGGTGATTTAGTCATTGCTTCAGATTTTATCACTCCAGAGGCCATTAATTTTATGGCCACTCAAGCCCGAGGTCTAATTTGTCTTGCTATGACGGCGGAACAAATAAAGCGTTTGGGTATTCCCCAAATGGTCAGCGACGACATTAATTTTTCTCCCAACAAAACGGCCTTTACAGTGAGTATTGAAGCGGCGTCTGGGGTATCCACTGGTATATCGGCAGCTGATCGGTCGCACACAATTCGGGTGGCCTCTCATCCTTCGGCATCGCCACGGGATATTATTGTCCCTGGGCATGTTTTTCCCATTCGTGCTCAAGAGGGTGGAGTATTAAAGCGGGCGGGTCATACCGAGGCCAGCGTCGATTTGGCACGATTGGCGGGCCTTAACTCTGCGGCGGTGATTTGTGAAATCATGAAAGCAGATGGGTCAATGGCGCGGGTTCCTGATTTAAAGGCCTTTGCTCAAGAGCATAATTTGAAAATGGGTACGATTGAGGATCTGATTCAATACAGAATTGAAAATGAGTCCTTTGTAGAAGAAAAAGCCTGTGCTGAATTGCCGTCGTCATTGGGGCAAGGGTTCAAGGTACATGTCTTTGAAAACAAATTAGACGGCTATGAGCACCTCGTGATTTCTAAGGGGCCGATTGACCCCAATGCCCCCGTTTTAGTTCGGGTTCACACAGAATGCCTTGTGGGAGATTTATTTGGGAGTTTGCGAACCAGAAGTGGCGAGTATCTTCGTCGCTCCATTGATCTTATCAATCAAGAGGGCGCAGGCCTTCTTGTATATTTGCGGCTTGAAAGCATGGAGGGTCGCCTCGTTAAGCGCATAGAGGCTTATGCCAGAGCTGATCAAGGTGAAGTGGTCTCCGAACGACAAAAGCAGGGGTTTCGATCAGACAAAAAAGACTATGGTATTGGTGCTCAGATTCTAAGGGCCATGGGAGTTCGAAAGATTAGGCTGATGAGCAATAGCCCCAAAAAAAGAGTGGGCCTAAAGGGTTATGGTTTAGAGATTGTAGAAACAATAGAGGTCCCCATTGACACAGATCCGCTTCGATTACTTGTCAATGAGAGTGAGCCAACAGATGGAGAGCGAGCTTGGTCATGACAGAAATTAAACAGGGAGACCTTTCGGTTGATGCCACATGGACTATTGGAGTTGTCACCTCACGATTTAACCCACTGGTGACAGAGCCGCTAGAGCAAGGCGCCCTTGATAAGCTTTTAGAGTTGGGCTGCACGAAAGAACAATTAAGAATTGTTCGCGTTCCAGGGGCAGTAGAAATACCCCTTGCAGCTAAGGCCCTTTTGCAGCAGGGCTGTGACGCGGTGGTGGCGTTGGGGGCAGTCATTCGTGGTGAGACTTCGCACTATGATTATGTATGTAACTCGGTAGAGCGGGGATGCTCTCAGTTGCAGTTAGACTTCAATCGCCCGGTGGCATTTGGGGTTCTCACCACGGAGAATCGTGATCAGGCCCTTGCGCGAGTAGGGGGAGCCAAGGGGCATAAGGGGGCTGAGGCTGCAGAAGTGGCCATTGAAATGCTTAATTTATTGAATTTAATTTCCAACAATATGGCTTAACCGAAAAGGAGACCTAATATGTCAGAAGAAATGAACAGCGCAGCCAGCGAAGTTTCAAATATCACCATGAGCCTGATTTTCGACCAACTCAGAGAACGAGTGAGTATGTATAATGCGAAGTTGCTATTACAGTCAGCTGCGGTTCGTACGGGTTTAAATGCTGACAATCCGGAGCCTCTTTCAAAAGAGCAAGCAAAGGCCATTTGTCTTGAGCTTATTAATAACGGTGGCCCCGCTTTTCAGGTGGGTAAAACTGTCTATCAAACACTTCAGTAATGTTAGATTGCCCAAATTTGAGGGGGGCTTGTGGGCGATAAGCTAAGCGGAAGTGGCGGTTTTATAGTCGAGCCGCTAGAAAAGAAAAAACGAAAGCGCGAATTTTTCGCGCTGATTCCTATAGGTCTGCTTTTTTTATTTCTCACTTGGGTTGAGTTCAAACTTTTTGGAATGAGTCGGTCTTTGCCATTTGTTCATTCCATATTCTTTTTTGGTCTCGTCAATTTTAATATCATATTATTTTTGTTTCTAATGTTTTTGATCTTCAGAAACATCGTAAAGAACTTTGCTGAGCGACAGGGTGGAATCATCGGCAGCACCCTTAAGAATAAGCTGATTGCCGCTTTTGTGGGGTTTAGTTTTGTCCCAACAGCACTGATGTTTTTAGTTTCGGTTTTTTATATCAATAACAGTTTTGACAAGTGGTTTAGTGATAAGATGTCTGGAGTTTTGAAGAGCTCCATTGAGGTCACAAACGCCTATTACGTTTCCGCAAAAAAGAAAAACTATCATTTTGCAGAAATCGTTGCCAAGGATTTAGAAAAGTCCAGCGACAAAGACCTTGCGGGTCGATTGAAAAAGCTACGGCAGCTTTACAGCCTGGATGCCGTCGAATATTATCCAGGGCTTTTTGGTGATCGAGTTATCTCACAAGCCACAGAAGCGGGTATGCCACGATTGCCGGCCATTTCTCTTGAGTTTTTGAAAAAAGGCGTGCGGCAACGTATAGACGCCAGTACGATCCACCACTTTGGTGCCGGAAACTTGGTGCGCGTGGTTGTTCCTGCAAAGCGGTTCAGCGAAGAAGGCGCGGTGGTCGTGTCGTCTTTTATTCCCATGTCTCTGATTGCCAAGATGGATGATATTGCGGCTGCCTATGAGGATTTTCGCGACATCGATCCGCTGGCCTACCCGCTAAAATCAATTTACCTGATTATATTGTTTCTTATGACTTTGGTGATTTTACTGGGCGGAACATGGTTCGGATTTTATTTGGCCAAACAGTTGAGTGTACCACTTGAAGAACTAGGGCGAGCCACGAAGCGAATTGCCAAGGGCGATTATTCCACAGTTGAAAAGGTTTCTGGATCCCCTGAAATAGATCAGCTCATCGAAAATTTTAACAGAATGACAAGATACCTTGAAAGTTCTGAAAAAGAGGTGACTGAAGCCAATGCAAATTTGAGAAAAACTCTGGCTCAACTAGATGAACACTCAAAGTATATTGAAGTGGTTCTGTCAAATGTCACAACCGGAGTGATTTCGGTTAATAATAGGGATTGTGTGACAATGATCAATAACCATGCGGCTAAGTTGCTTGAAATCCAGGCTGAAGGTTTCATTGGTCGCCCAGCCAGCGAAGTTTTATCAGAAGATCATTTTAGGATTTACAAAGAAATGCTGGGGAGCATGAAAAGTCACAAAGGCGAAAACATTCAGCGTGAAGTACAGCTAAATGTAAAAGGCCGCCCTGTACCCTTGCAAATGAACCTGACATTACTGCACGATCAGGCTGGGCGCGAGCTGGGAAGAGTGTTGGTTTTTGATGACCTAACTGTGTTGTTGAATGCGCAAAGGGCCGCAGCCTGGAGTGAGGTGGCTCGGCGAATAGCTCATGAAATCAAAAATCCGCTAACACCGATAAAGTTGGCCGCCCAGCGTCTGGAGCGAAAATTTGGCGAAGAGCAAAAGGATCCGGCATTTCATGAATCCATCTCAATGATCGTGCAGCAGGTGGATGATATGAAGAATTTGGTCAATGAGTTCAGTCAGTTTGCGAGAATGCCAAAATCGCGGCCGACCATAGCCAATCTAAAACAAGTTGTTGATGACGCGCTTGTCTTATTTAGAGAGGCGCACAAGAGTGTGGCGTTTTCAGTTGTTGTAGACCCTGATTTGCCTGAATTTATGTTTGATCCTGATCAAATAAAAAGAGTTGTTACAAACCTTGTGGACAATGCCGTAGAGGCAACCAAGGATTTAGCAAAACCAGAAGTCTCAATAAAAATTAACTACGATTCAAAGACGAAAGTGGTGAAGTTGGTCACCGAAGACAATGGAACGGGTATTCCAAGGCACATGATGGACCGCATATTTGAGCCTTATGTCACCACAAAAGACCACGGCACAGGCTTGGGTTTGGCTATTGTGAAGCGCACCGTCGAGGATCACAATGGATATATTCGAGCATTTCGCAATCAGCCAAACGGTACAAGAATTGTTATTGAGCTGCCGGTGGTTGTAGCTGATACTGAAAAACAAAATTTAGCTCAGGTGTTGTTTGATTCGAAAAAGCTAACGGATCAGGGGTTAGATACATGAATGTGAAAAACAATCGCGTTTTGATAATTGATGATGAGCGTGCCATTTGCGAGGTTTTATCAGCATCTCTTAGAGATGAGGGATTTGTGGTGGAGACGGCCTCTAATGGTGAAGCGGGCTTGGCGGCCATTGAAAAGTTTAATCCGGCGGTGGTGCTGTTAGATATTTGGATGCCTGGCAATCTTGATGGATTGGCCGTTCTACAGAAGGCACAGCCGGCTTATCCCGATATTGAGTTTGTGATGATGTCAGGGCACGGCACGATTGAGACGGCAGTAAAAGCCACAAAATTAGGCGCATGGGATTTTGTAGAAAAACCCCTTTCGATGGATCGAATTTCAATATTGATTTCAAATATTCTCAGCTATCAAAGTGAGCGGCGCGAGAAGAATGCATTGTTAAACAAGCTACGAAAGAACATTGCCTTAGTGGGTGAGAGTGATCCCATGAAAAATCTAAAGCATATGATTGCTAGGGTCGCTCCAACAAATTCATGGGTACTTATTACTGGCGAAAACGGAACAGGCAAAGAGTTGGTCGCTCAGAATATCCACTATTTGAGTCCTCGTGCTAGCCGTTCGTTTGTAGAAGTGAATTGTGCCGCAATCCCCACGGAGCTTATCGAAAGCGAGCTGTTTGGGTATGAGAAGGGGGCCTTTACGGGCGCTGATACGGCCAAACGTGGAAAGTTTGATTATGCTGATGGCGGCACCTTATTTTTAGACGAAATCGGTGACATGAGTCTTGAGGCCCAGGCCAAAGTTTTGCGAGTTCTGCAAGAACAGAGTTTTACTCGTGTCGGGGGACGCGAATCCATTCGGGTGGACGTCCGTGTGGTGGCGGCCACAAATAAAGATCTCGTTGAGGAGATGAAAGCGGGTCGATTTAGAGAGGACTTGTATCATCGGCTAAATGTCATCCCATTTCGTGTTCCCGCGTTGAGGGAGCGTCGAGATGATGTGCCTATTTTGGTGGAGCACTTTGGATTGCAGTTTAGTCATGACGGGGGTTACAGAAAAAAGATTCTCTCCGATAAAGCCATGGAAAAGCTCATGCAATATTCATGGACAGGCAATGTGAGGGAGTTGCGCAATTTTATTGAAAGAATTTATATATTGATACCTGGAGATTTTGTGGACGTACCCGAACTAAAAGTAGCCGGGTTGGTTCAAGAGGTATCCCGTGTGCCCTTTGACGAAGAAGTCACATTGCGAGAAGCACGAGCCGACTTTGAAAAAGACTTTATTTTGCAAAAAATTAATGAAAATAACGGCAATATCAGTAAAACAGCAGAGATCATTGGAATTGAACGCAGTTATCTTCATCGCAAGATTAAATCATACGGAATAGATATTTAGCAGAATACATAGGATTCAAGAATGAAGTGGTCGCAGGGATATTTATTTACATTAAAAGAAACGCCAGCAGATGCGGAGGTACCAAGTCACCAGTTGATGGTTCGAGGCGGTTATATACGAAAGTTGGCTCAAGGGATTTTTACCTACGGCCCATTGGCGCTAAGATCCATTCGAAAATTTGAAGGCATTGTGCGTGAAGAGCTCGATAAGCGGGGCTGTTTGGAGCTTCTAATGCCTATGGTGCAGCCGCGTGAAATTTGGGAAGAAACGGGCCGCTGGAAAGAAATGGGCGCCGGTTTATTAAAGTTTAAAAATCGCACGGGGCAAGATTGGTGTTTGGGCGCCACCCACGAAGAAGTCATTACTGACTATGTGCGTGGTGATATTAAGAGTTATCGAGACTTGCCAGTGAACCTTTACCAGATTCAAACCAAGTTTCGTGATGAAATTCGTCCTCGCTTTGGTCTCATGCGCGGCCGTGAATTCATCATGAAAGATGCTTATAGCTTTGATCGAACTCGCGAAGAAGCTGAACTTTCCTATGAAAAGATGTACCAGGCTTATTCGGCTATTTTCTCAAGGCTTGGCGTGAAGTTTAATGTGGTTGCCGCTGACTCAGGGAACATTGGTGGCAACAAATCCCAAGAGTTTCACATTTTAGCCGACAGTGGAGAAGATCAGCTGTTGGTTGCAGAAGATGGTAGCTTTGCCGCAAACGTTGAAGTTTGTCCGGTAACGGCCCCACAAGGCGAGCTGAGCCGCGACAATATGCTCGCGATCGAATTATTTGCAACTCCCGGTGTGAAAACCATTGGAGAGTTGTCTCAGTTTACGGGATTGCCCGAGGGACAACTGGTGAAAACAATGTTTTTCGATGTGAGTGATGGTGACGGCAGTTTAAAGCCGGCGGCGGTACTTCTTTGCGGGTCCGACGAGGTCAATCCCGTGAAACTAAAAAATTTGTTGGGTCTGTCAAATCCGCCATTACTACTTACGGATGAAGAGGTTCACAAGGTCACCGGAGCTTGGCCCGGGAGTTGTGGTCCTGTGGGCTTAAGCATACCCATTTATGGTGATAGTGGAGTGGCTCCGCTTAAAAATTACGTTGTGGGAGCCAACGAAGATGGCAAACATATGAAGAACGTGAACCATTCTCGAGACTTTGAATTTACTAAGGTGGCGGATTTACGGATGGCGCGAGATGGGGATATTGGTCCAACGGGTGTGCCCTTAAAATCCTATCGCGGCATTGAAGTGGGTCATATTTTTTACTTGGGTCAAAAATATTCGCGGGCTATGCAGGCTCAATTTCTTGATTCAGAAGGGCAGTTACATCCCATAGAAATGGGTTGCTATGGCATTGGAATTTCACGAACGGTGCAAGCGGTCATTGAACAGTGTCACGACAAAGACGGCATTGTGTGGCCGCTTTCAATTGCGCCTTATTCGGTTCATATTTGCTTACTGGACCCTGATGATGAAAGCGTAAAAGGCGTGGCGGATAATTTATATGATCAACTGAACCAAATGGGCGTTGATTGCTTGATGGATGATCGCAACGAGAGACCCGGCGTTAAGTTTAAGGATGCCGACCTGTTGGGTATGCCCATTCGCGTGACCGTTGGTGGTCGTGGAGTGGCCGCTGGGGAAGTGGAAGTGGTTTTGCGAAAAACAAAAGACCAAACAAAAGTTAAGATTACCGAAGCCACTGCCTATGTGGTCAGCTTGATAGAACAACAACGTAAGGAATCCATATCGTGAAAAACCCACTGAAAGTCCCACTATTTGCTGCACTCGATGTCGATGAATCTCACGTGGCCATGTCGCTGGCTCAGAAGTTGGCCCCCTATGTGGGCGGTTTTAAAGTTGGTCCGCGGTTGGTTATGCGATATGGGGATCAATTTATTCATGACCTTGCGGCACTTGGGCCTATTTTTGTGGATAACAAATATCATGATATTCCCTCGGTAGTGGAGCATTCGGTGCGAGCCACTTTTGCTGCCGGCGCTAGTTTTTGTACGGTGCATGCCGCGATCGGAATGCCCGCGATGAAGCGGCTTTATGAGGTAGAAGAAGAGCTGAATCAACAGCGCTACTTCAAGATTTTGGCTGTGACCGTTTTAACCAGCTTTTCTGAAAATGAACTGCCAGTAAATTGGATGAATGTGTCACTATTTGATCATGTGAAGATGCTTGCAGAAACCGTCGTTGAATCTGGGCTCACAGGTTTGGTGTGTTCGGCCCACGAGGTGACTCAATTAAAAGAAATGTTTCCGCAGTTGTATCTAGTCACCCCTGGAATACGATTTTTGAATGAAGGTCAGGGCGATCAGAAGCGAGTGATGAGTCCGCAAAAAGCTTTGGCCGCGGGGGCTTCTGCTCTTGTGGTTGGCCGACCACTATGTCAGGCCTCAGATCCTGTTGCAGCAGCAAAATCTTACTTTGCGGCTTTAAAGCCATCTTGATGGGGCTCCTGGGGAGCCACGAGACCCAAGGTTTGAAGCTTCTGTTCGAGTCGTTTGAAGTCCACAGGTTTACACAAAAAATCATCCATACCCAGGTCAAAACTGCGTTTGCGGTCTTGGGCTCGGGTGTGTGATGTCAGCGCCATGATGTAGGGATGTTTTTCCACCGGCAGGACATCTTTTATGGCCTGGGTGGTTTCCCATCCGTCCATGCCTGGCATATTGATATCCATCAATACGAGGTCAAACGAATCTTGCAATAGAATTTCAAGGGCCTCTTTTCCACTGGAGGCCTGCCGACATTCATATCCCAAATGTGAAAGACCTTTCGCTGTTACTGTTCGCGCAAAGGGTTCGTCATCAACCACCAGTATTTTCGGAACAGCGTTTTGCAGCTCGGGTGTTTTTGGCAGATCAATCACAACTTCTTGGTGAGAGTCTTGTTGTTTGCCTGGCCGTGCAGGTATGGTAAATCCAACGAGTGTACCAAACTGAGGTTCGCTCTCAATCCAGATTTTGCCGTTAACTTTTTTCAAAATGGAGTGAACAATGGAAAACCCCACACCCGTTTTTCCGAAGTGGTCCCCTCTTTCAGAACCATTGTGCAATACTCCACGCAAGGCTTCGTTGATTTGAGCAGGAGTCATTCCAATACCTGTGTCTCGCACAGTGACTGTCAACTGAGGAGTTTCTAACGTCGCACCTGTAGCTGCAATTTTAATCAGTCCAGATTCAGTGAACTGTTCGGCGTTATCTATTATGTTGTCTAGCAGAAGTTGTAGGGGCTCTAAATAGGTTTCAATATATTTTGGAGTTTCCTCTGCAAATTCAATTTCAAAACCAATTTCCTTGTCACTCTCGCCGGAAACCAAGTCGATGGATTCCTGAACGCAATCTTTGAGGTTGAACACGGTTTTGTGGTAGTCGATGCCGCCTGATTCTATCTCGGCCACCAATTGAGCGTCTTCAAGTTGGCGCACAATAGTTTGGCTACAGTAATCAATGATTTCAGCCATTTCAGGATCAAGAGGTTCGCCAGGATTTCTCAACTGCAATGAGGCCATAATGCCGTTAAGTGGACGTCTCAATCGCGGAATGAGCTGCAAAATCAAATGCTGATCTGTGGATGAGGTAGCGGTATGGCTCGGTCCGGGTAAAAGTAAATTTCTTTCAAGTGGGGCCTCGGTCGATTCAGCTTCCTCATGGCCTTGTGCCAGCAGAGTAATAAATAGTCCCATAGCCGAAACAGTGATCAAGGCGTAAGCGTAAGGGGCAATGGAGCCGAGATGAGGGTGGTTTGAGTAGAGTAAACCCGCAAGCAGCGCCGAGCTCGCTAGCGAAAAGAACACAGCAAAGGTGAGCACCCGTTCATTTCGGGCTGGAGCCTTCACGTCGTTTCCTTTACTGTCGCGCATGGCCCCTCCCTCTAACAAAGCCAAGTCAAAGAAGGGCTTTTGCCCCACTGAAAATCTATCGGTCTAAAAAAAGAAATTATTGAGGCAAAAATGCGTGACATAGAAAAGGTATCCCTTTACTTTCTGCGTTGCCTTGCGTCGGAAAAGCGCCCTCATAACTTCCTGCGTTGCTAAGTGCCGCAGACACTGCCTTTAGACGCGACAGGGCATGAATTGACTCAACTTTCCATAGAAAGGGCCAGCATTTGGCAAAACGAAATCGGCCTTCGGGAAAAAATCATCGTATCCGTTCGCCAAAAGTCGGGCGGGAAGTGCCAGGAATTCATTCAGCGAAAGAGGCACTGAAGGTACGGCCACAGGAGGTTTTGGAACTCCTTTTGGTGCAGGGCTGGGAAAATCACCCCGAGTTAAGCGAGTGTGAGAGTTTGGCCAGAGGCCACCGGATGCCAACGAAAGTGGTATCGGCGAGTGTACTAGACCGTATATGCAGTACTCACCAAGGTGTTGTTGCGCGAGTGGCCTCTTCGCCGAAGTTTGATTGGCCGGAGGAGCTGACTCAAGAGGATTCTGCGGCCTATGGGCGCACCTATTTGGCTCTTGATGGCATCACCGATCCCCAAAATTTAGGAGCCATCATGCGCACGGCTTGGTTGATGGGGGTTCAGGGGGTATTTTTGCCTGAGCGGCGGGCAGCTCACTTGACTCCGGCAGCTATAAAAGTGGCCAGCGGCGGTGCCGAGCATGTACCTGTTGAAGTGGTCGACTCACTTCCTAAGGCCCTTGAAACACTTAAGAATAAAGGGTTTTGGGTTTATGGACTGTCTGCCGAGGGGGCCGTTGGCCTTTGGCAGCAAGAGTTTGCCGCGGATTCGGTGATAGTCGTGGGCGCTGAGGATCGAGGGTTAAGACCGGGTGTAGAAAAAATCTGTGATCAACTGGTGTCGATACCACAGGTCGATGTGAACGCCAGTTATAATGCCTCCGTGGCAGCCGCATTGGTCATGGCAGAAGTCACTCGTCAGCGGAAAAACCGCTAAAATAACAGGAAAAAATGCTTTGACTCGGTTCCGCGCTTTCAAGTAGATATGGCCTCTGCGTGTCACGTGCTGAGGCGTTTTAGCATGGGCTGGGTTAGCTCAATTGGTAGAGCAGCTGATTTGTAATCAGCAGGTTGCGGGTTCGAGTCCCATACCCAGCTCCAATTCGTTTTAGAAAGTGGCTGAGAAAAATTCGTTCGTTCAAGTCAGGTAATTTTTGATTTCTAAACTGTGCGTTCGCACAGCTAAATCAGGCAAAGATTGGTTGCATTGAGTGAACGAATAGTTTTAGGGCGGAGAGATGCCCGAGTGGCTAAAGGGGACGGGCTGTAAACCCGTTGGCTTATGCCTACGTAGGTTCGAATCCTACTCTCTCCACCAGTTATGAGCGGGAGTAGCTCAATTGGTAGAGTATTAGCCTTCCAAGCTAAGGGTTGCGGGTTCGAGACCCGTCTCCCGCTCCAACTTCGCCTCTCAAGTGATCGAGAGGTGAGGGAAAAAATTTTGGAGTGGCCCATGTGGCTCAGGGGTAGAGCACACCCTTGGTAAGGGTGAGGTCGTGAGTTCGAGTCTCACCATGGGCTCCAGTTTTGATTTGGTTTAGGCACGAGATTAAAAATTAATAATGAGAGTTTTTCTGAGAGCAGAAAGACTGAATTAGGAGGAGAGCATAAATGTCTAAAGAAAAATTCGACCGCAGTAAGCCTCACGTCAACATCGGTACAATCGGCCACGTTGACCACGGGAAAACAACTTTGACAGCGGCGATCTCACGAGTGTTATCTGATACCTACGGTGGTACAAAGTTTAACTTCGACGAGATTGATAAAGCGCCAGAAGAAAAAGAGCGTGGAATTACAATCGCAACTGCGCACATCGAGTACGAGACACAAAACCGTCACTATGCTCACGTGGATTGCCCAGGTCACGCTGACTACGTAAAAAACATGATCACTGGTGCAGCTCAAATGGATGGAGCCATTTTAGTGGTATCTGCGGCTGATGGCCCCATGCCACAAACTCGCGAGCACATCCTCCTAGCTCGTCAGGTGGGAGTTCCCTCAATTGTTGTTTTCATGAACAAAGTGGATCAAGTAGACGATGAAGAACTTCTTGAGCTTGTTGAAATGGAAATTCGCGATCTTTTAAGTAAGTACGAATTCCCCGGCGACGAGATTCCAATTGTTAAAGGCTCCGCACTAAAGGCCCTAGAAGGCGACACAAGTGAAATTGGCTCACAAGCCGTATTGAAACTAATGGAAGCCTGTGACAGCTACATTCCTGAGCCTCAGCGTGATGTGGACAAAACTTTCTTGATGCCAATTGAGGATGTGTTCTCAATCTCTGGTCGAGGAACTGTTGTTACTGGCCGTATTGAGCGTGGAATTGTTAAAGTGGGCGAGGAAGTTGAAATTGTGGGAATTAAAGACACCACAAAGACAACCGTTACTGGAATTGAAATGTTCCGCAAACTCCTCGATGAAGGACAAGCCGGTGACAACGCAGGCTGCTTGCTTCGTGGTGTTAAAAAAGAAGACGTTCAGCGTGGACAGGTTTTGGCTGCGCCAGGAACAATTAAGCCCCACAAGAAATTTAAATGTGAAGCGTATATCTTAACAAAAGAAGAGGGTGGTCGACACACTCCATTCTTTAATGGATATCGCCCACAGTTTTATTTCCGTACAACTGACGTAACTGGCGTGACTACACTTAAAGAAGGCACAGAAATGGTAATGCCTGGCGACCGTGTAGAAATGGACGTTGAGTTGATCAGCAGTATCGCCATGGAAGATGGATTGCGTTTTGCGATTCGTGAAGGGGGACGTACTGTTGGTGCGGGCGTTGTAACTAAGATTGTTGAGTAATTGGTATTTGTGGTGAGAGCTCATGATAGTGTTCTCGCCACTTTTTGGAGGGTAGTAGCTCTAATTGGTAGAGCGGCGGACTCCAAATCCGTAGGTTGGGGGTTCGAATCCCTCCTGCCCTGCCAAATTTGTAGAAGAAAAGGCATAGTAAATGGAAGAAACCAGTAAAAAGATTATTACAGTGAGTTTCTTGGTCGCCGCAGGTCTGGCTGCGCTCATTGTAAGGGTACTCCTTGAAACAGCCGCGGGAGCGGTGGGTTTTATGGCTAAATACTATGCCCTGGACTTGGTTCAGCACGGAATTCCCGTGGGTGTGGGTCTATTGACCTTCATTCTTCTGCAATTTAACAGCAAAGTGGTCGCTTGGGCCGATGAAGTTGTATTAGAAGTAAGTAAAGTGGTGTGGCCATCTCAGCGCGATACCATTGCCGGAGCCATCACCGCCTGTGCCATGCTATTGCTTGCCGGTGTGGTGTTGGGTCTGTTTGACTGGGCCTCGACAACCATCGTTGGAATACTGATCAAGTAATGGGGAGCCTAAGTAGTATGACTGACATGAAATGGTACATAGTAAACACTCTTTCTGGTGGCGAAAACACGGCAAAGACCTCTCTTGAAGATAAAATTAAGCGAGCTCATATGGAGACTCACTTTGGTGATATTTTGATTCCTGCAGAAAGTGTGGTTGAGCTTGTTAAAGGTAAAAAAGCCACACGATCTCGAAAGTTCTTTCCGGGCTATATTTTTGTTCAGATGAAAATGTCTGACGAAGCCTGGCACATAGTAAAAAGTGCCAATAAAATAACAGGGTTTGTAGGTGGTTCAGGGCGTCCCCCTGAAGTGCCAGCCTCTGAGGTGGAACGAATCACCAAGCAAATGGAAACTGGTGCAGAAAAACCGAAAGCTAAATTTAAGTTTTCAGTGGGAGAGTCTGTAACAGTAATAGATGGGCCGTTTAATAGTTTTGCAGGAACGGTAGAAGAAGTGAATGAGGAGAAGGGAAAGGTCAAAGTACTAGTGAGTATTTTTGGGCGACCCACTCCAGTTGAATTAGATTTTGTTCAGGTTGAAAAATCCTGATTTGAATAACAATAACCATGTAGCTTAGGAGTGGGAAATGGCTAAGAAAATTACAGGCCAAATCAAGCTGCAGATACCGGCAGGGAAGGCGAATCCGCAACCTCCCGTTGGACCGGCGCTCGGGCAACACGGTGTAAACATAATGGATTTCTGTAAGCAGTTTAATGCTAAGACGCAGGCAGCGGGTGATACCGTTATTCCTGTGATCATAACTGTTTATCAGGATAGATCTTTTACGTTTATTACCAAAACCCCGCCGACCTCGGTACTGCTAAAGAAGGCAGCCAAGATTACAAGTGGCTCAAAAATGCCGCAAAAAGATAAAGTGGCTAAGGTTTCAATGGATCAGGTACGGGAAATTGCCGAAACCAAGTTGCCTGATTTGAACTGCACAAGCGTCGAATCTGCAATGTCTCAGGTTGTAGGTACGGCGAAAAGCATGGGCTTAGAAGTCCAATAGCGCGGGAAGGTAAGATATGGCTAAATTAGGAAAGAAAATGCGTGCGTCTCGCGAGAAGTTTGATCGGCAAACCAGGTACGTGTTGGACCAAGCGGTTGAGCTGGCATTGGATACAGCCACAGCCAAGTTCGATGAATCAATTGATGTGGCGGTTCGTTTAGGTGTCGATCCCAAGCAGTCAGATCAGCAGGTCCGTGGAGCTGTTGAATTGCCTCATGGTTTGGGTAAAGCCGTGCGCGTTATCGTGTTTGCAAAGGGCCCTAAAGAGCAAGAGGCTAAGGACGCCGGAGCTGACTATGTGGGCGCCGATGATTTGGTAGAAAAAATTCAGGGTGGTTGGTTAGATTTCGACAAAGCCATTGCCACTCCAGATATGATGGCTACCGTTTCTAAGGTCGCAAAAGTCTTAGGACCACGTGGACTTATGCCAAACCCAAAAGTGGGCACTGTCACCATGAACGTGGGACAAGCAGTGTCTACCGAGAAAAAGGGAAAACTAGCATTTCGTGTAGAGAAAGCTGGTATTGTTCACGCTACAGTGGGCCGAAAGAGCATGGGTAAAGAAAAGCTTCGTGACAATGTGGCTGCTTTTATTGGTGCTTTAATGAAGGCGAAGCCAGCGTCAAGTAAAGGGATTTATTTACAAACAATTTCGGTGTCCTCGACTATGGGTCCAGGAATTAAAGTAGATGTGGCTAACGCCCAAGGGCTTACGAGCTAGGTTGAGTTTTTAAAAATTGAATGATTCGCAGTCAGAGATAGCAGGCGCCTTTTTTAAGGCTTAAATCAGAGTTCTGGGCCCGCCGAGACAGGTGAGAGAGCGAAAGTGACCTCCTGTATAAGTCTGGTAGCGAAAGAAAATGAAGGAGGTGTAAACCAGTATGATTACTAGAGCGCAAAAAGCAGAAACAGTCGCCGCGCTCGCAGACCGTTTTGGTCGGGCAAAGGCTGCCTTTTTGGTAGACTTCAAGGGAATGAATGTGGAGGAAGTGACCACACTTCGTAAAACTCTTGGAGGACTTGAGGCAGAAATGAAAGTCGTCCGAAACACGTTGGCTAGATTAGCTGTTAAAGAACATCCATCCATTGATGAAGCCTTGTCTTCACAGTTCGTGGGTACAAATGCCGTTATTTTTGCATATGGTGATGCCAGTGCGCCGGCAAAGGCCCTTACGGATTTCGCAAAGGATGTAGAAGAGCTAGTTTTAAAAACCGGCGTGATGGAAGGAAAAGCGCTTGATGAAAATAGAATCAAGTACTTGGCTACTTTGCCGTCGAAAGAAGAGTTGCGAGCAAAACTATTGGGTACGTTGCAAGCGCCTATGAGCAAACTATTGGGTACTTTCAGCGCTGTGCCTGGTGGATTCGTTCGAGTGTTGAATGCGTACAAAGAAACAAAATAATTATTTTAACTAACTAAATTTTTTGAAAGTTTTTTGGAGGAAAAAATGGCTTTAAATAAAGAAGAAGTAATCGATTTCTTGTCAAACATGCCCGTTATTGAGTTGGCTGAAATGATCAGCGAACTTGAAGAGAAGTGGGGCGTATCTGCAGCAGCTCCGGTAGCTGCGATTGCCGCTATGCCTGGTGCCGGTGGTGCTCCTGCTGAAGAGAAGACCGAGTTCGACGTGATCTTGGCAAGCGCTGGAGCTAGCAAAATCAACGTGATTAAAGAAGTGCGCGCTATCACTGGATTGGGCTTGAAAGAAGCAAAGGATCTTGTTGAAGGTGCTCCAAAGCCCATTAAAGAGGGCGTGCCTAAGGATGAAGCTGAAAAGCTTAAAGAAGCTCTTACTAAGGCTGGGGCTACTATCGAAATTAAATAATTTCGAATTAATCGACTTCTTAGTATGGCGAAGGCCTATGTGGGGCCTTCGCTTTCAATGTTTTTAGATATATAAGGAGAAGGCATGGGCAATACTCCTGTCACCGCCTCAAATTTACGGTTAAGACGTAATTACGCACGTACGAAGGCTTACACTGATATACCTAACCTGATTGAATTGCAGAAAAAATCTTATGAAGCTTTTTTGCAGAAGGATGTAGATCCGGATCGTCGGGGAGAAGAGGGACTAAATGGTGTTTTTAAGTCCGTTTTTCCAATAAGTGACTTTAACAACACCTCCAGTCTTGAGTTTGTCAGCTATCAGTTGGAGCCACCCAAATATGACGTGGATGAGTGCCGGCAGAGAGGAATGACTTTTGCCGCTCCAATTAAAGTCACTTTGCGACTGATTGTCTTCGATGTAGACGAAGAGACAGAAGCGCGAAGTATTCGTGATGTGAAAGAGCAAGAGGTCTATTTGGGTGAGATTCCTTTGATGACCAATAATGGCTCCTTTATCGTTAACGGAACAGAGCGAGTGGTGGTGAGCCAGTTGCACCGGTCACCTGGTGTATTCTTCGATCACGATAGAGGCAAAAACACCACTAGCGGTAAGTTCATCTATACAGCCCGCGTGATACCCTATCGCGGGTCTTGGTTAGATTTTGAATTTGATCAAAAAGATTTGATTTATGCTCGTATTGATCGTCGGCGTAAGTTCCCGGTGACCATACTGTTGAAAGCTTTAGGCTATTCTACAGAATTTTTGCTGAATCATTTCTACCACTTAGATCGAGTTAGATTTGAAGACGGCAAGATTTTGCGAGCTCTAGATATTGATAAAATGTCAGGCCAGCGGGCGTTAGTGGATATAATTGATCCAGCAACAGGCGACGTCTTGGTAAAAGCGGGTCGACGTATCACTCGAGCGGCTGTGAACAAGGTAAAGGCCGCTGAGATTAAAGAAGTGGAGATGGCAAAAGAAGACCTTAACGGTAAGGTTTTGGCCAATCCTCTTATTGACGAGAACACGGGTGAGATCATCGCTGATACCAACTCAGAGATGAGCCCTGAGATTTTCGATCAAGCCATTGCTACAGGCATCACTGAATTTGATTTAATTTTCTTTGATGGGTTAGCGGTGGGGCCGTATTTGAGAAACACTCTACTCGTAGATAAAGTGATTACTGAGGAAGAGTCATTAATTGAAATTTATAAGCGTTTGCGTCCGGGTGAACCGCCCACAGAAGAGGCTGCTAAGAGCTTTTTTGACAGATTGTTTTTTGACCCCGAAACTTATGATTTAAGTGAAGTGGGCCGATTAAAGATAAATCATCGCTTTAATACATCATTTGAAGAAGTCCCTGTTTCTCATCGAACATTGACTAAGGGGGACATTCTAAATGTTGTAAAAACCCTCATCGATCTTAAAAATGGACAGGGTCAAACAGACGATATCGATCATTTGGGGAACAGGCGTGTTCGTTCCGTGGGCGAGCTACTTGAAAACCAATATCGAATTGGTTTAGTGCGCATGGAGCGGGCTATCCGCGAGCGCATGAGTCTACAAGACGTTGAAACCATGATGCCCCACGATTTGGTCAATGCAAAGCCAGTCAATGCGGTGGTTAAAGAGTTTTTTGGCTCAAGCCAGCTTTCACAATTTATGGATCAAACTAATCCGTTGTCTGAGATCACTCATAAGCGGAGACTTTCGGCCTTGGGTCCAGGTGGTTTGACTCGTGATCGCGCAGGGTTTGAGGTGCGAGACGTGCATCCGACACATTATGGTCGAATTTGTCCCATTGAGACTCCAGAAGGTCCAAACATTGGTTTGATCGCGTCGCTAGCGACGTATGCTCGCATTAACCAATATGGATTCATCGAAACTCCTTATCGATCAGTTGATGAGGGCAAGGTCGCTCAGGATATTAAATATCTTTCGGCTCTTGAGGAACAGGGTCACTTTATCGCTCAAGCGGGTAAAGGTGTTGAAAACAATAAATTAACTGAAGAAAACGTAACTGTTCGGGTGAATGGTGAATACGAAGCGGTGGATAGCGGCAAAGTAAGCCTCATGGACGTATCTCCGTCGCAACTTGTGTCCATTGCGGCATCTTTGATCCCCTTTTTAGAGCATGACGATGCGAACCGGGCTCTTATGGGATCAAACATGCAACGGCAAGCGGTGCCCTTGTTAAAATCACGCGCCCCCCTTGTAGGTACGGGTGTGGAGCGATTGGTAGCTCGAGACTCCGGAACCAGCATCGTATGCAAAAACGAAGGAATCGTGGAAGAGGTAGATGCCGAGCGGATTGTGGTCCGACGGTATGGTAAGTCGGGATCATTGGGTGCCAACGTTGATATTTACAATTTAACTAAGTATCAGCGAACCAATCAGAACACCTGCTTTAACCAGCGGCCAGCCGTTCGACAAGGTGATTCGGTTCAGCGCGGAGATATTATTGCCGACGGACCATCCACTGAGTTGGGTGAGTTGGCATTGGGCCAAAACGTGATGGTCGCGTTTACGCCGTGGATGGGTTACAACTTTGAGGATTCGATTCTCATTTCTGAACGTCTGATTCGCGAGGACGTGTACACTTCTGTCCATGTTGAAGAGTTTGAGTGTGTGGCACGCGATACCAAGTTGGGTAAAGAAGAGATCACTCGGGATATTGCTAACTTGGGTGAAGAAGCTCTGAAGGATCTCGACAGTAGTGGTATTATTCGAATCGGCGCAGAAGTGGCACCTGGTGACATTTTAGTAGGTAAAGTAACACCTAAAGGTGAAACCGCCCTCTCGCCTGAAGAAAAGCTTTTGCGAGCGATCTTTGGTGAAAAGGCCGGTGATGTTCGTGATACTTCATTGCGAGTTCCCTCAGGGGTCTTCGGAACAGTGATTGATGCCCAGGTATACAGTCGTGAGGGCGCAGGCCGTGATGAACGATTACAAAGTATCATCAAAGAGAAGCGGGCAAAAATTCAAAAAGACATGTCGGTTGAGCAAAACGTTATTCGAAACAATGCCTTAGACAAACTCAAAGAGCTGTTGGTCGGCAAAGTGACTTCTGGTGTTTTGTTAAACGAAGATGGATCAGAAAAGCTTCTTGAAAAAAATCAAGAAATCACTTCTGAGGATTTAGAGACAATACCGTTTGAGCTTTTGAGTTATATCCCGTTGGATCCAGATCTTGAGTACCAAAACGCGAGAATCATTGATTCAGCGAGGAACCAACTTGATGCCGTGAAAATGGTTTTCGACGAGAAGTTGGATCGACTCACTAAAGGTGACGATCTCCCTCCTGGCGTGATTAAGATGGTGAAAGTTTATGTCGCCATTAAGCGAAAGCTGCAGGTGGGCGATAAGTTTGCCGGCCGCCATGGTAACAAGGGTGTTATTTCGCGAGTATTACCTGTGGAAGACATGCCTTACACAGCAGATGGGACACCTGTAGACATGGTTCTCAATCCGCTGGGCGTTCCTTCGCGGATGAATATTGGTCAGGTTCTAGAGATTCACCTCGGGTGGGCCGCGCATGGATTGGGTAAACAGCTTGAGCGTTTCCTTGATAAATTTAACTTGGAAGAGGCGAGAAAGCAGCTGCTAGACATCTATCCTGAAAGCGAAACACAAGATCGGATCAAGTCGGCAGACAGTGACTCTATCAAAAAGATGCTAGAGTACGTGAAAAACGGTGTGCATGTGGCGACACCTGTTTTTGACGGAGCCCTCGAATCAGACGTTAAGGACCTATTGGCAAAAGCTGAATTGCCAACGACAGGCCAAACTATTCTGTTTGATGGTCGTACCGGGGAGCCTTTTGAAAACCCTGTTACTGTTGGAATCATGTATATGTTGAAGCTTCACCATTTGGTGGAGGAAAAAATCCACGCTCGATCCATTGGGCCTTACTCGTTGGTTTCTCAACAACCACTGGGTGGTAAAGCACAGTTTGGTGGTCAGCGACTTGGAGAAATGGAAGTCTGGGCCATTGAAGCCTATGGTGCCGCTTATGCACTACAAGAGTTTTTAACAGTGAAGTCGGATGACGTTGCTGGTCGGACTCGGATGTATGAGAGCATCGTGAAGGGTGAGAATGTGCTAGAGCCAGGCCTACCTGAATCCTTTAATGTATTGATTAAAGAGCTTCAGAGTTTGGCACTCAATGTTGAACTTATGGAGTCTGATATATTAACAGAGCCGGCGAAGCCCGAGAGCAATGTTGGTGAATCAGCTCCCATGGAACAGTAAAAAAAGGGGTATAAGCCTTGAAAGATCTATTAAACTTTTTTGATAAGCCAAAAGACCCATTATCATTTAATGCTGTTCGAATTTCTTTGGCCTCACCAGACATGATCCGAGATTGGTCAATGGGTGAGGTGAAGAAACCCGAGACCATTAACTATCGGACCTTTAAGCCAGAGCGAGATGGTCTTTTTTGCGCCAAAATCTTTGGGCCAATTAAAGACTATGAGTGTCTCTGCGGTAAGTACAAGCGGATGAAATATCGCGGTGTTATCTGTGAAAAATGTGGCGTTGAAGTCACACAATCTAAGGTGCGCCGGGAGCGAATGGGGCATATTGAGCTAGCTACTCCAGTGGCCCACATTTGGTTTTTACGGTCTCTCCCAAGTCGTATTGGTAACCTTCTTGATATGACCTTAAAGGACGTAGAGAAGGTTCTATATTGTGAGAGCTATGTGGTCCTTGACCCAATGGAAACGCCTCTCGATGAGTATCAAGTACTCTCTGAAGAAGCCTACCAAAACGCGTTGAATGAATACGGTCCGAATTTTAAAGCCGGCATGGGCGGAGAAGCTGTTCTTGAGATTCTTCGCAAAGTGGATTGTGAGTATTTATCTCGCAAGCTGCGAATGGACTTAAAAGAGGCCAAATCTGATGCTCAAATCAAAAAATTATCCAAGCGTTTAAAGGTCGTTGAGGCTTTTAAGGGGTCTGTGAATAAACCTGAGTGGATGATGTTGCCGATACTTCCGGTCATTCCGCCAGATCTACGGCCGTTGGTGCCGCTTGATGGTGGGCGATTTGCCACATCTGACCTTAACGACTTGTATCGTCGGGTGATTAACCGAAATAACCGTCTTCGTCGTTTAGCCGAGTTAAATGCACCAGATATCATTATTCGAAACGAAAAGCGGATGCTGCAAGAAGCGGTGGATGCCCTTCTTGATAACGGTCGACGAGGCAAGACATTTACCGGCCCCAACAAGCGTCCATTGAGATCTTTGAGCGATATGCTTAAAGGAAAGCAAGGGCGCTTCCGACAAAACCTTTTAGGTAAACGGGTGGACTACTCTGGCCGATCTGTAATTGTCGTAGGCCCGGAGTTGAAACTTCACCAATGTGGTTTGCCTAAGAAGATGGCTCTAGAGCTATTTAAGCCGTTCGTATTTAATAAATTAGGTGATCGTGGTTTTGCAATTAAACAAGCCAAGAAATTGGTAGAGCAGGCGACGGTTGAGGTTTGGGATATTCTTTCTGATGTGGTGAAAGAGCACCCGGTTATGTTAAACCGAGCTCCGACGCTCCATCGATTGGGTATTCAAGCTTTTGAACCTGTGCTTCATGAAGGAAAGGCGATCCAGCTTCATCCATTAGTGTGTACGGCATTCAACGCCGATTTCGATGGTGACCAAATGGCCGTTCACGTGCCGTTATCGGTTGAGGCACAAGTTGAGGCCCGAGTGCTTATGATGTCGACAAATAACATCTTAAGTCCAGCCAACGGCCGACCGGTGATTAACCCCACTCAAGATATCGTTCTTGGAGTGTACTGGATGACTCGGGCGCGTTTGGGGGCGAAGGGCACAGGTAAAGTTTTTGGCAGTGTTCAGGAAGTGATTTACGCCAATGAAGCCGGCCATATTGATCTTCAGGCGGCATGTAAGGTTCGTATCAACGGAAAACTTCAAGACACTACTGTTGGCCGTTCTATCTTAAGTGACATTGTTCCTGCGGAAGTGCCATTTGATGTAGTGAACCAGGTGATGACTAAAAAGACTCTGGCAAACCTTATTGATAAGTCATTCCGATTGGCTGGCGCCAAATCTACGGTGATTTTGGCTGATAAATTGATGCGCTTGGGATTTAAGTACTCCACAAAAGCGGGTATTTCTATTTGTTTAGATGACTTGCTGATCCCAGAGAGAAAGTCGCAAATGCTCGAAGAGGCTGAGCAGCAAGTGCTTGAAATCCATCGTCAGTATGATGAGGGGTTGATCACAGACGGTGAGCGCTACAACAAGGTTGTGGATATCTGGGCTCAAGCTGGAGATAAAGTAGCTAAAGAAATGATGGCTAATATTGAAAAGCAAACCTTCGAGGTGGACGGTAAAGAAGTGGAAAGCGCGTCTTTCAACTCGATCTTTATCATGGCCGACTCTGGCGCGCGGGGTTCTGCGGCCCAGATTCGTCAGCTCGCCGGTATGCGGGGCCTAATGGCCAAGCCGTCAGGCGAAATTATTGAAACGCCAATTACCGCGAATTTCCGCGAGGGATTGACAGTTCTGCAATATTTCATTTCTACACACGGAGCTCGTAAAGGTCTTGCTGATACGGCATTAAAAACAGCCAACTCGGGATATCTCACTCGACGTCTAGTGGACGTGGCTCAAGATGTGATCATTAGTGAGGTGGATTGTGGCACTACCGATGGCATGGAAGTAACTCCACTCCTTGAGGGCGGAGAAATTATTCAGCCCCTAGGTGAGAGAATACTTGGTCGAGTCGCTCTTGAGGATGTTGTTGATCCTTACACCAGCGAAGTGATTGTGTCCGCCAATGAAGAAATCACTGAAGACCGTGTTGTTGCCATAGATGAGGCTGGCATCGAGAAAGTGATGATTCGTTCAACTTTAACATGTCGCACTCGTCGTGGTGTTTGCGTAAAGTGCTACGGTCGTGACTTGGCTCGTGGATCCACTGTGAATTTGGGTGAGGCTGTGGGCATTATTGCTGCCCAGTCCATCGGAGAACCTGGAACTCAGCTGACTATGAGAACATTCCACTTGGGTGGAACGGCGTCTCGTGCGGTTGAACAGTCTGTGCATACAGCTCGTCATGGTGGAGTGATAAGGTTCTATAATGTGAACGCAGTTTTGAATCGTGACGACAAGTTCGTAGCCATTAGCCGTAACGGCGAAGTGGGTATTGAAGATGAAAGTGGTCGTGAGAGAGAGCGTTATAAGTTGGTTTATGGTTCTGTGCTGAACTTCAAAGATGGTGAAGCTGTGAACAAAGGTGACACGATTGCCGAGTGGGATCCTTACGCCAACCCCATCATTGCTGACGTAAGTGGTGTGATTCACTTCGAAAATATCGAAGAGGGTGTAACCATGGCCGAGCAGGTGGATGTGGTTACAGGGTTCTCGACAAAAGTGATTACCGACACAAAGGGCGCTGATGCAAAACCGACTGTGTATATTCTCACAGATAGTGGTGAGCGTATCATGCTACCTAATCGTGACATTGAAGCACGATATGTGATTCCAGTAGGTGCGCAGTTGTTGACTGCAGCTGGAAACAGAGTGAATGCCGGTGACGTGATTGCCAAAATTCACCGAGCCACAACCAAAACTCGCGACATTACCGGGGGTCTTCCTCGTGTGGCTGAGTTGTTTGAAGCTCGAAAACCCAAAGAAGCAGCCATTGTCTCTGAGATCGATGGTTATGTGACTTTCGGACAAGACGTCAAAGGCAAACAGCGTGTGATTGTGACTCCCGAAATTGGCGAACAAAAGGAATACTTGATCCCTAAAGGGAAGCATGTGGCCGTTCGTGAGGGTGAATACATTAAAGCTGGTGAACCTTTGATGGATGGAGCCATTAGCCCGCATGACATCTTAAAGGTGTTGGGCGACAAGGCGCTTTCGGCTTATCTTGTAAACGAAATTCAAGAAGTCTATCGTTTGCAAGGTGTGGGCATCAACGATAAGCACATTGAGCTGATCGTTCGGCAGATGTTGCGTAAAGTTGAAATCGTGGACCCAGGCGATACGCTGTTCATTTCTGGCGAACACATAGAGAAATATGTGTTTGAAGAAGAAAATGAAAAGGCAATGAAAGAAGGCGGGCAACCGGCTACGGCTGAGCCTCTCCTGCTGGGTATCACAAAAGTGTCCTTAAGTACCGATAGCTGGATTTCTGCGGCGTCTTTCCAAGAGACTACTAAAGTTCTCACGGATGCAGCCATTCGATCCAAGTCGGACAACTTACTGGGCTTGAAGGAAAACATTATCATGGGTCGCTTAATTCCGGCTGGTACGGGAGCTCCTGCTTATAAGCGCTGGAAGGTGCAAGTGGAAGAAACCACCAGGGATAAGGGCGTTAGCCTGCCTGGAATGGGTGGAGTGGCGACACAAAACCCAACGGTCAACCCATAAAGGGTTGACGTCAGGGGCCTGGACAGAGTAGGTTCCAGGCCCTATTGGGCGCAAAATTTAGAGTGAGGATGGAATGCCAACTATTAATCAACTGATTCGCCGTGAGCGAAAACTACAAAAAGATAAGTCAAAATCTCCGGCTTTGACGAGTTGCCCTCAGCGCCGCGGTGTTTGCACTCGCGTGTTTACGACAACCCCGAAAAAGCCTAACTCGGCCCTTCGAAAAGTGGCTCGGGTTCGTCTTTCTAACGGATTTGAAGTGAACTCTTATATCCCTGGCATTGGCCACAACCTGCAGGAACACAGTGTGGTATTGGTTCGTGGGGGAAGGGTTAAGGATCTGCCAGGTGTTCGTTATCACGTGGTTCGTGGCGTACTTGATACTCAAGGCGTGAATGATCGAAAGCGTGGCCGGTCAAAATACGGTACGAAAAAACCAAAGTCGTGATTAAAAGAGGTAATTAAAGCATGTCTCGTAGACGTAGTAATTATAAGCGTGAAGTATCCCCAGACCCCATTTACAACGATTTAACGTTGGCCAAGTTCATTAACAAGGTGATGTGGGAAGGCAAAAAGAGTGTAGCCCAAAAAATAGTATATTCTGCCATGGATGAACTAAAGACGAAGGTTTCTGGTGAAGAGCCTCTAACTGTGGTGAAAAAAGCCATAGAGAACTGTAAGCCCTCTCTTGAAGTGAGATCTCGTCGAGTTGGTGGAGCCACTTATCAGGTGCCTGTGGACGTTCGCCCCTCTCGTCGTCTTACCCTTTCTATGCGTTGGTTGACCGCCTATGCTCGAGAGCGCGGCGAGAAAACAATGGCACAGCGTTTGGCCAATGAACTTTTGGATGCTTACAATAATCGTGGAAATGCAGTGAAAAAGAAAGAGGATGTGCATCGTATGGCAGAAGCCAACAAGGCCTTCTCTCACTACAATTGGTAGTCTGTTTGGTCTCTTGGCTGAATCAGCCTGAGAAGCCAGCTGTGAATAAAAAACGCCGACTATAATGTCGGCGTTTTTGTTTTTTTGGGAATTTGTCTGCTGTTTTACTCAACACCAAGAGACTTTTTCGGTCTAGGGACCATCTCAATTTGACAACACTCCTATGCTGGCGTAGCTCGAAACTATATGAGCTACAAAGACCCGCAAAATATAGACGATCTGCAGTTTACGCGAAACATCGGAATCATGGCCCACATTGATGCGGGAAAAACGACGACCACAGAAAGAATTCTTTATTACACTGGCCGTAGTCACAAGATTGGCGAGGTTCATGAGGGTGACGCTATCATGGACTGGATGGAGCAAGAGCAAGAGCGAGGCATCACTATCACCTCGGCGGCGACAACTTGTGCCTGGAAAGAGCATCGAATCAATATCATTGATACGCCTGGACATGTTGATTTTACCATCGAAGTGGAGCGCTCTCTCCGAGTTCTTGATGGCGCCGTGGCCGTTTTTGACGGGGTCAATGGCGTCGAGCCTCAGTCTGAAACGGTATGGAGGCAAGCCGACAAATATCGGGTGCCCCGAGTTTGTTTTGTAAACAAGATGGATCGGGTGGGCGCCGACTTTGATATGAGCATCAATTCTATTAAAGAAAAATTGGGAGCCAATCCTGTGGCGATACAGTTGCCCATTGGATCTGAAGAAAATTTTCGAGGCGTCGTTGATTTGATCAAGATGAAAGCTTTGGTTTGGTCTGGTGATGGTTTGGGCGAGGCTTACAACACTGAAGATATACCTGCTGATCTTTTAGAGTCAGCCCAATTGGCGCGAGAGGTCTTGGTCGAGAGGGTTGCTGAAAATGATGATAAACTTATGGAAGCCTACCTTGATGGACAAGAAATCAACGAAGAATTGTTAGTTGGTGGTTTGCGAGCTGGTACTTTAGCGCGATCAATTATGCCTGCACTTTGTGGCTCAGCATTTAAAAACAAAGGTGTTCAGCCGTTGTTAGATGCGATCATTGCCTATTTGCCAAGTCCTTTAGATGTACCAGCCATAGTGGGATTCGATCCAGACAACGAAGAGAAATCCATCACATGTAAAACTGATTTTTCTGAACCAGTGGCGGCATTGGCTTACAAAATTGCTGCTGATTCATTTGCTGGCTCACTCACATATATACGAGTGTATTCAGGAGTTGTGAAGGTGGGGAGCCAACTTCTAAATCCGCGGCAAAACAAAAAAGAGCGCATTCAGCGTCTGGTAAAAATGCATGCTAACTCAAGAGAAGAGATTAAAGAAATCAAGGCGGGTGACATTGGCGCAGTCATAGGTTTGAAGTTTACTTCCACCGGTGACACTCTTTGCGAAACCCGCAGTCCCGTGGTGTTGGAGCCGATTCAATTTCCACAACCAGTGATATCAGTAGCAATTGAAGCCAAGTCATCAGCGGACCAGGATAAGATGATTCAGTCGTTAGAGCAGCTGCAGAAAGAAGATCCGTCGTGCAGTGTTCGTACTGATGTAGAAACGGGACAGATGTTGCTCTCAGGAATGGGCGAGTTGCATTTGGAAATCTTAGTAGACCGTTTACTTCGAGAACATAAAGTAAAAGCCAATGTGGGTAAACCCCAGGTCTCCTATCGAGAGACTCCCATTGTGGCAGCAAAAGGGACAGTCACTTTTGAAAAAGAAATGGCCGGAAAGAAACAGTACGCTCATTGTGAAGTGGAGATTGTTCCAAAAGAGCGAGGTGCGGGGGTTAAATTTGTAGATGCACTTTCTAAGGACGCTCTGCCTGCTGAATTTGTCAGAGCCGCTGGGCAAGGGGCCACCGAAGCCAGTGAAGTGGGCCCACTTGCGGGGTTCTCTGCTGTGGATTTTGAAATTCGCCTCGTATCGGCCGATCTGCGGCAGGACGAATCCAGTGAAATGGCCTTTAAGGTGGCTGGAGCTATGGCGGCCCGTGAGGCCCTTAAGGGCACAAAAGCGGAGCTTCTTGAACCTGTGTTTCGTCTTGAAATCATTACACCAGAGGAATTCATGGGTAATGTGATCGGCGATTTAAATGGCCGTCGGGGTAAAGTTGTGAGTATGGAGCCTAAGCCTGTGGGGCTCCAGGTGATCAAGGCGGAGGCGCCTTTGATGGAGCTATTTGGTTATGCCACTGATTTGCGATCAGTGAGTCAGGGGAGAGCTAGCTTCAGTATGGAGTTTTTGGCCTATGCCAATGTTCCTCCTAAGGTGAGTCAGGAAATTTTGACTAAACTGGGTCGGTTTTAGGTTTTTTTTCTAGAGCCGGGGGTGAAAATCGAGGTCCTGGCGGGAGTGAGTCCGCCCACAGGTAAATGCCTTCGGACATGCGTTCGGCAGCGGTGCTCGCTTTGCGAGCGCCGCACCAATCCGAACTTGGATTTACCTGTGGGCGGACTCACTCCCGCCAGGACCTCGATTTTCACCCTGTCTGCTCCCTTGTCTCGTTTGGCCAGATCTCTTCATTGGTGAGTGGCTTTCGGACAGACTATTGTAATTTGTTGGGGTGAATTCCTGTTTGTTGGTTTGCTGTACTTGCATTCGACTGATGCTGCACTGGGTAATGTTGCCCCTAATCCATGAGTGTGGCTCTGGCGTAGGGAAAATTGGCCGGATTTGATTTGGGATCCGCTTGTTTGTGGATCTTCTTTTTCACTCGTATTGGGTGGGGGAGCTCTATCTGTTGTGGGAATTGGGTCGCTGTTTTTTTCCTATAAAAACCTCTGAAATCCCTTTGACAAAGAGGCTTTTGGCCATGCATACTCGCCACCTTGTTAAGCATTATTGCTGTCCGTGGTATCTCTAAGTCGCCAAATCCTTGAATTCACAGGCGAAACTGGAGGTGCGGGTGAGCCTGGTAAAGGCGCCCAACCTAGGTAGCTAGCGCTAGAAATTGAATTGGGATTTTATCCCGTAACGAAAAAAGTGAGTTTGTGAAATGCAAAGTCAAAAGATACGCATTCGTCTAAGAGCCTTTGATCATAAATTGCTCGACCAGTCGACTCGTGAGATTGTCGATACCGCCCGTCGCACGGGAGCCCACATTGCTGGCCCTATTCCGTTGCCAACGAGAATTAATAAATACACTGTATTGCGTTCACCTCACGTCGATAAAAAATCTCGTGAACAGTTTGAGATTCGAACGCATAAAAGACTTCTTGATATTTTAGAGCCCACTCAGCAAACCATTGACCAACTTATGAAGCTCGATCTTTCTGCTGGTGTGGATGTTGAAATTAAACTTTCGGTTGTTTGATTTTTTTTGGAGTATTTAAATGAGCGAAAACGTAGAAAACCCAACAACAGAAGAAACAACCGCTGAGGCACAGGCTCCTGAGGAGACGTCCACGGCAGCTACCGACTTAACTTTATCGGGGTTGTATGCTTTCAAAAAAGGTATGACTACCGTGTACAGTGAAGACGGCGTCGTTATTCCTGTAACTGTTCTTGAGTATGAACCCATGTACGTCTCTCAAGTGAAGACACTTGAGAAAGATGGTTATGAAGCTGTGCAAGTGGCTTGTCGGCCAAAGCGTGCCGGTCGAACCTGTAAAGCAGAAAAAAATCATTTAGCAAAAGCGGGCTTTGAAAATGGAGCGGCTTTTGTGCGAGAAATTCGTCAGTCTGTTTCAGATATTTCTGTAGGTCAAAAAGTGGCGGTCGGAAGCCTAGTAAAAGGTGATAAAGTGAAAATCACCGGCCAAAATAAAGGCCGAGGTTTTTCTGGCTCCATCAAGCGATGGGGTTTCGGAGGCGGACCTGCTGCGCACGGATCTGGTTTTCATCGTGCTCCGGGTTCTATTGGTAACAATTCAGATCCTGGTCGTGTTATGCCAGGCCGTAAGATGCCCGGGCAGTATGGAAATGAAACGGTATCAATAAGAAACGTAGAAGTTGTTGATGTATTACCTGAAGAGAATGTGATTTTAGTAAAAGGCCCTGTGCCTGGCTCTAAAAACTCTCTTGTGAAATTGGTAAAGGCATAGAATTATGGCAAAGCTAGAAGTACTTGATTGGAACAAGAAAAAAGTAGGCGAAGTCGATGTTAGCGCCGAGGTGTTTGAAGGGGAAGTTCGCAAGGATGTCCTTCACAGCGTTGTTCGGTGGCAATTGGCGAAGCGACGTCAAGGGTCTCACAAAGCCAAGACAAAAGGTGAAGTGAGCGGTGGCGGTAAAAAGCCATTCAAACAAAAAGGTACAGGGAATGCTCGTCAAGGGTCATCTCGGTCACCATTATTAGAAGGTGGAGGCGTTATTTTTCCGCCATCTCCCAGAAATTACGAACACAAATTGAATCGTCGCTACAAACAAGCGGGTTTGCGTTCGGCCTTGTCATTTTTAAATAGCAATGGACGTTTGTTTGTTGTTGATGACATGCAGTCAGATGAGGGGAAGACTAAAGAATTAGCTCAGCGTTTGGCACAGTTTGGCGCTTCAAAAGCTGTTTTGATTGACGTAGAGATAGACGGCAAATTTCAGAGAGCTTGCCGAAACCTTGCAAAGTATCGTTACTATTCACCGGAAGGTATGAATGTATACGATTTGTTAAAATTTGACACAGCCATCATCACAAAGGGATCTCTTGAGAAGATTCAGCAGCGATGTGGTGTGGAGGGTTGAGTACAATGTTTTATCTAATTAAAAAGCCAATCGTCACTGAAAAGAACAGCATTATGGCTGAAGACCAAAACGTCTACGTCTTTGAGGTGGATCGTGTGGCCACAAAAACAGATGTTAAAAAAGCTGTAGAGAAGTTTTTTCGTGTGAAAGTGGTTTCTGTCCGCACGTCTATTTGTCGAAGTCGAACCTCTCGCACGCGTACAAAAGTGAAGTATTGGAAGAAGGCCATGGTGAAATTAGCGCCAGGTGAAAAAATCTCGATTTTTGAGGGAGCTTAAGCATGGGCGTAAAGATTTACAAACCAAGTTCTCCTGGTCGCCGTAACATGACGGGTTTTGACTTTTCTGAAGTGACAAAGGCAAAACCAGAAAAGTCTCTTACCGAAGCCAAAAAGCGTGGTTCAGGTCGAAGCAACCATGGTCAAATCAGTATGCGGCACCACGGTGGTGGTCATAAACGTCGTTATAGACTTATTGATTTCAAGCGTACAAAATTAGAAGTTCCAGCGAACGTGGCAAGTATTGAGTATGATCCCAATCGATCATGCCGAATTGCCCTTCTTCACTATGTGGATGGCGCAAAATCATATATTATAGCGCCTGTGGGCTTGAATGTGGGTGATCAGGTGGTGAGTAGTGAAACTGCCGATATTAAGCCAGGCAACAGTAAGCAGCTTAAGAATATTCCCACTGGTACAGTGATTCACAATATCGAGCTTCGCCCCGGTAAAGGTGGTCAAGTAGCCCGTGGAGCTGGATCATCGGCAACCTTGGTTGCCAAGTTGGGCGCCTATTGCCAAGTGAAAATGCCCTCAGGTGAAGTAAGGCAAATTCTTTCACTTTGTAGAGCGACTATCGGTCAAGTTGGAAACACAGATAATGAAAACGTGAGTATTGGGAAAGCTGGACGTAGCCGCTGGAAAGGTCGTCGTCCAACAGTTCGCGGAATGGCAATGAACCCCATTGATCACCCACTAGGTGGTGGTGAAGGTGTGGGTAAAGGTCATCACCCAGTAACGCCTTGGGGTAAGCCTTGTAAGGGACGCAAGACGCGAAAGAATAAGCGAACAAACAGTATGATTGTGAAGCGTAGGAAGTAGAGGAGAGTCAAGTGGCACGGTCGGTACGAAAAGGTCCATTTGTAGACCACCATTTAATAGCGAAGATTGAAACTGCCCAAAGTGGTGGCGACAAAAAAGTGATCAAAACATGGTCACGGCGATCAACCATTGTGCCTGAGGCCGTAGGGTTGACGATTGCAGTCCACAACGGGAAGAAATTTGTGCCCGTTTACGTCACTGAAAATATGATTGGTCATAAATTCGGCGAATTTGCTCCCACGCGGACTTTCCATAGTCACGTGGACAAAAAAGCCGGGGCCAAGAAGTAAGAGGTTTATTCATGGAAGTGAAAGCGAACTTAAGATTTGCAAGAATTGGAACTCAGAAAGCTCGAGTTGTGGCTGACGCAATCCGTGGCAAGGATGTTAACGAAGCTATTCGTGTTTTGACATTTATGCCGAAAAAGACTGCGGTTTTGATGAAGAAGCTCCTAGAGTCTGCAGTAGCTAATGCTGAGCACAGGCAAGTCATTGATGTGGACAATCTCTATGTCAAGATGGTGACAGTTGATCAGGGGCCAAGTTTAAAGAGATTCAGACCTCGTGCACAGGGGCGGGCCTCAGGAGTGAAAAAGAAAATGAGTCATATCAACCTTGTATTGGACGAGAGGTAAGAGCGTGGGTCAGAAGGTTAATCCTATTGGTTTAAGAGTGGGTGTAATTAGAACTTGGGACTCCCGTTGGTATGCAAAAGGCCCCGACTATGCGGACAATTTGCATGAAGATTTTCGCTTGCGAAAATATATTAAAAAGCGTTTGAAACATGCTGGCGTGGCAAAAATTGAGATGGAGCGAGCGGCTAAAAAGCTCAAAGTCATCATCTCAACGGCCCGACCAGGTGTGGTGATTGGTAAAAAAGGTACAGGCATTGATCAGCTAAAGGAAGATATTCAAAAGCTAACAAACAGCGAAGTGTTTGTTGATATTCAAGAAGTACGCAAGCCTGATTTGGATGCGCAATTGGTAGCAGAAAATATTGCGCTACAATTAGAGAAACGAATTTCATGGCGTCGAATTTTGAAAAAATCAATGGCTGCTGCTGTCCGAAGTGGTGTACGAGGAATTAAGATCATGGTGAGTGGTCGCCTGGACGGGGCTGAAATTGCCCGAACAGAGTGGTACAACGAGAAAAGCGTTCCGCTTCACACATTGCGCGCTGACATCGATTATGGAACAGCAGAGGCATTAACAACCTACGGTATCATCGGCGTTAAAGTGTGGATCTATCGTGGTGATGTGCTTTCAGCTAAAGAAGTTGAGGAGGCGAGTCGTGTTAAGTCCTAAGAGGGTCAAATGGCGTAGACAGCATCGTGCAGGCTTTAAAGGATTGGCTACTCGTGGATCATCCTTAGCCTTTGGTGATTTTGCATTGGCAGTGACTGAGCCGGGAAGAATTACTGCTCGCCAAATTGAAGCGGGTCGTATTGCAATCAGTCGGTCGGTAAAGCGGGGCGGAAAACTTTGGATTCGAGTGTTCCCAGATGCGCCGATCACAAAGAAGCCAGCTGAAGTTCGAATGGGTAAAGGAAAAGGAAGCCCAGAGTTGTGGGTCGCCCTTGTGAAGCCCGGAAGAATAGTATTTGAGATGAATGGTGTAACTCGAGAGCAGGCTGAAGAGGCTTTTCGTCTAGCGGCTCATAAGTTGCCTATGAAAACTAAATTTTTGGAGCGGGTATAGAAATGGATTACTCGGATATTAAAGATCTAACGGTAGAAGAGCTAACCAAGCGTCAAAAAAATACGCGAGAAGAGCTTTTCGAACTAAAAATGAAACACTCATTGGGCCAGCTAGCTAATCCCTTAGAAATTCGTGGGAAGCGTAGGGATGTGGCTCGCATTAAAACGGCATTGCATGCGAAGCTTTCGCAGTAAGAGGTAGAAAGAAATGGCAGAGCAAATGGTAAAAGAAAGTTCACGAGGCCGCCGAAACGAGGTGGTAGGAGAGGTTGTCAGCGACAAGATGGATAAAACCATCGCTGTTCAGGTTTTCCGTAAAGTGAAACACAAAAAGTACGGTAAATTTATTCGTCGTTCCTCTGTATTTAAGGCCCACGACGAGACCAACCAAGCCAAGGTGGGCGATCGTGTAAAGATTTATGAAACACGACCATTGAGTAAAACGAAGCGCTGGATGTTGGCTGAAATTTTAGAAGTAAAACAGCAGCTTGAAGGAGCTGACGTATGATTCAGATGCAAACGCGGTTGAATGTGGCCGATAATTCTGGAGCGAAAGAAGTGCAATGCATTAAAGTACTCGGTGGGAGTAAGCGCCGAGTGGCTTCAGTGGGCGATATCATTGTGGTTTCAGTGAAGGATGCGTTGCCAAACTCAAAAGTTAAAAAAGGCGACGTAGCAAAAGCGGTGATAGTGCGCACTATTCAGAAGATTCGTCGACCAGATGGCAGTTACCTTCGGTTTGATGATAATTCTGCAGTACTTATCAATAATGCAAAAGAGCCCATAGGGACTCGTATATTCGGGCCAGTGGCTAGAGAGCTTCGGGCGAAAAGTTTTGTGAAAATTGTGTCTCTCGCACCCGAGGTTATTTAAGGGATATTGGCGAGGAATCATGGAGAACATGTCGTGAGTTACTTGGAAGAAAATTATAAAAAAGAGGTGGTGCCAGCACTCAAGAAGCAATTGGGTGTGGATAACATCATGAAGGTGCCAAATATTGAAAAGATTGTGTTAAATGTGACCATGGGTGAAGCTGTGAAGAATCCCAAACTGTTAAATACAGCCGCGGATGAGTTGACAGCGATCACAGGTCAAAAGGCAGTTATCACGAAAGCAAAGAAAGCAATTGCTAACTTTAAGCTACGTGAAGGCATGCCCCTTGGCGCGAGTGTGACTCTTCGTCGAGACCGAATGTGGGTGTTCCTTGAAAAGTTGATTCACTTTTCAATTCCTCGAGTTAGAGATTTTCGGGGACTTTCGCCAAAAGCTTTTGATGGCCGGGGAAATTACAATATGGGCCTGAAGGAACAGATTGTTTTTCCGGAAATCGATTATGACAAAGTAGATAAAATACGCGGTATGAGCATAACTATTTGTACATCTGGTAAAACAGATGCAGAGGGTAAGGCTTTGCTTGAAGCCTTGGGAATGCCGTTTAGGAAGTAGGACTTTAGGAGTGAGTGTTAATGGATACAGTTGCTGACTTCATTACGAGAATAAGAAACGCCGGACATGCGAAACATGAAAAGGTGGACATCCCCAGCTCAAATTTGCGCGTGGGTATAGCTGCTGCACTTAAAGATGCAGGTTATATTAGAACGTTCAAGGTGGCGCGCGATGGCAAGCAAGGGGTTATGCGGGTTTATCTGAAGTATACACCAGATGGAACCCACATGATTAACAAGATCCATAGAGTGAGTCGTCCCGGCCGTCGACGATACGTGAAGGCAAATGAGATCCCTCAGGTTAGGTCTGGATACGGTATTTCCGTATTGAGTACGAACCGAGGTGTTATGAGTGGTGATAAAGCCGTCAAAGAAAATGTTGGTGGCGAAATTCTTCTACAGGTTTGGTAGGGTAAAATGTCTAGGGTAGGTAAAGCACCAATATTTTTTGAAGGTTCGGTTCAGGTGACAGTTTCTCCTGATAACCAAGTAGTTATTAAAGGTGGCAAAAGCACGCAAAAAGTGCAGCTAAAGCCAGTGATCAAGGCCGAGGTAAAAGACGGTCAGGTGATCTTAACCCGTACCAATGACGAGGCGCAGACCCGTGCTTATCACGGATTGTATCGTGCGCTGATTCAGAATGCCGTTACCGGTGTGTCAAAGGGCTGGGAAAAGTCTTTAGAGCTTAACGGCGTCGGTTACAAGGCCGCTGTGAAGGGTAAGACTTTAGAACTCAATTTGGGATACAGTCATCCTATTCAGTTCCCCATTCCCGATGGTATTGAAATTACGGTAGAAAAACAGAATGCGGTGAAAGTGGCGGGAGCGAGTCGTGAGTTGGTTGGACAAGTGGCAGCTAACATTCGAGCTTTTCGTCCACCAGAGCCATATCTAGGTAAGGGTATTAAGTACTCTGATGAACATATTCGTCGAAAAGCTGGTAAGTCAGCTGGTAAATAGTGAGGTTGTGTTGTGAGACTGATATTTAATAAAAAGACATCGCAAAAAGTGGTGGCACGACTAAAAAATCGAGTGCGAATTCGAAAAAAAGTGCAGGGTACCTCTGAGCGGCCACGTTTGTCTGTCTATCGTAGTGGACGCCACATGTATGCGCAGCTTTTAGATGATGTTACAGGAAACACTTTGGCATCGGCATCGACTCTCACTGTGAGTGTTGAAGGTGGTAAAAGTTCTTGTGCTGCGGCTAAGGCCGTAGGTGAAGCTGTAGCGAAAAAGGCTATGGAGAAAAATATTAAAAACGTGGTGTTTGACCGTAGCGGATACGTTTACCACGGTCGCGTGAAGGCCTTAGCAGAAGGTGCGCGTGAAGCTGGACTTGAATTTTAAGGAGACAATTTAGTGGAGCCAATGGAAACAGAAGTTCAAGAAAGAGTGGTCGCGATTAACCGAGTGGCCAAAGTGGTAAAAGGTGGACGTCGATTTTCCTTTTCTGCCCTAGTTGTTGCAGGAAATGGCAAAGGTGGCGTCGGGTTTGGCACAGGTAAAGCTGGAGAAGTGCCAGAAGCAATCGGCAAAGCCAGTCGCATTGCTAAAAAGTCATTGACAGACGTGACCCTTAAAGAAAACAGAACCATCCCTCACGAAGTGATTGGTCGTTTCGGAGCAGCCAAGGTTGTACTTATTCCAGCAGCACCCGGAACTGGTGTTATTGCCGGTGGCGCAGTGCGGGCCGTTCTTGAAGCTGTGGGTATCAAAGATATTCTCACAAAGTGTGTGGGCACACGTAACCCGCACAATGCTGTTCGAGCCACAGTGGAAGGACTTCAGCAGCTCGTTGATAGTCGTCCCGACGGTCAGCAGGTTGGGTAAGGAGATCAGGCATGGCAAAGACTTTTCGTTTAAAGTTGAAGAAGAGCTTAATTGGTATTTCGCAACAGCAAAAAGATGCGGTTCGATGTCTGGGCTTAAAAAAAATTAATTCGGAAGTGGTGGTTAAAGATAGCCCGGCAATGCGTGGGCAGATTTTTAAAATCCAACACTTATTAGAGGTCACTTCGGAGAACTAAAATGAGTTTATTATCAGAATTGCGTCCAAATAAGGGAGCTAATAAGAATCGACACCGAGTGGGGCGTGGTGATGCCTCTGGCTCAGGTGGAACTGCTGGAAAAGGGCACAAGGGGCAGAAAGCTCGTAAAGGCGCGCCAATTCGTCGTGGCTTTGAAGGTGGGCAAACACCTCTTATGCGACGGTTGCCTAAGTTTGGTTTTACAAACACAATGTTTAAAACCACCTATGACGTAATTAATTTAGATGATTTAAGTAAGTATGATGGTGATGTTACGCCACAAACTCTTGCCTCAGCTGGAGCCGTAGGAAAAAAGGCTTTAGTGAAGGTGTTGGGTCGTGGCGAATTACAAAAAGCCTTAAATGTAAAAGCACATAAGTTTAGCGCAACAGCCAAAGCTGCCATTGAAAAAGCTGGCGGTACTGCAGAGGTCATCAAGTAGTGTCAAAAGAAGCTCCGTCTATTCCAAAAGATCTGCTCAATCGAATACTCTTTACCTTGGGGATCCTGGCGATCTATCGAATCGGTGTGGCTGTTCCCACTCCTGGAGTAGACGGTGCAGCGGTAAAAGCATTTATGACTCAAAATACAGGGAGTATTTTTGGGCTTTTTAATACTTTTACAGGTGGAGCCTTCGAGCGCTTTAGTATTTTTGCATTGGGAATCATGCCCTACATTTCGGCATCGATCATTTTTCAACTTTTACAAACGGCCATTCCCTATCTTGAAGCTTTGAAAAAAGAAGGCGAGGCTGGTCGTAAAAAAATCAATCAATATACTCGGTATGCCACAGTGGCATTGGCGGGTTTTCAGGGCTATGGAATGGCAAAATGGTTGGCCAGCAACAATGCTCCAGGCGGTGAGGCCCTCGTCATTGCGCCAGATTTTGGCCATTTTCTTTTGTCTTTCGAGGTTGTCACAATCATTACTCTTACTGCGGGTACCATGTTTGTGATGTGGCTGGGTGAGCAAATTACGGAGCGCGGAATTGGCAATGGTGCTTCGTTGATTATTTTTGCTGGTATCGCCGCAGGGATTCCTAGTGGTACAGCTAAAATGTGGCAAATGATTCAGTCCGGCGAGTTCAATGGTATGGCTGCAGTAGGTTTGGCTGGATTTATGTTATTAGTGATTGCCGCCATTGTGTTTGTAGAAGTGGGCCAGAGACGAATTCCCATTCAACACTCACAAAAAGGTGCTGGTCGAATGGCAATGCAGGGTTCTCAGAACCACTTGCCTCTTAAAGTTAATTTTTCTGGCGTAATTCCACCCATTTTTGCGTCAAGCTTGCTGATGTTTCCAGCGACAATGGCTCAGTTTGTAGACGTTCCGTGGCTGCGAAGCATGCAAGATGCTTTGTCGCCTACAGGTTCTATCTATAATTTATTATTTGTAGCGCTTATTGTGTTTTTCTGTTTTTTCTACACAGAAATCGTGTTCAACCCGAATGAAGTCGCTGATAACTTGAAAAAATACGGCGGTTTTATACCGGGAATTCGTGCCGGTCGAAGTACATCGGATTACATCAAGCGAGTACTTGAGCGCTTGACTGTTGCGGGTGCGATTTATTTGAGCGCTGTATGTATTATGCCTAACTTTTTGAATCTCTATTTGAAGTTGCCATTTTACTTTGGCGGAACGAGCCTACTCATTTTGGTGGGCGTGGCTTTGGATACGGCTCAACAGATCAACTCTCACTTAATCACTGCTGAATACGATAAACGACTGAAGGGTGTTAAAATGAGAAGCCGGAGGGTGCAATATTGAACATCCTTCTGTTTGGCCCTCCTGGTGCGGGCAAGGGCACTCAGTCGAGTATGCTCGTTGAAAAAATGGGCATGAGCCATATCAGCACCGGTGATCTGTTTCGCCATGCGATCAAGAATAAGACGCCATTGGGCCTTGAGGCCCAGAGCTACACGGACAAAGGTGATTTGGTGCCGGATTCAGTGGTGATCGGTATGGTGGATGAGGTCGTCCGGGGGCTAGAGGGTAAAGGTTTTATTCTTGATGGATTCCCTCGTACAGTGCCCCAGGCTAAAGCGCTTGATGAAATGCTCGAAAAGTATTCATTGAAAGTGGACAAGGCGTTGTTTTTAGAGGTGCCGGAAGAGCAATTGGTTGCGCGGTTGAGCGGTCGTCGGGTTTGTAAAAATTGTGGCGCTGTTTATCATGCCCAAACGCATCCACCTAAGGCGGAAGGCGTTTGTGACCAGTGCGGCGGTGATGTGGTACAGCGAACTGATGATCAAGAAGAAGCTGTGCGACATCGGTTGAAGGTTTATAAGAATTCTACAGAACCAGTGAAGGTCTTTTACCAGGAGAGAGATAGCCTGGTTGAAGTGGACGGAACTGGTGATGTGATGGCAGTGTTTGGCCGACTGGAGAGCCAATTGGATCAATGATCTATTGGCAAAAAGGCTGGACTTGGATTTGGTCGGGTGATATTGTTGGCGATCGCGATTGTCACCATAGCCCGAAAGTTTTTGAAAAGTGCTGTTATTTCAAATAGTTAGTGGCTACTTGAGGTTAGAAAAATGAAAGTAAGAGCGTCAGTTAAAACCATGTGTCCTAAATGCAAAATTATTAAGCGTCGGGGCATTATTCGTGTGATTTGTGAAAACCCAAAACACAAGCAAAAGCAAGGGTAGTAGAAAATGGCTCGTATTGCAGGTGTCGATTTACCAAGAAATAAACGTATTGAAGTGGCATTAACGTATATCTACGGAATAGGCCGCACTCGTGCGAAACAAATTTGTGAAAAATCTGGGATGTCTCCAGATGTGAGAACAGACAGCCTGACTGATGATCAGGTCGTGAGTCTCAGAAACGTGATTGAAACTTTCAAGATCGAAGGTGATCTTCGTCGGGAAGTGAACCTATCCATTAAACGGCTAATGGATTTGGGGTGCTATCGCGGTCTGCGCCATCGAAAGGGATTACCGGTGAGAGGGCAGAGAACGCGAGTGAACTCTCGTACACGAAAAGGTCCTCGTAAGACTGTAGCGAACAAGAAGAAAGCCGTTTAAGGGGTAAGTGTCAATGGCAGGTAAAAAGAACGTCGGTACAAAGAAAAAGACAAAAAAGAATGTTCCCTCTGGTCGTTGCTATATAAACGCAGGTTTTGGCAACACGATTGTGACAATCACTGATCCCTCTGGTGGCGCGGTAGCTTGGTCTTCAGCGGGATTTTTGGGCTTTAAGGGCAGCAGAAAAGGCACTCCTTTTGCGGCTCAGATGGCAGCTGAAGATGCATGTAAAAAGGCATTAGAGGCGGGAATGAAGAGTGTTGAGGTTTACCTTACAGGCCCAGGGTCCGGACGAGAGCCAGCCGTGCGATCTGTAGCGGCTTCTGGAATCAGAGTGACCTTGATGCGAGACTTAACACCCGTGCCTCACAATGGTTGCCGTCCTCCAAAACGTCGACGCATCTAGAGGATTATCTCACAGGGCCCTTGATAGTTGAATTGAGCTGAATTTGTTTTTGATATTGGGAGAATAAAACATGCAACAACATTACTATAAGTTTTGGCGCGATCTAATAAAGCCACGAGGCTTTGATGTAGATACAGATAGCCTGACAGACACATACGGTCGATTCTCTGTGCGTCCCCTCGAGCGTGGCTATGGCGTGACGTTGGGGAATTCTCTACGTCGTGTGCTACTCAGCTCAATGATGGGTTCGGCAGTGAGTGCTGTTAAGCTTGAAGGGGTGTTGCATGAGTTCAGCACCATGCCCGATGTACTTGAAGATGTGACCGACATCATTTTGAACTTAAAGGAAGTTCGGTTTCGTCAATACGATTCTAATCAGAAAACATTAAGAATCTCTAAGCAAGGTCCTGGTACGGTAACGGCTGCCGACATTCAATTAACTGATCAAGTTGAAGTTTTAAACCCCCATCAGCATATTGCTACGTTGGGTAAAGAAGGCAAGTTTGAAGCTGAAATCGTGGTGACGTTTGAACGTGGCTACCGAGAGGCTGAAGAACACAAAGAGGAACTGCCGGTTGGATACATTGCAGTGGATTCACTTCATAGTCCAATTCGTCGTGTGAACTATCAAGTTTCTGATGCCCGAGTGGGTCAACGTACAGATTATGATGCTCTAGAACTTGAAGTATGGACAGATGGATCGTTGAAGCCTGAAGAAGCGGTTTCTTTAGGATCAAAAATCTTAAAAGAGCAGTTGCAGGTTTTTGTTACTTTTGACGAGGATATCGAGCCTAAAGAAGAAGAAGAGCAAACTTCTACACCAAGATTAAATGAAAATCTGTTCCGTTCTGTGGATGATTTAGAGCTTTCCGTGCGGAGCATGAATTGTTTGAAAAACGCAAACATTCGTCAAATTGGTGAGCTAGTGGCCCGTTCAGAAGCTGAAATGCTAAAAACAAAGAATTTTGGCCGTAAGTCACTAAATGAAATCAAAGATATTTTGGGAAAAATGGGACTTTCATTGGGAATGAAGATAGAGGGTTGGCCGCCACCAGGATGGGACCCCAATAACCCTCATCGCCCTGGTGCCACTGAGTCCAATGAAACTGCAGCGGCAGCAGGTAATGCTGGCGCGGCTACTGGGATGGGTGGTATGTCCGATCCCATGGGCGGCGGTGGAACACCACCAACTCATCAGTAATTCGGGAGTGAAACAATGAGACATAAGGTAACTTCACATTCATTTGGACGACGACAAGGGCCTAGAAAAGCTCTAATTCGTGGATTGGTTGACTCTTTGGTTGAGCATGGCCGAATTCGAACGACTTTGCCAAAAGCCAAAGAACTGCGTCGTCATGTTGAGCGAGCGGTAACAATTGGTAAAAAGGGTGGCCTGCATGCCCGTCGAATTTTGAAGGCAAGGTATCCTAACAAGAACACGGCCTTTTCACTTGTGAACGACATTGCCCCGCGTTTTTCAGAACGTCCAGGTGGGTACACTCGGATTATAAAGTTAGGTGCTCGACCTGGTGACAATGCCCCTATGGCATTTATCGAGTTTGTCGATTATGTGGCACCAGAAGCCACCACTAAAGAAACAGTGACTGGCGATAAAGATGCGGCCAAGCGAACACGCCAACTGCAGAAGCGAGCTTCAGCGAAACGCAAAGGCGTGCGCAAGATGCAGGCTCAATCTCGTAGAATTAACCGCGGTAAATAACGGTGAAGCACTCACTTAAGGGACTACTCGTTACGGTGGTAGTCGCCGTATTGGTGGGTGTTTTATGGCAGAAATACGACAAGTTCCTAAGTCAGGGACAACAACCACCACCTGGCACAAAAATCCTTAATGAAATGGAAAAATCCGGGGTCCCGGATTTTTCACTAAACGATCTGAGCGGCCAACCAGTTAAGTTGAGCCAGTTTTCTGATAAAATTGTGATTGTGAACTTTTGGGCCTCTTGGTGTGAGCCCTGTGTGGAGGAGTTTCCTTCGCTATTAAGTCTGATAGATCACTTCAAAGGGCAGGTGATTTTACTAGCTATATCGGCTGACTTTGAAAAGGTTGATTTAGAGAACTTTTTAAAGGCCTTTGACGCCAAAGACCCCAGTCTTTATGTGATGTGGGATAAGGATCAAGAGGTGGCTAAGCTCTTTGGCACCGAAGTTTTGCCTGAATCATATATAGTGGGTCGAGAGAGGGTTTTGGTTCGCAAAATAGCTGGAGTGGACAATTGGTACACGCCAGACGCCATTGAGTTCTTTAATACCCTAGTCTCTGCACAATAAATCTAAAATCAGCCTATCCTGTCTGACTTCAATCATTGATTTTTCTTAATGTTTATCGTGGTATTTAGGTATCCATTTGCGTCCGCTCAGCGGACATGTCCGACAAAATACGGACAGGAATGGTGTCACAGTGACTCTATTTTTATTTGCGCCGCAATAGAAATCATTACACATGGAATATTTGTCATCTGTGAGTGCCGCTTAAAATGGCCGCTTGGTCTTGTTTACAGTTTTTTATCCTATAAAAAATTCTCATCGATCCTATTGTGCAACTTGTCGTCTAAACAGAATTTATTTTGGTACGTGCCTTGCTTTTAGAGTTTGTGAAACCTGCGATGACACCGTTGATTGCAGGTAAGCAGAGGATGAACGTTATGTGGAACCAAGGCAGGTGTGAGATGAAAAAGGCAGAAGTGATAATGAGTAGTTTTCTTGAGGTGGATAGGGGATTGGCATTAGAAGCGGCCTACGGGCGTCTCAGTCGGCAAGTAGCTCACGATCTCAGATCTCCCTTGGGAGCCTTTAAGGTGGCTCTGCAAAATCTGAAGCGAGATAAAAACACATTTTATAATCATCGAAGCGAAATCGAATTGGCGGAACAGGCCAATGATCGAATAGATGAAATACTGTCGTTACTTCTACATCGCCCAAAATCCGCGGTGGTAGAAATCACTGAGGTGCATTCTGTGATTGATGAAGCGTTGAGCTTTGTAAGTGGGCGACAACAAAAGCCCAGCATTCGAATTGTTAGAAACTATAATATTGAACCCGTTTACGTCCATCAGCCAAAGGTAAACCTACTAAGAATACTAATTAACTTATTTGAAAACGCCTTTGATGCTGTTGACGTATGCGGGGAAATTTTAATCACTACCGACGTCAGAGCCGGGCGAGTGGAGCTCTCAATAAAAGACAACGGGCAAGGGATTGCCCCAGAGGACTTGTCTCGTATTTTTGAGCGCGGATTTACTAAGGGAAAATCTCATGGTACGGGCGAGGGGCTTTCCATAGTGGAAGAGCTTGTCTTTGGGGGAGGGGGCGCTTTGGGGGTTAATAGTCGTCCGTCGGTTGGCACTGAGGTTTTAGTGTGGTTTCCTGTTTGGACTCAAGGTCCGTCACTGGGAGGTGAGAGATGATGCTCTTAATCTACATTTCAGTATTGGTGGTTTTACAGTTGTTATTCGTCTTTGCCTTCATGCCATTGCCGCAAAAGGCCCCAATAAAGAAATAGGCTTGAAAACAGCCAAAATAGAATACCTGATTGATTTCAGGGCCTTATAGAAGAAAAGCCGCAGTGATTGCGGCTTTTTTTATAGAGGTATATAATAAATAAGTAGCTCTAGAGAGATCAGTTGGGGTAAATCCAGCAAAGGAGCAAATGAGTTTTCTCATTGGGATTCAAACTTTCTTTGGTGTATTCGCATTTTTATTAATTCTTCAAAACGCAAGTTGGTCCTAAAGGGTAGGGGCTTCAATAGAAGCTGAGAATAGGCCTCGTGAGGTAGAACGTTAGGGAGTTCTACCTTAAGCAAAGGCCGGATGAGTTTAGGGGGAAGTGTGATGTCGTCTCGTGGTCGTACAGTAGCCAAAAAAGTGTGGTTATCGACACTTAATATTTCACTATTAGTGGGTCTGTTTTTACTTTTTCAAAATTGTTCAGGTAATAACCTTGAAGTTGATGGAAGCGAATCTCAGTCGGTGGCCCGTCCGGAGATGGTTTGTGGTGAGCAAGGTTATCAGTACCTATTAGATAGTTATTTTGTTCAGTACTGTGCAGGGTGCCACGCAGCGGGTGGATTATCCTTTCCGCCATTTGCCGATAAAAACCTAGAGATTTCTTTCAAGTATGCACTAAGTATCCCAAAGGAAACATTTATCAAATTCTCTACAGACAATGACTTTTGTCTTGAAGAGGCCTGTGAGTTGAAACCTGGCGAACCAAGATACGAAGATCTCATGGAATGGTTAGATAACCGCCGTACCTGTCAGTAACAAAAGGAACCGGATTCCCAGTGGTAGCAATAGCAGGTCAGTAGAGTGGGGGGGGCTACCCATACGGGCCAGACCCGGGTGGCCGCATGTCGTCTTCGGATTGCGTCACTGCGTGCCGCAACCCGGATACGCCATGCACACCGGGATGGCCCGTATGGGTAGCCCCCCCCACTCTACTGACCTGCTATTGCTACCACTGGGACATTGCTACTTCTTGTTAGATCTGTTTTGTCTTTGTTGTGTTGGTTTGGGGAATCGTTGCCCATACCCAAATCACATTTAAGAAATCTTGTGTCGTCATTTGGGTTTATTATTTTTGATAAACTCGCGGGCCTTTAAAACCCCAGACTTTTCTTGAGGTCATCTACGGCTTTTTTGCCGGCTTTTTCCACTTTCTTTTTGTTACTGTTTTCAAGCTCTTTTTTTCGCTTATCGCCTTCTTGCTGTGCCGAAGTTTTTGCCGCAGCCACCTTCTGTTTTGCCTGGTCCACTTGTTTATTCAGGTCGGCTTTTATTTTATTGGCTTGTCCTTCAAGCTCAGCCCTTTGTTTGTTAATTCGCTCGTCCACTAGAGCTTTTAATTTGGCTTGTGCCTCTTTGATCTTATTGTCCAACTGCTTTTTAAAACCCTTTGCAAGTTCATCACCCAGGTTTGAATACACATCCCATTTGAGATTTTCAAAGGGGCCTTGTGCTTTTGCTCGCAGGCTTACTGTTGGAAGGTCTTGGGCAACGCCGGTGAGCACTTCTTTCATTGTGGTTGAGCGAGCGTTTAATTCGTAGTCAATTTCACGAAAAGAATTTTCTAATAGCAGATTCCAGATTTTGTTTTTCCTCTCTCCCTGCATGGTCATGCCACCTTTAGATTTGACAATGGCCAGTTTCACATCTTCACTATCACTAAGTACCTGTCGGCCCACGGGATAGCTGCCCACTTGCGTGACAAAACTTTCAGCCGGTGAGGCTGTTGTGTGATCTATGACAATATTTGTTGAAAAGTCCTGGATGCCTTGTTTGGGAAAATCTCCTTCCAAAACAATGGTCATCGGAAGACCCACGGTGCTTGGGCTTGTTGTGATGTGGTTTACTTCGCCCTTCATGCGTCCACTGTATTCGGAGTCACTGGGCTCAGAGGAAATGGCGGCATGCTTCAGCCAAAAAGTGGGATACCCCTTCGTAATAGGAAAGCGAAAATCTTTTCCCTTGCCACGTTGTTTGGGTAAAAGTTCTGCTTGTTGAGCCTCTTTTTCTTTTTTGGTTTTTTTCGGAGGCATGTATTCATGGGCCATCACCATATATTTGTGCAATGATCCCATTTTTTCAGCTAACATGCTGGCAAAAAGCCCTTTAGAAAACTCGCCCACATTCAGGCTTGGTAGCTTTAATCTCTTTTGTAAGTCAGCCAGATCTTGCTTGACTAGCTGATCAATTTCTTTGAACGCCCCATCAATGCTCTTAGAGTCTGAATCGAGGTCCTTACTGGTTTTTTCTACTAGCTTAAGTTTGGCATCGGCCTCTTTCGCAATAGCATTAAGGGCTTCTAGGTCTTTTGCAAATTGGGCGGGATTGTTTGTGTCAAACTTCAAAACTTTGGCTCGGGCAATCAAGGCATCTAGCTCTTTTCCAGTGGGCAGCTCACTGATGCGCTTTGACCATTCGGATTGTTTTTCTTTAAGCGCTTTTTCTACCTCTTTCATTCGGGCTTCAGCTTTGAGCTCGCCCTGAATGCTTTTTAGCTGATCATCTTTTGCAGTGCCCCCCATCACGGCGGCCACATCGCCTAAAATATTGCCGCCAAAATCACTTTTCGCTTTAGCTACGGCCGCGGCCTCTACCTCACGGACAGTTTGGTTCTCGTTTCCTTCTTGTGGCGGTTTCACTGGTAGCACTCGTCCGGGGCGGGTGCGAGGGACACCGGTTTGAATATTTTCAATGGTTGCATCGTCAACGACAAATTTTGCTCGAAGTAAAGCGTCCCACAATAGCTTAAATCGTATGCGCCCCACCTGCAGAAGATTTTGCTCCGGCTGTTCTTTGTCAGTCACTTCTATACCTGAAATAGAAAGGTCGGCCCGAACAAAACTAATATTCAATGACCTGATGTTGACCTCAGCACCATGCACCTGTGTGCCTCCCCACTCCAGGGCCGACTTCAACTGGCTGTCAAACAAGAAGGTGAAATAACCTATCAACAGGGCTACTACCACGACCGTGGGAATGATGGCCTCAAAGCGAATGGGGCCTTTGGGTTTCTTTTTCTTTGTGTCTTTTTTATCCGTAGAGGCTGTCATATTTGTAGTACCATTTGTAAAGGGAGGTGGCTTTTATTGCTTTCCAAATCTTACTCTGCTGAAATCTCTCCACAACGAGATGTCTGTACTTAATGACAAAAATCTTAGCAAGCACGTAAATCACCGGAACCAGCAGCAAAGAGACAACACCTGAGCCCATGACAATAGTGTTGTTAAATCGCGTGAGCGGGATGATCGGCATATTGTAGAGCGTAGTAAAAACATCTTGCAGAGAGGGTGTCTGTAATACCTTTTCTCCAACAATATGAAAAAGAGGATCCAGCAGGTAGGCGGCAAACTTAAAAAAGAAGGCGGACAAGAACGCAGCTCCCGCTTGCACTCGGAAAATAAAAATGAGCAAAAAAACCAAAAGTGTTTGGAGGCTCAGTGCCGGGGTCATGCCCAGTACAAAACCCAGTGCGATTCCCCAGGCGATTTGATGGGTACCTGTTTCAGAGTTAAGAAGTTTTAAAAACGCAAAAATTTGTTTCAGTATAAGTGTCATAGTGTCTTTTCTCAGGTGATAAAATTCAAAACCCTAAGCCTTGATTGTCAAAGGATCTGACGGCGTCGTCAACAGTTGCGCGGACTTCTAATATAGGTGCTCATAGGTGGATGGAGCCCGGCCAACACCAAGGCGTGTGAACCTGTTGTGTTGCGTCAGGAAAATTATAATTGGAGTCGGGGTGGAATACCTTTACCGCAATTGTTTCTGATGCGGCTATGTATATTGTCCACAGTTCGTCATTACGGATTGAACAGGTCACAGTTGGTTGTCACAAATACCGTTAAGGACTTCGAATTCATTCCATTCAAGTGCATTTCTTTTGCGTGGTTCAGTCGACTAGGCCATTGGGCCTGTTTTGGACAGAGGGCCTATTTAGCGCTCGCCGAGAAGATTATTGGCACATGTACGGCAAGAACTTTGGGCAAAATCTTGACACCATTTCGAGAACATCGATCAATAATATTAGGGTCCTCCGAATGACTAGTAACAAGTATTGTTTCCGGCTCGATTCCGTACAGTTCGACCAAATCCAATCCGTCGACCGATTGTCCAATATGTTCAAAATCCATCAAATAGAGATTCTTATCATTTTGATTCGCATCTAGCCACGCCCTGAAAGGCGAAATGGATGAAAAATGAACTAAATTAATTTGTTCATTTCGGCATATCTTGCCAAATCTGCTGGCCCAAACTTGGTGAATGAAGCGGTCATCGTCTACCACAACAACATTTGATACATGAGAAATTTCAATTGTGGACGCAAACCATTTTGGGGCAGAAACTCGAGGAATTCTGATTTGAATTTTTGTTCCTTCGTTTAATTTTGAATCAATTTGAATCGATCCGCGCCAATTTTCGACACACTTTTTAGCATGATAAAGGCCGAGGCCAGTGCCTAAGGGCTTGCCAAAGGTCGCCCCTTGTTCAGTCAATCTTGGAATTAATTTTGGGTTTATCCCGCGACCATTATCGACCACATTAATTTCTATTTGGGACTGAATTCCGCAAACGGAAACAGTTACCTTTCCACTTTGTCGTTTCAGGGCTTCGACCGAGTTGTTAACCAGGTTTGATATTACGCGACTAAAGTCTGAGGTTGATACATTAGCAAAGAGACCAAGATCCATGTTGTCAAAATGGGTGTCAATTTCAATGTCGGGATAAGATCGATATTGAGCTCTGACTTCAGAACAGAGAGCTTCGACCAGGCTTGGTACAAGATAAATATTTGTGTTTGAAATTCCAAAGTCACCCATAAGATCATTAGATCCAAAGAGACTTTGATTTTGTCTTTGATAGGATTCTAAAAGATTATTTGCGATGTCTCGGATTCGATTGCTGGCACCTCTAATCAGTTCTCGCGTCTCCTCAGGAATACCATTCAGACTGCGAAATGCAAAGTCCAATGCAGTCAAAGGCGATCGAATGTCATGTGCCACCTGTTTCGCTATCGAGAATAGGGCCATGTGTTTCTCATTTTCAACCATCAGAGCCTGACTCTTCGCCATGGATTCTATCATTCGGTTTAGATTTGAAGACAGATTTGTAAACTCATTTGGTCCACCAATAAGAAATCTCTTACTCAAATCATTTGTTTTAATTAAACCTTCAACGCCGTTATTGATTATTTTGAGATGTTTTGTTAGAAATAGAGATAGCAATCTTGCGACAATTAGCGCAAAAATGACTGCTATCAAGAATGCTTCTAAGTAGTGTTGCTTAATATCATTGAGCCGATTTAGAAATGGCAACAGAGATACGGACGTTTGTATAACATAGAAATATGTACCTGATGAGTCTGCCACTCCCTTAAAAGTACACTCACAGCAGTGATCCAAGTTCGCGGATATCCTAGTTGAAACAATCAAGTTTTTCAAATCATCGCTAGATGACTCGTGACTTGCGTCGCGGGATTTTTTTCGTTCAGAGGAGATTGATCCCAACTCGAACCCTGTTGGAGATAAAAAGGACATAGCGACAATATTCTTGTCCTTTTGAACGGCCTGCTTAAGCATCGTAGTAATGTAGTCCAAGTGGTAACCTACTTCTAGAATCCGGGTGTTGGTATGATTTGGAATCATCGTAAATTTGTAGGGGCCAGTATAGGGGTCACTCGGCAAGACGGGTGTCTGCTGCATTGAAAACCTTCCTGTGAGCAGGCCCCTGTAGTCCTCACAAAAATCGAACAATTTATGGGTTCTTTTTCCTTCAGGAATGTCAGTGTTTCGGATGAAAACTCCGTCGCTGTTTGCGATATAAAGATGCGAGACATTTAGCCTCTTAGCCAAGGTTTTCAGTTCATTTTCTGATGGCAGGCCGCTTTGTTTCTCGAGTTGAAAGAGAGCATAGGCGGCATTCATGCTAATTTTTCCAACACTATTTTCTAGTTCTTTAAATGTTGCCGCTAAAGTGTTATTTAACGCCTCATAGCGTTCGGTGTAATCCTCCTTTAGCCGAGCAGAAATTGAGTCGTAGGAAAGTTTTCCGACCACGACTAATATGATAGAAATGGGCAAAAATATCGCCAAAAAAATCCGGGCCTCAAATCCCAAAAAATTCTTGAAATAGCTAGTCACTGTCCGCAACTTTCTGGACTACTAGTCTTGCTACGGAGCTTTTGCCACCAAACGTTAGGATGAACTTACTTATAAAACTAAATCCCCCGTAAATTAGCGATCTCGCTAAAGTTGGAACTTCCTTTTTTTCAGCGTTGATAGCGTTGGCCAATGCGGTTGGGACTATATAGCTGGGTGCCCGTACAATGATCGAGTTTACCGTTTGCGCCATGATCCAAGAATCGTCAATGTACTCGGAGGTAATCAAATCAAATTGGCTATCACGTGAAAACTGAATGGCAGCTTCGGCGGTCAGCAAATTTAAATGTCGAGGCGCATGGTATCCGCCCCAGTGTCGGCATTTCGTTACGGCGAAATGCCACCCTCGAGGGGTAGGCATATCAATTACCAAGATACCACGGCGTTTTAATGCCCGTTTGGCGTGGGCAAAAAGAATTTTTGGATCTTCTAAATGTTCAATGACATGTGAGGCGATAATGATGTCGAAATGATTTTGATAGAAATCAAGATCATTTGAGTTTCTGATCATTTGGAATTGATTTTGACCGAGGTCCTGGCCGCCCGAATGAGGTTCAAAGCCAACTAGGTTTCTGCTTTTCAGCCCCATTTCCTCAAGCAAGGTCAATTTAAACGAATCTCCGGCTCCGTAGTCCAATATCCGAGCGTCCTGATAGTTAATGTTTGAAGCTTTTGCCCAGTTCTTTATGTCTTTAAGCAAAGCGGATTTGACGTCATTGTAATACTTTTGCCCCCAATAACTACTTCGATACTGACGATAGTTTTCCAAAAGATGATATGAGTAATATGCAGCAGGATAGGCCGCCAGTATTTCTTCACTAGTAATTTTGGAATCAATGGCTACTGATCTACATTGGGAACAGATTTTATATTCGTACAGTTTGGGGGACGTATGGTATTCATGATCATCAGCAAACCCGATCGTCCGAGCGTTGCTTTCGGCGCCACAAATTGTGCAGGTTGGGCGATCGTTTGATGGTTGGCAAATAGGCTTACCTCCTTCGAGGTCATCAGAATCGATTTTTTTCATCTAATCTTTATCCCCAGTCTTGCCTTTCACTGGTGGCGTTTGAAGAATACATATATCATGAGCCCCGTGTAAAGTCTGGATTTTTGCGATAACTCAGTCAAGTAATCTATTCTGTCCAATCAGCGGTGCCGTACTTTCTGAAAATACGGATGTATTTGGTCATTTAAGTTTACTAGACACCGCCAAGGGAACGACGACTAATAATTCTGATGAATGGACGGGGAGCCTCGGATTTAAACTTGGAGCCAGTCATGACTTTAGTAAATTCAGGCTATTTGGGCACTATGCTAGTCTATCTGGAGAGTTTGATCCATCGGCAGGCGCCAAAACGGACCACAGCGGCAGCGAACTCGTTATAGGAGCTTCACGAAAAAAGACCTTTGGAGAAGGAGCGGCCCTTTTCTATGCACTTCAATACCAAAGAGTATTTATTGGTGAATCACCAGAGGGCGGAACAAAAACAGAAACCACGGCACAAATGGCTCCCGTACTTATTGCGGTAGAAGCACCAGCGGCCTCGTGGTTGACATTACGTGGAGCAATTCAACAAGCTATTTTAATCAATTCCACTGAAACAAAAGCAGGTTCAAGCACTGCAACAAGCAGTACCTTTGTTTCAGTATAAGTGTCATAGTGTCTTTTCTCAGGTGATAAAATTCAAAACCCTGAGCCTTGATTGTCAAAGGATCTGACGGCGTCGTCAACAGTTGCGCGGACTTCTAATATAGGTGCTCATAGGTGAATGGAGCCCGGCCAAAACCAAAGCGTGTGAACCTGTTGTGTTGCGTCAGGAAAATTATAATTGGAGTCACCGGGAAGTCATTGCTCCGTGAACGATTGTGTGCGTAGAATTTCTGCCAAGCGAAACTTTTCAAAGGAAGAACACAATGAATTTCAAGGTAAACAGGTTGTTGGTTTTTGCAGCGGTATTGGTTGCTAGCGGTAGCGTAGAGGCAACGAAGTCACGTTTAGAGGCTTTGGGCCAGTCTTCAAGTGGAAGTTACTATGTTGATGATGATCGCAATATTTTTCTAAATCCAGCTCGACTTTTTTCTGTAAAAGACAAAGTGGTATTTGAGTGGGGAGCGGCTGGGGCAACCACCGTAAAGACAGATGGTCCTGCCAATCCTAAGGCCGAGGGCGGTTTATTTTTAGGTTCTCCGAATTTCAGTTACGGTTTTTATTTAGGTGATGAAAATCCAGAAATCATAGCCATGCGTAACCGAGCCAACACGACACTTCTCAAGCCAGACAATACATTGGGGCTGTTTGTGGGGCCAAGCAAAGAAGGCGGATCCGTGAACACTATTTGGGGTGCTCATCTTTCATATTCGGGCAATAAAATACAAAACGGAGCCCTTGAGCAGGACGAACAAATGTTGGTGGTCAAAGGCGGTACCGTACTTTCTGAAAATACGGATGTATTTGGTCATTTAAGTTTACTAGACACCGCCAAGGGAACTACGACTAATAATTCTGACGAATGGACGGGGAGCCTCGGATTTAAACTTGGAGCCAGTCATGACTTTAGTAAATTCAGGCTATTTGGGCACTATGCTAGTCTATCTGGAGAGTTTGATCCATCGGCAGGCGCCAAAACGGACCACAGCGGCAGCGAACTCGTTATAGGAGCTTCACGAAAAAAGACCTTTGGAGAAGGAGCGGCCCTTTTCTATGCACTTCAATACCAAAGAGTATTTATTGGTGAATCACCAGAGGGCGGAACAAAAACAGAAACCACGGCACAAATGGCTCCCGTACTTATTGCGGTAGAAGCACCAGCGGCCTCGTGGTTGACATTACGTGGAGCAATTCAACAAGCTATTTTAATCAATTCCACTGAAACAAAAGCAGGTTCAAGCACTGCAACAAGCAGTACCGCGGATACCACAAGTGTTTCAGCGGGGATGACCATCTCGTTTGATAAGTTTGCATTTGATGGATCATTTACCACTACGGGCGGCACGCTGAATGCCACCAACTTGATGTCTCGAGTGGGGATGAACTATACTTTTTAGGGTAGTTGTCCCTACTACGTATTTTTCAAAATTTAATTTTTCAACATAGGCACAGTTACTAATTGGTGAAAATGCGGCTTGTAACTGTGCCATTATCAAATATTTGGGGCCATATTTCAGCAACTCCTGAATCGGCCAAAAAGCGAGATTCAGGTGCCGGAAATTGACATCTGAAGCCCTGAAAAATCAATGTTTTTTAAGATTGCCCCTGGAATTTCGCTGTTGTGCTGGTACAGTTGGTGCATAGGGGGATGAGTATGAGATATTATCTATTTGCACTTTTGGTGTCGGCAGTAATTGGTTGTGGTCCTGGAAAAACCAAAACTGCACTCGTTCATGGTGACAATCCTCCAGCAAACAAAAATGCCTATCCTAATGGTTTTTCAGCGATTCAAGCTGGTGATGTTGGGGCCTTTGAGAAAATGATTGAGCAGGGTCTTGACGTCAATACGGCGGACGCTGAAGGCAAGACCTTTTTGATGGAGGCTGCCGAATATAAGCAGGTGGAGATCATCTGCCTTTTGTTGGATTCCGGTGCTGATTCTAAACTTGTAGATAAAGCCGGACATGATGCCACTTGGTGGGCCAAAGGCGATCAGAAGGTAATAGAGGCCCTAAGTGGCGTTCATTGTGTGGAAGGAATACTCAACAAAGAACTCGTTGAGGCCGTTAACGCCAAAGACTGGCGTCAAACTAAAGCCCTTCTCGATGAGGGGGCCGATGTAAATTATAAACATCAAGGCACCCCGGTTTTAATTCTTGCTGTACGCACCAATCATTTTGGCGTGGTTCGGGTCTTAGTGTATCACCCTCGGATCCAGGTAAAAGCAACGGATACACAGGGGCGCACGGCGCTCGATGTGGCTGAGGGTTTGGGAAACAAGAGAATTATCCGCCTGCTCAAAAAAGCCCAGAAGTAAATTCTAGTATTAGCGATTTTTGGATTCCCAATCAAAAGCGGTTTTGCAAATGTAGTCAAGGTCGTCAAACTGGGGTCGCCACCCTAACACAGTTTTTATTTTTTCATTGTTCGAATACAAGGCTTCAGAATCGCCTGCTCGGCGGGGTGCGTTTTCAAAAGGGATTTTTACTCCCGTGGAGTTTTCAAAGGCCTGAATCACTTCTTTAACTGAAGTACCGTGACCATATCCGCAATTGAAGACATCCGATGCGCCGCCATTTTTCAAATAGTCTAAAGCATCGAGATGGGCTTGTGCGATATCATCCACATGAATGTAATCTCGTACACAGGTTCCATCGACAGTGTCATAGTCTGTACCAAAAACTTTTAAACTCTGCCGTTGCCCAGTGGCAACTTCGGCGGTCACCTTAATTAAGTGAGTGGCATTAGGATAAGATTGGCCTATATGGCCATCGCCAGAAGCCCCGGCCACATTGAAGTAGCGAAGCGCCACGTATCGAAAGGCAGACTCATTGCTTGCAAGATCTTTTAAAATTTGCTCACTCATGGCTTTGCTGTGGCCGTAGGGATTGATTGGCGCTACTAACGAAATTTCATCCACCGGCAATGATTGAGGGGTCCCATAAACCGCGGCAGTGGATGAAAAAATAAACTGATGAACCTGATGTTTTATACAGGTCTCAAGAAGCTTAAGTGTGTTTACCGTGTTGTTTTGATAATACTTCAAGGGATTGTGCACGGACTCTTCCACTTCAATGTGAGCTGCAAAGTGCATGACGGCCTCAGGTCTTTCATTGCGAAAAACCATTTCCATGAGTTCACGATCGCCCACATTGCCTTCCACAAAGACAGCGTTGGGGGGGATGGCCCTTTTATGACCGGTAGACAGGTCATCGACGATGACAAGTTCATAGCCCTTTTTATTGGCAAGATGAGCTACGTGAGACCCAATGTAACCCGCACCCCCTGTAACCAAAATTCTCATACTTCAACTAGCCCTTCGCGGCACGAGTAACGGCATCGATGATCTGGCTTTGGGTGGATGTATCCATAAATGGATGCATAGGCAGACTGACGACCTTTTCAGAAAGGAGGCGTGCCATACTTTGTTTAACAGTTCGTCCTAAGTTTTTGAATGCCGGCTGATCGGGCATGGTTTTCGGATAGTGCACAGCCGTGGGAACGCCTGCATCTGAGAGGCGACTTCGAAAACCCTCTCTATTGGGAACTTGCAATGTGTATTGGGCCCAGACCGAGTCTCGACCTTTGCGCACAACGGGAAGCTTCACGCCATACTCGGCGAGGCCTGAAAAAGCACGGTTGTAGTTTTCAGCCACTTGTTGTCGCTTTTTAATCTCGTCAGCGTAGTATTCGATTTTGGTGAGGAGCACGGCACACTGAATGGAATCTAATCGACCATTGATACCTAAGAACTCGTGGTGATACCGTTCTGTCTGGCCGTGGTTTCTGATTTGTTCTAATTTAAGCGCTAGGGCATCGTCATTGGTAAAGACAGCTCCGCCGTCGCCATAGCAGCCCAAGGGTTTAGCTGGAAAAAAGCTTGTGCATCCTACAGTTGATAAGTTGCAGCTTCTCTTGCCTTCATAGGTGGCACCAAAACTTTGAGCGGCATCCTCGATCACATACAGTTTATGTTTTTCAGCAAGTGCATTGATTTCGTTCATGTCGGCCACCTGTCCGTACAGGGAGACCGGCATGATGGCCTTAGTTTTGGTAGTGATCGCCGCCTCAATTTGCCCCACATCGATATTGCAAGTGTCTTCTTCCACATCGACAAAAACGGGCACAGCACCGACCAAAGCGATACTTTCTGCCGTGGCGATAAATGAAAAACTAGTGGTGATCACTTCATCGCCCGGTCCAACACCAAGGGCCATTAATGCCATAACCAAGGCATCTGTTCCACTGGCGCAGGCGTTGGCGTGCTTGGTACCGGTGAAAGCGGCCAGTGCCGTTTCGCACTCTTTAACCTCCGGGCCCATGATGTACATTCCGTGGTCCAAAACTCGATGAATGCGTTCATCAATGGAAGTTTTCATCTGCTCGTATTGAGTTTTTAAGTCGATAAAGGGAATGCTCATTTTCTACCCCAATTTTGTGGTTTTTTATGGACTCTCAGTTCTTAGCACGCCCAGAACAACCCAACAAGAGGCGGGTTTCAGGCCCACAAAATGGTTGTCGCAGGTCGTTGACTTGGGACGGCTCCAGGTCTGCGATCAACGTCAGCTGATCCGACACTGATGCGATGAGTTGCCAATATTAGGGTCTATCACACGGTCAAAGTCAGGCGTTCCCACTTGATTTTTGGGTTCGAGACAGACATTGTTCTCTGGTCCAATCAAAAGCCATTAGTTGGAGGGACCATGAAGTTATTAGTAACAGGTGGAGCCGGATACATCGGCAGTCATTTTTGTAAAGCGGCGGCGAAAGCGGGCCATGAAGTTGTTGTCATTGATAACCTTAGCACGGGACACAAGGAATTTGTAAAGTGGGGGCCCCTTGTTGAAGGTGACCTGCGTGATGTGGATGTCGTAGAGTCAACCCTAAGGGAGTTTCGTATTGAAGCCGTGGTGCATTTTGCAGCAAAGGCCTTGGTGGGTGAATCAATGGCCCATCCGGAACTTTATTATTCAAATAATACAGCTGGAATGGTGTCTCTCTTGGAGGCCTTGCGCCGGGCAGATGTAACCACTTTGTTGTTTTCTTCAAGTTGTGCCACCTACGGCGTGGCCACCGCAGAGACAATGAATGAACAGCACCCCCAAAAACCCATCAACCCCTATGGCCGGAGTAAACTTCAGTGTGAAGAAATGGCCCTGGATTTTCACAAACTATTGGGTTTGCGGGTGGGAATGCTTCGCTACTTTAATGTGATGGGGCAAGATCCTGCGGGCGAGGTTTACGAAGACCATGATCCTGAAACCCATATCATTCCCAATATCTTAAAAGCTCTTAATAATAACAAAACATTTTATGTTTTTGGTGATGATTATCCCACTCCTGATGGAACATGTGTGCGAGATTACGTAGACGTGACTGACTTGGCTTTAGTTCATTTGGCCGCATTGGAGCAACTCAAAATTAATCCGTTATTGATTTCAAATGTGGGAGTGGGGCGAGGATATTCGGTTAAAGAAGTGTTCGCCGCATTTGAAAGCGTTTTCGGTCAGGCCCCCGAGATAGAAGTGCAAAAACGTCGCCCAGGGGATCCCCCATTATTGGTGGCCGACGCCACTCACTTTCGCAGTTGGTACAATAAACCGATGAAAACTCTTGAGCAGAGTCTGGCTACATTGAAACCTCGTTCTTAACAAATTGAAAATAAACCCAAAACAAAATTTTTATGTGGTCAACGGCACACAATAAGATTGCAGCTATCCCATTTGGATTAGCCTGCGCGGTATCGCGAAAGCGACCTCGCCGTATCCTGAGAAAAACGAAGGGGCTCGCCAAATCCGTAGGAATTCTGTGCGTGAGACCTATACGGTTTTTCCATTTTAGGACCTTTAAGTTGCGCATGTCGCGGCTCTATTTTAATACTTACGTTTAATGAAAGTGTTCTATTCAATATTGATGTTGGCATTTGTTTTACATTGTGGCCTGCCTGCGGATGCCTTTGAGATATTTCCCGAGTATCGCTCTTTAACCGCAGATGAACCGTTGGATTTTGATTGGCCTAACGAGATAGACTCTGAATATACTTCGGATGTTTTGGCGTTTACCCCAAGCCCGGCCTGGGATCGTAGCCGGTTTGATTTGCCTAAGCATGGGCAAATGGCCCTTGGTTCATTAAACGGCAACGAGTTTTTGATGCGCAGGTACCTGCAACTGCAACATCCATTGTCGTCGTCATTGACGGGCCAGTTCTTATATTTTGAACAAGGCGACTTAGATGAGGCAGAGAACCATTTCATCACTGAATTGCGGTGGCAGTGGACGCCCCATTGGGCCCTTGCTGTTTATGGCGAGCTTGCTCATTTAAAAGAGGAAAACGACATTGGTGCGGCTTTGGTGATATCACCAGTGCCGTCTCATAGCCTTCGAATTTATCGTACATGGGTGGATTTTGATCGCAATATCAGAACCCGGGGCGAGAATCGGTTCGCCAAGTATCCGGCCGTTTATGGGATGATGGGTTTATTTAAACCCAATCACCCCACCGATTTTTTAACCTACTCTTTTAGATGGGAAGATGAGGCTCGATGGTTGCTCTGGGAGTCGGCAGAGGAGTATTCATACAAGAACTGGGCGTTTTCTAGCTCGGGAAATTTGCAAATGGGCCCAGGCTCTAAAATGATGTTTCGGATTTTAGTGGATGAAAAAACCGAATTAATGAAAACACTGAATACCGAGGTGATTCAAAATGCGGTGGTTCGTCAGCGTCAGAAGGGACAACTGGCCCATGAAATATCCCTCTCAGATTTTGGGTTAACCCACATTACCTATGGCATGGTTTTGTCCCATCATATTTGGCAGGTACACGATAAGGGGCAACTGGCTTTTCAGCAGACGGCCCCGTACGTCAATGTTCAGTGGCAGCGGTATTCGCTAGCGAGCAACGGTGAGGCCTGGTGGGAGTCAGGGGTCGAAATGACCCATCATCAAACTTCAGGAAACCAAAGCTTGAGGAAGACCCAGGTAAAACCGGCAGCAGATGAATATCGACTGAATCTGTGGTGGAATTGGCAGTTTTCGCAAAGTGGAACATTTCGATTGGCCATGACCGCAGACTTAGACCAATTACTCACCCCGGTGGCCTTTGAAGGCGGTGGAGCTTTCTTGCAAATAGCATTGTGACGGCAGGAGGCCCAGAGAGGGCGCCCGAGACGTGAACGCGGGGAGGCAAGGGCCATTAAGGTGATATTCGGGGATATGAGGTCCAATTAGGGTATTCTAGCCATTTAGGCGCCGTGGAGGCCCCACTGTAGACCCAGTATGGCCCCAATTTTCCAAGGTTTTCACCCGCGACAGTTTGGCTCTCTTTTTTTATCTGGTAAATGGGTATTTCACCCGGCTTTTCATTGACCGAGATGATACTGCGTGTTAACCATCTGGCCTCTCCTGCATGGTGTAGGATGTGCACCACTTGGGAGTCAAATGTGGCAAAGTCAGTTTCAGTAGAAAATATTCCGAACGTCCCTCCTTTACCGATTAATTTTACCGAATTTGGTTTGAACGAAAACTTAATGGCCGCCATTACCGAAGTGGGTTTTGTCGAGCCTAGCGAAATTCAAAAACAGGCCATCCCCCTTGTCATGCATGGGCAAGATATAATAGGGCAAGCTAAAACGGGTAGCGGTAAAACGGCATCGTTTGCTTTGCCCGCTATCGATCGACTTCAGTTTAATAAGACAGTGGAAGTTTTGGTTCTTGTTCCAACTAGAGAACTCGCCCAACAGGTAGAGCAAGAATTTGTTCGGTTAGGTCAGTTTACGCCAGCGAAAGTTGTCACTGTCATTGGTGGGCAATCGGGATTTCGGCAAATTGAGCTGATCAATCGCGGATGTCAGGTTGTGATAGCCACACCTGGCCGATTGCTAGATCATCTAGAAAGCAAAAAATTAAAACGATTTCAGCCGACCATGGTTGTTTTGGATGAAGCCGACGAGATGTTAGACATGGGCTTTATCGAAGACATTGAAAAAATCATGACTTACTTGCCCGAAACCCGGCAAACGCTTTTGTTTTCAGCCACTATGCCGCCGGCGATTGTGAAACTTTCGAAAAAAATCCTTAAAGACCCCAGTGAAGTTCGGTTGACCTCAGGAGCTAGTCCAAATGTGGACGTATCACAGACATTGTATGTGGTGAATTCTGGCGAGCGAGAAGCGGCCCTAGTTCGGCTTATCGAATACGAAGACCCTTACAAAGCTATTGTGTTTTGCCGGCGGCGGGCGGATGTGGATGCATTGGCCACGGAGCTGACAAAAAAGAAAATCCGCGTGCGAACGCTGCATGGTGATCTCGCTCAGAGTGAAAGAACCAGAGCGATAAATGATATTAAATCAGGCGTAGTGCACGTACTTATCGCCACCGACGTGGCTTCTCGTGGAATAGATATTTCAGATCTTTCACATGTGTTTAATTATCATGTGCCGGACAACAAAGAACGATACATTCACCGCATCGGTAGAACAGGCCGTGCAGGACGAAAAGGGCATTCGATCACCATTGCTACTCCTGGCGAATTGAAGCATCCGTTTTTTAGAGGCTATAAAATGGAAAACTTCGAATTGCGGCAAGTGCCTTCGAAAGCCCAGTTAGAACGTAAAGTCCGTGGCCAACTCATTGATCAGATTAATAGCGCTCGCATAGATAATGAAGCTGAAGTTATTTTTGATAGAGTCCAGCAAGAGGGCAATACCAGGCAGTTCTTCTGTCAAATGTATTCGCTGTTGCAGTCAAACAATGCGGTTAGCGGTGAAGACAAGATCGGCTACCGCCCCAAAGATGTTGTTGAGATGGCAAAAAATCGTTCGCAAGGAAAGCGTGGATTTCGCAAAAAATCATCATCGGGTCAGAAAAATGGGCGCCCGCCAAAAAAAGGACGTCGGCGTAGATAGCGGTGGCCATTGGCAGCTGAGGTTGGGACCGGATTTTAACCTCGCTGGGATTGGCTGAGGCGGCCAGTTTTTTTACTGGAAGTCTTGGTGTTGATGAATATTGCCACGCATCCTCAATAATGGGACTGGCGGGCCTACTTGACCCCGACCAGGCCTAACCGTTAGCGTAGAGACTACAACCCTAATTTTATTTGAGACGAAACGCTATGAATACGGCACTTAAACAAGAGATCATCGATCAGATGGCAAAGGCAAGAGCTCATCTTGATTACAGTTATAACAAAGTATTGAAGATCCCACTTACGGACGATCTTGATGATGAGCAGCTAGAAACTCTAGAGAGCTTTTCCAGTCGTTTTGCTCGATATTCAGACATCATTGTCTCTAAGTATTTTCGGTATCTTATTAAAGAAAAGGATCCGGCGTTTCGAGGGTCAATTATAGACCTGTTTAATCAGGCCGAAAAATTTAAGTGGATTGAGAGTGCGGATGTCTGGCGCCGAATTCGAGAGCTGCGCAATGTGGCGGCCCACGAATATGAGGCCAGCGACTATAAGAAGCTCTATGCTGAGTTGATAAATCTAGTGCCCCATCTTTTTAAGGTATCTTTTGATTTATGAGGATTAAACCCGGTGAGAAAAACATCATCGTTTCGACGGTGAAGGCCCAGGATAATAGTGCAGACGTTTATCTGTATGGTTCGCGAGCAGATGATCAATTGAAAGGTGGAGATATTGACCTTTTGATATTGAGTGATCGGCTGCAGTTTTCAGATAAAGTGACATTGTTAATAAATTTAAAAGAACAAATGGGCGACCAAAAGATAGATCTTTTAATAAAGGGAAAAAGGGAGTCTGAAGTTGATCCCTTCGTTCAACAAATTTTAATGAGCGCCATCAAATTGACTTGAATTTCAGTTGGTTCCGCCCCGTGCGATGGGCACGGGATCGTTACCTTCCTTCAGTTTTTTCCGCTAATTCCAGTTCGACCTTTGGCCTCTGCTGGAGGAATCAATTTGCCGACGGGGCGTCAAATTGACTAGAATTTCAGTCGGTTCCGCCCCGTGCGATTGGCACGGGATCGTTACCTTCCTTCAGTTTTTTCCGCTAATTCCAGTTCGACCTTTGGTCTCTGCTGGAATTAGCGGCCACGGCCGAATAGCATTAGTCTTGTTGTTTTTAGAATGATGGCTATGTCCATCAGTAGTGAATAGTTTTTTATATAGTAAAGATCGTATTGCAGTTTTTCACGGGCGTCTTCGACTGAGGCTCCGTAAGGGTAGCGCACTTGCGCCCATCCTGTGATTCCGGGGCGAACCACGTGTCTTAAGTTGTAATGGGGGATTTGTTTTTCGAGATCTTTGTTAAACTCAGGCCGTTCCGGTCTTGGGCCAATAAAACTCATTTCCCCTTTTAATACATTAAACAATTGGGGGAGTTCGTCGATGCGTGTCTTTCTAAATATACGGCCAAAAAATGTGATCCGGCTGTCATTTTTTTTGGCCCACTGAGCGCCATCTTTTTCAGCATCTTTTTTCATGGTGCGAAGTTTATAAAGAGTAAATGCACGACCATCTTTACCTGTGCGTGTTTGATGGAAAACCACAGGCAGTCCGCTTTCAATCAGAATAAGTAGTGCCGCCACAGCCATAACGGGCAGCGCGATCGGCAATAGGATTAAAGCTCCCATCAGATCCCCGAGTCGCTTAATTCTAAGGCCCATTTGATTGTGCAAAAGAGAAAATCCCTGGGTCAGTGCGAGCCAAAGTTGATCCAAATAGAATACAGGAACTTTGTTCCAGATTTGTTGATAAAAATCTGCAAGGTCATAGAGGCGTGTCCCACGAATGCGAGCATCAACAAATGCGGAGAGTAGGGTGTCTGGCACTCGTTCCTCACAGGCAACGACAATGCCCGTCCAGGGTTCACGTATTTTTTTTGCAAGATCGTTCCAGGTTCCATCAGTGACGGGCGTCTCACCACTTGTTTGTGGTCGGCTTAGCCAGGTAAACTGGCCCTCCACAGGATTTTTATCGATATCATTCTTAAAGAGCTGAATGTAACGAGTGTCCCCAACCACCAGCCATCTGACCTGTTGGCCCCTTGATCTCACCCAGTATCCCAAAAACAACCTAGACAGAGATCCGTAAACTGCAAATCCCACAAGAGCGCCGGCCACAACTCCACGTCCATATTGCATGGTCGCTGGGGTAGCCATAAGGTACGCAAGCGCCGCCAGCAGTCCGCCGCCCACCAACATGGCAATCCAAAACAAACCTGGCGCTTTTAAGCCCGCAATCTGCGACTGCGGGTTATAAAGGTCGAAGACATAAATCGTGGCCAGCAAGACGACCATCACCACGTACATGTTAAAATTTAACAACAAGTCTGGGGCGGGATGCCCTATGCGAAGTCCGAAAACAATATTGAAGATGAGCCACAAGCCCAGGGCATCGAGCAACAAAAGGAAGATCTTCAGAGTTCTCACGGGGAGTGGTGTTTTTGCCATAAGTTCATACTGATAGATCAATAATTCATCGAGTCAATGTCTGCGGTGGGTTGACCCCAGGCATCAAGTCTGGAAATACCAGTCAACCTCCTCAATAGTGCCCTCTCATGTTAACTTAGTGAAAGATGCATCTTAGCTTAGGGACCTAGTTTATGATTCCAGTGATTTTATCCGGTGGCAGCGGAACCCGATTGTGGCCAGTATCGCGAGCCTCTTATCCTAAACAATTTTGCGAATTTTACGATCAGTCATTTCTTAAGAATTCCATAGAAAGACTGCAGCCATTTGGGGCCCCTCACGTCGTAACCGTAGGTACCATGGAGGCCTTGACGGCAAGAACTTTAAAAGAAATGGGTCTGCCAAAGGAAAATGCTATTTATGAGCCTCTTGGAAAAAACACCGCTCCCGCTGTGGCGCTGATGTGTCATGTTCTTCAGCAGCAGGGAAAGGGTGAAGAAATTGTCGGAATGTTTCCGGCGGATCATTTGATTACAGATGCAAGGGCGTTCGAAATTGTTTTACGTCTTGGCGAGCAAGTGGCTCAGCAAAATGAAGTGGTGACTTTAGGTATTGAACCTCGGTACGCGGCAACCGGTTATGGCTACATCGAGGTGAAAGACGATGTTGTAACCACAGTGGACAATCCTCGTGGAGGAATGTTTACAGCTCGTATGGTAAAGGGGTTTCACGAAAAGCCGGGGCAGAGTCGTGCTGACGAATTTAGGTCGTCTGGGCGGCATTATTGGAATGCGGGAATGTTTCTATTTCGGGTCAATGTTATGGTGGGTCACTTCAAAAAACATCTGCCAAACCTGTGGACTGAAATTGAAAAGATTAAACCCGACTTCAGTAATGCCAAATACATTTATGCCAATCTTGAATCAGAAAGTCTCGATTATGGCATTATGGAAAAGCTTGAAAAACAAGTGTGTATCCCCTGTGAGATTGGCTGGAGCGATGTGGGTTCGTGGGATGAAATTGCACGATTGGCTGAAGAAGTTCCTTCGTTGCGTTCAGATGTGAATGCCAAGGTTTTTACTCAAGACGCGTTTTCAAACTATGCATTTTCAATTAAAAATAAAGTAGTGGGTTTGATTGGCGTTAACAATTTGATTGTTGTAGATACTCCAGATGCGTTGCTCATCACTTCAAAGGGTAAAAGTGAAAAGGTGAAAGATCTCGTGGCTAAAATGAAAGCCGAGGGGTTTTCTGAAGCTACGTCTCATCCCTTTGAAACCCGCCCTTGGGGTGGCTTTGAAATACTGTCCGATAATAAATCTTTTAAGACTAAGAAAATTACAGTGGATCCCGGTGCCCAACTGTCGTATCAATCTCACGAAAAACGAGATGAACATTGGGTCATTATTTCTGGTGAGGCAGAGGTGATTTTGGATGACAAGGTTCATCACCGAAAAGCAGGTGAGCACATTCATATACCAGCTCGATCGAAACACCGCATTCGAAATGCCGGTGCAAAGCCGCTAGTTTTTGTCGAGGTGCAAACCGGCAGCTACTTTGGCGAAGATGACATTGTTCGCTACGAAGATGATTACAACCGTATTTAATTCTAATAGAAATTTAAAAGGATAGACTGAGTTGAACAAAAAACCACTCATAGAATATTTAAAACAATCAGATCCCATTGTTGCTGATGGGGGTATCACCACATCGCTTTATGATAAGGGTTTTTACATTAATCGAAGCTTTGAAGAGCTTAGTGTTACCGAGTCGCAGGCCGTTCGCGAAGTCACGCAGGGATTCAAACGATCTGGCGCCACTATTTTAAATACAAATACTTTTAGTGCGACGAGGCCCAAACTAGTGACTTACGGGTTGCAGGATCAGCTTTCTGAAATCATTAGATCGGCCAGTGAAATTGCCTTAGAGGTGGCTGGGCCAGAGGCTTACGTGCTTGGGTGCATTGGTCCGCTCGGGGTGATGATTGAGCCTCTTGGGCCAACGAGCACCGATGAAGCCGAGCACTTTTTTTCTGAGAACGTTGAGGTTTTTGAAGCAGCAGGAGTGGATGGGATCAACTTAGTAGGTTTTCATGATCTCAACGAACTTCGGGCGGCGATAGCCGCCACTCGTAAGGTGACGAATAAACCGCTATTTGCTCACATAGGTATTCAAGAAAACATGAAGACCTCCTATGGGGCGACAATCCCTGAGTTTCTGAAGTTGGCCGATGAGTTGGGGGTCGACGTGGTGGGTTTTGCCGGTGAGGTGGGCCCCAGTGGCATGTTAACAGCCCTACAAAAAGCCCGACCTCACACAAAAAAGCCCATATCACTTTTGCCGAACGCCGGTCTTCCGAGGTACGTGAATGATCAGTATATTTATCTAACCAACCCCGACTATGTGGGGAAATATGCCAAACGGTTTATTCAGGCCGGGGCCAATATCGTAGGTGGGCACAGTGGAATGGGTGAGGCTCATATAAAGGCCATTGCCAATTCCATTCGGATGACCCAGTCGCACGGAATTGTCGCTGATGGAAGTGCCTACCGAATGCCTGAGGCATTGGGAGATCTCATTGACCAACCCAAAAACCAGGTGCCGACTAGAGAACGTAGCCGATTGGGGCAAGCTTTTGACTCAGGAGAGAAAGTCTATTCGGTAGAAGTGGTGCCGCCAAAAGGCGTAGACTGTTCGCAATTTTTTAACCATATGCAAGCCCTCTGTGAAGGCGGTGTTCGGTTTGTGAATATTCCTGATGGCGCGCGTGCAGTTGCGAGAATGAGTTCATTGGCTCTTGCAAGCTATGTCCAAACTCATTTTGATCTTGAGCCCATTCCTCACTTTACGACTCGAGATCGTAACCTAATTGGTTTGCAGTCGGACCTTCTGGGGGCCTATGTGAATGGAGTTCGAAATTTATTACTGGTAACCGGTGATCCTCCAAAGTTGGGCAACTGCCCCGGAGCTACAGCGGTGTATGACGTGGATGCCATCGGGCTTACCCATATTGTGAATCGAATGAATCAAGGCTTGGATCTTGGCGGCTCCGCATTTGGACAGCCTGCCGAATTTCTTGTGGGCGTGGCACTTAACCCCACGGCTTCAAACGGCGAGCTAGAAAGAAAGCGCTTTTCTTACAAAGTGGAAGCTGGAGCCAATTACGCTATCACTCAACCCATTTATGATATTGAAAGTTACAAACGCTTCATGGATAAAGTGGGAGATTTGAGCATCCCCATTGTTATGGGGATTTGGCCCCTCGTCAGTCTTCGCAATGCCGAGTTTTTAAAGAACGAGGTTCCCGGCGTTGAAGTTCCGGATTGGGCCATTGAAGAGATGGAAAAAGCAGGAGATGATCGCGAAGAGGCCATCAAAAGAGGGATTGAAATTGCTCACAAGACCATGCAACAAGCAGAAAAACTCGTCTCAGGATTTCAAGTGAGCGCACCATTCAACAGAGTTGACGTGGCCCTAAAGGTGATCCACGGGCAATAATTTTAGGTGGGGAACAAAAGCGGAATCATTTGTCCCACCTTGATTGACGACTTGGGTAACTATCGCTGGTTCGCTCAAAATCAAAAAGATATTACTTTTTCAACTTCGTCAGATCAGTGCTGTTGTTTGTTAAAAAGTGCTCACAGGCATTGTAGACACCAGACGTAAGGTGACTGAGTCCAGGGATGTTTGCCGTAACTAGCTTCATTTTTTCAAGGCCCAACATGATCCCTTCCGTCGCCGTGTATCCTCCAAACAAAGAGCGAATAAACGACCGCGTTCCTCGAGTTTCAGTGGTCGTGGTTTGGAAGTTAGCTAGTAACTCGCCCGCCGTATTGCCAAAAAGATCATTGAAAATATTAAATTTATTTCGGCGCTTCTGCGTTTGCTTTTGTAGGTAGGCTTGCACTTCAGGGTGTGAGAGATATTTCTCTGGAATATTTTTGGCATCATAATAAGAAGCCAATTCAAATCCTTGCTCCATTTTCATGATGAATGCTTGAATGGGAGTCAAAAATCCCACCAGGTACCCTGCAAGGGTGTAGTCGAGATCCCAGCGTCCGATGGAGAGGTAGCTGAAAAATGCAATATTTGGCAGGGCTGCTGGAAGGTTGGGCCACACAATACTCAAGTAGCGTTTCCAGTTTTTCATTAGAGAGTTTTTTTCGCTAAATGTTTGCTTTAAATACCAGCGAAAGAAACTCTTTTTGGCGTCTTCTTCTTTGGGTATATAGCCGAAATTTCCGGCATCATCATGAAATGCATCTTCTTGAAGCTTCACCCACGAGTTGGCCAGGGCACCCATGGCTACAGCTGACAATAGGCCGCCGTAAAAGCCAAATTGAGAAAGGTAAGCCACCGAGTTAGGACCAAAAAACTCGGATTGAATGGGTTTCATCACACCCTCGATGATTCCGGCTGTGAGCAGAAGTTTAAAGCCAATATCGATGGGAAGTGTCACTAACAGTTGTGAAACTTCGGCCCGAACCGCCCGAGCCATGGCCAATGGATTTCGACTCTTTTCACTGACCGTGGCGTAACGGGCCATGGACGTGTTTTGTGCAGGATCCAGCTCAGACGCAATTTCATACTTGGAGTTTCGAACTCGGGCATTAAGAGACTGTTTGGCTTTATTGGCCATGCGGGTTGAGCTATCAAACACGCTTTTGTCGTTTACGACTTCTGCAATTGCTGCTTTCACATCATCCTCAGTCACACTAAAGTCGACTTCTGAAGAGTCCGAAAAGTGTTGGGCTACAATCAGATTTTTCAAGTCTTCAAAATCTGTCTCAGCAACTTCACCCCGCTCCGCCTGGGCAGACATTTGCTCTAATTTTTCATGCAATTCTCTGTATTGAGGGGCCAATGCATGAGCTTGATTTGTTACGCTTTCTTGTAGCGCCACTACATCTTGTTGAGCCACTTTTTGAATCAACAATTTTTTCATGGCCCGCTCGTAGATGGCTTCAAAGTAGGTTCTCACGAACGTTTTATTTTTAAAATTTAACTCTCGTATTTGTTGAGAAGTAATGCTCTTAATGCCATCAGAACTGTACAGTTTTTGCAGGTCGCTGTCTTTATCGATGAATTGAGTGAGGGCCGAAAGTGACTGCTTCATGGCTTGTTCTACGACCAATTCTTCCACATCGATGATTTTATCTTCGAAGCTTTCATAGAGTGAAATTTGCCGGCGTGCCATCTCTGGGGATGAATACATGATCAGGGGCTGCAGTCTGCGGGCGAACCATTGGCCGACTTTCTTGTGAATAGGAACTAACCCACCGTTGAGAGTCGTTGGTAAAACGGTCTGTCCGCTTTTTTTGTTAACTGTGACGTTGAAAAAATCAGGATATAAAATGCGCGTGACCAATGTCAGCGGCTTGAACTTGATAAAGGGAATTTCCACGCCGCAGACCTTCACGTGACTCCAGCCAAAGCTACAATAACGAAGGCCTGAGTAGAAGTTCCAAATTTTTGTGTAATCCAAGATAGTTCTTGAGTAAGTGGCGTAACTAAAAATCAGGTGTTTAAATCCACCCCAGAAGCCTTTTAACTGGTTGGGGTCTTTTTCAGCAACCTCGTTGGCCACGGTGGATTCTTTGATCTCAGTATGGAGGTCGTTTAGTTCTCCAATTTTTCGCGCCATCTCCATTTCGGTTTGGGCTGGGTCAATGGCGGCGCCCATGACAATGTCCACTTCTCGGTGCCCAGTGACCTTGTTCCAAAGGCCCTTGCTTGGTTTAAGTTCTTGTTTTTTATTTTCAAGAATCGACTTTACATACAGATGATCTTCATCTGTGAACTCAGCAGACTTTTCAGAATTTCTTTTGCGTTTGTCATCTTCAGCTTTGGCCAATGCGCCGAGGTAGGATTGCTGAAGCTGGTTCTGTCTGTCGGCAAGACCCTTCCAGTCTTCACCGGCTTTACGCCGATCAAGAAAGGCTCTTAGTGGTGCGTTGATCACATGATAGCCACCCAGAATTATCGCCATGGCACCCGAAAAAACACTTAAGCCAATAATCGTTCGATACCAATTGCCCTCGGCAACGTAGGCTTTGTTAAGAGTGTCTATGGGGTCGGTCAACACAGAAAAGGTTGTTGTCGCCGCTTTCCACGCGGTTTCTCCTATGCCGCTAATTGATGCCCAAAGGGCACCAAGAAGTGTACGTCCGGCATTGAGCCCTTCACTCATTAGTGGTCCGTAAATTTCAGGATGCACCACCGCTATTGAAGCCGCGGCTAACATCGCCGAGGTCACAAAGGGGCGTCGGCTCATTTGATCTATGACTCGAGCCGGTTTTTCACCAAGACCGACCCTTGCTGCGGCCACTACGGCGGCCAAGGCCGAACGTATTTTTTTACTGGCATAGGGTCTCGGTGAAATAAGGTGGGTTTTCAAACGATGTAGATGCCCAGTCAGTTTTCGTCCCGAGCGTAGATTACTCTGCGTACTCCGGAGAGCTTTTTCTAAATGTTGAGATTGCAGAAGTGTTTGGTGGTAGGTGTTGACAAGATGAGAGGCCTCTTCTTTGAGCACTGTTATCTCATCTTTGAGCTGCTCAGTGACAGTGTCCACTAATTCCATTTTGCTTTTATCTATGGACTTAATCGCTTTTCGGCGCGCTAAAGAGGTGGCTAGTTGTTGCTCAAGTTGACTTTCAAGCACCTGGGCCCACTCTTGGGTGGCATCGGAGGAAGGCGTATTGAGTGGAGCATGAAGCTCTTTTCTGCGCTTAAGATAGTCAAAAAAAGTATCTACAAGAGGAATTGTGCTAGCTACTGTTTTGGGATCAACCAAGTTGGCAGTGAGATTAAAGGTTGTAGTCCACAGGGTAGAAAGGTCATCCAGTTGCCCCTGGTGAATTTTAGCGTCTTGTCCCACCACAAGATGGTCACTTGTGGCAGAAAGAGTGGTGATGGCTTCGGGGCTCGACAGGGGGATTTCATAAACCGGCAAAGTCTCGTTGCCAAGAAGTCCCATGTGAGTGCGCAAATCGATAAACGAAACTGTTTGTGTTTGAGTGGTGTCATCAAAACTATTTTTTCTAATGTAGACCAAGTAGGGACCAAGTGTGGCCGCCGCAATTATTGGAATTCGAAATTCATGGATAACACCGTATCGCTGGGTAGACAGAGAAAATAGCGCCGAGCCATTCAACTGGGTGGATTGCAGGGAAGGCGCTAGATTTTGAAATAGAAGGTTTTCTGTCAGTGGATTTTCAGATTCTGCATCTCTGAAATCGACGACGACATCCCACCAACCAATGGGTCTGAGGTGTTGGGTTGTCTTGTGTTTTTCTTGATTTTCATAAACCACCGATTGGGGTAACAGCCAAAATTCATCGAGGATGAAACGTTCGTTTGCTGAAGAAGAAAGATTTTCATCAAATCTGTCGAGGAGTTGGTGGTATTCTTTGCCCCACTCAATGGCTTGTTCCACTTCGGTTTTTGAGGGCGACTCTTGCCGTGCCCAAACATAGCCGGACGGAAGAGAGGTGATCACAAAATTAAACGAAATTAAAATCGATAGCGCACGCCTATGTAAACCACGAAATGTGGTCAACAAAAGAGATAGTCCCCTCAATGGATTTCCCCCTATTTAGATGTACGGAGGACCATATAATATGAGGATGGTCGTCACAATGCCTGCGAAAAAACCGTGAATATTTTCCCTAACCATTTTCAAATGTTGGTATCGAATGAGGACTATTTTGCGGCGCATCACTAGGGGAGTCGTAGTTGAAACACTTTAAACTCACTGGCTCGCACGTCGCGGGTGACGGCATAGGTTTTCCCTTGGTGGCGAAAGACGTGGCGGAGGCCCTCGTTAAAATAGTTGAGATCTAATTCCGCCAAAGGGCCGGTCTCCATGTCTACAATCCATCGGGGGCCGATTTTGGTTTTCAATATTTCCACGCATAGCGACCGCCCTAGGGCAAATGTCCGCGGCGGGGAGTAGGGCTCAACAAGAATCGATTCGTTAAACTGAATTTGGTGTGTGACTTTGCGTTGTTGAACATCATAGAGCGAAAGGTCATTGGGGCGAACCAAAAGTTGAAATGTCTGGCCTTGCCATGCAATGAGATGAGGCGGGGCATCGCTTCGGATTCGATCCCAACTTCGGTCTTCTTCCCAGGAGATGGGGTCCATAAACAAAAAGAGTCCAGCGGCATAGGGTACAAATAGGCGCATGGCATTGTCTTTTGAGCTGGGGAATGCCTGGAGATCTATGAGGGCCCCCCCAAGATCATGCTGCCACTGGGATATTTGTTGTCCCGTTGTGAGATTCAGGGTCATGTATTTTACGGCATAGCTTTTTCTAAAATCGATGGGGGCGCCGTGTTTGAAAACCAAAAGCGGTTGACCTTGGTGCGGAAAAATTAACGCATCACCATGTATCATTTTTGAGTGTTTCAGTTCAAAAACCCATTGGGGGTTGGGATCATCAAAGGACCAAGCTGCGACCCGGCTTTCACTATCGTTGACATTACTAAACAATAAAAAGCCCTGGGGATGTATTTTTAAAAAACTCTTAAACGGGGCCGAAGAAGTATTAACAGAAAATGGAATGCGCTTCACTGATACGGAATCAGCCATAGAAACCAAGAGAATTTCTGTATTTGTGCATGTCACAAGTTGGATTTTGTTTTTTACAGGGATAAAAACGGGGTCACAGACTATGACCTCGTTTGACAGATCAACATCAAACAGGACCTCACCCGTTAAGACTTCTTGAAACACAAATCCTTTGTTAATGCTTCCGTAGCCCACGGTTTTTAGTTTTGGGTATGCAATCACTGTTTTTTGATCCCATTTAAAAAACGTTTGATCGAGTGCATCCGAATGAATGGACCAGGTTGAAATCACTTCGGCATTTTTATGGTGTTGAGGGCAAAGGGGGCGACGTTGGGTGTTCTCGGTGCGGAAAAATTCGTAAGTGCCAAAAATTTCAAGGCCACCATCAGCAGAACGATATCGATTTTCAATGACGAGTTTCTTGGCCCCGTCCGACAGTGTGTACACTGTTTCTTGTCCACTGGGCCTGCGAATCAGCATTTGGTTGGCTCCTTGAATAGAGACGACTACACTTTCTCCCTCAGGGGGGGGGAGGTCTTTGAATAATTCATTTTTTTTGCCAAAAAAAGTTTCTTTTCCAAGAAATGGAGGCTCCACGTCAGACCACGGGTTGCAAAAGTCCGCAATCATTGCCGGAGTTTTATAAGTGTGAATGCCATCCACGTCGATTTGGCTGAGGCCCCTTCCCGAGGGATTAGTGGTAATGAGCATTTCTGAGCTCATGGTCTTTTTAATATTGGCTCCGATAACGGACCGCTGTTCATTGACCCCTTGTCCTTGCCAGTGACCAGCCAGCCGGTCCCAAAAAGTTAGGTTTTCAGCCTGCACTCCAGCAGTGATTACCAACAGGGAAACAAAGAACACTATTTGTAACATTCATCTAGCCTTTCCACCGTTCGGACTTCGATCATTTGCGCATCATGCAAAATATAGAAGTTTCTAATATTTATGCTGGTATAGATCTTTATGGGAGAATGGGTGGGGGCAATGGCTCGAATCGTGACAATGGAAAAGTACTGATCATCTAAAAATTCATTTACAACTGTTTCAAAACTAAAACTGGTAGTGGCAGGAAAAAACGAAACACCAATTCGAGTTTCGAGATTAAGAGGCAAAGAGTAGTCGGCTTGTGTTTCAGACAAACAATCCCTTGCGCACACAAAATTTGGCGATGTGAGCTGCTCAGGAACACTTCCCGGCGGTTGATACAGCGGAAACTCAATGATTGGAAGATCTAGGGTGTCTCCGGGAAGAAGGCACAGTTGAGGGAGACTCGCATGGCTAATAGAGGCGAACAGGCTGAAAACAATAAAGATGATTACTTTGCGCCCAGCTGCTCCCACCAAATTTGGCGATACAAGTTTAACTGAACAGAGTCCCAAGTCTGCCATAAGTTTTTCGCCTCCACAAAACGCAAATAGTTCGACCGATGATCTCGCAGTTCATACCGAAGACCCATGGCCGTCAGTTCACTTCGGTTGGCTCCGCCACTTTTTCTTCCAGAATGATCAAAGCCTAAATAGTGGCCAAGTTCATGCAGTAACAGGGTTCTACCATCAACCATTATGGATCCTGGGCCCGGAAGCACATAATGACTTTGTGTTTGTGAAAAGCTCAGTTGAACGTCAGGGTGAATCACAACGACCGGAACCCAATCCCTCGAGTGCCTGATGTATAACCCAAAAATTTGACCTTCCCAACTGGTTTTTTCGGAGGGAGTAAGTCCTGGTTTTAAAAAAGAATAGGGGTAATCCTGCCAACGGCCTTGAACAACGACCAGCTGGCAACCCTTTGCGGGCTGATCAATGGAAAGGTTCACTCGGCGCCAATGAATTTGTGGCCCTTGAGTGGCGAGTGGCCCGAAAAGTTCTTTAATAAAATTGGTCTGAGCCAGATAGAAATCTTCGGTCAGGGGCGACAGCTGGGCGTCATAGCAAATGGTGACAGAATCAAATACAAAAATCTCGTCATTGATGAAGCGATACTTGGCGGCAGGCCACTCATTGACATTGACATAGCGATGTTGGCCCGACCACTTAGACTTAAAGAGGGCCGGCCACTCTTTCGGGTCTGCCAGATCCTGTGCCATCTCGCCCTCTGTGCCCCAGAGGCTGCCTTCAGCAAAGTTCATCGTATGTTCAAAATGGATTTCAGTGGCTGCGGCGGGAATGGCCAGAAAAATTAAAAGGCTAATCCATGCTTTCATCTTAATCATTCCTTGTTTCTGGTTCTGAGTTCAAAAGGTCACAAACTTGCCAACTAAAATGCACCATTGTCTCTGGAGTGGTCGTTTTAAGTTCTTCTTTGATTTTACCGCGAAGTTCTTCAACCCATCCCAATATTTTTTTAAATGATTCATGCGACATGGTGGCTTGTTCAACTTTATGCAATCCACGCTTATTTTGCGAGTAAAATTGCGGTGCCTGGGTCAGCCAGTAGAGGTGCAAATTGGTCAAGAGTTCCTCAGGGAGATTTTTAGACGCATAAAAGGCTCCTTTTCGAATCTCATAACGCCCTTGCCTTACTCGCACAAGCTTGAGGTCAAATAGGGTTTGCATTGCTGAGTGAAGCTGTTCGTTATTGATGTTCAAAAAACGGCAACACCGAGACTCTTGTTGGCGATCCCATGATTCAAAGACTTCAGTTTGGATGAGCAGGTAAAGACTGGGGATCCAAGGTTTAGAGAAAAAGCGGCGAGAAAAATCTGCAGGAAAGGGAGACATTTCGAATTTTTCTAAGTCAATGTTTGGTGCCGTAAGTTCTACAACCAGGTGAAGTCTTTGAGAGAATAAATAAATGGTTTTAAGAAAAAACGACAAAGGAATATCTCGTTTGCCTTTCTCCCAATGGTGGAAGGACACAGAATTTTCAAGGTGAAGAAGATCTTTGACCTCTACTAAGGTTCTTTTTCCACGCAGAAATCGAAGAGCAGGAGCAATGACGGTTTTCTTGAGGATTGTTTCTGTCGCTACAGGTTCGTCATGAGTTTCTCTCAGCGGAGCAGTGATCGTCCACAAAAAATCAGAAACACGCATGCCTTTTTTAGCGGCCAACAAAAGCCAGGCCGAGGCGCGTATTGTACCTCTCCCGTCATTCCAGCTTCTTATTCGATCAGGTGATGTATCAAGGAGCAAGGCCACATCTTGAGGCGAGAGGTTCTGCGTGAGGCTTTGCCACATGTGAAAAGCCAAAAGCTCAAATCGATTCGACGTGGGTCCCAGTTGCGGGTGGATTGATGGCTCCAACATAGCAGAGAATACAATCTCCTGGATCGCCTAGATTAAGCAAGTGGCAATGCAACAGCGGGTCTAGAATCAACAAGGGAGTTAACAAGTAACGGAAACTCGTTTTCGTAGCGGAGGTTTTGGGCCCGCTCCCGCCATTTTTTTGAAGAGATGTCTGAGCTCGTGGATTCAAGCAAAGTGACGATGGTGTCTCGCCATTTGGCTTTGTCGACCCTCTCTGTGCGCATCAAATGACTAAGGCCGGTTTTTTTCGAAAAATACATGCTTAAAAACTGATCAAAATTATTGGCAAAGCCAACAAGCGGCGTTCCAGCTTCAATGCATTGGCTCACTGTGCCAGAGCCTCCGTTGCAAATCACCAGATCTGCAGCCGCACAAGCTTTTAGCCCGGAGACGTAATCTTTTGTTAGAAAATTGGGGGGAAGGCCATGCTGTTGGTCGGTTTTTCCGGCTGTGGAAAAAATCACTTGCGCCTTCACTTCCGAGAGAATCTCAATGAGAGGCTTGATCACTTTGTCGTTTCCTGAAGAGCCCATGCCAAAGTAAATGGTCGTTTTATGGGGATCGAGGGGTGGCAAGGGGAGATCGGGGTCCCAGCTCAGTAGCCCTAAAAAATGTTTGTTTTCGGCAAGATTTTTAATGGGAAACAATTCAGGTAAATCGGGAAATATCACATGAGTTCCATCGCTGTACCACTCGTGCAATGATGAAAACGTAGGGAGACTGAGCTCTTGCCGAAGTCGATTGATCCCCTTGAGCTGTTGTCGAAAAATCGCCGGTCCCCAGCGACTCATAACAAACTGGGCTATTTTAGGCCCAAGAATTCGACTGGCCGGCACATTGGGTACGGGAAAGACCGCCTCCGCATGTGGGTCCCAGTGGGCATTGATCAAGTTTAAAACGGGAATGGGGGATTTGTGGGCGGCTGTTGTCACACTGAGGCGAAAATCGGATACAATGATATCTGGATTCACTTGCTCGATGAGGTTTTTATCAGCTTCCACATAGCTTTTCAGTTCAGCATAGTTGTAGGGGAGATAACCCAAGTGAAGGGCATCATTAAATTTTTTGCCCGAAAGGCCATACACCTTATGATATTGGATCTTGCGCTGGAATTGTCGGCGAATAAATGGAAAGTCATTGGAGTGGGCCACATGGACTTGCCAATGTTCATCGAGTGTCTCGGCCAGCATCAATGGCCGTACAAGGTGGGCTACAGTGACGCCTTCACAAAAAAACAAAATTTTCTTTAGTTTCATGGTTGATCAATTCTTAAGCATTAGGTTGATGGCGGTTTTGCTGCCACCTTCAATTTTATATTGGTGGCCTTCAAATAGAGGCAAAAACTAGGCTGGGTTGGGATTTGATTGTTAAGGCCAGCATGGTTTTTTAACGCCCCGGACTTTTGATGGGCTTTTGGATCGAGTCTAAGCAAGGAAAGGTTTTGCCTGTCGAGTATTGATCACGGGTTAACAGAATAGTTATTGCTCGCTATTTAAGCAGATCATTGAGGTGTTGTTTTTTTTGGCCGTGTCAAAACAAAAAAAAACGGCTATAGACTATGCCGAAAAAATATGACGGAGCCATGCACTGATTCTGATTTGATAGTTGCGTAGGTCGCGGACTCAGTGGTCTAATTTAAAACTTATAGACATAACTCTATTACCAAGGAGTCATTATGAAGTTACGTCATTTAGCATTGGGCTTGGCACTGAGTTTAACTGCGCCGAGCGCTTTTGCTTCTTACGGGGACGCCGGTTGCGGTGTGGGAAGTATGATTGTTACGCAAAACTCAAAGTTGGGCCAATTGGGAGTTTTCGTAATTAACTATTTAGTGGGTGGGATTACATTTAGTATGACCACGGGCACTTCTAATTGCAAAGTGGATGGCTTTGTCATGAACGACAAAGAGATTCAATACTTCGCGGAAGCCAACCATGAAGAGCTGACACAGCAAATGGCTGAAGGACGTGGCGAAAAATTGGCCGCATTGGCTTCACTGTATGGCTGTCAAGCAAAGCAGCAGGATGAATTTGCTCGCACTCTTCAAAATTCCTACGCAGAAATTGCACCTTCGTACGATACAAGTTCTCAAGAGCTAATTAAAAATATTTCGGCCAAAGTCTCAGACAGTGGGCTTTGTCAGCAGATCTAAACTCTAGCATCTCAACTATTTGATGATTGAAAGGAAAATACGATGAGAATTTTATCAGCATTATCAATATTTGCTGTTTTAGGCGCCTCCCAGGTAGCTATGGCTTATGGCGTGGCTGGCTGTGGTCTAGGAAGTATGTTGTTTCAAGACAACACTTTCGTGTCGCAGTCTTCGGCAGCAACATCTAACTTTTACAGTCAACCTTTTGCAATCACATTGAATACTTCTAATTGCAAAGCCCAGGGCTTTGTAATGAATGACAAAGAGATTCAGTACTTTGCTGAAGTGAATCACGAGCAGCTCACTGAGGAAATGGCTAAAGGCGAAGGCGAAAAACTAAATGTGTTGGCAGCACTACACGGCTGCAACGCTGAAGGGGTTAAAGTATTCGCAACAACTACTCAAGCTCATTTTGGCGAGATTTTGCCCTCTCCAAACACAACCACGGTGGAAATGATTGAGAATCTTGGCCGAGTTTTAGAATCTTCTGCAGTATTGCAACAGGCTTGCGTATCTAAATTGTAAGCTCTTATTTATCCTTCGCGGTTTTCTTGCCACTCCCCTTGGCCGTTGGTAAAGGGGAGTGATGAACTGGAAAACCGCTTTTTTATTTTCATTTTTGACAATAGGCCCCACCGTCGCTGCACATTCAGCGGAGCATCTATCCCAACTTCAGGCTGTTCTCGCCGAAGTTGATCAAGAAAAAGTTTTTCTCGACCGTCAGTGGCTATTGCTAGGGTATTATCGCAAAACTCTTTTAGGTGGATATCGGTCGATGATAGATGGTCCTGGATACTTTGTATCTTCAAACGGAAAATATTCACCTCAGGAAGAGCTCGTCGCCACCATACGAGGGATGTATACTGATTCTCAGCAAACGGATGAAAAAGAAAAGGTTCAGTGCCGTTTTTTAGCTAGGCGTGACTGGCTGGTAAGGCGTCTAAATCTAGTGGAGAGAGGCATTGCCTTGGAGCCTTGTGAGCAGAGGCGGGCCTGGATAAAAAAGTTGGATGCGGAGGCCATCACACTTATTTTTGCAGATGCATATCTCAACAATGCCGCATCTAGTTTTGGTCATACATTTTTTAAAATTCACTCCAAGGGAAATGATGACGACCGTGATTTGCTCAATTATGGTGTAAGCTATGCCGCTTCTGGCGTGAATGAAGGGGGAGGCGTAATTTTCGCCTTGAAAGGATTGGCCGGGGGCCACCCAGGCATTTTTTCAATGATAACTTTTCATGAGAAATTAAAAGACTATGCGAACCTAGAGGGCCGAGACGTTTGGGAGTACCACATAAACTTAAACCCGTCTGAGGTGGATTTTCTAGTTAAACACCTGCTCGAGTTGGAGCAGACGTATTTGAATTACTACTTTTTTGACGAGAATTGTGCGCTATTGCTTCTGGCTGTATTAGAATCCGCGCGGCCTTCACTTCATTTGACAGATAGATTTCATGTGTTGGTCCCGCCCCGGGACATCACTCGGGTGGCACTTGAGGCGGGGATAATTTCTGAGATTTCCTATCGGCCATCTCTATCGACAGTTCTAAACGAAAAGGCCAATCAACTCACACATAAAGAGTCGAAGTGGGCTAAAGACTTGTCAATGGGACAAATCCTCCCGGCCCAATTGGACGAAATGGGGCTGAGCAAGATCGAAAAGGTTCGCTCGCTTGAAGTTGCTCTCAGTCATTTTGCTGTGAGGGAAACTAAAGTCGCCCCATTTGGTAAAGAGGCCCTTCGACCGGTGCAGGAGAAAATGCACAGCCTGAAAATCGCCAGATCCAGACTGGGACAGGCCAGTGTCTGGGCTCCACAAAACAAGGATGTGAGCACGTCGCCGGCACATGGCCATGATTCAGCTCGATTTGAGGTGGGGGCGATAACAAACGGAAAAAGAAATAGGCCTTATCTAGGGCTTTACTTGGCCTACCACGATTTAATGTCCAATCCGTTGGGGCACTCGGCGGGAACACAGGTGAATGCGCTGGGTGTGACTGCCACTTATGCAGAGGCTTTTGATCGTCTGGTCATAGACAAAGTTGTCGTGGTCGATTTGATCTCGGCTAGTCCCGTGAATACTTTTAGCTTTCCCGTTTCATGGCAGTTCTCAGCAGGATTAGAGACTTTGGGAGCCGATCGACGAAATACAGCCTTGAATTCACTTTTTGGCATGGGCCTTCGCTATGATCTGGATTGTTTTAGAAAGAGCATTTTAATGGGCTTTGTAAATCTCAATGGACAGTGGAGCGATCATCTCAATGAACGGGTCGGGTTAGGGGCTTCTGTTGATATTCGACAGCTGACCTATTTGTCTGACAGTTTTCGGATGCTGTTGGAGGCCAACTATTTGCGGTATTTTTCAGGAGATACGAATAATATCGAGCCTCGATGGGGTTATCGCTTGAATTATTCACTTTCACGAAATTTGGAGGTGCAATGGGATCACCATTGGCAAGACACTTCTTTTGAAGCGGGAGTGTTGGCTCGATATTATACAATTCTTTAGAGGACGAGTGTTTTGGTAGGACGTTGGACTATTCTAGTTGTTTTAATCTCTTGCGTGGGATGTACGGGTCTATTTTTTTACCCAGAAAGAGTAGAATATCCATTTTATAAGATGGACGGGTTTGTCATTGAAAAGGGAAGTTTTGCCAGCGAGGATCTCACTCAGTTGTCGTATTGGTATTTTTCTTACCTAGAAAATAAGAAGAACAAGAATTGGCATACGGCGTACAACAAGCCAAGGGGGCTAGTGATTCAGTTCCACGGCAATGCTGAGAATATGACTAGTCATTATAGAAATTTGGTTTGGTTCATAAAAGAAGGATATGATTTTGTCACCTTCGACTATCGTGGGTATGGTAGCAGTTCTGGTGAATCCGATGTGGAAGGAATCTGCGAAGACACCAAAGCGGCCCTGAAATGGGCCTTTCAGCGAAGCCAAAAAGAAAATTTACCGCTCATCGTGTACGGGCAGAGTTTGGGGGGATCACTGTTATTAAAGGCTCTTCAAGATCCTGATTTGGGAGTCAAGCCTTCTTTAGTTGTGGTCGAGAGTGCCTTTTATTCCTATCGACAAATAGCGAAAGAGAAATTGGCTCTGCATTGGCTAACCTGGCCCTTACAGCCCCTCACGTATTTGTTGATAGTCGACAAGTATTCACCAGGAGGTCCTGGTCTTAAAAATTTACCGCCAGCCCCTGTTGTTTTGATTTACTCAAAAAACGACCCCATTGTGCCGTTTCATCATGGAGAGCAAATTTTTTCAGATCTGGTAGAGCCTAAGTATTTGTGGTCCTATGACGAGCCGGGGCATACTGTTGGCACTTGGGTGCAAGATGGAAAATTTAGGAAACAACTGATCTCGCTAATCAAAAATTGATATGGTAGCTTATGCACTGCAAAGTGATCTCCCCAGGGTAAAACAGTAAATAGATTTATGAGCCGCGACCAAATACTCGCAGAACTTTTAAAAGATCGAATTGTCTTTATTGATGGTGCCATGGGCACAATGATTCAGCAGTATAAGCTAGGTGAGGCTGATTTTCGTGGCGATCGCTTTAAAGATCACCCCAAAGACCTCAAAGGGAACAACGACCTATTGTCCATCACCCGCCCGGACATCATTAAAACTATACATAGGCAATATTTTGATGCCGGTGCTGATATTGTTGAGACCAACACCTTTAGTGGCACCACCGTGGCCCAATCGGACTACGGACTTGAGACAGCTGTATATGACATCAATTTCCAATCAGCCAAAATTGCAAAAGAAGTGGCTGAAGATGTAATGAGGCAGGATCCCTCGCGGCACTGCTTTGTTGCCGGGGCCATGGGACCCACCAATCGAACATTGTCTATGTCACCAGATGTGAACAACCCGGCTTTTCGCGCGACCACGTTCGAGGTGCTATCTCAGGCCTATTATGAGCAGGCGCAAGCACTTGTTGAAGGCGGAGTAGATATTCTTCTTGTTGAAACGATCTTTGACACTCTCAATAGCAAAGCCGCATTTTTTGCTATCGAAAAGTACTTCGAGGATTCCGGGCATCATTTGCCAATTATGATATCAGTGACGATCACTGACAATTCAGGCCGCACCCTTTCGGGGCAAACCGTGGAAGCCTTTTGGAACTCGGTAAGACATGTAAAGCCGCTCAGTGTGGGGATCAACTGCGCATTGGGCGCAAGAGAAATGCGGCCGTTTATCGAAGAGCTGTCGCAAATTGCTGATTGCTACATTAGCTGTTACCCCAATGCGGGCCTTCCCAACCCGCTTGCTCCCACGGGGTACGATGAAACCCCGGCCATAACTTCGCATCTGCTAAAGGATTTTGCCGATAGTGGCTTTTTGAACTTAGTGGGTGGATGTTGTGGAACCACGCCAGACCATATTCGAGCCGTTGTCGAGAATTTAAAATCCATTTCGCCAAGAAATAGACCAAATATCCCAAGGGGCACCCGGTTAAGTGGTCTTGAGCCGTTTAATATAGTGGGGTCAAATATTCCATTTGTTATGGTCGGAGAGAGAACAAACGTCACGGGGTCACCGCGATTTGCTCGTCTAGTTAAAGAAGACAACTTTGATGAGGCTCTTTCTGTGGCTCGCCAACAAGTGGAAAATGGCGCCAATATCATCGATATAAACTTTGATGAGGGGTTACTTGATAGTGAAGCCAGTATGGTTCGATTTTTGAATTTAGTGGCTTCAGAACCAGATATCGCTCGCGTTCCGATCATGATCGATAGTTCTAAATGGTCAGTGCTAGAGGCGGGACTTCAATGTATTCAGGGCAAGCCCATTGTGAATTCCATAAGCCTTAAAGAGGGGGAAGAGGCCTTTCTGGAGCAAGCCAAGTTGCTCAAGCGCTATGGAGCGGCTGCTGTTGTCATGGCGTTTGATGAAACCGGACAGGCGACGGAAAAATCAGAAAAGGTTCGAATTTGCAAACGAGCCTATGACCTTCTCGTAAACAAGGTGGGTTTTGCGCCAGAAGATATTATATTTGACCCGAATATTTTGACTGTGGCGACCGGAATGGATGAGCATAACAACTATGCGGTGAATTTTATCGAGGGAGTGCGAGAAATAAAAAAGTGCTGCCCGTTGGCTTTAACCAGTGGTGGGGTTAGCAACATTTCATTTTCTTTTCGTGGCAATAATCCTGTGCGCGAAGCCATGCATTCAGCCTTCCTCTTTCATGCCATATCAGCGGGACTTGATATGGGAATTGTCAACGCGGGAATGTTAGAGGTTTATGAAGAAGTAGAGCCAGAACTACTTTTGTGTGTTGAAGATGTTTTGTTAAACAGAAGACCAGATGCCACCGAGCGACTTATCGAACTGGCAGAAAGCCTCAAGTCACAGGCCAGTGATGAGGTAAAGGCAAAAAAACAAGATGAATGGCGAAGCCTTGATGTTTTCGAGCGCCTTTCACATTCTTTGGTTAAAGGCATTACAGATTACATAGAAAAAGATACGGAAGAGGCCAGACAACGCTTGGGGCGTCCACTGCTTGTGATAGAAGGCCCATTGATGGATGGAATGAAAGTGGTGGGCGACTTGTTCGGCGCCGGCAAAATGTTTTTGCCACAGGTGGTGAAAAGCGCTCGCGTGATGAAGCGTGCGGTGGCTTATTTAGAACCCTATATGCGAGAAGAAAAAGAAGCCTTAGGGGGATCTACCGCCCAGGGGAAATTTCTTATTGCTACGGTAAAAGGTGATGTGCATGACATTGGCAAAAATATTGTCAGTGTGGTCCTCTCTTGTAACAACTATGAAGTGATTGATCTGGGCGTAATGGTGTCGGCTGAGGAAATCTTGCGTCGAGCCCGAGAAGAAAATGTGGATGTCATTGGGCTGAGTGGTTTGATCACCCCTTCGCTTGATGAAATGACCCACGTGGCCAGTGAAATGAAACGTCAGGGTTTTACAGTGCCACTGTTAATTGGTGGCGCTACCACAAGCAAGGCTCACACGGCCATCAAGATTGCTCCCGCCTATGACGGGGCCGTTGACCATGTTATTGATGCCTCTTTGGTCGTGGGTGTATGTAGTGAGTTACTTTCAGAAAAAAAAGCTCCAACCTACGTGGAGAGTCTAAAAAAGAATCAAGCCAAAATTCGTGAGAAACATCTCGATCGCCAGGCCAGTCAAGAATTCCTTTCCATCGAAAAGGCACGCGCCTTAAGGTTTGCAAGCCCGTGGGCACCTGAAAACCTGGTTCGGCCTGAATGGACGGGCGTTAGGGCCTTTACAGATGAAGATATCAATTTAGATGAAGTGAGAAACTACATTGATTGGTCGCCGTTTTTTTGGACTTGGGAGCTTAAGGGAGTGTACCCCAAAATATTGAAACATGAGAAATGGGGAACTCAGGCCACAGAGTTGTTCAACGATGCACAGTCTATGTTAGATAAAATCATAGAGAAAAAGATTTTTCGTCCAAAGGTGGCCATAGGATTGTGGTATGCACAAAGCAGGGGTGATGATGTACTACTGTTTGAAAATGAACAGCAAAAAGACCCCATTGAAACTTTGTATTTTCTAAGGCAACAAATAGAAAAATCGGGTGATAAAAAATATTACTGTTTAGCCGATTTTGTGCCACCTGTTGAATCGGGGTTAAGAGATGTAGTGGGCGGATTTGTTGTCACGATGGGTGATCAGGTCGACATTTTAGCCAGAGAATATGAAGATAAAAAAGATGACTATTCAAGTATTCTCACCAAAGCTTTAGGTGATCGCCTGGCCGAGGCCCTCACGGAAATGATGCATGCTAAGGTGCGGTCTTGGTGTGGGTACGGAAAATTAGAAAACCTCGATAATATCGATTTAATTGAAGAAAAATATCGCGGCATACGCCCTGCGCCGGGTTACCCGGCATGTCCAGACCACACAGAAAAACAGACCCTATGGACGTTGTTGAGTGCTGAAAAAACCACGGGAGTGGTGTTAACAGAAAGCTTTGCGATGAACCCTGGAAGTTCGGTTTCGGGATATTACTTTTTTCATCCAGAGTCTCGCTATTTCAACGTGGGTTTGCTGGGGCGCGATCAGATAGAAGATTATGCCCGAAGAAAAGGTCTGCCACTCACTCAGGTCGAAAAATGGTTGCAAACAAACCTGAGTTATTGACGGCGTTTTTATAACAGAATGCAATCGTCGATTGTATTCAATGGAGGCCATAGCATGACCGAACCATCAACCACTGAAAGCACTGAATTTTACACCAAAGTTATGGCGGTGAGCTTGGCGACAATGGCCGTGATTGCGGTGACGGCCACACTCATGCATTTGCGAGCCGTGATGGTGCCATTTGTTTTATCACTGTTTTTGTATTTTATGGTCTCCCCACTGGTGGATAATCTTGAAGATCGTTTTAAACTGCCGCGAAGCCTATCGGTGCTTTTCACCTTGGTTTTGGCTGGATTGATGGTGTTGGGTTTAGTGGCTATTGTTTCAGTTTCACTAAAGAGCTTTTTTGACAGTGCACCTCTATATCATGTTCGGTTGACTCAATTTATGAATGAATTGGCTGTGGAGCTAGAAAAATGGGGGATTTCTGGATTTGATCTTTCACATTTTCGAACGGAATTGGAAACGGCGCGGGTATTTACTGTTATTCAAAGGTTTACCGGTCAGTTTATGGGTCTAATTGGAAACTTCTTTTTAATTCTGATCTTTTTGGTGTTCATGCTACTGGGTCAGGCTCGGTCTGGGCATATGCCTCAGTTTATGACGACCATTCTCACACAAATATCGAAATATGTTTGGACAAAATTTGTATTGTCGTTGGCCACAGGAGTGTTGGTTGGGGCCATATTGGCCTTTCTGGGCTTAGATTTGGCGTTTATGTTTGGAGTCTTAGCCTTTTTGTTAAACTTCATACCCAGTGTGGGTTCGATTTTTGCGACTCTATTGCCAATTCCAGTGGCCATTTTGCAGTTTGGATTGGGCCTTGATTTTGCCTTGGCTGTAGTCCTACCTGGTCTGGTTCAATTTTCAATTGGCAACGTGATAGAGCCCAAGTTGATGGGTAAGAGCCTTGGCCTGCACCCAGCGACGTTGTTGTTCTTTTTGATTTTTTGGGGAATCGTCTGGGGGATTCCTGGAATGTTTTTGGCGGTTCCAATCACGGCCATTGTTAAGTTTGTTTTATCTAGTTTTCCTCAAACAAAGCGACTGGCAAATATTATGGCGGGGCAACCCTTCTCATCGGAGTAGAGCTTTAAAACGTGGATCTTTTTTGATTCCAGAAAAATCACGATCTGTTTTCATTTTTTTTCGGGTATATTCGGGGTCGTCTTTCAACGCGACCTTGAGGTGTTCGAGAGCTTGAACATCTTTTCCTGATCGAGCAAGAGACCCTGCAAGGTTCACGCGAGCTACTACATAGTCGGAGTCTTTTTCAACGGCCTTTGAAAACCAACTGGCGGCGGTTTTGTACTGCTTTTTCTTATAGGCACTGAGGCCAATAAGATTGTCCACTCGAGATTGGACATAGACTCCAGAAAAAGTTCTGTAATCCTGCCAATGGGATTCTGGCACATTGGGATCGCAGTCGCTACAGGAATTTTTCACATTTAAAACAAGAAGCCGATCGCCATTGTCATCCTGATAACAGGATTCCATCGAAATTATTTGATAGGGGCCACTGGGCGGTGGTGAACTGGGGTTGGCAGAGCTCAATGAAACTAATGTGAGAGAGACCTTATCTTGAGGTCGATCCAGTGAGAATGTGGTTTTGGCAAGATGAGGACCTAACGACTGAGTTTCTACATTTAACCCGCAGTTTGCACTTTTTTTAAGCGGCTTTAGCTGGAGATTTTTCTTAAAGTGATCCAGAAATTCGAGATCAAAGGCTTTAATTTGCTCGTGTCCCTCGCTGCATTTTGCATCGGCGCTGATGGCGACGACAAACTCGGTGAGTTCTTTTTGGTTTGGGAGGTTGCCTGGAAGTTGCACGCTAATGGCCGCCTGTCCCAGACAGGGTTCAAATGAAATCTTACCGCTGGGCCGTCCGGAGCTCGCTTCAAGCATCCGCCAGCGGGTTGTGGGCCATTGCTCAAATGAGGCCGACGAGTCCTTTAGCAAATAGTGGCCATTGGGGGCCACGAATGCAATGGAATACAGCGGTATACAACTGATGCTCTTAATCCACTTCGAAAAAATAGCGCAGACTCCTTAGAAGTGTTTCTTTAAGGCTGTGTCTCTGGATTTGGGATCCACGTCCACATACTTCATGATGTTACTGATCAACTCATTTGGTTTGTAATTACTGACCCATTGATGTTGAAGAATATAGGCCGTTGGAAAAAACAACATGGAGCATATAGCCTCGTCGAAAAGTAGGTCCTCGGCCTTTTTAATTAGAGCTCGACGATCTTCAGAGTCCTCCATTTTTGCAATCCTCTCGTAGAGCTTGTCAAATTCTGGATTCACGTAATTTGAGGCATTGGGGCCGGGCGAAACGTTCTTGCTATAAAACAATTGCAAGAAGTTTTCCGCATCGGGGTAGTCCGCACCCCATCCACCCATGAAAAACTGCAGGTTGCCGTTTTTTTCTTTTTCTAAGTAGGCCGGAAAAGAATTGGGAATGATCTTAATATTTATGCCCACTTGAGCCAGTGAATTCTTAAAGTATTCAGCTTGCTGACGAGAGGGCGTGCTGGCCCCTCTGAGATCATACCGAATTTCGGGAAGTCCTTTGCCATTGGGGTATCCGGCTTTTTCCAGGTATTTTTTAGCTTCTGCCAAATTGTAATCGCCGGGCACATGATCGCGGGTTACATGGCCCGGGATAGCCGTAGGAATGAGACTTGTGGCTTTAACGCCGCGGCCATTGAGAAACTTTTCAATGAACTGATCCCGATCTATGGTTCGCACAATGGCTCGTCTTAAATCAGCGTTTTTACCCAAGAGAGAATCTTTTATGTTGAAATTCAAATACCAGGAGACAGGTCTTTCTTGAATCAGTAGAGAAATGCCTTTGTTTTTTAATTCTTCCGAGACATGTTTGTCGTCTTGGATGGCGGTATCGTAGCTGTCTTTCGGGATTCCAGACAGATCCAGTTGACCTTTTAAAAACATCAGCCATGCCGGCAGAGGTTCTTTAATGATTTGGTAGCTGATCTCGTCGAGTTTCGGAAGGTCTTTGACATGGTAATGGGGGTTTTTTGCCAAAATGATTTTGGACCCTTCGGTCATTGTTTTTAAGTAAAAGGGACCGGTGCCAACCATTTTTCGAATGAGACCTTCTTGCCCCCATTTTTCAGCCGCTTCTTTGGGCACGGGAGCGGCAAATGGCATGGTCATAATGTGGATCAGTTGCGGGTAGGGTTCTGTGAGTTGAACTTTTATCGTGTAATCATCCACAGCGTTCAGGCCAACAATTGGCGAGTGAATCGCATCGTTAATGTTTTCCCGATTGTTTTGCAGCATTTTTTTAAAGTCAGAGTAGCCCTTGATCTTGCCATCATAAACCCAAATGCCAGGCGATTTTAACTGTGGGATGGCTAGGCGTTTCCAGCCGTAGACCACATCTTCGGCTTTTAGCTCGCGGCCTTTGCCGCTAGCAAACACTTCAGAATCATGAAATATCACACCTTTTTTTATTTTTATGGTGTAGGTGAGCTTATCATCAGAGATTTGTGGCATTCCTTCAGCGAGAAGGGGCTCGGGCTCTACGGGGCGTTTGTCATAGTTGTACTGATAGAGGCCCTCATAAATGAGAGGCACCACATCCAATGATACCGAATCATAGGCGGTTGCTGGATCCAGCGTTTTCGTGTCGTCGCCTAAGGCCAAACGCATAGTTTTTAAGTTCGACGTATCAGAGCTTTTTCGGCATCCCAGCACACCACCCATGCTGAAAATCAAACTCAGTCCAATTAATATATTGATAGCTTTCATATGGTACCCCTGCGCTGGATTATTATATGTGCAACACGGTTTTTAACTCACCCCAATGTCGAAATGACAAAAAAGTTGGCGGTCACGGCAGGACTTGAACCTGCAACCCCCTGCTTAGAAGGCAGGTGCTCTATCCGGTTGAGCTACGTGACCCCATGGGTTCAACACCCGGGGTGTTGAACCCAGATCACATGGATACGTAAGAGGGTCAGTGATGTCAATGAAGGGGTTTACTCCGAAGCTTTCTCACTTTTTCCCATGAGCAAAAGTATTGAGCCCACAATGCCGGCTAAGACAGAGGCTGTAAGGATGCCGACCTTCGAATAAATCTCTAACTCAGGGGTCTTCAGCGCCAAATTGCTAATAAAAAGGGCCATTGTAAAACCAATACCGGCAAGGAAACCCACGCCCACAACATGGAACCAAGTTACGCCTTGCGGCAAGTCGGCGATTTTCAGTTTCACAGCGATGTAAGAGAGTAGAAAAACCCCAATGGGCTTTCCAACGAGCAGGCCAAGGATCACGCCCACAGTGATATTGTGCGAGAGGACCTCAGAAAAACTCACACCTTCAATTGTCACCCCCGCATTGATCAATGCAAAGATAGGCATAATGACAAATCCCACCCAGGGATGAAGCATGTGAATAAATCGATCAATGGGTGATTGGGCTTCTACAACCGTGTGATGAAGGTCTTCAAGATGGTTCACGGCTTCGTAGGTGAGGTTTTCGTCGCCGTTGTTGCCTGAAATAGCGGCAATGAATCCGTCTACAGATTGTTTTAATTTACTGGGAAGTTCGGTTAAGGCATACAATCGATCAAGCGGCGTCACTAACCCGATAAGAACTCCGGCCACGGTGGCATGCACACCACTTTTTAGAAAACCAAGCCAAACCCAAACACCCAAAACCACGTAGACTAAATGCTTTCGAATTCCGGCATAACGCATGATATAGGTGATGGCCAATCCCAACACGGCTAGACCGAGGGCGTGAGTGGAAATTTCGGCTGTATAGAAAAACGCAATGACCAAAACGGCCCCTAAATCATCGACGATGGCCAGGGCCAAAAGAAAAACTTTAAGTACAAAGGGCACTCGTTTTCCCAGAAGTGTTAATATTCCCACGGCAAAGGCAATGTCGGTGGCCATGGGGATTCCCCACCCTGAATGGCTGATACCCGTTTTGTTAAAGGCCAAATAAATAAGTGCTGGGAAAATCATCCCGCCAAGGGCCGCAAACATAGGTAAGGCAGCTCGCTTTGGCGACGAAAGTTCACCCACTAGGAGTTCTCGCTTAATTTCAAGTCCCACCACAAAAAAGAAAATAACCATAAGTCCGTCATTCACCCAGTGGTGCAGACTTTTCATCATGGTCCATGAGCCAAGAGCAAAACCTACGGGCATTTCAACAAAATGGTGATAGCTTTCCTTAAACGGAGAGTTCGCCCAGATCATGGCAATAATCGCCGCAGCCATAAGCGTGATGCCGCTGGCTGATTCCATTGCCATGAAGCTTTCTACGGGTTGAATAATCTTTTGCACCACCGGCTTGTGGTGGGGCCGGTTTTTGGGGGCATTCGCCATAAGTCGTCTCCTTTTATTTAAAATTAGCTAAAATTTCAGATAACGCTGAGCTGGGTGGTCGAAGTTCGTCTTCAGACAAATGAACCAGTGGCGTTGCCGTGAGCTCTTCAGCTTCTGAAAATTCAGGGATTCTATCATTGTAGTAAAAAAGACCAGTGAGAAGTTCACCTTGGCGACGGGCTTTGTGGAGTTTAGAAATAGCCCCTTCGGGATCGTGAATGTCATGGTCTTGTGAGTCGAGTTTGCTCAATAGAAGTGTCGACCCATCAGGAAGACTCACTTCTGTGGTCTGACCTTCTTCATAGTCTACCGATATGGTCTCTTCGGGTTGAACAAAACCCAGTTCTTGAAGCGCCCTTTTGTGTTCTTTGACATAGTTATAACTTTTTGTAGATCCATCGTGATTGGCAAAGGTCACGCAAGGAGAAATGACATCGATGACAGCTGTGCCCTTGTGGCGAAAGGCCGCTTCTATTAGTGGCACAAGCTGTTTGGCGTCTCCCGAAAAGGAGCGGGCAACAAATCCACAGCCAAGGTCTATGGCCATAGAACAAATATCAATATTTAAAAACGGATTTTTAGACCCTGACTTCAGCGTGGACCCAACGTCAGCGGTGGCAGAAAATTGGCCTTTTGTTAAGCCGTAGACGCCATTGTTTTCAATTATGTAGACCATGGGAACATTTCGACGAACGAGGTGAGCAAAACCGCCGAGTCCGATACTTGCTGTGTCGCCATCTCCAGAAATACCAATAAAAGTCATTGGGTAGTTTACAGTTTTGGCTCCCGTAGAAAGGGGCGCCATGCGTCCATGAATGGAGTTAAATCCATGCGATTGACTCATAAAATAGGTGGGCGTTTTGCTCGAGCATCCTATTCCCGACATCTTGGCCACATTATATGGGGATATATTTGATAAAAAGAAAGCGGAGATAATATGATTGGTGACGCTATCGTGTCCGCACCCGGTGCACAATGTTGACGGAGCGCCCACGTAGTCTTTTTTACTCAGCCCCAATTTATTAACATTTGATTTTTGTGTTTCCGCCATGTTGTTACCCTTTTAATTTCAATTCTTGCTCGAGTATTTTTTCCATAACGTGGGCTGCGGACAGCGGAAGCCCATCGTATTCAGTGACAGAGTGAAGTCTCTTACACATATCAGGCATTTCAGCTTTTATAATTGTCAAAAGTTGAGCGTCCCGGTTTTGTTCAATGACATATATACGCTCATGTCGATCAATAAAATCTCGAACCGCATCAGAAAACGGCAGGGCTCGTAATCGCAAATAGCTAGCGCCAATTTTGTTGTTTTTCAGCTCTTCTAAAACTTCCGGAACACAAAAGTCACTTGATCCATAGGCGATCAATCCCACGGCAGAATCTTTTTCGAGTTGGACCTTTGGTTCAGGCACGTAGCCTTTTGCAGTCTCGTATTTTCGCTTCAGGCGATCTTGGAGTTGTTGGTACACCTCATTGTTCTCAGTGTACTTGGCAAACGCATCATGGCCTGTGCCTCGTGTGAAGTAAGCGGCATCGGGATGGGCCGTGCCCGGAAGCGTTCGATAGGGGATTCCATCTCCATCGACATCATCATATCGACCAAATTTTCGAGATAAACTCTCTAAATCACTTTTGCTTAGCACTTTTCCTCTCTCGAAGGGTTGAGTCGATGGTTTAAACTCATCACTCATCCACAGGTTCATCCCCAAATCCAAATCTGAGAGAACAATAACCAGGGTTTGAAGTTGTTCTGCGAGGTCTAAGGCTTTTTGGCCAAATTCAAAACACTCCTCTGGGTTGCCTGGGATCAAAACAATGTGTTGAGTATCACCATGGGAAAGCGTGGCTGCTGACAAAAGGTCGCACTGCTGGGTGCGTGTGGGCAACCCGGTGGAGGGGCCGCCTCGTTGAATGTCCCAAATTACTGCAGGAATTTCAGCAAAGTAACTCAGGCCTGCCGCTTCGGCCATAAGGGAAAGACCGGGCCCTGAAGTGGCCGTCATTGACCTCGCACCGGCCCAGCCAGCACCCACAACCATGGCTATGGCAGACAGTTCATCTTCTGCTTGCACAACCGCAAAGGCCTTTTTCCCTTGTGGATCGCGACGATATTGACTCGCGTAGCGCTCAAAAGATTCAGGGATAGAACTTGAAGGCGTAATCGGGTACCACGACAAAAATGTGCAGCCTCCGTAGAGTGCTCCGAGGGCCGCAGAAGTGTTTCCGTCGATGAGGATTTTGCCTTGGTTGCCATTTTCAATAGCCCTGGTCGAAAATGGAAACTGACCTTCCAGTTTATTTTCAACAGCGTAGTTCCACCCCGCATCTACAGCATTTTGATTGGATTCGATAAGTGATGGTTTGTCGCCAAACTGGTCGTTGATCACACCATTGAGGGTTTTGCGATCAAGCCCAATACAGGCAGCTACGGTACCTACATAGACCATATTGACTAAAAGCTTTTTCAATTTTGGTGAATCCGTGACTTCATCAACAAGGTCTTTAAATGGCACGCCAATATTGATGGTATCGTTTCGCAAAAAATCTGCTGTCACTTTTAAGCTCGAATTATACAAAAACACGCCACCGGCGCAGACATCCTGGGTGTCTTTTTCAATGGTTGCCGGGTTCATAGCCACCATTAAATCGCAACTTGCCAGTCGAGAGGTATACCCTTTGGGATTCACCCGAATCGTGAACCAAGTGGGCAGTCCTTGAATATTCGAGGGAAACAAATTTTTCGCACCAACGGGGATCCCCATGCGAAAAAGTGTCTTTACCAAAATAGTATTAGAAGACTGACTGCCACTGCCGTTGGCGGTGGCGACGCTGATTACAAAGTCATTGATTTTCATAGATTATTTCTTATCACAATTTGAAACGGGCATCTCTTCGAAAGGGATGCCTTTCGCATCGCAACGAAGAAAGGGATACCTTTCGCTTTCGCAGGGATTGGATTTCCGTTCGAGGGGAGACCTGTTTCAAGGCGGATAGGCCTTCGGGTTAATAGAAAGCACCCACTTTTTGTACCCGGCATTTAACTGATCAATGGGAGCCGGCGGATGCACAGGGCCCACATGAATGAGCAGTCGGCCGGGGCGGGGAATGAGCACTCCCTTTGGCATAAGGTCCGTGTTGCCTTCAATGTACAAAAAGAGCACGGGGGTCTGGGTGCGCTCAGAAAAAAGGCTCACACCTCGCTTGAAATCATGAATATATCCGTCTTTAGAGCGGGTGCCCTCTGGAAACAAAATCATCCAGATTTTGTCGAGCCTCTCAAGTAAGTTTGTACAAAGCCGAATGGCCTCACCTGATCGATCTTGGCGGTCAATGGGTATGGCCCCTAGGCAATGCTTAGAAAAAAATGTAAAAACCGGGTTGGCAAACCAATAATCTTTGGCGGCAGAAATATATAAATGGGTCCAGTAGTAAAAGGGAACGGCCGCAGCAATAGAAACAGCATCAAGGTGGCTTGCATGATTTGAAATGACCAGAAGGCGAGGGTTTTCGTTAAGGACTTTTCGTAGGTCGCCTTTGACTTTTAATCGTATGTAAAAATGAAAAGCAAATTTTAAAAACAGGGCCCAAAGAAGGCGAAAAAACCAACTTGTCAGATCAAGGTGTCTTGTGAAAAGAGGCAAGTGTTTAAGGTGAGCAGGAAGTTGCGTCCACTGTTCGTTGTCGTAATTCCATTTCATGGGGTGAGTTGCCCCGTCAAATACAGGTAACTGTAATAATAAAGTGGTGCTACGAAAAACAACTTATCCATTCGAGCAATGATGTCGTCTCTTCCTATGATAAACACTCCTGAATCTTTAATGCCCAGATCTCGACGAATCACTGCAATTATAAGATCACCAAAGCGGCCAAACAAGGTGGCAATAATTCCAGCAGAAACCCAAAACATTTCTGAACTGTCAGGCAAAAGTGGGCGTATTCCCCAAGCCATGGCTAAGGTGACGACCATGGCAATCACCATGCCCTCAGTAGAAATTCGACTGGAAATATTAGAAAACGGTTTGGTTTTTCCTAAAAAACGAGTGGCAGCCAACGACACGTTTTCGCTAAATTCCACAAGGATATAAAGATAGAGAACGATAAAGATTCCGCCATCTAGCATCAACAGGCGACCGGTGTAGAGAAAACACCATCCAAAGAAAATAAATGCCATCAGTGACAGGGCCAAATATTGGATCATGTACTTGGCGGAATTGCGCAGTAGGGGCACTAGTGAAATGCAGGCCAAAAACAGCATGGGGGTTAAAACATAGAGCTGATTCCAAGAATGGTAGACCAGGTAACCCAGCAGAAAGATAAATGCATAGGTGATCATCACAAACCATGAGCGATGGTACATGCCCACCATTTTATAAAACGTCTTAGATCCATAGATGGCCGCCATGACCAACGCAAAAAGCGGCCAGGGCTCGGGTAAGCCAACAACAAGCAAGATGAAAGGGGCCATCATCAGCCAACTTTTTAAGCTGGCCCAAGCGCCCAAAAATTTAGGACTTCTCTTTTGCAAAAAGAAAACAGCCAGTCCAATCACGGCAAAAAACAGCAAGACCCAGCCTGCGGTCTCTCGGTACATTTGATGGTTCCAAAGGGCCTCGTCGCTCATTAGGGTTTCCAATCGATTTCGTGGTCTTTGATTTTTTTGTATAGGCTTGAGCGGGAGATCTGCAATATTTTGGCGGCATCTCCGATGTCGCTGTGTTTTTTTAGGGCCAAGAGAATAATTTGCTTTTCATAGTCATTCATTAAACCCGACAATCCACGGTCTAAATCCACAGGGGCGGAGGAAGTGTTCCCTTCTGGTGATGGGTGAATAACTCGCAACACATCTTGCTTGCGAATAAATGGCAGGGGAGCTAGGAGCAGCAGTTGCTCACAGACTCTTCGAAGTTCGCGAACATTGCCCGGCCATTTGTAGGCTTTGAGTTCGGCAATCGCATCTGGTTCTAGCGTTTTTGATCGAGATTTGTTCTTTGAAAAGAAGAATTGGCAAAGCTCAGTAACGTCCTCGCTGCGTTCACGAAGCGGTGGGAGCTGAATTTTAGCACCACTGAGACGAAATAATAAGTCCTCGCGAAACTTATCTTCTTTTACCAGTTGATCAAGATTCTGATTGGTGGCAGAGATCACTCGAACATCCACATGAATGGCATCACGGGATCCCACTCTTCGCACTTCACCCGATTCTAAAAAACGCAGAAGTTTAGCCTGCATCGCCGGTTGCAGAGCTTCAATCTCGTCTAAAAATAGATCGCCGCCGTGGGCCGCTTCTGCCAATCCCATTTTGTTTTGATCGGCACCCGTAAATGCACCTCGAACGTGCCCAAAAATTTCAGACTCAAAAAGGTTTTCAGGTATGGCCGCCACGTTCACCGTAATAAATGGTTTACGTTGGTCTTGTTGATTAAGTAGATGAGCGACCACTTCTTTTCCCGTTCCGGTTTCGCCCTCTATGAGAATGGGACCAGGTTCGCCGCGTAGGGCCGCGATCAACCGTTGCGTGGATTTTGACGGATCGGAAGAACCCACCCACCGCATTTTCGGAACTTGCCGAGATTGGGTGGCGTCTTGAAGGAGTAACCAGGCTTCAATTTTTTCTAAGGTTAAAACCACTTCGTCTTGGTTGAGCGGTTTGGCCAAAAACCGAGAGGCCCCCGCTTTTAAGCACCTTTCCATTAAATCGCGATCGAGGTCGCCGGACATGGCGATAATTTCAAGATGAGGATCTTGATCGTGCAAACGCTGAATGACATCAACACCCTCAGCCCTTTCGAGATTTCCGGTGAGATGCATATCCACAAAAGCCGCATCAAATTTTTCTGTGGGCAGATTTTTAAAGTCGCTGGTTCCTTGCATTTTCCATGGTTCAGGAAGGGCCATGCGCAAACTCTGTAAGACCAAGTCGTCATCATCAACGGCAAGCACTCGAAAAAAACTCACAAAACCATCTCCTGAGTTAGGTTTCTATTTGGAAACGACCGCTTCTCGAAAGAGAAAATTTTGAGCGTGCGAGGCTGTGACCAGTGGCCTTTCTCCGCCAACCACTTGCGGTAGTTTAAGTCATTCAATTGCCACCAACCCAGATAGCCCTCGCCTGAAAAGGGCTTCAAGGTCTTCGCACGGCCAAGAGGATCTCCCTAGAGAATGAGTCATAGTTGTCGGTCTTATCCTACACGAGACTGGTCGAGGCAGGAATGTTAGATGGGCAGTGGGACGCAGCGCATGACAATGAGATCGCGCGCCGCATCCTCAGTTTCTTGGGCGTTTCTGCCAAGAGGAGTCTGATGTATGGTGCAAGATCATTTGAGGAGGCCGTTGAGAATGTCAGTTAAAAACTCTTACCGAGTGTTGTTGTTAGAAGCCATTCATCCCGTTGCACAGAAGCGTTTGGAAGAGTCGGGTTTTTATGTGGAGCGAGAGCTTAAGGCGTTTAAGGGTGAGGAGTTGATAAGTCGAGCCCAGGGATTTCACGCGGTAGGTATTCGGTCTAAGACGCAAATGAAATCTCAAATATTACAAAGTCTCCCGGATTTAGAAATGATCGGTGCTTTTTGTATTGGTACAAATCAAATTGATTTGGATCACGCCAATGCTTTGGGGGTACCAGTTTTTAATGCGCCTTATTCTAACACTCGAAGTGTGGCTGAGTTGATGGTCTGTGAAATGATAGCACTGGCGCGTCAGCTGGGTGATAGAAACATGAATGCTCATAAAGGGGTCTGGCAAAAGTCAGCTGTGGGTGCCAATGAGATTCGCGGTAAGACCTTAGGAATTGTAGGCTATGGGCACATTGGTAGCCAATTAAGTGTATTGGCTGAGGCCATGGGCCTTAACGTGATTTACTATGATATCGTCAAGAAATTGCCACTGGGTAATGCAACCCCAGAGTCGACCCTTGAAGACTTGTTGCAAAAATCAGATTTTGTAAGTTTTCATGTTCCCGAAACGCCATTAACAAAAAATATGATGGGTCAAAAAGAGATAGCGCTCATGAAAAAAGGGGCCTACTTGATGAACGCCAGTCGGGGAACTGTGGTAGACATATCCGCTTTGGCAACAGCTCTTGAAACAGAGCATTTGGCCGGAGCTGCTGTAGATGTTTTTCCAAAAGAACCGGCAAGCAATGAGGACTTGTTCACCAGTGAACTTCAGAACATGAGAAATGTGATTCTTACTCCTCACATAGGTGGCAGTACCGAGGAGGCGCAAGAGGCCATAGGGTATGAGGTGGCTGAAAGCATCATCCGTTACTTTAAGTCGGGCGCAACCTCCGGTGCGGTTAATTTTCCAGCCGTAGATGTGGCTATGCCCCTTGAAGGAGTTCCTCGAATCGTCAACCTTCACAAGAACGTACCTGGTGTGTTGGGAGCGATAAACAGCATTGTTTCCCAGTGTGGTGGTAATATCCAAGCACAACACCTCTCCACGGATCCGCATATTGGATATTTAATCATGGATATGGGCAGCGGTGATGCGGAGGAGGCAACGAAAAAAATCTCTGAGCTGCCCACGTCGTTAAAAACGCGGCTTTTGTAAGTTGCGATTAAAAAACTTTGCCGGGATTCATAATCCCGTCAGGGTCAAACACGCGTTTGACCTGTCTCATGTATTCAATCTCTTGAGCACTTTTTGTGTGCTGCAAAAAGGGCTTTTTAGTCAGGCCCACGCCATGCTCGGCAGAGATGCTACCACCGAGATTTTCAATCATAGTGAACATGATTTCGTCCACTGATTTACAGCGTTTTACGAACTCTTCGCTCGAGAGATTGTCGGGTTTTAAGATGTTAATATGAAGATTGCCGTCGCCGATATGGCCAAACCAGACTACTTCGAAGTCGGGATGTTGTTGTTCAATGATATTGGTCATTTCCGTAAGAAATTGTGGAACCTTTGAGATCAAAACGGATACGTCGTTTTTGTAAGGCTGTTTGTAGCTCGTGGCTTCAGTGATGTCTTCACGTAGCCGCCAAAGATTTTGCGCCTGTTGAGAGTCCTGGCTGACAGCTGCATCTTCAATCCAGCCGGCTTCAGAGCAGGATTCGAAAATTTCCATGGCCTTTTCAAAGGTCTCTTCTGAGTCTTTTTCTAATTCCAAAAGAACATAATAGGGTGTCTTGGTCTCAAACGGTCGCTCTATGCCTTGTTGGTTTGTGACATATTGAAGGGCGAGGTCAGTAAACATTTCGTAGGCCATAATTGGAAAATTCTTTTTGAAGGCCTCATAGATGTTCATTACCGCCTCAAGTTCAGGAACACCAAAAACAAAAACAGTAAGGTCTTTGGGCATCCGAGTAACTTTAAGAGTCACCTCGGTAATAAATCCAAGCGTGCCTTCGCTGCCGATAAACAGTTGGCGAAAATCATATCCCGTAGCATTCTTCACAAGCCCCCGATTAAGGGACAATGTATCGCCAGAGCCAGTCACCACAGTTAATCCAGCTACCCAATTTCGCATCAGACCATAGCGAATCACCTTAATGCCACCAGCATTGGTGGCCACATTTCCACCAATCTGACTCGAACCTCGAGCTGCAAAATCCACAGGAAAATAATAACCCTGGGCTTTTACATAATTTTGAAGTGCTTCCGTGACTACGCCTGGCTGACAAGTGACCGTTTCATCAATAGCGTTAAAATCTAAAACGCGGTTCATTTTCTCAAAAGAAACCACCACTTCATGATTTGTCGCAAAGGCAGCGGCACTAAGGCCAGTGCGTCCCCCGGAGGGCACAAGAGCCACTTTGTTTTTTCTGGCCCATTTTACGAGCTCTTGCACTTGCGGCGTCTTGCGGGGGAATACAATGGCAGAAGGGGCGGGGGTAAAATGTTTGGTCCAATCACGGCCGTAGGTTTCAAGTGCCGAGGGCTCGGTGGTTATATCTTCTGGAGAGAATATTTGCTTTAGTTCATCAAGATTCATAAGGCCTCCGCTTATAAAATAAATAAACCACCTCACCGAAGATGGGTATCCCTTTTTACAAGCGGGTCAGCTTTTGGTAGCGTGGGTCGGTGGCGATGGGCATCTCGTGGCCTTGGCTGCGCTTTTGGTGAATGTCTTTGAGTATGGCAATAGCCAGGGGGATGGCTTCGGGCAGAGCTTGAGGTTTGTGAATGCAAAGATTCTCTGTGGCTTCTCCCAAAAGGCTCACCTCCGGAAGGCCGTAGGTTTTACCGGTGCCTTTAATTTTATGGAAGTCATCTCTTAGGGCTTCAAAGTCACCGGTGGTGTAATGTGATTCCATTTGTGAGATTTTATCGGGGAGCTCAGTCACATAGTCTTTTTGGAGCTGGGCAAGCATAGCATCTAAATTCATAGTGTTCTCTTTTTGTTGGCAAAACAGCAGGGGCCACAATTGTTGCCTTACTTAGGGCCGCCTAAATAAACCTTCAATATCATAATATAGCAATCAATCGAATGTGCGAACATTCCTTTCGCAGAGTTAAAGTAGGGAGACAGATTACGTGCAGTAAACATGGGTCGCCGAGTTAAATTGTTGGTGGCATTGCGTAGACAACTCAGGAGTGGCCATAGAATCTAAGGCTAAAATTCACGCAGCCACGGACTCGTCAGTTGTCTTTTCTACGGCGGCCTCTTGCGCCCACTCCCAGTCAGGAAGATCAAAGTAAAATGTGGCGCCCTCGTTGACCACCGAATATACCCCGATGGTCCCACAGTGCTCATCAACCAGTGCTTTTGCTATGGCTAGACCTAGGCCTGTGCCTTTAACCAGTGGGTTTGATGGTCCGGTGGCCTGTCGAAATTGCTCAAATATAAGTTCTTGGTCCTCTGGGGCAATGCCCTTCCCTTGGTCAGTCACTGAAATCCGAAGAGGATGCCCTTCTTCAGCTTCAACAGTCAATGTGATCTGGCCTCCTTCAGGGCTGTATTTGATAGCATTTGACAGCAAGTTTGTAAGCACTTGCTGGATGCGGTCGCCGTCAGCATGAATTTTTACGCTAGGGATATCAGGAGCCACAATGGTCACATTGGCTTTTTGAGAAAATCCGTTAAGAGCTTCAATGGTTTTATCAACGATGGGCCTTAGACGGCCCCAGCCTTTATTGAGCGGAAACTTGCCGGCTTCGATCTTTGCCAAATCCAAAAGCTCATTGATCAGACGCACTAGTCGATCGGTTTCTGTTTCGGCAATGTTCAAAAGATTAAGTGCGGGGTCTGGGAAACTGCCGACTACGCCACTCTTTAGGAGGCTGAGCGAACCTTTAATTGACGTGAGCGGTGTTCTCAACTCGTGGCTCGCAATACTTAAGAATTCAGATTTTGCCTTATCCAGAGACTTCAGTTCATCCATGTTGGTAAGCACTCTTTGAGCAAGAGCATTAAATGTTTTTTGAAGGTCACCCACTTCATTGGGGGGGGGAACTGAGAATTGATAGGTGTATTTGTCATTTTGAAAATCCACCATTTTTTCTGATAGATCTCGAAGGGGTCGAAAAATCCCACGTAGCAAAAACCACAAGACCAGGCCCAAAGAGATCAACGCAGAAAACAATGTGAAAGTCCCAAAATACAGCATCCTCTTTTTTGAGTATTGCTGAAGGGGAGAGATGTACTGTCGGTAGGCTTTTTCATTTTTGATGAGTGCATGAACTTGTGCTTTTAAATTGGTTATGCGCTTGCCCTCTGCGGATTTGATAATTTCTGGTAATCCTTCTTTGCGATGGGGAGGGTCATTCGTGCTTTGGCGCTCTGAGAGTTCCTTTAAAGCTTGGGTTCGTGAGGCCGGATCCAGCATGTTCTCGGCACGGTCTTGAACGGCGAAGCTCAAATGAGTTTCATTAGACGCTCTTTCAAAATTCAAAAAGGCATTGACTGTGAGATAAGCAAATCCCGCCGTGGCGGTCAGGCCAACCGTCATTAACAGTATGACTCTAACGCGCAGGGAGTTGATCATGCAGCTTTCCTTGACCCTTTTCTCAAGAGTTCGGCAATTTGTTGATTCAACGTGGCGGGATCAAAAGGCTTAGGAATGTGACCCACCCCCAATTGATGAAAAGCTGTCACTGAACTTTCTTGAGTATTGGCGCTCATAAAGATCACTGGAGTTGGACTTTGTTTTTGTGCCAAGTATTCCTGGCAGACGGCAATTCCATTTTTCTTTGGCATCATTTCATCAAGCAAGATCAAGTCATAGGTGCCGTGAAGGGCCTTTTCTAAAGCGGCCTCGCCATCAGTGGCTAGATCCACCGTGTGTCCGCCGATATGTTCAAGAGCCAGTTTGGCAATGGTTGAAATGTTCATGTCATCTTCAGCGAGCAAGATACGCATACATTGTTTCCTTTAACTCACATTTGTCAGGCTCATGCCGGGCTGATTAAAAAGCCATGACTTAATTTTTTGTCGATCTGAGAAATGCAATTTGAAATAGCCGGTCTTAATTTCCCAAAGTCCGTCTTCAACCTCACTCACTGATAACACTCTAAGAAACGGAGGCTCAATTCCGATTTTACCAAACACCTCAGAGTTAATTTTAAAAAGGGTGCCAGGTTTCAATGGCGACGAGATGAGCGCCACAACACCGAGTTCTGAAATCACTTTCAAATCCACGTCCACAACGGCGTTAGCGCGGACAAAGCGGTTTGATGCGGGCAATTGCCATTCCATGATCTCTTTAGGAGGTTTCTTTTTAAAAAGCTCTTCGACCTTTTTTAAAAACAGCGCTGGGTCGATAGGTTTTACGATGTAGTCGTCAACACCTGATCGAATCGCTTTTTCAATATCTCGACGTTCTCTCAGGCTGGTCAACATGGCCACAGCCATATGGTCATAGCGGTCATCGTTTTTTAGAGTTTGAATTAGTTGAAACCCACTAAACCGGGGCATGCGGGCATCTGAAATAATAGCATCAAAGTGAGAGGTGTTAAGGTGCTCCATGGCCTGAATGGCATCACTGGCCACAAGCACTTCGTGACCTGCCATACTCAAAAGCTTGTCGCCGATTCTTAGAATATCGTGATCGTCGTCCACCAAAAGAATTTTGGCCATACTCCCTCCGTTGTTCTATATCGGAACAAAGGCTAGGAACTTGAGTATTTCATGAAAAAAATTAGTGACTTACGTCATCTTCAATAGACCCGAGGAAAGTCTGTTTTTTTGTGCAATATTTGGTCGGTGCCGGCCAAAACCCGGAATAAAGGTGCACGAAATCTTGAACCACTCTTCGAATTTCAATCGTGTTTCAACACAAATTCCAGTACCAACGGATAATGGTCGGAGCCAATGTCACGACCTCTCGCATAGTTGATAACTTCAACGTGCCTTGTCCAGCAGCTATCAATGGGCAGCTTGGGAATAAAAGGAAATGCCGGCCAAGTGCCGATTGGGGTTCCTGGTAGTCGCAGCCGCGATATCTGAGAAAATTCAAGCATGGTCTTGAGCCATGGGCTAGTATTGAAATCGCCGCAGGCGATCAATGGACCATCTAATTCGCCCAGCTGTTGAGCGAGCCCACGAATGTATTGGTTTTTACTGATCGTTCCATACCAACCCAACGGTGGAAATGCGTGTAGCACAGCCACGTTGAGTGGACCTGATGCTGATTTAAAGCTTATCAGAAGAGCAGGGATCGTATTTGCTCGATCCAAAAAAACCCTATCTGATTGTATGGGTATTCGGCTTAAAACAGCCAATCCAAAATTAGAGTCCAAAAAAATGCCTTTCAAGTGGGGCAAATCCTGTTCAAGAATTTTGATTTCGGACTCCCATTCGGGACTGGCCTCAGCAAGCATTAAAATATCTGGCTTGAGGTCAGACACATACTCAACCAACATTTGTTTATTTAAATTCTGCGAGTTAATATTTGCAAATACAAGACGGTACGGCGATTCATTAATTACTTTTGGATTTGACGTGCCTACTTGTGAGTTCCAATAAAAGGGTATGATTGATACCCCGCAAAATACGAGCGAAGCACCCGATAAAGCAATAGCGAGTGGTTTTTTTTTAGAAAATAGGGCCAATAAGAAGAGTGCCCCGGTCATCCAAAATATGATTTCTTTAAAGTTGGCGACGATTTCAAATGGCCAATACGATGCCTCAAACACAGATAGAAGTGCAAAGAAAAGGACAACAGCGCTTATTGATGTGACCAACCTATTTAGAATAGTATCCACCAGGTATATTTTTGAGTTTAGGTTCATTCACGATCAGCGATTTGCTTCGCAGCCGTTGAAGAGCTTCTTTTTCTATGGCGTCAATTTCCGGTTTTACCCCGACCTGCGCGTCTATGAATTTCATGCCCTGGGAGTTATTTTCAATATCCATTTTTTTATCTAAGCTGCTCTGGGTGGAGTCTTGTTCGTGAGCGTCTAAAAACAGTTTGGCCTTTTCTTTACCCAGTTCAATAGAGAGGCGTGCGCTCCATACAAAATGTCTAAAAGCATCACTTTCATCTCCGGTAGACGCTTTTCCAAAAACTTTATCTGTGAGAGAGTCAACTTCTGATTTTAGCCGATACACAGTTAAAGCATCCAAGGGATATTTCTTTATGACGACTCTATCGCCTTCGGTAAGGCGGGGTGTATATTTTAAAACCAGATCGAAAGTATCCTTTTGACATAAATCTTCACATTGTTGTGGGCAGGAGAATGTGCCCATATCCACAGGGGTGACACTGCATTTTAGTTCACAATCCGAAGTTTCCTTTGCCAGACCAGCTCGCAAGAACCAACCGAGGCATTCGTCCCCGCGAGCGTATCCAGGAAGTATCAACATGATCAATATTAGCGTTCGCAGTTTAAACATATAAACGTCAATACTAGTAGTCACCAGGGAATATGTCCACCGCTCTGTTGGGGGCAGCTACCCTCAATTTTGCTGCGCATCGAGGTGTGTTTTGCCCGCATGGTGGCTGTGGTTAGTTGGCAGCGCTTCCGCTTGCCAGGGCAAGAACTTAGTTTATTGTACTGCTCTTCTCTGAATGGCCTTTACGGGCATAATGGGGCGTGAGCTTACGCCCTTTAATCCCATTTTCACCCACCGAGCTTCCATTTTTTCTTTGATTTTAGCTGAAATCAAAGCAAGATCCGACGCAGTACACGTATTGGCCGAATGGCGGTCATTGCAAAGAACCGACATTACAATTTTTGCCCCTGCATAGTTGGGAAACTCCAAGACTCTGGCATCGTTGCGGCAACGTAGGTTGCTACTTTTCCAATTGTAAGTTCCAGTTTTGCCGTATTTAACAGCGCAAACATCTCGCGATTTGCATAGATATTTTCCCAGGTAACCTTTTGGTACGGGGCCGGTGCCGATTATTTTTTTAAATCGCTTCATGGCCATGGGGTCAATGCTCGGTATTTCTTCCAGCTCAATAGCCGTCCACAGAGAGTTTAGGCCCTGACTTGTGGCTCGTTGTGTGGTTAGTGTGGGTAAGCCATATCCGTTGTTTGGGGGGGGGAACATTACATCTGGTTTTTGACCCGTATTGTAAACCCAGCCACATGCCTTCGGGCCCATCGTCGTGAAATCCCCATTCTTTGAGCAGGCTGTTCACAAAGCATTGAGAATATGAACTAGAATTTGGTTTGCCGCCTTGACGGAGAATGAAAGCATCATTTACGGCTTTGCAGACCTTACCTGCATCGCGATTTCCAGCCGTCGCATGGCCTGGTTTGTGGTAAAGAATGCTGCTCTTAATGTCTTCTGAGTTGATATAAACTTTGTCGGTCAGATGGGAAGGGTTCGTCGAAGTGGGTTTGCTGTCAGAAATTTCAACAAGCCCCCTGGCTTCAGCTTCAAACGCTGCGAGAGCGCAAACTATTTTAAGTGTACTGGCTGCGCATAACGAGGATTTTCCATTGATTGAGGCCCATCTTCGCTCTTTAGAGCCAGGAATTAGTTCTGCCACACTAATGCCAAGGGTGCCGCGTTTAATCAGCTTTTGCGCAGAGGAAGGAAGTTCGCCACTGATTTCATTTAGAATATTCTGAATGTCCTCATCGCGGGCCGATGCAGGAAGGCTTTCCCTTGGCCGAAGAGAATCGCATACACCAAGACTCGTAAACAAAGACATGGCCAAAATAATAGAACAAAATATAATTCGCATGAAAACGAATCTCCTTTTGGAAAAGACTAGGCACCTCTTTCTATTATGAAGAGCCTAGCATCACAAAAGAAGCTGGGTTTTCAATAGGCTAGACTTTAAGAGTGGAGATCTGAGATCCAATTCGATGGCGCTTATTTCGATAAAGTGCCGTTACGTATCGAAATTTTTTGGTTTTAGGGAGAAGTTTATTTTTTGAGTTGGCGGAGTCGAATCTCTGTTGCCTTATTGATTGATAGCCATTTTCCGCAAATCAATTTTCTCCACTTCAAGACAGGATTTCCGAGGTTTCGGACGGCCAGGGTCTCAGAACGAAATCATGAGGGTTTGAGCCTTAGGCCTCCTGGTCCTTTGTTTGCTTATACACCCACTGCGAACGGTGAACTATTTAAGCGATGTTAACGCAAATGGAGTATTTTATGAAAACAGTGACCAAAATTTTTACTTTTTTCGTGGCGATTTTTTTAATTCTGCCCGCTCAAGCTCAAGAGATTGAATTGAGCAACGGAGCCAGTGTTTGTCTGGAGGATGTCAGCAACATGGGGCTGTCGTCGAGAGATGCAGCTCGTTTCAGCGAAGACCTGGCCTATTATGAATTTGTGCCCGGCAGTCTTTATCTCATACCGGTGAAGATTCGTTGTGAAAATTACGAAGCTCTGGGAGGCGGTCTAGAAGCCATATCTATTACTTTTGAAACGGCCGCCGTCTTAAGCCTGGCCTGCACAGGAGGCGTAGGTGTACAGGCCGCCGTCACCTTTGGCACAATTGGTGTGGTGCTTCGCGTGGCGAAATTTGCAGTGTCTAATATCCCGTGCGATAGTGATGAAAACTACCGAGTGGAGCAACAAATCAAAAGCACACTGTGCGAGCTGGCTGGGCGGACAGGAAATACCTGTGACATTAAGAAAATTAAAATAAACTATAAAGATGATGGCCCCTATACACCCATTCCAAAAGCCATTTAGGAGATTTTATGAAACCATCAAATACACAAAGACCCTTTTCAAAGCCGGTAACCATCGCATTGGTTATATTGCTAGTCAGTTGCTGGGTCGCTTCGATGTATTTTATCTTCCTAGCGTAATATTATTAGGGCGGCCTTAATCAGGGCGGGATGACATTATGGTCCCGCCCATTCAGGTTGTTGCCCCACCAAGATGGGCCATGTCCAAAACAGCCTCGACGATCTTGGCCGATCCCCAACTGAATGGAGACTCTGATTGATAAGCCCACGAAGAAAACGGCGTCAAATCTTTGTTGGGTTGGTAGATTTCTCCAATAGCGCCATCGCGCTCAGCCAGCGACTGTAACCGGTTCAACAGCCGTTTTGATTCGATGAAGTCGTCACAAAGATGCGCCACCTTTGCCGATAGAGCCATCAGCCACGACCAATAAAGGCGATCGTGGTAGTGGTTCAGTCCGACGGATTGCACCGTCCAACTATGCCAATGACCTGGGTAATCGCGATCGGTCACATATCCCGGCTGGCCATGCGTTTGCCACAATGAGTGGCTCTTTAGTCTTTCATAGAGCGTGGTTTTTTCTTCGCTTTCCACCAGCCCCCACTCAATGGCCCATAAGTTGCCGTCTAAACCTATGTGGGGAAGCTGCTCATGCGTGCGAAAAAGGCCTGAGTGGGTGTCAAAAAATTTGCGATAGAGGCGAGCTCGAAATCCCTCGGCATCAAATTCAAAATCAAGTAGAGGACTTACGCGAGACACTACAACATAATAAAGAAGGTTCACTATGAAACTTCGACCAGAGCGATCCACACTGTCCTGCCAATCAGCAAATCGACTTTGGTAAATAAGGCCGTCTGAAAAATAGGGGGCATAGAAGTGAAGAATTTTTTTTAGCGTTTTCGCGCGGATTTTAAATAAATCCAAATTCGAATCATACTCTTTTAATTGTAGCAAAGACATCAACACAAAAAGGTTTGAGTCAATGGCCACTGTGTTGTGCTCTCCTAAATATTCGGGGGCCAAGTTGTCTGAAACCGAGAACTTGGGCCAAGAGAGCTGCAGTTTTTGCCGAAGTAATGCGGCAGGAACTCGAAAGCGCGTATCCAGGCTATCAATCACTCGGGGCACTAAGCCGTCTTTTTCGCGAGTGTGATCGAGGAGCCAGTTTAGGTGATGGGCGGCCACATTTTTGTGCCCGAGCTTGAGGAGGGCAGGAACTGACAGACAAAAATCTCGCGTCCAAAACCCTCGAAAATGATTGCTGCCAGCACTGAGAAAACTACCGTTGCCCACTTTTACAATGTTGGCTTCCAGACCCGCTTTTGCAATTTCAAAAAGTTTGTGGTGCGGGGACGGGCTCAAGATCACACATCTTTCTACTGGAACATTAACTGAAGGTTTTCTCTAAGAATCTTAATCTGCAGAGACATGGGAATGCTAGGGCCTTTTTTGTTTGAATTCAATTTGATCGGCGGAATGTCCTTATCACTTGGCGGCAGTGATTGTGGGGTAAACGAAGCAGAAACCACAGGAGGCTGAGTCTGTGACCACAACATTCCAGGGTGGCTGAATGATTTCAACGCGGCTAGTTTTTTAGACACATTTTCATTTTCATCTGAAAACGCCAACATGATTGAAAACTTCTGATGATAGCCATTGAACGTGGGGGCCGAAGAAGCGTACTGTTGGCCGGTGACAAACGCGGCTTCATAGCCGTACCCTTTTTCCCAAGTGGGCTGTTTGTATTGGGGACCATACAGGGTACCAAATGGACCCAGGGTGATGGATAGAGGTGGCGCATCGCTTGAGGAGCGTTGTTGAAGAGGCATAAATGCAAAATTTGCCGACACATCTTCGGCGTGGGCGACATAGATATTTTGATTCGAGAGGCCCACTCCCGCATACCCATTTGTGATGTGGTTATTTACATTGGCCAAGTTTAGATTGTCGGGATGATGTTGGTGATAATCCAGTTGATATTCGCCCTGATGATTCATGTAGTTGTTTTTAAAAACAGAAAATGGTTTTGAGATGTCAGTCTTGGCAGACCAAAGCAAAGGTAAGGGCAGGACCTCTTGCCATTTCAGGTCCACCCAACGAGCCAGAGTGGGTGAGTGAGGTTTTATCAAATCGTGTTTATGGGTAGTTGGCCAGGTAATAGACCCTGAAACAAATAAGTGCGGCTCATTTTCATAAACACTCAAAATATAATCGAACTGACCCATTGATTTTTCGAGGGAGTTCTCACCCAGAGTGATTTGGCCTTTAATATTGATTGAGGCTACGCTATGGCTGCCATCCTTCAAGCCTAAAACCTCAACATTCTGGGCTCGCACCCATTGATCATTGTAGCGCATTTTGGGAAGAAGGCTTCCGGAACTCAAAACGGATTTATTTCTGTAGTCCACCTGGGGCAATTGACCGCTTTCATCAAAGTTTACGGTGACATATTTATTTTTGAGTAGTCCAGCCGACGCGACCACCCCTTTTGGAACGGTGCTCTCTCGGCGGTTTCCATAAAGAAAGTATGCTCCGGGGGGCAGATCGTTTTTGATCAGGAGTTTTATTTTTTTATCTGGCTCCGGGAGGGCTGCGACCTCGTATTGGCGGCCTTTTGGCGTTTTTAAAACGTAGCTTTCGTATTGCTCGTTGCCCTCAGCCAGAGGGAGGCTCAAAAAACGGCCATTTTGTTTTGTATCAAGGTAGACTGTATCTAAGTAAGTGATGCCAGGGGGAGGAAGAGCTTGTTGTTGAACTTTACCCATTTTCTTTTTTCGTGAAGGATAAAGAAATTGCAGAATCAATTTATCATTCTCTGCTAGTTTTTCGAGTAAATCCATGACAACAATTTCTCGGGGTTTGGCTAAAAACGGCGTGGACATGCCAAAATGAGTGGTTGAAAGTAAACGGGTGCGAAATTTCTCACTTTCATCAAGGAGAGACTGAAGTGGTGGCGAGGGAGGGCCAGAAGCTGAATTTTTAGCTGTAGCTGCTATTTTGCGACTTCGAAGAATATCTGTCCAAATATTTGTTGTGTAAGATTTTTCAGCCCATGAGTTAAAGCCGTTAAAACTTCCATCTGCCAGATCTTGATGGATCTCAAGGCTTGATTGAGCGGAGTGGCTTTTAAGATATTCATAAGGCGTGGTGAATTGAACATAGGGCCGCTTGGCCACTGAGCGAACGAGTTGCTCCAGGCCTCCGGTGTTAGGTAGCCATTTTAAATAAAACGGCAGCTTGTAACCGTACCAATACTCATCGTCAGCATCAAAGTTTACAAAGACAAGAGCATCTGTACCAAGTGCCCCTGCAATTTGTTGTTGGTGTAATTTTTTGGTCCAGTGAGCCAGGCTTACATTTTCGATGAGGTCTCCCACATTATATGTGGGAATTAGTGTGAGGGCATTTTTGTTTGAGCCCTCAGTCAGGCGCAGGGGATTGTGAGCTTCCTGCAAGGTGAGAGGTCTCGTAAAAAGCCTAAAGCTGTCAAATGTGATCGCGCTGTAGTAAAGAGAAATGGCCTGCATCCCTAGCTTTTTGTAGGCAGAAAACTGGCCCGTGGAGGTCATCATTTCTTGCGGTCTCACAATAGGTCGGACCGTCTTAAATACATCTTTGAGGCCACTTTTTTTGTCGTTACTGAGGGCCATCTTAATAGAGGACTCGAGCTCATCGGCCGTCATTGCGGCCGCCAGTCCGTTGTTATAAGACATCACGATCACTTCATCTTTACCAGCCTCGACACGGGCCTTGATGCGATCAATGATATCAGGGGCATGTTGGGGAAGAATTTCTTCTAGGGAAAACTGGTTGTCCATATCCCACGTGGCTCGCACGGGTATGCCCTCGTTGTTGAGTTGATCGAGTACATCCAAGGTGTGGCGGATGATTCGAAGGTCTTTACCAAAGCCATCCTCATCAGCCGTATCGCCCCGAAAAGAGTGGTACAAGTTGATGTGAAAACCCAAGGCCACGTGCACTTTTTGGCTAGTGGTGGTTACTTTCGGTTCTATGCGTGAACTAAAAATTGTGTAAGCTAATGCAACTAGAACCGAAAATAAAACAATTGAGAATAAGATGACCGAATTGCGAATGACTGATTTCACCGAGCTATTGTCCTACATGGCCTTTTTGCGGCGGTTTCGAATCAGCCAATAAAAGGGGCTTACACCCCAAGCTGCGGTGGCTTGAAAGTATATGCCAAGGTAGGCCCATGCGGGGCCACCAGCAATCGCATAGGCTAAAAGAAGAGTTCCAAAGGTGAGTCGTGCCAGGCGGTCCCAAAGGGCGATGTTTTTTTGCATGAACAATATCTAACAGCAACTCGGTGATGTCATCAACCAGCAACTTTGTGCAAAGAAGGCGTGATCAACTATTGAGACTGTCTTTCAGCTCGCCAGTTTCAAACATTTCGAGCATGATATCGCTTCCGCCCAGCAGTTCTCCATTTACATAGAGTTGGGGGATAGTTGGCCAGTTGCCGTACTCTTTAATTCCGTGGCGAATGGATTCATCCTCTAGGACATTGAAAGATCCAAAATTCGTTTCAAGTTCGCGTAAAATCGCCACAGCCCGGGCCGAGAAACCACACTGAGGGAAGCTGGGCGTGCCCTTCATAAACAAAAACACCTTTTCACTTTTTACCATGTCATCAATGCGTTTTTTTAAATCTGCATCCATTTATATCTCCTGCCAGCTTCTATTTATTTAAAGTTTTTACGCTCAGGGCGTGCAAGGCGCCACTTTTAAGCTCGTCGTCAAATACGGCCATCACCGCTTGGTGCTGCTTTATCCGCGAAAGGCATTCAAATTGCGGGGCGGCAATCCGTACCTCCATATGGTACTGATCCCCCGTGGTATCAATAACCACCACATCACTGCCGGGAAAGGCTTGTCTTAAACGGTCTTCCATTTCGATGATTGTCATGGCGGGGAACTAACATGGGAAATCGTCCATTTCCAGCTTATATCGCGCATTATCAGGTGGAATTTCTTAACGTTGCGTGTTATTGAGGTCGCATGACGTCTGAATACTACATTCCCGCAGATCCTCAACACAAGGGTCGGCAGCGGGCCAAAGCTCGCGAGCTAAAACGCTCTCAATGGTGGAAGCAAAAGTTGGCCGATGGAATTTGCCACCACTGTGGGCAACGGTTTGCGCCGGAAGACCTGACCATGGATCACCTTGTGCCTGTGGGGCGCGGAGGCCGAAGCACCAAGGGCAATGTGGTTGTCAGCTGCAAGTCTTGCAATACCCAAAAGGCCCATTTGACGCCGGCCGAGATACAACTTGCCGACCTAGGGCTTGGAAATTCTTAATTTATTCTGCTACACTTTGATTTTTCAAACAACTATTGAAGTTTAGGTGTGCGGTTAACATACCGATACCATTGAGGTATTTTAATCGTCGGGCCAGCTTTGGTTTTCATCAAGGATAGCAGACGCTGTGGCAACCATTACCAAAAGTAGTACGGCAGAGTATTTCGCAAAAAACCTACAACAAGTGGGGTTTTCATCCCCGATCAAGGCTGTTTTAACCACATTGAAAGAGGCTGTGGATAATTCTTTGGATGCCTGTGAAGAGGCTGGGATTGCTCCTGAAATTTTGGTTTCTGTGAAAAAGGTCGGTAAGGGCTCATCAAGAAGCACCGACTTGGTGGAAGTGGTGGTTCAGGACAACGGGCCTGGAATTGATCAATCGGACATACCACAGGTGTTCGGGCAATATCTCGCTTCGTCAAAATTTGGTCGAGGACAGTGTTCCCGTGGGCAACAAGGAATAGGGATTTCAGCGGCCACCACATGGGCCCAGCTGACCAACGCTTCAGGTGTGAAAGTGTTGTCTAAAACAAAAAAAATGCGGAAGGCTTTAAGCACCATTGTCGACGTTGATATCAAAGGCAACAAAGGCTTACTTAAAGATAAAAATCTGGTGGATTGGGATATCAATCACGGTACCCGCGTGGAGTTTAGAATCGACGGCCGAGTTCAGCTTAAGGGCGATGGTGGTTTGTTGACTTATTTAGAGGGAACCACGCTAGTTAATCCGCACCTCACACTAAAATATGAACTTCTCGACAACGAGCCCGTGGTGGTGAGTCGGGTGACAGAAGATGTGCCGAAAGTTCCAGCGCCCACGTTGCCACACCCCCATACAATGAAGCTTGGAGAATTTATGACCCATGCCCATTTGTATGGAAATATGACCTTAGAGAAATTCTTGAAAAAAGGTTTTTCGCGGGTGACTGAGGCCACGATCAAAGAATTCACCCAACATGGGTTGCCAAAGGGTTTTTTGAGCAAGACGTTGACGAAAACCTCAGAGGCCGAATTCAAAAAAGTATTTCAAGCTATTCAAGATACAAATCTGGCTAACCCGAGCACTCGATCCGTATTGACGGTGGGTGAAGAGGGGTTATCAAAAAGCATTCAGCGCCTCGGAGAAATTGATTTTTTTAGCGTGGTGACAAGAAAGCCGCGAATTTGTGATTTTAAACCGGTGGTTGTTGAAGTGGCCATTGCCAGGTTTCTGGATCGTCCGGCTTCTGCCAACGATGAACCTGTGCAGCTGCTGCGGTTTGCCAACCGGGTGCCCTTACAATTTGATAAAGGGGCATGTGCCATCACAAAGGCGGTAGAATCGGTAAATTGGCGCTCTTATGGTTTATCACAACCCAAAGGTAGTTTGCCGCAAGGGCCGTATGTTTTTGCTGTGAGTATGACTTCGCCCTTTATTAAATTTAAAAATGCGTCAAAAGAAACCATCGATGCCAGTGATGAACTTGTGGAAGAAATTCGACTGGCGCTGATGCGTGCTGGCCAAAAACTCTCACGCCATATCAAGCGCGAGCACAAAGCGGCCGACCTTGAGAGAAAAATGCAACACATTGAAAAGTTCGGCCCCATTCTTGTTGAGGGGTTGGCAAGCATTGTGGGTGCGCCAGAGAAGCGAAAGCAAAAAGCCATAGAAGGACTTGAGAAACTATTGGGTCGAGACACGCAAGTGGCCGAGGCTGAACTTGAAGAGGCAGAAAGTCGTTTGGCTGTATTAAAGGCCAAGCAACGGCGGCGATTGGGATCGGGCTTGGAAGATTCAGATTCTGACGATAATTCTGATGATGACTCAAGAGATTTCGAATTGGATGAAGAGTCAGAGTCGCAACCGCGAACCACTAAAAAAACGACCAGTAAAAAAGCCGTTTCAAAAAAAGCAGCTAGCAAAAAACTATCTAAAACGACCACAAAGACTGTAGCAAAGAAGAAGGGGCCGGCGGCCAAGGGCAAAACCACTTCAAAGAAAAAGACAGTTCGAAATAAAAAATAAGGATCGAAGCCATGGCGCGAGTGAATCGCTTACGAGAATCGTCTAAAGATATTCCTAAAATTGCAAAGAACCTATGCGATGGCATGCTTCGAGATTTGGAGCAGGCAAAAAGACCGCGAATTGAGGCCGTGAAAGCCAGCCTCGACAACGCCTTGTATGATCCAAAGGTGGGATATCTCACACCTGGTGATAAAAAGGTGGGGACCGAGTTAAATGTTTCCAGTGTTCAGAAATTAGCGCGAACTGTATTTATGCTAGAGCTTTTACTGGGTAATGTTCAATCCGGTGGCGTGAATACCAAGCGTGAGCTTTACTATATGGCCAAAGGTATGGTGAAGGGGAATAAAGACATAAAGCCCCTTGATTTCGACACGCAAGAGGAAAGTGACTCTGTAATTTCGTTTATTTGTGACATGCTTGAGGTTTATCGCGAAGAACTAAATTGTTTTGCAAACGATCGCGGTGGCCAAACTTACTCAAAAAACTTGGTGGTGACTGAAACTCTGCCCGATGGCACAACTGCGGTGGTCGATTTAAGTACTTTGGGAACCACACCTTTTCAACCTAAAAATAAGCCCCAGGTTTTCAAGCTTAAGCCAAGAAAGGGAAAAATTGATTTTTGTTTGATTGTAGAATCAGAGGGCACAACAAATACATTGGTTTCAAACGGTTTTACGAAGCGAAATAATTGCATCATTATTGGTGCTCAAGGTGTTCCCTCAAATGCCGTGCGCGGCTGGTGTCACACCATTCAAACCCAACTGGGTGTTCCCATGTATTTTTACGGAGATCTGGATGCGTACACGCTGCAAAATATTTATCGAACCTTGAAGGCGGGTTCAGCGGCCAGTCTGATTAGAAATGCGGAGTTTTCGGCGCCCGACGTGAAGTTTTTAGGAGTGTTGCCGGAGGACGTCAAAAAATATGACCTCGACTATTATGAAGTGGGGGAACGGGATGCCTCTGAAGCTCGGTCATTGAAGAAGGCCAAAGATGCTCTTAAAAATGATCCGTTTTTTCAGGACAAGCGAAACAAAAAGTTGGCTGACATTCTACGTTGGCTGGTTAAAGAAAAGGTTCGTTGCGAACAGCAGTCGATTTTTTCAGTGAACCCCAAGGATCCGACCATGCCTGAGAAGATCATCGTAGATAAAATCAGGTCGAAATCTTACGTGTAACTCGCAGTCTCATTAATACTTATTTATGCAATGCATTCATCAGTGGGTAGCTGGTGTCTTTATGTATTTCTTTGGATTATAGTTTGAGCGGCAACGTTCACATGAAAAAGGAGCATGTTTCATGGCAACCATCGAAACCACAGCGGCAATGGTTAAAAACGTCTACTCAACCTCGCGGGATCGATTGAAGATCGTTCGCGAACGATTGGGTCGGCCGCTGACACTGGCGGAAAAAGTACTCTATGGACATCTGGACGACCCAAAGGGGCAAGACCTCACCCGTGGCGAAAGCTTTTTACTGTTAAGACCAGATCGAGTGGCTATGCAAGATGCCACTGCCCAAATGGCCTTGTTACAATTTATGTTGTCTGGTCGAGAAGAATCGGCTGTGCCGGCGACGGTTCATTGTGATCATTTGATTCGCGCTCACGAGGGAATGACAGACGATATGAAAGTGGCCATGCAAGAAAACAAAGAAGTCTTTGATTTTCTTTCATCGGTTTCTAGTCGCTATCACATTGGGTTTTGGAGGCCTGGTGCTGGTATTATTCATCAAGTGGTTTTAGAAAATTACGCTTTTCCGGGTGGCTTAATGATCGGGACAGACTCTCATACTCCCAACGCAGGTGGTTTAGGCATGGTGGCTGTGGGAGTGGGGGGCGCCGATGCTTCTGATGTGATGGCGGGCCTTCCTTGGGAAGTGAAGAATCCAAAAGTGGTGGGAGTGCATTTAAAAGGCAAGATGTCGGGCTGGACATCGGCTAAGGATGTTATTCTTAAATTGTTAGGAATAATGACCGTAAAAGGTGGAACTAACAAAATAGTAGAATATTTCGGTGAAGGATGTGAGTCGATCAGCTGCACGGGCAAAGGCACAATAACCAATATGGGTGCTGAGTTGGGTGCCACTTGCTCCATTTTTCCGTTTGATTCAAGAATGGCAGACTACTTGAAAGTCACAAGCCGTGGTGATTTAGCCGAGCTTGCCCGCGAGAATCAAGACCTGGTCACAGCTGATGCCGAAGTGTTGGCCAATCCGTCAAAGTACTATGATGAAGTGATTGAAATAGATCTGTCCACGCTGGAGCCCCACATAGTTGGCCCTCACTCTCCTGATGCCGCTCGCCCACTGAGTGCAATGAAAAAGGCTGCTGCCGATAACAGCTGGCCAACAAATTTATCTGCGGCGTTGATTGGCTCGTGCACAAACTCTTCCTACGAAGATATTGGCCGCGCCACTCATGTAGCAAAGCAGGCACTTGATGCGGGCATTTCTATGGCGCATCCTTTTTTGGTTTCACCGGGGTCTTCGCAAATCAAGAAAACTATTGAACGAGACAGCCAAATGCAAACGCTCAACGAAGTGGGGGCGACTGTATTGGCCAATGCCTGCGGACCATGTATTGGTCAATGGCAGCGAGACGATGTTAAAAAAGGCGAGCCGAACTCAATTGTGAGTAGCTTTAATCGTAATTTTCGAGGCCGCAATGATGCAAATCCGGAGACCTTGTCGTTTATTGCAAGCCCTGAAATTGTGATGGCCCTGGGGTTGTCCGGAAAACTTGATTTTGACCCACAAACGGATGAGTTAAAGGGTAAAAATGGACAGTCCATAAAGCTTTCGGCACCAGAAGCACCGGAGTTACCCGAAAAGGGTTTTGTGTCTGATCCGGAAGCCTATCAGGCACCGAGAGGGTCTGGCGTAGAAGTGCAGGTGGCACCCACGTCAGATCGCCTGCAATTGCTCGATCCCTTCTCGGCGTGGAATGGCAAAGATTGTGAAGAGGCATTGGTTCTTTGTAAAGCTCGCGGTAAGTGTACGACCGACCATATCAGTCCGGCAGGGCGGTGGTTGAAATACCGCGGTCATCTCGATAACATTTCAAACAATTTGTTATTGGGTGCGACTAATTTTTTCACTGACGAAATCGGTAAGGGTAGGAATATTCTCACTGGTGAGACTGGCCTAGAATTTCAGGCCATAGCTCGTGATTACAAGTCAAAGAATCAACCTTGGGTGATTATTGGCGACGAGAACTACGGTGAGGGCTCAAGTCGCGAACACGCGGCCATGACGCCCCGGTTTCTTGGTGGCGTGGCTGTTATTGCTAAGAGTTTTGCCCGAATTCACGAAACAAATTTAAAAAAGCAAGGGATGTTGGCTTTCACTTTTGTGAACCCATCTGATTACGATAAAGTTCAACAGACAGATCGAATTGATATCAAGGGACTTAAAGAATTTAGTCCGGGTAAAAATTTAACAGCGTTGCTGAAACATGCCGATGGGTCTGTGGATGAAGTGCCTTTGGCTCACACTTTTAACGGTGAACAGATTAAGTGGTTTCAGGCGGGTTCGGCGTTAAACCTGTTGCGAAAACATTAGTTTATTAAACGTTGCCTTACCTATGGCCGTCTTAACAAGGGGGCTAAAGCGTTTGGCCACACTCTATTTCGGCAACAGTTTATCATTGGAGTAGCTATCAAGCACCCCCTCGGCCAAATCTGGGTCGATGAGTGTTGATGCGAAGCTGTGCAATACAATTATTTGTACATTGTTTTTAGGGCCGATGTCATTTTGGATGACTTCAGTGGCTCTGTTATGAAAGTGCATAATTAGGTCATTAATTTTGTCTGCCGCTTCTTTTGACAGGGCGTTCACTCGAACGGAGGATCTTGAAGCATTTAAAGATTCATATCTTTGAAGCGGCCCCAGGGAGAGCGGATAGCCGTGGCCAGCTAAAAGAGTGGAGTACTTGTTGAAGCGCCGCAAGTTTTGGTGGCGTAAATTTGAAAAACTAAAATCAAATGGGCAGGGTAAAAATTTTCGTCCGTCAAAGAGGACAAGTCCCAAAGAGGTCAATTCTTGAAGGGCGCGGCGCAAGGATTTCACGGGCATGAGCGCGTGTTTGCCGAGAATTTCGTCGCTGTGATCAGTAAGGTCCACGTACTCTTTCACCTTCAGTGCGGTATTCACGTAAATATATGTGGGATTATCGGAGACGGCTTGCATGGTCTTTAAAAAATGATGATATCGGCCTTGAATGGATCGAAGCTGCTCGCCGTCCACAAAAGCCATTAGCCAAGCAAAAAGCGAAGAGGGGTAAGTGTCTAAAATGGCCAACACATCAGATAGATGAATCTGTATTTTTCCTAGGCGCCATTTATTGAGTTTTGTTCGAATGGTTGTGTTGTTTAAATCAATCAAGCCATAGCTATCTAAAAGAGTATCAGCCAGCCGTTCCAGGTGGATATGAGACGGAGGCTTTCCAAAAAATTGGGCGGTGGAGAGTCGTAGCGGAACTTCTAGAGTGCTGCACAGTTGGACAAAATCACTCCACTTTATTTTTGTGGCGCCACTTTCCCATTTTCCCACCTGGTTAAATGTGTAGCCAAGCAGGTCGCTGAGGCTTCGCTGTGTGATAGGGCCGCGCAAATAGGAAATCATCTCCTGCGCTAATAAATCATAATCGATGGATGATTTTGCGCGAGAATGAAGAGAGTCAATGGGTGCCCCGACAAAGGATGAGGTTTCGCTGTCCATCAGTCCTCCTTTTGTTTCTAGTTTCGCACACGGGGTGGCTTTCAATGGCAACAGATATGCCTATAAAAATCAATGCCTCTTATTCTTGAAAGGCAAAAGGTATCGCCAAAAGGTATCGGATTCCCTTTGGTAGCGTCACTTGCGTGACGCACACGCGCTACCAAAGGGAATCCGATACCTTTTGGCGATACCTTTTGGGGATTTTGGAGGGGACATGGGTCAAATCATCGAGTTAGAGAACAGATTGAAGCATTGGTTAGAGCATGCGAAATGGGCCGCGTCCGGTGGAAATGCCCAGCCGTGGAAGGTGGAGTGCGATTTTGAAGGAGAGAGATTGGTACTCTCTCTCAGTATCGGGGAGGACTACTCAAGCGAGCGGGTGTCTCCCATGGATGTGGACGGGATAGCTTCGGTGATGGCGCTGGGTGGACTTGCCTTCAATTTAGAAATCATGGCAAACCACGATGGATACGCATGGACCACTACCCAGTTTGAGATTGGTACCGCACTTTGGAATGGGAAGGTGATATTGACATTTGAGCCCCAAAACAATGTCACCTCAAGCTACAAAGTAGAGGATGTTTACCTCCGCCGTACTAATCGTGAAGCCTATAAAAATGATCCACTTCCAGAACTCACCTGCCGAAAACTAGTCACCTTGGCCTCCGAAAGAAACAACGGCATTAAATTTGTTGATGCCACTTCACATCGTGACGAGTTGATCAAATCGTCCATTGGTTTAGAGAGAGTCCGGTGGCAGAGTTCTCATCTACTAGACTCGCTGCTTGATGAGATCGATTTCACAGAGTCATCTCCGTTTGGCATACCGGCCGATCAGTTGGGCGTGAAGGCTGCAGATCAGTCTATGATTAAGATGATGAAAAGCGTACCGCCCATGAGGTTTATGTTTAAAGTGGGAGGGCAATACATGGTATCGCAACAGAGTTTTGCAGCACCCCTTAAAAATGCGGGTGGCGTGTTCTTTTTGCAGGCGCCGAATACCGAGTTTTCTACTTGTTTTGATTTTGGATTTGCCTATCAACATATATGGACCGAGCTCAATCGTCAGGGTATCGCCTTTCAGCCAGTGAGTGTGACGTTGGTTGCGCTGGGACTTTTGAAGAAATCCCATTTAACAGGTTCTGAGAGATCTGCCCTGTCTTCTTCGAAAAAGTTTTTTCAAGAAATATTAGCTATGAATATCGAACAGCCCATTATGGGATTTCGTGCAGGCTATCCGACCAAAGGGGCTGATAAAAGTCCACGCCGAGCCATTGATTTCAGCCGTGTAGATGGCATGGCCTCTCTCGCTAAGACATCCACTCACTTGGGCATGGGGAAGTAGTATTCCGTAACCATCGAATGAGGACCTTTGACGGTATAAACCTCGATCACCGGGCCAGTGAATTGAATTCGGTGACTACGTGCCCAGTCTTCAGCTTTTGGATACACCTTAAATGGCCCAATTGACGGCGCCCCTTCGAAGCTGGCTTTTAAGTAGTGACCTGGCAAGATAAAGCGCTGGATCAAGCCCTGTTCTACGGTGGATACCGGCGAACTTAAAATGCAACCGCCATGGCTGCGCAGACGTGACTCATCGGCGGATCTTGGATCATCTAGGTACTCGCCAAATGTTTGCGGGCACGGGATATTATTTTTTGCGGCCCATGCCTCAACAGACTCAATTGTATTTATAATTTTATGATAAGGACCATCGTGAAGTTTATAGATCACGTGAAATCCGTCTGTGTTGACCTCGCTCAAAATTACATCTTTATGTCCGCCCAGATTAAAATACAAAGTCGTAACAAAAACAACTATGCCGCTGAAGACAAAAAATAAAATCCACTTCATCTATTTGCTTTCACGTAGTTTCACGATTCCAGCAATGGCATCTCGTCGAATGAGTCCAAGATTGCTGCTGTCGGTGAGGCCAGGGGGTTCACTAGAAAGAATTATAAATTTGTCTTCAGGAATAGTCCCTTTGAGGGACAGAGCATAGGTTTTTAAGGGCGGGACGGACTGTGATTGAATGAAATAATCCGCTCCGGAGAGACTTTTGATACGTTCGCCGTTGATTTGAATGTACCACTTAGACAAGTCGGCAGAGTCTTGGTTGGCATCAAATGTGTCCCCAGGTAAACCGTAGACTTTTCTGGGGACGGGCTCAATCACTCGTGAAAAACGAAACCAAACTAAATCTTCGCGTTTGATTTCGTTGCAGTCATAAAAGCCAGTCAAAACAGTATATGATCCGCCATTTTCAATGAGGCCTGCCATGTGAGCGTCAAAGGCCACCGCATTAATTGACTTATCAATGCATTCTTCATGACCCACTTCTTTTACATGTTTTTCAATATTCAAAACACTAAGTACAACAAAACCAATGCATCCTAGTCCCGCTGCCAGTAAAACCACAGTGACGATGGTTAAGAATTTATCCCTCAACATTTTAGCCTCCCGTGCCTTTCCATTTAATAGAACAACCCATTGACGGCACTTGATCCTTGGCCGGCAGTTTGTTTTCAACGATGGCCTCAAATGCCATTTTCAATTCTTGTTTGTCTACTTTTAAAGCGTCTTTCCATGAATCGTCCAGTCGACCGCGATAAGCCAGTTTCATGTTCTTATCGTATAGAAAAAAATCAGGTGTGCAAACGGCTCCAAAAGAGCGAGCCACATCTTGTTGCTCATCAACCAAATAGGGAAAGCCATAATTTTTCTCTAGCCACCGCTTTTTTAATTCTTCCGGGGCATCTTCGGGATATTCAGCAGGATCGTTTGAGCAAATGGCCACAACAGCACCGCCGTTATCAGCGATGTGGCGAGCTAGGCGAATGATTCGATCTTCAATGGCTTTCACGTAGGGGCAATGGTTACAAATAAACATCACGAGAAGGGCTGTTGTGCCGGTAAAGTCAGAGAGCTGAAAGCTCTGACCGTCAACACTTGGAAGTGCAAATTCAGGGCATGCTTGTCCAAATTCTGGTGAGGGAGTGTAAGTCAAAGCCATGCAATTCTCCAGCTAAAGGGTCGCCCAGGGTACAATTCCTGAACCCGTTACTAAGTCAGCATGTTCAGAAATATCAATGTATGGCTCAGACAGCAAGGGGTGTTTATTCAGTGCCTCGAGGAGTCGTCGGCGCGGCCCATCCCCAAGGTGGGGGTGCAGGCAATCTTTTTGTGCATCAATGATTTCGTGCTTCAGAGCACTGAGAAACTGGGTCCATTCGAGTTCAGACAATGTGGAGTGAAACTCACCTAGGTGAGTGCTTTCGGGGATCTGTTCAGGATGTGAGGCCACATTGAAGCCGATTCCCACAATGAGGCGGTGAGAGGCGCCCTGACTTTGACTTTCTAGTAATAGGCCCGCCACTTTTTTCGACCCGATGTAGAGGTCATTAGGGGCTTTCAAATTAAAATCAATCTGTGGCCAAGTTTGTTGTGCGGATTGAAACAATCCAAGACCCAAGCGGGGTGCTGAAATGTGCTGGGGAGGCGAGACCATGGCCAGTGACCAGCTACAAAGAAGACTGGCATTTTCTGCCGGAGTCACCCAGGTGTTGTTGTCTCTTCCCCGGCCCGCCGTTTGAAAACCACAAACATAAAGTTTTAAGGGCTCATTGATTCTTAAAAACTCTTGTTTGGCTACATCATTTGTGCTGGTGGTTGTGTTTTCAAACCAGTAAGACGTTTGAGTTTGACTGGCCCAATCCGAAGTCCATTTTGCAATGTTGATTTCACCCATTATTACCAGCCTCACTCCAATCAAACTGCAAACTAAAATCAGCAGTGGGTGCTGAGTGGGTGAGCGCACCTACGCTAATATAGTCAACCCCTGTGGCCGCCACTTCGCTGATTCGATCAAGGGTCATGTTGCCGCTGGCTTCAGTTTTAACTGATGAGGGGACGAACTCTAAGGCCTTTTTGATTTCCTCCGCGCTCATGTTATCTAAGAGCAAACGGTCAACTTTGAGAGCCAGAGATTCTTTCACTTCATCAAGGTTGGTGACTTCAACTTCAATGGGAAGAGCGCTTCGACTGCGAATGCTATTTACTGCTTTTCGTATGCCGCCCATCATCCGGATGTGGTTTTCTTTGATGAGAATGGCATCACTTAAATTCATGCGGTGGTTTTCGCCCCCACCGTGAACCACGGCTTGCTTTTCAAAAATGCGAAGTCCCGGCAATGTTTTTCGGGTGTCCAAAATTTTACAGCGGGTCCCCACTGTTTTGGCAACGAAACAACGAGTGAGGGTGGCCACTCCCGAGAGGTGTCCAATAAAGTTTAAGGCCACGCGTTCGGCCTTGAGAATTTGTACAAGATTTCCACTAAGGGTCCCCACGGTTTGTCCAGATACGACAAATTGACCCTCAGTAAACTGCCATGAAATGTCGGCTTGCGGTTCAAGTTTTCGCATGACTGCTTCAAAAAAAAGCATTCCCGATAGGACTAAATCCTCTTTGGCGATCAGTCGAGCTCGTCCCCATTGCTCGGGCACGCCCAATGAATCGGTGGTTATATCGCCGCTTGGCATATCTTCATCGAGTGCGTGCTCGATGAGTTTTTCTATAGGGGATGTGGTCTTGGTCATAGGCTTTGATCTTGTTCATCAAGCAATTTTTTAAGCTCTCGCTCGATGATTTGTTTAGCGAGATCGGGCACGACTTTCCACACAACAGATTCAATCACATCAGCGGATTGAGCGCGGATAATGGTCTCTATCTCATCCGCTGAAAGGTGGGGGACTTGCGACGCAGGGGCTGGCGGGGCTGTCTCCACGGCATATTCATTTGAGTCTTCACCATCCACATCGTTAGAATAGCTAGTATCAGGGTCAATTGGTGGAGGGGCGGTCGTGCTGACACTGTCTTCGGGGACCACATACTGAAGTTTCATCGCATCAGAGCCCGTTTCGTCATCGTGGTCGAGTTCTAAGCGATAATTGGAAATGGTTTTCTGAACCCAACCGCCCTCATCATCTTCCGGAGAATCAGACAAAATCTCTTGAGGGGAGGGGTCCGCAATAGATGAGGCCTGTGAATGCGTGTCCATTTCGGGGGCCGCTAATTGAACTTGTTGAAAATCGTCCAGATCACTTCCGAGAACATTTGACCGCGTCATAGTGTCTTCGTCGGGAAATGGCGGGGGCGACGTGGCCATTTCAAGGCCTCCAGCGCCGGCACTGGGGGCCGGGGGGGCTGGACGAGCTGCTACTTCACCTTCTTGAAATTCTGGCATCGTTGGAAAGGTCAGAAATTGAGAAATTTTTTGCGTTTTTGTCTTTGGCACAAGTTGCTGGATAAGCTGGCGCAGTTGCCTGGCGTCAAAGGGCTTTTCTAATTGAGCATCGGCATTGGAGGCTTGAAACTTGTCTTGGTCGAGCTCCATAAACCCGCTCCACACAAGCACCACCGGCACATCGCCGAGCTCCCTGTCTGCTTTTAAATCTGAAGACACGTCGTAGCCACCGCGTTTAGGTAGTAAGACATCGGCAAACACAATATCCGGTCTGAATCGATGGGCCACATCGATCACATCAAGGCCTACGTTGACGGTAACCACCTCAACGGCATAGTCCTGAAGAGAAAGTTGGAAAACTTTCTTAATGGTGCTACTTTCATCTGCCAATAAGACGCGCAAAGCCATAATAAAAGTAAACGCTTTTTGTAAAGTCTAGTCAAGGCAGGTTTACTTAAGTACGATAACTGACTGTGTTAACAATTATCGATCGCTATATTGCGCGGTTGTTTCTTGTCTATTTCTTTGTGGGATTGGCAGTTTTTACGACCGTCTACATCACTGTGGATTTCATGTCCAACTTTGTAAATGTGGACGTGTCAGGCTCTACGATTCTTCGCTATTACGCCTACTGGACTCCGGGAATTTTGTATCAGATGGTGCCTGTGGGATGCCTGATGGCCACCTTGTTTACACTATCGAGTTTGAACAGAAACAGCGAGTTAACGGCCTTATTTAGTATTGGTGTGAGCTTGGCCCGGGTGAGCCTTCCCATTTTAACGCTCATAACCGGTGTGTGTGTGGTGAGTTTTTGGTTGAGTGATACGGTGTTGCCGGGGGCCAACCAAAAAAAGAACTTCACTTACTATGTGGAGATCAAGAAAAAACCAGGCATGTATTCAACGGTCAAAACCAATCGGATTTGGTATCGGTCACAGAATGTGCTTTTCAATATTCAGACATTAAAGTCCCAGGAATCGCGGGCCCAAGGTTTGACCATGTATTATTTCGATGGAGCCTGGGATTTAGTGCAAGTCATTAAGGCGAAGAATGTGGAAATCAAAGATCGGGAGTGGATTTTATCAGACGGCGTGGTCACACTGTTTGTACCAGAGTCCAGTTTTCCGCTGACTCAAAGCTTTAGTGCAAAGACAGTCTTGATGAGCGACGATGTCTCGGATCTCACTGCCGCGGCCAATTCGTCAGATGTTCAGAGCCTCGCTCAACTCAGTGCTTTTATAAAAAGAAATAAAGAGGCGGGGCTAGATACCATTCGCTATGAAGTGGACTATTACGCCAAATTTGGTTTTGCCTTTGCCGGTTTGGTCATGTCTTTGCTTGGCATACCATTTAGTGTGGGGAGGCAGCGCTCTGGTGGAAATATGGCCAATATCGGTATCGTAATAGGGCTTGCGGTTTCTTATTGGATTCTCTATAGCTCTTCTATCACCCTGGGGCGGCATGAAATTTTGCCTCCCGTTATGGCTGCATTGGGGCCCAATTTTATAATGGCTGGGGCCGCAGGATTTTTCTTCTATCGGTTGAAAAAATAAAGCGGCGTGTTATAAGCGGAGAACTATGACATTGCTAGAGGTATTGAAATTTCCAGATCCGCGATTGCGGCGACGCTGTGAACCGGTAGAAAAAGTCACTCCAGAGCTGCAGCAGTTGGCCAAGGACATGCTTGAGACCATGTATTCTTTTAATGGTATTGGTTTGGCCGCGGCCCAAGTGGACCGCACCGTTCGGCTGTTGGTTGTCGATACCCGACCAAAAAATGAAGAGGGGAAGCGCTATGACAACTCGGAGCAGACCGATTTAGAAAAAGCCATCGATCAGCCCCTGATTTTGTTTAATCCCGTCATCGTAAAAAAAGAGGGAAAAACCACGTTCGATGAGGGTTGTCTCAGCGTGCCCGGTTATTACGAAACGGTGGAGCGATTCGACCTGATTGAAGTGGAAGCCTTAGACATCAACGGAAAAAAAATAACCATAAAAACAGACGGACTCCTTGCCATTTGCATTCAGCACGAAATTGATCATTTGGATGGAAAGCTGTTTATTGATCGCCTGAGCCTAGTGAAATCCAATCGGATCAAATCAAAGATCAAAAAATATGGTTATCCTGATCCAGAAGAACAAGACGAAGAGAATAAAAACAAAGAGCCTGCCGGTGTGGGGTCTTTATAAGTGTCTACCTACCGTGTAGTGTTTATGGGCACGCCGCAATTTGCCCAATATCACCTCCAATCTTTAATTGATGACCGGCGGTTTGAGGTGGTGGGAGTAATGACTCAACCGGATCGCAAATCCGGTCGAAAGATGCAACTACAGCCTTGTCCGGTTAAGCAGCTGGCTTTGCAGCACGGACTGCCTGTAGTGAGCCCAGAAAAAGTAAATACGGAAGAAGTTTTTGAAGCCCTCGCTGAGTGGAATGCTGATGCGGCGGTTGTGGTGGCCTTTGGCCAAATTCTCCCGCAGAGATTTTTAGATTTGTATCCTCAGCGGGTGGTCAATGTACATGCGAGTTTATTGCCCAGGTGGCGAGGGGCTGCACCGATTCAAAGGGCCATCATGGCGGGCGATCCTGAAACCGGCGTGGCGTTACAGGTGATGGTGAAACAGCTCGATGCCGGAGACGTGATCGGGGTGAGAAAAATTTTGATTACAGACGACATGAGTGCTGTGGAGTTGCATGATGCGCTCATGCCTTTGGGTGCAGAACTTTTGCATGAAGAGTTTGTCGATTATCTGGAGGGGCAGCTCATTCCGACCTCGCAAGATGAAACATTGGTCACCTATGCGAGCAAGATCGATAAATCAGAAGGTCTTATTGATTGGACCCATAGCGCCAAAGACATCTCCAATAAGATCAGGGGTCTGCAACTGGGCCCTGGCACCTTCACATTTACGCAAGGCAAAATGCTGAAAATTCACAAGGCCGTTATTGGCTCTGACGAAACACGCTCCCATCACGGGCAAGTGTTGGCGGTGGGAAGCGATGGCATTTTGATTGGCTGTGGTCATGGCACTTTAAAGGTGTTACAAGTGCAGCCGGAGTCGCGGGCACGAATGAATGTGGCCGATTATCTTAAAGGCTACACAGTTAACGTCGGAGACCAATGGGGTGAACAATAGATTCTTAATTGCACCAAGCATTTTATCTGCGGATTTTTCAAAATTAGGGGAAGAAATCCACGCTGTGGAGAAAGCGGGAGCGGACTGGATCCACGTTGATGTGATGGACGGGCATTTTGTGCCGAATCTGACCATCGGAGCCCCCGTCGTTAAGTCTTTGCGTCCGGTGACCAAATTGCCGCTCGATGTGCATTTGATGATTGAAACTCCGGAACGGTTTGTAGAAAGCTTTGTGGCCGCCGGCGCTGATTATTTGACCATCCATGTGGAGGCCACACAAGATCCGCGCGCCGTCATTGAGCAGATTCGTAGTTTGGGATGTAAGCCTGGCATTACGTTGCGGCCAGCCACTTCAGTGGATGAGTTAGAGCCGTTTTTGGAGCTAGTTGATTTGGTCTTGGTAATGACCGTGAACCCCGGGTTTGGGGGGCAGTCATTCATGGAGGATCAAGTTATAAAGATTCAACAATTAAAAAAGCGATTGGGCGACCTAGGATCTTCAGCATTGATCGAGGTTGATGGGGGCATCAACGAACAAACGGCAAAAAAATGCCGTGATGCTGATGTATTAGTAGCGGGCAGCTATGTTTTTAAAAATGACTATACGCGAGCTATTGAAACCCTAAAATTATCCAAAGAAAGTTGAGGGCGCGAATGCGACCAGAAATCGTTGTCTCTGGTGAGGGAGTGACCATTGATCAAGTTTGGCAGGTGGCGCATGCGGAACCTCGCCCACTAGTGGTGCTGGCTGAATCTGCTCGACAGGCCATGCAAAAATCTCGATCGTATATTGAAAATCGAATTCATCGCGGCGATGTAATGTATGGTGTGAATACGGGGTTTGGGGCATTCAGTGATGTTCGCATTTCGCAACAAGATATAGTTAAGCTTCAACAGAACTTGATTCGATCGCACTCCTCTGGTGTGGGAGATCCTTTTAGCAAAAATGAAACTCGCGCTATTATGTTTTTGCGCGCCAACGCTTTAGCGCGAGGTCACAGCGGTTGCCGCGTAAAAGTGGTAGAAAAAATATTGGAGTTTCTCAACAAAGATGTGATCCCACGTGTGCCACAACAAGGCAGTGTGGGGGCTAGTGGGGATCTCGCCCCGCTGTCACATTTGGCGCTTGCGCTTATCGGCGAAGGTGAGGTCTGGGGTGAAGGGGGTGCTGTTGACACACCTATATCCTTACAGCATGCGCAGATAGAGCCCTTAGAGTTACAGGCTAAAGAGGGCTTGTCTTTAATTAATGGCTGTCAGGTGATGACGGCCGTGGGACTGCTGTCGGCCTATGAGGCTCGGCGTCTGGCGTGGATGGCCGATTTGGCCGGAGCTATGTCATTGGAGTCGCTGCGGGGAACTCGTTCAGCATTTGATCCCCTCATAGCTGCCACTCGCCCGCATCCCGGAGAAGCGAAAACCGCAAGAAACATGTTAAAGATCTTAGGGGAAACATCTCCCATTGCTGATAGTCACGTAGACTGCAACCGGGTGCAAGATGCTTATTCCCTGCGATGTATGCCGGCCGTGCACGGGGCGGCCAAAGACGCCTTACGGTCAGTGATTCATACTCTTGAAATAGAAGCAAACTCAAGCACGGACAATCCGCTCGTGTTTGCCGACGAAGATAAAGTTTTGTCCTGTGGTAACTTTCATGGTGAGCCGGTGGCCTTTGCTCTTGATTACTTGGGTATTGCTATGAGTGCTATGGTCAGTATGTCTGAGTGTCGAATTGAAAAATTAATCAACCCAGCAATGAGCCAGTTGCCGGCATTCCTAGCTCCAGAAGGTGGCCTCAACAGCGGCATGATGATTGTGCAAGTGGCTGCGGCTTCGCTTGTGAGCGAAAACAAAATTTTGGCCCATCCGGCCTCTGTAGACAGTATTCCCACTTCCGCCGACAAAGAAGATCATGTGAGTATGGGGACCATAGCGGCAAGAAAGTTAAGCAAAATTGTGCGAAATGCTGAAAACGTAGTAGCCATGGAAATGTTGTGCGCGAATCAAGCACTGGGTTTGTTAAAACCAATAGAACCCGCGGGTGTGGTTCTATCCGTGCACCAAGTTCTTGATAAAACAGTGCCCTTTGCACAAGAAGATCGGGTGTTTGCAAAAGACATTGAAGAAATAAAGCGTTTAATTCGTACGAACACCCTAATTGATACCGTGAAAAACACAGTGGGGGATCTCGAATGGTAAAAAGAGAAATTCATCCGCCGACAGGCACGAAGTTAAATTGTAAGGGCTGGTTGCAAGAGGCGGCGTATCGAATGATACAACATAACCTAGACCCCGAAGTGGCAGAAAAACCAGATGAGCTCATTGTCTACGGAGGCCGAGGAAAAGCCGCTAGAAACTGGGAGTGTTTTGATAAAATTTTATCGGCCCTTAAAGAGCTTGAAAACAACGAAACCCTGCTTGTTCAATCAGGAAAACCCATTGGTATTATTAAAACTCACGAAGATGCACCAAGGGTATTACTGGCTAACTCAAACCTTGTTCCAAAGTGGGCTACGTGGGAGCACTTTGACGAATTAGACAAGCAAGGCCTCATGATGTACGGCCAGATGACTGCGGGATCGTGGATATACATTGGCAGTCAGGGCATAGTGCAAGGGACCTATGAAACATTTGCCGAAGCCGGTCGGCGCCATTTTGGTGGTGACCTTAAGGGGCGGGTCATTCTAACAGCAGGCCTTGGCGGAATGGGTGGCGCACAACCACTCGCTGGAGTATTTGCCGGTGCCTGTGTTTTGGCAGTGGAAGTGGATCCGGATCGCATTGAAAAACGTATTAAAACAAAATACGTGGATGAAGTGGCAGATGATCTCGATGATGCCCTTACCCGAATAAAGCGATACCAAGAACAGGGAGTGGCGCGGTCCGTAGCTCTTCTTGGTAACATGGCCACAGTTATTCATCAGCTCATTGATAAAAAATTTGTACCTGATTTATTGACTGACCAAACATCCGCTCACGATCCCCTTGAGGGTTATATACCAGAAGGCTTTGATATCAAGGCCGCATCGATTTTGCGAAGTGAGAACCCAAAAGAGTATGTGCGTTTGGCAAAGGCGAGCATGGCCAAACATGTGCAAGGTATGTTGGAGATGAAAAAGCAGGGGGCCATTACCTTCGATTATGGAAATAACATTCGGGCGGTGGCGCAAGATGAAGGTGTCACCAATGCTTTTGATATTCCTGGATTCGTGCCCGAGTATATTCGCCCTTTGTTTTGTAAGGGCAGCGGGCCATTTCGTTGGGTGGCTTTGTCTGGAGATCCCAATGATATTAAAGTCACTGACGATGCTTTAAGGGAACTTTTTCCCGAGAAAACTCATTTGTTAAATTGGTTAACGATGGCTGAAGAGCGAATTGCTTTTCAAGGACTGCCCTCCAGAATTTGTTGGCTCGAATATGGCGAGCGGGCCAAAGCGGGAAAACGATTTAACGAACTTGTGGCCTCGGGACAGGTGAAGGCGCCCATTGTGATAGGTCGAGATCATCTCGATTGCGGTTCGGTGGCCTCACCCAACCGCGAAACTGAGGCCATGCGAGATGGGTCTGATGCGGTGGCTGATTGGCCGATTTTAAATGCATTGATCAATACGGCTTGTGGAGCCACATGGGTGAGTTTTCATCATGGTGGTGGCGTGGGGATGGGCTACAGTCTGCACGCAGGACAAGTGATTGTTTGTGACGGGACTGAAAAAGCGACGGAACGCCTTGAGCGAGTGTTGACGGCAGATCCTGCCATGGGATTGTTTCGGCACATTGATGCTGGATATGACGTTGCGATCAATACCGCTCGTGAGCGGGGTGCTAAATCATTGTGGATCTAAAATTGAGAATGGTTATTTTAAGTGGTCTTGATCTTTTATTGAAGCGCCCCTTTGGGGCAATTCTTTTGTGCTTAACGTTGCAGGGCCTTGGTTCACCCGCGTTGGCCTATTTGCGTGAAGACATGGATAAGCCCCTTTATGAAGTTGGGATCATGGGCGGGCTGTTTGATACTCCCGACTATCCGGGCGCGGAGCAAGGGCGAATTCGAACGTTGGGAGTGCCTTACTTTATCTATCGAGGTAAGGTTTTGCGCGCTGACCAGGAAGACGGAGTCAGAGGCCGGTTTTTCAATTCAGACCGCTTAGAGTTTGACGTGAGCATGGGGGCCGGGTTTCCATCAAAATCAAAAGACAATCGAGCCCGTGAAGGAATGCCCAGTCTTGATTGGACCGGGGAGGTGGGACCGAGTCTTGTCTACCATGCGGTTAAGGATTCAGCCATTGTGGCTCTCGATCTGAACTTTCCGTTAAGATGGGTGTTTTCTACGGATTTTACCCGCGTGGATGACAGGGGTTTTGTATTTCAACCCGGCTTTGATTTTACCCATGAGTCGTTGTTTGACGAGAATGTTAAGTTTTTTACCCGCTGGTCGCTCATTTATGCGACGCGTCCATTGATGCAATATTACTATGAAGTGCCCCTTGAGTACGCCACGGCATCCCGCCCGGCCTATGAAGCGCGGCCAGGCTTGTTGGGAAGCAAGGTCTCGGTGGCCGTCACCAACCGATTTACCGATAGAGTTTTATTTTTTACAGCCTTCGTTAAGAGTTTCTACCACGGCGTTGCCAACTCATCGAGCCCGCTGTTAAAAACCACTCACACATCAAGTCTGGTGGTGGGGGTAATTTGGAATTTTTATCATTCAGAAGAGACGGCCGGCCAATGGTATTGAGGTTTTTTATCATCGCACTCTTTGGTGGTGCATTGATTTTTTCTGAAATATCGCAAGCAGAGCCACGACCCTTTGATCAAACAGTGGAGGGATTGCCTTACTGTAAGATATTGTTGCGCGGAAATGATGTGGATCGGGATATTCTGGGAGAACTTGATCACTTAAAGCGTTTGGTTCTCAACTATGAGCTGTTAGATGTTTCTGAGCGCAAGCTCATAGCTGAGATCGTTTTTGGATTGGCTCATTTTTCTACGTCAATGGATCCGCTTGAGCTTGGCCCGAAATCATCGTCGGCGTATTTGTACACGTTGGCACCAACGAGTGTGACACAACATGGGACACTTTTGAATGAGTGGAACGGCTTGATGATAGTCATGAGTGACCGATTATTAAAAGTTATCTTTGATCTGGGTCATCAGGATTTTCGATTTTACTACACAAAAATCGAAGAAATTGGTGATGGCAAATATTTTTCGACCATCATGGACTCTCACGATTATAATCTTGAGAATAAGATGTTCAAAAATGGATTCAAAATTCTCACCAACGGATCACTGCAGGTGGAAACCCGAACACTGGGATTTGATGAAATTTGGATTCCGGCTTTCTTCTACGCCTCAGAATAAAAAACCCCCAGTCCATTGGGGGCGTGAGAGGTCTGAACTTAAAGATTTAAATTTATGAATCTTTAAATCCTTAAGCATCTGTGCAAATCACTGAGGCCGGGTAACAGGGGAATCTCGTTAGAAACTAGGAGGCACTAGTTTCAGCCCCGCCTCATAATAAGACACTAGACTTAAGGCCTATTCGGCTCATTGTGAGAAAACTTTAGTGAAATTTTGCCTTTTTTTATCTTTTTTTTGATTAAAAAAAACTAATAATTTCAGCGCATTAACTGTGTTTAACGGGTGTTCACTTGTCTTCTTTTGAGACGCCTGAACAGTCCGTGAACAAAATGTGAAATAGAGCGGCGGCCTTTTTGATTTTGGCGTGTTGTAGCGAGGCGGCTGTTCTCGCTACACTGCTGTTGATCCAACATCAGCCGAACAAAGGAGAGCACACTTCCAGGAAATATTCTTTGTTCCATAAGTCTAAACTGGCGAGCTCTCGCGCCTTTATAAACGGTGCTACATCGTTTTTAGCATCCAAAAAATTTGTTTCTTTAATTTTCTTGGTGAGTAAACGACCTAAATCTGCTTTCGAAAATTCATCTTTTACATTCCAATTTTCACTTTGCACAAGGCGTGATTTCAAATGAAGTAAGTTTGGCTCGACCTTTTGTCCCAAGTACCATAGGAGGTCATAGAAGTCGCGGCCCTTTATCCGTGTTTTCCATTTTCGCGCCAATACAGCGTGAAGTTTTCCGGCAAAAAGGCAATCCAATGTCATGGTTTTTACCTGAAAGGGAATGGGACTCATGAGGTTTTTCATTTCCACTGAAAAATCACTTGGAGGATCTGTGTCCACTTCGAATTTAATCTTAAGCGTTTCATTGTGTGGGACTTGTTTGGCAATGTCAGTTGGTACGCGCAAGTTCAAAAACTGAATTTTTGTTCCAGCCTTAAGAAAGGCGCTTTCAACGTTTGAATCGACTTTTTTGCTCTTTGATTCGACTTTGATTTCAAAGCCAAAAGACTCAAGTTCATCTTTTATGGCGGTAAGGTGCGGAGCCATATCAAAAGTTTTGTTGGTAATCAGTAACGAAAAATCCAGATCGTCTGAAAAACGGTTCAAACCATAAAGCGCCCTCAGGGCAGTTCCTCCATAAAAAGCGGCGTATTCAAAAAATTTGGAGCGCCAAAGTCCAAGAAGTGCCACCTCTTGAATAATTTCTTTGAAAGCATTTTCGTAGTCCTGTTTGGTTTTGCAGCTGTATGCATTCAGCATACTTACAATGACCTCATCCATTCGATTCCTTTTGGTTTTCTATGTAGTTCAAAAATTCTTGGCACTGTCGTGAATTATAATGTCGAACTATTTTCCGCACTCTTGCCGGGCGGACAAGCTCGACCAGTCTGGATTCATCGACTCTTAAGTCGACCAAAAGGTCTTTAAATGAAAATTCCGTAGATTTAAGTGCTAATGTCATTGTATCAACCAAAGCTTTTTCAGGACTCGCTATAATAATGTTTTCCGATGGGGCTTGTTCCATTCGCATTATACCTAACTTATACTTTTTAGGATTCACATAGCGGTAACTGTAGCGTCCTATCGGAGTGGTAAATGATTTATTTCGTTTACTAGTCACGCTTTTAATTTCTTCGACTCGTTCGGGGATAAGACCCCAAATGGAAAGAGCTGTTTCAAAAGAGATATAAGAAGGACCATAGATAAGATTGGCCAACAGCAGAGGGTTGTAGGCCGCGAATGGGTCTGGTTCCAGGACGTACAATCCTTTTTTGACTCGGATTAATTGTCCTGATTTCAAGAGCTCATTGATTTTCTGCAGGGGCGCTTTGTAGGCCTTTAGTGCGACCATCAGACTCTGGTAACTAAACTCCTCTCTGCCGATTTTTTGCCTAAGTTCGTACTTATTCATTTTCAACCACTAAGTTCGATAAATTCTAATATACTAGTTATTTATTTCAAAATAAAGTCCAGTATATTAGAATAAATCTAATGTACCGGTTAAAATAAGAGGGAGAAAGCGAGTGACGGCCGGTTTCCTTGGGACATAGGGGTAGCGAAGTTTCAGTCAGGGATTACGGTCGACTATCGGCGTCATTAAGGGCGCCAGGAAAAGTCTCACTGGTCGACTTTTTTTAGGCGATTTCGAATACTAAGAAGTCATCCGGAGTTTCGCTTCTTCGCTCCACGCTGCCGAGTTCAGAGTCATGACGTTGTCAGCTTTCACGGCGTGTTGTCAAGTGATTGGGTCAATGACTATGATTTTTCATCGTTGTCGCAGACTCTAGTTGTGGAAAATCTTGAGACTTTTCGTTTTCTACACCGACAGTGTTGCAATACGCTTTTGATCTTTGGAGGAGGCTGGAAGGTGGCCCAGCTAGTGGGATTTCATGAAAGGCTGCCTTCAACATTTTTTTATTGGGGAGATATTGATAAGGAAGGCTACGAGATTGTTGGCTACCTAATGGAGCGAATCCCTGACGTTCGGCCCGTGCTCATGGGCTTGTCCACAGTGGGCGAGTACAAGCATTTATCAGTTCGTAAAGAGGAATATTACGGGCCATTCAAAAATTTGGGTTCACTGCAGAAGACCTATGAGTTAGTTTGTCGGGAGGGAGTTTTAATTGAACAGGAAAAAATACCCACAGACCAATTGCCTTTCAAGATCTAGCCTGTCGGGCTCTGCTCAGCAATTCCGTATGCATGCAGGCGCTCGTCTTAAGTCAAGGGGTTCTGGGCGGACTTTGATAAACCGAGCCGTGGATTCAGCCTAGACCTTACCCGGCAGACCAATTCATTGACTCTATGCTGATGCATTGCAAATCAAAATTGAACCGGGTACCCGATACGAATCGGGCTTTTATAGCAATACTCGGTTCTTAAACACACCATCACGGTAGGATTCAGCCAGGTCTTTCTCCTCAACCAAATCCACTTTATATACAAGATTTGACTCCTCAAGCGCCTCATTTAATTCAGATACAAAGCCATGAGGCAGTGTTTGACCCACCGGAAGTTTAAACAACAAATCTATATCTGAAAACTTTCGATGGTCACCGCGCGCCCGCGATCCAAAGACCCAAACTTCACAGCCCATTTCTTTTAGAGGTCGGATGGCTAGATGCTCTAGAAGCTCGTTTTCGGCTTGAGTTAGACCCTGAATCATCGGGCTTTTAGCGACTCCAAAAGTCGAACGCCCTCCTGCGGAAACATCTTCACCACAGTAAACACTTCTGCGGCAATATCTTCATCGTAAGTATGTGAACTTTTATTGCGGGCATCTACAAAGGACAACCACAACTGGGGATTGTCGATGAAATTGTTTTGTGCCATTTCTCGGATTACCATTTTGGGAGCGGTGCTCCCTGTACCCATGACCTTTTTGGACACTTTCCAAGCAAGCTCCACACAAAACTCAAAGCGCTGAATACAAGTGTCCCGGAAGGCACGCTGCTCTACCGATCCACTACCTGAATTCCTATAAAGCTCTAATGATTCATTGAGCGTCGACAAAGCTTTTTCATATTCAATGAGACTTACTTTAGCCATTCAGCGTCCTGCTCCAGGAGCTGACGGGAAACCTGAGTAGACACCTCTTTAAACCGCCCATCCAGCTCAATCCGTTTTTAACTTCACGATTTTCACTCAAACCTCTGCTCAAAGCAAGGGCTAGAGGTATCCGGTTCAATTCTGATTTGCAGGGCGTTACCTTAGACCTGCTGGCCGCCTTAATAATCATCTGTGGCCTCATGCGCGTTCATAGATCAGCTGCTTGAGAATGTTAGAAATGGGCAGGCAATTGCTGCTGCTGTCGATACCTGTGAGAAAAAGCTAAGGTCCACAAACCATGACCAAATTTAATGAGCTTTATAGGCGATCAGTGAATTCTCATAGAGAACTTGACAAATCATGAATTTTCATGATAGCCTGTTGAGCCAGGAGATAGCTATGAAAGCCAAGAAGTTTGCCACTCAAATAGACGAAAAAGTCTTAAAAGAATTGAGGTCTTACGCAAAAGCTACGGACCGCAGTATTTCAAGTGTGGTCACTGAAGCCGTCGAAGAGTATATCCATCGGGCAAAAATACGACCTGGCTTTCGCGCTGCGATGGATGAAGTTTTAGATGACCATCAAGAGTTATTAAAACGATTAGCGAAATGAAAGTTACGCTTTATCCGACCCTTGCCGAAACTTTAGAGTTGCACACGAGGCTCATCGAGCGTTTTGGTGGCACAAAAGGTGTTCGTGATTTGGGTTTGCTAGAGAGTGCTCTTATGCGCCCCCAAACGGGATACTACACTAGTTTGTCCTTAGAGGCCGCTGCGCTTTTGCAAAGCTTAGCCCAGAACCACGCATTTGTAGATGGCAATAAACGAGTGGCCTTTGCTACCACGGCTATTTTTTTACGCCTGAATGGATTTAGGCTAAGGGTCGATCCCGACAACGGAGAATCCTTCCTCATCCATCGAGTGATTGAAAATAAAGCTGAAATTGAAGAAATCGCTAGGTGGTTGGAAAAGCATATGCAGGTCATTTGAGGCTTTTGGTGTGATTTTCTTTCTGTTAGGTATCCGTCCTGTTTACAGGGCGTCACATTTGGTCGCCCCTGCTTTTTCACACGCAACAAATGTTCGATTCAGGAGACGGTATTCGGGCCCGCCCACCCAAACAAGGGCTCGGTTATTGAGTATCGGCGCCCCCCGTGATCAATTAACAAAACCCAATGCGATACTCGTAGCTTCGCAATATCGCAAAAAAGTTTCACAAAAAGGCTTGCCTTAACATTGGGGGGGGCATTAGCGCACTGCAAATCAAAATTGAACCGGGTACCTTTCGGGAGAGGCCATGACAACTCCTGCAAACTCAGCATACAATGGCCGCTGCAAAAACTAAGGCGGTGAGTGTGTCTAAGGTTACCCTATTTACCAATATACAAGAGCTTTTGACCCTCAAGGGGGCTGTAAAAAAAGGCGCTCGTCGGGTTTTAGAGAAGGACCTCGGTATTATAAAAAATGCCGCTATGGTTTGTCATAAAGGCCGCGTGTTGTGGGTGGGGCCACAGAAAAAACTCTCAAAAAACATTTGGAAAGAATTTGGCAAGCCCAAGGAAATTTCGTTGAAGAGTGGCACAGTGATGCCGGCCTTTGTGGAGTGTCACACGCATTTAGTTTTTGCTGGTAACCGTGCTGATGAATTTGAAATGCGAACTCAGGGGGCCAGTTACCAAGAAATAGCTAAAAAGGGCGGAGGAATCTTGTCGACGGTGCGGGCTACCCGCAAGGCCAAGGAACAGGATTTGATTGACCTCGCCCAAGAACGTGCAGATCGATTCATTAGGCAAGGAGTGACTACTTTAGAAATAAAAAGTGGCTATGGACTAGATTTAAAAACAGAAACAAAAATATTACGGACGGCAAGGCAATTACAAAACGTAAGAACCGTGGCCACCTATCTGGGGCTGCATGCGGTACCTCCTGAATTCGCCGACTCTGAGTCTTATTTGGTGCATGTCATAGACAATGTTTTGCCGATTTTAGCGCAAAAAAAACTGATAGATCGAGTGGATGCCTTTGTTGATGAAGGATATTTTTCAACAGATCAAGCCCGTCGGTATTTTCAAGCAGCTCGTGCTTATGGTTTTAAAGTGTCTGCTCACGTGGAGCAGCTCACAAGACAGGGCGGAACTGAGGTGGCCATTGAGATGGGCGCCCTATCTGCTGATCATGTGGTGCAAGTCAGCAAAAAAGACATTCAAAAATTAGCAGAATCAGAGACAACAGGTGTTTTGTTACCTGCTGCTGATTTTTATTTGCAAATGAACTATCCACCGGCCAGAGATTTAATTGAAGCCGGGGCTCGTGTGGCTCTAGCCACAGACTATAATCCAGGGAGCTCGCCCACGCAGGATTTGTCGCTTGTGGGAATGCTGGCCCGCCTAGAGATGAAAATGTCTTTACCTGAAGTTATAGTGGCATACACGTTGGGCGCGGCCCATGCCCTAGACCATGGTCGAGACCTTGGCGCCTTGTTGCCGGGACGAATTTGCGACTTTGTTGTGATCGATGGTTCTTGGCGGGATTTGTTCTACCAGGTGGGCTTTCATCCAGTTGGGGCCACCTGGAAACAGGGCAAAAACATCTTTCAGCACCGATAAATTTATGTAAGAAAGTGAAAAAGCTTTTGCATTTAGCTAAAAAAATTTTCTAGTCTTAGGTTTGAGGGGAAGATTTATTTGGGGGGCAAAAGCCATGGGTCAAGCGGTGTCGTTTTTAACTCAGTCAAAATTCTATTCGCCGGCTTTCAACGGTGCAATTTTTGACGGACCAGTACGTATTTACTTTGCGCAATACCAAGAAACATTGGCGCTGAAGTTTTATTTTTGCATGCAAAAAGACATGCGTGATTTGCTGCAGTTTTACAAAGATGCCAGTCACCTGCGTGGGCGAACGGTCTACGTGATGTTATATCCGACGACCGAAACCTTTGAGAGATCATTTGATCAATCTCCCATTGAAGGTTTAGTCGCCAACGAACGCTGGGGCGAAGATCATGTAGTTGGAGTTTGCAACCCCAATGACGAGACAGATTTTGACAGCGCGTTTTCGGTGTTGCGGCAGACCCTATCGCAGTGGAAGGCTCAAGCAGGCCCTAATCTTCGCCTTGCAGTTGACGCACAAGCTTTATAAACAGGTCGCCTTTGTCCACAAGGGTGCCTGTGTACCTGAGTGCCACACGTCCTTTTTTGTCGATTAGGATGTGCAGAGGAAGAGAATTCACCAAATAATTGTCTTTTGCTTGCGAATGAGTGGAAAGACGTACAAAACTCAGCTCAGGGGCCGCTTCCTGCAAAAATTTCTGCGCCTTCACAATATTTTGTTCATCCGTGTCGAGATTAATGATCAAAGATGAAAAGGCTCCCGAGGTCAAAGCCGACTGGCTGATGGTGTTCAACAGGGGCAACTCTTCAATACAGGGAGGGCACCAGTAAGCCCAGAAGTTCACATACACCACCTGTCCGAGCATTTGCTGGAGTTCGACCTCTGTACCATCAACAAGAACGTCAAGGCGGGGGGCTTGGAGCCGACTCTCATGCAATAACAAAGAGGTCTGGCTTTGAGGGGTTTGCTGTCGATTTTGCGAAGGATCGATACTAGAATAAATAAACAGCAGAGCCAAAATTGCAAAGAGAAGGGCCGTTGCTGCGGTTTTCATAATAAATAGGGCTTTAGATGTTTGATTCACGGCCACAAGATAGTGTTAAAGGCGATAGGCGTCAAAGCCAAAGTCGTGGGCAAATAGTGGTGGAGTATGTCTTGTTGCTCATGGTGGGCGTGAGTTTGGCGCTGATCATCACACGTCTCGTGGTGAGTCGGAATCCAGACCCTGACGATCAGGGGTTCTTGATTAAAACCTGGAGTGCGATCATTCAAACCATAGGTGATGACACGGCAGATGCGCCGTAATTTCGACTCATTTGAAATTCACTAAACGTAAATGGTGCTGCGAGATTCTACGGCTTTGTTGATGGCGAGCTGCATATCTTCCCTGATTTCAGAAGCGATTTCATGCACTAGATCATTGTCATCGGCGGCATCGGGCGAGTAGGGTAGGTGGATTGGCGGTAGAAATTGAATCTTCCATCGAGCGGGCAACGGCACCAAATTTAACGGGAGTGGCAAAACAAAATTCTTAAACCACTTTTCTAATTTTATTTGGCCCAAATTAATAAAGGTTTCTTCGGCACCAATAACCACAGTGGGTATTATGGGAGATTGTGTTTTAATCGCCATTCTTACAAACCCACGGCGGAACTCCTGCAAGTTATAGGCTTGGCTGGTGGGCTTAAAGTTTCCGTACTCGCCTTCGGGAAATAACAAAATGAGGTTTTTCTTATTCAGGTGATAAATTCCATTGGTGGTTGTGGCATTTACAAATCCCATTTTCTGCATGGGGTTTGATGTGAGGCGGCTTAAAAACCAAAAATAGTGGGTCATCACCCGAGGTATACGGCCAGTGCCTTTGTAGATTTCATAGGTGATCATAAGCGCGTCCACACCCGCATATCCTGAGTGATTGGGGGTAATGATTCCAGACCCTGTACGTGGCAGGTTTTCGGCGCCCGCCACTTCAAGTCGAAAGTACCGAGAAAACAGATCGCCTAACGCGTGGGGGATCATTCGATAAAGCAGGGCGTCGGAAGCTTTCTGATTCATGTCGATTTTTTTATTGGGCTTTGGCCAAAACTTTTTCATTATGGTACCTGGCTCATGGGCGAAGAGGTAAACATGTCAAAGTATATACTATCCATCGATCAGGGTACAACCGGAACCACCGTGGCAATTATCAATCAGCGCGGGCTACCGAAGGCGAAAGTGAACAAAGAATTTCGGCAGCATTATCCAAAGCCGGGCTGGGTGGAGCACAACCCCGAAGATATATGGGATTCAGTGCTCACTTGCATCAGGCAGGTGCTGGATGAGGCGCAAATTCGGGGTGAAGAAATTGCCGGTATTGGTATCACTAACCAACGAGAAACCACTTTGATTTGGGAGCGTGAGACCGGAAAGCCCATTCACAATGCCATTGTTTGGCAATGTCGACGAACTACTGAATTTTGCCAAGGTCTCAAGAAAAAAGGTTTAGAAAAATACATAAAACGAAAAACGGGTTTGGTGATAGACCCCTATTTTTCAAGCTCTAAATTTCGCTGGCTCCTTGAAAACGCGACAGGGGCTCGCAAGAAAGCGCAGTCCGGGCAACTTGCCGGTGGAACAATAGATAGTTTTTTGTTTTGGCGTTTGACAGCTGGAGCGTCTCACAAAACCGATGTTTCAAATGCATCGCGCACGCAATTGATGGATATAAAATCGGGTGAGTGGGACAAGGAGCTATTAAAGATATTTTCTGTGCCTGAGAATTTGCTTCCTGAAATTTGCCCCTCAAGTGGTGAGTTAGGACAAACTAAAAATGTACCGGGATTGCCTGATGGTATACCGATTTCAGGGATGGCCGGAGATCAGCAGGCCGCACTTTTTGGTCAATCGTGTTTTAAAATGGGCGAGGCCAAGTGCACCTTTGGCACGGGCAGTTTTATTTTAATGAACACGGGCAATGAAAAGGTCACATCTAAACATGGCTTACTCACCTCTGTGGCCTGGCAATTGAAAAATCAAAAGAAATTCACCTATGCCCTTGAAGGGGGTGCGTTTATCTGTGGAGCTGCTGTGCAGTGGTTACGGGATGAGATGCAATTTTTCAAAAGTTCTGCTGAGATCGAACAGTTGGCCTCACAGGTGGAGAGCGCGGAAGGGGTGGAGTTTGTTCCTGCTCTTGCAGGATTGGGTGCTCCTTACTGGAGTCCAGAAGCGCGCGGAGCGATCACTGGTCTGACTCGAGGGTCCAATCGAAGTCATATTGCACGAGCCACCCTCGATGCCATGGCTTTGCAAAACGTAGATATACTGGTCGCCATGGAAAAAGACCTTGGAAAGAAGCTAAAGAATCTCAAAGTCGATGGCGGGGCATCAGCCAATAACCTATTGATGCAGTTGCAGGCCGATTACTTGGGCGCAAAAATCTATCGTCCCCGATTGATTGAAACTACGGTGGCAGGTGCGGCCTACTTGGCTGGTTTAGGTATTGGATACTGGAGTTCAGAAAAAGACATCAAAGAAATCTGGCAAGTAGATCAAGGGTTTCAACCAAAAATAACAGCAAAACAACAAACTGCGCGCTTAAAGTCGTGGCATAAAGCCATTAAAACTGTGATCTAGGCAAAAGGTATCGGATTCCCTTTGGTAGCAATAGTGCGTCACTCAAGTGACGCACTATTGCTACCAAAGGGAATCCGATACCTTTTGGAGATACCTACGCAATTTTTAATAAGTTCGAGTGGCGCTGGCTTAGTCCATAAGTGACGCCGAGCACTTCTTCAATTGTCGTTAATCCGCTGGCTGCCATTCGAAAGCCATACTCTGCCAGTGTCTCAAAGGGTTCCATGCGCAGGGCTTGGTTGAGTTCAGCCACAGGGTCAGGGCTGGCCAATGCCACTCGAATCAGCTCCGATTTGGCCCAGTACTCAAAGATCGGAATTCGACCGAAATATCCGGTGTAGTTACAGCTGTGGCAGCCCTTTCCGTAAGAGATATTGGGTCCCACTGAAAGTTCAGGCAGGCAGTCTTTAAACAGTCTTAGCTCATCGTTGGTGATCGCTCGCTGCGTGCGACACTCAGGGCAAATACTTCGAACTAGTCTTTGCGCCATTACTCCAATCAAGCTTGATGAAATTTGCGCCGGAGACGCACCCAAATCCAATAGTCGTGGCAATATGTCCACTGAGTTAGAGGCATGGATGGTGGCCAGAACAAGGTGGCCTGTGAGGGCGGCATCAAACACCATTTGTAAAGAACGTGCATCTCGGATTTCGCCAACAAGAATCACATCCGGATCTTGTCTGAGTACGTGCTTTAGAACCACGTCGTAATTGAGGTCGATGTCCTTGTTGATTTGAATTTGGTTAATGCCAGGAAGCTCCAGTTCGATGGGGTCTTCTATGGTGACGATGTTATATTGTAGTTTATTGATTTCAGAAAGTAACGAATACAAAGTGGTGGTTTTTCCGGATCCTGTGGGGCCAGCGACAAGAAATAACCCTTGGCGAAATTGACTGAGGTTATTTAAAAACTTAATCACTCTTTTCTCAGGAGCAAGTCGGTTTAGAGGGATAACAGAACTTCGTCGGCCCAGCAGTCGTATCACCACCTTCTCGCCATAGCGAGTGGGGACGGTGGATACCCGAGCACTCATTGGCTTCTTTCCTGACCGAAAAGAAAACTGGGCATCCTGAGGTCGGCGTTTTTCGGTGATATCCATTTGTGAAATTACTTTTGTTCGGTTGACGATTTGTTTTCCCAAATCACTGGATATTTCGTGCCAGGGCTGAATCATCACGCCGTCCACACGAAGGCGCACTCGCATTCCTGTTTCTAGAAATTCAAAATGAATGTCGCTAGCTCTTTGTTCTTGCGCAAAATCTAAGATTTCTTGAAGCGAGTGCTCGGGCTCGGAGCTTTGTAGTTTGACCCGGTGAGAGGTGTCTTCTTCTCCAAACGGGCGAACGATGGTGATTTCAGTCAGCGAAGTAAATGCAGTTTCGTCCTTCACGTTTAATTCAATTCCGGGCAGGCGATTGAGTGACTGTAGTCTGGCAGCTAAAGTGATTGCAAGTGGAGTTAAAAAATCTGACAGGTTCATGAGCTTTTCGAGTGCCTCTCGATGCAGCACATAGACTTCACAGTCGGTCACGGCTGAAGCGTGAAGGTTATGCCATGTGTTCGTGAGAATGCAGGTTTCACCCATGCTATCGTAGGTTTCGCGAGTTTCCACATGGCAATAAAGGGGATGACCTTCAACTTTTTTAATCAAATCCACTTTACCCGATTTAATTAAATAAATTTCGCTGCAGGGTGTGTCAGCAGAAAAAATACGCTCGTCGCGAGAAAAGCGGCGATACTGTAGATGGGGAGCGATAAGCTCAAGATCGGCCTTTGAAAGCTGCGAAAACATGAGAGAAAATTCCAGGTATTCGACGATTTCAGCCTCAGTAGATGGTGCTTCTGGTGCAGTTTCATCTAAATCTCGGTGAATGGTTCTTTGAAAACCCAAGTAGTTGTTTAACATAGGTTTACGAAGTCGTTCGAAATCTTCTTCTTCGATATTTGATAGGAGAAGATTTACCTTACTCTGACTTTTTTCAAATTCCTCAAAAAAGCCAGGATTGGGTGGCATCACCATGGCCACGTGAAGGTTGTTGTTCTCTAGTTTTACCGGGATCACTTTGTATTTGGTCACATGGGATGCTGGCAGTAGTTTGATCATTTTATTGTCAAACCGCAGTTGCGTTTCGTCAAACTTTCTAACAGCATAGCTACTTCTCAGGTTACTCTGAATCTGTCGGGCGAGTGAACCCACAAGGCTTTTGCCGAGCACCACATCATTTTGAATGCGATCGACAAAAACAGAGCCGTTAAGCACCAAAAGAGAGGTTTCTTCAAGCGCAAAGGCGCTGGTTGAGTGTACGGAGTTTGTGAGGACCGAAAGTTCTGAAAAGTGTTCTCGATGTTTGATGACTCGTACTTGTATGGCTTGTCCTAAACTGCGAGTGTTTTTAGTGATTTCCACAGAGCCTGATTTTACAAAATAAACATTTTGACTGGTTTCTCGCTCTAAAAAGATGGGATCACCTTTATCAAAGTTTTGTTCTTCTAAGTTTTGCGCCAGCTCGCGCAAAATATCTACAGGTGTGTCTTTAAATAAAAAGCAATCTTGCAAAATTTTAACATGGTCTTTGATCTTATCATTTGAATGAATCATAAGGTGCTCCTGGTACCGTCTTTTCGGCAACGAGCTCGATACAGAAAAGCCAAGTTTTAGAATCTAGACAAAGGTGTTCAAAATAAATTGGGCCTCACACTAAATTTGGCCCATTTTTATACAAAAACTTAAAAAAACGGCAGCCCGTCCTAAAGTTCGGGCCCCAGTCTGCCGAGAAGAAATGTGATTCCATAAGAAGGTATCCCTTTACTTTTTGCGTTGCACAGCGCTGCGGAGTAGCAGCTGTGCAACGCAAAAAGTAAAGGGATACCTTCTGCTAGAGTTTCGTTTTGGGAGAGTAGAGTGATAGCACGTGAGGCTGCGGCATTAAGATTGGCAGTGTCCATTGTAATTAGTGTACTTGTTGGGTGCCAGTTGGCGGACAATAGAATTAACGGCAGAATCATAGAAGCGTCAGGAACGCCGGGGGGCAGCCCTGATATTACCAACACCTTGCAGTTTACCGGCCCCTCAAATTTAGCAACATCAAATCTTCTTGATCGATATTTTGATGCTATCTTCACAATTACCGGCAATTGTGACCCGTCGGGAGGTCAAGTTGCCTTGGGCGGGGCAGGCATTCAATCCTCGAGCTCGGAGTTTCTTGTCACCGAGTGCCTCGTTGAAGGCGGTGGATACTTTAGTTTTGATGTTTCCCAACTTCCATCTGCAGATATGCCCTATATTGGTTCAGGGATTAATCCTGGATGGAGGCAAGTTACAGTTACTCAGGGTGGATTAGCGATCAACACAGAACTCTATGATACAGCAAATTTTACCGTCGTGAAGATTAATTCTAAAGCGGACTTACAGGCTATTCCCTATGGGCCTGCTAGCTCAAATAAGCTCTATATACTTCAAAACGATATAGACCTTTCCGAAGGCGGCGCTGTTCCAACAAATAACTGGACGCCAATCGGCGGCGGCATCAATGTCTTTAATGGCTTTATCGATGGATTTGGTCACACCATTTTTAACATGCATATCGATGGGGGAGGCAATGGTGACATCGGTTTTGTGGGGCGGGCGAGTGGTACCGTTCGAGATTTGACGTTTCATTCAGTTACAATTGAAAACGCCGTTGATTGCGTGGGCTCTGTCATAGGAGATAAGCGAATATCTGGGCTTATCAAAAATGTCTCTGTAATTGGCGGTAACGTTACTGGAGCAACAAGAGTTGGAGGTGTCGTTGGTTGTATAGATGACGGTATTGATACGGCATCTTATGAAGGCAATGTGACAGCCACGGGTGACTATGTCGGCGGGATTATCGGAGAAGGCTCCTCTCTAACGGTCGGGGTCTATGGCCTGGCATTTAAGGGTGGGATTATTACATCTCCGTCGGGCAATAAGGTGGGCGGCGTTTTGGGCGGTGGTGGTGTTTTGTCGAAATTAGTTAATTCTTATGCGGTGGGCGTCGTTGAAGGCGCAAATGAGGTGGGAGGCCTTATCGGTTTGCACGGCAATAACAATATTGAGAACTGTTTTGTTGCGATGAATGTCGTGGCGACTTCAGGGCCAGATGCGGGATATATTATTGGGTCATCAGGTGGCGGAATTTACACAAATGTTTTCTTTGCCAATGACCTTGCATGTACAAATTGCGTTTTATCTATTGGGTCTGGCGTGCCATCTGTAAATATGTATAACCAGGCCACGTTTATTGGGTTTGACTTTGATAGTGTTTGGTCAATTGACGAGGGCGTGATTATGCCTGATTTAAGGGGTTATAAGGGGAACTATTGGTGAACGCCTTGAGGTTGACAATGTGGTCAGTACTCTTTTTGCTGCTTGGGTGACAATAGTATCAAGGGGCGATTTAGCTCGAGTGGGTCGTTGTCAGCCGAAATGGCTTTCGCCAATGGGCTTACAGGGAAAACCTATCTTTATGTGCTTTCAGTAGAAATCCTTTTTTCTAAGGAAATATCGTCACTCGCATCTGAAGATATCGTTATATCTAACGCCAACTTTAAACGGATTCCCAAAGGGAATCCGATACCTTTTGGGAATCCGATACCTTTTGGGAATCCGAGACCTTTTGGGTCCTAAGGCGCAGGAGGGCCCAGAAGTCGTATCCGGCGTGGAGCATTATCACTAGCCATAGGCTTTGGGTGAGTTCGAAAATCCAACCGAGGTAAAGTCCCATAATTGTGGCAAAAACAAAATAGGTGAACGTGATGGTGTGGGCTAGCCCAAATAGAATGGAGGCGGCTATGAGTCCCAGTTTTACCTGCAAGACACCTCGAAACAAAAACTCTTCTCCGATGCCTGCGGCTAAAGAAAGGGCGAGTAAAGTGAGAGGATGGCTTTTATCAATCAATATTCTTAGAAACGACTGATCAATGAATTCATGAATTCTTTGAACTGGGCCCCACTTTTTAATTTGAGGATGGGTCATAAGCCACCCCAGTAAAAGGAGGGGAATCATTCCCCACATCACCTGCACGAGTAGGTAGGCATTGAATTCTCCTAAAATTCGCTCCTCAGGAGAGAGCCAAAAAATAAAAAGTGGCATGGCGACAACAAGTAAACCCAGTTCAAAAAGGATCGCAGTTATACTAGTTACGGATTTCATATACGAATCAGTCTATTTGCTTTCCAGCATCAATTTTAGACAACGAGGTAGCTCTGAGATGTGCTTTAGCCAAAAAATTTCGCCAGAGAGCTCCCGCTCTAACTGCCGCAAATGTTTTTTATTTGAGGCTGGTAACACAAAATATCGAAAACCCAACTTTTCAGCTTCTTTGAGTCGTGAATCAGCGAAAGTGACGGCGCGAATTTCACCAGTCAGACCCACTTCGCCAAAAAAGCAGGCATGGGCATTGATCTCTCGATGTGACGATGTGGACACCATGGCGGCGGCCACCGCCAAATCGGCAGCCGGTTCGCTCAGTCGAAGGCCGCCGACCACGTTGACGAATACATCGCTTCGAGACAGTTCCAGGTCTAAATGTTTGTCCAAGACGGCCACAAGTAGATGCACGCGGTTCGTGTCAAAGCCCAATGAAGTTCGTCGGGGCATGGCCATGGGGCTTGGCGAGGTCAAACACTGCACTTCGCAAAGCAAAGGTCGAGTGCCCTCCATCGCGGCAAATACAACGGAGCCTTGCAGATCAGTACCTCGTTCTTCAAGAAATAACTCAGAGGGGTTTTCCACCTCTTCTAGTCCCTGTGAGTTCATTTGAAACACGCCGAGTTCATTGGTGGCACCAAACCTGTTTTTTAATGCTCGAAGCAGGCGAAACTGATGACTGTTATCGCCTTCAAAAGACAAGACCGTATCGACCATGTGTTCAAGTGTCTTCGGACCAGCAATAGAACCCTCTTTGGTCACATGGCCAATGACAAAAACACTCATGTTTTGTCCTTTTGCCAGCGCCATCAATTGGCTAGCGCACTCGCGGACCTGTGAAACGGATCCTGGTGCAGAGGTGATGTCAGACAAATAAACCGTTTGAATGGAGTCAACGATGAGGACATCGGGCTCGTCATCTTTTGCAAGAGCCAAGATGTTTTCTAAGCGACTTTCGCTGGCCACATGCACAGACTTTTCTTTTACTCCGAGGCGTTGGGCGCGCAAAACCGTTTGACCCACACTTTCTTCACCTGAGATGTACATGACTTTTAAATTATTCTTAGCCAGCCCGCCAGCCATTTGCAGTAACAGCGTGCTCTTTCCAATTCCAGGATCTCCGCCAAGCAGTATATAACTGCCTCGAACCAGGCCTCCACCGAGGACCCTGTCTAATTCTGAAAAGCCCGTAGCACACCGACTTGACGACTCAACGGAAACGTCTTCAGAGTCCAGCGCCACCAGTTTTTTAGGAGAACTCACCGATTCATTGCCCGCAACACTCCAGCCGCGCCCGCCTTTGGTCGAGGTGGAGATGCGTTCTTCAACCAAGGTGTTCCAGGCGCCACACTCTCGGCACTGCCCCTGCCACTTAGGGTGTTCTGCGCCACAGGACTGACAAAAAAATAGTGATTTTGTTTTCGCCATACCAAGTCACTACCACCATACCCCTAGGGAGACAAAACGAATCGCTGTCGGCGCACTGTTCCTTATTGGGGTCTAGTATCATTGGCACATTTTATCAGCTGGCCTTAAAAAAAACCGGCAATTTCGGTATCATATAGGGATGGGGTCGGTAGGCCTCATAGGGGTATTTGAGGGGGGAGAAGAGTTTTGCGGCATTTTGTCTTTGTCTTACTTTTTATGTTTATGGCTGTGTCCCAAGGTGATGCAAAGACCGAAGTCACTGATGTGTTTTACAAGAGTCGATCATTGGCGTTAAGCGGTAAGCTCGCAGAGGCGTTGTCGGCGCTGGGTGCGGTTGATGACAGCCAACTGAGTCGAACTGATTTGGGACTAAAATACTTCACGCTCGGCGTGTGGGCCAAAGATCTAGAGCAATACAACGAAGCCATTGAGTATTTTAAAAAAAGTTTGCAACTGAACAGCGTGCAGGCAGTGTATGCTCACTTTTATTTAGGTGAAGTCTATGTAAAAAAAAATCAAGTGAAGGACGCTCGTTTTCATCTTGATCTTGCCTTGGGCTTGAAGCCGTCAAGTAGCATTCGCTATGAAATTCGATTTCTTTTAAGTGGCCTAGATATGGGAGAGAAAAAATGGAAGGCCGCCTACGACCATTTGTCCTATCTAGAGAGAAAGTGGCGATACACCCACAGGCACCCAGAGGTTTTGTGGCGAATGGTGCAAGTGGAGCAGGAGCGAGATCGAAACACCAGGGCATGCAACTGGGCGCGAAAGCTCTACTCAAAGCATCCAGATCATCCGCTGGTTTATGATTGGACCTATCAACTAGAGCTTGCAAAAGTGAACGGTAAAATCATAGGTTGTTCGGCGCGAACTTCAGATTTGAAATCTCGAATTCGCCGGTTGCAGCTCTCCGGCAATTCAGATCGGGCCCGTAAAGAGATAGACTCTCTCATTCAGAAATCTAAACCCAAAGATAAATTTATTTATGATGAAATACTCGCTCAGTTCTATATCCAAGAGGGCTATGTGGAAGAAGCCTTTCAGGTGTTGACGCCGTACTTTCAAGCTCAACAGAAAAACTTCGACTATCTGATGTTATTAGCTAAGGCGGCATCAAGAGCCGGGCACTACCAAGACGCTGTGGGCATCTACTACAAAGCCTATGAGCAGCGGCCTAAATCACAAGCGGGCCGCAAAGCTCTTTTTTCGGCAGCTTTTTTAAGCTATCAGTTTCAGGATTACGATGGGGCGAGCCGAAAGTTTGAACAGTTTATAAAACTATATAAAAAATCAGGATTGAGTCGAGATGCTCAGTGGCATCTGGCGTGGATACGGTACTTACGGGGTGATTACGATGGGGCCGTCGGAGCTTTTTCAGAGCTTTTGGTGCTTCGTGAGAAAAATCGTCGTCGTTGGTCAAAATACCCTGAAGAAAAAGTGAAGTATTGGTTGGCTATGAGTCATTTACGACTCGAACAGTTCTCAGAAAGTCGAAAGCTTTTTGCGGAGGTAGCAGCGGATCGTGGTTTGAGTTTTTATAGTATGGCTTCGTTCTACCGGCTAAAAGTCTTACCAGCCTCTCACCAATTACCAGGCCTGACTCGATTGGCCGATTTACCCAATGTTCGAGTGCCAGCATCTGTTGAGCCCGTCGCGACCACTGCGGTGGTAGCCCCAGAGAGTGCCGTATCTGAAGAAGCAGAATCCGAAGAGCTGTTGGCACTTGATGGTGATGAAGAGTCTAAAGAAGACAGTGAAGAAGAAAATGGCGACAGTTTGATGGATGAAAGTTGGCTAAAGACGGATGTGGCCAGTAGCTTGGCGTCAGAGCCAAAGTTCACACAGTACATGGAGAGGGCTCAGCAGCAAATTCGCGCCGGCCATTTCGACTTGGCTCGTTTAGAGCTTTACTCCATTGAAGTGAAAACCCGCAACCCAGCCTATTTAAAAATGTTGATGGCGGCCTACGAAGAAATGGGCTATTTCAATCGATCTGCCTATGTGAGCCAGATCTATTTCTCAAACGACAGAAGTCGCCACGGTATCAATGGCGTTCGCTCGATTTGGCGAACAGCCTACCCTCAGGCTTATGAAGGTTTTGTGAAGAATTACTCAAGCCAGTTTGTTGTGCCAAAAGAGTTGGTGTGGTCCATCATGCGTGCCGAGAGTTTTTACAGAGAAGATGTGATATCTCCAGCGGGTGCAAGGGGCTTGATGCAGGTCATGCCCTTTACGGCCGAGCAAGTTGCAAGGCTGTTGGGCGATGAAACATTTAATTCGCGAGACCTCACAAAACCCGTTGTGAACTTGCGAATTGGGACCCGCTACCTGGGTCGCTTGATGAAAAAGTTCCAACAGCAAATCCCTTTGGTGGCGGCTTCATACAATGCAGGACCTCACCGGACGGAACAGTGGCTGAGCAAGTTCGGGCACCTTGAAATGGACGAATTCATTGAGCATATACCTTTTGTGGAAACAAGAAATTATGTGAAAAAAGTTGTGAGATATTATGGCATATACAATGAACTTTATAGTCGCCAGCCAGCGTCTTTGGCTTGGCTATCTCAACATATTCCAGTAAAGGTCTCATCAAGACCTCCAGCCCGCGAAACCTGGGAGTCGATTCAATAACTCTTAAGGAGAGTGGCATTATGGAGAAACTCCTAGTGGCCCCGTTGCTGTTAATTGGCCTTTGGGTTGGACCTTGCCATCTGGCGGAAGCTCGTTGGATGGACCCGACTGAAAATGACATTAAGTTTCTTAAAAAAGATCAATACATAACGGTGGATTCCAGTGGGACCTATTTAACAAGGGTTGAGTTGGTCATTGAAATTCTCAGTGAAAGTGGTGTCCTACAAATGAGCCGCTATCCACTCACTTACAACGCGGGTATTTCAAAAATAACTGTGAAAGAGGCATTCACCGAAACGGGAGCAAAGACGTTTGCGGTGCCAAAAGAAAATATCGAAGAGCGAGCCATTGATGCGGGGTCTTTGGCTTTTGACCAGGTGAATAGAATTCGTATCGCGTTTGAAAAACTAGAAGTGGGCAGCCGGGTGCATTTGACATACGAGGAGAAAAGCCTCGAGGTGGTGATGCCAGGGCATTTTTCGTATTGGGTGGGGTTTGGTTGGAACGAGTGGCTACAGTCATCGCAAGTGGTCATCGATTCTGCTTTGAGGCTCCATGTACAGGAAAATGATCCAAATGGGACGGTGTCTATAAGAAAGACCACAAAAAACGGTCGCCATATTTTAAAAATGCAATTGAAGAAGCCCATTTTTCAGCAAGTGACAGAAGAAAAATTCGTAGCCATGGATCCAACCAACTATACATGGGTTCAGGTCTCCACAGAAAAGAACTGGAAACGGTTTGCCGACTATTTTACGAAGTCCTACGAGACCATTCTTTCTGAACCTCTTCCTGATAACTACGTTAAAATCAAAGAAACGGCGGCAACAGCAAAGGCCCTCGAGGATCAGGTTAATCTGTTGATGAGCCAGTTGAGCGACCAAATAAAATATTTGGGCGACTGGCGCACGGTGAAGGGGCGTTATATTGCCCGGCCACTGGCGGAGATCGCGTCATCGGGTTACGGAGACTGCAAAGATTACTCAGTGAGTTTAGTTAAGCTGCTGCGGAGTCTGGGGTATAAGGCCTATGTGTCGTTGGTTTATCGAACTACAGATCCCATGTATGTGGCCTGGAAGCTGCCGTCAGTGGGTATGTTCAATCATGCTTTTGTCTATATTGAATCTGAAAACAAAAAGCTATGGGTGGATCCGACAAATTACATCAGTTACTCAAAAGCTCCGCTACCAGACACCCATCACCGACAAGCTCTGGTCTTAAAAACCGGTGTCAACGAATTGAGTGAGGTGCCTGAAATTCAGTTGGCTGAAGGCGGCAGCATTGAGGTTTTACACGAGGTGGATGTGACAAAAATTGGGCCCCGAGAAGAGCGCCTGTCATATCAAACGCGGGGAATGGCGGGTCAACATCTTGTACAGGCGTTGCTCCTCTATCGAAGTGACTTGACTCGCGACTTAGTGGAGGTGGGGGCCGACATGTCCCATGTGACCGATGCTAAGTTGATTGAAAAACCTGATAAAGTGCAAAGAATCTTAGAAGACGTGAAGTTAGTCGTAAAATACCAGCACGATGGTAACGATATGCGAACTTCAGCCGGACGCGCCTACTTATTGACTATGCCTACTTTGGTGGAGCCCTTTCTTGTTTCACTGTTTAATCGGGTGGGGGATATTGAATTGGGACATTCTTCAAAAAGAAGTCGGGTGACTCGGCTGAACAATGTGAAGGTGTTGGGAGATTTTTCAAAGCTCAACTGCAAAATTAAATCACCCTGGCTTGAGGCTCACCGCACAATAGAGCCAACAGATTCGGGTGTTGTGGTGTCGGTGGAGTCTAAGGTGCTAGCCCGTGTGGTGCCGGCCCGAGAACTCGGCAAGGGGCCCTTTAAAAAACTTCGGCGCGAAGTGGAAAAATGTTTCAGAGACTCTGCTCTTATCTATGAGGCCCAATAAGGCCCCAAAACGCATCTCACTAGAGTTGCTAGCGGCCGGCTTAATAACCATTGACTTTGAGCGGCAAAATACTATGTTTGGGCGCTCTATTTAGTCTTGAACCCTTTGCTGTTTTTTACTCAGGAGTGAGCATGCAATTGATTCGAATTCTTTTAGTTTTAGTTTCCACACTGACCCTCCTTTCTTGCACCAAAAGAAAAGACAAACTTCCACATGATCTTAAATATGAAGAGACTTTGCGGGTGAATTTGTCTGCCGAGCCACCCACACTTGATTGGAATAGAGCGGCTGACGTTCAATCGGGCCTGATCATCGAAAATTTAATGGAAGGCTTGATGGATTATGACTTTTCAGATCCAGACCTTTCTGTAAAAGGCGCTTTAGCTGAAAAATGGGAGTTTGTGGGAGACACCAGTCGATGGCGATTTCACCTAAGAAAAGGTGTTAAGTGGTCTGATGGCCAGGATTTTGTAGCTCAACATGTGGTCGATGGCTGGGAGCGGCTGCTGAACCCGGCGACGGCCTCGGAGTACTCGTATTTCTTGTATGGGTTAAAAAATGGTCGAGCCTACAATGAAGGCAAGATCACCGATTTTTCGCAAGTGGGAGTTAAGATTGTAAATCCTCATCAAATCGACGTGGAGCTAGACGGGCCACAGAGTTATTTTCCTTATTTGCTCACTCACACAAGCACCTACCCCCTTCGAAAAGACATTGTTGAAAAAGGCGGCGATGCGTGGACGGAACCCAAAAACATCGTCACCTTGGGGCCGTATTTACTAAAGATTTGGGAGCATGACAGTTTAGTCATTTTGGAGGCCAACCCGACTTATTATGGCCAGAAACCTTTTGTAAAGAATGTCTTAGCTCGAATTGTGAAAGATCAGTTTACGGCTAAGAATTTGTTTGATGCAAAAAAACTAGATGCGCTGATGGACTTGCCGTCAGTGGAGCTTGCGAGCCTTAAAAAGCGAAAGGAATACCGAGAAACTGGAATTCTCGGGACTTATTACCTAGGATTTAACGCTAACAAAGCGCCGCTTGATAATTTAAGTGTACGCAAAGCTTTGATTCAAGCCATCGATCGCAAGCAAATCACGGATATGTTAGGCGGCGGACAAGTGCCGTTGAGCAGTTGGGTGCCACCGGGGATGTTTGGGTACGAACCTGATTTTGGAATTGGATTTAATGTGGAGCAGGCTCGAAAACTTTTAGACGAAGCCGGTTATAAAGACCGCGGCACATTCCCCACGATCTATTTTGGGTTTAATACCAACGAAGACCATAAGCGGGTAGCTGAAAATGTGCAGATGCAGCTAAAGAAAAACTTAGGGATAAATGTGGAACTCAAAAACGGCGAGTGGAAGGTTTATCTTGATAGCTTAAAAACAGATCCTCCGCATATTTTTAGAATGGGTTGGATCGCTGACTACCCGGATCCTGACAACTTTTTTGCTTTGATGACCTCTTACTCAAATAACAACCATACCCTATGGGGCAACTCGCAGTTTGATAAATTGATTGGCGAAGCAAAAACAGAGGCAGACAAGCAGGAGCGGCGTCGTATGTACGCAAAGGCTCAAAAGATATTGGTCGAAGAAGATTCACCAGTGATGCCTATTTTTGCCTATGTAAGCCAGCTGCTAGTGGCGGATCGGGTGGACAACTTTCCTATTAATAGCATGCTAAAATTTAGGTACAAAGAGGTTAAGCTTAAGTGATTTTAGACCTTTTGAGCCGAGCTGTGGGGCCAGCAGTGGTGGTACTGCTACTCGCTCTAACAGTGGTTGTGAGTTTTTTTGGCTATGATGTGCCGGCATGGCTTTGGTGGATGGATGCCCTGTCTTTGGGTGGCGCCCTTTTAGGCTATTCTATTCGCCATCATTTATTGGTGTACTTTGCAAAACGGTTTGTAGAAGCGCTATTTGTACTGTTCGTAATTGCTTCGGCAACGTTTTTACTTTTACGAATTATACCAGGCGGTCCCTTTGATCGAGACAAAGCTTTGCCTCCTGAGGTGATTAAAAACATCGAAGCCAAATACAACCTGGACGCTCCTCTTTATGAGCAATATTTCCAATATATGGCAGGCCTGGCTCGCGGGGATCTGGGTGAGTCGTATAAGTATATCGGTCGTAACGTGACGACCATTATTGGAGAAGCGCTGCCGGCCTCATTTCAGCTCGGATTTTATTCATTAATATTGGCATTCTTGGTGGGTATTCCATTGGGTGTTTTTGCGGCTTCGAAACATAATACTTGGTGGGACAGTTTGGCTATGTTTGGAGCCATTAGTGGAGTGTCACTGCCCAACTTTTTGGTGGGCCCCATTCTTATTCTTATTTTTTGCTTTAGTTTGGATCTGTTGCCGCCAGCGTTTTGGGAGGGGCCGGAGTATTATATTCTTCCTGTGATTACTTTAGGGTTGCGGCCAGCGGCCGTGATTGCGCGACTAACTCGAGCCAATGTTTTAGATGTGATTAGTGCTGACTACATTAGAACGGCCAAGGCCAAGGGGTTGGGATGGCCCATGGTGCTCTTTAAGCATGTTTTGAAAAACTCACTCATACCGGTTTTAACTTTTTCAGGCCCGCTGGCTGCTGGAATTTTGTCAGGGTCATTCGTGATTGAGTTAATTTTTAATATTCCAGGCATCGGAAAACACTTTGTCGAGAGCGTGAGTAATAGAGACTATCCCTTGATTTTGGGGGTGACCTTGGTGTTTTCAGCCATGTTGGTTTTAGCAAATTTAATAGTGGATCTACTTTATTCGTATTTTGATCCGCGTATCGATTTAACTAAGTAGTTTTTTAAATGGGTAAGAGTGAAGTTGTGGCAACGGTAGTAGAACCTCCAGTAAAGAGCACGCCAAGAAGTCTTTGGTATGATGCTTACAGGCGGTTGAAGGCGAATAAGGCTTCCATAGTCTCTGCGGTGATAATTTACATACTGTGCATCATCGCCTTGTTAGCCAACTATGTGGCGCCGTATTCTTTTTCTGATCAATACATGGACAAGATTCTTGTGGGGCCCACCCCGGAGCATTGGTTGGGCACAGATAGTCTGGGGCGAGATATGCTGTCGAGAATTATCTATGGCGCTCGCATGTCTATGGCCGTGGGGATTTTAACGGCTATAATTTCTTTGGTAATAGGTCTTGTGTACGGTGCCATTTCCGGTTGGGTTGGTGGGCGTGTTGATGCCATGATGATGCGTTTTGTTGATATTCTCTATGCCATCCCTACATTGGTGCTTATGATTTTGGTGAAAGTGGTTTTTGATTCGGTGAATGTATTTACTAACCCTGAGCTAAAAGCTTTGACGAGCATATTATTAGCTTTGAGTGTGGTTGGATGGGTGCAGTTGGCAAGGGTTGTGCGAGGTCAAGTGTTGCAGGTCAAACAAATGGCTTATGTGGAAGCCAGTCGGGCCTTGGGCGGATCATCGGTGGGAATCGTGTTTCGTCATGTTTTGCCGAATATATTAGGTCCAATTGTGGTGTTATTAACATTTCAGATTCCTGCAAATATTTTGTATGAGAGTTTTTTAAGTTTCATTGGCTTAGGATTGCAACCCCCTTACAGCAGTTGGGGTGTGCTGGCCAGTGAAGGATATAAGCTGATTCGATCTTATCCTCATGTGATCATCTCACCGGGGGTTGCCATTTTTGTTGCAATGATGGCCTTCCAGTTTTTTGGCGACGGACTTCGGGATGCACTAGATCCGAAATTACGAGGAAAAGTTTAAAATAAAGACCGAGCCCTTCCATGGACTCGGTTTGTGGGTTTACCGGCCACATCGTTCTCTAGGGGAATTGACAATGGCGTCGACTTCACTTTGTTCAATCACTTGGGCTTGGTAGGTCAGGCGGTTGGCCCAAAGTTGCGATGAATTTTTTAAAAAAACAAAATATCCGTAAGATCTTGATAAGCCTCGATTTAGATGAAGACTGAAAATAGGTGTCTCACAATCGGACAAGATAATGTCTAAATTTTAGTCGGTCCCCAATGCGGCGTTGAAATTATGACGATCAGCTCCTCTGGCAGATACTGCTCTATGTGGAGAAAAACTTAGATTAGTTTTTTATATGAATCTTAGGCAATAGGTGGAAAGTATGGCGCAAAAAATTGGTTTCGAATCTTCCGATGACTGACATACCATACGTGCCCGTCTCATATTGATAATCATTGAAAATCTTATTGTACGCCTATCAAGTATTAACGATCATTGCCGATATGACTAAGGTCAGTCTAGAAAAATTGAGAGGGAAAAGATGGCAGAATGTGAGTGCCAAAATCAACGAACGCTGTTTGCTAAAAAGGATAAGGCATCCTGCTTCGCTATAACACGTTTTATTCTTCTCAGCTTTTTTCTCGGTCTTGTGTCTTGTCAACTGGCAGATAATCGTATTCGCGGCCAGATTGCCAATACATCTGGGCCCAACAGCGAGCCACCAGGCTTTTCTTGTGCGGTAAATATTGATGCTTCTGACCCTCAAAGCTTTGGGCAAGGCACGGAACAGCTGCCTTTCGTATTGTGTGGAGCGGGGCAATTAGCGGCCCTGAGTGATCCAGGCAACAGCCATCTTTGGGATAAGTATTTTCAGCTACAAGGTGATCTGGCAATGACTGGTCCCATTTCTCCGATTGGTAACAGCATCACTCCATTTTCTGGAGTACTGGATGGCAATGGCCATACAATCAGTGGCATCAACATAACTTCCTCAGGCTCCCATGGCATCGGACTGTTTGGCTACACCGATGGGGCAGTGATAAAAAATATAACCCTCCAAAACAGCATGATCGATGCTCAAGGCCAGGACTGGGCAGGGGTACTTATAGGAAAAGCCACTCAAACCAAAATATCCAATGTCACCGTCGAAAGCGGGATTGTAACAGGCACTGGAAGTTACTATGGAGGAATAGTTGGTGATTTTCGTGGTGAGCTAAAAGACTCCACCGTAGATGCCAGCTCTCAGGTGAATGGAAATACCACTGTGGGCGGCGCCGTTGGGTCAATTTACGATGCGGCAACTTGTAGTCGTACCTCTGAGGAGCGGGCAATTATCAATAACGTGCAAACTCACAATGATGTGGTGGCCGTTGGCAATGTTGCCGGCGGGCTAGTTGGGCAGATGAATTCAGCCTGGGGCTATGGATGTTTGTTTGTCGTAACAAACTCCTCGGCGTCGGGCGCGGTGTCAGGCGCCAATTATATTGGGGGTCTTGTTGGATATGTACATAACGGAAATATCAGTTTTAGTCATGCCACGGGAGATGTGAATGCCACCGGTCGGGCCGGCGGTCTTATTGGAGAAATGGATGACCAAGATGCCTTTTCGATTGATATTTATATGACCTATGCAACCGGCAACGTCACAGGTGGCTTTCGTGTAGGGGGCCTTATTGGTAGTAGTACTAATCAAAATATTTACTTTTCCTATGCTACAGGTGACGTTGTGAATACAGGCACGGGTTCAGCAGGTGGATTGATTGGCTATCAATCTGGTCCGAGCCACAGAACGGCTTACTGTTATGCCACCGGGTCAGTGACAAGCACTACAGGCGGTCAGTCTGGCGGGCTCATTGGGTATCTTTTTCAGGGTCATGTTTTTTATAGCTACAGTGTTTCGCCAGTCATAACCAGCGCCAACTATGTCGGAGGAGTTGTAGGTGTGCCGGGATCATTTTGGACTATCGATCATGTTTTTTGGGACAAGCAGACCAATGGAGTGAACCTGCAATGCGGCGCGGGAGCCTGCAACGACAGTTATGGTAAAACCACAGCCGAAATGAAAACGGCATCTACATTTAACTCCGTAGACTCTACGAATTGGGCATTTCATGCTGATAGCGGGGATGATGACACAGATTTCTGGGAGCTGCAGGCTGGCGAATATCCGAAGCTTTCTGCATATACAACGAACTTTTCTATGTACACCTTTGCTGGAGGGACTGGCTCCCAAGCAGACCCATTTCTTATCGCCAATCCATCTCAACTCAATCAAATTGGCCCGCGCTTGGTATTTTCAAATAAGTACTTCAGACTAACTTCCGATATCAACATGATCGCAGACTCTGCGGGGTTTAGGCCGCTTCAGTATTTTACGGGACAACTTGACGGCAATAATCATACAATTTCAAATCTCACCATCAACAGCCCAGGTTCCTCACAGATGGGATTTATTGGGATCGGCGCTCAGGCCTACAAAGAAGAGCCTATTATCAAAAATATTTCATTCAATGGACTTAGCGTAACAGGTTTGGACTATGTGGGGGGTGTTTTGGGGCAGGGAGAAGGCTCTATGGTTGCTGATATCAGTCTCGATGGTGTAGCCGTGGCGGGTAATAACGGTGTGGGCGGCGTTTGTGGGCAATGCTTTTCAATTTCTAATGTTACGCTTGCCAGTGGCAATGTTACCGGCGCTAACTTCTACACCGGAGGTCTTGCAGGAATCACTGGATCCATCAATTTCTCATCCTATGCAGGTGTTGTCAGTGGTGCCTCCATAACAGGTGGGGGAGTTGGCCAGTTAAATATTACTTCAGGCCCATTTCAGAGATTGGTTTCATCTAAAAATTTGATTTTAGGAACTGTCAGTGGCACTGGAAACGTCGGCGGATTTGTGGGAATAGCGACCAGATCAGAAGTTCAGGAGACCGAAAGTCGTGCTTCTGTTATCGCCTCATTGGACCAGGCTGGTGGTTTAATGGGGTCTTTCGAAAATGGTGAAATCAACGATTGTGGCGCCACTGGAAGTGTTAGCGGGACAAATGCCGTGGGCGGTCTGGCCGGCAACGCACAATCTTCAACAGTGAGTCAAAGTTTTGCGGCCGGCCAAGTTAATGGATCTGGTTCTAACGTGGGCGGCTATTTGGGTACCACATCCGGTGTGAATACCTATGCCGGCAACTTCTGGAATAAGGAGGAAAATCCCACGTTATTCGACATTGGGATCAGTGGTGACGTAGGGGATGCCGATCAGATCTCAGGTGAAATGCTCATCAATTTAAAAACTGAAAGCACGTATACAAACAAAGGTTGGGACTTTCTCAATATTTGGATCATTCAGCCTGGTCAAAATGGTGATTTTCCCTTCCTGAGATAATCCGTTTCTGGAAATGGGATTTTACATGGACCGTGATTTTGGAATTGTTGACTGTTTTAGAATCAAAATTCAAAGAAAGTCTTAAGATTCCTGCGGGACAGTTAAATCTATTATCACACATTAAATTTAAAAAAGATCACATCACCATCTTTAACCAAATACTCTTTACCTTCAGAACGATACTTGCCGGCGTCTTTCACTGCGGCTTCAGATTTCAGTTCAAAAAGGTCGTCGCAGTGGTACACTTCTGCACGAATGAATCCACGTTCAAAATCAGAGTGAATCACGCCGGCGGCCTGGGGCGCTTTTGAACCCTTAGTTACTGTCCAGGCGCGAACTTCTTTTTCGCCGGCAGTAAAATAGGTAATTAGGTTAAGTAATTGATAAGATCTTCGAATCAGGCGATTTAAGCCAGGTTCTTCTACATTCAGACTTTGCAAAAATTCAATTTGCTCACTTTTATCAAGTTGAGCGATTTCTGCCTCAAGAGAGCTACAAATGGTCAGCACTTCGTTGTTTTCTGAGGCGGCCCTCTCTCGAACCAGTTTGACAAATTCACTGTCGGTTCCGCTAGTGAACTCATCTTCGCTGACGTTGCAAACATAGAGAACCGGTTTCACCGTGAGAAGATGCAAGTCGCGTAAATGCGGCAACTCTTCATCAGTAAATTCAACGGATCGAGCTGGTTTACCATCAGACAAGGCGGTGTGTGCTTTTTTGAAGACTTCATACTCGGCCAATAGCCTTTTGTCTTTGCTGGTTTTTGCGACTTTTTCCACTTTTTGCAGACGTTTTTCTACAGTTTCCAAATCGGCTAGCATCAATTCGGTATTGATTGTGTCAATGTCGCGAATGGGATCAACACTTCCGGCTACATGAATGACATTATCGTCTGTAAAGCATCTTACCACATGAATAATGGCGTCAGTTTCTCGAATATTTGCTAAAAACTTGTTTCCAAGGCCTTCACCCTTACTCGCACCCGCAACCAGGCCGGCGATATCAACAAATTCCATAGCCGTGGGCACTAAATTTTGTGGTTTAATAAATTGCGAAATTTTTTGCAGGCGGGGGTCTGGCACGGTGACCACTCCCACGTTGGGGTCGATGGTGCAAAAGGGGTAATTGGCCGACTCCGCCTTCGCACTGGTTAGAGCATTGAACAGGGTGCTTTTCCCCACATTGGGTAGTCCAACGATTCCACATTGAAGAGCCATGTTAAAACCTCATTCTCATTCTGTTAATTTTCAAAATCCTGCTCGATTAAATTGAGTGGCTGCCTTTTGAAACCCATCAATTAAATAGCTTTCCACAGCCTCACCGGCATAGGCCAAGAATGGTGGCAGTTCTTTTTCTTCATTCTTAGAGAAGCTTTGCAAGACATAATCAGCCACGTCCATTTTAGGATGAGAGGGGCGATCCACGCCTAGTTTTAGTCGATAATAATTGTTTGTGCCCAACAGCTGGTGAATATCTCGTATGCCGTTATGGCCGCCATGCCCCCTTTGGCTTTGAAAGCGAACAGCACCAAAAGGCTGGTCGATGTCGTCATGGACGACAAGCAACTCATGGGTAGGGTCTACCTCATAATACTGACATAGGGATACAACAGCCTGCCCTGAGTTGTTCATAAAGGTTTGCGGCTTAACCAGTAGGGCAGAAATCTGTTGCCCCTCGGCCATCAACTGCACTTTAGACACTTCTGATTTGTGTTCTTGTCGAAATTTAGGGGCTTGCCAGTTATGAGCCAGCACATCAATAAGCATGAACCCAACATTGTGTCGGGTCATTGAGTATTTTGCGCCCGGGTTTCCGAGGCCTACGATCAGGTGCATGGAAAGGCCCCTTTATAGGCAGCTAAAATATTATTTGTTTTCTGGAGTAGCAGCAGCGCCTTCAGCACCTTCAGTTGCCACGGTTTCTTCTGCCGCAGCTTCTTCTTTAGGTTGAGCGCAAACGGCCAAGGTTTCTGTACCGCTCGTGATAAGCTTTACGCCTTCAGGAATTATTAAATCTGAAACGTGGATGTTTTCGTTGAGCTTCAATCCAGAAACATCAATGGTGAGGTTATGAGGAATGTTTGACGGCAAGCACTCTACTTCCACGTCACGACGAGAAATGTTTAGAACGCCACCATCGCGCAGGCCTTCGGGCTTTCCTTCAAAAATCACTTCCACGGGAACTCGCACCGTTTGATCCATATCAACGGCAAAAAAGTCAATATGAACGGGGCGCTGGCTTAGAGGGTTGACCTCAGTGCTTTTCTTAAGGACTTTAAGATTATTCAAATTTCCATCATCTGATTTTAATACGAAAATTGTGTTTTCAAATTCGTGGCTTGAATAGCGGGTGGCATCCAATTCACTGATGTTGAAAATCATATTGTTGATTTTGGGGCCGTAAACAACGGCTGGAACCTGGCGGTCACGTCGATAAGCTCTGGAGAAATGTTTTCCCGTTTTGCGTGGTTGAGTGTGAATTTCAATTTGTACTTGTGCCATGTTTGTCCTCGTAGCGTGTTTCTCTGTCGGCCTGGCTCATCAATCAAAAAGAGCAGACACCGAATCATAATTAGTAATTCTCTTAATGGCTTCAGCAACCACTGGGGCTACGGAAATGACTTCAAACTTAGGGCACTCCCGAGCCTCGGCACGCAACGGAATGGTATCAGTGACCCACACCTTCTCCACGCCACTTTCTTTGAGGCGACTGATGGCCGGGCCTGACAACACCGGGTGGGTGGCCAAAGCGAAGACCCTTTTTGCCCCATTGTTCAGCAAACTGTCAACAGCCTGAGTCAAAGTTCCTGCGGTATCGATCATGTCATCTAAAATAATGGCCGTTTTCCCTTTGACATCACCCACTAAATTCACGGCCTTGGCCTCATTGGGGCCAGAACGACGCTTATCGATAATGGCCAGAGAGCACTTAATGCGTTTTGCAAAGGCCCTTACACGCTCCACGCCACCCGCATCGGGGCTAACGCAGACAAAATCGTCGCCGGTGCCGTGGCGTTCCCGCCAAGCCCTGGCCAGAGTGGGAATTCCAAATAAGTGGTCCACAGGGCCATCAAAAAAGCCCTGAATTTGAGATGAGTGTAAATCTAAGGTAATCAGACGCTCTGCACCCGCCGTGCGGAGTAGATTGGCCACGCATTTTGCTGAAATGGGAGCTCTTGGAGCCACTTTCCGATCTTGCCGGGCATATCCATAGTAGGGCAGAACGGCTGAGATCTCGTGGGTGGACGCTCTCCGCAGCGCATCGAGAATCATGAAAAGCTCCATGTAGCTCTCGTTCACAGGCGGGCTTGTGCTTTGAATTACAAAGGCATGGGTCCCGCGCACGCTTTCATGGATCTCCACCTGTACTTCTCCATCGGCAAACCGGCCGAATTGGCACCTTCCGAGCTCCACACCTGCGTGCTCAGCCACTCGCTGCGCAAATTCTGGGTTGGTGTTTCCGGAGAATATCTTCATTTCAGGCATATCGGGGTTCTAGCGCAGAATAACTATGAAGTCTAGGTAGCGTTGACAACAAATGCAGGCATTTCAAATAATTTGAATATGGTGGTGGAATACTCAGATTTAGATTTTGGAGTGCTCGTGAATGTCAAAGAGCGAGTGGATGCCTTTAACTTTGACGAAGCGAAAGCTCGATTCACACAAGCTTACGAATTGGGCAGAAAATTTATGGCCATCGATTTAACGCAAGCGCCTTTTCTAAGTCTACAGAGCATCAAATTTATTCACTCGCTGGCGGTTGAGCTCGAGGGACGTGGCGGTCGTTTGGCCTTGATCGGCCCCGGGCAAAAAATAAAACGACAAATTGATATTTTTGCTTCACTCGATCCTATTGATATTTGGCCGGATCAATCGCAATGGCAACAGCATTTGCCTTTAAATTCTTAGTTCCGAGAGGTGTAGAATAAGTTGTTTCAACGCCACGGCTCGGTGCGAGTGCTTGTTTTTAAAGAGAAGTCCTAGCTCAGCCAAGGTTTTTGACTCGCCTTCAGGTATGAAAACATTGTCGTAGCCAAAGCCATCAGAGCCCTTCATGCCACGGGCAATTTCCCCTTTCAACAATCCTTCGCAAACGATTTCATGACCCTCTGGCGAATAGGCGACGAGCGCACATCGAAATTGCGCACTTCTATTGTTGGCTGTTCGAAGCCCCACCATTTTCAAAAGTTTGGCCGTGTTTTCGGCATCACGCGCGTGTGGACCTGCATACCTTGCCGAGTGTACCCCCGGAAGATTATTCAGGCCCTCCACTTCAAGGCCGGAATCATCTGCAATAACCCAAGTTCCAGGCTTCACTTTTTTAAGAGCATTGGCCTTGATGCGAGCATTGGCAATGAAGGTCTCTCCGGATTCTTCAGGAGAAGAAAAGTAGGAGAGTTCTTTTTGACCATGCACAGTGTAGCCCAACGGACCAAGCAGTGAATTGAACTCTTTCAACTTTCCCGTGTTAGAGGTGGCGACCCAAATGTCCATGAGTAATTCCTTAACTATTTTGTGCTCCCAGTAATAAAAACTGGCCCAAAAGTTCTCTTTGTGCCGCAAACAGCGTTTGACAGCCGGCTCTTGCGAGATCAGCCATAGCATCTAGTTGATCTTTATCAAAAGGTTGCCCTTCGGCCGTGCCCTGGATTTCGATAAAATGAAAAGAGTCTGTCATCACAAAGTTCATGTCTGTATCGATAGAAGAGTCTTCGTCATAATTGAGGTCTAGCAGTAAATCTGAACCCTTAAGACCCACACTGATTGCCGAAACGTAGCTTTTTAGGGGAATACTTTTGATCTGACCTTGATCATGCATGAACTTTAACGCCAAAGCCAAGGCGACAAAGCCACCTGTAATGGCTGCCGTACGCGTGCCGCCGTCTGCTTGAATAACATCACAATCCACATAAATTTGTTTTTCACCTAGTGCTGCTAATTCCACGGCCGCACGTAAACTGCGCCCAATTAAGCGTGAAATTTCTTGGGTTCGTCCGCCGGTCAGGGCTTTTTCGCGCTGCAACCGGGTATGGGTAGAGCGAGGTAACATACCGTATTCAGCGGTGATCCAACCTTGCCCTGAGCCCGACAGCCATTTGGGGACATTGGCTTCGACACTGGCCGTGCAGATCAAGCGGGTGTGGCCAAGATCAATCTGAACACTGCCTTCGGCGTTTCGAATGACTTCAGGGGTTATTGTTAAACTTCTAATTTCTTGGGGGCTTCTTCCGTCTGTACGCATAGAAGTCTTGTAGGCAGTGGGGGATTATTTGTCTACGAATTCTTTGAAATTTACCAGGCCTCGATAAATGCTATCGGCCAATTTATCTTGGTAGGCCGAGTCGGCCAGCTGCTGCCCTTCGCGCTTATGAGAGAGAAAGCCAATTTCTACAAGGGCTGAAGGAACGTTAACGTGGCTGACCACATAAAAGGGAGCTTGCCGAATGACGTGCCGCCGCGACTTTTTGGTGCCGGCCCAATTGAGCATTAGATTTTCTGCCAATTGGCTGCTCAGAAAAATTTTACTATTTCTATGTAGGTCGCGCACAATGTTGGCCACATCACTTTTTAGATCTGTTAGGGCGACGCCTCGTGGATTTTCTTCGTGGGGTTTGTCTTTGGTCCCCGTTTCGTGGCCATGACCTTCCATTTCAAGGCTGGCCAGGAAGAGGGAGTCTTCATCCGGAGGCAGCTGGTTTTGAAAATAAAATTCGGCGCCACGCGCTCTCACGTCCGGTGATGCGTTCACGTGAATACTTAAAAACAAATCCGCATTGGATTGGTCGGAAATCTCTGTGCGTTCAGAAAGCGACACAAAACGATCTTCGCTTCGAGTGAGACTCACCTGAAACTGCGTGTCTTGTTTAAGCAGTCGCTCCAGTTTTTTGGCCACTTCCAGTGTGATTTCACTTTCCCTTAAATGGCCACGAACAGCGCCTCGGTCATTGCCTCCGTGGCCGGGATCCAGAAGAATGTGCATCCCAAACACTCGTGGGCTATTAAAAACAATGAGGGCCATGGGGAATAAAAATAGCAAGAGTCGATTCATTCAATCAGTGTAAGAGATTCTGGCAGCGACGGCGATAACCCCCGACCAATCCTCAACAAAAGACTATTGTTCGGTGAGGGGCGGGCACGCGAAGAGAACCAGGCTCGTCAAAAGGCTCGATAGGCAGGGAATAGTTGGGGCTGATCAGCTTTAGGCAAAAAAAAAGCGACCTGGAGGGTAATGGGGGGGGGCCAGGTCGCTAAGGGGGGATACCTTTAACTATAGCAACGGCCGTGCCAGACTTTAGGTACCTATTTGGTGGCCTTCTATTGGATTTGAGACCCGCAAGATCTTGGTGTGGATCCAAGTTGGAACGCTCCAGTCCGTGGTGAAGTCTTTGACAAAAACGCTTTGGAATAAGCTCAATCTCAGTAAAGTATTGAAATTGTTAAAATAATTTTATTTTTGCCAGTACCTCCTTGGCCCAAAGTAGGGGTTCAATTTTGGGGTTGGCGGTGAAAAAACTTCAGCCAGGTAGATGGCGCTCATTGTCACTCAGCTTTTTTTTTCAATTTTTCTAAATGATTCTGCGGATGTTGCCGAAAAGACCATTGGTTCAACGGCAAAAGGGGCAACGACAATGTGGAAAATGGATAAATGCAAAAAATGGCTAATTTCCTTGATGGTTTGTTTGGGACTGGGGTTGGTCCTACCAGCTCAAGCTGAGGATCTCGACGATGTAGAAGCGGGTGTCGACGCGGCATTGGCAGAATCAGACGCTGCCATTGCTGGCAAAGAAAGCGCCGAGCGCATGCGCCAAGAAGAGCAAGAACGATTAGACGAGGCCCGAGAAGACGCCCAGCAGGCTATTTCCAAGGCCCGATCCAAAGAGCGCGATGCAAAAGAGGAAACCGATCGCTTGATGCGCGAGATCGAAAAGTTAAAGGCCGAGCAAAAAAAAGAAGGACAGAAAAAACAAGAGGCTGAGCGGCAATATGTCACCTACGAGAAAAAAGTAAAAACGGTGAATGATCAACTCTTAAAAGTGAAAACAGAGCTTGAGGTGGCCAGGCAAGAGCGAGAGCGCCAAGACGCCAAGACGGCCACCATTATTTCTAAAGTTAGGGTGCTTGAAGAAGAGCTTCAAAAAGTGCAAGGGGAGCGGGATGATGCTGTTGCGGCTCTTGAAGAGGCCAAGCGTCACCAACAAGACAGTGCCGCAAGGCTAATTAAGACCACAAAAGAGTCGGAGCAAGAGTCAGTAAAGTTGAATAAAAAAATAGGTGAATACAAAGGGCGTTTAGACAAAGCCAAAAAAGCCGCTCTAGACAATGAAGCAAAAATGCGTGCCATGCGTACGAAGATGGATCGCTTGTCCGAAGATGTGGCGATGGCGGAGTCAGAAGCCGAGCAGGCAGAGCAGCGAGCCGAGGATTCTGGAGTTCGAGTAGAAACCTTGCGAAAACAAACAGAAGCCAAGCAGCAAGACCTCAATCAGCGGCGGAAAGAAGCTTTGGACTCTCGTAAAAACTACGAGACGCAAGAAACAGCCAACCGTTCAGAGTCGTCAAAACTTAATGATGATAAAGTACGACAGGCGGCGATGGCTTCCGGAGAAGGACGAATCACGACCATGAAAAAGCAGTCGCGTAGCCGCTTGAAATTAAAGCGAACTTGCAATGTGAGATCAACCCCATCGTCTAAGGGTAAAGTTCTGTTCTCAGCAAAACAAGGCAAGCAGTTGTCGGTGTCTTCTCACAGCAGCAGTTGGTATGTCGTACCAATGAAGAACGGCAAGGGCTTTATTTCGAAAAAGTGTTTTTAGGGGGATCCTATTAGCCAACGACGTCAACACCTTTGGTGTCTTTTTAATACAGATTCAGGTCATAAGGTTGACGGAATCTTTTTTGATGAGGCCAGAGCCATTTGTACAGCTTTAGGTTCTGAAGAGTTGCAGTCATGGTTCGTGTGGCGAGAGGGATGGCGTCAATGGCAGCCAGTGGAAGAGGTACCTGGTCTGACAGAATCTCTCAGTCGGCAGATAGATTTTTCAAATCAGATGCCGCCGCGTCCGGGGCGAGTGGCGGCTGTGCCGCGCCGGCCGCAAGCTGCAAAACCAAAACCGCCCATTCATTCAAAAGAAGACCTGGCTGACCTGATCGAGTTGGATCGGGTCGATAAAGTGGATCACCAGCCTAAGAGTGTGGTAGATAATCTTCCTGATGTGGATGAGTTTTCTAATGAGATTGATATTTCTCATGACATAGATAAGTCTTTTATACCGCGGACATTTAAGCGTTATCGAAAAAAAATGAAAATAGAAATTCTGGGTCGTGGGCGACGTTTTGAGACCACTTCAGTTGATATTTCGGTGGGTGGAGTGTTGGTGAGAGACGCTTTGCCTGATTGGGTGGCGGGATATTTTAAGGTGCGAATGAGTAAGCTCACCGGTGGTAAACCCGTTGAGCTCACTTGTTATATTATTGAAAATCAAGAGCCCGAACAGCGTCGCCGACTTGCGATTCTGCCGCTTCGAAGCAAAACCGATGAGCAACGTCTAGAGCATTGGTTTTCGGCCGCTTAAATTGTCGGAGTTTTAGCCGCCAAATCTATATTTCCACTTTCCATATAAATACTGCGCGATGGAAACGCAAAGCTCACGCCGATGTTTTGGGCTAGTTTTAAGATTTCTAAATACAATTCTTGTCGGTACTTAAGCTCTGAAGCCCAGTCAGGTACGTCTAAAAAGTAATAAAGCATAATATCGAGACTTGAGTCATTGTATCCCTGAAATACTACATGAAAATTATCTTTTCGCACAGCTGGATGTTTTATCAACAGCTCTCGAATGCCTGCCGTGAACGTCTCTATTTTATCTGGTGGAGTGTTGTAGGTTAAACCCAGGGTCGCGCGCACCCTTCGGTACTGCCTTAATCCCATATTGTCGATATTCATATTAGCCAATGCGCTATTGGGAACGGAGACAAGGGAATCATAAAATGTGCGCAATCTGGTGGATCGAAAGCCAATATTTACAACGGTCCCCTCCATGTCTCCCACTTTGATCCAATCGCCTATGCGAAACGGGCGATCCAGTATAATCATTACGGATCCAAAGAGATTCGCCGCTGTGTCTTTGGCGGCAAGAGCAAAGGCCAAGCCTCCCAGACCAAGACCAGCTATCAACGACATGACATCAAAGCCCAGATTATCAATGGCTAATAAAGTTCCCATGACCACAACGAAAATTCGAAGGCTCCTTGAGACCAGTGGCACCAAATGGTCGTCCAAATCGGACTCCGTTTTCTGTGCCAAGCCCAAAAGGTAGGCAGTAACCACATCACACAAACGGTAGGCCGCCCAAATAATACTGACACTCAATATGACCTGCACAACAAAGGTCAAAAGTTTCAAAGTCAATCCTTCGAGTTGCAGAAGCTGTAGAGACAAAAGCCAAAATAAGGATGCCAAAAAAAGCCCAGAAGGCTTTTCGATAGCATCCAGAAGCACTTGCCGTTGTGAGTCGGCTCGTTGGGGCGCGAACTTTTTGAGTACCTTGACGACCTTTGAGGCTAAGAATTTTGAAATAAGGCCAACTAAAATAGCAAGAAATAAACCCAGCCACTGCCACTTTTCTAAGCCCAAGAATTTTCCCCTCGCCCAGTGAGGGACCATGCGCTCTGTCCACGGCGCTTTGTATCCGGCCCCTTGTCCGCTGTTGGCCAGGTAGGGAAGGTCTTTTACTTTTTCATAAAACTCTTTGGCCCGTTCCACCGTTTCTTTGGAGAACAAAAACTCACCCTTGTGTTCGCCGCTGTCGACTCTAAAGACTTTGATTTCTGTATCCTTAAGGCGCCAGGGCGTGTCCCTGTTGGGATTGTCTGGTATCAAATCATAGTTAATAACAATCACTCTATCGATGACTTCTTTTAGTAATTTTGCAGCTTCATGACCTTTTTCTTTTCTGACGATAAAGGGGACATCCGTGAGATCGAGTGTGCGAGCAGCATCATCAATTCTTGATTGGAGAGCCTTGTCACCAGTATCGAGGCCATGTTTGTAGTCATTCATCGCTTGTATGAAAGAATGAACCGTATCTCGCGGATGATCGAGCTTCAGAGGCGCCAATGGCGAATCAGCCAAACAAGCTAGTGCCAATACTAAAAAAAAGACGGTGTTCAAAAAAATTTTCATTTCAAGGTCCTTTAAAGTAGCAGGCCCGACTTAGCTGTAGAGAGCTTCAATCAAGTGAACTTCCGTCGGTAGCCGATGCCACATGAATTGTTCTTTTGATCTATATCGAATGAATAGGTCAGCGGTCAAATGATCGATGACAGTGGGTGCAGAGGTGCGCTCAGGTTTTGATGCTGAATAGAGATCGTGATAAGACGCCCAAGAGCGATTTTCTAGGGCCAGGTTCAAGTAGGTCTTCCATTCTACATATTGTTTATTAAATGTTTCATTTTTAAACTGTTTTGCAAGGAGCAGTGGAGCTTGTCCGAGAAAATTACAGATGAGTATGGCGTGGTCAGAGAAGTCATTGGAAATCTGTTTCCATCCATGAGGTTGGGGACTAGAAGTGTCGAGTCGAAAATAATCATGCTCCACCCAATGCACAGAGAGATCAGAAAACCGTCGTTTAAAAAGAAGACGCGCCAATGGGTCTGGGTCTATGCAGGTGAGGTTGTCAAATCGAGACAAAAAATCTTCATTCAGTGAGTAGCCGCCACTGGCACCCACTAACACCAGATTTTTCTGTTGAGGGTTCCAACGCTTTAGCCAGCCATTGAGTTTATGCCGAAAAGGCCCCCATAGCGACCGATTGTATCGCCATGCCGAGTAATGGTAGAAAAATCCTCCCGTCGGAGTAAAACTTGCGCGCATAGAACTTAACATTGAACATATTCTTACATCATATATTCTTTTCTGCATTAGAATAATTTAATTAAGGAGAGGTCGACTCAGGTGATGTGGATAAAAAATAAGGGGCTCACGGTGCTTTGGTCAGTCTTGGCCATTCCTCTGCAATCTTCAAATGGCTGGCAAAATTTGACCTACCGAAAAATTCCGGCCAACAAAGTGGTTTTTGATAGCGAAGGTTTAACAATTGACGTGGATAAATCGGCAAGTCCGCTGATTTATCCGCTTGAAAAAGCACTTGCCGTAAATGCTGTAGAAGTTAAATTGAAAATCGAGGGTGATCTGAAGTTTAAACAAAAAATGCGACAGGGTCAAAAAAAGGCGGATGACTTTCGCTTTCGTTTGGGGCTGGTTCTAAAGGGAGAAAACCGCCTTAACTTTTTTCAAAAAGCCATCGCAGCGGATTGGATAAAAAAGCTTTATAGTTTAGCGCCCGAGGGTGTGGGAATCGACAAAATCTATTTTTTAAATTTGGTGGATCAAACTGACTTAATAGGCAACACCCGCCAGCACCCATTGAGCGAATTAATCAGCGAAAATATGCAGTGGTCAATTGAGCACAACGAGTCTACTGAGCCGTTCGCGTTAAAAGCCAAGCTCGATGGGCCTCACGATGTGTTGGCGATTTGGTTGTCTTCAGACGGGGACGACACTTTGTCCAAGTATAAGGTGAATGTGAAATCAATTTCATTATTCTATGATAATTAAACCATTCGAGATTTCGTTGCTGTCATCGGCGGATTTTGGAAAGTGTTCTGAAAGGATTTTTCCGCAGGACTCAATGCCTGAGATCATGGCACTTTTTAGTCTCTTTTGTTTTAGAAGTTTTAGCATATCAACTATAACGTGATCCCAGGTTTCAGGGGGCAGTTTGTCTGCGATGGCTTTGTCGGCTAAAACCACGGCTCGATGTTCTAGCATCGAAATAAACAACAGTATGCCAGTGTTGCGTTTTGTGCGATCAGCGGCATGATTATAAAACTCAATAAGCGCTCTTTGCTCGACTTGTTCCACCTGATCTTGTGCTGATGTAAGCCATCGGCACACGGCGGGCACTGATGCCAGCCATCGAACGAGCGCTATCCCCAAAGTGAGATAGGCGAGCGAAAGAAACCAATGTTCATCGAGGTGGCCAGAGAGGAATCCCACACTGTAGGCAATCATGCCGACCAATATAAATACCAACATGAGAATAACTGGCACATGCCCAATGGTGGAAGATCTTCGAACCACCACCGGCACGATTTCGCCCGTTGTGCGCTCTTCTACCGAGGTCACGGCGCCACCGATTTCAGAGAGTTCCTCGTCAGTCATATAATCATTGAGCCATTTTGGACATTTCATTTCTACCAGCCTCCCGAAGCGCCGCCGCCACTGAATCCGCCGCCACCGCCACCAAAGCCACCGCCGCCGCCAAACCCGCCGTGTCGACCGCGTCCCATGCCATGTCCAAGGGCGGACCCAAGTAAAAATCCCGCAAGTCCGCCTCGGCGATGCCCTCCGAGAACAAACAAAATAAAAAAGATAAAAACAATAAAATTGAAAATGAGTTTTTTAAATGGCGAAGCTTCCTTGGATCGTACTTTCTTTAGCGTAGAAGAACTGACAATGTTCGACAAATCAAGACTAGGGTCAGCGGCATTGACCAGAGCGGTTGTCCCCAGCAGTACGCCTTGTGAAAATTGTCCCGATTTGAATTCAGGCAAGATCACGTTTTGAATGATCCTGTTTGCGATGGCATCAGGTATCTGCCCTTCTAATCCTTGGCCCACTTCAATTCGAACCCGTCGTTCATTTGGAGCTACGAGCAATAAAAGTCCATCGTCTCGGTCTTTGTCGCCCAGTTTCCACTGATCAGTGATGGCAATAGAGGCTTGCTCAATGGCGTAGCCCTGCAGGCTAGTCACGGTGAGGATGGCCATTTGGATATGAGCTTTTGAGTGAACCGCTCGCAATAACTGTTCTAGTTGTTGTTCGTCGCTGGGGCTAATGATAGCTGCATAATCATTTACGGCGCCCCTAAGTGGAGGCACCGAAAACTCGGCACCCCAGGCCATAGAGGCCCAGGTGAGTAGGGCGCTGAGAAAAATTCTCACTAGCACTAGAGGTCAACCTCAGGCATTTTCTCTACCTGTTCAGCAGCATCAACTTCCCACTGTGGCATTTTCTCATAATGAAAAAATACTTTATTGGTCAAATTCGTCGGGAATACTAAGATCTGCTCATTAAATAGCTTAATAGATTCAATGTATCTCTGGCGAGCGATCGCAATTCGATTTTCAGTGCCTTCCAGTTGGGCTTGCAGGTCGCGGAAATTTTGATTAGCCTTGAGATCAGGATATCTTTCCACGCTCACAAGTAGACGCCCTAAGGCTTGCGACAGCTGACCCTGGGCCGCTTGGAACTCTTTTAGTTTTTGCGGATCAAGTTGGCTCACATCCAGGTTCATTTGTGAAACTTTTGCCCGAGCTTCTGTCACCCGAGTGAGGACTTCTTTTTCGTGGGTGGCATAACCTTTGACAACTTTGACAAGAGCAGGAACCAAGTCACTGCGGCGCTTGTATTGATTGGTGATCTCGGCAGCTTTTTCTTCCACATTGAGTTTGGCTTTCGGAATGGAGCGAACGCCACAGGCGGTGAGGTTTAGGGCGATGATCGTTAAGGCTATAGCTTTAAATATTCTCATAGGGGTTCTCCTTATGTGAATGGCATCCTATATCTAGTGGTTGGGATTTGTAAATGCCACGAAGCATAAGGGCATAAGGAAAAGTCTGTCTGGTTTAGATGGGGGGCTAGGCCGCTTGGCGAAGGGGCTTTTCCGTCGGAATGTCAAATTTCTTAAAAAAGGCGGCCGTTTGAAACTGTGAGGAATAAAAAGACATTCCCCAGGGCACCACATCGTCGTTCTTCTTGACCTTGTGCCGGACCAGTAGATCGAAATATTTTTCAGGCAGTGCGGGGATTAGACTCTTATGGTCGTCTCGCAACGGTTCTACCACCATTACAGAATAAGATCCCACGGCTTTGAGTGAGGCATGGGGGTGATTTTCTAAAACATACGCTGAAAAATCTTGAATGAAGTTATTTACTTCAGCGACCCCGCGATACTGAAGTTCTTTATAGTAGGGGAGCAAGTCGTAAATGGTGGCGTGAAAGTTTTCAGGATCAAATAAGAAGGGGCGATCCATGGGGAGATGTCTTTCAAGGAGCGTACGACTAAATCGATAAACCTGATGGGCTTGTCGATGTTCAAGGTAGAGTATGGCCCATAGCAGTGTGGATAGCCCCGCCGTTGCAAGTATCCCAATGGCCCAAGTGGCCCAATGATTGCCAAGAAAAAAGATAGTGAATGCGGTTAACCCACTGTAGACGGTGGCGCCGTAAACTACAGCAAGTACGTGTCTAGTGTCAAAGCCCACCTTTTTTAATTTGTGATGGATATGATCGTGATCGGCTTTAAGGGCCGAAGATTTGGCCCTCTTTCGTCGAATGATTGAAGCTATCGCATCGACTTCAGGAAACGCTAAAAGAAAAAGGGGAATGAGTACCGATGGCGGGCCTACAGCTTCTGGCGATAGCGTGGCGCCCATCGTTGCTAAAGAGAGACCCAAAAATGTGCTGCCACTTTCACCGAGGTAAATTTTAGCAGGGGGACGATTGAATAATAAAAACCCTAAAATACCTGCTGCGAGATTTATGGGGCTTGATACGAGTTGTCCGCCCATGGCTCCTAAAAACAAACAGGCAATGGTGGAAAAGCCGCCGGCTAGGGCATCCACCCCATCAATCATGTTAAGGGCATTGATAATACCAATGATCCAAAAAGCCGTGATCCCCAGACTGACCCATTCATGGGCGCCCATTTGAGAAAGTAACAATTGAGAAGATGGGGTCAGTGCCAACCAAATGGCCACAGAAACGGCCTGCGTGAGAAATCGAAACTTAGGTCCCAACTCAAAAATGTCGTCGCTAATTCCAACAAGGACAAGGGGTAAGCCCGCGGCAATCAAGGCATAAGAAGATTCAATCTGAAACACCCAGCTTGAGATGGCAAAACTCAAATACACGGCCAATCCTCCGAGTAGTGGAACTCGGGTGTTTTCTTTTCGTCTAAAATCTTGAGCCGATAACCAGCCATAGCGATGGGCTAACCTAATAATAATTGGCACAAAAAGGCTGGCAATGGCCAAAGCCATTGGAGCGGCTAAAAAGGGGAGTTCTTCCGTAAAACCCATGTCTTATATATCGGCAGAAAGTGAGAAAAACTTGAACATATCTTTGTTGATTTTGATTTAAGTTGAACTTGTGTGCCGAACGTGAAAGGGCAAGGTTTTGGTTCTAGAATCCGCGCATCACGCCAATGGCAATTTGATCCAGATCGGTGACGGTTTCAGTATTAGGGGACTTGTACTGAGTATCCGAAATTTCGGCAAATATGGACCAGCCGTCAAAACGACGGTCGGGGTCGAGCCTGTATCCGAGGCCGAATCCTACTTCTCTGTTACGAAATTCAAAATTTAAATCCGCGCCAACAGCGCCATATCGAATGTAGTACCAATTTGTCGCATTTTCCAATTGGACTTTGCCTTGAAATCCGACCAGTGACCGAAATCCGTAATTAGAGTTGGAGTTTAGCATGGTGGTGTAATATCCCCCGAACCCAAATCGCAAGGGCGTATCACCCAGCCTCAGGGGAGCCGTGTACGTGAGCCATTGGTCGAGCTTTAAAATATAGGCTGGCTCGAGGCTACCTTCAGATGCCACGGGCATTGAGATGTTAGCTTCGCCAGAGATATCCAAATCTATAAATATAGGGGCCGACGCACGAACACCAGGTGTGACCACGTACTGCACCAGCGGATCAGTAAGAAAAGTCTGGTTCAGGTTGTTGTATCCTGTTTTAAAGATGGCATCCCAGGCAATTTTAACATCGAAGAGCCCCTGGCCACGATTGTTCTTGTCAAAGCGGGTCCACCTTGTATTTTGACTGTCCAACGTCGTGGCATTCTTTTTAAATAGAAAGAAACTTTGAAATTGCTCTCGTCGTTGTTTTTCTGTCATAAAGCCGGTCGCCGCAAGTGACCTCACCTTGTCTAAAGATTGAGGCAAGAAATTGAGATTGCGTACAGCTTGCGAAGCCGGGATCCATCCCATGCCGTTTTTATAATCGCCATTTGCGGTTTTGTAGGAAAAGCCAACATTGTAGAACAATGCAAACTCGTGTTCTCCGGGCACGTGTTCTTTTAAGTCAATGATCTTCGTGTCAAACAAGAAGACTTTAGCATATTGGTCTGGCCATCCCACACAGAGATCTTCACTGGCTTGACAGTCGGTGGGAGTCCACCTGCCGGGCTTGTTAAATACTGTGATCACATTACGCCCTGGCGGAATGTTTAGCTTTAGTTCCACGGGCTGAAGGTTTGCCCCAATTGAAAACATGGTTTGCCATTGATAATACATATGAATGGTTAGATTTTCTTGGGCTGAACTCACGTCAATTTTTTTCCAGGCGCCATTGTTTCGCTGCTCTAAGCGTAAAGTCGCAAGGTAGTCGCTGGCTGTATCGTCCACACGAATGATTTGGCCAGGCATCAAACGCATCGAGAGGGGAGCTGAATGACTAGGGTTTTGCCGCAAAAGTACAGGAAGAACATTGTCGTGTTTTCTTACTTCGAGAAAATAGGTCACTCGCTCTTCGGGATTTTGGGCGTGTTCGGCTCCAAGTAGGAAATCATACGTGTCGTTTTTGTTACTCGCAGGAGCTCTGGTCGGTTCGTCTTTGAGGCGGTTATCATCTTTGACGCGAGTGAGTTCAGGCGAGCCGTGGATCAGTTTAAAAAACTCTGTGCGTGAATCTTTGCCATCAACAGCCCCAGTGGGTTCGCTGTTTACGTTATCTTCCATTTGTGCGAGGGTGAGGGCACACGGCGCCATTGCCAATCCGTAGATAGCAAAATGGATGAATATAAATAAAGTCCGTTTGTAAAACTGCATAAACATATATATCCGTGTCTTGAAATTTCATCGGCGCACATGCTAAAAACCTTTAAAATTATTTGGTTATTTTCAAAAACGCTGGACACAGGTCGAGGGCATTTTTGCCAATCCCAGGAGGACGGAAGTTAAGTCCAAAGTCCGTGTTCATCGTGTTGAAATTATTCAAGATGTTGAATTTTTTAACACAACCGCCAATCCAGTGAGTTTGACCGGGAGAATGGGGTTGTTCGCGTCGAAAAATTAGGCTAAGGAACAGCCATAACTTTTGTCGAGGTGATAATCATGTTGCGATTTTTTTTAGTTTTTGGGCTGTTGGTATCTGGGGTTAGTTCTTGGGGGCAAGGTGAGTTGGTAGAGAATGAAAAGCCAAAAGCCGCTGAGACCAAAGACAAGAAAGCGGGTTGGTATCCAAAACTTAAGTTCGGAGCCAATTTGTCTTATGGATCGAGTGCAAAAGTAATTGGTCAAGTTGATGGCGAAACCAAAACATTTGGACTCACAGTGAACAGTGGCGTCACATGGTTTGCCGACCAGCAGGAGTGGAGGCAGTCGTTAGACTTGAATCAGGCCACGTCGTCCACAGCAAGTTTACCCCGCTATGTAAAGTCACAAGATGATTTAAAGTATGACACCATTTATCTGTATAGCCTCAAAGAGACGTCCTGGCTTGGACCCTATGCCAAGGCCAGTTTGCAAACATCAATTTTTAAGGGCGAAGACGTTCGAGCAGCAACAACCACTTACAAAGATGTTTTAGGTGGTACCATTGCCACATCCACAAGCCTGCCGCTAACAGAAGGCTTTAAACCCCTCACTACGAAAGAGTCTGTGGGGCTTTTTGCTTCGCTTGTAAAATCAGAAGACATGGATTTAGAAGGCCGCGTGGGCTTGGGGGCCCAGCAAGTGAGTGCTGACGGGCAACTGGCTGTGAAATCTTACGATGCGGCTACCAACACGGTGGTGGTGAAGCAGCTGAGCAGTTATACCCAGTCAGGCGGCGAAGTGGGGGTTACATGGAAGGGTCAAATAGATAAAAAAACAAAGTATCAAATGGACGTAGAACTTTTTCAGCCGTTTTCACCAAAGCTCGACGCAGGTGATGAGCGTTCTGGTTTAGATCTTTTAGACAGCTCTGTGGGTCTTAAATTGTCGTCAAAAATTTATGAGTGGGCCGAACTTGTCTATGAATACCGATACAAAAGGCAACCGCTGCTGCAAGAGGCAGAACAGGTTTCGAATTATCTGCTTCTTAATTTTAGTTACGAGGCCCTTTAATTCTAAAGCGGGTGAGCATTTAGTCTTCTTCGATCCGATCGAGGATTTCTGAAAGCTCACCAGTCGTTAGAGTGTCTCTGGAAAAACCACCGTGCAGGGCTCGCAATAGGGCTTCCGAGTCCACTTGCCGAGACACAGATATTGATCCCATAAATTTACCTGACGGGTCTCGCAATGCCGATGAGGCGAGGTCAACGCGAATTTTTTGTCCCGTTTTTGTGATCATGGTGGAGTAAACACTTTTATGAGACCCCGTCTCCATGACTGTTTTTAATCCCTTTTCGGCTTCGCCATGCACATTTTCTGAATAGATATCATACATGGTGAGATTTAACATTTCTCCGGGCTCATAGCCTAAAACCTCGTGAATTCTTCGATTGGCCATAACAATATGTCCGTTGGCATCTACGGAATGAACCATGGCGGGATTATCTTCAAAGAGCTCGTGGTATTTGTGTAGAGAATCTTTAAGGGTTGTCACCTGCGCCGTGAGTGCCTTGAGTTTTTCATCGGCCAGTCGAAGCTGATCTTTAAGCGTGATCTGCGCTTTGTCCTCACCGATTAAAAAAGTAATAACGTCTTTTGGGCTGATAATACCTGTTAATCTTTGGCTGGCATTTTGAACCAATACCCTGTGGGTTTTTGATTTAATCATTGCCTCGACCACTTCAGTGAGAGGGGCATCTTCACTAACAAATGTGGCGGGGGTGAGTAGGTCTTTGTGGTGAATGACCTTTGTATGTTTATCCTCTTTGAGGTGCAGGCGAAGAAAAGCTCGAATGACCCCAAGTTCTGTAAGGACCCCTAGGGTTTCTCCAAAGGGGGTTACCACCGGGGCAGAAGCAATTTTATGATTTAAAAAAATAGTGGTGACTTCACGTAGCTCTTGGCCAGATTGAAACGTATCTGGATTTTTTGTCATCAAGTCGGCAGCCGTTTTCAAAAATCCCTCACTGTGAAATCCGTCAACGGCTCTAGTATAAGTACATATTGGCGTTATCGAAAGATTTTATGCTTTAAATGCACAGCGGCAGGAAGTGGTGTAGGCATGGGCACCAAGTTATTGGCAGAGAGCGTCCGCATGGAGTCGGGCTACGGACTGTATGAAAATCTTCGGAAGTTCCTTGAGTTTTTCGCACAAGTGTTTGAAGAATACTAAATCGACCAGTTAGAAAAAAGCCTTCAGCAGAATTTTAAGCTCTCCTCTTTTCGAACAGGACAACGGGAGATTATTGAGTCCATTTTATCTGGGCAAGACGTCTTGGCAATTATGCCCACGGGCGGAGGGAAATCGCTTTGTTATCAACTCCCAGCCGTCATGCGGTCGGGTCTGACCATTGTTGTGTCGCCACTTATTGCATTAATGAATGATCAAGTGGCTGGGTTAAATGCTCTCGGCATTCCGGCCGGCTGCATACACTCAGGACTGAGCCTGAATGAGCGCAAAAAAGTCTTTCAAGACATCGCTCAGAGCGAAAATTATTTGTTGTACTTGTCTCCGGAACGCATTCAAAAACCGGGGTTTGCCCCTTGGCTCTACAGACAAACCGTAAATCTATTTGCCATAGATGAGGCCCACTGCGTTTCGCAGTGGGGGCATGATTTTCGCCCCGAGTACTCTCAGCTTCAAATATTAAGGCAGGTCAAGCCGAGTGTGTCTATGGTGGGGTTAACGGCCACGGCCACTCCGATTGTGAAAAGGGACATCATTCGGCAGTTGGGTCTAAATCGACCAGACCAACATGTTTATGGGTTTTATCGCCCAAACTTGTATTATCAAGTGGAGTTTTGCGCCGACGACTTTGAAAAAGAGGCATTGGTTTTAAAAGCCATTGAAAAAAATCCCGAGGGGCGAGTCATCATCTATTGTGGCACCCGAAAAAAGACCGAAGAGTGGGCGTATTTTTTATCAAATAAGGGAGAGTCGGTCGCATTTTATCATGCGGGTCTTTCAAGTAACGAGAGAACGCAAATGGAACAAGATTATGCCCAAGGCAAAACGCGAATTCTAGCCGCCACAAACGCTTTTGGTATGGGCGTGGATCATCCAGATGTTCGACTGGTGGTGCACACGCAAATGCCAGGCAATATTGAATCGTACTATCAAGAAATTGGTCGTGCGGGTCGAGACGGTAAGCCAGCCACTTGTCTGATGGCCTACTCGAAAAAGGACAGGGGTTTACAGTCATTTTTTATCACCCAATCCACAGCTAGCGGGACTATTAAAAACCAGAGGTGGTCTGCACTAAATGCCATGGTTCATTATGCAGAAGGTTCGGAGTGCCGGCATGCGGATATTTTGACCTACTTTAGAGATCAAAAGCGCATTGAAAACTGCGGGCACTGCGACACTTGTTCTCCTGAGGATGCGAGGAAAGTGTATATTCCGGAAGGTGTTTGGCCTCGTGTGGAGATGGTGCAGGCTAAGATTTCTCGCGTATCAAAAAGACGTGCCAAAAAAACTGTGCTTGATACTGATTTGAGTGCCGAACAGCAATTGCTGGCGGATGCGATCAGGCAGTGGCGAAAAGAATACGCAAAGAAAAATGACCAGCCGGCATTTATGATTTTTAGTGATAAAACATTGAGGGATTTAGTTCTCAAGCGCCCGTCCTGTGAAACCTCACTCGCCGAAGTTTATGGTTTAGGCGCAAAAAAAATAGAAGATTTTGGTGAAGAGCTCCTAAGCTTACTTTAGAAAGGTATCCCTTTCCTTTTTGCGTTGCGGTTCGTCACCGGCACACCCACATTTTATTGCTTTGACGTTTTAAAAATGTCACTGATTTAACGGTTACAGTGTTTGTAAGGCCTTGGTTTGTGCAGTTTCTAGGAGGGTATCCCTTTCCTTTTTGCGTTGCAGTTCGTCACCGGCACGCCCGCATTTTATTGCTTTGACGTTTTAAAGAATGTCACTAACTCAACGGTTATAGAGTTTGTAAGGCCTTGGTTTGTGCAGTTTCTACCAATTCTATGCGCCACCAGGATCAGCGGCGGGGCACTCAATCAAGGTCTCTATTTGTTGTCTAGAGAGAGTGTTTTTTCGAATTTGGTTTTTATAAAAAGCAGCCTCTTCTTTCAGCTGGTATTCAATGGCTAGGAGAATCCGGTTGGGGTCGCGTCGCCATTGGTTCAGTCTTCCCAAGTGCCCAATCTGATTGGTGGCTGAATACACGTACCGACTATCAATCTGCAGTAGTCGTTCATGAAACTGGGACAGTCGCGACTGAATTGCCGTTGAGTCGTCATTGAGAGCTATTAAGTCCTTACTAAAGTCATCGGCGCCATCTGCGATGAGCTGTGATAGTTTAATAAAGCGGGGACGACCTAAAGGACAATACTGTGGATGTAGGTAGCGACGGCGGATGTCGGAATAGAATTCCGATATGGTAGCCGATCGTTCAAGGCCCATGATGGCCATAAAAATGGAAAGTTGATTGGCTAGATTCAGAGACTCACGGTAAGCAACAAACATGTCATCATTTGTTTGCGCCAATTGAATTTTTTCAAAAGAACGCTCAAGGTCATTGTCAATTCGATCAAGATTAGACTGAATGGCGTAAGAGTCTGCAAGATCTGCGAGTTTGTTGACCGCTACGGCTCCTACCAAAACCGTTAGAAGATTTGTGGATGTAAAAAGCTTAGTTTTACGCAACGACTGCGCCAAAGTTTGAAGGCGTTGGGCTTTGTCAATTCGTGCAAGTGCAGAAAGGGTCGCGTTTGATACGCTAGCCCTGGCAGCCTGCAAGCCACCACTTGCTTTTGTGGCTACAGCCAAAGGGCCAATCACTTGTTTGGCTCGGTGGCCTGCGGTGAGGACTCCATTTACAATGAGTGGAGTAACAGCCAGCCCAGTGCCGAGTGCTCCGCCTAGCCAAAGTAACTCCACTCGTGCGTTGTCTTTGCCTAGATTTTGGGGCTTAGATAATTCCTCCGAATCGGGAACGTCTAGTACCTCAGGAGGAAAGCTTGGGAGATTCAAAGGTTCGAGGCGACTTTTTGACGACTCATGGCCGATCGTACTAGCGCCGGTGCCGCTAAAAAGTGCGATGGGCCGAGATCCATTAATTGCAAAATGGCGTATGCCACCTGATTTAAAGCTATGGCCGAGTGATTTGCGTATGAGGCGAATCGCCTTTGTGGCTATTTTGCGCAATTTTTTAGAAAGAGCGAAGAAACCTGCACTTCCTCCAACCACGCCGAGAACCATGTACGTTTCTGATTTAGCATCTGCAGTTTGTTCAGATAGCAGGATGGGGAGGTAGTCATGTAGCCACTTTTCGGTGAGTACAGCGACGAGATACTCTTGGGCATCAGGGTTTTCATCTAGCAGTCCATAAACAGTTCGCATTGTTGCGATATAGGGATGAAGGGCGTCGGACTCTAGATCCCCTGCGAGTCGATGATCAGCGAGACCTAAAAGCCGCCGGCTGATTTCTTCCGCAAAAAATACGGTGCACCGTTGGGCCTGGTCTTGGATATTCAAATCAGACGAATCAAGTTGGGCATAGGAGTCTTGAAATAATACCGTCATTGTCGATAAATCTCGACCGGCACTTTTGGGTGCCTCATTGCAGCCAAATCCCAATAAATCGTCGCTAGTGTCAGCGTTTGCAATCAGGCAACAAAATACGGCGGTTACTGTTAGGATTCTGACGATGAACTTTAAATTAAATGACAACAGAAAACTCGTTAATTTCATGGCGGTAAACATATTCAATTGAAGTGCCAAGGGGCCGCGAAGAGGATTTGAGCTACGTCTATAACTCTAATTCAGAGAAGACAAGTTCTTCTACGGCAGAACGTTCTGTGTATTGACCTCACTGATTTGTTCATTGAGCGTCCACAGGTCATAGAGCCAGCCCAGCCCAAACATTCCTCCGGTTACAAACCACAAAAGCCCAGTTAAGAGTTTTCCCATATAAAATCTGTGGGCGCCAAGATAGCCCAAAAAAATCAAAAGTAGCCAAGCTACATCGAAGTTAATGTTGCCACTCTTGTACGACCGGTCAGCCTCTCGATCCATTGACGGAATGAGAAAGAGATCGATGACCCAACCCACGCCCAACAATCCTAAAGTGAAAAAATAGATGGTCCCTGATACGGGTTTTCCATAGTAAAAGCGGTGAGCCCCCATAAATCCAAACACCCACGCCACATATCCCATCACCAAACTGTGCGAATCATTTGCAACAACTCGTGTACTAGACATGGTTTCCTCCAAGGTAGGAATCGTTCACTCTCGTGAACCTGGTTTAGCGTGATCAAGGAGGGGAGTAAAGGGGCTCGTGGCAGCATGTTGACGACAAGTGTCATCGGGTCATGGTTGCAGGTGAAGAGGTTGATCCTATTCGAGTGTGAGTCTTTGTTTAAAAGTTGGGAAGCCTCAGGGGGGCCGGCTCGATATGTTTATGGCTCAAATAAAATAATTCAATTTTTGAGTATTTTTTGGTGGTGCTAGAAAGGAGAGCCTATCAAACAGGAGTTTAGGAATGAAGGAATGGATCACGAAATTTTTTTTCATGTTCATAGGGGGAATATTTGTACCTTGGCAGGTGACCGCGGCTGAAAATATCAAAGTGACTAGTGAGCTGTTAGATTTTGTCCATGCCAGACTGTCTTTTGGAGAAGTGGCTCCGTACTTGGAGTGTAACATAGTGACCCAGTTATCTGTGGAGAAACGAAATTTCTCAAGCGGCGAGCGTTCAACGAAAACGCTTTTTGTGCAACTGAAGTCACCAAGCTACTATGGAGAAACTGATTGGGTCGTCGCATTTAATTTAGGATGTGATGCTGAAAGGGAGATTCTCGACTCTCCTGAGGGGGGAGTTGTCGAGCGATTGACATTTTTTTCAGATGATCCCTATTATCACTTTTTTGTTTTTGAGCACGATGGTCTTGGTGCGATTGTAAAAGCAAAAATTGGCAACTCATTAGGAGAATCTATTTGTTCTGGCAAACAAGAGCATCTGACCGAGCCTTTGGGACTGGGCGGGATTCTAAATTAGCTCAAGGATGAGGGGCTCTTAAATACTGGAGTTTGAAGGGTTTTAGACGCAGTTCCACCATCTACCGAGTAGAACCGTAGAACCCAAAAAAAAACCACCCGGTGGGTGGCTTTTTTTTGACAAAAACCGAGTAGCCAGGGCGCGAAGCCCCAGCCCTCACCGAACCGGACGTGCACGTTGAATGCATCCGGCTCTTTCAACTTAAAACAGGTTTGTTTGGACCTGCCTCTGGCGAACTAAATCAGGAATAACTCTAACAGGCCGAAGCCCGGCTTTGAGGTGCCGCAATAGTGGCCATAGCCTGCGCCAAGCCACTGGACGTCGTTGCTGGCGGTACTTGCGTCTGAGGTATCGCACCAAAGCTTTGTGAACAGACCTGACCTCGCGGTAAAATACCCGATTGGCATTGCTGTACCTAAAGTAGTTGGCCCAGCCCAGCCATATCTCCTTTGCTAGCTTGCGAGCCTGCTCCAGAGTGTGGTGGGGCAAAAGCTTTTCCCTCAAGGCCTGATGCAGTTGCTTACGGGCTTTCTCCGAGGGCTGTCTGGCCACCCAAAAACGCTTGGGGTTGTCACGGAATGCTCTTAAGTGGAACTTAAACCCAAGGAAGGTAAATTTGGCGTCATGGTTTCGGCTGCGGTTTTTCATGTTCACCCTGGTGGTCTTTGATCCCTTAAGGGTGAGCTTTACTTCCCGCATCCAGTAGTTGAGCCACTTACTAGCAAGGTCCAGATCCCTCTTTGTTCTGGCCGCGATGACGAAGTCATCAGCGAAGCGAAAAAGATGTATATCCAGTCCTTGCGCTTTCACATCCTCGACTTTCTTATCCAATCCATAGTGGAGGTAAATATTGGCCAGCAGGGGCGACAGGGGGCCACCTTGTGGTGTCCCTTCTGGTGTCGGCTGCCAGGGTTTATTGACCTCTTTAAATCCTGTTTTGAGGATTTGGTGGATAAGATGGAGGATTCTTGGATCGACGATTTGCTCTTTGAGCATGCCAATGAGCTTTTTGTGTGAGACGCGGTCAAAGAAAGACTCAATGTCCGCATCTAGCACGTGGCGATACTTGAAGACCGTGTTTGCCACATCTGCGGCGCAGTCTACGGCTCGTCTATTCGGTCGGAACCCATAGGAGCAAGGCAGGAACTCTTGCTCATAGATAGGCTCTAGTAAAATGAGAAGAGCTGTCTGCACCACCCGGTCTTCGATGTTAGGTATTCCCAAGGGACGCTCTCTGCCATCCGCTTTAGGGATGTAGACTCTGCGGACCGGACCTGGTTGATAGGTCTTCATTTTAAGCTGTTTGGAAAGCTTCGTGGCGTAGGACCATTCCTTACCTTTAAGTTCTTCCACACCCAGACCATCGAGACCGGCAGAGCCGGAGTTATCGATCACCCTTTGTATGGCGTCACATAGTAAGAACGGGTCACACAACCACCTGAAAAGATCCCAGTGTTTGCGCCCTTGTTTTGTTTGAGTTGCCAGTCGGTGTTGCACTCGAATGGTTTGCGGGTGAAGGGACTTGCGCTTCTTCGCCCGGGCGGTATTTGTGTTCATTTTCACTTTCCTCCTTACCTACGAGTGGAACAACGAACTTGCGTTGAACCTGACAACCCCTTCCCCTTATCCTCCTTGAAGTGTAGTGGGCTTTCCCCAGCTTCTGAGTACTATGGGTGTCTCTGACTCCTGCCCTGGCCTCTGTTGCCTTATGTGTTCGGCTTTTGAGTGGGGTGGCTTACCAACCCAGCCACCTCCTGCCAGTCAGGTCTCACCAGTTAACATCATCCTCATACATCCGATCCTACCTGCCCGCACTCTGTGCAAGGAGCCGTCCTTTAAGATGTGATCGCTTTAAGTTCCACGAAGTTAGTGGGGCCTGACGATCACCCAACCAGACACCCTAAAAGATGTAGCCTTCCACGCCACCATACGCTTGGGCACAGACTCAACTTCCTATTAACTCACATTAAGAGTGTTCGTGTTCCTCGGGCCGATAGGTTTGGCTTTCTCAGAGTACCTCCTGATACTTTTCCATCGCAATTTCACCCCCGATGTCACCATCCAAAGGCGGCGATAAGCTTTACCCAGTGGCGTTGGGGCCTTCTGGGACGTTCCCATCCTACTCGTACCGTCCAGGAGGCTAGCCTCCTCGGTTCGCATCACTCTTGTTGCATCCGTGATTTGAGTGGGAAATTTCTTGGTATGAGGAATCGAACCGGCAGGCTTCGCTCCCTCGCCCCCTTGGGGCTCGGTCGCTCGTCTTGCTTCCATGGTTCGTTCTTGATGGTGTCTGTAAGATGTATGTGTCATCTTGGTCATAATGGTCGGGGAGACAGGATTCGAACCTGCGACCCTCTGGTCCCAAACCAGATGCGCTACCAGACTGCGCTACTCCCCGACGTGAACTTGGGAAAAAGAGTTGATGGGGTAACCTAAGTGGGTCTTGGTCAACTGTCAATTGGCAATGGATCTTAGTGTTTGTAAAGGGTGAAATGGGCGTTTGATTTGCAGTACGGAGTGATTCGAACACGCGGCTGTCGCCGCGGCCTCCGGCACGAGCCGCATCAAAACGTGCCACAGGCCCATTTTGCCGCAGTCTCGAGACCTCTGGTCCCAAACCAGATGCGCTACCAGACTGCGCTACTCCCCGACGTGAACTTGGGAAAAAGAGATGATGGGGTAACCTATGTGGGTCTTGGTCAACTGTCAATTGGCAATGGATCTTAGGGTTTGTAGTGGGTGAATCTGTCCACGAAATACAAAAAAAGTGAGAGCCGGCAGCGTAATCAAGCGGGGGCGCAAACTGGAATGGGACAGGCTTGGGCGCCCTGCTGCCTCCATAGTTGTTGTGCAGTTGGGCGGATTGACCATTGTGATGCCATGGATGGACCCAATAGGGGTGGTCTTTTTGGGTGGATTATTGGGGTGGGATGCTAAATTGTTTGGTTTTTTTAGGCCAGTTTTTAGCGTAAATTTTGGGCATTTAGTGAAGTATTGCGGTGCTAGATGTGGCCATGGTTTTTCTTCCAGATCTTCTGGGGCTTGGCTTTCAGGGGTCTGGGATTTTGACTTAAGGCCTGTTAAGTCGGGGGCTTAGGTCCTAACGCACACTGCAATGTGAACCGAAAACAATTGCTTTCGTTTTAAGATCGTTTTTACGATTAACCAAACGCGTTGTCCGGCCCTCTTTAAGACTGGGAAAATTTTGCCTAAGTCTAAGGTAGGCTGGTGGCGCTTGCATAAGACTTAAAAGGTTTAGAACAACTAAGTATTCAACTAAGGAGCAACATTATGAAAAAGATAATAGCATTCTTGGCCTTATGTGCCTTTATGCCAAATGCGTTTGCCGATAGCGCTGAGCTTTCGCACGACGCTGAGTTTCGTCTTCGTTATAAAAACGATATGGATAAAGATGGCGACGCTACAGTAAAAGACACAGCTCAAAGTTTTGAGCAACGATTGAAGTGGGGCATGACTTTTCGTGCAGGCGAAAAACTCACAGCTCGTGCGACATTGGTTCACAACGCCATGTGGGGATTGAACTACCAGGATCAAACGCCTTCGGATGTAACAGCAACGGGTGAAAACCTAATTCTGGTTAACGAAGCTTATGCTTCGTGGATGGCCTCTGATGAGTTCATGCTTCGTGCCGGCCGTGGCAGCTTTACACTTGCCGATGGTAAAGTGATTGACGCTAACGACTATTACAATGTCGCAAAGGCGTTTGATGGTTTTATGGGCACCTATGATGCTGAGTTTGCGCGATTCAGTTTCTTTGGTGTTAAAGCTGATGATACAGGAAACACCCCTGGCGATAACGAAATCAACTTTTACGGATTGAGCTTTGATTTCAAATCATTGCCTGAAGTGATTAAAATGGCTAACTTGCATGTGCTTCAAGTTAATGCTGATGACCAAGCTTTTGCTGGTGCAGTATCACCCAAACAAAGTCAAATGCGTTACGGCCTAACTGTAGCCGGTGACATGGCTGGCGTGATGTACGGCTTAACTTATGCCGGAGTGACTGGAACTGTAGACTCTACGCCAGAAACTTCTATCAGCAGCTCCATGATGGACCTTTATGTTGGCTATGCAATGCCCGACATGATGAACCTTATGGTTAAAGCCGGTTATCATATGGATTCAGGTGATGACGATGCTACTGATGACACCGTAAAGACCTATGATGGCTTCCACTATGATAAGCACTATAACGCGGGCTTGATGGATGTCATGAAGTGGGGCAACCTGACTTATATGTACCTCAATGCTGGACTTGATGTTGCTGAAGGCATGAATCTTGGTCTTGGCTACTATATGTTTAGCTTGTCAGAGGCCAAAGGTGCTTATACCGCTATGAACACAGCGTTTAGCGTTGGTGCTGATAGCACTCGTGACAAAAGCGGCTTGGGTTCAGAGCTAGATCTAACTTTGACAAAAAAGTATGACGATAATTTCGAAATTGCTACTCGATACGCCATGTTCACTCCTGGCGAGCTTTTCGAGGGTGCTAACGAGGATGCCTACAGTCAACTTTGGATCCAAGGCAAAATGAACTTCTAATCATCCTTTGATGATGACTTGGATTATCGAAAGCCGGGCCTTTGCCGCCCGGCTTTTTTTGTTTTAAGATAACTCTATGTGGAACAGATTTATATTATTGGTAGCAGCAGTAGGTTTTGTTTTTGGATTTCATACAAGCGTGTATGCCAAGGCTTCTGCAAAAATGAGTGTAGAGCCAGCGCTAGAGGTTGAGCTGCAGGCGGTTTTGGACTCATCAGTAAGTCTTCATCAAGCCCTGTTTCAGCAAAACGAGGCGGAAGTGGACGTGGCGCTTAAGGAGATCTTAATTCGTATAGAGCGTTCCGAGCAGAAATCGTCGTTGTCACCTTCGGGGCAAACCCACCTTCTAAAAATATTAGATGCGGCTCGTGGCCATTTAGAGATGGGGCAGATTCAATCGGGTTCAGATCGAAGTAAAAGCCTGCAAGGGGCCTTTCATCAATTGGTTCAGTTAAACAGAATTTTTGATCTTGGTGACTACAAAATCTATTTTTGTTCAAAAGACCGCACGGTGTGGTTGCAAAAAGGCTTGAAGCCACAGAACCCATTTAATCCGCAACGATACAAAAACTGCGGGCGTATTGCTCAATAGCAGAAAGGTCATGTGTACCTATGAACCAATGGTTGGCGTCGCTTTCTCGGTCCACGTTGGCTCTGTTGGTGATCGGTGGGGCCATTTTGTTGATTGTGCTTTTAGATCCTCCGCGCACGGTCTGCGACACTCAGGCTGAACTATTTAAATCCGAACAGGTGGGGTTTTTGTTTTTGGATCCTGCTCAAAAGGGCATTAAGACTACAAAATTTAAAGAGCTTTATGAGTTTTGTTTGCAGGCGCCTGGTCCGGGTGGGTGTGCGGAGCTGTTTGGCCGCGTGGGGCGACTGGTGCGAGCGCTTGGAGCTGTTTCTGATCAGTGCCTGTCAGAAGTTGCAGAACTACCCGAGGTTAAAACAGCTTTGTGGGGCACTCTTGATTTAATGGTTCGTTTAGCTTGGATTGAAAATCGTCGGCAAAATTTTGTGGCCACCAATGGGTGGTATGATATGGCTGACTTGAGTCGTTTTTGCGAAGTGAAGCAAATGACCATTGCGGCTGTTGGGCTTGAGGCGTGGAAAGATTTTCGCGCCCAACTATTTGAAAAGCTGGACGGCGCAAAAGACATGGGATGGGAAAAGTTTTGGTCCAATAGCATTGTTTCAACCAATTGCAATAGGGTGATGTAATGAATCTAAAACATTTAATTCTATTTTTAATTTTAGAAATTCTATCTGCGGTGACTGCAGTTCTGGGCTTTCGATTTGTCCACGACAGACTCGGGGCCATTTTAGTGGCCGGCACGGGCTTTATGATTGTGGGATTGGTTGTAGTGATCAAGTCATGGCGGTGGCTTGATAAGTATTATTCGCTCACCTTCTGGTTGGGACACGCCCATTTGTGGCTCACGTCTTTACCGCTTTTTCTCAATCGGCTGGTGTACGGCAATGATTTTACAAAAAACGAAGTGTTTGGTTTGCCGGTGGCCGTGATTCACAAATATGCCACAACGATTTTCTATTTATTATTGGCAGCCACCGTCATTGATATAATGAGGGTGGCGCTAAAGAAATTCCGAACAGGCCGTTAGCCTAAAATTGATACGGATTAAATCTCAAATGGCTTTGGCGAAACGTTGTCCACGCGGCCAAAGGTATCAGACGCGGTTGTGCCTTGAGGAAGTAAAGCCAGACTTCGTGCTCTTTTAATAGCCTTGTTGACTCGACGTTGTTGGCTCATGCTGAGTTTGCTAATGCGAGAGGGCACGATTTTTCCGCCTTCCATTAGGAATCTTTGCAGTGTGGCAGGGTCCTTATAGTCAAAAACGAAGTCTACGGGATACTCAGGCCGGAACTTAGAACGAGTGGATTTTTTCAACATTTTCAATACCTACTTGTGTTTATAATAGTGATCCCTAGTTGGTAGGGATCTGGTTTTGTCCACAAACCGGGGTTTATACGACAAAATGGGGTTGCCAACAAGGGCCTTTTTCACTATACGTCGTGGTTCGTGCCATGGGCCCGGATTTCGAAGAAATATGGACAGCGTATTAGGAGCACAAAATGTCTCGCTGCGAACTTACAGGAAAAGGACCAGTCGTAAAAAACCTGGTTAGCCACTCAAATATTAAAACTAAATCAACTGCTTTCCCAAATATTCAGCAAAAACGGGTATTTAGCAAAGCTCTTGGACAGATGGTCAATTTAAAAATGGCTGCCAGCACGCTTCGAGATATGGAGCACCGTGGTGGTTTTGATGCCTTTATTTTAAATCAGCCAGACACCAAGTTGTCGAAAAGGGCGTTGACGGTAAAAAATCGAATCCGTCGACAACTCAATGGCACTAAGAAAGCTCAAGGGAGCGAAAAATGATGATCACGACTAAATTGAAGATCAAAGAAGGCGATACTGTAGAAGTGATCGCAGGCGCGGATAAGGGCAAAAAAGGCGAGGTGATGGATTTAGATCGTCGTCGTCTTAAGATTCGAGTTCGCGGAGTGCGCATGCAGACGCACTTTGATAAAGAAGAAGGCCAATTTAAAAAAGAAGGTCTTATTGACTATTCCAATGTGAAGCTGGTTGAGGCCGCTGCGGCTAAAAAAACAGCCAAGAAAAAGGCTAAAAAGGCCACGGCCCGGAAGTAACAGCAGTTGAGCAAGGTACAATGCTTTGTTAAAGTAAGGCTCATGAAATACGTGAGCCTTTTTTTATTTGTGAGTGCCGTAGCCTTAGTGCCATTTGTGGAGGCTCAAGCAGCCACAGAGAATAGCACCGATTTTGTTATGTGCCGCAATGGCAAAACGGTTAGAACCCTTCGAATCAAAGTGGCTGACGACAATGGAAGCTGCAAAGCCCTTTACTCGAAAGGGGGCAAAGACCAGGTGGTGGGTTATGGTCGTCAGGCTCGAAGCTGTAAGCCCTTTATTGACAATGTGCAGAACAACCTAGAAAACGCCAATTGGCGATGTCAAAGTTTAGCTAACATGAAAATCACGGTTCCTGATAATGGGGCCACCGATGAAAGTTCAAGTGCTGAAGAGCCCGAGGAGTCCCTGTCTGAAGATGACGGGGAGTGGGACGAGTAGCCAGCGCTACAGGGGGCCATTATTATGCCTGAGTTAAAACCCCTACGGGTGGCCCTGATTCAATTGCAATCAAACGACAGTGTTGACCACAATGAAAAGCAGATTTTTCAACTCATTGATCATGCCCTGCAAGGCTCGGATGTGGATCTCGTGGTGTTGCCTGAAAATGCATTGTTTTTTCAGGTGGGCCCCTTCGACCTTCAGAACCGAACCCTTTTTTCACTAAAAAATCCCATTTTTGAGCGATGGAATAAAATGGTAAAAACCAAAAATGTGGCTCTACTGGTGGGTTCAGTGCCCCTTCAAGAGGGTGATCGCGTCTTCAATGCCAGTGTGTTTTTAGATGATAATGGTGACCCACGTGTGGTGTACCGAAAGACTCACCTCTTTGATGTGGAGGTTGAGGGTGAAAAGCCCGTTCGGGAGTCGGATCAGTTTGCCCATGGTTTCGGGCCGCAGATACTCGAAGTGAAAGGTTGGCGCTTGGGCTTGAGTATTTGTTACGACCTGAGGTTTCCAGAGCTTTATTTAGAGTATGGTAGGCGGCAGGTCGAAGCGTTGTTGGTTCCTTCAGCCTTTTTGGCCACAACCGGCGAGGCCCATTGGGAAGTTTTGTTAAGAGCGCGCGCCATTGAGAATCAGGCTTTTGTATTGGCTCCTGCTCAAGGCGGTGTTCACACCTCAATCTCAGGCGACAGGACTCGAACCACCTATGGGCACACAATGGCCGTGGATCCTTGGGGCAGAGTAATAGGCGCAATTGATGAGCCTAAGCCAGAAGTTTTGGTGATCACACTAGACCCTGCTGTTATTCGACAAGTGCGGCGCCAAATTCCAATGGATCAACATCGAAGGTTGTGAAAAATATCTCCACCTAGAATCAGATAATCCCTTGCCACATGCGGCATGAGGCCCTTAAGGTGGGGTTATGAGAGCGGTGATTTTCCCACGGTGGTTTATTTTAGTCATAGGCCTATTTGTCTGTTCATCGGTGAGTGCAGATTTAAACACAAACTTCACTCCGAATGAGGGCAGTCGAGCCACTTACCCTGGTGCCATCGACGAGGAAGATCTTAAAGTTCAAGAAGATCTTTATGAACCTGAGCAAAAGGTTTATAAAACCCACATTCACAAGCAAGTACTAGACGCGCTCGTGAAAAAGCAAGAGCGGGCCCAAGAGTCCACATCCAACGAATAGGCACCGTCGCTCCTGTCTAGAAGGAAGAAACCCAATTTTTAGAGAGTTTGTATGGCACGTTTTACCGCATTGACGTCACGCGGGTTAGTTGATGTCCTCCATGAAGAAGTTGCTCAGTTACCGGTGAAGAGTGTCCGTGTGGAAGGCAATAGTGTGTCCTTTGAATGCAGCTGGGCTGAGTGTTATCGCGCCAACCTGCTCTTGAAAACGGCAACTCGGATAGTATTGCCCATCTTGGATTTTCCGGCCTATCAGCCAGACGATCTTTATAACAACATCAAGCGACATGATTTCACAAAATACATTGATCCAGACCAAACCTTGGTTCTTGATGTGAGCGTGCGAGATAGTTCGTTTCGAGATCAGAGATTTGTCGCTATGAAAATTAAAGACGCCATTGTAGACCAATTTTCTAATAAATTTGGTCGGCGTCCAGATGTGGATAAAGACAATCCTGACCTTCGAGTATTAGTGCGAGTGGTAAAAAATCAAGTGTCTTTGGCCATAGACACCTCAGGTGAGACATTGTCTATGCGGGGCTACCGTGATGCCGGCGGGGTGGCTCCGCTGAGAGAGCACTTGGCCGCGGGTTTGTTGCAACTGGCCGGGTGGCAGCCGGGTGTGCCGTTGGTCGACCCCATGTGTGGATCGGGTACATTTATCATCGAGGCAGCCCTTCAAGAGCTGGGCATGGCGCCAGGGTTGTTTCGCAGAGACTATGGTTTTAAGCGGTTAAAAAACTACGAAGACGAGAAGTTTAAAACTGCTTTGCGTGAAGTTCGGCAGTTGAAACACATGCCCGCATCCGAGCCCCGGCTGTTTGGATCAGATATTAGTGGCAGGGCCATTCGAGATGCCGAAAGCAATGCACGCATGGCTCGGGTGTCAGACTATGTTTCGTTTTCAGAGTCAGATTTTAGATTGTTGCAGCCACCAAAAACGGATCCGGGGATCATTATCGTGAATCCTCCCTATGGCGAACGGTTAAGTTCGTCAGTGGACATCACTCGATTGTATGGGGATTTTTCGCGAGTGCTTAAAGAACGATTTAAGGGTTGGACTTTGTGGTTACTTTCGGGCAGCGAAGATCTGACTCAACATCTGCACTTAAAAGCGGAGCGAAAGATACCTGTATTTAACGGCAACATCGAATGCCGATTTTTAAAGTACGAGATTAGGTAAAGCAAGTTTTCAGCAAAGATATCTACTTTGGATTCATGTTGAGCTATATGGAAGGTGACAACAAGTAGGCTGACAAATGCCAGGTTTAGATTGTTTGCACCGTGAGTGCCAGCCGAGGCGGATAAGGCATATCCGTATGGTGCCGCGCATGAGTCCACGGTCCAGATATTTTTCAACGGACAAACGATAGTGATTTAGTGGATTAATGACTGTCGCTTTCCGACTGGGTTTTAGGTGCGACCTCAGAAGTTTGTGGTTACTGATCTGTGGCCGATTCTAAGTCAGGGACGGCTTCTTCTGCGGCTGGCGGGTTTTGAGAAAAAGAGGGTTTTTTCGTGGCCGAATAACCTGCGACAACTCCCAGTCCAATGATCAAAACCCAGAGTGCCTTGGCCCATTGCCGTTTTCTTAAGATCAACGGGCTGATTCCGCCTAAGATGGTCCACACGACAATTTTTACATAAACCCATGAAGGCCACCCAGAGATAAACCCAAGACGGGCCATCAGTCCAAACCCGGCAATGAAAATAAGCAAAAGGCCAAGGCCATGGCTAATCATCGCCCATCGGCGCATGTTTTTACCGTTTTCTTCTTTGCTCATGGCCTCAATCAGCAAACCGCCCAAAGCCATAAACACCATGAATATTCCTGCAAAATGAATCACTTTATAAAAGGTGTACGACATCAAACCCTCTCCTTGTGGTGAAAAACAGTTACCTACTGTACTGCCAAGTGTCACGAAAATTGAGTGAGCTCGCTGTTGGCCCCTGGCGTTCAACGCTCCACTGCGGAAGTGGCAATCGTGAAGGACAAAAGGGGCGAGACATATCTGCATCGCTATGCAACACGGGCCCGGGTGTATGGCACCTAACATCGAACCCAAGCTAGACAGCCCAAAGCCTAAAGTGTATGAAAACCCACTGTTTAACTTATATTAGATATAACCACATATTACCCCGTCGAGGTAAGGAGAGTAGCTCATGTTAGATGTAACCGTTTTGGCCCCCCTATCGGGTGTGATTGGTCTGGTCATCGCGTTTGTTCTTTATATAAAAGTAGCAGGACAAGACGCTGGAACTGACAAAATGAAGGGAATTGCTGATGAGATTCATCTTGGTGCTATGACCTTCCTTCGTGCTGAGTACACAAAGCTCAGTGTGTTTGTATTGGTAGTGGCTGCCATTTTGTTTTTTGTATTCAGCCGAGAAAACTTAGGTTGGCAGACTTCGTTGTCATTTGTTGTGGGTGCGTTGTGCTCAGCCCTTGCAGGTTTTGTTGGAATGAAGGCCGCAACAAAAGGAAACGTTCGTACTGCAGCGGCGGCTAAAGACAAAGGTGTTGGTGGCGCGTTGCTTGTGGCTTTTAACAGTGGCGCCGTGATGGGACTTGCTGTTGCTAGCTTGGGCCTTCTTGGCCTTGGTGCACTTTACTATGTGTTTGGCCAGTATGTTGAAACGACTTCTGTAATTACTGGATTCTCCATGGGAGCGTCCTCGATTGCCTTGTTTGCTCGAATCGGTGGCGGGATTTTTACAAAGGCCGCCGATGTGGGATCTGACCTTGTGGGTAAGGTGGAAGCCGGTATTCCTGAGGATGATCCCAGAAACCCAGGTGTTATTGCTGATAACGTGGGTGATAACGTGGGTGATGTGGCCGGAATGGGTGCAGATATTTTTGAAAGTTATGTGGGTGCGATGGTTGCTGCTATTACCATTGCAGCAACTATGTCAGCGGCTGATATGGCCGGACTGTTTGGTCCCGGTGTGGAGCGATCGGCTCTGATGGGTCTGCCTTTGTTGTTGGCGGTATTTGGTTTGTTGGCTTCAATTATTGGTATTTTTGGAATGAATGTTTTCAAAAGTATGGAGCCTTCAAAAGCCCTTATGGTTTCTGAAGTTGTAGCTGGCTTGTTGTTCTTGTTTGGCGTTGTGGTTTATTTGCAGATGACCAACTTGGGAATGAACGTGTTTTGGGCCATTTTAGGCGGATCAGTGGCCGGTTTCTTAATCGGAAAGGTCACAGAGTTTTACACAGCATCAAAGCCAGTTTTTCGTATTGTTCAGGCATCTAAAACAGGTCCTGCGACAAACATCATTGCCGGAATTGCAGTGGGCCTTGAATCATGTGCGGGTCCGTTGTTTTTGATCGCAGCGTCTATTTATTTGTCATACAGTTCAGCCGGTCTTTACGGCATTGCCATGGCTGCTGTTGGTATGTTGGCCACGGTGGGTGTGACCATGACCATTGATGCTTACGGTCCCGTCGCCGATAACGCAGGTGGGATTTCTGAAATGTCTCAACTTGGTCCTGAAGTTCGTAAAATCACAGATGGCCTAGACGCCATTGGTAACACCACGGCCGCCATTGGTAAGGGTTTTGCCATTGGATCGGCGGCCCTTACGGCGTTGGCTCTGTTTGTGGCGTTTAAGCAAGCCGTTTCAGCAGCTGGCGGTGAAGTTGTTATGGATATTGGTGAACCCACAGTTGTGATTGGTTTATTGCTTGGTGCCATGGTGGTGTTGATTGCAGCATCAATGACGATGACTTCGGTTGGTAAAGCGGCCGCTGACATGGTGAGCGAGATTCGTCGCCAGTTTAAAGAAATTCCTGGTCTTCTTCAGGGAACCGGAAAACCCGACACCGCTCGTTGCGTGGAGATCTCAACCAATGCAGCATTGCGTGAAATGGTATTGCCGGTGTTGGTCACAGTGATTTCTCCGGTGATTGTTGGCTTTGCCATTGGACCGGCAGCACTTGGTGGTATGCTGGCAGGCTCTCTGCTTACAGGTGTTGTACTAGCTCTTCTCATGTCAAACTCTGGTGGCGCTTGGGATAATGCCAAGAAATTTATTGAAACCGGCGCTGTAGAAGGCGAGAAAAAAGGCGGGCAAACCCACGCGGCAGCTGTAATTGGCGATACAGTAGGTGACCCATTCAAAGACACCACAGGACCCGCTATGAATATTTTGGTGAAGTTGATTTCTATTGTGGCTCTGATCATGGCACCTTTGATTGTCTAAGATCAGTTGCTAATAAGAATATATCGCAATGGATGTATTGCAAAAAAAAGCCCGACTTTGAGTTGGGCTTTTTTTTACCTTTTTGAGGCAAATATTTTCGCCTTTAGTAAGGATGTGCTACAGGTGGTAAATGTCTTCAGAATTCAGCATTCAGCCAATTGAATCGCAGTGGGTACAAACACTGATACATGGTTATAGCCATTTTCCACTTCATAAGACGCATCTAAAAACAGGAAAACAATTTTTCTGCACTGTCCGTGGTGCTGTGGCCTATGAAATGCACCTGGGGCAATTTGTGGTCGCAGGTGATCCGCTTGTATTTGAAAGAAAAGACGCAGATAGATTAGTGAAAGATTTTGTGAGCTGGGCGCATTCACTAGGTGTAAGCGTTTGTGGCTATTACTTTTCGCAAGATTTGGCTTTCAGGTTGTCCACTGAGTTTTCATCTTATCATGCGGGTGTCTCTCACTTTATCGATTTGAAAAATTTCACCTGGTCGGGTTATCGAAAAAGGGATGTTCGCCGAGCATTGAATCAGGGGCAACGGGGGCGCCTGATCTTTGGTGAAATCCCAAAGGCAGAGAAAAGAAAATGGCAACCTTTTGTTGATAATCTCATATGTCGGTGGAAGAAAAAACGCTCTGGGCCCACGATCCAATTTTTGCTGAGTGCACCGAAGTGGCAATACCCCGGGGCTGATGAAGAGCGTTGGTTCATAGTTACTGATTCTGAGGGCAAGAAAATTCACGCCATGGTCTCGACGTTTTCGTATGCGACGACTGAGGGCCGCGGTATATATGTGGATCACCTTGTACAAGACCCATCCGGAAATCGTTTCGCCTTGGATTTTTTATTGGTGCAACTTTCAATACAGATGCAGAGGGAGGCTGTGAGCGAAATGAGTTTAGGCTTAAGCGCCTTCAAAAACCTCAGTGGAACGCGTCCCGTGGATCGTCTCCTTCGATTTATTGGAAAGCGAGAGAGAATTTACAATAGCCAAGGCATATACCGCTTTAAGCGAAAATTTAGTACTACTGAACGACCGAGGTTTTTACTTCTAGATCGAAAACGAGGAGCGGTCTTGCAGCTGGCGGCCCTTATCAAAGCCACCTATCCTCAGGCCTTTAACTTTCGATTCTGGGAAAAAGCGGATCACCCTTTTCAACTAAAGTGCCCTCGTCAATGGCGCCCCAAATTTTTGCAGCATCAAAATCCCGCTTATCGCAATTAAGGCGGTCTAATAACTCTTTGGCTTTCACTGGCATAACAGGCTGCAAAAGGATACCGGCAATTCGAACAACATCCAATGCAGCATAGAGAACCTTTCCGGCGGCAGCGACGTCAGTCTTCACCAGTTTCCAGGGTGCTTTTTCTTCAAGATAACGGTTGGCTTCGTTTAACATCTGCACAACATGTTCGGTGGCATAGCTCGGTGCCATGCGCTCGATGTCGGCCCGAAGTTTATCAGGTGCCTCCAGCGCGATCTTACGCAATTGATCGGTGGCGGCATCATTTTCAAGCCATCCTTTGGGCGTGCGGCCATCAAAATATTTGTGAATCAAATTTGTCGTGCGGCTAAGAAGATTTCCTAAATTATTTGCAAGCTCGGTGTTGATACGATTGATGACCAAATCAGGGGCAAATGGGGCGTCGTTGCCCAGGTGAATGTCACGAACCAACCAATAGCGAAGTCCATCAACCCCAACAACATCTTTCATATCTAAAGGATTAACGACGTCCCCTTCGGACTTACTCATTTTTTCTTGGGACTTGTTTAAAATCCAGCCATGGGCAAAAAGCTGTTTGGGAAGTGGCACACCCAACGCAAACAGCATGGTGGGCCAATACACGGCATGAGTGGTAAGGATGTCTTTACCTAAAAGGTGAGTACATCCTGTTTGTTTCCACCAAGTATCAAATTCTTGCTCGCGGCCCTCTTGATTGTACCCCACGCCTGTGGCGTAGTTGAGGAGTGCGTCGAACCACACGTATGTTACATAATCTTTATCAAAGGGTATTTCAATGCCCCACTCCAGGCGCGATTTGGGACGGCTGATACACAAATCGCCCAAAGGTTTTTTCAAAAATCCAAGCACCTCATTGCGTCGGCTGTCTGGCTGAATGAATTGGGGATTTTTTTCGATATATTGAATAAGTTGGTCCTGGTACTTGGACATTTTAAAGAAATAGTTTTTCTCGGCAATTTTTTGAACAGGTTTACCCGTGGGACTTTTTCCATCGACGAGGTCTTTTTCGGTGTAGAAGATTTCTTCGCTGACGCTGTACCAGCCTTCATAGGTGTCAGGGTAAATGTCGCCGCAATCAAAGAGCTGTTGAAGGGCTTTTTGCACAGCCGCCTTGTGCAATGGAGATGTGGTTCTAAAAAACTGATCATACTCAACATGCATCTCTTCCCAGGCATGAACAAACCTTGGAGCCATATCATCGCAATGGGTTTGTGGATCTAGGCCACGTTTTTTTGCCGCCTGTGCACATTTCTGACCATGTTCATCGACTCCCGTTAGAAAATAGGTGCTCTCACCGAAAAGACGATGGTAGCGATTGAGTACATCGGCAGTGATTGTGCAATAGGCATGGCCCAAATGAGGCTTATCGTTGACGTAATAAATGGGTGTAGTGATGTAAAAACTCATTGGCTATCTCCGGCTATGTTCTGACCATCTTCATCAAGACCTAAATGTTTGGCAATTCGACTTACGGTGCGTTTTATTTTTGGTAAGTGAGAAAATGCAGCATAGGTCTTTATTGACTCCACCCGGCTCATTAAAGGGAACCCACCATACTGGCCTGGTTTGTTTACATCGTTGTGTACTGTCGTGGGGTAAGAAAAAACACAATCATTGGTGATGTTAATGTGTCCATTCACTGACGAGCGGCCACCAAATGCGCAGCGATCACCGATGTTTGTCGAACCAGCGGAGATGAATCCGGCCGTAAGCAGGCAGTTTTCTCCGAGATTGTTGTTATGGGCAATGTGGCAATGATTATCAATTTTGGTGCCGGAACCCACTTTCACGCTATCAAAAGTGCCACGGTCAATGTTGACGTTAGATCCAATTGAAACGTCATCGCCCAAAATTAAACGTCCATAATGGGGAATGCGGTGGTGAAGCCCCTTGCTGTCCGGGGCAAATCCAAAACCTTCAGTTCCGATGGCCGACTGAGGCTTGATTTCACACCGGTCTCCCGCGGTGACGTATCCAGAAACATAAACATTGCTATGAATATGACACCATGCGCCCAAGATAGCTCCACTTTCAATTGTGGTATTGGCTCCGATGCGACTGTGAGTCCCAATCACCACATGATCACCGATCACCGAGTGCGGGCCCACCGTTACGCCTTCACCTAGAGTCACGTGTTTCCCGATCACTGCAGACGGATGTATATCTGACCCCGCGCTTGTGGTGTCTGTAAGGACCGGAAACAGCTTAGAGCAAACCTGTGAGAGGGTAAAATACACGTTTTTAGTTGAAAATACGGCTTTATCACCCAAAGAGTGTGAGGTGGCATGTTCTGCAACAGACTCGTGGGTCACAATAATAGCCACGTGGCTTTCAAGGGCCCGCACGAACGAGTCGGCTTTTGGGACAAAAACCACACTATTTGGAAGCAAAGACTCCACTGAGCTTGGAAGTTGGGCCACAGCCTCCTTGTTGCCGGCGACAAATTGAAGCAAATCGGGAAACTGAGATTGAATTTGAGCACAACTTACACCCATGAATACTCCTTAGTGAAAGTTTATCGGCGTTCTATCTAGCCAAAAGCGCCTTTGTCATGTAATACAATTTCTTTTGATCAGGGGAGTCAATATGGCGGCAAAGAAAAAAACGGCTAAAAAGGCAGCCAAGAAGGTGGCAAAAAAAGCGGCAAAAAAGGTCGCAAAGAAGATCACTAAAAAGCCTACTGCAAAAAAAGTAGAAAAAAAGGCAGCGGCGAAGAAGGCTGTGAAAAAGTCCACAGCTAAGACCACAGCGAAGGCCACTGAGGCCAGCGCGCCAGCAGCGAAAAAAACAGAGGCTCCCGTAGTTAAAGCCAAGCCAGCCACCTTGTCTGGGGCAGAACCCGTAAAAAAGAAGGCCAAGAAAAAGAAAAAGCGGGTGACCAAGGCGCAACAGGCCGCCATGGAAGAACAAGAAGTTCTCAACAAAAAATGGGAAAATCTATATACAAAAGCCGGGCAAATTAAATCAGCCCCTTATAACATGAGATCTTCTTACGAAGCTCAAACAGGCCTTGAGCATAAAGTTTTGGGCTGGGGTTTTATTCTCAGCAATAAAAACGATCGCCTTGAAGTATTGTTTGAAAGTGGAATAAAAGTTCTGATATCAAACTATAAATAAACCGCAGGAGTAAGTGGCAATCTATGGCAAAAGATGATTTGGCCCAATTAGAAGGAAAAGTAGTCGATGCAGGTGCGGGAGGCCTGTATAAGGTGGAACTGGACAATGGGGTGGCTGTTTCAGCCAAGCTTTGTGGAAAGATGCGACGTTTTAACATCCGTGTGGTGGTAGGTGATCGGGTGACGGTGGGAGTTTCTCCTTACGACCCTTCACATGGATTAATCATGTACCGGCACAAATAGGTGCTTAATCACTAGTTTATGGCATTTGCTTTACCAGAAGAATTTCAAAAATACGTAAGTGAAAAGTTATCGAACATATCTGCCCGTTCCGTAGGTGCGGTACTAGAGCTTTCGGCTGAAGGCGGCACGGTACCGTTTATTGCCCGCTATCGAAAAGAAAAGACGGGCAACCTTGACGAAGTTCAAGTGCGAGATGTGATTCATTGTTTTGAGTCCTGGAAAGAGGCCTCGGCCCGCCGAGTGTTTATTCTTCAGGAAATTGAAAAACAGGGAAATCTGACCACAGAGCTTCGTCGTCAGATTGAGGGCACATTTGACCTGAGCACCCTTGAAGAGCTGTACCGTCCGTACAAGAAAAAGAAAAAGACGAAAGCTAAGATGGCCAAAGAGGCCGGGCTTGAGCCCCTTGCCAATTGGATTTGGGCCATTGGGCATGGAGAAATCAGCGACAGCACGGAGCTTGCGATAAAAGCCAAGGAGTTTATTAATCCTACCGCTGGTTTTGCCACCTATGAAGAAGCACTAAGGGGAGCGCATCACATTATTGTGGAGCGTTTGGCAAACGACCCTGAGTTGCGTTTGGTTGTAAGGGATGAGTATTTTAATCGTGCTAAAATTCACTCGTCAAAAACCACAAAATTTAAGCCCCATTCAAAATACGAAACATATGGTGATTACACAGAAGATGTGACAAAGCTTTTTCAATCGAAAGCTTCCCATCGTTACCTGGCATTGCGGCGGGGATGGCAAGAAGGCGAACTGAAAGTCAACTTCACCGCAGATGAAGATAAGCTTATGGCTGTGTATACGCAAAAAGCCTGCACGGTCTCGAAATCTCAAGCCAATGAATTTCTGGTGGATTGTGCTAAGACGGCGTTGACCGTACACACAGAACCTTCTGTGAGTAACGAGCTGCACGCCAAACTTAAAGAGCTAGCTGACCAACATGCCATTCACGTGTTTGCTGAAAATGTCAGACGGGTTTTGATGGCAAGCCCCTTTGGGCCCAACATTGTTTTGGGTATCGACCCTGGTATTAGAACCGGCTGTAAGGTGGCACTAGTTGATCAAAACGGCAACTTTGTGTCTCATACCGTGCTGCAATTAAAGGGCGAAAAGGCTGAAGAAAACGCAAAAACTCTTTTTGCAGAAGTGACTAAGCAAATTAAGATCATGGCCGTGGCGGTGGGTAATGGCACTGGTGGCCGCGAAGCTGAGGCCTTTATTCGCAAGATTTTTGTGGAGCTAGGAATAGAGACTCCTATTGTTATGGTGAATGAGGCAGGTGCCAGTGTGTACTCCGCATCTGATGTGGCACGGGAAGAATTTCCTGAGCTCGATTTGACAGTGAGAGGAGCTATTTCCATTGCTCGGCGTTTACAAGACCCCTTGGCCGAGCTTGTAAAAATAGATCCAAAAAGTATTGGTGTGGGTCAGTACCAACATGATGTGAACCAAAGTCATTTAAAACGCTCCCTTCACGAAGTGGTGGAGTCGTGCGTGAACCAAGTGGGTGTGGATCTCAACACCGCCTCTGAGTCGTTGCTGCAATACGTGGCTGGAATTGGCCCCGCAACAGCAAAAAAAATCAGAGATTACCGAAAAGAACATGGTTCGTTTAAAGATCGCTCACAGCTTTTAAAGGTGAGTCAGTTTTCATCAAAAACATTTGAACAAGCCGCAGGTTTTTTGAGAATTTTCGGTGGAGAAACTTCTCTTGATAAAACCGGAATTCACCCGGAGCGCTATGCGGCTGTGAAAGACATGTTGCACGAAGCTGGATTGACGCTGTCGCAGGCCTTAGGAGAAGGGGCTCAGAAGTTGTTGCCACTCAAAACGAAGTGGTCGCAACTTATTGGTGAGTACACCTTTGAAGATATTATTGAAGAATTAAAAAAGCCGGGGCGAGATCCTCGAGATCCTTACAAGGTATTTAAATACCGTGAGGATATCCATGAAGTGAAAGATCTTGCTGAGGGTATGCTCTGCCCCGGTATAGTGACCAATGTCACCAATTTTGGGGCTTTTGTGGATATCGGTGTCCACCAGGACGGCCTTGTTCACATATCTGAGCTAACTACAAAATTTGTGGACGACCCAAAGTTAGTGGTCAGTCCCGGTGATCAAGTGCAGGTGAAGGTCTTAAAGGTCGATAAAGAAAAAAATCAGATCTCCTTATCTATGCTGACGGGTACAGAAAAGAAGCAGGCAAAAGTTCGTAAGTCGCAAGGTAAGGGTAAATTATCGGGCAGGCGAGAAGACAGCAAAGACAAAGGTCGTGGTGGTAAAGGTCAAAAGGGTCCAATGCCTGATGGACGAGGTCCTTCAAAAGGTGGAAAACCAAGGCGACCTCAGGCTCAGCCTTTTAATAATCCCTTTGCGGCATTGACGGGCCTTAAAAAATAGTTTGTTAGATCAGAGTTTGGCGTGAGCAAGTCTGCTCACGCTTCTTCGTTTTCAGGATCAGTTCAAATTGGATATTGAAGGTTCGCCCCATTACCATAGAGGTATGAGAAAAATTACGGGGTTTCAGATATTTGTATTTTTAGGTATGGCAACTGTCGTTTGCGGGTTTGGAGTATACGCTGCCATCGAACTGGTAAATGTGTTTTCGGTTGGCGCGTACGGGCCACTATTGACCGTGTTTTTATCTGTTTTGTTGATAGAGGCGTTTGCAATTGGGACCTACCGAATCGGTCTATGGATCAATCCATTGCCCGAAGGGACCATTGAAAAAGGTTCCCGAGTAGAGTGTATTTATCATATGCACCTTTTATTTTTTCTTATATTTTTTCATCCGGTGATGCGTGGGGCATTTCTTCCGTTGCCACTCATGAGAATTTTCTATCAGGCCTTGGGCGCAAAGTTTGGTGAAAACAGTTACAGCGCTGGTTTGGTGTTGGATCCCCTGTTTGTGTCTTTTGGCAATAACACCCTCGTTGGTGAGGGCGCCCTTCTCACTCCACATATAATAGAAAATGAACAGTTGGCTCACTTCCCCATTAAGGTGGGCAGCAATGTCACTGTGGGTACGGGTGCCCGCATATTGGCCGGAGTGGTCATTGAGGATGATGCGCTTATTTCAGCAAATGCTGTGGTGAGGAAAGGGGAACACATTCGGCAAGGGGAAATATGGGGAGGCGTGCCGGCACGAAAGCTCGGAGAACGCCATGCTAGTCCCTTAAAAGCAACTTCATAATTGTTTTTTCAGGTTTATATATCCAGCCCGATGAGTTTTCGTTACCGTCAAAAAGTAAATAAAGATCAACAATGAGTTTACTACCCACATCAAATCGTACGGGGTAAGACCTATCCTCAAAGTGTTCGCAGTAAAGCTCCACTGATGCCACCAAGCGGTAGTATCGACCAAATCGAAAATCCTTAGTGTCTCGATAGCCGTCAAAATGCAGGTTGTAGAGGCGATAGCCGATGGTTTTGCCCTCTGGAAAATTGTGGGTGGCAGGGCAAGTGGCCAGCGTCCGTGTGATGTTCTGAGTGAGGTTATTGACTTTGAATTCATCAGCAAACAACAAGGTGGACTCGGCCCCTTTGAGTGCATCGCCCGTAGAAGATTTTGAGTGGATCGCTGTAAGGCCTATACGTGGGGGCCGAGTGGTGTAGCCATCTAGATATCGATCGACATAAAGAATGTCCATAGTTGAAAGGGCAAAAGCCTTCACGTGGGCTCCCACAAGATCAAGGTAGTCATGATCTGTGATTCCCTGGTGATGGCCGAGTTCATGCACAATAAGGCCCATGGCTGAGGCAATACTCATGGGAATTCGTCCTCCGCCAACAGCATCGCGGTAAAGAAAATCAATATTGATATAGATGGTGTCGCCCACACGGTTGCCGGTCACGGCCGTCTTATATTCTCCGTTAATGAGAAAAATTTCTGGGTGCACGCGGCCAGAAAGAAACTCCAGTGGCTTCGTGGCAGTGAGTTGTTTGTCTAGTTGCCCGCGAATTTTCTGAACTAAATCTTTGTGATCGCTTCGGGTCAGGCAGAATTCAGAAGCCAAGCACAGGGGGAGAATGGTTTTAAGATGCAATAGTGCATGGCTGACGTTTTGTTCGCCAAGCCCGCCGCCATTACCTACGAAGTCTCCGCCGGCAGCGGCAAATAAAGAATGTGTTAGAGTGAATGCAAAGAGAAGTGATCTAGTGATTCTTTTCATTAGATGGTTCCTTGTCGTGATCATTGATGACGCCTTCGGCTAACGGAAAAAACTGCACATTTAATTGATAAACGGCATCGCCCTGGGTGTCGTCCATTAGCGCGTCAAATTCGGAGGCAAATTTTCGAATGAGTTCTTTAGCTTGTCTCAATTTAGCGCGAGAGATCGGAATGGTGAGTCCAACGATCTCTCTTTCTTTTACGGAAACACGTTGGACAGACTGCGCGGCCAGGGAAATCATCTGTTGATGAAATGCTCGAATGTTCTCATCTGGTATGTCTTGCTGTGTAGACAGGGGTGAGGCCGGTGCCACCAGTTTTTGTTCACTGTCGAGTTCAAGTAATCTGAGGTGGATGAGTTTTTCTGTGGCCATTTGAATGGTTTTTTCTGAAAGTCGATGGAGAAGTTGGCGTTTTGTGATTTGACTGTTGGTAGTGAGGCGTCCCATACGGGCCAATTGCCGTAAAGCCATAAAATGCCATTCAAAAATTTGTGAAAACAAATGACGAGAAATGGGTGGACGAGGTTGTTTAAGGCTTGATGTATGCACTTCTTTTTTAAGAATATTTTTTAGATGGGTTTCATTGGATTTCGCCAGCGCCACCAAGTTTCGAAAGTGAGACTCCTCATTGGGACTAAAACCAAAGTATTCAACCAGAGAGTGAAGGATCTGTTCGCCAGGATGCCGCTGTCCATTGATGATCATGGATATAGATGTGGTGGCCTTAAGTCCCAAGGAGTGGGCCCAGGTCCCATAGCTCCAATGGGAATTCTGCCGGCGCTTATATTCAGCAAAATCCTTCAAAAACTGTCGGTAGTCCTGATAGGTGCGAACGTTAGGGGTCATGTAAAAACGCTACCCGGTGTTGTTCGCAATAGGTACCTGCTTCCTTTAGTGGCGACACTGCGTCAACCAAAGTGATAAAGGCTCGTTCTGTCCAAGGCCATATCAGGGCAAGAGTTTACGTTAATGGTTTTCCGGAAAAGACATCCCCAAAAGGTATCGGATTACTTTTGGTAGCAATGGCGCGTCACTCTGGTGACGCACTATTGCTACCAAAAGTAATCCGATACCTTTTGGGGATGCCGATGTTTAATACATTCGCTTGGCAATTTCTGCGAACCCGAGGCCGCCTTCTTTTTTGGCCACGTATTTGGGTAAGTGACTCATGTCGTCCACAAATCGATTCACATTCGCTACGGCAAAGGAGTTTTCGAAATACTCAAACAAAGGCTCGTCATTGGGGGAGTCCCCCACGAAAGCGCAGATTGACCCTTGCGTATCTAAACGGATCTGCAGTTCGGTTTCGGCAAATGCCTTACACATGGTGAGCTTGTCATAGTCGCCGAACCACCCGTTGACGTGGATAGAGCTGACTTTCACCGTGGCTCCATGTTTCGTAAAGATATCTACGATTTTTTGCACCTGGCCTTTGTCAAGTGGGGCAACATCTTCACAGTAATCGATGGCTAAATCCATTTCGCGACAAAACTGATCAGAGGCCAATGCCGCACCTGGCACCTGTTGCAAAACTTCCGCCTTTACGAGTTCGAGGCGACTTCGATGATCCTTACGTGTGGTGGCCGGAAATGCATAATGCCTGTGCATCTTTTTTTCGTGATACCGGAAATACAATCCACCGTTTTCGCCAATGACGCCCGCTACGGGCCACTGGCGGGCAATGAGTTCGCACCAACCCGCTGGTCGACCCGTTACCGGCACCACCGCAATGTTCGCATTATGCAATTGCCAAAGGGCATCATAGGCCTCAGCTTGCAATCGACCTTGGTGTGTGAGCGTGTCGTCGATATCAGTAAAAAGTACTTTGATTCCAGGGTTTTTGAAATTTGTGATTGGCTTCATGCCTTGTTTCTATCATAAACTACAGTGAAGCCCATAGTGGTAATAGAGGCGTCGAGTCAAATACAGGAATGGAATAACAATATGGCAAAAAATACCAGCGGTGGAACCAAGCTCGTTATCGTGGAGTCACCGACAAAGGCCCGCACAATCCGCAAATTTTTAGGCAAAGGCTTCATTGTTGAGTCCTGTATGGGTCATATTCGCGATTTGCCGCAATCGGCAAAAGATATTCCTGAGAAATTTAAAAAGCAACCTTGGGCCAACTTGGGCGTGAATGTGGAAGAGGGTTTTGAGCCCGTATATTGTATTCCTAAAACTAAAGTACGCATTGTCAAAGATCTCAAAGACAAACTCAAAGATGCCGACGAGCTGATTCTGGCAACGGACGAAGACCGCGAAGGGGAGAGTATCAGTTGGCATTTAGTTGAGGTGTTAAAGCCCAAGGTTCCTGTGAAGCGCATGGTGTTTCATGAGATCACAAAAGAAGCCATCGAGGACGCGGTTAAACATGTGCGAGAAGTGGATCTTGATTTGGTCCGAGCGCAAGAAGCCCGCCGAATTCTGGATCGTCTGGTGGGGTATACAATTTCTCCTTTGTTGTGGAAAAAAGTGGCCTACGGTCTTTCTGCTGGACGAGTTCAATCAGTGGCGGTGCGCCTGATTGCTGAACGAGAGCAAGAGAGATTGCGTTTTAACAAAGCTGAGTATTGGGATCTTGTGGGTGCTTTGAGTAAAAGTTCCGTGGGGTTTGATGCAAAGATTGTTAGCTATAAGGAAAAGCGCATTGCAACTGGCAAGGATTTTGACAGCGAAACGGGTAAGCTACTGGCCGACCGCAAAGACACTGTTCTTCACCTTGAAGAGGCAGATGCCAAAGAAATCTATAAAAGCATTGATAAAAAAGAGTGGAAGGTTTCCTCTGTCGAGGAGCGACCTGTATCGCGAAAGCCGGCACCGCCTTTTATCACATCCACATTGCAACAAGAGGCCAACAGAAAATTGGGGATGAGCTCCAAGCAAACCATGCAAGTGGCGCAGAAGCTTTACGAGCGCGGTATTATCACTTACATGAGAACAGATTCCACCGCACTTTCTGACCAGGCGATTAAAGCGGCCCGCGATTGCATTACGAGTTTGTACGGCAAAAACTATTTGCCCCCAGAGGCGCGGACGTACACCAAGAAAAAGGTCAAAGGCGCGCAAGAGGCGCACGAAGCCATTCGTCCTGCAGGCACGGAGTTTGTACGCCCAGAGGATTCAGGGTTGTTGGGTGAACAACTAAAGGTTTACGATTTAATTTGGAAGCGAACCGTGGCTTCTCAGATGGTCAATTCGGAACACAAACAAATGAGCGTTCGCATAAGGGTGGGCGATGCTGAGTTTGGTGCATCAGGGATGACTATAGAATTTCCGGGTTTTTTAAAGGCTTATGTTGAAGGTAAAGATGATCCAGAGGCGGCATTGGATGATCGTGAAATTCGGTTGCCTCAGCTCAAAAAAGGCGAAGTCGTTCAATGCAAAGATCTAAAGTGTTTGCCTCACGAAACTAAACCGCCAGCACGATTTACTGAAGCGTCTTTGGTTCAGTTTATGGAAAAAGAAGGCATTGGTCGTCCGTCAACATACGCCGTAATTATTAGCACCATTCAAGATCGTGGGTATGTTAAGAAAGTGGGCAACGCTTTGGTGCCCACGTTCACCGCTATGGTAGTGACAAAGTTACTGAGTGAGAGTTTGCCGGATTACGTAGCCCTTGATTTTACCTCAGATATGGAACGACGTTTGGACGACATCGCCCAAGGTGATCTTGAGTACAAAAAGTATTTAAAATCGGTATATTTTGGCGACTCGGGTTTAAAAACAAAAGTTGAAAAGCAAGAGTCGGTGATTAGTGACGAAACATCGAGAAATATTGAGCTACCTGGTCTAAAGGGTTTAAGCTTTCGAATTGGTCGATATGGCGCCTATGTTTGCCGAAAACAAAAGGGAGAAGAGATATGTGCTTCTCTTCCCGATAATTATTTTCCGGGCGATATGACAGAGGAATCGGCAAATAAGCTGATTGATCAAAAAATCAATGGAGCCGATGCTCTGGGGAAAGACCCAGAAACCGGTTTGCCGGTGTATGTATTGAGTGGTCGCTATGGTCCTTATGTGCAGCTGGGTGAAGCAGAAGGCGATGGAGCCGAGTCAAAACCAAAACGAATTGCAGTGCCACCTCAAATGGACCCGGAAACAGTAACTATTGGTCAGGCCTTGAGCCTTCTTGAGTTGCCTAAAACTTTGGGTGAGCATCCAGAAACTGGAAAAGTCATTAAGAAAGGACTCGGGCGTTTTGGCCCCTACGTAGTGTGTGATGGCGATTACCGTTCGATTCCAAAATCGGACGACTTATTTGAAGTGGATTTGGAGCGAGCTATTGAGTTGCTCATGCAGCCGAAAAAAGTTCGTGGACGAGCGGCGCCCATAAAAGAGCTGGGTGCGCATCCGGATTCGGGAGATGAAATTCAAGTACTCACGGGCAAGTATGGTCCGTATATCAAATGTGGAAAAGTAAATGCCAGCTTGCCAGAAGATATTAAGCCTGAAGATGTGACTAAAGAGCAGGCAATTGAATTGTTGGCATCGAAGGTGACCAAGAAGAAGCCACAGAAAAAGGCAGCTAAGAAAAAATCGGGTCCTGCTAAAAAGAAAGTGGCGGCAAAGAAGGCAAATAAAAAAGTGGCTGGAAAAAAGGCCTCGAGTAAGGCGCCGGGTAAGAAAAAGGCGGCAAAAAGTTCTACAGTTATCAGGCGTCGGGCTGGAGAAAAGTCTGGCAGTAGTGCGTCGACTTCGGCAGACTGAAAAGTCCTCGACTGAAGTGGAGTTTAATTTTTGAGTCTAGGGCCGATAAGATCTAGAATTCGAAACGCCAGATTGATCAACGGGAAAGGTCCAACATGCGGTATTCCATAGGTTTCTTGAGTCGACTATCAGTTATTGTTATTGGTTTTTTAATATCATATCAGGCTTTTGCACAGAAAGCGGCGACCAGTAATCTCAGCTGTGACCACATTTGGGATATTGAACGGAGTTTTTTGGCCTATCATGTTCTTCACGATCAGCCGTCAAAAGAAATCGAAGACCGAACCATTGATCAGTTTATTGAAAAATTGGATGGGTCAAAGATTTATTTATTAAATAAGGACGTATCTCTACTTAAGCGAAAGTTAAAAGGGATTGTAAAAGCCACAGCCAATAAGCAGTGTACACCCATTGTGGAGGCCCAAGACTTGCTCGTGAAGCGAGTGGCTGAACGCGTGGCTTTTGTTAAGCAGTACTTAAATAAGGGTTTTAAGTTTGATCCAAAAACCTCTTTAAACCTGGATGCCGATGAGCGGGCCTATCCAGCGAGTAAAGCGCAAGCCGAGAAATTTCTGAAGCAGTATCTTCAGTTTCAAGTCGCCAACTATTTGGCCACGGATATGGAAATGGCCGAAGCCAAGAAGTATGTGGAGCGAAACTACGAACGAGTGGAGCGCCGGGTGCGCACTTATGAAACAGAAGATCTTTGGGCTACTTATATCGATGCCTTTGCTCACGCACTAGATCCTCATTCGAGTTATTTTTCACGGGACAGCTGGGAGGATTTTTTAATCAATATGAATCTTTCCTTAGAGGGAATTGGCGCTACCCTGAGTTCAAAAGACGGGTTTACGCTGATCGAAAATTTATTGCCTGGTGGGGCGGCTTACAAATCCAATCAGTTAAAAACACAAGATAAAATCATCGCAGTGGCCCAGGGCGAACAGGGTGAATTTGAAAATGTGATTGAAATGGAATTGCGTGATGTGGTTCGCCGAATTCGTGGGCCAAAGGGCTCAAAGGTGCGGCTGCGGGTTTTAAGAAAATCGGCCAAGAAGAATGAAACACTTACTGTGACGTTGGTTCGGCAAAAAGTGGATCTGGAGGACGAAGCCGCTGCGGTTACTTACTTAGATCGTAAGGTGGGGGATAAGACCTATAAAATAGCTCTTTTGGATCTTCCATCGTTTTACGCGGATACGCGAAAGGGTGGCCGTTCGGCGGCAAGTGACGTTAAGAAGCTTCTAGCTGAAGTGCGTGATAAGAATGTGGACTCAGTAGTTTTTGATTTGTCAACTAATGGTGGTGGATCACTCGATGATGCTGTGAAAATTGCAGGTTTGTTTTTTAGAGTGGGGAATGTGGTGAAGCAATCCAGCCGCGACATCGGTCGGCCGGCGCAAGAATTGGCTGATTTAGATCCAAAAGTGGATTGGCCAGGCCCACTTGTGGTGCTGATCAGTCGAATTTCTGCCAGTGCTTCTGAAATTGTTTCTGGCACCCTTAAGGATTACAAGCGGGCGATTATTGTGGGCGGCGACCACACCTTTGGTAAGGGCAGTGTGCAGTCTGTGCAACCTTTGAGGGGTGGGGCATTTGGCGCGCTAAAGACGACGGTGGGAATGTTTTTTACTCCAGGGGGTAACTCTACCCAGCATCGGGGAGTTGATGCAGATATAGAGTTTCCAAGTCCCTATTCAACCGATGAAATTGGCGAGAAAACTCTAGACTATTCATTGCCACCTAAGAGCATTAAACCCTTTTTGTCGGCAGAGGCGTTTGTTCCTGCGGGAGTGGGGTATTGGCATCCCATTGACGGAAAAATCATCCGCAATTTGAAGCAAGCTTCAAAAAAACGAGTGGCAAAAAACAAGGATTTTAAAGAAGTTGAAGATGAAATCAAAAAGGCCAAAAAGCAAGGTCGCACTATTGTAGTTGGTGAGATCCTGAAGGAGCGTGAAGAGAAGCGGGCCGAAGAAAAGAAAAAGGGCGTGGACCCTGATCGCATCTTATCAAAAGAAGAAAAACAGAAAAAATACCTTGAGCGTGCTGATATTCAAGAAGCCGTAAATATTGCAGCTGATTTGGCCGCCGAACTGGGTAAAGTTGACATAAAGGTCGGTTCAAAATCAGAAGACCAATAACGCTTTGATTCCACTGAATTTAAGCTGAGCCGACGGGTTTAGTTTTTGACTTTGTCTGTGCTCGTTAGTACCCCTTAGTAATCATTGTAGATTGTTCATAAGAGGGGTTATGGCGAGATTAACTTCCAACGCATCTTCATCCTCATCAGAGTCAGGAAGATCGAAAAACAAAGGTTCTAAAAAAGGTAGCAGCCATTCGGCACTGTCGAAGGACCTTTTGCGGCAGATACATTCGTTAATGGTCAAGTCACGAGTTCTCGAAGAGCGACTGATTAAGATTTACAAAGGTGGGGAGTCCTATTTTTGGATTGGTGCCCCTGGGGAAGAAGCCTTTGGAGTTCCATTGGGTTTATTGGTTAACAAGGGTCAAGGTCACAATCACGATTACTTGCATTTACATTACCGATGCACGCCCACCTTGGTGGCAATGGGTATGTCGTCGGTAGACTCTATTCGATTGATGATGAATCGCTCCACAGATCCGTCAACGGGTGGTCGAAACTTTTCAAACCACTATTGCTTTCCTGAATGGAATGTCACTCCCGTATCTTCGCCTATTGAGGTTCAGTACAGCATTGCCATTGGCACGGCCTGGGCTCAACACCGTAAGAAAGCCAAAGGGATCACCATCATTACAGGTGGCGATGCAGGAACGGCAGAGGGTGATTTTGCTTCTTGTCTAGTGTGGGCTAGCCGAAAGGGCCACGAATTGCCGATGTTGATCACAGTTCAGAATAACAAGTGGGGTATTTCTACGTCCTATGAAGGTCAACATGGTGAAGACAGCATTGCTGATCGCGGGAAGGCCTTTAATATTCGAACAGCTGTTATTCAAGGGAATGATCCCGTTGAATCTTACATTCGATTGCAGGAAGAAATGCAGTACATTCGAAAAACAGGAAAGCCAGTGTTGCTAGAAGCTCATGTTTCTCGGTTATACGGACACTCCTCGGCGTCAGGTGCAAATCGCGTTGATGAACCCGATTGCCTACTTGATTTTGAAGAACAACTGTTGCGATCAGGTGTGATTACGGCCAAAGATGTGCAATCCACTTGGGAGGCATTTGAAAAAGAGGCTCGGGCGGCGCAAGAACTTGTGCGCACAGAACCATCGCCATCGGCCGATAGTGTTTGGGATCATTGCTACGTAGATAATGAAAATGGAAATTGGAGGGAGTTCTAATGGCAAACATGGCGCAAGCTATTCGTATGGCCCTTCATTATGGTGAAAGCCAGCTAGGTGTGACAGATATTTTTGGTGAAGATGTGGGTGCCCCTCTGGGTGGGGTTTTCACCGCCACTCAGGGCTTAAAAACAGCGTGGAACAGCCCATTAGACGAACGAGGCATAATTGGTGCTGCCATCGGCATTGCGATGACAGGGGACCGGTGTGTGGCTGAGATTCAGTTTTGTGATTACATATTTAACACCATTGATTTATTGAAGATTGCCGGGAACACCCATTGGGTCACTAATGGCAATTACCATTTGCCCATGGTTGTGATGACTCCCGTGGGAGCCGGAATTCGGGGATCGGTGTACCATAGCCATAGCTTTGATGCTTGGGCATCAAGGCTTCCAGGATGGAAAGTGGTCATGCCTTCGAACCCGAGAGATGCTTATGGTCTATTGCTGGCGGCGATTAAAGACCCCAATCCCGTATTGTTTTTAAAGCCCAAAGCGTTGATGCGAGTGCGCGGGGAGGATTTGATCCCCGGTGAGCCAGAGGACGAAAAAACACTTAAAGCCATGATTGATGCCCCGGTGGGTGATCGTAGTAAGTGGAAGCCGAAGTGGCCAAAGATAGAAGACTACACAGTGCCCATTGGTAAAGGTGCGGTGACATGGGCGGGCCAAGACATTACCGTTGTCACTTACGGTCGTCATGTTTTGATGGCGAATCAGGCGGCAGATATACTTTCTTCTGAGGGCGTATCGGTGGAGGTCATTGATCTGCGTTCAATCTATCCCTATGATTGGCAGCTCATTAAATCCTCTGTGACCAAAACAAAGCGAGTGGTTTTCGTGAACGAGGACACCGAAGTTACAAATTTTGCCGAACACTTGGTTTATAGAGTGGTACAAGAGTTGTTTTATGATCTCTATGCGAGACCTCGAGTAGTAGCCGGTAAGAATTTGCCGGGCATAGGTCTGCATGCGAGCCTCGAAGAGGCCTCAGTGCCGCAAGTGAACGATATTATTTCTTCAATTCGTGAGACTTTAGAAGAAGTCCCATAAAATTTTGATTTGGAAAGCTTAAAATGGAAACAACTAAGGTAGGATCAGAAATGAGTAAGAACAAAGCTCACGGCATTCATACAAAGCACAAAAAGAAAGAAGCCTTCGACAAGTATTTTTACTACCATGCTTCTGTACAGTCGTCAGATACAGATGTGGAGTTCTTTGAGGCCACCTACAAGCAATTAAAAAAGAAACGAGCCACCGTTTTTTGCGAGGACTTTTGTGGTACATTTGCCAACTCCTGCTCATGGGTGAAGAGGCACAAGGATAACAAGGCTATCGGTGTGGATTTAGACCCTGAGCCCATTGAATACGGAAAGCAGCATTATTTGTCGGAGCTAAATAAAGACCAACAAAAGCGCGTGACGATATACAATGACAATGTCTTAAATCCCGAGCTGCCAAAGGCAGATATCATCGCGGGGCTGAACTTTTCTTATTTTATTTTTAAAACAAGACAGCAGTTAAAAGACTATTTAAAAAGTTGCCACCACAGATTAAAAAAAGATGGGGTGTTGTTTTTAGATTGTTTTGGTGGCAGTCAGTGCCAAGAGCCCAATGAAGAAGAGACAGAGCACGATAAATTTAGTTATTTTTGGGATCAAGATAGTTTCGACCCGGTAAATAATCATGCGATGTTTTATATTCACTTTAAAGTGAAGGGCGAGAAAAAACGACAGAAGGTCTTTACCTACGATTGGCGAATGTGGTCGATCCCAGAGATTCGAGATCTGCTCGAAGAGGTGGGCTTCAAAAAGGTTCAAGTCTACTGGGAAGGGACCGACAAAGACGGCGAAGGCGACGGTGAATTCAAACCCGTGAGTGTGGGCGAAGAGTGTGAGGCTTGGGTGGCCTACATCATCGCCGAAAAGTAGACTATTTTTTTGCGACAATATATCCGTGGTCTAAGGGAAGGCCCTGGTGATAGGTCACCGATTTGAACCCTGTGTTGTTAAACCAAAGTTTGTATTCCGACCATGCGAGAGATTTTATCTCAACATGGCCAAAGGGCAAATAGGTGCGCTTCAAGATCCCTTTAACTCTTCCATGGTAAAAAGGTGCTGCAGGGGTAAGTTCTCGTTTTCAAATCGAGTTTTAACACTTTGGTCGCCTCTAAAAATCACACAGAGTACGCCAACAACTTCAGCCCCAGCGTTATTAAGCATGGCCGCACTTTCGAAGACCTGGCCCCCAGTAGTGATCACATCTTCAATAATAAACAGCTTCTTACCGGCAATATCATTACCCTCAGCAAATTGGCAGGTCCCATAGGTTTTGGCTTCCTTGCGTACAAAAACAGTGGGACGACCCGTTTCAAGGGAAAGGGCTGTGGCCAGGGGAATTCCGCCCATTTCAAGGCCGGCGAGGTAGTCGGCGTCAGCTGGGACCATTGGGGCTGACAACTTGGCAATGGCTTTTAAAATGGATGGCTGCGCCTCAAATCGATATTTGTCGAAATACTCTGTTGAAACTTTGCCAGAGCGCAAAGTGAATTCTCCGGTGAGATGGGAAGCCTCGTAGATGGCTTGGTTCAATTCGGCTCGAGTCATAGAATCCTCACAGGGAAAACTGGTTAGATTTTGGCACTTTGCGTCCTGAAAGTGGTGTCGAAATGTCAGCTCTAAATAGCTCAATTCAAACTGAATGTCATTGGTGGTTTGGCATGGGAGATGCTTATTTCACTAATGAGGGACAAGGTGGTCCCAAACTGTCTCTTTGGAGGTCGATGACGATGAAAGAGTCAAATCAACAAGATGTCGCTCCCAGGGCGCCCAGTACGGACGCCGCGGCAAGGAGTGTGACAACATTAAAGCCGCAGTTTGTGGTAGGTGTACTTGTAGTGCTGACGCTATTAATGGTGGCCTTGTTAAAGGTCTTGGTGCGGTTTCATGGATAGGGTGGGATTTATTTCATCGGCGTTGGTGAGGCGGTCTGTTCTTGTATCCATTGCAAGAAGTCGCCATTGCCGCCAACAATTGGCAAAGCAACCACACATGGGCACTCATACGAGTGAAGCTCCTTTACTCGTGTCGATGTTCTTTCTATAAGCTCGGTTCGAGTTTTTAGGATGAGGACCACTTCCTCTCCTTCTTGTACTTTGTCTTTCCAACGGTAGATTGAAATCATTTTAGGAAAAATATTGGCGCAAGCCACCAAGCCTTCGTCCACCAGCTGCAAGGCTATGTGTTCGGCAAGGTCTTTGTGGGGTGCAGTCACGTATAAAAACACCGCCGACATGATTAAGCTTGGCCTCTCATTTTTTCTTTTTTGGCCTGCCACTGTTCTCTGGCGTAGGCCCTCATATCGGCAATAGAATCAAATTCATCAAGAATTTCAACGCCCAGTAGGGTTTCAATGGCGTCTTCCAGGGTCACTAACCCAGCAGGGATTCCATATTCATCCACAACTAAAAACAGGTGCTCATTTCGTTTAATAAATTGATCAAGAGCCGCCGATACCGAAATTGTCTCTGGTACCGTGTGGATAGGGGACATGAGCTCTTTTAAGGGCAAGGTGTCTAAGTCGTGCGAGATGGCTTCAAGTATTTTATAGCGGTGAACTAAGCCCACAACATGGTCCATATCTTTTTCAAAGACAGGTAATCGTGAAAAGCGAATTTGTTTTTCTTTTTCCACGATGGCTTCTACAGTTTGATTGGCCTCAAAGGCCTTCGTCACTGATCGTGGGGTCATAATTTCAGCAACAGTAATTTTATCCAACATCAACAGGTTGCGAATAACCATGCTCTCTTTTCTGCGGATAACTCCTTCACTCGCTCCGATCTCAGCCGTTTCAATCATTTCCTCTCTTGAAGTTTGAGGCAAATTGTCAGCACCAAGGAGGTGTTTCACATAGCGAGCCATTATGACAATGGGGTAGGTCAGTTTTACCAACGCCGCAATAAGGTAGGCACAAAAGGGGGCTAACCGTTTCCAATAAAGGGCCCCAATAGTTTTTGGTATGATTTCAGAAAAAAACAAAATAACAAAGGCGAGAACTCCAGAAGCTAGGGCCACATGCTCATCGCCGTAAACCCGGAGCACCTGGGCGCCGACACCTGATGCTCCAATCACGTTTGCAATGGTGTTCACAGTGAGAATGGCCGCCAGGCCCTGGTCAATATTGCGCCGAAGCTTCGCCAGCACCAAAGCGCTGCGACGTCCTTCGCGTTCTTTGACGGCAATATAGGCCGGGGTTACGGATAAAATCACTGACTCTAAAAGTGAGCATCCAAACGAAACAACCACGGCCAAAAAAAGGTACACAATCAAAAGCGTCATTGGCTGGATTTAACGGGTTTTAAGATTTGAGACGGGGGTTCCTTGGGGTCCATGTTCAATCAGTATATCATAGGCGGTACGAGTTACCACACCGCATGTGTGGCGCGCCGCACCAACGGCTAGGGTAAGGTTTCATTATCTTTAAAGACTCGACTTCCGGTGGTTCCCCGCTGTCCTTGATACTTGCCCCGGTAGGGATTCAAGGCCGCCTGATCCATGGCACAAAAAACCAGCTGACACACCCTTCGACCGGCTTGAAGGCGAATGGGAAGGGAGTTGGCATTGTACAATTCTAAAGTGATTTGCCCTTCAAAGCCAGGATCGACCCACCCCGCATTTTCGATGAATAGACCGATGCGCCCAATGGAGCTTCGGCCTTCCACAAAGGCAGTCAGGTTGTCGGGGAGTTTGATGTATTCCTCTGTTGTGGCGAGCAAAAAAGAATGGGGCGGAATTGTAATGAATTCTTCATCAATTTCGCGATAAATAATCTCGGTGTCCATGTCGATGGTGTGCATCTGACGGTCCTCAACCACCAAAAAGTGGCGGCCGAGGTGGCAATCGATAGATGCCGGCTGGATGGAGTTATCCTTTATGGGCTCCACCACTAAATCACCGGCATCCAGCATCTTTTTTAAGGTCACGTCAGAAAGAATCATCGAGGTTACTTCTTTGCTTCTTCAGCACGCTTTTCTTGATATTTCTTCACAAGGTCTTCTTGAATATTGCGTGGACAGGGAGAGTATCGCGAGAATTCCATTGTGAACTCACCCTTACCTTGGGTGGCCGATCGAAGGTCCGTTGAATACCCGAACATTTCAGATAACGGCACTTCAGCTTCAACGGTCACATAACCTTCAATGGTCGTGGTACCGTTAATCATACCCCGTCGCTGGTTGATCTGACCCATGACGTTACCTTGGAATTCTTCAGGTGCTGAAGTTTCAAGGCGCATCAGGGGTTCGAGAGCTGTGGGTGTGGCGCGGTCATAGGCCTGTCTGAAGGCGGCAATGGCACAAATTCTAAAGGCCATCTCGCTCGAGTCCACTTCGTGATAAGAACCATCATTCAGATCCACTTTTACGCCGACAATGGGAGACCCAATGAGCGTACCTTTTTCAACGGCCTCTTCAAAGCCCTTGTTACAAGCAGGGATGTACTCTCGGGGAATTCGGCCACCGGTAATGTTATCTTGAAATAAGAATGTTTTTTCGCTGCCTTCAGGAAGTGGCGAAATGGTTCCAACAACTTTCGCAAACTGTCCAGAACCACCCGTTTGTTTTTTGTGAGTGTAGTCAAACTCACCGGTGCCAGCGATGGTTTCACGGTAGGCCACCTGGGGAGCTCCGGCGATGACATCCACTTTAAACTCACGCTTCATTCGCTCAATATAAACATCGAGGTGAAGCTCTCCCATTCCGGAGATAATAGTTTCGTTGGACTCTTCATCACGACCCACTCGGAAGGTGGGATCTTCTTTCATAAACTTCTGCAGAGCTTTAGAAAAGTTATCGCCTTGAGTTTTGTCTTTTGGACGAACTGCAAGCGAAATCACAGCATTCGGAACGTGCATAGAGGTCATGGTGTAGTGAACGCGATCATCTGTGAAGGTGTCACCGGAAGAGCAATCCACACCAAACAGGGCGACGATGTCACCGGCAGAGGCGGATTCGATATCTTCCATTTCTTCAGAGTGCATACGAACCACTCGTGGAACCTTCACTTTATCGCCAGTGCTTTGGTTATAGATGAATTCACCTTTCTTCAGTGTACCTTGGTAAATTCTCATATACGTGAGCTGACCATAACGGCCACGATCTAGTTTAAACGCCAGGGCCACAAGTGGGGCCTCAGGATCTGTGGTTAAGATAACCTTTTCTTCGTTATTGTCCTGATCAAGGGCGTCGTTTTCCACTTGTTTTGGGTTTGGTAAATAGTCACGAACGGCATCAAGAAGTTTTTGAACCCCGCGATTTTTGTAGGCCGAGCCGCAAAAAACAGGAGTCAATTGAAGGGAAACTACACCCTTTCGAATGGCCGATTTTAATTCTTCCTCAGTGGGCTCCTCTTCCATCAGGAATTTTTCACCCAAATCGTCGTCAAAGTCGGCCGCCTTACCGATCAGTTCGTGTCGGTACTTCTTGGCCTGCTCCATAAGTTCAGCTGGAATTGGAGCTTCTTCAACGGTTTCACCGTTTTCGCCCTTGAAGTAGTAGGCCTTCATGGTCACAAGATCCACCACACCTTCGTGTTTCTCTTCAAGGCCGATGGGGATCTGAGCCATAACGGCGTTGTGCCGAAGTTTATCACGAAGGGCTTCCATTACGCGGAAGGGGTTGGCCCCTTGCCGATCCAGTTTATTCACGAAAGCCACGCGTGGAACGTTGTACCGGCGCATTTGTCGATCCACAGTGATCGACTGCGATTGCACGCCAGCCACACCGCAAAGGACGAGAATGGCACCGTCAAGAACTCGAAGAGATCGCTCCACTTCGATTGTGAAATCCACGTGTCCTGGGGTATCGATGATATTGATTTCAATGTCATTCCAGTGGACGTTTGTGGCGGCTGATTGGATGGTGATTCCACGCTCTTTTTCAAGTTCCATGGAGTCCATTTTGGCGCCCACGCCATCTTTGCCACGGACGTCATGGATGGCGTGAATCCGGCCCGCATAAAACAAAATACGCTCAGTGAGTGTGGTTTTTCCCGAATCAATATGGGCGGAAATACCGATATTGCGAACCTTATCAAGATCCCATGTCTTTGCCATTTGTGCTTTTCCTCGTCTGTTAAGTTAAGGGGTGCGTAGAGGCCGCAAACAGCCCCAATTTTCAATGATTTACCAAGTCCGATTCCCTAACATGATCACTGCCGAAGTGCAAAAAAAAGATTTTGGCCATCGGCGATAAAGGAGAAAAAATCCTATGATTTTGTTCGCCTTAACGATACTCAATGAAGGTTGTGCAGAGTCAAATCTATAGCATTCTAAAAAGCACCTTTGGGTTCGATGAATTTCGCGGCGTGCAGAAGCCCGTGATCGAGCATATTGCGGCAGGACACAGTGCTCTGGTGGTCATGCCCACCGGTCAGGGCAAGAGCCTTTGTTATCAACTGCCCAGTCAGTTTTTACCGGGTTTGACGCTGGTGATCTCCCCATTAATTGCTCTTATGAAAGACCAGGTGGATGCGGTTAAAAAGAAGGGGGTCAAAGCTTGTTTTATCAACTCCTCTTTGTCGGCCGATGAGCGTCAAGATCGTTATAACAATCTCGCAGCCAGCCAGTATGATCTGGTCTACGTCACTCCTGAGAGATTTCGCAAAGACGAGTTTCGAGCGGCCCTACTGAAAAATCAGATTTCCCTGTTGGCGGTGGATGAGGCCCATTGCATTTCTCAGTGGGGCCATGATTTTAGGCCCGATTACACGAGGCTTGGGGATATTCGAAAATTACTGGGCGATCCTCCGACGCTGGCGTTGACGGCCACGGCGACGCCAGATGTGCAAGCGGATATTTTAACACAGTTACACCTGCCAGCGGACGAGACCGCTGTTTATGTTTCGGGCGTGGAGCGCCCAAATCTAGAGGTGGAGGTCCACGACGTTGTGGGGAGCGATGAAAAAATTCGAAATATTGTGGCGCTGAGACATCACTTTCCCGGTCCCGCCATTGTGTATTTTTCGTTGATTAGTTCTCTTGAAGCCATCGCTGAACCGCTAGCGGTCTTGGGACTTTCGCCTCTCATTTATCACGGACAATTGCCTGATCGTCGCCGAAAACAGGCGCAAGAACAGTTCATCGACGGGGCAAATCCACTGATTTTGGCTACTCCCGCTTTTGGCCTTGGCGTGGATAAGCCGAATGTTCGCTTGGTGGTGCATGCGGAAGTGCCGGGGTCCGTTGAAGCTTATTATCAAGAAATTGGTCGCGCCGGCAGGGACGGCCAGCCGGCGGGTTGCGTTTTGATGTACGATCAAGATGACGTGCAAATTCAACTGGATTTTATAAAGTGGGCTAATCCCGACCCCGAATTCATACGGCGAATTTATCGGCTCATTGAAACTCACGGTGATCGGGTGAGAGCTGGCGGCCTTGATTATCTGCGAGAGCAAATGCATTTTTATCATAGTCGAGATTTTCGCGTGGAAACATCGGTGAATCTTTTAGAGCGTTGGGGTGCGGTGGCGCGGACGGATGATAACCGAAAGCATCTCAGCGTATGTGGTGAGCTGCCAGAGGAATACCTGCAGCCGGATTTATTTCAGGCCCGTTTGAAACGCCAAAACGAAAAACTTTTAGAGATGGTTCGCTTTGCCCAGACTCCGCAGTGCCGGATGCAGTTTGTATACACTTATTTTGGAGTGCCCGATGCGAAACCCTGTGGCCACTGCGACAACTGTAGAGCCAGCAGCCAATGAAGTTATTTTCTGAAAAACGTCGGCATTTTCCGGATCCGCGGTTGGCTAATCGAGACGGCATTGTGGCCATCGGGGACCATCTGGACACAGAGATATTGTTAGAGGCCTATAGTTTTGGGATTTTTCCGTGGCCTCATGAAGAATACCCATTGTTATGGTTTAGTCCCGACCCACGGGGAGTCTTGGATTTTGCAGATTTGAAAATTCCAAGAAGCCTTGCAAAAAAACGAAAAAAGCAAAACCTAAAGGTGACAACCAATCGGGCTTTTGAGTCAGTCATTAGAGCGTGTGCCCACTCCCATCGGCCTGGGCAAGATGGAACCTGGATCACCGAACCGATGATCCGCGCGTATATTGAATTTCATCGAGCCGGCTATGCTCACAGTGTGGAAGCTTGGATAGATGATCAATTGGTGGGGGGAGTGTACGGTGTTTATGTGGCGGGTGTATTCAGCGGTGAAAGCATGTTTTACACAGAGTCAGATGCCTCAAAGATTTGTTTGTTGCACATAATAGACAATTTGCAGTCTCAGGGGCTAAGCTGGATGGACATTCAGATGGTCACACCGAATCTTGAAGCGCTGGGTGGAAAATACATCGACCGTGAAGATTATCTCGACCGGGTGGAAGAATGTAAGCGAAATGCCAAACCCATAGTATGGAAATGATATGAGAATTGTAACTTACCGACAGCCCATAGAACACCAGCGTCCCAAGCGTCGCTTTAAGCTGGTACCGTTGATTGTGGCCATCAACATTGTGGTGTTTATTTTATGGACGACCACAGCCACGCCGAGAGCTGAAAACTTGATGAAAATGAATTTCTTGGTCAGCGCACTCCACCTTCAATTGGGTCTGTGGTGGACCGCGATCACCTCGGTGTTCTCCCACAATATGGTCTGGCATTTGTTTTTGAATATGTTTGTGTTAGTGAGTTTCGGCACAATTATGGAAAAGGTGATGGGCCGCCGGTCTTTTATGTTTTTCTACTTGCTGGCTGGCATCATTAGCTCTTTGAGTCACTGCTTTGTGAGCACCTACTTTTTAGACAATCCGGCACTCCCGGCTCTGGGTGCGTCCGGCGCCATAGCCGGTGTGTTATTGGTGTTTTCTCTGGTGTTTCCTCGCCAGACCATATTGGTTTTTGGGTTGATTCCCGTGCCAGCCATTTTTGGTGCGATGGCCTTTGTGGCTTTGGATTTGTATGGATTATTTAAGCAGACGCAAGGAGGCGGGTTGCCCATTGGGCATGGTGCGCACCTTGGGGGTGCATTTACGGGAATTCTTTATTACTTTTTTTATTTGCGTGGGCATTTACGCCGTAGAATAATGGCTCAATTAGCAAGAGGAGAGCTTCAATGAAAATTCAATGGGTTTCAGTTTTATTTTTAGCATTATTTTCGTCGACTGTGTTTGCCAGCGAGCAGACTGTGGAATTTGATCTTAAAAAAAGTAGCTTCAAGTGGTCAGCCTCAAAAAAAGTGGGCGACGGTCACTCTGGAAATATTTTTTTAAAGTCGGCCACCGGTAAAGTGAAAGATGGCAAAATCGTTGGTGGGGAGTTTGTGATGGACATGGCTTCTTTTACCGTGATGGATCTTACCGGAGACTGGAAAAAGAAATTTATGGACCACGTAAAAAGCGGTGACTTTTTCGAAGTTGAAAAATATCCCACGGCCAAACTGGTGGTTGAAAAGCAAATCAACGACAACACTTTGCAGGCACAAATGACAATAAAAGACAAAACCCTACCCGTGGTGGTTCGATTTGCTAAAAATGGATCTCTCTACTTGGGAACATTAAAATTTGACCGTACAAAATTTGGAATCACTTATGGTTCAGCAAACTTTTTTAAGCTGGCTGCCGACAAAGTGATTAAAGATGAAATCATTTTGCAATTTAAAGTGTCTGAAAAGGCCGAAGATAAAAAAGCCGCCCCAACAAGCAAAGCGGGTTAAAACTTTTGCCGCTTATTTGTTGTCGCTGGGCGAGTTCCTAAAGCGCTCGCCCCACGGTGTCCCGATAGAGGGGTCATAGTTGTCTGAGGGCTGAGCCAGCCACCAAAGGGCGAAGGCTGTAAACAAAAGGGCTGCGACCATAATAAAAAGTTGCTTCCCGTTGTCTTCGAGATATTCAAAAGCTTGATCCATGCGCTCTTGTCGCGCTCGCCGCGAAATCTCCGCAAATTTATGTTCTACCGATTTGCGAACGGCCTCGTGGTGACCCTCGGGCAGGTGATCAAAGGTAACGGCCACGATGACCTGAGGTGGCTCCTCATTCAGAGGGTCAGGGAATTTTTTCTTCTCAATGTACTCTTCAATTCGAATGACTCGAGCCCACCAAGCCACATGCTCTCCCGTATCGATGGGGAACTCCACCTTAATTCGATCTCCCATCTGCGGAGAATGTTCTAGATCAGTGATAAATGCCAGGCCCGACATCGATATATTCACAAATCGGGTGGTAAAGGTGTGGGTCCGATCGCCGGCAAAGGCATATCTAAAATACTGGTCGTCGCCAGGCCGGAGAGAGTACCTGGGCGCGCGGGAGATAAACTTTTTTGCTTCGTCGGTCATACCGTTCTTTTCGGTGAATTGACTTGGGAAAATTATGGAAACAGGATAAAGGACCAGGTGAAACTGGACCTCCAGAGTCAGAAAGGGTGGCATCCACTGTGGCCAATCAGGTGAAGTTAGTAATGTATTCAGGCGGGCAATTGGCGGCAAACCGGCAATTGCACCAGGGCCTGATGGATCTCGTGGGTCCAAAGCGAAAAATCCGCATGACTTATATCCCTTACTGTCATGAGGGCGCCGCAGTTTATTACAGCCGTTTTCAGCGGCGCTATCGAGGATTTGGAGCCACGGACTTTCACTACCTGGCGCCAGATCAGCCGATCACCGACCAGTCTTTGCAAAAAGCCCTTTCCAGTGACGTCATTTACTTGGCTGGTGGCAATACATTTTATTTTTTAAAACATTTGCGAAAAACAGGGCTGTTGAAAAGGTTCAAAAGTTTTGCGCAAAATGGCGGAGTTTTAGCTGGTCTGAGTGCAGGGGCTATTATTTTAACACCCAACATAGAGATGGCGCACTTTCCCCCCTATGAGGTCGATGATAACGACGTGGGGCTTAAAAATCTGAAAGGGATGAATCTTGTTAATTTTGAATTTTATCCGCACTATGTGAACTCAAAACGCATGAACGAGGCCATGTTGATGTATTCATTGATCTCAAAATATCCGGTGGTGGCGTGTGCCGATGGCCATGGCCTGATTATTGACGGAAACAAGAGAAGTTTTTTGGGGCCAGCCAATGTGTTTTTTAAAGGCAAAAAACTGAGCCTTTGAATACGGACGGGTGTTGGCCTTCGGTTTTTTTCAGATTCGAGAAGGGAGCTTCTGTTTGGCGAAGAAATTTGACACAGAATGGGCATTTGAACCCTTTGAGGATGACATGACTTTTGAAGCTCGTCATATGTTTGGGTGTCGCTCAGCTTATTTGCGAGGAAAAATCGTGATGTGTCTTGCCGAAAATGATTCGGACCCAAACTGGCAAGGCATTTTACTGCCCACGGAGCGAGAACATCACGAATCGCTGATCCGGGAGTTTCCCCAATTATCGCCCCATAAAGTTTTGGCCAAGTGGTTGTATCTGCCATCGTCGGATGAAGATTTTGAACAAGTAGCCATGAGTATCGGTGAGAAAATATCGCAAAATGATTTAAGATTTGGCTCTGTGCCGAAGCCCCGAAAAAAGAAAAAAACTGGAGCAAAGTCTCCACGAAAGGAGAGAAAAAAGTGAATCTCTATTTAGTCCATTGTGGTTTTTACGATCAGGATGTGTGTGATGGCCTATATGAATCACATGCTAATTTTTTTTGTAGCAGCAGAGTCTTTTGCAGAAGCTAGATCTAAAATCAAAACGCACGAAGAGTTTAAGGCCAAACGAATGCACGTGGATGGCTTACAGGAAATCCAGGCCATTGATGGTTTTAGGGTAGCCTTGCAGCAGGACCATGCTTTTGAAGGGAAATCCAAGATCATTAATTTCAAGTACAGAGATCTTGCACCGGTTTCTGGTAAAAAAATCTAGCGTCTAAAATTTTCGACCTTGAAAGAGGACCATAAATCTGTGAGCAAAACCAAATTCACTACTTTTAAGTATAGAGACCTTGCGCCGCCGAGCAAATTCCTATTCAGGGACTTAGGGTAATCGGGCAGCGACACCTCTTTGAACCTGCTCTTTTAAATAACCTTCTAGCGCAGGCTCAAAACGAATAAATTTTTGATATGTTTCTTCCCCATATTCGATGATCAGCGGCGGAATCCATTCGTCTATGAAGGAGGGTGTCAGTATCTTTACTCCTTCGGTTAAGATTTCAAGGTACTCTCCTTTATCAAGGCATTCCTTTGTCAGAGCTCGGAGTTTTTCCAGAGCTGGCGATCGTCTAGACGTGCAAAATTCACCACCAATTTCAACCAGTCGAATCTTCACAGTCCCACCTCAGACGCCTTTACCTTCAGTATAACGATAGTGCCACCCGTATCGTTTGCTGTCGTGTGTTCTAAAAACTGATGTCGATTTTGGTGAATGTACCCTTGGTTACTCGCAACAATGGCCTCGGCGTCATGTTCAGACACAAATTTTGATAGATAAAAAAGACCCATACCTCGTCCTACAGTTCCCGTGCCAGTGATGCCTTCTTCCAACGCGAGTCTTAGAATGGAAGTCGTAGATTTACCCTTGGTATCACTCAGTCTCGGGTTCTGAGGGATATTTTCATGGATGCCCATTCCCTTATCACGTAGGACGAAAAACAACACCTCGCCCGTTGAATAAAAAAAAGTAGGTGAACTGTTGCCATGCTCCATCGAGTTCATTAAAAGTTCTTCAAGGACAATGAGAAGATCCTGACTTTTGATGTTTAAGCTGGCCATAAGGTCAAATAGAGTTTGATCCGTAATTGGGTCGACCTGGCTCATTGATATGGAGCCATTAATTATTTGATCTAAAATACTTTGTAAGGAAATGGCCATATATGCTTTCAAGTTAACACTGTTTTGAACGCAGAGACAAGCCGGTAAGACAAACAACGCCTTTTAGCTGGGCCATTTAATCAATAACCCAGTCTAGAAAATAGATTAACGAAATCTAGAAACAATCAAAGCAGCTAGCAGCGACTTCACTCCTGCTCCGGGCAAAAATGGCCATAGACCCGCACCAAGCAAATGACTGCGGGGTACAAAATAGCTTAGCACCAAAAGTCCAAAACCAAAAATCAAAAGGTGCCCTACCAGAGTAGCCACAAGAGCTGTGCTAAAGCGAGAACTCCATCCGCGGTCGGCCAGTGTTCCCACAACAATAGAAGCGGCCAACATGCCCACTAAATATCCAAAGGTGGGGCCGACGGAAAAGCCACCCACACCACCAGCAAATATGGGCGCACCCAAAAAGCCAGCCAACAAATAGAGACCCGTTGTGATGAGGGCATTTTTTCGCCCCAGCAAGAGGGCAAGGCTCAAAACCCCAAAAGTTTGGCCGGTGATGGGCACGGGAGTCCATGGAAGAAATATTTTAACTTGTGCCAGGGCACTGACAAAAACCACGCCGAGACCGATGACTGCTAAATGAGTCACAATCGAGCAGCTATCTAATTTTAACCACGCTTGACTTCGAACCATGGAACCCTCCTTTGGGTGCCGATCAAAAATGGACTGGCCCAGCGGTTATAGACAACGGAAATTGAATTGTTAAGGGCTAAATGCAATGCGACAAGTACCACGGACCCCTTCAGACAGACAGAGACTCGTTAATAGACCTCATACTCGGGCCCCACAGTGGCTACGGGCTCAATGTCTGAAAGAAGCCGCCCCTGCTTGGGACCAAGTATATTTGTTTCATCTTGGTCGGAGTACTCGTAATAAATGTAAAAGGGTTTATCTGAAGAAATTCGTGTACCGGCGTTGAATTCTATTCCCGAGCCTGTGCGCCCAAACCAACATTTGTGCGGCGTGAGTCCATCAGAGGTGGCCGTACAGCTTCCATAAACGGTGGTGTCGGCATTATACACAGTGATGGTGCTGTCATAGAGAGTTGCGGCTGCGATATATTGGCTATCTGCGGGTAACACATAGTCGCGGCTAAACTCTGAGGGGGGCCAAAAACTGCAGGTGTCGCTTCCATCCGAGTCGGCCTGGGCGACGGCCACAATGGGTTGATTGGCAATGATATTCACTGCTGCCGCCTGCCCCTGAGTGGCAGTACCAACATTGACTGTGATACTGTCACCGCGATCTCCTGAGAAGGGAACAATGGCTCCCGTGCTATAGTAAATAGTGCCGGTGGTCCCGTCCTGGGTCACACCCAGAGATCCCGTGTTTGAGTTAACCCCTACGAGTTGAGTAGAGGCTGGTACCAGTGTCATTCCGTCCGTGGCATTATTGACGGAGTACCCTGCAAGAATATTTTGATCACTCTCTAAAATTCCGAAGGTCACGTCAGCTGCGACTTCTAACAATTGCCCTGCGGTGATGACCGTGTTGGTTGTGCCAAGAAGTCCGCCAGAGCCGTTGTAATTTGTAATCGAGATGTTTGCATCTGCGGTGCCGGGGTTTAGAATTTCCCAGCGATCTGTTCCCCGAGAGATGGGATAGCCAAAGATCTGGCCACGCAAAGTGAGTGCAGAAATGGTATCGCGACCACCACCGCTATCTAAAGCTCGGCCGGAAATGGCGCCAGTAACACTGATCGCGCCTTGAATGGCGCTGGCCACGGCACCCACAGAGTTTTTGCCAATGACCACAGTGGATGGGCCACCTGATGTTTGCACCGTGACCGTATTGGCTTGGCTATAACTGGCCATACTTTTTGTGTGCGTCCCACTGTTTTGCAGTTCCCAATAAATGGCGCGGGCTGAGGTGTAGCTAAAAGTGGCACCTGCATCAGATGCATCGGTGGCAGATGTGTTTCCGTAGTGCATGAAAAACTCATCTGTGCCAGACGTTGGAACTCTCACCCAGACGATAGAGGTACCCGTGGTGTCCCAAACTTCGATCCAATGATCGAAGATATTATACGACTGATCCAAAAAGCGAAGGTCCGCACCATCACTGAGTGCATTGGCGTAATCAAAGTTGGAGCTATCAATTATGATTTTCACCTGTTTGTCGTCTTGATCTGTGGCAGTATCTAACGTGATGGTACGCCGATAGGTGAAGTCACAGTCTTCGCTGGGGTCTTGGATTCCCGCCATGGGATAAAAAATGTTGTTCAAAAGTGTTGGCAGGCCAGGAAGGGGTTTTACGGGGTTAACTCCGCTACAAAGAGCATTCGACGCCCGAAGACCCGTATCGGTAGGGAACTGTCCACATCCCACAATCAAAACTAATAGGAGTCCTGATATTAGAGCCGCCATCAAAACTCCACCCAAATGTTAAAATAGGGATCCCAAGTTTGTTTTATAAGATCGTGGCTCAGTTGTGATGTGCCCGTGGCTTGCTTGAGGGAAGTGTACACCATGTGCTTAAAAGAAAGTTTTGGCCCGAGCAGAAAAAAACCAAATAACTCAAAATTGATTCCTACATCAGCTTGGATGCCCCAGCCATCACCATAGGTGAGTGACTCGTTGTTTTCGTCCACTTGCCATTCGGCATTGAACAGGTAGTGAAGGCGGGTGTAGTAGGAATAATAAATATAACCGCCGCTGACGCCATAGGCGCTTCGAGAGTATTCGTATTTCGTCGAGATATCATCGATGGGGTAATCTACGGCGTTCACCCTCTCTCTCTCGTAGCTATACATCATTCCGAGATACCAACGTTGGCTAAACTGATAGCCCAGGTGTACATCCCACATCATGATTTGTTGGTACGTGGTCTCAGACATTTTCTTATATTCATCGCGAATAAAAAAACCCGGTGAGAAAATCACACGACTCTGTAGCGAGTCTCCAGCCTTTTGTTGTTGATTTTGGGCAAAAGCAGGCGAAGCTATTCCGGCAAGAACAGCCACAGATATCCAAAGGACATATATAGAAATATTCCGTTTCAAGATAGCACCTGGCATCTATATTATTTTACGAATAAAGCCGCCAAGAGGGGCACAGTTAGTTTTGTTTCAAAAAAGTTCTAGGCGCGTGACTGGGAAAATGTTGCCTACAGCATCGTTCGTCTTTGTATGAATAGGCTAAAGGTCTGGCTCAGGGGTTGGTTCCAAGAGGGAAGTAGGGTCTGATCCGTGTAACTCGCGCTAAATAACCAACTGGGGTTGGGCATAAAGCTTGTTACTATTGATGTATCAAAATAAGAGCTAGAAGTGGCATGGTGTGATGGAACTTCAACACCACCCACATAGGAAGGGGCCACACTTGCTCCGATTCGAAGTCCCTTGGCAAAGCTATAGCCGGCGCCGATCAATCCGCGATAATTCCACTGGGGACGATACAGAATTTCATTAAACCTTTGCTCAAGGGGTGTCTCAATGGCCGCAAGTGCTTGAAGGTCCCAGTGCGACCAGGTTTTAAAAATAAAAACCCCCATGCTTGGAGTGAAAAATCCTCGTCCTGTTGCAGGCTGTTCAAGGGGGTTGACCGAATCGTAAATGGAAAGGCCTGTGGGCAAAATCATACGCAGGTAAACAATGGCTCTCGGTTTCCAAAGAGAAAATGTCGTTTCAGGAAGGGCTTCGTAACCAAGAAAAACTTCAGTGTCACCCAATGAATAGTGTTTATGAGTTGACGCTTTGTACGAGTTTTCAGTGACGGGCAAAACTATTCCCACTTGCCAAAGATCCGATAGCAAATAACTTCCCATTAGGCTCAAAGTGTTTGATGACAAACGAAAATCATCCGTACGGGCAATTGTGGTTCCGCTGATGTTCGAGTCTGCAAGCACCTGTGATGAAGAGAGGGATGATGAAAACTGCCACTCAAAATCGCCACTGATAAGGGATGGAAAGCTCGTGCCGCCACCACAACACGAGGCGGACCATGCAGGGCTTGCCACACAGGATGAAGCAAAAATCAGTAAAAGCTTAAAGAATAAACGCATAGGTAGACTGATCTACAATCTGTTGTTCGTTTGAAATCAATAAAATGGTGATTTCCCAGTCGCCGGGCATGGAAAAGTAAACATCAGTGACAGTGAATAGGCCAGGAGATGTTTCAGTCATTGTAAAGGGCCTAGATCCTAACCCATGCCCCATGGAAGGCATAAGGAATTCAACATTTACGTTGTAGTTGATTGAAGTGGTCAATTGTTGAGGATCGCTCGACTGAAAAAAGCGAATTTCGAAAGTGGCTTTGGTCGGCCCCTGTGGTTTTTCAATCCAGGTGAGTTCAGCACACAAACCTGAGTTTGAAAAAAACAAAGCGCATGTTTGGTTCACAGAAATCGGTGTTTTTGTGGGTTGAACTGGTGCTTTTGCCTGGCAGCCGCTAATAGCAAGCGCAAGTATTCCGATCAGTACGAAAAACCCCTTCATATTTTGACCTACTTTCTTTTGATATAACAGCCCAACGATCGAACTTCGGTGAGCAAAGTTGCTGAACCACGTTCAAATTCAGATAAAAAATCAGAAAGGTGAAGTTTTTTTGCCTTCTCCATTTGGCTAGAGCTGGTTACGCCGCCGCGATACCGTAGAGTCAACGTCGTATCGTACACAAACACGTGGGGCGTTTTCAAAGCCCCGACGGCATTGGCTAAAGCGGCATCGTTATCATGAATGACAGGAAACGATAGGTGATATTTTGAAAAATAAGCATGGGATTCAGAGACGGACTCATTTTGATTGGAATGAACACCCACAAACTGCACAGAGGGGTGTTGTTTTGCCAATTTATTAATGTGCTCAATGTGGCTATTTGAACAAGGGCAGCGGGCCGACAAAAATACCAAAGCCGTCGGTTTTTGTTTGATATCAAAGTGAAAATCTTTTCCTGTGACGAGGTCGCGCCCTGAAATTTCGGCTGGAGGAGTTTCAGCAAAAGCAAGGATACTAATGGCAAAAGCAGCCCCCAGAAAAAGAAGGCGAATAGCAATTTTTTGAATCATGGTTCCACTGCGTTTAGTATGAATTGCCGCAGGGGGCAAGGGACAATTAGACCAGATACTTTCTCCGGCGGATATGGATTTGAGCGGGCATTCGTGGTAGGAGAGGGTTCTAAAGGCCTGAATTGGCAAGGTTTTGGAGGTGTCTATGGTGTTTCAAACGCGTGTGGAGGTACCGACGGATGGACGAGGTCTCTACCATATAACTGAAATTGTGAATGGGGCCCTTAAAGGGGATTTGCCAGAAACGGGCTTGTTAAACATTTTTGTACAGCACACCTCAGCCTCGCTGGTCATTCAAGAAAATGCCGATCAAACAGCGCAGGCCGACCTTGAGGAATTTATCGAACGCATTGTTCCGCGAGATCAAGATTGGCATCGGCACACGACTGAGGGGCCAGATGATACAACTTCACATATGAAGTCATCAATTACGGCGACAAGTCTTTATGTGCCGATCCATCAAAACAAACTGGCGCTAGGAAGTTGGCAGGGCATATACCTTTGGGAGCACCGCGATCAGCCCCACATTCGAAATCTCATGCTTACTGTGGTGTCTTAGATTGTTTTTATCAGCACGACGGGGAGCGAGTCAGGTCCACCTGACTCGCATTGAACCGTAGCGATTTTTTACTACCAGCCGAGCACGTAGGCAAAAACCAGTGGTGCCACAATTGATGCGTCGGATTCGACTATAAACTTCGGTGTATCCATATCTAGTTTGCCCCAGGAGATCTTTTCATTGGGTACGGCGCCAGAATAAGAGCCATAGCTCGTGGTTGAATCACTGATTTGGCAGAAGTAGCTCCACCGCGGAGTTTTTACTTCCATATCTTGTTCAAGCATAGGAACTACGCAAATAGGAAAGTCTCCGGCTATTCCGCCACCGATTTGAAAAAAACCAATGCCACTATTGCCAGCGGCTTCAGGGTACCACTTGGCCAGTTCGATCATGTAGTCTATGCCGGTTTTCATGCAAGAGGGTTTGATTTGCCCTTCCATTATTCGGGCGGCAAAGATGTTTCCTAGAGTTGAATCTTCCCAGCCCGGAACAAAAATAGGCAAATTGGCTTCGGCGGCCGCCAATAGCCAACTGTTTTTAGGGTCAATTTCATATTGGTCTTTGAGCTTACCTTCCAGAAGCACTTTATAAAAATATTGGTGCGGAAAAAAGCTTTCGCCCTTGTTAGAGGCGTCTATCCACATCTCTAAAATGTGTCCTTCGATTCGACGAATAGCTTCGTGTTCAGGGATGCAAGTATCCGTCACGCGATTGAGGTGGCGTTGATTCAAATCCCATTCGGCTTGGTCGGAGAGGTTTCGATAGTTGGGAATCAGTTCGTAGTGGGAGTGGGCCACTAAATTAAACACGTCTTCTTCTAGATTCGCTCCTGTGCATGAGATACCATGGACTTTGCCCTGGCGAATCATCTCGGCCAGACTTCGGCCGAGCTCGGCCGTGCTCATGGCACCGGCAAGGGTCACAAACATTTTTTTTCCAGACTCAACGTGAACCTTGTAGCCTTGAGCGGCTTGTTTAAGAGATGCCGCATTAAAATGGTGGTAGTGACTTTCAATAAACTGGCTAATCGGTCCCATGAACTCTCCTGAGTTTGGTTTATAAATCAAAAAGAGGTCTAGCCTCTTCCCCTAGAGCCGACGGACAAAGGGGGCTATAGAATTTAGATAGGATTTGGCAATTGTCCATTTAAGAAATCAATTACGGTGATTTTTTCTCGATTCGATGCGGTATGTAAAGGCAATGCCGGGGGGTGAACTGGTTGTGCCCCTAAGGTCCAGTTGAATTTCTCAAAAGAGGCGCCGATACGGGATTTGAAGCAACAATCAGGAGGCGGGCCCTTTGAAACAGTGGATGCAAAAACTCATAGATCAATTTGATTTTGACTGGCGCGAGACCTCAGAGGGGGGCAGTCCTGTAAGTGTTGAAATGAATGAAGAGCGCGCTACTTTGATTTATATCATCGACATTCTAAATAAACACCTTATCGAAGTGGATAAGCATCCAGTGAGAAAGGTGCGCGAGACTCTTGATGAGTTTGCGAAAGAATTGGTTAAACCCAATCAAGCCAATCTTGAGCGAGTACTTTTTCGATTTCGTCAGTTTTTTTCAAGCTACCGAATTGACGAGGTCAGCTACATGCAAAAAACCTTTGATGATTTTCGTAGCATCATCTGGGACTTTGTCGATCAACTGAGCGAAGATATGAGCTACGAAAGAAGCGCGGACAGCGAAGTGAAATCCAGTCTCGACCAACTCAAGGAGGCCGTCGAGGCGAACTCTATTGACATTCTTCGGACCCAATCTCGCTTGTTTATAGATTTTTATACTGAGTATCAGACTAAGAAAGACGAGCGCCGTTTGCAGCGGATAAAAGGTATTAGAGATAATCTATCATTGGTGAAGAAACAGCTCGTTGAAGCCAATCAAAATATGCGTTTGGATCATTTAACGTCGGCTTACAATAGAAAAAGTTTTGACGAGCAGATGCAGCAGCATCACAAGCTCCACAAATTGAGTCAGAACTCCGTATCCTTGTTGATGTTGGATATTGATCACTTCAAAAAATTTAACGATACCTATGGTCACGCCATTGGTGACTTTGTCTTAGTCGAGCTGGTTAAGCTTTTACATGCTCTCTTTCACCGCGACGCCGACTTTGTGGCCCGAATCGGTGGTGAGGAATTTGCCGTCATTCTGCCTGATCATAAGGTCGAACATGCCGTGAAGCGGGCACAGCAGCTTCTAGAAAAAGTCAGGGGAGAAGTGTTTGTGCAGGACGGACAGAAACTGTCATTTACTGTGTCTGTAGGGGTTGCTCAGCTACAATCCAGTGAATCCGTAGACCAATGGATGAAGCGAGCCGATGCGGCCCTATATGAGTCGAAAAACTCAGGTCGAAACAAGTTCACCGTAGCCGAGGGCGAATACGGTGGCTACCGAGCCGCCTGATTGGGTACCAGGTCCTGAACCTGGTCACAGGGCATCATGCTTTGGTACCATGTTCAGGACCTGGTACCAAAGCAGTATCAAAATGAGACACCTGTGTACCTGGTAAACAGGTGTTCTCTGAGTGGGCTTTTGGCAAATCAAATAATCATTTGAACATTTTTTTTGAAAATGTGCACATTTTTGAAGTTCGCAATTTTGTACATGCACTGAAAAAACAATAAATCTCTACAAGCAAAATTTTAAGTGAAGAGCTGGTCTCGCCCTTGCAATAGGGGTGAGTGTACTATGAAAAATTTTTTAGTACACCCCAAATGCCTCTCCTCCCCCAACCCTAACCTGATCCGAACGTTTGCTGGCCTCTTTCTTCTAACAGTGGCCACTCAATCTCAAGCCTCCGTCGACTATCAAAGTGGGAGTTTTACTGAGTCGTCATCTGATTTCGGTATAGAACGCACTTACTCAAGTCGTTCGTTATTTGTAGGAGTGTTTGGTTTCGGATGGTGTTCTCGGCTAGACACTTATATTGAACTGTCGCCAGACATAAAGCCCCAACTTAACAGGTGCGGAAAACCAGTCAATGGTGCGGTGATGACAGCCAATGCCCAGGGTTTTTTATACACAGATAACAATCAATTTAAGTTTCAATTTACAACTAAGGGTCATTTGAAAAATGTTAAAGACAGCGAGGGCAATACCTTTCGAATGCTGCGTGACCCTGACTTGGATAGGGTCATGGAAATTCAATGGCAATCACAGGTAAGAAAGTTCACCTATAAGAATGATCTACTGTTGGGCGTGACCGACTCTTCGATGGAAACAACTCAATACAAATATGACCTATATAACAATTTAACTGAGGTGATCCGGGCGGATGAATCTCAATTAAGATTAACCTATGATTTGGTCCATGATCGGTTAATCGAGATTCAAGACCCAAAGACCCAGTGCCGAGAGGTGTTGGAGTATCATAGGGGTGGCTCGGATCACCATTTTGTTGATCGAAAGAAAATGTGCCATAGCCACCCGATAAGTCAGTCTCGGCATGAATATTGGTACAAGCTTGATGGTTCAAAGTCGCGGACACTATCGAAGTCGCGAGTGCAACATGGAACTGAACTCATTGAAACTATTTATGATGTTCGTGTGGGGCTGCCGCAGAGGGTCTCTTTAATCGGAGGAGAGCTTGGAGTTTCAGTGGCCTTTGATCGGGCCGGGCAAATCTCTGGAATTCTCAGTTCTCAGCCGGGAAGGGAGCTTGAGGCGGCAGCCCGTTTATTGAAAATGATCAATCTATAAAAGGAGGTCTATTTATGAAAAGCCTGCCGCGAGTTTTAGTTTTGCGGTGGCACGTCGGAGGAACAATCTTTATTCTTTTCACATCAGTATTTGCAAGGGCGATTGAACGACCTGTTCAGTTAGAGTCGCCAAAAATCCAAAAAGAACCATCAATCAAACAGGTATCAGTTATTGAGAGCGATCCTGCCATGTCACTAAAATGGGGTCTAAAAGATATTGAGACTTCCAAAGCTTGGCAGTTGCAGCAGGGCAGTCGTCGGGTGGTTGTGGCTGTAATCGATACGGGTATTGATCCATGGCATGTGGACTTACGAAAAAACCTTTGGCAGAACCCAGGAGAAACTGGCGTGGACTCCAAAGGACGAAACAAAGAAACCAATGGAGTTGACGATGATAAAAACGGTTTTGTCGATGATGTACATGGTTGGAACTTCGCCTCTAACAATAGTGATATTACAGATCATCACGGCCATGGCAGTCATATCGCAGGTATTATCGGCGCCGATGGCGGAAATGGTGTGGGCGTTAGTGGTGTTTCGCCCAATGTAAGCCTAATGATTTTAAAATACTATGATCCGAAAGCTATGGGTCAGCAAACGCTGTTTAATACGGTGAGGGCCATTGAGTATGCTATAAAAATGGGGGCCCACATCATCAATTATTCAGGTGGTGGCCTCACATCTTCCGTAATGGAGTACCAGGCCCTTAAAAAAGCCGCTGATCAAAATGTGTTGGTGGTGGCCGCTGCTGGAAATGAGGCCAGCAATTCAGACCACAAACCCTTTTATCCTGCGGACTATGATCTACCCAATATCTTGTCAGTGACGGCCATCGACAACCAAAGTAAATTGTTGCCAACAAGCAACTACGGAAAACATACAGTAGATATTGCGGCACCAGGAAATGAGATTTACTCCACTTTGCATGGAGGACAATATGGCTACATGACGGGTACTTCTCAAGCCACGGCTTTTGTGTCAGGAGTGGCGGCATTGCTCATTGCCATGCATCCGCACCTGAACGACCCCAAGATCTTGGTGCCCTATCTTCTGGCCACAGCCGACAAAAGCACCAAAAAGGGATTGGACTATCGGTATCGAACCAAACTCAACAGCTACCGGGCCCTCATAATGAAGGGAGATGAATTCAATGCAGAAGGCCAGGTTGTCAAGAGAGTCGAGGGTGTGTCAGCGTCAGAGGGTCATGACCGGTCGGTGGAAGTAGCAAAAATACTACGTGCCTACTTAAACGAAAAACAAGCCCCCCGCATGCCAGCCAAGGAGTGAGGTTTGGGCTCAGGGCCAGAGAAAAATACTATGGCCTCAGGTAATAGACTGCGAATTATAAAAGAGTGAGATGTTCAAATATTCACTTCTATCGAAACTCAAGTTGGTCTTTCACTCGCAGAATCTGGCCTAAAATGGAGTTAATCAAAGAAGATGTTTCTTCAGAGAGTTCTTTGCCAAACACGACTAACTTTCTACCTGCGACGTCAAAGGGTTCGGTTTTCGAAGAGTCTTGCCAGTCACCCAAAAAGTCTCTTTCAAATTTAGAAATCTGTTGTTGGTTAAACATTTGGGCGCCAAATTCTCTAAAGCTTCCTTGAAAAGTATCTGGATTCATGTTCGAAGACCCAACCAGCAGAGTTTTACCATCCACAGAAATAATTTTCCTATGGTTTTCCTGGTGATATTTTCCGGTGCTGCCATCAGGGTAAGTCACTGGAATAGTCTGAGTTTGACGAGCTCGGATTTGAATACCATATTTATTGAGCTCTTCCATAAAAATGGTATTTGGCAGCCCGTTCATGCCAAAATTACCATTATGGTCGGCCAGAATGCGGACGTCCAAAGTGGGGTTTTGAATCTTAGCCTTGATAAATGCATCGTTGATGTATTTATCATAGATAAACAGCTGCTCCATGTAGATGTGTGACTTCGCTTTTATGATCATGTCGATGATCATATTTCGAGTATTTTTAATCCGACCGTCGACGTTGGCTTCTGTTAGCTGCACAGTATCTTCGCCAGCAGTTTTAATATTGTCTAAGGTGATTTGAATAGAGGCTAAGATGGAATCTCTCTGGGCAATATATTTCTCGTTGCCGAAGCCCTCTTCTTTAAAGAAAAACCATTTTTGCTCAGCTTCATCTGTGGTCAAAGCAGCATCGATATCATCATAATAGCTGTATTGTACCAATGTTGCTGCCGGGCCTTTAATCCAAAGGGCGTTGTCGTAATAGTACCCACCACTGTGGTCAGTCCAGTTTTTTGACCCAAAATAGGCCTCTGCACGCCCGGTGTTTCCGTCAATGACAATGACTTTGCTGTGGTCAATTTTTGATTCGTAGTAGGTGTTTCTCTTTTCTATTTCTTTAAAATTATCGACATTTTTTTCAATGAGTTCAGACAGACCAAAGGGTATTCCTGGGGTATGCCGTTGAATATTTGCTTGGAGTAAAATTAGCGAACCAGCTGGAACAACCGCCTCACCGGGTACTGCGGACTTGCCGTTAATTCGATCGCGGATGTAGCGAAAGACAGGCATCATTTCATCTTTCATATTATAGTTTGTTGCAAAGTCATGAAGTATGATTGTTTGAAACTTGGGATTTTTAGCGCGTTTTTTTACTGTTTCATCGATCAAGTATTTAGCCAGTGTTCCCCCTAAAGTGCCGCCAAACAGAAATATATCGATAAAAATGGAATCCTCAGCGCAATCAATCATATCGCGAATCTTCATAAAGATTGGGTCTTTGGCAAAAGCTATGTGTGGGCGCAAATCAGATGGAATTTGATCATAACGGGCGATTTCTTCTCTGGTGGGCATCTTCATGTAAGGCTTGCTCCAGTCCAGCTGAGCCCCATTAAACATGATTCGATCATTATACCACTGCACTCGTTCTGGAGATTGATCGTTTTCGCTGACCAGTTCCACTTCGTTGCCGGGAATGTATCCCAGATGAGATAGAGAGTAAGGTGTGATGTGCGGTGCGATGTCCTCAAACGGATAGCCGACAATTCGATTGTTTATCACCTGATCGGTAAAGTCGTCGTCCTTTTTCAGTTTCGCTAGCCGGGCAGCCATTTGGGGGATAAGACCGCTGGTCATGGTTCTAGAAAAAATATTGGCCGTTTGTATACGATTGTCGCCCGATGCCTCAACTAAAGCCGCTAAAGCTTCCGCTTTACTGGAGCTATTAGGTGCGTCAATGTTGTCTCGAAGCATTAATAATTTTGACAGCATTAAATAGGAAAGAGTGGTTTCTAAATTTGCCGAGCTCGGCTCGATAATGCGCCAGTAAACAATTGGAAGTAGGATCGACTCAGGGACCCGATCTTCAAGTTTTTCAATCAATGCAATGGCTCGCAACCAATGCGATTTTTTTAAAAAGCCTTTTTCTATTTTAAGCGCCTCTTGGAATGCTTTTACACTTCGCAGCTCGGGCTTTCCAAATAGAATAGGGTGGCTTTTTTTAAAAAATTCTTGAGTCTTAATTCTATCTTGCAGCGAGAACGTAGGCACTTGGGCTGCCGAGGTAAAAGACGAGATCGCAATACTTAAAAATAAAAAAATATTCAATGTTTTCATGGTTGCCTCAGTGACGGAAGATAGTTGTCAAGGCCAAGTATTTCTGAACCCAATTGTCGGATCTGTCGTTCGATGAGGCCCTGTAGTTGTTGTTTGTCTTGATCTTCTAGCGGCCCCCAGGATCTCAATTTTGTTGAGACGGTTTTTTGTCTAAGATCATAGCTGACCATATCTAAATATGCACCCATGGCTTTTGATGAAAAGCCGTCATAAACATGGCCTTGAAAATACAGTGGTTTACCTTTAGGTAATGAAGACCAAATGGGCCACCACCAATTCTCTTTGGTTTCCACTGGAACTAGCCGCCCAGGAAAAACATTAATAGTTGAGGCTTTGGGTATGAGATGCCCTAAGTCAAAATTCAATTGAACATCCACGGTGCTGATTTTATCGAGTGATCGTGGTGAAGTGCCAATTTCTGATATAGAAAGATGGCCATGTTTCCAATCCACACTTTGGGTTGTCGCGTTCTCAATGATATACTTTCTTAATCGCACCATGCCCTTAACGGCTCCATGTTTAAGATCCTTCAGCGACTTAAAGTTAGACAAATCTACATCAGCAATGTCTACTTGCAGCGAGATCACGCCAGCCACGTACCCATTGATAGAGTGAGACTTTGAGAGTTCTTTTAATGTTGTCTCCAAATCTGTGTTTGCGTTCGATTTAATCTGTTCAGACAATTTCGTGGGGCGGGCAAAGTGGACGAAATCATTGCTACTTAATTCTGGCGAAAAGTCACTGGCTGAATCGGACCTGGGTATAAAATGTAAATCAATCTGAGTGCGGCTATTTATTAACTTCATTACCAGCAAAGTGTAGACAAACTCCTCGATGAAGGCTTTTTGCAGGTGCCCTTTTAATTGATTGAGAGCTCCTTCGCTAAACGTGCGATTGAGGGCCGTGGAGAAAGCCTTTTTTGTCTTTCGTAGTGCGTACTCTTCACCAAGACTTGTTTTGAACTCAGGCACAATATCATATGTGATGGACTTGTTTTTGCTATCAAATTGAAAATACTCTTTTAATGGCGCTAAATTAAAAGAGCCATTCTCAGGTGTTTGAGCCTGCGCCAGTGGCATGAGTACAAAAGCACACCCTGCCGCTAAGAGGGTTTTCCAAAGCGAAAACGAGATTCTTTTTGTAACCGTCATTCTGATATCCTCTATTGAATGGTGCTATCGATCATCAATGAGTTAAATGCGTAGTCTAATTCAGTCTGTGTGCCAGACACTCGAAGCCCATCATGCCATAAATCAACCACTGAGAACGGCACCCCTTCAATGGCTAGCTGAGCCACATGATCGGGCGTAATATTATATCGACCTAAAGTTTTTTCTGTAGGCCATTTCACACCAAAATAAGTTTGATAGGCCAGTTCAGAGCAGACTATTTTGCTGGTCGTAGAAATGTCGAAGTTGAAATCATACTCTTTGCCAAAATGTGATAGTGCTCGCGCTAAGGTTTCAACTTTATCACTCTCTGTCATTTCGTTGTTAACTCTGAGGGCCACAAAATCGTCGACATTTAGAAAGTGTTCCAGTGAGTTTAATTCAACGCCAGTGCGAAGCGCTTCTAATATTACATGTCCATCTTGCAAATTCTTAACAATGGTTTGTTTGCGATCGGCGGGGATGCTCTGCCATTGTTCTGTCTTAGTGAGTTGATCCCAGGTTCCATCCTTCTTTAGTTCATCAAGGCTGCCAATCCAGATGGCCACATGGCCCCAGTGCCCAGGTATAAATCGGTCTGTCACGCGAAAGGGGGTTTTTTCAAGTAAAATATCAAGGGGTTTGAGTTTTCCGCGAACCATACTTGTAACGTGGCTGTCATTAAAGAGTTTTCCTTTTCGGAATTCGACGAGGCCGACAGCGTTGCCAAATAGTTTGCTTAAAGAATTTGTAATTGAATTTGTTGAATCAATGCGACCATCTCGCAATTCATTAAAAAATCCTTTGTCAAGACTGTGTTGAAGCATCATGGCTGATCGTTCAAACAGGTTCGCTCGAAAAATCGAAGCCGAGAATGATGAATTAATAATTTCAACTAATTCTGCGACACCCATTTGCTCAAGTTCTTCTTTTGATTTTCCTTGAGCCCAAGAATCAAGCATTTCAAGAGTGTCGCGAAGCGCAGCCCGATTTGAGAAACTTCGAATTCCATCTGATATTTCATCAAGTTGATCCGATGGGATTGAGAAAGACTGGTCGCCATGATTGAGTCGACGTCTTACGTACCCAATGTTCTCGAAGGATTCGATCAACAAAAAGTAATTATCGTAAAGTGAAAGAGCTGCTGCCACGCCAAGAGACAGTTCTTTAATTAGAAGCTTTCCACGTGGAGTTTTGGTGTCGAAAACATACTTTTTATCGGTCTTCCATCCAAACCAAGGAGGCTTTTCATTGATATAAAGTTTTTGTCTAGAATGTTTTTGTATATCACTGATTGAACGGTATTTATTGATTGTTGACCAAATGTCGTAGCGATAGTTTAAGATCTGTCGACTTCCAGCCATGAGGCGATGGCTAAATTCTTGATCAAGAACAAAGTCTTCACCACTCACTTCAGCTGCATCCGCTTTTTTTACTACATCCGACAGAAAGTTAAGCGCATTCAATCGAAAGACCTTCATGGAAGCCAGGGATTGATTAAAGAGTTCGATTTCGGTCTGAACGCCGAGATCTATTTGGGCGACAGCATGACCATGGCTGGGTAGGATTTCGTCAAATCTCTGTTCAATAGCAGACTTATCAGTGAGGTCGTAGGGGGGTGCCGTAATGTCAGAGGCGATGGCCCTAAGGGAGGCGGCACTTGTCGCCAGAGTAGATGCTGCAAATATGAGACAACGAAAAGCGGTCAATTTCACTTAGGCCTCCTGGGGCGGTATTACCAATTTGGACTTTCTTAATAGCTTCCATTGGTTTTTGCAAAAAGAGTTCCCTAGCCGGGAGTATGTTGTGGGGCCTTCAATTGAGTGGGATTGTGGGGAGTGTCCAATGGAGAAAAAAGTGACACTTTTTGTCAGCCTTAAATGGCCCCTCTCGTTCTAGATCTGTGGGGTGCGTGCCTTCCTACTAGGTATTGCAGCGCTAAGGCCAGCATTAAATTTTTCGACTGGTGTTGTCCAGGAAAGGTGGCTTCTTAGAGCCTTAAGTGGGTGGAGAAGATTTGCGGGGATGTGGGGATTCGCTGTTGGCGGCAACTTTCTCTCTGGTTATTTTGTCACAATCAGTACCCAGAGGGTCGACCGTTATAGATAAATAGGTTTGATGTGTAGGTTGCTGGAAATACAGCAAAAGTGCCAGAGCTGACGCCGCCTGTTGAGCCATTTGTGGCTTGGCCATAGGCGCCTCCATCTGTACCGCAGTGGTCAGTTTGATTATAGGTCGTATCTTCTACGTCAACAGGAAGGTTGACCTGGGAGCCATCAGCTAGGGTTGATACCCACATAAAAATATCCCCAGCGGCGTTATCTACAAAAATAATCACTGTATATTGTTGATTAGGTAAAAGGGGTTGGGAACTTGTGACTCGCGGCGATCCAGCAGCTGTGGATGATCCTGAATGAAACTCCAGGTAACCACTGGCATCGACTAAAAGCCCTTGACCTTTGCCTGAGCCACCAGATTCAAAAATAAGAGTCCTTGATACCGGCATTGATGCTGGGGTGATGAAGGAGACTTGAAAGATGTGATCAAGAACATCGGTATTTGTGGCCCAGGTGCCAAAGTTGGTATTTTCTGCATAAGACTGAACAGGGGCTAGACCATCAATAAGGGGGCTAAAGCTCCATGCGCTCGAAGTGGAGCCAGAGCCGGGGGTGGTTGATACGGTTGAGGTGAGGCCGTCTTCGTTGGTGACTCGGATGGAAATGTAGTAATCTGTGCCTGCGGCGAGGTCGTCAATTGTACCATCGCCGAGGCCGTCAAAATCGAGACTCAGACCCGCTTCGGTAGGTTGAAAGGTGCTCCAATCTCCAGGATCGTGGTTGTTTGCACTGTTGCCACCGTTCAGAGAGCTTGTAATGTCTGTCCAATCGAGTACGTTGCCAATGGTTTCATCAGATAAATCGCTATTTGGAGTGACCGTCTCTGTCGTGATAGCTATTTCAATAGAAGAGATATTCATCTGATCGGCATCATCATTAATGAGAGACGTAAAATCAGTTGTGGGAGCCTGCTTGTTGTTTGCGTCACTACTGATTCCAATGGTGCCGGTGAGTTCAGGGTAATCTGGTGGTTCGGGAGTGGGTGCGGCAGACTCACTTGATCCATAAGATGTATCCGCCGTACTGACTGTGCCGGCTGGATTGCACGCACCGGTCCAAAGAGTCCATAGAAAAATAAGTGAGATTTTGATAGCGGTCTTAGTATTCATAGCCTACCAACAATCCGTAATTCACAGTCGATTGCGAGTAATTGGCAATTTCCTGCGAAAAATATTCGAATAGGCCACCAAAATAAATGTGCTGGTCGATGCCTATCCATTTATTATTATACTCTATCCCAAATCCATTTTCAGGATTTAGTTCAGATGACCCTGGTAAATCGTATTTAAGGAAAATATTGTTATAAAATGATCCATTAAGAATATCCAATTTCGCGGCATAGCCTACGACCATTTCATTTTGAGACAGCTTTTTCATTGTAATGGTGGTGGTGTCATTTGGGACTAAAAATAAACTAGTTTTGATTCCCACACGGCCTGAGATGCTGTGAATGGCAGAGATTTTGTAGCTCGCACCAATGTGCAATTTTGTGAGTTGGTGACTTCTATTTTCAAAAATTCGATTTTCGAACTCAGCATAACTATGCGCTTGGTACCCTCCGCTAAATGAATATGTGAAATCTTCATTTGGGAATAGTGATGCTGTAACGTTAATACCATGATTAAGGTTCGAAACTGCGGTGGCCTTTGAACTATCTGATTTTGCTATGGACGTGATGGTGCCGAATGAGGGGTAGTACTCGGCAGATAAAGAGTAATCCAAGGGTTTGTAATCGTCTATGGGACCTGCCATGCGTGCAGGGAGGGGGCTGGCGGAGGCGGATTGCCGTTGCACAGAGCCATAGTGTTTAGCCAGGGGCGGAGCCGTCACCGTCCCATAACCGTTTGATGGTAGGTTCACATGTATAACTGGAGTCACTTGTACGGCAGGATAATTTTCAAATATTCGGCTATAGCACTGGAAGTTTTCGCCAAACTTTTTCGCTACCGGAACGAACACGATTTTACCAGGTATGAGGTAGTTGATGCTTTTTAAATCCCGATTGAGCTTTTTAAATTGATCAAGGGTAGATTTGTTTGGGCTAGTATGCCCATAAACCCTTAGTATGTGCATTGTGTGCTCGTAGGGCTGCACTAGGTGTGAACAAACCTTTGCAAATACTTCGTGTGGAACAAAGTAAATTAGAAAAAGTGCGATATATAGATAGAACCTTTTCATAGTCTTAGTATCGGATAAAAACCTGATAAAATAAAATTTCATTTAGACCATGGTCGGATCCATCCAGGCAAACTAGATATAGGTTGAGTAACGATACGTTTGATTTTCGTATTCGGACCTAAGCCGCAGTGTAAAGTGGGTCCATGGTTCGGTGTTTCACCAATAACCCTTGTGAATTATTAATAGCGGTTGATGGTTGCGTCGTTGGTTTTTCGAAAACTAGAAATGGATTATTCAGGTGTCTGCCCGACGACTAAAAAATGGTCGGAATGCCTACAAAGATCTCGTTATTTAGCGCCAGTTACGTAAATCTCGTATTGCTCATCCACTTCTTGGTCTGACTTATAAACAACCTTTAGCCCGTCGGCGGAGACTGTAAATTCCGTACCCCATTGCATTCCCCCCCCTGATGTGGCATCACCTGAAATCTTTTTTATATCACTGCCATCGAGGTTCACTGAATAAAGATCATATGAACCCGACGTAGACGGTCGATGTGAGAATATCACTCGGTTACTACTTGTAATCTGCAACTGACCAACGTCTCCGGAGCTCATCAATGGCGTGTTCGAGCCGCCGTCGACATCCATCGAGTAAAGGTGCTGACCTGATCCGGTGTTGAATTTGTAGACGATTTTTGTTTGATCAACTGACTCCTGAAAACTTGTTACCCCTGTGCCCGATGCATAGTTGGTAAGTTTAGTTGAGGGTCCTCCTGCTAAAGGAACTTTGTACAGTTGACCTATAGTCTCGCCTGATAGTTTGCCGACAAAATAGGCATGTGACTGGTCCCGTGAATATGCGTAACTGTTGACCGAATAGGATGAAGGCACCGTTTCTAGTTGGGTGAGGCGGGTGCTACCGGTCGATGTCGTCGATGATTTGTAAAGGGCAAATTGGTTAGATGGCGATTCTTTTCCGAAATATATCACTGTATTTCCATCAGAGCTGATTTTAAATTGGGAGCAGGAGAAATCCACTTGTGAGGCATAGTTAACGCTTGGAGAGGTGAGATCTATCGCGCCTTGGATTCCCGCCGTGGCTCCATAAAGATAACAATTGGTCACCGGTTGGCTAGATCCGTAGACCAATCGATTGCCGCCAGCTGAGTATCCGGTGAAAAAAACCCAATCACCTGTTCCGGGGGCTGTGGTATTTGTGTAGGCGCCTCCATTAATAGACACAGTAAAGAGCTCTTTATTAGCGTTGTCATCTTGTGTGCCCCAGTAGGCAACCGTCTGGTCGTCAGGCAGCATAAAGATGTTATCAACACCAGGGTTATCTGACGCTAACGGGCCATTGAGTACATAGGCGCTATCATCATCCCCAACTACAGCAGCCATCACCACTGATTTTAAGGGCCCTGAATACTGGGCTAAAAACACAACTTTTGCCCCACTATCAGCAAATCGCGGAAAAGTGGAAACTGTACCGGTTAAGGCACTCACATTTACGGGCGTCCCCCCAGAGAGGTCCAGCGTGAACACATCGCGTGAGCCATCGCCATTGTCGTCGGCGGAATAAGTGATGTGGCTGCAGTCTGGCGAAAGACTAAATTGTAATACGGATTGGCCAGGGGCAAGAGTCTGATTGAGCTTTCGAAAGTTGCCGCCGTTGAGATCAGATTCGAAGAGTTCATTGATTCCGTCAGTATACACATCACCAATAAAGTAAACCTTGTTTGTTGCGGCACACGTATAGTAGGTATCCAGGTCGCCGCCAATCACCACGTCAGGATGGAGCTTTGCCCCCGTCACTTCTGTGTTCCAGAATTGTTCGTTGCCACTGCTATCGGTAATTCGTATTTGTACGTCACCGAGGCCCCAATTCAATGAAACAGTACCATTGCTATCCACAGTGGCCTGTCCAGCAACCACTTCATAGGTGTATGGCGGTGTTCCACCGCTAGGCGCGATATTATTTGTAGTTCCGACCCCCATTTGTGCAGGTGCTGCTGCAACAACTAGAGGTGTTGTCGGAGTTGACGGCAATGAATCCGATCTTATGACTCCATAGATTCGGTTGTCACCAAGACGGCAAGAAGTCGATGCAATGAAAAACATCGAAAAGAGCAGACGGACCAGGGCTCCATAACGTACCATTGTTGGGTAACAGCGGCCAGTTTTTGGCAGCTGAGCTTCAGAAGTGAAGAATCTAAGATTTCTGCATCTCAAGTTCAATCCTTTTAAAATTAGTAAAATAAATAATCAGCCGTAAGTCTTATCGGAAAAATATGGAATTTCTTGAGAGGTTTTAGGCGTGCGATAGAGATTTTTTTGATTTTGTTTTAAATTGAGAATTTACGTACTAGCCAAATTAGACTGAGATTCAGTTGTGGACATGGTGAGTCGGCACCAGATTAATGAGATTTCACGTTGTCTGCTGACATTCATGGTATTGAGTCATGGTCCATTTTATATCATTTTGAGAATATTGATTGTAAAAAATCATTCGAGGGTCTACCGAAGAACAATGTAGGGCGAGAATAGGTTGCCGACCACGCCGAGGAGATCCAATTTTCCGTTGCCGTTAAAATCAGCTGTGGTGGGATAGGACAACGATATTAGCCCACTAGAGATCAGGTTTTCGCCTCCGAATGTTCCCAGGCCGTCAGTGTTCTCATACCAATTGAGGCCTGAAGCTCTGAAAGCCACCAAATCGAGGTCGCCGTCGTTGTCAAAATCCAACGATTCTAAAAACCCTGAGGTGAAGCCCAAACTCGTGGGAGCTGAAAATGTTCCAGCACCGTCAGTGTTTTTCACCCAAGAATTCGTACTGGCACCCAGTCCAAAGCAAACCATGTCGAGGTCGCCGTCACCGTCTAAATCAGCAAACTCCAATCCGGGGTGAGGGATATTGGTATTGTTGATGCATAACTGACCAGTCATGATGTTGCGAATGGTGCCAAAAGTGCCTGCGCCATCGGTATTTTCAATCCAATGGACACCTCTGTGTTGGGTAGAAAAGTTGACGTAGTGATATTTTAGCACAACCAAATCTAAATCCGAGTCGCCATCAATGTCTTCCAGTCGTAGTGAAAGTGGGTCTATTAACGACGTGGTGATCACATTTTGCGAGCCAAATGTTCCATCGCCATTATTGAGGTACATGGCGGTTTTCTCATCGCCATCTGAAACTGAAAAAATATCTGGATCGCTGTCGTTATCAATATCTGCAATGATAAAGTCTTTTAGGTTGTTTACCGCAGAAGTAATAACAATCCGGCCAGAGAAACCAGGGTTGAGATTCTCATACCAAAAAATCTGACTGGTACTAGCAGTCACGATATCCAAATCGGAGTCGCCGTCCATGTCAACAACCCGCAAGTTTTTTTGTATCGGCAAATAATCTGATACCAAATTGTGATTGGCATTCATTTTACCCTGACCATCGGTATTCTCAACCCAAACAACACTGGTGCCGGTTAATGCAATAATGTCCAGGTCGCCATCGGCATCAAAATCTACAACGTCGTGAAGATAGACCCCAGTGAGTTGGTTGGTGACAGAGTCAGCCGGTCCAAAAGCGCCGTGGCCATCTGTATTTTCAATCATGACTAAATCAAATGGGTCATCAAAAGCGACTATAACGTCTAGATCCAGGTCGCCATCATAATCAAGAACACTAAAGCCATCGATATCTTGGCCCATCAGTTCAGTGGCCAGAGTGACACCTGCCGATAACGTGCCTAAGCCATCAGTATTTTCATGCCATTGCACCTGATTATTGCCCGTAGCTCTTTTTGTAACAAAATCTAAATCGCCATCGCTATCCATATCAGCCACGAGACTTATATAGTTTGTAAAATAGGTATTAACTGTTTCGTAATCAGCCATAGGTACCAATGTGCCGGCGTTGTTCTTGTAAACTCGCAATGACGAAATAAAGTCAGGGTCACCGTCACCATCGAGATCACCGTGGGCCAGTTGGAGAGCGCCCGACACCAATACTTCAGGTCCCGAGAAGGCGCCAAGTCCGTCGGAGTTGCGAAACAAGACGGTGTCAGATCCTAAATTGGCGACAATATCTAAATCACCATCAGAGTCAAAATCCACAATCATGGGATTGCTATAAGGAAATATCGTGAACCCGGTATGGATCGGTTGGGTGGAATAGCTGCCGTCACTGTTTGAGAGGACACAGCCTAGTTCCTGTGCCACGGCTAAAAAATAAATAAAGTCAGGCTGACCATCGCCATTAAAGTCTCCCATATCTATTGCAAACGGAGCTTCCGGCAGGTCGACTATTTGGACGGGCATTAAAAATCGACCATAGGCTGCAACTTGGTTCGGAAACCAAACGATTTGGTTTTTAAGGGGTGCTACCACATCCTTGGTGCCGTCACCATTAAAGTCGTAAACTGTGACGGCTCCGCCGTAAGTTTTTGATAATAGGCTCACAGGCTTAAATGTGCTGTACTTTCCAAGGCCATCCAGATTTTCCGCCCAAAGGTATTGGTCGTACGCCGACAAAACAATATCCAAATCACCATCGCCATCAAGATCTACGGGGGTGATTGCATGAACAACGTCAGTGAGGCCTTCTATTCGGGACTCAATGATTTTATCAGTGAAAATATCAGATAAATTTCCCGCGCTCACATTACCAGCCTTATCCACAGACCGAACTTCGACAAGATATCGATCGCCCGGTGTTAAACTAGTTAGGCCCGAAAATGAATAGCCTGTCTCCACAGTGACCCATGGTTCCACTTCAGTGACGCCATCGGCAGCAACGATTCTAGCTTCGTAGTGATGAATATCGCCATTGCCTTGGTCAGCGGCGGCCGAGAAGTTTAGTTCAGGTGTAGTGCTCGCATCAAAGCTGGAGCTTAAATTGAACGTCAAAGTATCTGGCGGAAGGGGTTCCAAACTGTCATGAGTGATTGATTGACTAATGCAGGTCGATTCAAGGCCGTCGGCGGTGCGAAATTTAATAAAAACCGACACGAGGTCATTAAGATGCTCAAGGGGAATTGTGGCTGAAGCACTGATTGGCTCCCAGCTCTGGGTAGACTCACATTGAGAGGCGTCTTGGTGGACAGAATATTCCACTGCGCCATCGGGCTCGATTTGCAAAGTTACACTGGTCGCAGACACATAGCTGCTACCGCCATTGATCAAAAAACTGGGCTGAAACTGACCAGCCCCGCTAGCACCACTGATGCGGCCGTGGATTTGATTGTCACCCAGTTGACAGCCAAGAAGAAAAACAAGTGAAACTGCAGAGTAAAGCAGCACAGACTGATTGAAATACGTTCCGAACATCATTTTTTTCAATTGCGTTATCACCCTTGTTCGATAAAAAATGCCACCTATCCGGTGACTTAGCCTAAAGTCTTATCGGTGGGGTTCGAAATTAATTTAGCTTTATTTTGCGGTATACCGCAAAAATTTAGTATTTGTGGGCAGAATCGTCTTATTTTAAGACAATTTTGTCTGGCTCTGTTGTTTTACAGCGATACTGTTACCTAAATTTAACCGCGACATCCTCACCCTAGTGTTTTTAGGGGAAGCCCGTTGTATTTTCTGAATGTCATTCATGACCTCCTAAAAAAAAGACCATCAAAGGGCTTAAAAAATGTCGACAAAACTACGGCGCCACAAGTACGTCCGCATCAAGATTGCCATCGCGTGTGGATTGCTAAATTTCAATCAAAATCTTTTGGCGTATACAACTCGTAGCTCTAAGAAAAATGTCCCGATGTTCGCCGCTAATTGAATTGACCTGCCAAAAATGCCGAAAATATCCAGCAAGATAAATTGCGACGGCTTGGTTTATCTTACCGATACCTTTGAGCAACAGCAAATAGGTCGGAATTTTGACAAAAAAACCTTAAAATAGGTCGGCTTTTTAGCAAAAATAGTGAAAACAGGTCGGTATTTTGTCCAAAAATGTTGAAAACAGGTCGGTATTTCGTCATAATGTCTATGAAGTAGTTAATAGACAAGAGGATTTTATGAATTACCTGGCGCGAGGAGCTCTTCAACACCTAAATGATTGGCACATCAAGGCCTCGCGTAAGCCCTTGGTGATTCGGGGTGCCCGGCAGGTCGGCAAAACAGAATTGGTGAGGCAATTTGCTGCGGTGAATGGTCTAGACCTTGTGGAGGTGAACCTAGAGGAAAGCTTCATAAGTGAGTTCGATCAAGATTCGTTCGATGTAGATCGTTGCCTAAACGAAATTATGGCTGTGGCAAACAAGAAGCTTAAATCCAATTCATTAGTATTTATTGATGAGATTCAAGAGAGCCAAAAAGCTTATAGCAGGCTGCGTTTTTTCAAAGAAAAGAAACCAGAATTGCCGGTGATTGCTGCCGGTAGCCTGCTTGAAGTGGTGCTGCGGCAATTGAAATTGAAAGCGCCGGTGGGCCGAGTAGAATATCTTTACATTGGACCGTTCACCTTCGACGAGTTTTTGAAGGCAAGGGGCAAAAATGTATTGGCAGAATTTGTTGACCAGTTCAGGCAAGGCGATTTTGCGGCACTGACCGAGTCCATTCATAATGAGCTAGTCAAACAGCTGACCGATTTTTTCTTTGTGGGTGGAATGCCGGAGGCCATAGTGGCTTTTAATCAAAGCAATGGGAGCTATGTGGCGGCCCGTGAGCTGCAGCAACACTTGTTGCAGTCCTACCATGAAGACATTGAGCGGTATGCTTCAGGCAAACAAGGCGAGGTCTTGCACGATGTACTCAATTCATTGCCTTACGAGATAGGCAAAAAAACAATTTATTCGCGCCTATCACGAGCAAAAACACCGTATATTAAGGAAGCCTTGGACATTTTTGAGGGTATCTTTTTGGCCCAAAAGGTTTTTCATTCAAACTGTTCAGGCTTACCGTTAAGCAAAACCGGAGATCGAAATGTCTTTAAGACATTTTTTCTGGATGTAGGTTTATATAATTGTCTCATGGGCCTTAAGTGGTCTGAGCTCGCTGAGCTAAGTCCCGATCTGCTTCTTAGCAAAGGCGACATGGCGGAGCAATTTGCTGCCCAGCACCTTTATCTAGATAGCTTTAAGACACAAAAAACAAATACCTACTACTGGTTGCGGGATAAGGTACCTGAGAACGCAGAGGTGGATTTTGTACTCCCTATGGACAACAAAGTGGTTCCTGTGGAGATCAAGTCTGGAAAAGCCGGTAGCCTGAAGTCATTGATTCGGTTTATGGGTGAACATCAGAAGGTCACGGATCAAGCGATTCGCTATGATTTAAAGTTTCGCACTCAGCTTGAAGAAACCGTGTCCTACCGTTGGCAGGGATCGCATGAGTCGGTAACCTTTCGCCTAAAAAGCCTGCCTCTTTATTGTATATGACCGGGCGTTGTATCAAAAAGAAATTTTCCAAATGTTGAAGTGGAATAGAAATATTTGCGAAAACCAAATTGGACAAGAAGCACTACTTTTCGATCTATTTTTTCGGGGAGGCAAAATACTTTTTCTCTTTGGCTTGCCGTGGCGGGTCTACACTTCACAGGCGGGAGTATTCACAATCACTAGCAAAATTTAATCAAAACTACGGCGCCACAAGTACGTCCGCATAATATTCGAGAAGATCATACAGATTGAAGGCTGAATACATGATTGGCTTCAGTTGAATCAGGGACTTGGAGTGCATCGGTCAGGCGCTCAAAAATGAGTGGGTACAATCCATTTAGTTGTGTGTTTACTTTGGTCGAAACCCTCAAAGAATGATGTGTCGGGAGTGACGGTACGAAACACGAAAAAGGCAGATTTTCACTGACCCTTTGGAAAACTCAAAAGAAACCCAACCGCCGACACAGCCAAAAACGGCAAAATCATATTTTGTTGAGATGAAAAAGACGCCACCATTCCATTGATTGCAATGCTTTCAAGAAAAGCCCAACGAATAATTAGGGGCACATTAGAGTTGCCTTTAGGCGCGGATTCCGACGGAGGAACAGGCGTTTGTTCTTTCGACGGGGTTTGCGCTGCGCGCGAAAGTATCGCGGGCATCACAAAACTCATCATCAAAATAACAAGGGACACAACACTTAACGCCATGGCTACGGGATTTGACAAATCAATCTCAAATGACGCCGGCATCGGCCCCACCTGCATTTCAACAACATAGGCATACATAAACAGGGTCAAAAAGAAAGACATCCATATGATTTTCAAAACGATTGGGTTTTTGTGACTCACTAAGGCCTCCTTGCTTGGCGTCGCTTCTTGATGAGAGAAATCACTGCTGCCGTGTCCGGTTGTTTTATAACTTTGTTCACAACAAAATATATGACAACGCCGGCAGAAATGGCTGTGAAAAGGGCTACGGCTCGGCCAAGGCCCAATGAGGGCAGGTTTTGTAGAGTGATCATCTGCCACAATAAATTATAAATCCAAAACACTGAAATACCCATGGTGATAGCTGCAGGTGATAGGTGCAAAATAGACTTAACGAGCGGCCAGATGCCCACGGGCCCAATAAAGTACCGGTAGGCACCAAGCACAATACCCACATTGAGAATACCAGAAACGGTGGTTGAGGCCACAAGTCCGGCAAGGCCATATTTATCAACCCACATGCTGGCAATAATCACATGGGCTACAAGGGCGACCACCGAAGCCACCGCCGGAAGCCATGTATTTTTAATGGCATAAAAACTAGTGACAATTACTCTGTGAAAACTGGTGGCTACCAAAAGAAAAGCATAAATCTTCACTACGGTAGCGGTAAGCTCGGCATCTTCAACGGAAAACTGGCCGCGCATAAATAACACTTCCACAATAGGCTGGGCCAGAGACCACATACCCACCGCACTTGGGATAGATAAAAACATGATAAGTCGCATGTGCCTTTGCGTAATCTGTCGTGCCTCATCATGGCGGCTCTGACTCCAGACTTCGCTCAACGTGGGCAGAAGGGCCGCGCCAAGACTCACGGCTATGAGAGATTGAGGTAGTTCCATAATTCGATCGGCCCAATAAATATAAGAATGAGACCCTTCGCCAAGACGACTGGCAAACTGAATATTTATCAAACTCATCAATTGTAAAACCCCAAGGCCAATGAGCCCAGGGACCATATTTTGTAATACGGTCTTCACGCCTTCAGCTTTGAAATCAATGCGAAGTGTTGGGAGATAGCCTTGCCGCCATAGCGGCCAGGCAACGATAAGAACCTGAGCCACTCCGCCAGCAATCACACCCCAGGCCAAAAAGGTGCCCGGCACTTCAGCCCAAGCGCTCGGTATGAGCGCAAACAGAATCAATACAAAATTAAATGCGGCGGGAGCCAGTGCTGGTAAGAAAAACTTTTTTAGTGAATTCATCAAAGCCATAAAAAAGGCATAGGCTGTGACCAAGAAAAGATAGGCGAACATGATTTTCGCTAGAAACACCGTTTGTTCGAATTTACCAGGAATAGCCATATAGCCCTGGCCACCCACCAAATAAGATAATAGGGGCTGCATAAACACGAACCCGGCCACACTTAATGCCGAAGTGGCTGAAAGCAGTAAGGTAAAAATCGCATCACTCAAGCGGCGAGCCCGCGCCTCACCATCTTCACGGCCGTCGTTGAGTTGCCCCACAAAAACTGGGATAAAACTCACCGCCAGCGATCCCTCGCCCAGTAGCCTTCGAAACATATTGGGCAGGCGGAAGGCCACAACGAAAGCATCAGTCACAGTGCGTGAGAAAAAGGCGGCCAGCACGATATCCCGGGCCAACCCCAAGATGCGACTGCTTAGGGTGCCTAAAGACATGAACGCGGCAGACCGTATAACTGATTGTTTTGGCTGATGTTTTTTCAAGTTGGTGGCTCCTGTAGCCAGTATTTGTGCGGGATTGGGCCTTGCACCTGCAAATGCAGTATGCTATGCACCACCGGTTACGGTAACACATTTAGTTAATCATTGGAGGTTGCAGTTGGCAAACCATAAGTCTGCGGCAAAAAGAGCCCGACAAACCGAGCGTCGGCAGTTGAGAAATTCACGCACAAAAAGCAGCGTGCGTACCACTGAAAAAAAGGTCTTAAAGGCTATTGAGGCCAAAAAAGTGGATGAGGCACAGTCGTTGCTCAGAGAATTCACTAGCGTTGTTAGCAAGGCCGCTCAAAAAGGTGTGGTGCATAGTAAAAAAGCCGCTCGTCGGATCGGTCGATTAGCCCAACAAATCAGCGCGCTTTCAAAATAGTTGGCCTTTTAGGCCACGTCATGAATCCCGCGGGAGGCCACATAGTTTCGGATCTTCCGGCGGGTTTTAAAATCAATATGATCAAAGTGTAGGCCGTAGCGAATTTGGCTAAATTCGCTATCGGGTTCAATACGGTATCGAACCGTGGCACCCATAACCACGTGTATCACACCCGGAATATTAAAGGTCACCACAAGGCGATCTCCATCCTTCAGTGGAACATCTGACAAAATCATCATACCCCCTTCACCGATTTCAACAGCGGTGTTGATATGATATTTGCCTTTAATAAGAAGGCCCACGCGGCGTCGAATAGCTCGCCTGGGAGTGCGCCTTCGTCGTAAAAAATGTTGGTCTGTGCCCATACCTTGGTATCGGAATCTACAAAAAAACTCTTAAGGTCTTAGTTGGATATTTGTTTAGGCTTCGGTTGATTTTGTCAGTGAAATGGCAAGAAAATTTAATGGGTTGTCTCGCTTTGAGACAAAGTGTCTCACAATGAGCACATCCGTCTTGCCGAAGAGGTTCGCTCACCCCATTTTTATTGGCAAGTTTGAACAATAAAGTTTTCAAGCCATATGTGCGAGGAGACGGGCGACGACTTCAAGGCTAGATCTGTTTTGTGGAGGGCATTTAAAGTTTTTGTAATCTTGCGATCATCCCACTTTTTGGCCTGTTCCTGATATTGTTTTAAAAAGAAATTGGGAATCCCCACTTTAGCACTCAGTTTAGCACCAGTCAGGCCAATGCTCTGTCCCTCTCGAAGGGCGGCCAAAATTCGAACGTGTCGTAAAATCAGTGAAAGCGCACCCACTTCACTTTGTCCATTTTCGAGAAGGTGCGCTAAATAGACAAGGGCACCACTGCGGTCTCTGCGTCCAATGGCATTAGTGAGGTCAAAAATACTATCAACCCTTGCGTGCGAGACCACCTTTAGCACATCATCAATTGTGGCTTCGGTTTTGTCGCCAAGGTATTGCTTAAGCTTCATGGTCTCGTTGTTGATTTCGCTTAGATTTTGTCCCACAAGTTGCAAGATCATTGTGCGCGCATCGGGTGAGAACTTTAAATCATGATTGTGTCCGATATAGTCAATCCAAGCCGGCAGTTGATTTTCAAAGGGGCGCCTGAGCTCCACGACAATGCCGTTGTCAGAAGTTTTTTTGAAAAACTTTTTTCTTTTATCCACTTTTTCAGCCACCATCACCAGGCAAGCTGTATCTAGTGGATTTTCAAGTAGATGAAATAAACTATCCCAGTCTTTATCTTTTAGGCTTTCAGTATTTTTTAAAACAACGAGCCGCCGTTCGGCCATCATTGGAAGCATTTCAATAGTGTCAGCCACTTGGCTCAAGTCGGTTTCGTCTGCAAAAAATTGGTCGTAATTAAAGTCAGCCGCTCCTTCACTGAGCACTTTGTCGCGAACCAATTTTACGGCTTCGTTCACTAGGTAGGTTTCTTCACCGAAGATAAGGTACACAGGAGCCGGCGAGCGCTTGTCTAAGGCTTGTTGCAGTCGCCGTAGGTCCCAGGTTGCCATTAAAAATTCTCCGTCATACGTCCGTAAGCTTCGGCCATCATATCTTTTGCCATTAATCGAATATTCTCATGTCGAGCACTGTGATTATAAAGAGGGTTGGCCGTGTTCACAACTTCTAAGCCGATTTGCGGCGCAGAATATGTTTTTTCCTTCTTAAAACCACCTTGCCAAATAATTTGATTGTCGCTTTTTTGACGAAGTCGGACCGTGGCTGATACCTCTATGCGGTATTCTGTAGTCAAAACAGTATCGCTGGGCAGCTGGGTCACGCGGTCTTCGGAGTCGCCGCCTTTTTTTTGTGCCACAGGCTTATACGCAATTTCTGTTATAATACCCTCAATGACAGCCTGGGATTGGTCTTTAGAGGTCACTTCGGCCACTTTAGATCGAACAAACTCGCGAATAATGGCATTGGTGAAATAAGTCTCGGCACCGACCAGTGAGGTTTGATTTTCAAAAACAGGAATGGCCACCTTTTGATGACCACCTGGCAGACTTCGATCACCGTAGCCAAACCTATAGGCGCAAGCCGCCCAAAAAAGACTCAGTGCTAAAATGATGAAATACCGCATGACCCTAAACACCCATTGAACCTACCGTTAAAGCCAGAATAGTGGCAAGTATTTAGCGGTTGTTGCTTGCTAATCCGTTTGCGATTATGACAGTGGCTGCCAACAAAATATGTGAGCTAAAGAAAGGCTTGACATGTCGATTTCTGATTTTTCGCGTTATCGATTGATGACCCCTGGTCCGGTTCCATTACCTCAACTGGCCCTTGAACAAATGGGGCAGCCTATGATTCATCATCGAACTCCCGAATTCACGCAAATCTTAGAGCGAGTGCTGAAAAAATTAAAAGAAGCTTTTTTAACAAAACAGCCAGTTATGATGCATGTATCAACGGGCTCTGGCGGAATGGAGTCGGCCCTTGTTAACACACTGTCGCCGGGAGATGAGGTGCTATGTGTGGTTTCAGGGAAGTTTGGTGAGCGCTGGCGGGACATTGCAATGGCTTATCACATGAAAACCCACACTATTGAAGTGCCTTGGGGTGAGGCCGTCGATCCATTTCAGGTGCGCAGTGCCCTAGAAGCGCGTCCACAGATTCGTGCAGTGCTTTGCCAAGCGAGCGAAACAAGCACAGCGGTGTTGCATCCCATTCAAGAAATCGCAGAAATTGTAAAAGCCCACCAGAACACCCTGTTTATGGTGGACGCTATTACGGCCATCGGGTCCACACCTTTACCGATGGATGAATGGGGGATTGATGTGGTGGTGGCGGGTTCACAAAAGGCGTTTATGCTTCCCACGGGACTTGCATTTGTGGCGTTATCAGAAAAAGCCTGGCGGTTTCAAAAGACTTCCACTTGCCCTCGATATTATTTTGATCTTGCGGCAGAAAAAGAGGCCAACTCCAGCGGCCAGACTCACTTTAGCTCAGCGGTGAGTCATATTAGGGCCTTGGATGTGGCACTGGATTTCTTTTCTGACGAGGGGCTAAAGCGCTCCATCAAACGAAGTCAGTTGATGGCCGATGTGTTTAGAGCGGGCGTGAAGGCTTTGGGTCTTGCACTTTATTCGAAGGCTCCCACTCCAGCGGTGACGGCAGTGCTACTGCCAGAAGAGATCGATGGCAAGAAGTTAAGAAAACACATCGAAGAGAAATACAATATTACCGTAATGGGCGGGCAGGGTATGCTGACAGGAAAAATTCTTCGAGTGGGACATTTAGGCAATATTAGTGATGACGATGTGGTCGCAACCATCGAGGCACTGGGTCTATCTTTAATAGATTTGGGACTAGCCACGCCAACTGCTGAGGGCTTAAATGAAGCTGTCAAGGGTGCGCAAACAGCGCTGCTCAAAGGTGAGATCTAAGTGATAAGCCCTCCGGTTAAAACTATTTTGGTCGCGGCCCCCTATACGGCTGAATCACTGACGAGGCTGAAGATTTCGCTTCCAGAGATGATTATAGAAAAATGTGAACCTTCGTGTTTAGTGGGAGAGCGTCCAGATGTGGCGGCCCTTTTAATTCGTTCAGGTACGGTCGTTGATGCAGAAATATTAAAACAGTTTCCAGAGTTAAAGGTTGTGGTCACGGCCACCAGTGGGTTTGATCATATCGATTTAGGACATTGTAAAGAGCATCGCGTGCAGGTGGGGTTTGTTCCCATGGCTAATCCCGAAAGTGCGGCCGAACTAACCATCTGGTTGATACTTTCTGTTTTGCGAAAGGCGCAGATGGCAGCGGTTGCCATAAACAAGAAACAATGGCGGTCGTCGGTTTCTGTGGGCCATGAACTTGCGGGAAAGACATTGGGCATTGTAGGGCTTGGGCGAATTGGGTCGCGAGTGTCAGAGCTTGCGAAGGCTTTTTATATGCACGTGGTGGCCTACGATCCCTATGTTTCAGAGAGTCATTTTGAACGGCTAGGCGTGGAGAGTTGCGGACTTATGGAGCTACTGCGTCAGGCGCAAGTGGTGAGTCTGCATGTGCCATTGACTGACGAGACCCGAGAATTGATTAACCGGCAGACCTTGGCTTATTTTGCCGCTGATGCCGTTTTGATCAACGCTAGCCGAGGCCGGGTGGTGAATGAGAATGACTTGATTGATGCACTAGACGAGCAACGCCTTGCCGGTGCGGGATTAGATGTATTCGTCAAGGAGCCGCTGGCACCGGGATCTCGGCTGCGTGACTTTCCGCAAGTGGTCATGACTCCACACATTGGGGCGTACACCCATGAGGCCCAATGGCGGGCATCGGATATGGCCGTGGATAAAATCATCAATTTTTTTCAGCAGGGCAGGTCGGGCTGGCCAGAGGACGAAACGCTGTGCTAAGGGTTATAGGTTATGCCAGGAATAGTTGTTGTAGGTTCACAGTGGGGTGATGAGGGAAAGGGAAAGGTCGTTGACGTTTTCTCTGCCCAATCCGATATGGTTGTCCGCTATCAAGGGGGCGCCAATGCCGGCCACACTCTCATTGTTGACGGTCAAAAGACGGTTTTACATTTAGTGCCTTCGGGTGTTCTGCACCCTAAAACCACCTGTGTGATTGGTAGTGGCGTGGTTTTGGACGTAGAAAACCTGGCCGATGAAATTCGCGCTCTTAAGGCCAATGGATTATTAAAGGATCCCAGTCAGTTGCTCATATCAGATGGAGCCACCGTATTGCTGCCATACCATCGTCTTTTAGACCAAGCCCGAGAAAATTCATTAGGACTTGAGAAAATAGGGACCACCCGCAAAGGCATTGGTCCCGCCTACGAGGATCGAGCGGCGAGGAAAGCTATTCTTTTTGGTGATCTTTTTGGTGAGGTGGTTGGTCTTAAGAAAAAAATCTCAGAGTCTTTAAAAGAAAAGAATTTTCTGCTTGAGAAGATGTACAACGAAAAACCCGTTGATGTGGATGAGGTCATTGAGTTTGTGCAAAAACTTGCCGAAGAGCTTGCACCCTATCGCTGTAAAGACACCTCGCTCCTTGTGCATAAGTCCTTAAAGGCCGGCAAAAAGGTGCTATTTGAAGGTGCTCAGGGCTCGTTGCTTGATTTATTGCATGGCACATACCCATACGTAACAAGCTCATCCACAATTGCGGGATCAGCTTGTGTGGGAGCGGGCGTTGGTCCACGAATGGTGGACAAGGTCATTGGAATTACTAAGGCTTACACCACTCGCGTGGGCAGTGGTCCTTTTCCCACAGAGCTCACTGACGAGGTGGGAGTGCGGCTTCGCGATGTGGGGCGAGAATATGGCGCCACCACAGGTCGAGAGCGTCGCTGCGGATGGTTGGATTTGGTGGCATTAAGGTATGCCATTCGTATCAACGGAATCACGAATATTGCACTGATGAAGCTTGATGTATTAAGCGGTCTAGATGAAATCAAAGTTTGTACAGCCTATGAGCTTGATGGCGAGTCGATCACCGAGTACCCGGTCACTCCAGGCAGTTTGGGTCGTGTAAAGCCCATTTATCACACATTAAAGGGGTGGTCTGAGCAAGTGGATGAAATCAACTCGCCCCATGATCTCCCCCGGCAGGCCCATGAGTATGTCCAGTTCATTTCTGAGGAATTGGGGATACCCATAGACGTGATCTCAGTTGGCCCAGGGCGCAACCAAACCCTCTGGATTAAGCCACTTTTCAATTGATTTACGCCAGAGATTGTTAAAATTTCTCCAATTGAGAGTTGACAGATAAGCCCAGATCTTCGAAATTGGCTGGCTCAGGTTGATCCGCTAGCTCAGTTGGTAGAGCATCTCCCTTTTAAGGAGAGGGTCGATGGTTCGAGTCCATCGCGGGTCACCAATTTCCTAAGTTCCCTTCGTCTAGAGGCCTAGGACATATCCCTTTCACGGATAAGACACGGGTTCGACTCCCGTAGGGAACGCCACTTCGTCCGAAGATGACTCTATGACTTTACCACTCACAGTCGTTCAGAGATGTAAGCTCCTTCGGGAGTCGAACATCGGCGCAGCCGATTTGTCGAAGAACGTTCGTTTTTAAAAAGTTGATTTTTGCGTACAGGCAGGGTTCTACAGGCAGACGGGATCTCTTGATATATGTAAAACATCTATGGGTTCCCTTAATAAGTTCGAAAATCGTGGGAACTGCTTGAGTTTTATGGCCGAAAAATAAATTTACCTGCGAGGGTTTTTATTAGAATCGCGTGTAGTTGTTGTAGATGTCTATGTCTTCGACCATTCCGGGATACGGGTGGGGGAATCCGTCGGATAGCAGAAACTGTTCTACCGTGATTCCTTTGATTTGCTCAGTTTGAAACTCACGTTGATTCACTACCAAGAGTTTCTTTTTAGGAAATACTTTAGGAAACCAAGCAAAATCCAATGGGCTTGTTTTGCCAAGCTTCACTTCGATAAATGTGCCTTCGGCGTCTACAAAATCAATTTCATGTTCTTTTGAAGCCCAAAATCCAATGTCTTCTGGGCTTTCAACGCCGCGAATGCATTGTCGACGAAAAAGTTCTTGTGCAACTAGCCACTCGAGCCATTTTGATTGGTCATTTGACGAAATCTGTTTGAAGTCGTGTACACATGTCATTCGGTTTGAAGAAAATGCCAGAGCCACAGCCAAATTGACGAAATGAAATTTCACAGGTTTTCTTTGAAGGTAAATTTGTTTGTGCGAATCCCACTGAGGCGAGGGCACCACAGCAAGTAAATCCGAAAGTTGCTCGATATATTCGGCCGCCAATGTATTATTTGCCAGGCCCGATTCGCGAGCCAATTTCAAGTAACCGGTACGTGCACCGGCTTGGTTGAAAATAGTTCGTAAAAGGGCTAAAAGAAATCGTCTCGATCGCCCACTTCTAATGAGTTCCCCAATGATCCAATCTCGAACTATTTCGTAAAAATAGTCGGGTATCTTTTCCAACTGCCAGATCTCGTTGGCTGCAATGGGCGAGCCTCCACTGAGTAAATAAGCTATCCATGTGTCTTCGCCTAGATCCTGATGGTTTTGAACGTAGAAGTCCTTGTATGAAACTCCGGTAAAGATAAAGTCTGTTCTACCCAGCTTGCCTTTTCTTCCGGGTAAACGCTCTGAACCACGGCGAATGTCGGTGGCCTTTGAGCCAGTCGTTACAACCAGTACATCTTTAATTTCCCCTCGGTCTGCGATTCGTTTTAGGGCTTTTTCCCAATTGGCGACAGCCGAAATCTCATCGATAAATAGCCGTTTAACTGGTGCTGTTTTGGCATACATAGGCACTAATTCTACAATACGCTGCTCAAGTTCATCAGCATCAATGATGTCGTCGCCATTGAGATAAAAGGCTGTACCTTTACCGAAATCTTCCAATGTATACTTGAGTTCAAGCTCCATCCAGGTGCTTTTACCGAACTGCCGCGGTCCTCTCACAAGAAGAATCCCCGGTTCGGTGGGAAGTTCATCTAATCCAAAATTAAATCGAAAAGTACGGGCATGGGCCTCGTACTCTTCGATTTTGGGCCAAAGGTCCAATCGATCGATCTCACCTTGACGAAATAGTCTGTTTCTTTGGTTAACGTTCATAGCGTTATTATTATTAACGTTGTGAGCGTTAATGTCAATAATGCGCGTAAAAATAAGGAGTTACAGGACAAAAGGCGATCAACATGACAGGTTTTTCTTTTAAGAGTTCCAGCAAGCACCCAACTCCAGCAAACGGAGAGGGCAACGATCACCACATTAGCAATATTTGGGGCGAAGGTGGGTAATTTGTGACACCTCAAGAAACTTCCAATTCTATTCTTTATTGTAGCATCCCGTACCGTTTACCAGAAAATTTAGTAGCCTGCTGTAAAATGGTGATACAGGAACACACGAACTTCACTTTTTTCATGGGAGTCTGCCTGGATGCTATTTGCCATTTTGCCTCCTGGGAGATTGGAATCGAGGCCGGCATCTAGGCGATAAATATGTTAATTTTCGATAATAAATACGAGAAGTTCAGCGCCTATAAACGGCATCGCGCACCTGGACATCATCGGTGCTTCGCACTATTCTGTTGAAGTGGCGACACTTTTTATTGGTAGGTGAACGCATGGCAAATGTTGTTATTTTAGGAGCAGGAATTTCTGGGCATACGGCTGCGACTCTTTTGCGGCGTCGCTTGGGTTCTGCAAATCATAAGGTGACGGTGATCAACCCACGATCTGATTGGAACTGGATTCCGTCTAATATTTGGGTGGGTGTGGGGCTTATGTCGGCCAGAGATGTGTGTTTTCCATTGAAGCCAGTTTATGACAAACAAGGAATAGATTTTATTCAGGGCCGAGCCCTGTCGATCTTTCCTGAAGGGGGTCCCGATCACGGTAGCCCGTATGTGGTTTATCAGCGAACAGATCTGGAATCAGCTGGTGAAGAAACCATCCCCTATGATTATCTGATCAACGCCACGGGACCTAAGTTGAAGTTTGAAGCCACCAAGGGATTGGGGCCGGATCATTTCACAGCGTCGGTATGTACGGCGCCTCACGCCGAACAGGCGGCGCAAAAGTTTATTCATGCTATTGAAAGAATGAAAAAGGGTGAGAAACAAAAAATTGTGGTGGGTTCTGGGCATGGCACCTGCACCTGCCAGGGTGCTGCATTTGAGTACATATTTAATGTGGAGTACGAGTTGCGACGACATGGGGTGAGAGATAAGGCGGAGCTGACATTTCTCACCAACGAATATGAGTTAGGGGATTTTGGCATTGGTGGAGCCCATTTTAGACGAGGTGGGTATATTATCCACAGTAAGGTATTTGCTGAGTCCCTATTTGCAGAGCGGGGCATTCACTGGATAAAACGGGCTCATGTGTCTGAAGTTACGTCTAACCGAATTGCATTTGAAAATCTGGCCAACGAAGCCGGCGAAATCGACTACGATTTTGCCATGCTGCTTCCGCCATTCAGTGGGGTAGGATTAAAGGCTCAATCAAAAGCGGGTGTAGATATCACCGATCAGCTGTTTGCCCCCAATGGATTTATGAAAGTCGATGCAGATTACTCGGGAAAAGCCTTCGATCAATGGAAAGCCAGCGATTGGCCGCGAACCTACCAGAATCAAACTTATAAAAATATATTTGCCGTGGGAATTGCATTTGCTCCACCCCATGGCATTTCAAAGCCTATGAAAAATAAAAATGGAACTCCAATTAATCCGACGCCCCCTCGGACGGGGATGCCGTCGGGGATTATGGGCAGGGCTGCGGCCATGTCGGTGGCTGATATGATCTTACATGGCGCAAGTGACCCTACACGTGAAGCCCCGTTTGCCGATCTCAGCGTGGCCTGCGTGGCTTCAGCTGGTGCGAGTTTTTTGAATGGCAGTGCAGCGTCGATGACCATCTCTCCAATCATTCCTGACTTTGACAGGTATCCTGAGCATGGTCGCAGTTTAAAATACACATTCGGAGAAATTGGTCTTGCCGGCCATTGGATCAAGCGTCTCTTGCATCATATGTTTATATACAAAGCCCAGTGTAAACCGGGTTGGTTTTTGATTCCGGAGTAAGTTATGAGTGAAAATCACGAAGAGGTGAAAAAAAAAGACGCCTATCAGCCAGAGTATTATTCAGTGACGCCTACGGCTGTGGTTCGTTTCTTTCGCGTTTTTTGGCCGTGGCAGTTTTTTCGGTTTATTGTCATTAATATCAAAATGATTCGAATGATCAGTCGGTCACACAGTAAAAAGAAAGACTAAGAGCGAGAGAGTGTTAACTTCTTGTCGGGCCGGCTATACGGGGAGGCGTGAATCCAATCAAAATTTCTCGCGGTGGTTTATCGGGTTGGGAGTTGCGGTGAGTTCCGCACAGATTGTTGCCATTTATGCGTTTAATACAAATCAATAAGGCCAGGAGATGAATTTAACAATAGCTCTACGGACTTTTAAAGCGAGGCAAAAAGAGATGGGGGAAGGGCATTGCAGTAAACAGGCGCTTGACTCTTGGCCCGTGGTTTTTCGTAGATTTTTAGACCTCAAAGCCATTGACCATGGTGGGTTCAAAGAGAGTGTTGATTGCGGCCAATGCAAAATGGCCCAAACTGGTCAATACAAAGAATCATTAAAGTGCTGCACCTATTTTCCATTTTTGCCCTGTTTTTCTGTGGGTGGGGTATTAGCCGGCGGCGGCCCCGGGGCCTCTGTGGTCAATGATATGATTCGAAACCGCCAGTTTGTATTGCCCATTGGTGTGGTTCCAAGCTGGCAATATCGCACAAAACACAAGTCCATGGGCGGAGCCGATTTTGGACAGCGAGAAGACCTTTTGTGTCCCTTTTTTCAGAAGTCGACTCGCAATTGCACGATCTGGAAATCCAGAAATAGCGCGTGTACCACTTTTTATTGTAGCAGCGATCGGGGGCAAGCCGGACTCGATGCTTGGGCAGAGCTTTACGATGATCTGTATGAGCTAGAGATGCATCTTGTTCAAGAATATCTTCTGTTTAGGGGTTTCAGCTGGGAAGAGATTTGTGAACAGTTGGAATATTTAAAACTTCCGGCCAATCAAATGCCCATTGAATATTTGCCACAAGAAAAAATGGATAGCTTGTGGCAGCATTGGCAAAATCAGGAGTCTCGATTTTTTATTGAAGCCTTTCATTGGGTGTCAGAGCTGAGTGACGCGGATTTTTTACCGTGAGGATGTTGCGCCAGGCAATCCGGCACATTCATTAAAGATTCGCGCTTTGCAGGATCTGCAAACGTCGGCGTTCATCTTAGAAATCACATGACTGATAATTTCACCTTTAGAATCATAGATGATGGGTGGTTCGTTATTTTCTAAGAATCCGCATTTCTTAAGGGTTTCTAGAACACAGGGCTTCACACTATAAAAGTAGAGTTGAATGCCTCGCGACTGTAAATCCATTTTTATTTGATTCAGTAAATCAGCCCCTGCGGTATCAATAAAATTAATTCCCTGTGCCACTATAGTGAGGTGTCTAAGGTCAGGCGATTCATCGACAGTCTTCCAGATAGCATCACGGACTGAGGTGACAGCTCCAAAGTAAATGGAGCCATCAATTCGAATGAATTTTAACTGGGGACACTCTGGTAGGTTTGGATCAGAAATAAACTTTCGACGGCTGTCACTGGGGTTAGGAATTCGCGTATGAATAGCCGGCCTGGAGGTTTTTGAAAGGTAATAGATAAGTGAAGCAATAACCCCTGTCAAAATGGCGAATTCGAGATCTAAAAACAGAGTCCCTAAAAATGTAATGGCCATGGCCACGGTGTCACCTTTAGAGGTCTTAATTGTGGTCTTGATACTTTTTATATCGGTGATGCCATAAGCCACCAAAAATAAAATTCCGGCCATGGCCGCATTGGGTAGATAGGCCGCAAGTGGAGCGACTAAAGCCAATATGAACATCAATAATAGCCCGGCGAGAATAGCAGCCAGTGGAGTACGAGCATGGGCTTCATAATTAGCGCCTGTGCGATTAAATGATCCCGTGGATAAATAACCAGAAGTGAAAGTGCCTGCGATATTCGATAGGCCCTGTCCAATAAATTCTTGATTGATGTCGAGAATCTGACCGCTCTTTATGGCCACCGAACGCGCAATACTCACGGCTTCAGTGAGAGTTAAAATAGTGGCCGCCATCACCGCGGGCAGCAGTTTAATAAACGTGTCGTAGGTTAGATCGGGAGCCGTTAGCGGAGGGAAATGGGCCGGAAGGGCCCCCACAGTTTTAATCACTTCGGGTGGTAGAGCAAAGCTGATTTGCAACAAGTAGCCCACAACCGATCCCACTAACATGGCAACGATCATAAATGGAGCCCGCGGAAAAAATCGGCGCACCAGCGCTCCGCTGAGCAACGTCGACACACTGACGGCAAGCACATGGGGGTTTACTTGTTGTAAGTGAGTGGTAAATTGAAACAGTATTTCGTAAAAACCTAGTCCTGGGGGAATAGCCACACCGGTGAAATTCTCTAGTTGTTTAAACGCAATCAGTAAAGCGGCACCGGCCGTATACCCAACAATGACCGAGTTGGAGACAAAATCTACCAATGTTCCAAGTCGAGCCAGCCCAAAAATAAGTTTTGTGATTCCCACCAAAAAGGTCAGGGTGAGGGCCAGTTGAATAAATTCGGGAGATCCGGCTGAAGCATATTTGGTCAAGAAAGCAAACATCATGATAGATGCCGTAGTGGTTGGTCCTGATACCAAATGATAAGAGCTTCCAAATAATGCAGCCACTACGGCGGGCAGCATGGCTGTGTACAATCCGTAAACCGGAGGCATGCCGGCAATCACAGCAAAGGCCACGCCCTGGGGTAGCACAATGATGGCTCCAGTGAGGCCGGCCCAAAAATCATTTTGAACTGTTTTTTTGTCTTTGAGTAAAGGCAACCACTTAAGAAAGGGAAACAATGATTGAGTTGAGACCTTCATGAATTCCACACTGAAACCTTAGGGTGCTGAAGTCAAGGACAGGGCCACAGCAAAAATGTGGTCGTCGGGACCGATGTGTCCCGTGCGCCCGTGGATGACGTCATTGTCCTTACGAGTGGTGGCTTCGAAAGAATCTTCACTCCAGTTTAAAACAAAAATTTCAGAAAGAGTCAGAGGTTGCTTGGCCGGCCATAAACTCTTAAAGGCAGCTTCTTTGGCCGACCACAAGTGGGCGGGCGAGGGCGCTAGAGATATTTCTTCAGGCGAGGCCATGCGTTGAATGGTCGGCAAACGCACCCGGGATTGCACTTCAAGGTCAAATCCCAGCCCTTTTGATGATTCAACAAGGGCAAAGCCCCCGAGCATGGGGCTATGGCTGATTGATATTTTAAAATCAGGGTGGTGGGGAATTTGAGAAAGGTCTTCCAGGCTTTGCATATTGGCGTCGTCACTTGCGCCAATTTTTTGTTGAATCTGTGTTCGAATTTTAGTGCGGAAGTCAGGTTGGTCGGAACCCCACTGCGGGGAGACACAAATCAAGATGGGAGTTTCGGGTGAACCGTTGAGGCAAATAGTCAGGCTTATCATTTCAATGCTCACTACCACTGATCATGGCGATGGGCAACGAGCGGGCCCATTGGGGCAAAGAGGTGATTCACTGGTTTTTTGAAATTGAGGTGGATGAGATCAGCAGACATTGAGTCCGTGCTCTCATCCACTGAAGTCGGGAGGCGATTATGGCTGTTCGTTTTCTTGGCAGTTAGAAAGCCCAGAGCTGTCTACATCACACACCATAGCTTTTCGAAGTAGACCAAAAAGAAATCCGTCGTTTCGAAGCACAATGGCTTTACCTTTTCCCACTCGAGCCACTCCGCCGTAAGAGCAACCCACAGATGCGGCAATCAGTGCACCGAGTATTAGTATTTTTGCTGTCTTCATTGGAAGCCTCCAAGAATAAGTTAGGTTTTAGGTTAATCTCGATTGTTCGACCCTGGCCCGGGGGAGTCAACGGTAAATATAGATAAATGCTGCATAAATTAGTGTTTCATTATGATATTTAAAATATTATGCGACGCATAAAGTTTTTGCCATTTCTGCCGATAGATCTAGAGGGGAGGGGACTTTAGTCTTGAAACTAGCTCGCATGGAACCATTCATTCTAAAGCCAGCTGTGGATACGGAAGTGGCCCTAGTGGCTCGTCGGCTCCACATGCAACACCAGCAAGCGGCACCGGCCAGCGGCGCTGGATTAGAGCAAGGTTTAGATAGCTCCACCAATGCAGGAGTGTCTGGTGGAGTGCTCCGTCTGAGCGAGTTTCTCAAGCGCTATCATGGCAAACCCCCGAAGGCGAATCCATCGCGGCAGCGGCATTTAGTATTGCGATACGAAACGCTGTTTTCAAAAGTCGAAGAACTTGATGGCAAGGGATTGCGGTTTAACTTGGAGTTGTGATGAGGAGTGCTATTGGGCCTAATAAATTTTAGAAGTCGGAGAGTTTGATGGCTGCGGTCTGTGGCCAAACCAGAAGTTATGATCGGGGTCACTCAGCAAGCACGCTATTAAGGCAAATATTCTGAAAGATGATCCATCCATCGCAATTGCGGTGTTTCAGAACCGTTGTTCATACGCCATACCTTAAAAAAATCCCAGTTTGTATAGGTGCTTCGCTGCATGAGTTCGGCCATGGTCTTTTGGTTACCGTCAGTGTTTGTACATGCCGGAGTGCAAACGACTGTGTCAGAGAAATATGTGCTAAGGGGTGCCACTATGAGAGGCTTTGCCGCCACGGGCCCCACTTCCAATGCGGCGCCTGTTGCCGTGATGTTAGAGGCCAAAGAGTAGGACAAATAGGCCTTGCCCCAATCGTGACTGACCAGGCCAGCCACATGATCATCGCCCGTCACGGCACCCGTAAAATAGCTATTTCTCACAGTCATTCTGTTGCTCATTCCGGAGCTACCATAGTCAGTGGCTGTGCCGGCATCCGTGGACGTAATCACAGACGAGCTTGTCGACTTCTCTATGGTTCCAGATGTGGATTTTTTGATTCCCGCAGCAAATCGATCGCCATCTACCGTGCCGGACGTTATCGCAAATGAAATGTTCCCGCTGCCAGTACCGGAAACGCCCCCGGCAGCGGTGACTCCGATTACAGAACCGCTAAAGGACACATAAGAAATATGGCCATGCGAACCCAAACCTGTAATACCCCCTGCGGGGTAACCATTGGATTGGACGTGTCCAGAAACAGAAATGTGATGAATTTGGGGATCGTTAACAATCGACGCAATGGCGCCGGCCTCAAAGGCGCCTCTCAGATCAATATTCGTCATTTTCAAATTACTCACGCTGCCTTCTAGGAACGCAAAAAGTGAAGGGTAGCTGGCGTTTTGTCGATTTAATCCATCAATCGTATGCCCATTGCCATCGAAGGCTCCGGTGAAAGAAACACCTCCGGGGTCTCCAATGGAGGTCCAATTGTTAGTGCCAACGGCAGTGATATCTGACCCGAGAATGTAAAACTTAGACGCGTCACTGGTAGCCATGACCTGCAAGCCGGCCAAGTCATTGATAATAATAGGGGGTGAAGCCAGTTGTGTTTTATAGATCCACGTTCTCTTTGGCTGAAGACTGCTCTGAGAGATGTAAAAATGCACAGTTAAGATTTTTGTGTCGAAAGACAAATAGGGAGATGTGGTTGAGTAGTTATAGGTCGCTGAAAAAGTGCCACCACCGGCGGTATCACAACTGACAGTTTGTTCAGATGCTGTGGGGCTAGTGATCAGAACATCGCCGAGGCCGACGTCGCACTCGCCAGTCAATGTCCATGCCGGAGACATGGTTTCATCGACGGTTCTGGCTGCGACAGTGGCTGAAGGCAAGGAGTCCCCCGTAAAAGACAAGCGTGGTTCGTTCACCGAGATCTGATTGCTTGCGGCACTAATGCTACTTCCATTCACAGTAACTGAGATGGTCTCGGTGATGGCTGCAACTTCAGAAAAGAATTTGAGTGAATAGGTGCCATCTAAATTGTCGACAACTTGGGTCAGCCAGGCTTGAGCGTCACTTCCTGAAGTCGACACGGTGACTGTGGCTAAAGGGTCGTAAAACAAATCACCATATTGATCGCGAGTTGAAATGGTAATATCTACGGGCGTGTTTCGAACGGAAGTGGTCTCACTAAGTGAAAATTCACTGAGAGCAAGGCTGAGTGCGGGAGGACCTGTTGGCGCGGGTGGGTTTGGGCTAGGCGGTTCTGATGAAACTTTAATAGATCCGTTGATTTTATTATCTGCCAGCTGACATGCTGTTGTAGCCACCAGACTGCTAAGCAAAAATAGACGAAATAAAACAAAGAGGTGGCGTACCATTTTTGTAGGCCGACATTTTACCTCCCTATTAAGCGCTCCATTAACAAAGAGTCTGCGGTAGCTAGCCGCAGGATAAAAAAGCGCCTTTAAGCACGACGTTTTTCTGCAAATAGCTATTTTGTCCAAAATTTGATTCATCACAAAATCTCTTCGACCTTTCTAAAGGCCCATATCGGTTAGATATTGATCGGCAGTTTGGCCCAAAACTTGACTGTTTTTTTAGTTATTTTGGCAATTTTTTAGTTATTTTTAGTTATTTTTGGTTATCGAACTGCCTCAAAATGAGAGTTACGTACGAGTTACGAGTTACGAGTTACGAGTTACGAGTTACGAGTTACGAGTTACGAGTTACGAGTTACGAGTTACGAGTTACGAGTTACGAGTTACGAGTTACGAGTTATGAGTTACGAGTTATGAGTTACGAGTTACGAGTTACTAGTTGCTAGTTGCTAGTTGCTAGTTGCTAGTTGCTAGTTGCTAGTTGCTAGTTGCTTTAACGGGTTATCAGAGGGACTCTGGTATTTTGAAAAACAGCTCCGCTGGCTCATAAATACGGTCATCAAACCTGTGTTTTCGTTAAGGGCTTGAGACAACGGAGGGAATGGCCTCAAAATGAAAGGATGTAAGAATGTAGGAATGTAGGAATGTAGGAATGTAGCTCAAGTAAATGGGTCGATACGAATCTCAAGACGTCCCGAAAATGGACTGGACTTCGATAGCCTCAGCTCACTGGTAGGTAGTCCGCGCCAATTAAAAATACACTTAAAGAAAAAATAGTATTGACGCCGTTTTTGACGTCATCATTGCCCTTGTGTTGAACTTACGTTGACCTTTGTGACTTTAAAGTATCGTCTTGGTCCTTAAGCCGCAGGTTGGGGCGTATGATGCATTACATGCAACTTCTATATTCTGACTCGTTCGACACAGAACAGACCAAAAAAAATGCCGTGGTATAAGAGTTCATTCCTTTTCAGGAGTTGAATTTAAAAGGAGGCCCCATGCAGTTAAAATACCTTTCAGACAACGATTTACATTTACACACCAAAGATCTCGTTCGTAGGGAGCGGGAGCTTGTGACAAAAGTTTTGCATCACTTAGCTGAAATTGAGCGCCGAAGGTTATTTAGTGCGTTTAAGTGTTCATCGTTGTTTGATTATGCGACCCGGCTACTTGGATATTCAGAGAGTCAAGCTCACCGACGCATCAGTGCCATGAGAATGATTCTCGAAGTGCCAGAAGTGGAGCAAAAGCTGGAAGAAGGAAAACTAACTTTAACCAATGTGGCTGAGGCCAGAAAGTTCTTCCGCCAAGAGGAGAAATCATTGGGTACCAAACTCAATTGCCAAGAAAAGAAGCAAGTCCTTGAAAAGCTAGAAAACAAATCCACCAGAGAAAGCGAGCGAACACTGGTGGCGTTGAGTTCAAGCCCCATTAAGGCCAAAGAATCCACCCGAATTGTCTCCTCCGAATTGACGGAGTTAAAAATTATTGCCGACCAAGCCCTTATGGAAAAACTTGAAAAACTTCGCGGGCTATTGGCGCACAAAAATCCATTCCCATCCCATTGTGAGCTTCTGCATATGCTTTGCGATGTGGCCATTAAAGAAATTGAGCCCAAAAAGCCAAAACAAAATAATCAGCCAGGTCTTGTCACCACTATGATGCATAAAGAAAAGAAACATCAAAAAAATCTGCCAATGAGGATAAGTAAAATCAACAAAAACGGTGAGCCTCAAGGCCACCAACAGAATCAACCGGGTGTCGGCGACATTACGGCGCCTCGAGCACATCTAAATAGGGTTCATGGCGAAACCAATAAAAACGATGAAGCCAAAATTCTAAAGCCAAATGGCCATCAAAACCTAGGTGAAACTACGGCGCCACAAGGGGGGCCGCGTCAATCGTATCTTCGCACACTTTGCAATAAAGCTATTAAAGGCGTTGAGGTCGCAACGCCAAATCAAAAGGATCACCAAAACAACAACAAAACTACGGCGCAACAAGGAAGTTTGCGTCAAAAATACCAACGGTCTGCAATTCCGCAATCAATAAAGCGTCTGGTGTTTCATCGTGATCAGGGGAGGTGTGTTCATTGTGGTTCAGGTTATGCGTTGGAATACGATCACATTCAGCCCCAATGTTTGGGTGGGGCTAATGATGTTTCAAACTTGCGACTGACTTGTCGATCGTGCAATCAGCGATTTGCCATTGAAAAACTGGGGCAGCAGTTCATGCAAACCCACCTGAAAATAACTTAAGCGATGGCCGGCTTGGCTTTTCGCCGGCAGAGATGTGAAATGAATGCTATCGTGCATTCAGTTTGTGGCATTGATGTTTGATGTTTCGTGCTTGATGCTTCGTGCTTGATGCTTCGTGCTTGATGCTTCGTGCTTGATGCTTCGTGCTTCGGAAACCTCGATACCGGCCGCCAAATCCCTATTCGCCGGTCGAGGTTTCGCTCTTTTTCGCCTGACTCCAAAACTCTTCAAGTTTTTCGGGCGGTGTGTGATGCGGGTCAAAGCCCGCGTCAGCGGCCAGGGTCATCATTGATTGAAAGCGTTTGCGAAAGCGCAAATTGGTTTTTCTGAGGGATTGTTCTGAATCAAAATTCAAATGCCGCGCCATTTGTGCAATGGTAAATAACAGATCACCCAGCTCGGCTTGTTGTTCTTCCACGGTGCCGGCAGTAAGGGCTTGCTTGAACTCAGCCAACTCTTCATCTATTTTTTTCAATACGCCATCGACTTCATTCCAGTCGAAACCAAATTTTTTTGTTTTGGCTCCAATCTTTTGGGCTTCGATCAGCGCCGGAAGGCCCTTGGGGGTTGAAATGTACTCATGCGCTTTTTTGGGAGATTCTTTGGCCTTTATTTTTGCCCAATTTTGCAAGACCTCATCCGAGTCAGCCACCTTGGTGTCGTCAAATACGTGGGGGTGGCGTCGAACCATTTTACGGCCAATGCCCTCGATCACATCAAAAATGTCGAATTCACCCTCTTGACGCGCAATCTCTGCATGTAAGACCACCTGCAGCAACACGTCTCCCAGCTCCTCGACCATGCCATTTTTGTCGTTTTCATCGATGGCTTCGGCCAGCTCAAAAGCCTCTTCTAAAGCAAACTGGGTTAAAGTTTGGTGATTTTGCTCCTTGTCCCAGGGGCAGCCCTCAGGCCCTCTCAGGTCAGTCACTATCTGTAAAAAACTACTGAAATCGCGAAAGTTTTTCGGTGGAAGGGGCATAAGTAGGACTCCTGTCGACAACATATGAAAAGTTACTTATTCTTGCAGTGAATTACTGGCCTATATACAAGTCTGGTTTCGCCGGGATGCCAATTGAGCAGACTCAGGTTTGACGCCTATAAAACCGATAAAATGGCTAGTAACTCAATGGATTGATTTAAATGAAATTACCGGGTCAAAACAAACAAAAAAAGGGTCTTAATCAAAAAGACGGAATTCACTTGCGACGCAAGTATGTAGACCCCTCCCTACAATTTTTAAATTGGGTCAATAGCCTTGGCTTTGGCAAAAGTCGTTTTGGTCGCTGGCTTGTGTTTGCCGAAGAGCGGTTTCACTTACAACGAGTGACGCTGGTTTCGGCATTTTGTTTAATATTAGCGCCCCTGTTGTACTATGAGTTTGATTTTGCTGAGCGGGTTGATGTGGGGGAAGTGGCCATTGTTGATATCAAATCACCCATTGCTCTACAGATCGTTGATGAAGACGCCACGGCCCAGAAGCAACAGGAAGAGGCCGATGCCATACCGGCAGTTCTCGATTTTGACTATGAGGTCTACGAGGGTGTTTATGCCCGGATTTCTAGGGCTTTTCAGGAAATGCGCCATTTGGTTAGGCAGCAAAGATGGCTTGAGAACGAATACGAACGAGAAGAGCAAATCAAAGAATTCGTCCAGCATCGGGCGAAGTTTGAACAGCTTTTGGGTGTTGAAGTGTCTGGTCGCACCTTTGAGTGGTTGGTGGAAGAGGGGTTCAGCGCTCGTATTGAGAATATTCTTATTCGAGCTATAGGGCTTTGGGGCGGAGAAAAAACCATCGATAGCCTCGATAGCTTAAGCTTGGTTTCAGCGACAGCCGAATCCGCAAGTATCGTGCCTGTCGGGGGAGCGGGAAATGAATTTATGCTCCCTATTAGTTCCATAGTGGATCTTAAAAAACGGCAGGATCTCACGTTGAAAGACGTGCGGGGAGCTGGAGCGTTAAGGCCCGTGCCCAGAGAACGCCTCACCCGACTGGCGCGAAAGTTAATGGTACCTAACCTGACATTTAATCGAAAAGAAACTGTGGCCCGAAAAGCGGCCGCTCGCGAGTCGGTTTTGCCCGTGCAGATCTCACTACGTCGCAATCAGACCATAGTGGCTGCAGGAGCTGTGGTGATGCCCATTCATGTGAAAATTCTAAATGAAATACACAGCAAACAAAGCAAAGAACGCACTTACTTGATGTCGGTGATGACGGCAGCCCTGTTGGTGTTGATGGCTATGGTGTTCTTTTCGTACTTGCGACGTTTTAGCCTTAAGCGAGTCCGAGTGTCCGATAAAGACCTTTTGGTTATGGGTACGGTGACCATCATAGTGGGCATTATTACAAAACTATTTTTATTCACTACGCACGCCGCCTTCCTAGATCGATTCGGCTCGATGATACCTCCCTCTGTGTTTATGTTTGCCGCACCAGTGGCCGCGGGTCCCATGTTGGTGGGTCTTTTAATCACATCCGGCGAAGTGGTATGGGTGTTTACGGTGTTTATGGCAGCAGCCTTAGGATTTATGGTGGATATGGATTATGGATTCCTTATGGTGTCCGTAGTCGGTGGCATCGCTGCTGCCCGCGGGGTGTATGGTTGTACACGTCGTAATGACATCTATTGGGCTGGTCTGCGCACGGGTCTTGTGAATATGGCTGCCATAGTGTTTTTGGCCTTCTTGACGTCTTCTGGTTTAGATGAATTATTGCGCCAACTGCTTTGGACAGCGCCGGCCGGATTTGTGGGTGGAGTGTTATCATCAATGGTGGCGATGATGTTGGTGCCTCTTCTTGAATCTGGGTTTAACTACACCACGGATATCAAGCTGATGGAGTTAGCCAACCTGAACCATCCACTCATGCAAGAGATGATGATGAAATCCCCGGGGACCTACCATCACAGTATATCTGTAGGAAACATGGTTGAGGCGGCGGCAAAAGAAATTGGTGCCAATGCACTGCTTGCAAAAGTTATGGCTCTTTATCATGACATTGGAAAAATGGAACACGCCCAGTATTTTATTGAAAACCAAAGTGGATATAATCCGCACGATCACATTTCGCCATTCATGAGTAAGACAATTTTGGTAGCGCATGTAAAAGACGGCGCTGAACTGGGGCTTAAACATAAGCTCGGAACGCCCATTATTGATGGGATTTTGCAACACCATGGTACCACGCTAATTTCGTACTTTTACAACCGAGCTGTAGAAGAAATGGACGAAAACATAGACCATGTTGATGAAAATGAGTTCCGATATCCTGGTCCGAAGCCGCAATTTAAAGAAGCCGCACTTGTGATGTTGGCTGACAGTATTGAAGCCACAGCTAGAACTCTCGATGAGCCCACGCCATCGAGGCTTCAGAATATTGTTAAGAATATTATTCAAAGTAAGTTTATCGATGGTCAACTGGATGAGTGTAATTTGACCTTAAGAGATTTATCGACCATTGAAACGGCCTTTCGTAAAATTCTACTTGGCATTTATCACCAACGTATGGATTATCCCCACATGCGAGATGGTAAAGTGGTATCGGTGCCGCAGCCAGGTAGCCGCCCGAAGGGCTCATCGAAAAAAGGTTCTCACGTCGGATGACGTTACTTTGTATCAACCAATCGAAATTGCGAATGCCGCGGGTTTATTTGCAGAATTGCGTTGAGCAGGTTGTTGCGAAGCTCAAACGAAAAGGTTTCGCAAGGCAATTAAAAGACAAGCAGCTTGTGATCGTATTTTTAGATCCTAAAGAAGCTAAAAGGTTAAACCATCAGTATCGCGGTAAAAAGTATGCCACCGATGTCTTAAGTTTTTTGCCCATTGAACAACATAGCCTGGGTGAGTTGGTGCTTTGCCCGCAAGTTTTAAAAAAGCAGGCTTTGGAGCATGATCTCACCTTCCGGGACGAGTTGTGCTATATGGTCCTACATGGAATATTGCATCTGCTAGGCTTTGACCATGAGCGAAGTGAAGCCGAGGCGCGTAGAATGTTCCGCCTTCAAGACGAAATATTTGAATCTTTGTGAAGAATTAGGTACCAAGTTTCTTTTTGCAACTCGTGGCGTTAGGCATTCCCAGGTATCCCTTGCAGGAATGGCTTTGTATCATGAGTTTTTAAAAAAGTTTGGCACTTAAGGAGTTCGTCATGTCCATGGCCACAGAGTTAGCTGATGTAAAAGGGCAGTTGGTTGATAGCCGACAAAAAACCGCAGATTTGCGGAGGTACCTTTGACATCGATATTAAAGAAAAGCGTCTCGAAGAGTTAGAAACTCAATCGCAAAACCCAGAAATTTGGAACAACCCCCAGCAAATGCAAGCCCTTAATAAAGAGCGAGTGGTGTTAGAGCGTTCGGTGCAAGACTGGAATGATCTTAACAGCAAGGTGGACGATGCCTTTGTTCTCTTAGATATGGCCAAGGAAGAAAATGACGAGGGTGTTTTTTCTGAAGTAAAGGTGGAAGTGGCAAAAATCCAGGAGCTTGTCGACGGATTGGAGCTTAAAAGCCTCTTAGGGGGCGAAACAGATCCGAATAGTGCCTACTTGTCTATTAACTCTGGTGCCGGTGGTACGGAGGCCAGCGACTGGGCCTCCATGCTTTTACGAATGTACTTGAGATATTGCGAAAAGCAGGGCTTTAAAGTGGAAATTATGGCCATGACCGAGGGTGAAGAAGCTGGGATTAAGTCGGCGACTTTGCATATTGAAGGTCCTTTTGCCTATGGCTATCTCAAGACGGAAACAGGCGTTCATCGCCTGGTTCGGATAAGCCCTTTTGATTCTAATGCCAGAAGGCACACCAGTTTTGCGTCTATTTTTGTGTGGCCAGAAGTGGATGACAATATTGAAATTGAAATAAGGGACGAAGATATTCGACTGGACACCTATCGAGCCAGCGGCGCGGGCGGTCAGCACGTAAACCGAACGGACTCTGCGGTGCGAATCACGCATGAGCCCACGGGTATTGTGGTGCAGTGTCAAAGCCAAAGAAGTCAACACGCCAACCGGGATAAGGCTTTTAAAATGTTGAGGGCGGCCCTTTACGAACACGAGATGGAAAAGCGGCAGCAAGAACAAGACGAGGCCAATAAGAAGAAAAAGGCCATTGAGTGGGGGAGTCAAATTCGATCTTATGTGTTGCACCCTTACCAGATGGTGAAGGATCATCGAACAGATGTGGAGTCAGGCTCACCACAAAAAGTTTTAGATGGCGATATTGATGTTTTTGTCGAGGGGTACTTGAAGCAACAAGCTCGGGGTGGAGATTAATTTGTACGGTCTTTGGGTGACATGGAGACAGATGCGGGGTGGTCGAGGTTATTTTGGCATCACGGCTTCGTTTGCCATGTTCGGTATGATTTTAGGTGTGGCCTCGTTGGTTGTGGCCATGGCGGTTGTCAGTGGCTATGAGACCACATTGAAAAAGTCGATTGTCGATGTGGTGGGCCATGTGATTGTGTCAAAGCGTGGGGCAGCCATTGGCGATGTGATTTCATTTACTGAAAAAATCAAAACAGTTGTGGGTTCACACTTAAAAATGACTCCATTTGTAGTTGTTGAAGCCGTACTTGCGCGAAAGGGCCAGTTGTCAGGCGTCATCGTCGAGGGCGTCGAAAGGCAAACGGTGGCAGAGGTTTTGAAATTAGAAAAGAGAATCATTCAGGGGAAATTCGACCTCGAAGTCATTCATGATATCCCAGGCGTTTTGCTGGGACGTGGTCTTGTGAAACGCTTTGATTTAAAATTAGGCGATGAGTTTAAAGTGGTGATGCCCCAATCTGACCCATATGATGCCACTCAATTTCGGCCCCGCGTGCGTCGTTTCAGGCTCACTGGTGTTTTGGATCTGGGTAGATATGATTACGACAATCGATACATTGTTGCCGATCTTAAGGCGGCTCAAGAGCTTGCGGAAATTGGCGATCAGGTGATGGGCGTGCGACTACGCCTCCCGGAGGATGATCAGGCTCGGCCAGTGGCTGCAAAATTGGCAGAAGATTTGGGTTTTCCCTATTGGACTCGGGATTGGACGGATTTAAATCGCAATTTATTTGAGGCTATAAAGTGGGAGCGATGGATCATCTTTTTAGTGATATCAGTCATGATCATTGCCGCTGCATTTAACGTGTCCAGCACGTTATACTTTAGCGTACTAAAGAGATTTGCAGACATTAGTGTTCTTAAAACCATCGGTGCGTCTCAAAGTTTTATTTTACGTCTTTTTGCTCAACAGGGATTGATCATTGGAGTTGTGGGCTCGTTTCTAGGTCTTTTATTGGGTCTGCTGGCTTGTTACGCCTTTTCCTTTGCGCAAGGTCAATGGAACATTTTGCCTGCAGAAGTGTACACGCTGACAAGTATTGAGGTAGAGGTGAGGGGAACAGATGTTTTAGCGGTATTTGCAGCATCCTTGTTGATTTGCTTTTTGTCCACGCTGGCTCCGGCACTCAGAGGGGCCCGCTTAAAACCTGTTGAGGGGTTAAGGTATGAGTGAGGTTTTGATTCAAGCCAAGGGCGTGAAGAAGGTCTATAGCCATGGCGGAAACCAATTGACCGTGGTTCAAGGCATAGATCTAATGGTGCATAGGGGTGATGCGCTTTGTATTCTTGGGCCATCGGGGGCCGGAAAAAGCACTTTACTGCATATGCTGGGCGGCCTTGATAAACCGTCCTTGGGTCAGGTGATCTACCAGAACGAAAATCTTTTTAAAAAAACCGATGACGAGTTAGCTCATTTTCGAAATCGAAGCGTGGGATTTGTGTTTCAGTTTCATCATTTGTTAAAGGAGTTCACCGCTCTTGAAAATGTGGCCATGCCTGCGCGCATTGGAGGAGTTCCTCATAGAGAAGCTCGACGCCGAGCGGAAGAATTGCTGGGACGGCTTGGGTTGAGTGACCGAAAAACTCATTATCCCACAGAGCTCAGTGGTGGAGAGCAGCAGCGCGTTGCAATAGCTCGAGCCCTGGTGCAGAAACCTGAAGTGTTGATGGCCGATGAGCCCACGGGAAATCTGGACACTGAAAATAGTAGGAACATCCAAAAGCTTTTTTTCGAGCTGAAAGAGCAAATGGGGTTAACCTTAGTGGTGGTGACCCACGATCAAAATTTTGCGTCACTGTTTCCAAGGCAAATGACTTTAAAAGACGGCCGGTGGAGTGCCTAGCGAGCTCCACGGATTCCTATCCCCGGCCATGTGTGCTTAATTGATAGGCAGCTGTCGTCTGGCTCACAGAGTTAGAATTGAATCTGCACCTCCAGTGGGCCGATTATAATTCCACGGCTCGTCAGGCTCTCTTTGACAAGGTTTCGAAAGCAGGCTACGCTCAGCCGTTATTTTTGACTAAGTGCTTAAAACAATTAGGGAATTTTAGCTTGGTAAATCTTCTTAGAGGTTGCATTCCATTCATTTTTGCCGGCATATTAGCCGTACCAGCATTCGCCGCGTCCAGTATAATTGGCGAGATTGTTATTAAAGGGCCCAAAAAGATTGAGTCAGCTGCTGTTCGCGGCAAGTTGGCTTCAAAAGTGGGTGACTCCGTAGACCGTGTAACCATTCGAAAAGACGTGGAACAACTTTTTGCCACTGGTTTTTTTAACGACGTTCGCGTGGAGCAACTGGATAAAAATGGAAAGGCTGTTTTAGTTTACACGGTGGTGGAGAAACCATCTATTGCTAGCATCTCCTACGAGGGCAATGATGAATTGAGCGACGATGACATATCTGAAGTGGCTGAGCTTAAGGCCTTTGAAATTTTGGACATGTCGCGATTGCGGGTGGCCTCTGAGAAAATTGAAAAACTTTATGAAGATAAAGGGTTCTTTTTAGCCCGAGTGAAAGTGCGCGTTGAGGATGATTCGGAAAGCGACAATGTTCGGGTGATTTTCGATATCGTTGAAAACGACAAAGTTATGGTGAAGAGCATTCGGTTTCTTGGTAATCGTCAGCTTCCCAGCGGCAACTTGCAAGGAGCTATGGAAACCAAAGAAGGTGGTTTTTTTAGCGCGATTTTTGGTGGTGGTGCCTACAAGCAAGATGCCTTTGATCGAGATGTCCAGCGTTTGAATTTCTTGTACTTCAACGAAGGCTTTGTGCAGGTCAAGATTGATCGGCCCCAGGTGTACGTGACTCCAGATAAAAAGGGCATTTACATTACGATTCGAGTGGAAGAGGGCGATCGTTTCAATATTGGTTCTGTAGACTTCGCGGGTGACATGTTGTTCACCCACGATGAGTTGCGAGAAGCCACTTTGGTCCAAGAGGGTGACCAATTTACCTATGAAGATCTGCAAAAAGATCTCCGCTCATTGCAGGCAAAGTATGGTGATTTGGGCTATGCGTTTACCAACGTCATACCCCGCACAAGAGTTCGAGAAAAAGATCAATTGGTGGACATCACCTATGAGATCGACAAGGGTCAAAAGGTTTTCATCGGCGAAATCAATGTGGTCGGTAACACCACAACTCGCGATAAAGTGGTTCGCCGTGAGCTTCGAATTCGCGAGGGAGAACTTTACAACGAAACTCGAAAACGAGAGTCGTTGGCAAATGTGCAGCGGCTTGGGTATTTTGATGAAGTTAATTTCAATGTGAAAACTCCAAAAGGCCGCTCTGACATTATGGATATTGATATCATGGTGAAAGAGCGCAATACGGGAAGCATTCAACTGGGCGCTGGGTACAGCTCGCAGAATGGAATGGTCGTAAATGGGCAGATTCAGCAGATCAACTTGGCCGGCCGTGGGCAAAAGTTAAGTGCTACACTTGATTACAATAAGAACCAAACTCGCTTTAACCTAAACTTCACGGAGCCGTATCTACTAGATACGGAGTGGTCAGTAGGGGTGGACGCCTATCAGTCTGAGAGAGTGCTGATTGACTATAACGAGCAAAAGCGTGGGGGAGCCTTGCGTGTGGGGCACCCGCTGGCGCCTTATTTAGACGGATATTTGAGTTATAAGTTAGATGACACGTTCCTAGAGTTGACCTCGGGGGACCCAGCGCTATTTCCCGTGGATACGGCCAATGGAATCACTAGCTCCCTTACAGCAAGCCTCGTTTATGACAAACGAAATGACCGTTTTGCCCCTACCGATGGTGTTTACTCAAATGTGTCTGTGGAGTACGCGGGGCTTGGGGGAGATCTGAACTACACTAAAGGTGGAGCCAATTTCAGATATTACAAAACCGTTTTTTGGGAACTGGTGTGGCGAAACAACATCACCTATGGGTTTATCTCTTCGAATCTAGACAATTTGGCCCCACCCTTTAACCAGCTCTATCTCTTGGGCGGACCCAACACTTTGCGAGGCTATGATTGGTTCACTGTGGGAAAGCGAAAATTCTCGAAAGCAGCCAAGGATGAGGCGGCCTCAGTGGTGCCAGGCCTAACCGATGAAGAGATACAAAATCGGGCCATGCGTCCTTTTGGCGGATCGCAGCAACTTTATTACAACATGGAATTTCAATTTCCTTTGATTAAAGAGGCTGGAGTGATGGGCGTGACCTTTTTAGATGTGGGTGACGCGCAAGATCAGCTGAATCTCGGACAGTTGCGCAGTGACTTGGGGTTTGGATTTCGTTGGTTCTCTCCCATAGGTCCGCTGCGGTTTGAGTGGGGGTTTCCTTTGGATCGCAGAGAAGAGTTTGATGATCCCCCTTACAAATTTGAATTTGCCATTGGCTCACCGTTTTAAATTATGGTTTAATTCTGCCAATGTTTAATGAGGAGAAGATTTTATGATGAATCCTTTAAGTCGCCTTGTGGTTACGTGCACTCTTTTAATGCTGCCACTTTCAGCTATTGCCAATACGAAGATTGGTTACGTGGATATGAAAAAAGCCGTAGAATCCACCAAGGCGGGTAAGTCAGCCCGCGAGACTCTTGAAAAAGAGTTTGCAAAAAAGAAGACGGCGCTTGAGAAGCGAAAAGCCGACATTGAGAAGATGACACAAGACTTTGAGAAAAAGAGCATGGTGTTATCAGAAGATGTGAGGATAAAAAAGCAACAAAGTCTTCAGGAAGAAGTTTTGAAGTATCAAAAAATGTTGGGTGAAAGTCAGGTGGACATCAGCCAAAAAGAACGCGATTTGATGATGCCCATATTGGGGCGCTTGCGCGATGTGATTCAAGATGTAGCTAAAGAAAAGGGCTACACTATGGTGCTTGAAAAAGCCGAGCAAAGTGTACTTTGGGCCAATGAAGAACTTGATCTGACAGATGAGGTCATCAAGCGCTATGACAAAGGCAAATAAGGAAACATTTCTTTTTGTTGTGGAGGCCCAGAGTGGCTGAGCAAACCATTCACGATATACTTGATGTGATGAAAATCCTCCCTCATCGCTATCCATTCTTACTTGTGGATAGGGTGGTGGAGCGTACCTTGTCTTCAGGGAAGAATCGTGTGGGCAGCACCATTCGTGCGATTAAGAATGTCAGTATTAACGAACCCTTTTTTAACGGCCACTTTCCAGGCCGACCCATTATGCCAGGTGTATTAATCATCGAGGCTCTAGCTCAAGCCGGTGGATTGTCGTGTTTTCGGCCGGAAGATCCGCCTATGGATATGACCATTGGGTCGGTAAAAGAAACCCGCTTTCGAAAGCCAGTGGTTCCCGGAGATGTTCTAGAGTTGTGTTGTGAAGTGAAAAAAGATCGAGGCAACATGGTGCTGATCTCTGGCCGTGCCGAGGTGGGTGGCGAAATCGTGGCTGAAAGCGAAATTCTGGCCTGGTTCACTCCGCGGGAGCAATAATGAATATACATGAATCTGCGGTCGTATCACCTCAGGCTAAGCTAGCCGATGACGTGATTGTCGGTCCCTTTTCAGTGATTGAAGGTGATGTCACTATTGGCAGCGGATCACGAATTGATAGCCATGTGTGTATCGGTAGCCCCTTTGGCAAAGTCACAATTGGCAGGAACAATCATATTTTGCCAGGGGCCGTGCTTGGTGGCCCTCCTCAGGATCTCAAGTATGACGGTGAAAAAACCGAGTTAATATTGGGTGATAATAACGTGATTCGAGAGTTTGTGACTCTTAACTTGGGCACGGCTCAAGGTGGCGGTGTCACCCGTATTGGCGACCACAACCTTTTGATGGCCTACGTACACATTGCCCATGATTGTGAGCTGGGTGACCACATAGTTATTGCCAACACCACCCAGTTTGCGGGTCATGTTAAGGTAGAAGATCACGTTAAAATTGGTGGGCTTTGTGGAATCACTCAGTTTTGCAGGCTCGGCAAATATTGTTATATCGGTGGCGACTCATCGGTAAACAAAGATGTATTGCCCTTTACGATTGCCCAAGGCAATTGGGCCACCATGCGGGCCACTAATAAAGTGGGCCTTGAGCGGGCGGGCTTTAGTAAAGACGATATTGCTGCTATTCATAAATGCATAAGAATGGTTTTAAAAGGCGCGGGGACCATTGAAGAGATTATGGCAGAGTTGAAAGCTCAGTCCCATTTACCTGAAAGCGTTCAATATCTTTTAGATTTTATGCATTCCTCAAAGAGAGGGTTGGCAAGATGAGTAAGCTGAGAGCCGCCGTCGTAGGTGTGGGTTACTTAGGTCGATTTCATGCACAAAAATACAAAGCCATTGCCGATGTCGATTTGGTCGCCGTCTGTGATGCCAGTGCGGCGCGGGCGGCTGAGGTGGCTCAAGAGTTAGAGTGTGCTGCTGAAACGGACTACCGAAATTTGATAGGTAAAGTGGACCTGGTCACTGTAGCTTCATCTACTCCCACCCACTATGAAATTGCCAAAACATTTTTAGAAAATGGAATCCACGTTAACGTTGAAAAGCCAATTACTACCACCAGCCAGCAGGGTGAGGAGTTATGTAGTTTAGCCGAAAAGAACGGGCTTAAACTGCAGGTGGGACACGTCGAGCGGTTTAATCCTGCTTTTGAGGCTGCTCATAAAAAAATGATGGTTCCTTGGTTTATTGAGTGCCACCGATTGGCTCCATTTAAGCCAAGAGGTGTGGACGTCAATGTTGTGCTTGATTTAATGATACACGACTTGGATGTCATTCTCAGTCTTGTTGACAGCGAGCCTGTGAACATCGCAGCCGTTGGGACTCCGGTGATTACCGATACCATTGATATTGCCAATGCTCGCATCGAGTTTAAAAGTGGTGCGGTGGCAAATGTAACGTCCTCGAGGGTATCAACAAGTGCTCAGCGAAAGTTCCGAGTTTTTCAGCGAGATCAATACCTGTCTTTGGATTTTGGATCTGGAGATGTGAACTTGTTGACGAAGACAGGGCAGTGGCAGCCCGATGCGGAGTTACCCATAGAGCACGAATCATGGAACCTTGAAAAAGGTGATGCACTACTGGCTGAAACTCAGTCGTTTGTAAATTCAGTTCTTGAAAACAAACCCTGTCGTGTGTCTGGCCGAGATGGGCTTGTTGCACTTCGATTGGCGGAGAAGATCATTGGCGAAATCCAATCCCGCCTCAAATGAGATCTTAATCGTTGCTGCTGAGGCCTCGAGTACACTTTATGCTCAACGTTTGCTTGAATACTGGCGACAACAGAATCAGTCTATTGCAAGTTTTGGTATTGGCAGTCGGTCCATGGAAGCCATGGGGTTTGAAATCTTAGGTCGCTCTGAAGAATTGGCAGTGGTTGGGTTTCAAGAAGTCATGGCTCATTGGGGTGATATTAAAGGGGCGTTTGATCGATTAGTCGAAGCTGCAAAAGAGCGCAAACCGAAAGTGGCCTTGCTTCTAGATTACCCCGATTTCAATTTGCGATTGGCAAAGAAACTTAAAAAACTGGGAATACCCGTTGTCTATTACATTTCACCTCAAGTTTGGGCTTGGCGACGGTCACGGGTGAAAATAATTAGGCGCTTAGTAGATAAGATGCTGGTGTTGTTTCCGTTTGAAAAAGATTTTTATGACAAAAATGGTGTGTCGGCGGAGTTTGTTGGGCACCCGCTGTTGGATGAACTTAAATCTGACCTGTTTGATCAAAACGAGATCAAAAAGGATCGGCAGCGATATGGCATAAAAGACAACGAAACGCTTTTGGCTTTGATGCCAGGGAGTCGGCACTCAGAGATTAAAAACCATTTAGAAACTCAGTTGGCTGTAGCTGAACGCTTGCATGGAGAAAATGAAGACCTGCAAGTGGCGTTGTTTGTGGCGCCCACTTTTGATCTAGAGACCTTCAAAAGCAATATGCCGCCGCTTCAGTTTCCACTGATTGTTTTGCAGGATGAGCCTTTTCGTATGATTCGTCTTGCGGATGTAGTTTTGTGTGCCTCAGGGACGGCCACTTTGTTGGTGGGTCTCCTCGAAAAGCCCATGGTTATTATGTACAAAATGAATGCCATGACAGCGTGGATTGCGAAAACCTTTGTTAAAGACACGCCCTTTTTTGGAATGATTAACTTGGTTCTTGGCAAAATGGTGGCGCCCGAATTTTTTCAAGAGGCAGCAAGTGTAGAGGGTCTCGCGGGGGCACTTCGAAGGTTGATCAATGAACCCACGGCGGCCGAAGAGATGGCTTGTGACCTGAAACAGGCCAAAGTGAGATTGGGCAGTGAGGGGGCGACAACGAGAGTTGCCAAAGCCTTGGATGGCTATTTTTCATGAAAAAAAGAGATATGTTGGCTCCTTTGGGGTTATTGTTTTCTTTTCTGAGTGGGGCCCGTGGGCGGCTCTATGATTGGAAAGTGAAACCTGCAGAGTCCGTAGGCGTTCCGGTGGTGAGTGTGGGCAACCTCACAGTGGGGGGGACCGGCAAGACACCAGTTATTGCCGCACTCATTGAATGGGCCATTCAAAGCGGATATCGACCTGGAGTTGTTTCGCGAGGATATGGTCGACAAAGTTATGGCGTACAAGCTGTGCATGCAGATGATGAATCCGCAGAGCGGTTTGGGGATGAGCCAACCATGTTAAAAAAGCAGTTTGTTAATGTGCCGATCTATGTTGGGGCTGATCGAGTGCAGGCGGCTATGCAGTTAGTGTCGGAACATCCTGTGAATCTCATCTTTGCCGATGATGCCTTTCAACATCGAAAACTTAAACGAGACATTGATATTGTATTGATCGACGCCACGGCGCCAACCAGCGACTATCACCCCTTGCCGTGGGGCATGGCCCGGGAGTCATTTGAGAGTCTTCGCAGAGCTCAATTTGTGATTCTAACAAAAGTGAACCTGGCTTCTAGTGATAACTTGAAATTTATTGAGAATAAACTATCTGCTGTGAACGGTGATTTTAAGACCATACGTGCAGATTACCTTGTGACCTCTGAGTTGAATGATTTGTCAGCATGTTGTTTTGTGGTGTGTGGCCTGGGGCGGCCAGAAGCCTTTTTGGCGAGCCTTCAAATGAAGGGCTTCAATGTGGTGGGAAGTTTGTTGTTTCCGGATCACCATGCTTATTCAGAAACTGATGCTGTTCGCATTGTGTCTGAAATGAAAAAATTGGGTGCATCGGTGATTTTGACCACGGAAAAAGACTTTGTAAAATTAGATAGGCATAAAAATTTGAAAGACTTTGTTCAGGTGGTTTCCCTGCAATTGGGATTTTCATCGGACGTCGAGATTTTGCATGAAGAAATTAGCTCAAAAACTCTTTAAAATTGTGGCCGTAGGCGCCTGTTGGGTGGTGACGCTTTTGCCCTGGTCGTGGCAGCGACTGATCGGCGACGGCATTGGCATTTTATGGTTTGATGTATTTCGCATTCGACGAAATGTTATTTTAGGCAACCTCAAATTGGCATTCCCCCAATGGACAGAAAGTCAGCGGATGAAGGTGGGCCGTGAATCCTGTTTTAATTTGGGTCGTAGCGCTGTGGAGTTTTGTCGGTTTCCCTTCTATTCAAAACAGAAACATCGAGATGAATTCCAGATAAAAGGTCGCGAATACCTGGATATAGCTGTGCAGCGAGGCCGGGGAGTGTGCCTACTGACCCTTCACCTGGGAAACGGCGACCTTGGTACAGTGGGATTGGCACTCCATGACGTCCCCATGTCTATTATATCGAAAGAGTTTAAAGCGAAATGGTTGAATGATCTTTGGTTTGGGCTGAGGCAGCGGCTGGGCACTCGATTTATTCCACCAAGGAACAGCTCTTATGCGGTATTAAAAGAGCTAAAAAAGGGTGGCATTGTGGCCTTTGTTTTGGACCAATTTATGGGTCCACCCATTGGAGTGAGAACTCAATTTTTCGGGCATGAAACTGGTACAGCTATGGGTCTAGCAGTTTTAGCAGGGAGAGCGATGTGTCCAGTGGTTCCCGTTTACACTCTTCGAGAAATTGACGGCACGACCACAGTCCAATTTGGTCCTGAAATAGAATATGTTTCGAAAGAAGATAAAGATGAAACTGTGGCCTTTATGACTCAGGTTTACACTGATAAGATTGAGGAGATTGTGCGTCAGTACCCTGGGCAATGGATGTGGGTGCACCGCCGGTGGAAACCATTTATTGATCATCGAGAGCTAGAGCGTGACAACGAAGTTTAACAAAATAAAAAAATCTGTAACTGCGGCTGCAGCTTTATTTTTGTTGATTTCTTGTGCGTCAAAAATTCTTGAAGAAGAAAAACAAGAGACCTTTCATCAGAACAAAGAGTTTGAAAATCTGGTAAAGGTGAAAGAATTACCTGCCACTGATTCTGAAAAGGCGCAGATCGTCTCGCCGGAGGCGGCCAATCAAGTAAAACGTGCAGAGAAAAAATCAGAAATTAAAAAACAAAAAGAGAATGTGTCTAAAGCAGATGGAGTGCATGACCCTTTGTCAAAAAAACAAGTGCCGGACAAGAAGAGCGAAAAAGTGAAAGAAACCACTGAGCCCAAGGCTGAACAGAAAACAGCTAAAAAACGTTTGCCTCCAGTTGAAGACAGCGAGGGTTTTGTTGGGCGAAGACCAGAAGTCGACCCTTATGTTTTGGGGGAGCGGGTGACGATGGCGGTAAAGTACTTCAAAGTGGCTGCTGGTTATATGACCTTTGAAGTGAGACCAATGGCAGAGGTCAATGATCGTTTGGCCTATCACTTTGCTGTGATTATTAAATCGAGCAGCGTATTTTCCATGTTCTATAAAGTGGACGATTGGGCCGAAACATTTTTAGATTATGAAGAGTTGGTCCCTTTGACCATGGGAATACATGTGAATGAAAGCAAGCAGGCGCGTGACATTCGCTCGTATTTTGATTGGAAAAAACTGGAGGCCACATTCTGGGAGAAAAAAGTCACCAAAGAAAAAGGGGAAGAAGAGAAAAAACAAGTTTGGAAGCTCGCTCCCTATTCTCAGAATGTGGTGAGCGCCATTTTTTATTTAAGAAATTTTAATCTTCGAGTGGGTAAAACCATAGCTTTTCCAGTTTCTGATGATGGTAAGAATTTTGTATTTTCGGGCAAAGTGTTGCGAAAAGAAGTTTTAACCACGGAGGCCGGCACATTTAATTGTTTTGTTATTAAGCCTGAGTTGAAGTTGGATGGTGTATTTAAGCCGGTGGGAGATGTTTATTTGTGGATCACAGACGACAAATATCGAACGATGGTTCGGCTCGAATCAAAAATAAAAATAGGCACAATTATAGCCGAGGCCACAAAGATTGAGCGCCCTGGCCTTTAGCCTTTAACTGGCCCGTTCTATAGTCTTAAACGCTGGGCTATTATGAGTTTGTGTTATTGCCCTTAAGCGGGATTCGCTAAAATAAAATCATGGCAATGACTCAGTGCCGCTTTTTCAGCGGCTACAAACCATGTGATCGATCAGAAAACTGTGATGAGAAATGTCCCCAGTTGTCGGTGCCGAAAACTCGCATCTTGGTGGTCCACCTCGAGGCTTTAGGGGCTGTGCTCCGAGCCACGAGCTTGTTACCAGCCATTCACAGAAAGTACCCCGACGCGCATGTGACTTGGGTGACAAAGGGAAGTGCCAAACCGCTTCTTGAAAACAACCCGTTCATTGATCGCATTTTGACTATTAAAGAAGAGGATTTGCTGGCGCTATCTACACTTTCTTTTGATGTGAGCTATTGCATTGATAAATCGCTCGCCGCCGGTGGGGTTCTAAACAAACCAAAATTTATTAAAGAGCGATTTGGTTTTGGGGTTGATTCAAAAACGGGGGTCATTTTACCAGAAACAAATGCAGCTGATGAACTTTGGCAACTGGGCCTTTCAAATGAAAAAAAGTTTTTTGAAAATAATAAACCTGAGACTCAGTTGATGATAGAGGCCTTTGAGTTGGGGCCATTTAAAAGAGACGAGTACGTACTTTCCCTAACTGAGAACGAAAAACATCAGATGCGCGAGCGACGCCAACATTGGTTAAATGGTAAAAAATTGTTAGTTGGTATCAACACCGGATGCAGCCCCACAATTCCATACAAAAAGTTCACTGAAGAGGGCCATCAGCAGCTAGTCAGAAAAATGTTGTCCTTGGATGAGGTTAGGGTTGTGTTGTTGGGGGGCGGCAGTGAGACCGCATCTAACTTGAGAATAGCCGCAGGATTGGATGTGATCACATCGCCGACCGAGGCGGGTTTACGTGATGGCGCCATCAGTATTGCGGCTTGTGATATTGTGATTAGCGGGGACAGTTTGGGAATGCACATGGGGATCGCGTTAAAAAAATGGGTGGTGGCCTGGTTTGGACCCACCTGTGCCCATGAGATTGATCTCTATGGCCGCGGCAGAAGAGTGCTTTCTCAAGTGAGTTGTAGCCCTTGCTGGAAGCGGGCTTGTCAAAAATCAGTAATGTGTTACGATCGGGTCGATTTTGACCATCTTGTGCACGCCGTTGAAGAGGGAATTCAGTGGTTAACCTCATCTTACAAACAGCCTATCTCGGAGACCTCCTTCTCAGCATCCCTTTGATGCGTGAGTTTCGAAAACTATATCCAGATCATAAATTAATATTAGGCTGTCGTGCCGGTTTTGAAGAGCCGTTTCTTGCAGCGGGGCTTGTTGATGAAGTGATTTCAGTCAACAAAACCAATTCGCCATCGGTGCGGGCATTTCGTAAAAAACTGTTAAAATACGAGTATGATGTGGTGCTCAGTCCCCACGAAAGTATGCGCTCCGGTTTGCTGGTGCAGTCACTGAAGGCTAACAAAAAGGTAGGCTTTAAAAAATGGTGGAATGCATGGATTTTCGACTCTCGTGTGGAGCGTCCCATGCAGCGGCCTGATGCCCTAAGGCAGTTGCAGCTGTTGGCTCCATTGAATTCAAACTGGAATGAGATATTAGGTGAGGTCAGTGTTTTAAATATCACCGACAACAACACCGTCGGGCCGTGGCCGTCGGGAAGTGTGCCGACCTGGAGCCAAATGCGCATTGATCATCTTTTGCCCGAGTTTCAATCGGCGCACGCCGGAGCCACGTTTTTATCTCCTGGCAGTGTGTGGCCCACAAAACGTTGGGGGTTTAATAAATTTGTAGAATTGGGGAAGCGCCTTTCAGAAGAAGGTCGTCAAATCATTGTGACCGGTGGCCGGGATGAGCGGGCCCTTTGCGAGAGCGTTCAAAAACAGATCCCAGGAGCCCTGCTTTGGGCCGGTGAAAAATCTTTACTTGAGTCATTGCAGGAATTTCGGTTTGGCAGCCTGATGGTGACAAATGACAGTGGTGCCATGCACATGGCAGCCTGCGTGGGTTTGCCAGTGGTTTCGGTGTTTGGGCCGACCACGTTAAGTTTGGGTTATCGTCCGTGGCAAGAGCAGGCCATTGTTGTTCAGAAAGATTTAAGCTGTCGCCCCTGTGGCCGGCATGGCAGTAAGAAATGTCCTATTGGTACCCATGATTGTATGAAGCAAATCTCTGTGGACAGTGTATTGGATGCGGCAAAGACCTTATCCCACTGAACCCATCAGGCGTTCATAGGCTTCTCGCATTTTGTTCATAAAGTCTTCACGCTCAATGGGTTTCACGATGTAGCCAATCACGCCTTTGATGACGGCTTGAACCACGGTGTTTTTTGAATTGTCTGAGGTGATCATCATAAAGGGTGTGTTTTTAAGATTATTAGATTCTCGACAAGCGTCCAAGAGTTCCATACCGCCTAAGTTGGGCATGGTGATATCAGTAATAACCAGGTTAAATGGCTCGCCAACCTTGGCCGCCATAGTCAGTTGGCCAATGGCTTCGCTGCCGTCTTTAGCCAAGTGTACATTGCCATAGCCTTCTGCGTTTAAAATTTCGCCGATCAGTCGAAGGAGTGACTCAGAGTCTTCAACAACCAATATTTTAGAATCTTGTGGAAACATTATCTCCCCCCCGGGTCTATCTGATCATCATACAATCCAAATGAAATTCCTGCCAATGAGAAATTTCATTTGGATCGTGTTTGGCCGCAGGGGCGGTCGGGTGGGATCGTTGGAGCCTCTACTCTCGTCCAGTAACAAACTGCTTCACATCGATGCCGTATTTTTTAATCTTACGAAGCAATGTGTTTTTTGGGATATTGGCATGGGCCACGGTCTTATTGATTCGACCCTGATTGGCCCGCAAAGCATTTTCAATAAATTCTTTTTCTGTGACTTCCTTAAATCGATCAAAATCCATGGGACCTGAATATTCTTTTGGAATATCTATTTTCACCTTGTCTTTGGCTTTATCTTGAATGGCCTCTGGCAGGCTAGAGAGGGTTATGCTCGACGATGATTCCATAATAAAGGCTCGTTCGATGGTGTTTTCAAGCTCGCGAATGTTTCCAGGCCAATCGTAGCGTTTAAGAGCATCTAGGGCATCGGAGTCGATTCCCCGAATGACAGAAGTCTGTAGTTTGGCAAATTTCTTTACAAAATATTGTGCCAAACCATCGAGGTCATCCAGGCGGTCTCGAAGGGGCGGCATAAAAATAGGCATCACATTAAGGCGATAGAAGAAGTCTTCTCGAAAAGTTCCCTCTTCAATCATTTTCTCCAAATTTTGATTAGTTGCCGCCACAACGCGAGCGTTGGTTTTGACTTCTCGATTACTTCCTACAGGCATAAACTTTCGTTCTTGCAGAACTCTGAGTAGTTTTACCTGCATCTCCGGTCGAAGTTCGCCCACTTCGTCCAGAAAAATAGTTCCATTATTTGCCAGCTGAAATTTACCAATTTTTCGTTCATGAGCACCCGTAAAAGCTCCTTTTTCGTGTCCAAAGAGTTCACTTTCAAGCAGATTTTCTGGAATTGCTCCACAGTTGATGGCGACAAATTTTCCATGTTTTCTCGGGCTATTGTAGTGAATCGCTTTTGCAACTAGCTCCTTGCCAGTACCATTTTCACCGCGAATTAAAACTGTGGTATCTACTTGTGAAAGTTTATTGATGAGCTGGAAAATGTCGCGCATTTTTTGCGATGAACCGACAAATTCACTGTCAATGTCGTCATCAAAAATCGGGTTTGATATCGCAAGATCAGACACCATTTGCCGAGTCTCAAGGGCCCGCTTTACTAATTCTGTGAGCTTCTCTGGTTCAACCGGCTTTTCAAGATAGTCATAGGCGCCATATTTAATGGCTGTCACAGCATCATTGAGGTTACTGTGCGCGGTCATTATCACCACAAAGATTCTTGGATCTGTTTCTTTAATTTTCTCAAGGGCCTCAAGGCCGCTCATTTCGGGCATTCTGACGTCCATTAGAACCAAATCAAAACTTTTCTGTTGAGTGGCCTCAAGGGCTCTACGTCCATTTTCGGCCTCAACAATTTCAAATTCATATTCTGGCAGTGTGGAAATCAAGATTGAAGCCACGCTCTTTCGAAGTTGCTCTTCATCATCCACGATTAACACACTAAGCTTATTGCTCATCAAACTGCTCCTTTTCTTCAGCTTCCACATCTACGGGTAAGCTAAAGCCAATTTTTGTGCCACCTGTTTCGGGGCATTCTAAAAACACAGATCCACCATGCAATTCTACAAAAAATTTAACTAGGTATAAGCCCAATCCCGAACCCTTTGTGGTATCCACCTCGCGGGATGTTCGATAGAATTTTTCAAAGACTCGGTTTTGCTCCCTTTCTGGGATTCCTGGGCCGTCGTCTTCAACCACAAGGACCACTTGCTGATCCACCTCTGAAGTTGAAATAATCACATGACCATCTTCAGGCGTGTACTTAATCGCATTCTCAACAAGATTCAAGATGACCTCTAGCAATAATTGCCCATCAATATCAATGAGAAATAAGGGCTCCAGGCGAAGTTGCAGGGTAATCGACTTTGCAGCAGCAAGCGGCGCAAGCTTTTGGCTGACCGTTTCGACAATCTCGTTAAGGTCTTCTGCGTTACGATTGAGGCGAAATTCCCGGGCTTCAACACGACTGAGCTTCAAAATATTCTGAATATAGTGGTGTAGTTCAACGCTTTCGTCTCTCAAACTCTGAATGTCTTGGCCAATTTTTGTATCTAGGGGCTGCGAGAGGAGGCGGTCACAAATGGCTTGAATTTTTGCAAGGGGCGTCTTTAGGTCATGGCTAAAGAGGCTAACAAAGTTTTGTTTTAATTGTTCCACTTCGAGAAGCTTGTTCGTCTCCAGTTCCAATTGCCATTTTTCATAGTCAGAAACAGTCAATTGGTAGCTCAAAAACACAATATAAGTCACACCCAATTGAACCAGCACCGGGGTGGTTGGGATCCAGAAATTATAAGTGTCAAAAAGCCAAACTGAAAAAACCGTAAAAGCCATGCCCAGCCAAAAAAACAGCACCAGTGCCACTGACTGCGGATAAGAGTTCATAATGCGAATACTGAGCAAAAGAATGGCAAACAACAAAATCAACGACCACTCAAGGGGCAGGCGTTCAATCCATCGGTCATTTTTTAAGCTATCGACTATATTGGCTAAGGCTTCGGTGTCAGACATTTTTCCTAGTGGGGTAAGAAGCTGGTGATCTTCATCATTTGTGCCCCCAATGAGAATGATTTTTCCGCGCAGTTGTTCAACGGAGAAGTCGCCGTCAATGATCTGCTGAATGGTGAGTTGGGGGTAGGTTCCGCGCGGGCCACGAAAGTTTATAACCCGCTCCACGCCCGCAAGCCATGGCGTAGTAGAGTCTTGGGCGGGGCTAACTAAATCGGTGAGGCGAAGAGCTAAGTGTCTGATTTGCACCAGGGGAGAGACAAACCGTCGAAATACGCCATCGTTATCAGTCATCAACTCATTGAGGCCCGTGCCCTGTCCGAGGGATCCTGAAAACGCTGAATACAAAAGGCGGCCGTCGCGATCTAGGCGGGAGGCCCAAATCACTCGGGGGTTATCGAAGACCTCACTGTGATAGGTTTCTGTGTAAGTTTCGCGGGTCTCATTGCCAAAGTAAAAAGATATCCCAATGGCTTTTGGGTCTTGTGCGAGCAAAGTTTCTAAAAAATGGTGCCAAAGATCGGGCTCCCAATAAAAGCTATCGCTCAACTGAACCAATTCACGAAGCGGTCGAATCCAAGATTGTTTGCGGCCAAGTAAGTTGAGCCAATCATCCTGCGGCACTGAAATTAATAAAATGTTGTTATCTATTTTTTGTGGTCCGCGCAGTTGAAAGCGCAAATCATAACCGTCATCGTGTTCGGCCATGACGAGCGCTAAGCCCGTGGCCAAGCAAAGACCGGCACGAAGCCAAAGGTCTTTTTTTCTGCCAACAAGGGCCTTGAGTTGCTCGATCGAGCGTAGAAGCTGTTGTTTGAGAGTTTTCACTAACGCTACGTATCAAAAAGTCATAAAGAATTCAATTGGTTAGAGCGAAAAACTTGGTATTTTACCGCCACATGCAAACATTTAATGGAACTCAAAGCATAAAAACCCCGATTCCGGGGTCAGTGGTCACCCTTGGCAATTTTGATGGGGTTCATTTGGGGCACCGGGAGCTTATTTCAAAGGCTGTGGCTTCGGCCAGAAGCCTTGGAGTGCCGGCGGTGGTTTTTACCTTTGACCCCCATCCTATTCAGGTTTTGGCGCCGGATAGGCCCTTTCGCAGGCTTTTTGCCATAGATGATCTAAAAAATGTGTTGCCCGAATTGGGGGTGGACGTTTTGGTTGTTGAGCCGTTCACCCATGAGTTTGCGCGACAGGCCGCCGAGAGGTTTTTTGAAGAGTCTCTTTGGGCAAAGCTTCAGCCAAAACAAATCGTCGTGGGGCCGGATTTTGCCTTCGGCCGAGATCGTTCGGGTGACGTCGGTGCCCTGACCAAATTTGGGACCCCATTGGGGGTAGATGTGCGGGTTGTGCCTTCTGTGACGTTAGATGGTGAGGCTGTTTCAAGCAGCCGAATTCGGCAGGCCCTAGTGAGAGGCGAAGTGGCGGAGGCATCCAGATTGTTGGGGCGGCCTTTTTATGTGGTGGGCGATGTGACATCCGGTGCTCAAAGAGGGCGATCACTCGGGTTTCCTACGGCCAATATTGTTCCGTCAAATCATACATTGTCACCGCGTTCGGGCGTGTATGCCACGAAACTTTGCTTCGGTGATCAGTGCTATCCGTCAGTGACCAACATCGGAATCAATCCCACCTTTCAGACGTCTGAAAATTTGCAACCATTGTCTATTGAGACTCATATTTTAGATAAAGATATGAATCTTTATGGGAAAACTGTGAAGATCATGTTTTACTCTTTCTTAAGAGAAGAAAAAAAATTTTCCTCTGTGGAAGCGCTTATGCAACAAATTGAAGGCGACATTGAGGTGGCCAGGGAGTTGTTAAAGACACTATGAAATGGGTTGAAATTTCTGCCTATCCTTCAACAAAACGGCTTCAGTTTCTTAGCGACCACCTCAATGCTAAGGGGTTTGAAAATAGCCTCGCATTTGTCGATACGACCCCCGCAGGATTCGAAGACGAACTGACTAGTGCCATGCAAACCTATGACATCATACGAATTGGGCGTGGACTTGGAAGCGTTGTGATGCAGTACTTTAAAAAAAATACCGCTGATGTCAGGCATTTAGGGGCGGCGGATACCATTGTTAAAGTGGACGGCGAGTGGTGGCTGGCCAATGTGACCTTTCCGGCACTGCAAAGGGAACTCAGTGAAATTGGTACTAAGCTTAATATTTCAAGTGAAGCGTTAATTGTGGGCGCGGGTGCCAGTGCGCGAGCGGCAGTTGGCGCTATTGTAAAAATGGGTTTTAAAACCGTTAATATATCAAATCAGTTTGATGAACAGGCGCAGGATTTAATTGGAGACGTAAAGCGCAAGTACTTTGATGTAAAATTTAATTTTGTGCCCAAAGATCAGCTCATTTTATTACCCGGTACCAATGGAATAGTGATTAATACCACGCCGTTTTCTCCAGAGAACGATGTGCTGAACGAATTGTATTACTTTAATTTTCTACAGAGGCCGGGAGTAGCGATGGACTTGGTGCTTTCACCGCCAGAAACACCTTTGATAAAAGAAGCTCTCGGCATTCAAGCCACGGTGGTTTGTGGGTATCAGGTGGCGAGCTGGGCAGATGTCTTGTGGGCGGATTGGTACTTGGACCTGAAGCTGGACCATACCGAGTATGAAGAACTTCTGAAACAAGCATTAATTTGAATAAACCGCGACCGAAGTCTAGTTACAAAAAATGTCACCCAAGGGTAATCTAGTGGGGTGGAGACTGATCTCCAAGTATTTTAAATAACTAAGATAAAAAGGGGAGACCGTGGCAGCAAGGAAGGGCCTTGGCGAACTCTTAGTTCGAGAAAATTTAATTTCTATTGATCAGCTTGAACAAGCTCGTAAAGAGCAAAAAAAGCACGGTGGGCGATTGAGCACTTCGCTCGTGCAACTTGGATATGTCAAAGAAAAAGATCTCGCAGCCTTCATGGGGCAGCAATACAATTTACCGACCATCGATATTGATAACTTTGAAATCGACACTGATGTTATCAATTTAGTTCCGGCACATGTTTGCAAAAAAAATACGGTGATACCCGTACAGCGATCGGGGCGAAGTTTAGTTGTGGCGTTTGCCGATCCCAGCAATATTTTTGTAAAAGACGATTTAAGTTTACTAACTCGATTAAAAATTGAAGTGGTCGTCGCCTCAGAAACTTCGATTAAAAATGCAATCAATAGATACTACGGTAGCACGACGGCCACTGTCGATGACATCATGTCAGACTTTGTGGGATCTGAAGAAGCGGATGCTTCAGGGCCCTCGGTATCGGCGCAGGCCGAACTCATAGATGACCAAACGGGTGACAATAGCCCCATTGTCAGTTTTGTAAATGCCATGTTGGCTGAAGCCATTAAAATGCGGGCATCGGATATTCACATTGAGCCCTACGAGAAAAGATTTAGAATTCGGTATCGAATTGATGGTGTATTAACAGAGCGAACTCAACCCCCTCCGGGTATTGCTAATGCCATTTCTAGTCGGATCAAAATTTTAAGTAAAATGGACATTGCAGAACGTCGTCGCCCGCAGGATGGACGCCTAAAAGTACGTCTTAAAAATGGTCAAGATGTGGATTTTCGTGTGAACAGTTTGCCTGTTTTATTTGGTGAGAAAATCGTACTTCGGATTTTAGATAAATCAAATTTGCAGGTGGACTTGACTAAACTTGGTTTTGAGCAAGAACAGCTTAAGGTTTTTCAAAGTGCATTAAAAATGCCGCAGGGATTGTTGTTAATTACCGGCCCCACGGGAAGTGGTAAAACAACAACTATTTATTCAGGATTGGCTGAGTTAAATAAGCCAGAAAAAAACATCCAAACAGCAGAAGATCCGGTGGAGTTTAACTTGGATGGAATCAACCAAGTGCAGGTCAATGCAGACATTGGATTTGGGTTTCCTGAGGCATTAAGAGCGTTTTTGCGGCAAGACCCCGAGGTGATTATGGTGGGGGAGATTCGGGATCTTGAAACAGCCCTTATTGCCTTTAAGGCGGCCTCAACGGGTCACTTAGTGGTGAGCACATTACACACGAATGATTCCACTTCAACGGTGACACGTCTCATTGATATGGGAGTGCCCAACTATATGGTGGCCGAAGCGACAAAGGTTGTTATAGCTCAGCGCCTCATTAAGAAAATATGTGGATACTGTATTGTTGATCACTCTGTGACGCCTGAAGTATTGTTAGATATGGGTGTCCCGGAAAGCGAGCTGGATGAGTATAACGATCTAAAGCGCGGCGAAGGTTGCCCCAATTGTAACGGTACGGGTCTGGCAGGTCGAATGGCGATTTTTGAAGTTTTGAAAGTAACAACTCCGGTAAAAGAGGGTATTTTTAAAGGTCTTTCGCCCCTAGAACTGAAGCGTCATGCTGTAGCTCACGATAATATGGTGACACTACGAGGATCAGCGTTGTTGAAGTTGAAAGCGGGCATGACGAGTGTTGAAGAAGTGTTGAACGTAACCATCGGGGATGAGAAATGATAAATTTGCACCAGTTGTTGAAAGCAACTGTCAAGCAAGGTGCAACGGATTTGCATTTGGTGGCGGGCTCTGCTCCGGCGCTTAGAGTTGGCGGGCGATTGGTGCGCGTAAAGTCTGCAGATTTAACGGGCGAAGATGTTCGACGGCTTTGCTATTCGGTACTTACAGATGCTCAGAGAAGTCGCTTTGAAGAGCGAAAAGAGTTAGATTTTAGTTTTGAAGTAAAAAACATGGCCCGTTTTCGAGCCAACTTGTTTTTTCAAAAGCGAGGAGAGGTTTCAGGCGCCTTTAGGCGAGTGCCCTTTCAGGTTCCGAATATTGATGAACTGGGTCTGCCCAAGGCTGTGCGAGATATCGCTAACTTTCCTCACGGTTTGGTTTTGGTCACCGGCCCCACCGGAAGCGGAAAGTCCACAACTATTGCGTCCATTATTGACAAGATCAATCGAGAAACGCGGGGCCATATTATTACTCTTGAAGACCCCATTGAATATGTGCATGAACATAAAAGCTGCATAATCAACCAGCGTGAAATTGGTGCCGATACTGAAAATTTTAAAGATGCCCTGAAATATATTTTACGACAAGATCCAGATGTTTGTCTCATAGGAGAGCTACGAGATCTTGAGACCATAGAGTCTGCTTTAACTATTGCAGAAACAGGACATCTCGTTTTTGGAACGCTTCATACGAATTCAGCTGTGCAGACGATCAGCCGTATTGTCAGCGCGTTTCCGGCCGGCCAGCAAGAAAGAATTCGCGTGCAAATGAGTTTTGTGCTCAATGCGATTATTAGTCAACGCCTTGTTCCTTCAATGGATTCGCAAATAGCCGTGGCTTGTGAGCTTCTTGTAATGAATCCAAGTATTCGAAACCTCATTCGAGAAAATAAACTGCATCAAGTTTACGGTATGATGCAAGTCGGGCAAAATAAAAGCCACATGCAGACCCTGAATCAATCGCTATTGAATCTTACTTTAAAAAGGCGAATTACAATTAAAGATGCATTTTCATTTTCACCAGATCCGGAAGAGCTTGATGGGTTAATGAAAAAGGCCGGCGTTTAATTGAGGGGGCAATAAGTGGCGTCATTTCTTTTTCAAGCTAAGGCCGCAAACGGAAAGTTCGTTAAGGGCGAGGTTGTAGCTGCCAATGAAGCGGAAGCAAAGGTCAAGATTCGTGCCCAGAAGTTGGTGCCATTAAAAATCATACCAAAGGGTACGGCCGTCGGTATATCAGCTGCTTCGCGGAAAAAGACTGGCGGCAAAGGCGTCACACCAAAGGAGCTGCAGGTTTTCACCCGGCAGTTCGCGGTTTTGATTAGTGCCGGTGTGCCAGTTGTGCAAAGTCTTGAGGCGATGATTGGCCCTGGTCGAACCCCAGCAATGAATTCAGCATTAAAAGATATTCTGGGGGAAGTTGAAAAGGGACGTCGCCTTGCCGATGCACTCACGCTGCATCCTAAGATTTTTGACCGTATGTATGTTAACCTGGTGCGAGCCGGGGAAGAAGGCGGTGTGCTGGATACTATTTTAAACCGTCTGGCCACTTATATTGAAAAATCTGTGAAAATTCGCGGCAAAGTGAAGGGTGCAATGATGTATCCGGCGGTGATTATTGTGGTGGCTATCATAGTGATTGGTGCGATTCTCACGTTTGTGATTCCGAACTTCGTTCAGATGTTTCAATCAAGCGGTGGCGAGTTGCCGGCGCTCACCCAGATGGTTATTGATCTCAGTGATAACTTTCGGTCGAATTGGTATTTGTACCTTGCCGTGATGATTGCTATCCCCATAGCACTAAAGCAGTACTACCAAACAGAAGACGGACGAAAAACTTTGGATAAAGTGCTTATCGATATGCCTATAATGGGAGCGCTAGTGCAAAAAGGTGCTATTGCTCGGTTTTCGAGAACTCTAGCAACCATGTTACGGGCGGGTGTTCGAATCATTGACTCTTTGGATATTGCTGCCTCCACAGCAAAAAACTATGTGATTGAATCAACAATTCTTGGCGCAAAAGAGTCAATTAGCAGTGGTAGAACTGTGGCTGAGCCGCTTCGAAAATCAAAGTATATCCCAGACATGGTGGCGCAGATGATTTTTATCGGTGAGCAAACTGGTAACATGGATCAGATGCTTGAAAAAGTAGCCGATTTTTACGAAGACGAAGTGGAAGCCACTGCTGATGCCATGACCAGCCTAATTGAACCATTAATGATGGTGGTTCTCGGCGGCATTATTGCCGTACTTGTATTGGCAATGTATCTACCCATTTTCAAACTCGCCGGTGCTGCGGGAGGCTGATCGTAGATGGAAGTGATTGATTTGTTAGCAGTACGACAGGGTAGGCAGAAAAGATCTGTGGACCCAGTGGTGATAGGGCCACTTGTTGAGGCCGTGCGGGTTTGCATTTTGGCTTTGGCCCTGTTGACTTTTTTTCTGGTTCTCATGGGAGCCACGGAATTTGTAAATTTTGAGATCTGGACCTCTCTGCTGGCCATCTTGTCGCTGGGGTTTTTATCGCATCTATTGTATTTAAGTCGAAGTGGTGAAAGGGCACACAGTGCCTCTGCCGAGTACGCCGTATTTGCAGTAGATACTTTGGTTTTTGCCGGCCTTTATTATTTTATCGGATTGCTGCAGCCTATTTTTCTTTTTGTATTCATGGGCAATATCGTTATGGCCGGCCTCATGCTTAAGCGGGTGGGTGGCTTGTGGGTCGCTCTATGGACGTCTGTAGTATACAGCGTGCTTCTGTTAGCTAATCCGGAGCTTCAGGGAGAGAATATTTACCTCACTGTAGTGTTGAACAATTTGGCTTTTTTTGCGGTGGCTCTTTTGAGCGGTCAGCTCAGCGAGCAGCTGAATTTACTCGGTGAGCGGGTAAAAGAACAAGAAGAAGATGTAAAAGCCCTTCAGCATTTGAATCAGCTTATTGTTAAAAACATTTCTACAGGTCTATTGATGATTGACTCAAAAAGAGAAATTACATTTTCAAATCAGCCTTCATTAGATTTGTTTCAAGAAGACGATTTAAATGGGTTTTTTCTTGATCGGGTGATTCCTGAAGTTGCGGCGATGTTAAAGGCAGGTGATCTTTCAGGTTCTGACAGGCAAGCGCAGCGCTTAGAAGTGAACTACGTGAATAAAGATCAAGAGCGGATGGTGTTAGAGGTACTGATATCGCCTCTGAGAGAGAGGGAATCTGGCGATCAAGGCCATATTCTTTTGGTTCAAGATCTTACTGAGATCAAGCGTATGCAGCAAAAGTTGATGGAAAAAGACAAATTAGCTGCGGTCGGGCAACTGGCAGCGGGCATTGCTCATGAGATTCGAAATCCTTTGGCCAGTATTAGTGGAAGCATTCAAATGCTGGCTACTTCGGTTTCAGCTCAAAGTGAAGAAGATCAAAAATTGTTGGCCATTACTGTTCGTGAAATCGACAGGCTAAACAATCTTATCGCTGAATTTTTAGATTACGTCAGGCCAAGTGATATTGTTGAAGATCCTATCAGTGTAAACTCGGTTCTCACGGATGTGGTTGAAATAGTAAAGCTCAATAAATCACTGCCACAGGCGGTGGAGCTGGATCTCCGGTTGGAGTCAAAAAAGTTGATTCTTGGCAATAAAGACAAACTTAAACAGGCCTTATTGAATATTCTAATTAATGCCTACCAGGCGGTGGCTCATGCAGAGGAACCAAGGGTCTCTGTTCACTCCTATGATCGTTCACACGGAGTGATTGTATCCATTAGAGACAATGGTTGTGGTATGAGTGAAGGGACCATTCGGCGAATGTACGAACCTTTTCATACAACAAAGCCTAAGGGTACGGGTTTGGGATTGGCTATTACAAACAAGATACTCGAGGCCCATGGGGCCATAATTTTAGTAGATAGTGAAGTGGATTCAGGAACGACGTTTACGATAGAATTTCCTATTGAGACAAAACCGCACCCTGATGAAATGGCTTTGCGAAAACAGGCGTAATTTTAATGGGCATCGAGAAACAACAACTGTGAGGAGAGCGTAATGAAACCACGTATTCTGGTCGTAGATGATGAAGAGTCTATACGCGAGTTTCTAGATATCATGTTGCGAAAAGAGGGCTATGACGTCACTTGCGTCGAAGATGGCCAAGAGGCCATTGATACTCTCAAGAAAAAAACATTTGATATGGTCATTTCTGATTTGCAGATGCCTAACGTGACGGGGATTGAACTGCTCCGGCATGTGAGTGAGCAAAACCCAGATATTTTGTTTATGATGATCACTGCTTTTGGCACTACAGAAACAGCCGTAGAGGCGATGAAGTTGGGTGCCTATGACTATATTACTAAGCCGTTCAAAATTGATGAAGTGCGAATCAACATTGCCCACGCGCTAAAGAGTAAAAATCTTGAAGTTGAAAACCGACAACTTAAGAAAGTCTTGGTTAAAGAGAATAGTTATTCGAACCTGGTCGGAAATACCGATTCCATGCACCAGCTGTTTGAAATGATTCAGCGAGTGGCTCAGACACCAACAAATGTATTGATCACCGGCGAAAGTGGAACGGGTAAAGAAATGATTGCCAAGGCGATTCATTTTAATGGACCACTAAAAGATAAGGCATTTATTCCCGTTAACTGCGGAGCCATCCCAGAGAACCTCATAGAGTCAGAGATTTTCGGTCACAAAAAAGGCTCATTTACCGGTGCTGTTGCGGATAAAGCGGGTCTCTTTGAAGCGGCCAACGGCGGAACTCTATTTTTAGACGAGGTGGGCGAGTTGCCGCTGAGCATGCAAGTGAAGTTGTTGCGAGCCCTACAAGAAAAGGTGATTCGTCGTGTGGGAGCTGTGGATGACACAAAGATTGATGCGCGAATTATTGCTGCCACCAATAGAAACCTCCACGAGATGGTCGAAGATGGTACGTTTCGCCAAGATCTTTTCTATCGATTGAATGTGATTTATCTAAAAGCTCCGCCGCTTCGAGATCGAAAAGAAGATATTCCCATTCTGGCCAACCACTTTCTAAAGAAATACAACGAGCGCCTGAATAAAGCCATTGGCGGAATAAGCGATGAGGCCATGGCCATCATTAAGAACTACTCTTATCCCGGTAACGTGAGAGAGCTAGAGAACATTATCGAGCGAACGGTTGCCTTAGAGGGGGGAGCCACCATCTTGCCAGAAAGTTTGCCACCTCTGGTCAATACAAGTTCTGGTAGAAAGTTGGCTTCCAGTCACGAAATCGAAATCACTGAAGAGGGAATAGACCTCGATAAGGTGATGGGCCAGATTGAAAAAGAACTATTGGTGAAAGCCATCCACGCCTCCAGCGGTATCAAAAAAAAGGCCGCCAAGTTGTTGCACATAAGCTTTAGATCTATGCGCTACCGAGTAGAAAAGTACGGTCTAGGCTCACCCAACGACGACGACCTCGACGAATAAGGCGAATAAGGTACCCGGTTCATTTTCGAATAAGGTACCCGGTTCATTGATTTGCAGCGCACCACGCCCCAAAGGTATCCCTTTCCTTTTTGCGTTGCATGCCGTCGTCGGAAAATATCATTTCATAGGTCACTAATAGCTGGGTTCATTATTTCTTGGCAGATCGGAACGGTGGATGTCCGACGCTCACATGAATATGTACCCGATAGTAATGGCATGAATTCAAGGTTTTGCACCATGCTAATGACGATCTGCAACGCAAAAAGGAAAGGGATACCTTTCGGGGTGCACTCCCAGTCCGCCCCTGATAGATGATTAACTTACATCACTGGGGGGTATCATGTTCTGGGGTTTAATATTTACCGTTATTGGGATTTCTTTAATCGTAGAAGACGCATTTCATTTTAGCATCCCTATTGGCCGCACAATTTTGGGGCTGATTGTTGTTTACTTTGGAGTGAAGATGATCTTTGGATCTTCTCACTTTCAATTTACAAAAAAAATCGATGATAGTAATGCCGTATTTGGTGAGTCAGAGTTTTCGTTTCCTCCGTCTAAAGTTAAAGGCGAAATCCCCGAATATGTAGTTGTGTTTGGGCAAGGCCAGTTGGATTTGCGAGAGGTAGACCTCACAAAAGCTTCTCAGCGGGTGAAATCTGACACTGTTTTTGGAAATACGGTGATTCGCTTGGCAAAAGGATTGCCCGTACGCATTTCAACCAATTCTGTTTTTAGCAGTATCGAGTTGCCTGACAAAAACACAAGTTCCCTTGGTAAGTTCAGCTATGAGTCAGATCAAGCCAAGTCGGCCAAGGATGTGCTTCACCTAGAAATCAATGCCGTGTTTTCTTCCGTGGAAGTGATCGAGATGTGAGGGGTGAACACCGTTCACTTCCGGTTGCGGTTTAGAGTTACAATTTAGGTCTGGTCTCATCTGAGTAACGGTTTTTCGGGGCTAGATCCGGACGCCCTATTTATGGTGAGGCGAGAATTAACGCTGTGCAAATCAAAAATGAACCGGGTACCTTTGGTGACCACGGCAAGGATTGAACTTGCGACCTGCAGATTAGGAATCTACCGCTCTATCCAACTGAGCTACGTGGTCCACTGAGATTTGATTAGGGCCCTTTTCCCTCGATTTGACGCATATTTCAAGCTCGATCCTGTCATATTTAATGAAGAACTTGAAATTTTGGCCGGCATCGATAGTGTGCGGACTTCATTGGGGATATTGTTTGTGGGGTAATCTATGAAGGTTATATTTATCGCAATGGCATTGGTGTATAGCGGTTTGGCGATGGCCGACGTGGCCGTGGGTGATCGAGTGATCTATTTGTCGCTTAATATGGCCAAGGACAATTCCGAACAGATCATAAGCAGAACGAGGTGGGCCAAAGAAATTTTGGCGGTCGCAAGTGATGATAATCAGGCCCTAGTTCAGCTTGAAAATAATCACGGTGAATTCTCTCAGGCGTGGGTGCCACTAGATCAGTTGGGCTATATCGACGACATTGAAGTTTTCTGCAAAAACCTTCGGCCTCAGGGTGAGGCCGCCAACCTTGAAGAGTTAGTGATTAGAGCGGGGCGGTTCAAGACTTGCAAAGTCCAAAGTGGTGATGGAAGTGAGACTTCTTGGTATGCCGGCGATGTACCGTTCGGACTCGTTAAGCGGTTTGTGATCACTGATGACTATTATCAGATTGATGAGTTGAGCAGACACTGAAAGTCGGATCGGTTGAGTGTTGGATACGCCACTGCGGGCATCCAGCCCTCAAAACGGAGCTGATTCGGACCCTGGCTGTTTCATAGTCACATCGGCGGGTTAGGTGTGGCGTAGGTCTGATATTAGAAGCCCAGCTAGTCCAGTTGGTAAATCGCCGATGGGCCAAAGCCCCTTTGAATGGGTTGCCCCTGGGACTGGATATTTGATAGGTTGACCTATCAAATATGATAGGTTATGCTATCAAATGTGAAAAAGCTAGTAAAATTAAGTTATATTAAGAAGTTACACGGTCATATGGAGGCCGACAATGGCTTTATTCAGGTGCTTCTGGGCCCGCGACAGGTGGGAAAGACCACTTCAACATTGCATCTACTTTCGCAGCACTTCAAGGCCACCTCAGACTACATAAGCCTTGAGAAGGTGTTTAATCCTGGTCCAGAGTTTATCGTTGAAAACTGGAGCCGGGCTCACAAGGACAAAAAGATTCTTGTTATTGATGAAATCCAAAAATGTGAGAGCTGGTCAGAAACTATTAAATTTTTGTACGACGAAAATAAACGTCTCGGCATCAAGACCCGTGTGGTGTTGCTGGGTTCAAGTTCACTGGAAATTCAAAAAGGCCTTACAGAAAGTCTCACTGGGCGATTTCAGTTGATCCAAGCCCATCACTGGAACTTTGATGAGTCAAATAGGGGATACAAACTGAGCCTTGATGAGTGTCTTAAGTTTGGTGGCTACCCGGGCTCTTATCCGCTCATTGAGCAGCACGATAGTTGGGTCGAGTACTTGAAAAATTCAATAGTTGGTACTGTGGTCGAAAAAGATATTCTGCAATACCAGAGCGTGCGCAGCCCGGCTTTGTTTCGGCAAGCTTTTGAGATCATTGTGGGCTATCCGGCCCAAGAAATATCTTATACTAAACTACTTGGTCAGATTCAGGACCGCGGTAATGTGGAGCTCGTAAAACACTACCTTCGCCTCTATGAAGGGGCGTTCCTCATTAAGACCATTGAGAAATACTCTAACAAAATCGTGAAAACAAAAACCTCCTCGCCCAAAATTCTGCCTTTGGCACCCTGCCTGTATTACCTCACCGTAATTGACGATTATCAGAGCGATGAGCAGGGGAGGGCTTTCGAGCTTCTCGTTGGCGCACAACTTGTGCGAACAGGTTGGCCCCTCTACTACTGGCGGCAGGGCAAGGATGAAGTGGATTTCGTATTGAAAAAAGGTCGGCGCCTGTGGGCGATTGAAGTAAAAAGTGGTCGAAAAAAGTCGGCCAAAGGCTTAATGAAATTCAAAACTGAGTTCCCCCAAGCAAGCCCCGTAATCATCACCAAAGATAACTATATACAGTTTGAAAAGGACCCTTTGGCCTTTCTCGAGCGGTGATCTCCAAAGGGAATCCGATACCTTTTGGCAAAAAGTGACAAAAATCGGCCCTTCATCGCCTCAATGGGCACTCTTTTAATCAATTTGAGGCCCTTGTGTGATCTAAGCCTGGCACCGAGCTTGCTCCGTTGGGGATCGGATATTTTTCTTAAGCGAGGAAGAGAATGAAACAATGGAAAGACCGTTTATTAGTAAGTGCCACTATTGTTGGCGTTATTATTGGCGCTGTAGCCTGTGATCAAAAAGGTTTTGAGCCTGTGGATGGGCTATTAAAACCCCAAGCACATCGCAAGCCGATTCCGGAAATCCCATCATCACCGAATGCGGGCGGAAATCCTATAAATGGTGTGGTGATTGAGAACATCGTGCGCGGTCAGAATATCCAGATCCCTTCAGATAGCAGCTGCCAACAAGTGAATGGGCAACAATTTATGAGTAATGAATTTGAAGGCCTTGTTAATTCAGAAAGCTCAAATGCCATCACTCCTCGCACACTTTTGCAGGTGGATGCTGGAATCTACAGCGAAAATGGCGGTGCCCCTAAGCTGATGTTGCAAGCCCTTCTTAGTGGTCGAAAACTGTATGAAGTTCGTTCTGAAATTGAAGTTTCTAAAATCACCGAAAAATCTCAATATGTTGAATCTAAAAATTATCAGATCACCGAAGTGACAGATGATGAAAATGCGGCTGTCCAAATGCCCTCGGTGATTACAAATATTTTTTGCTCGGCCACAGATGCAAAAGGTCAATGTTCTACGATCACAGCTCTTATTGTAATTGCAGAAGGATATTGTGGGTTTCCGCAAGCCGCTGGCGGTTATGTGTTTTCTATGCAAGCGGATAAAGAGACGGGAAGACTTCCCTTTGTCGCAAGTAAGCCGCAAGTGGCTATGAGCGTAGATATTCTTGAAGCTCTATTTAAAGAAAGTGATCGACGTTCAGGTAAAGTGACCCCCGTTGGCGATGCAAGTGGAGAAATGACAGAAGGTGCAGACGCCGCTCAAGCTACCGAGTCCGTTGATGCGGCTCAGGCGATCGAGCAATCCGCTCAGGCTCCGGCTGCCGATGAAAGCTCTGCAGTCGTTGGAGACACTCAGGGCGAGGCGGCTGCGACTGACACGGGCGCGGCCGATGTGAGTGGCACAGGCGAGGTGTCTGCGGCACCCGTTGCGGCAGATGGCGCAGAAACAAGTGACGCGGATTCAGGTGCAGTAGGCAGTGCCACGGCAGACGCTCAAGCTGCATCTTCGGTGGATGCGCCTGTGGCTGGCGACAGCGCCGATGAGGCGAATACTCCATCAACAACGGAGTCAGGTGCAGACTCAAGTGATGGTGAAGGTGAGTTAGAAAACGTTACTCCCACAGTTGAAAATTGGGGCTTAGAAACCAATTACTAATCGAGTGTGGTTTAAAAATGGACTTTAGCAGTCCTTGCGACTGCGTTCATTGCGTCGAAAAGCATTGAGATCAAAATACCCATAGAGCTTCACTCGCAACATGTGAGTGATCTCCTCTTCCACATCTAAAATGACTTCATCTACATGTTTTAGACTAATGTGAGCTCCGTCTTTAACGAGCTCACGCAGGTAAGTGGTGGCCACTTGCCGCACAAATGCCTGGTCAGACTCTTGATCGATATCTAATCGATAAAGATGCCGAGTAAAACATTTATAGAGTGATTGATCTACAACTTTCATAGTACAGTGTAGATCGGCAGCTTCAGTTAAGAAATGAAGAGGCCAAGTAAAGATTTAGACTGTTGGATAAAACTTCTCATTATGAAACCCTTAACTGTCTTAGAGATCGACGCTCTTGTAGAAATGCTTAAGACCTTAATCGGTGCTCAGGTGCAGGAAATCAAGCTTGCCGGTGACGCGCTTGTTTTAGGGGTTTTCACAACGGCCACAGGCAAGGCATGGCTGGTTATCGACATGAATGCCCACGCCCCCGCAATAGTGTTCGCAAAGGCCTTGTCCTATGCCCTAGGCAAGGCCACCAAGCCCATTGTATTATTTCTTCGCGCGCACCTTCAGGGTCAACGCCTTGTACATGTGGAGCGAGATGTTACCTATGGGCGGGTGGTTAGCTTGCAATTTGAAGGTTTTGACGGGGCTGAGTGTGAACTTAATGTGCGGCTATTTCCCCACGGTCAGAATGTCATCGTTTCAGCAGGTCAAAAAAAAATGGCTTGGGCTAAGCCTCGCGATCTGCAGCCCCTGTTGGAGACCACCGAGGCCTCCGACGACCCTCAGGCCCGGTCCGTTGCCGAAATCTTCAAGCAGTGGCAAGAGCGTGGTTCACAAAAACCGTCAATAAATACCAAAGTGGATAGTCCGAAAAATCTTGAGGCCCTTCGCCATCAGAAAATTAAAAAGCTAGAAAAAGCCATTGGTCGAGTGGAGCAGGGGCTGACGGAAAAACAGGAGACCCCTTGGCGTGAGGTGGGAGAGTGGGTGAAAGTGCACCAGTCACTTAACGTTCCTGAGGCGTGGTCGGGCTATATCGACCCAAATATGTCGTTAGCTGAAAACATTGAGCATTGTTTTGAGCGGGCGAAAAAGAACGAAAGAAAACAAGGTGGGCAAGAGCAGCGACTTTGGTCGTTGCGTGAAGAGCTGGAGACATGGAAAACAGCAACCTCCGATCAAATCAAAAAGTTGGCGCAAGTCGGGAGTGCGCTACAAACTGGCACCAATTTATTGCGGGCGGCCCAGACAAAAGGCCGCACTCGTACATTTGACGAGAACTTTGAAGCCTACTCTGGGCGATCAGGTCCAGAGAACCTCAAGCTTTTGCGCGCGGCCCGGGCTTGGGATCTTTGGTTTCACGTGAAGGACATTCCCGGCCGGCATGGCATCCTTCGGCGCAACAAGTCCCAAAAAGTGCCCGAAAAAGTGCTTAATGAAGTGGCACATTGGCTTTTGGAGCTGCAGTTCCAAGAAAAAACCGACCTCTATCGGGGGCAGACCTTTGCTGTTGTTGTCACAGAACGGCGGTATGTGACACCTATCAAAGGGGAAAAGGCCGGGAGAGTCACTTACCGCAATGAGCGAACGCTTCAGATAAAACTATAGCCCACCATCATTTTGTGGATTTTGACAGAGGCGCCGCATACTGCGCAGCGGTATCCAAAACCATCATATCGTTTTAGGACCTTGACTAACTTTTTCATGGCAGTAAATTTTTTGATATTTCAAAGTTCTGAGAAAGTTTCTCAGTTTAGTCCTATGCTGATGGGAGAGCCTATGATTCAAGTCAGTGATTTATCAAAGAGTTATGGCGATCGCCTGGCTATTGATCGTCTTAATTTTTCCGTGCGTAAGGGGGAAGTGGTCGGCTTCTTGGGTCCAAACGGTGCGGGAAAATCCACAACCATGAAAATCATCACCGGATTTATGGCCCCGTCTTCTGGGTCCGTAAAAGTGGCCGGCTTTGATGTATTTGAAAACCCCATAGAGGTAAAACAGCGTATCGGGTACTTGCCCGAGTTGCCGCCTGTGTATGGCGATATGTATGTGCGCGACTATTTAAAGTTTGCGGCGTTACTCAAGCGAGTGCCACGAAAAAAGGTGAACTCATTAGTGGATGCAGCTCTTGAAAAAACGGGTTTGCAAGACGTACACAAGAGGCTGATTCAAAATTTGTCCAAAGGGTATCGGCAGAGAGTGGGTCTTGCCCAAGCTCTGGTATCGGATCCAGATATTCTCATTTTGGATGAACCCACGGTGGGCCTTGACCCCAAGCAAATGGCTGAGATCAGAAAACTCATCCAGAACCTAAAGGGTCAACACACAATTATTTTGTCCACTCACATTTTGCCTGAGGTCCAGGCCAACTGTGAACGCATCATCATTATCAACAAAGGAAAAATTGTTGCTGAAGATTCTCTTCAAGGTTTGTCTAACCGGCTCTCGGGTAACCGGCGTGTGACTGTGCGAGTGCGGCGATCTGCTGATGAACTTGTCAATACTTTGCAGCAGGTATCTGGAGTCAGCAACATTGGTCGAGATCAGGACGGTATTCATATTGATATAGATCAAAACGAAGACACCATCGAGGCCATTGCGGATCACGTGGTACAAAAACGAGCGGGGCTGTTAGAACTTCGTTCAGATACCATGGGCCTTGAAGATATCTTTATTAAATTGACGTCATCAGAAGGGGCGATGGACGCCCGCGGGGAGGTGTAATATGCGCGCCATCACTACCATAGCCTGGAAAGACTTTCGCCTGATGGTGACAAGTCCCATGTTTTTTATGATCGCCGGATTATGTTCGGTCATCTGGAGTTACAGTTACCTTCGAAATTTAGTTATGTTTGCTCAGCGGTCGTCGCAAATGGCTGGGGCCCATGGCATGCAAGGAAGCATGAACATTCACTTTAGTTTGTTTGTTCAGCATATTTCTTATGTGAACATTATTTTTATTTTTGCTATTCCAGCCCTGACCATGCGGTTAATTGCTGAGGAGAAAAAACTGAGCACATTTAATTTGCTGCTCACGTCACCCATTACCGCCACTGACATTGCTGTAGGTAAATTCTTAGCCGGGTTCGGAGGAGCTATGGCACTCATGGCTGTGGCCCTGCTTTATCCGTTGGCGACCACGTTTATTTCAGACTTTCCCGTGGGGCCACTTGTGACATCTTTCACGGGGTTGGCGCTAATGACGGGGGCTTATGTGGCTGCCGGACTGTTTGCCTCATCTCTCACCCAGTCAGTGGTTTTGAGTGTGGTGATGGGAGTGATATTTAATCTGATCATGTGGTTTTTGGGACAAGGATCAGATATGTCCGATAACGCCACGGTAATGGCTGTATTAGAGCACCTATCAATTGGTCAGCACTTTTTTAGCTTTTTAAAGGGCGGCTTTCGAGTCAGCTCGATAGTTTTCTTTGTCAGTGTTATTGGACTTTTCGTGTTTCTCACTCAAAGAGTGGTTGAAGCGTCTCGCTGGAGGTAACAGATATGAGTCGATGGGGAACAATCAGTTGGCTAGTGTGTGGACTCTCGTTGGTTATCGTCGTGGTGGCTCGCTATATCTTGGGTGGCTGGCATGATTTTTTATGGGCGCCCTTGGTGATCGGGTTGCTCACTTTTATTGCGGCGTTTGTGGTGGACTTCAGATTTTATCTTGAATTTCTCACAATGCGAACCACAAAAAGTGGCATGAATATGGGCTTGATGATTGTCTTGGCCCTGGTGTTGATTGTGTCAGTGAATGTGTTGAGTCTTCGTCACAATAAAACATTTGATATGACAGAAGAAAAAATCAATTCATTGGCCGATCAGACACTGTCAGTACTAAAAGGTCTTAAGGAAGATCTAACCGTTAAGGTGTTTTATCTTGATGAGAAAGATCAGCAAAACAAGCAGGCCGTTAAAGGTTTGGTGGAGCAGTACCAAGAAAACAGCAACAAGGTAAAAATTCAGTTTGTTAACGCCTATGTGAACCAGGCTGAAGCACAAGAGTATCTCAAGCGAGGCGATCGGTTTGCTGTATTTGTTGAGTACAAAGGCCGTAAAGTCCGGGTGGAAGAGCCCAACTCCGAGCGAGCCGAAGAAAAGTTCACATCAGCCATCGTCAAGGCCACTCGTGACAAAGTGAAAAAGGTTTACTTTTTAACAGGACACGGAGAGCGCTCATACGACTCGCAAGACACTCAAGGAATGCAAGAGTTTAAGACCTTGCTAGAGGATGCAAGTTTTGAAGTGGCTAAGTTAAATCTGCTTAAGGGTGAGGACATTCCTGAAGATGCCTCAATCATTGCCATTGTCGGCCCGGATGGGCAGATTCTTGACAGTGAGATTGCGGCTTTAACGAGTTGGGCGAAAAAAGGCGGCAAGTTGTTTATCGCTGCGGATCCGGGTTTGCGTCATGGCATAAATCGGTTAACCGAAAATTTGGGCGTTCATTTTGACGACAAGTATATTTTGAATGTTCGAACCGTCGTGGCCGGCGGTAGCCCAGCGACTGTGCTGGGGACCATCTATGACAAAGCTCACCCCATTACTGACAAACTTCAAATGAACCCCTTTCGACCGTTTGAAGATCAGATCACTTTATTTGATGTGGCATCTTCTCTCACGAAGTCTGCGGGTGACTCAACGCCCGGGCAAAAAGTCGTAGAACTTGTGAAAACTTCACCGAGTACCTTTTCATCACCAGATCTTCGGCCGCAGCCGGGGACCAAGGTGGAGAGGGAGTCTTTTGTGTTAGGTATGGCCGTTGAGTGGGACACGGCTGAAGCAGCAAAAGATGCCGAAGAGGCCAAGGAAAAACCCACGGAAGTGATCAAAACAGCGGCCGTGGTTTTTGGTGATAGTGACTTTTTGAACTCACGAAATATCTTTGTCGGTTACAATAGAGATATCGCGATGAACTCTATTGCCTTCTTGGGCGAAGAAAGTGATTTGATTAGTATTCGACCAAAAGTTCCTAAGGGCACCACGTTGAAGTTAACGTCGTCTAGCCAGCGTGTGGCCGTGATAGCGGGTTTAAGTTTGCCCTTGTTGTTGCTCATTGCTAGCGGTTTTGCCTGGCAGCGGAGGAGGAGCGCGTGAAGCCATTTCGATCCACTTTGGTTTTTGCGATTGTTGTTATTGGGCTCGCTTACTTTGCTTATTTTGATTCGGAAAAGGCCGAAACAGAAAAGGCTCAAGAAGAAGCGGCCGCCCAAGTGTTTGGGAGTTTGGACTATAACGACGTTGTTCAATTGAAGCTTGAGGTCGATGGAAAGACCTTAGCTTTAAAGAAAAATGCCGAAGGTCAGTGGGGCCTTGAGGAGCCAGTGAATGATTCGGCTGACAATGATCGAGTGGAAGGCTTAATTACGGCCATATTGCGAGAAAAAGCCACCGAGCTTCCCGTGGAAGGTCAAATAAAATGGGAAGCCTATGGCCTAGATAAGCCCCAATCGACAGTAGAGCTTTCAACAAAAGATGGAGTCACTCATAAAATAAAAGTGGGATCGAAAGAATCTTTTGATGGAAAGATTTTTCTTAAAAAAGGGGATTCTGAAAAACTGTATTTGGGCGAAAACTCCTGGAAAACCCACTCGCAAAAAGAAGTTAAAAACCTTCGCTCTCGAAAAGTGTTTCGAGATGAGTTAAAAATCTCGTCGTTCACAGTCAAATCAGCGCCCAAATTGGCCGGTGGCACAATCACCTTTGAGAAAGACAAAGAGGGGCAGTGGTCGCTGGGTTCTTCAAAAGATCTCATCATTGAACAAGCCCTGGTGAACAGTTATGTGCGAAACTTGCAGGATCTTGAAGCTAATGATTTTGCCTCAGAATCATTTGATAAAGCTCAGGCCAAGAAATTTGGACTCGACAAGCCCAGTGTAGTTCTATCTCTCAACCTTGAGGGAGGTGAAAGCTCTTCAACTGCTGACGTGGTGATGAGTCCGGCTATGGATAGCAAGGTTTATGTGAAGGCCAGTGTGTCCCCTGTGATCTATGAAGTGGCCGGTACCAAGTTGAACTTGTTTGACAAGGGATTAGCTGAGTTCCGTGACAAGAAGTATCCGTTTTCATTTGATAAAGAAAAGGTGGCTGAAATTCGCTATGCCGATGGTGATCAAAAATTTCACTTGAAGAAAATCAGTGATCACTGGGAGCTGGCTGAGCAGGATGCGAAAAAGCAAGTGAATCAAGATCGCGTTAAGAAGATGATTCGAACGGTCAATCAATTTCGGGTGGAAGAATATTTTAGCAAAGACAAAAATAAAGCAATTGCCAAAGAAGACAAGTTTATTGAGTTCTCCGACGAAACGGGCACTTCATTGATGCGGTTGGTTTGGGGTGATAAACTGAAAAAAAAGAAGAGCACAGACCAGGATGAGTTTTATGCAAAAAGCTCTTTGTCACCTGAACTGTTTAGCTTAAGTGGGTTTCGTATCAAGGACCTTCCGGTGAAGGAAGTGATAGAAGATAAAAAAGAGCCAGAAAAGAAAACCGATCAAAAGCAATCAACAGAAGTTTCACAAACCGGAAAGTAACCATTGAAAATCTCCATTACATCACCCACGCGGGTGGATTTGGCTGGTGGTACTCTTGATTGCTGGCCTTTATTTTTGCTGTTGCCACGAAGACGTTGTCAGACTGTAAACCTGTCGATTGATATAAACACTAATGTAGAGCTTGTGCCTGGCAAAGACTCAGTCGTACATGTGGCGATTTCGGATTACAATTACTCGAAAACATTTAATAACTTGGATGAGTTGCTTCAGTGCAATGATAAAGCCCTAGTCCTTATTAAGGAGCATGTGGCTTTTTGGATGCCTCAAACAGGTTTTACCCTGACCACTCAATCGCAAAGTCCCGTGGGTGGAGGTTTGGGCGGAAGCTCCAGTTTGTCTATTAGTTTGCTGAAGGCTTTTTCAAAATGGCAAGAGCGGCCACTTGAAATCAATAAGTTGGTTTATCTTGCTCACAACATTGAAGCCCGAGTGTTGCAAACACCCACCGGTACACAGGATTATTTCCCCGCGGCAGAACCCGGACTACATATTATTGACTATTCAGTGGAGGGCCCCGAGTCTGAAATCCTCAAGCCTGACGCCACCTACCTTCAGGAGCGAATGGTTTTAGTTTACACGGGAGTGCCGCATCATTCAGGCATTAACAACTGGCAGGTAATAAAAGAGTCCATAGCCCGAAACCAAAACACTCTTTCGGCCCTGGAAGAAGTGGCTGACATCGCCGATCAGGTGGCTCAAGTATGTCGGCAGGGGCAATGGAATGAGTTGGCGCCCCTTTTTGAAAGGGAGTTTCAAGCGCGAGTTCGCCTCAGTGCAGGGTTTTCTAGCCCAGAAATTGAGCAATTAAGAGGGCATGTTTTGCAGGCCGGCGCCAAGGCTGTTAAAATTTGTGGAGCTGGTGGCGGCGGTTGTGTGATGATTTGGACGGAGCCAGATCGACGAAGTGAGGTTTTGCAAGCATGTCAGAAAAACAACTTTCAAGTTCTCGACGCAAAGCCAGTGGTTCGTCCACAAGAGTAAAGAAGAACTCGTCAAAGAAGAAGGTCAGCAAGAAGAAAGCCAAAAAAACCGTAGCTGGGGCAAAGAAAGCTCCGCTAGAAATGCCTACGGACCGCGCCCTCAAGCGGCACGTGTTTCTTGGCTTGTGTCTGACCGGCGGCAAAACGGACCGCTCTTGTTTGGCCGTGGTAGAATACTACCCCTTTCAACATAAAGTTTTTTTGGCTCGACTCGTGGAGCGAATCAAATCAGAAGGTGAAATTTCTGCCGACCTTCAGCTGCATTATTTAATCAATCAATTTCGCAGCAACCTACATTCGGTGGCCATCAATGCACCTTTGAGTGCGCCTTTATGCCTCAATTGCCAGTTGGATTGCCCTGGCTATGAAAACTGTGAAGAGCCCCACATTCGGTGGATGTGGAACCATTTTCGTCAGCAAAAGTCTAAACGTCGAAAGGTGCAAAAGCTATTCACGCCCTACACCGAACGTTGCGCCGAATTGCATATTTCAAGTCAACTGGAAGAACCTTTTCATCCGTCGCATGCCATGGGAGCCAATGCGGCACCAGTTATGGCCAGAGCTCAATTTATTCAACGTCGGATCAGTGTGCCCACTTTGGAAGTGTTTCCTAAGTTAAGTCTTTGGCGAGTGGGGCGTTCACTCGGTATCCAGAAAAGTCATTTACGGTATCACAAGCATTCGACGCATGGCGAAGAGGCCAGAGAGGCCATTGTGAGCCGGCTGATTGAAAAGGACATAGCGTTTATTTACGATCAGGATGTGAGAGCTATGATTGAAAATGGCTATGCATTTGATGCTTTTTTGTCAGGCATAACAGCCGTATTACAACACCTGGGACAGTGTGAACCTCGTCCTGCTGATTTTCCTAAACAAGAAAATTGGCTATCGTTTCCAAAAGAACAAATCGATTGGTCTTTTGGTTCGAAATCTCGAAAAGGTGTGAAAGGCAAATAGAGGGGGCAAAGTTATGAGCAGAAATCTTCGGTTTTTGGGAATTGTCTTTTTGATGTTTGTATTTCCATTGGTGTCCTTTGCCCAGGTTGAACATCAGTTGATTCATCGAGTGGCGGTGTTTCCGGTAAAAGTGGAGCGGCAGCTAAAGAAATCGGCAGAAAACACCTGGTGGTCAATGCGCGAGGCCCTTACCGAATCCGATCGATTTTTGGTGGCCAGTAAGAGTTTTCTCCAGCAAAAAGATCTCTATCAGGCGCGGGGAGAGCTGCAGCCCGCCGATGCTTTGATTTTGGCAAAACTTTTGGATGCCCATGCGTTGGTCACAACTGAGGTGCATGCAAACACAATGAAAATGAATGTTTATGAAGGTGAATTTGGTCGAGTGCTTTGGCAACACGAAATCAGCCTTCAAAAATCCCTACCTGTATCTGAGCAAATAGAGGCCACCGGTAAAAAACTTATGCAAGACTTTGTGGCCTCACTGCCTTATCAGGGTTACGTGGTCGTGGATCCTCTAAAGGGTCGACCTGTTTACGAAGAAAACGCCAAAAAGGTAGTGAAAATAAAAGTAGGTCAAGTCTCGCAAATAGAGGTAGGCGATCCGGTGCAGCTCATTCGATTGCACAGTGAGAGTCTCAAACCTCAATTGCCCGATGGTATGACCATGGAAGTTTTTGCTGAAGGAACCGTGATAACAAAAGAGTCGGGTCAAGTGGTGGTGACGATCACTCGAGCCGAGGATTTTAAGAAAATCAAAGCTTACTCGCTAGTTAGATTTCCAAATGAATTCAAACGCCTTCGCGAACAGTTTGCAACGGAACAAAAAATCTACGGGGGGCTTGGGGGCGAGTACTTGTCGGCAAAAATGGTAGAAGTTCAAGAAAAGCAGCGCGAGAAACGCCCCCTCTACACGGCATTGGCGTTTATTGGCAACCTAGCTCTGATGCTGGTTTTGGCATTTTAATATTGTAAAATAAATCCTTAAGCCCAGGGTCTGTGCCCGGAAGTGAGGGCATGGACTGAAGCCAGGTTTCGGGAGTCTCCATACACAAGAATATATTCCATTTGGAATCTTTGTTTTTAAACGCGTTGACCACATGTTCGTACATCCGTCGCCGGAGTTGGCCGTCATAGCGAAGTTTTCCGTCACTGCATTTGAATGTTTCAGCACTATTGACCAAGCTATCCATGCCAAACCGCTCCCGCATCATATGGCGTTGCTCCGGTTGAAACCGCAGCGCGCCCACCGAAATGGCCGGGATTTCTTCGGGGCGAAACAGCGTTGTGATTTTCTCAACAAGCTCAGAATAATTCTTTTCCCAGCCTTTGTGCCAAATCATTGGGTCAATGTGAAAAGATATCAGAAAGCCTTTGTCGCGACATTTTACGGCCGCTCTAAGTCGACGATCTAAGCTGGCAGTCCCATGTTCTTCTTTGTCGATGATATTTTGCGGGTTGATTGACCAGCTGACAATGATATTGCCGGCATGAGGCACATCTAAAAACTGATCCACAGCATCGGATTTGGTTTTAAACTCCAAGCGCCATTTCGGATAACGGCGAAAAAAATGAATCAAGTCGTGAGAGAAGAGCGTGATCGGGTCAAGGCTGAGACTGTCTATAACCTCTCCGGTTCCGATGCGAACCATATGGTCGGCCATGGATCGACCAATATCCTCTAGCTCGCAAAGCGCATCCTGTAAATTTGAATAGGCTGTCATCACGGGGGTATTAATAAAGCTCTGCAAGTAGCAATAAGAGCAGTTCATATTACATTGCAGACCCAGGTTAAGCACAAAATAGTTGCAACAGGTGAGCCCTGGGCGTGAGCCAGGGCAACGTTTAAAGAACTTTCCACGGAAGGGGGCAACGAATAAATGTTGTTTGCTTTCAGAAAATTCTTTTGAAGAAAGTCGTCCGTCTCGATCGGCAAAGGGCCTGGTGTTTACCCACTGAATTTTTTCAGCGGGCACTATGTCAACAATGCGCTTGGCAAGCGTGGAGTTTGCACTATCATTATGAATAAAAAAAGTTTTGATCTGCTCTAAGACTTCCACAGGCCGTCACTGTTTGTTTGGATTTTTTCTTGAACTTTCATTAGGCCCTTTATTTTTTGTTCCAGATCTTTTTCAGAGGTGACAAAAAAGCGAACATCGATGCCTCCCTCGTCACCGCGTCGTTGCCATTGGGCCTGAGTGTGCGAAGGCCACGGTAGGGACTTGGTGGCGTGAGATCGAGTATTATCTAGCAAAACGGTGTTATTATATCGAAGTGATTTTAAGAGCTGCCACCATTCATTGGCATCCATTGGGGACGGGCTAATATGTGGTATTTCATGCCCCATGAGAGACAGCTCAATCATCCACTCCAGAATCTGCACACCAATGGATTTACTGGGATTTGCTACCGACAGTCGAGAGTAAAGGGCTGTCAAATCCAAATCATTGGGAACGCTCAATAGGGGTGCCAAGTCGCCAATGGACAACCCTTTTAGGCTCACCCAGTTTTGAAAATCTTCCGGGGTGGAGGCGAGGGTTTCTAGTGTGTGAATTAGCGTGGAATTATAATTTAATCGGTAATTTTCAAAAAACAGGGTCCAGTTGATTCCCACTTCACTTTTAAATGATTCCGGCCATCCAGTGTAAATGCGAGCCAGCTCCGAGAGAGTGAGGCGGGGGTAGAGCGAAAAGAAAACTTCTTCAAATGAAAAGCCGCCCTGGCTCAGGTCGTAATTGTGCCGAGCTAAATTCTGAAAGTGTGTTAGTTGCCAGCGGCCCCAGCTCATAGTGGGTAAGGGCGCCGGCCAGCCGCCCACAGGCTTGAAATCCAAGCTCGTTGGACTCGGTTTTTTAACGTGCGTGGTCATCAAGTAGCCGTTTACCATAGGCTTCAATTTGAGGGCAACGCCGAGGTTGGTTTTTTTGCAGGAGCGTTGTTAGAATAGCTCAGTTTCAGGGAGAGATTTATGACGGATTGGAGAAAAACAGCAAAGATCACGGCCGATGTGGTGCATTTCCCTTATAAGGCCACGGAAAAAGTGAAAATGGCCAAAGAGGTCTACGTCTGGGATTTGGATAAAACCTACCTCGATACGAAGTTTGAGACATTAAAAGGGCTGGTGCGAACGGCATTTGAAAAGCCCATCGAAAAGCGCAATTTGCCGGGGACAGCGACTTTGGTGCGAAGTCTTCGCGATCATTGGCTGCAGCAACACCCCTCGACAGACTTTCCTATATTTTTTATCACCGCCTCACCGCCGCAAATCGCCGGGCGTGTACTTGAAAAATTGAATCTTGACGGCATTCAACCCTATGCCATTTTTTGTAAGGACAATCTTCAAAACCTTCGGCCGAAAAGGCTCTGGAGATTAACTCAGCAGGTGGGTTACAAGTTACAAGCCCTTTTGCAGATGCGACTTTTACTCGCAGAAGACGTGCGCCAAGTGCTTTTTGGCGACGACAGTGAGTCTGATGCTGTGATTTACTCGTTGTACTCTGATATCTGTGCGCGCCGATTAGAGCGGTCAGAGGTTCGCAATATTATGAAAAGCTTTCGGGTTGTGGGTCAGCAAATGGATGCCATTCTTGATCTTCAGGCTCGGGTTCCGAACAATGATCCTGTGGAAAAGATCTATATCAATCTCGAAGACGATACGGACTCTGAATACTATATAAAGTTTGGTCGTCGAACCATGCCGAGTTTTAATAGCTTGCAGATGGCGGCTGATTTGTTTCAAGACGGTCGACTGGGTGTAAATCAAGTAGTAGATGTGGCTCAAGATATGGTGGCCAACTACGGGTTCACACCTGAGCAAATTGAGCGAAGCTTTGACGACTTGGTTCGGCGGCGCGCCTTGGGAGCTCCCACTGTGGCAGAGTTGGTTCCCAGTCTCATTGCCAAAAATTTATTGCGTGAAGATTATAAGCCCTCCGTTGAGCCCCGTGAAATCACACAAAAAGTAGGAGATAGGGTGTATGAGCTGGAAGGCAGTTTCGAACCTTGGGTGCCTGAACGCATTGATTATATGCATGACTATCGCTGACAGCGAAATCCCTGGTGCTTATTCGTAATTTAACGGAAAGCTCCGCTTTATGGGAGGACCAGAAAAACTGGGAAATCGGGCCCGCGTGAAAACCATTCGAGCGCATTCAACCAGCTCAGGGTTATCAATATCAGATTGAAGTACTTTGACGTCTTCAATAACCCCGCGAGGATCGATGGTCACCCCAAACAGCAAATTACCTTTGGCATTGCGGTTATCTCTAACGGCGTTGGCCTGGCACCGGCTAAAGGCTTCTCGTTGGGCCGCAATCACCTCTGAAATGTATTTATCAGAAAGCGTATCTAATGTGGCTGGGACATCTTTAATTTGATCTTCCGTGGCCAGATCTTCTACAAAAGATCCTTTGATCGGTTCGGGCTCAGGAGAGGTTTCTGTTTTTACATCAGAAGATGGGCTGCCTGTGGTTTGAGAAATCACTAAGGGGAGGGGCGGCGTCTTTGGTCTTCGTGAGGGCACAAAGATTTGCCGGTTCATGACCATATAAAGCTGACCCAAGATCCCGTTACTAATGACTCTGTAGTCACCTTGGACCATGTTGATATAAATCGGTGAGCTGGAGTGGGTCTCTGACCACAGCTCAATGACAAACTCACTTTGGGGCAAAATCTCAATTTCATAACCAGAATCAAAAGAGAGGCTCAATACGCCCCGGCGATCCACCACAACGCGGTCGCGGTGGTGCAAGGGTTGGCCGGTGAGCCCTGTTTCAGCGGCAAGTTTGCCTCTGTGAAGGACTGAGACGGGGCCCTCGGCGCGAGTCACCTTGGCCACCACAGGTCCCACAGCCACCTCGTTTTTCGGGGGACTGATCCACAACGAAATTTCATGGGAAAAAAACACAACGATCAAACCGGCAAAGGCAAGGGTAATACCAAAAATCCATGTCCATCGTGATGACATTCTAAATACTATTCTGCCTCAGGCGTGGATTCAGGAAGGGCGGAGTTTTCACCACTTTCAGGGGCTTTTTCAGATACAGCTTCTGAATTGGCTGCCGGAGCTGTATCAGCACTGTCGTTTTGTAGGGGCGCCATGGCCGCGGCGTCTTCTTGTGAGGGAGCCACATCATCCACAACGCTGGTTCCAGTTTTTCCAGCCAACTGCACCGTCTTCATGGTCAGTAAAATGCAAGTGATGGCAAACAAAATGGCTACCCACCGCGTGGCTTTCACCAGAAAGCTTGAAGCGCCAGTTGAGCCAAATACAGAGCTGGAGCCGCTAGCACCTCCGCCAAGCGAGCCCATGGCACCGCCTTTGGAGTCTTGCAAAAGCACGAAAAGAATTAAAAACAAAGCCACAATGACGTGGATAACTGTAATAAATGTAAACATGTAAATTACCTCGCGGCCCGACAATATAGGGTAATAGGGGCGATGAGTCCACCATCAATTCCATACTGTTTTTCCGATCAGTGAAATTTATAGCGTGGTGCAGCAATTAGGCGGCGCGAATGATTTTTTCTAGGGCCGAGGTGTCTTCTCCGTTGAGGGTCAAGGAGATAACCTTGGCCACAACTTCCACAAACAGAATCTCATTATCTGTCAGCGTGGTCTTTTTGGTGGGCATGCGCACGGAGAGGACTCCAAAGACTTGGTCTTTGTGCATGATGGGGGCCACAATGAGAGAGTTAAAGTTGATCTTTTCAAAGTGTTGTTGAATGTACTTGAGTTGGCGGTGTTTGGTTATATTTTCCACGGCCACCATTGAATTGGTGTTCACCACCAGGCGAATTTCAGGGTAACGGTTGAGATCGAGGTTGAGTCCCGAAACGCTTCGATCGTCACTTGACGCGATGACGACGCCAGAGTTTTGGTCCACAAAACGAACCACCGAGCATCGTACGCCACCAACCTTAATGGCTGTCATACGTGTCAGGTTGAAGAGTCGCTCGATGATGTCCGTCTGTGAGAGTCCTTGTGTCAAAAGCAAATCAGAAAGTTGCAGCCAATAATTGGGGCCTTTCTTCTTGGTGGCGGTGCCCTCTTCCGATGGGGAGTCCGGCGCCATGATTTTTTCAATGTGTCTGTGGTCACGAGCTATAAATACAAGTCGCGCGATGAGCTCGTCGATGGTGATGGGCTTCACCACGTAATCTTTAGCCCCTAGTTGAAAGGCGCGACGAACATTGTCATGGTCATTGTGACCGGAGAGAACGCAAACATCCACTTTGTGATGATTGAGGGCGGGCTGGCTTTTGATGAATTTTAAAACCTGAAAGGCATTGCCATCGCGAAGCATTAGGTCGATGAGCACAATCCGAGGGTACCAGGCGAGAATCATTTGTTTGGCATCGAGCCCGTTGTCGACAAACTCCGCCGCAAAGTCGTTGGAGCGCAGTTCAGAGGTGAGTCGACGGCCCATTTGCCGGTCATCATCGGCAACCAGAACTTTAATTTTCTCCACGCGCATTTTTGGGTTTGGCGTTTTTTTGCTCATGAAAACTCGATCGGCAGAGTTTAGAAAAAGGTTTAACAATGCAGTGCGTTTTTGGGCGGAAAATGCAGTGACACTGTCCTGTGGTCGAGTGAAAAACAACCCATGTCTTTTATTGTCTTTGAGGGGCTGGATGGCTCCGGAAAATCCACTTTGGCCCAGGGCCTTCGTCAAGTACTTGAGAAACATAATATTTCTTGTGTGATGACCCGGGAGCCGGGAGGGTCAGCCCTCGGCGGCGAGCTTCGACAACTTTTGTTACGGCTGGAAGGCGAGCCGCCAACTGCGAAAGCCGAACTGCTATTGTATTTGGCCGATCGGGCCCAACATGTCGAAAAAATTATTGCGCCGGCTTTGGAAAAGGGACAGTGGGTGTTGTGTGATCGCTTTACGGCCAGCACGGTGGCGTTTCAGTCTGGTGGGCGGCAGCTGAACATTGATTCCATTGATCAACTCAATGATTATGCCACCGGGGGGCTGAAGCCCGATCTTTTTGTGTTATTGGATCTTTCGGTAGAGGATTCTGCCCAGCGAATGCGAATGCGCGAAAGCATTCAAGGCGACAGCCCGGATCGTTTTGAACAAGAGGCAAAAGACTTTCATGAGAGAGTGAGAATGAGTTATATACAGCAGGCACAAAAGACACCGGATAGGTGGTTTGTGCTTTCAGCAACGCAATCGCCAGAGGAGCTGTTGCAGGAGCTGCTGAGTGAGTTAAAGAGGCGAAAGTGGCTCGTTGTTTAGATCGGTTAGTAGGACACGACAAACAAGTGGCGCAGTTAGAAAGTGCGTTGAAGCGGCAGCGGCTTGCCATGACGTTGTTATTTGTGGGGCCATCAGGTGTTGGAAAAAAACTATGTGCCCAAGGCGTGGCACAGGCATTGATCTGTACAGAGAACCCTTTGGGTTGTGGTCAGTGTGCGAGCTGCCGGCGGATCGAACAAAATCAAAGCGAGAGTGTTTTGTATGTTGAGCCTGAGGGCCTACAAATAAAAATGGAGCAAGCCCGTCAGATCATTCGCTTTATTTCTGTTCGCGGCTTGGGGCAGGCTCGCGTGGTGATTATCGATCGAGCCGATTTGATGAACCCGCAGGCTGCCAACTCGCTGTTAAAATCTCTTGAAGAACCGCCTGAAGACACTTATTTCATTTTAATCGCCAACAGCGTGTCAGGAATACTTCCAACCATTCGATCCCGCTCCCAGGTATTGCGCTTTGGGGCCTTGTCCACATCACAGCTGAGAAGAGTTTCATCAGCGGATGACTGGATCATTGAAGCCGCCCAGGGTCGGGCGGATGTGGCTATGCAGTTGGAGCAGATGACTGAATTTAGAGACCAGGCATTGGGTGTTTGGCGTCAGTGGTTGGTGCAGCGAAACCACAGTGTGGTAAATGCATTGAATGATCCTCTGAAAGATAAAGAAAAAACATTGATGCTGACACGACTATGGCAGCAATTGATTCGAGATGTGCATTTTATGAAAAAAGGTCAAAGCGGTTTTATCCATGGTGATCATTTGGGTCTTATTCGTGAATTGGGTGAAGCTCTTGATGGTCGAGTGGGCTGGGTGGGGCAGTTGGTGCTCGATTTAGAAAAGAGTATTTTGTCTAATGCCGAGCGCAGCTTGGCTTTTGAAGACTTTTTTATTCAACTAGAAGGAACGGCAAATTGAATCAGTGGATTGATGTGCATGCCCACTTGAATATGCTAGAGGCCCCGCCTGAAGAAACGCTGCAGGCATGTTTGGCCAGTGGTGTGGAACGTGTGGTGACAATTGGCACCTGTGCAGACGACCATCCTGTGGTTGTGGAGCTAGCAAAAAAACTTCAACCCCATGTTTACTGCACTCTCGGTGTGCATCCCCACGATGCGGCTGACTATACCGATGCCGTCGAGACATTTATGCGAAGCCATTTGAATGACCCAGAAGTGGTGGCCGTGGCCGAAATCGGGTTGGATTATTATTACGATCACTCTCCGCGCGATCAGCAAAAGCAAATTTTTCGTCGACAGCTAGAGTTAGCGAGAGAGTTTGGGCTGCCGGTGGAGATACACACTCGGGACGCGGAGCCTGATACCATAGATATTTTGAAACCCTTTGCAGGTCAGGTGAGCGGTCTGATTCATTGTTTTACCGGCACCCAGTGGCTGGCGGATCACGCTCTTTCCCTGGGGTTTGATATTTCGTTTTCTGGAATTGTCACTTTTAAAAATGCAGACGAATTGCGCAAAGTTGTGAAGTCGGTGCCGCTAGATCGATTGCATGTAGAAACTGACGCTCCATTTTTGACACCCGTGCCCTTTCGTGGCAAAAAAAACAGCCCAGAGTATGTGGTGCATGTGGCAGAGAAGGTCGCAGAGATTAAGGGCGTGACAATGGCGGAGTTGGCCGCTCAGACAAAGGCTAATGCAAAAAAAATGTTTCCGAAGATCAAATGGGATAGCTGAATATTAAAGGAGTCATAAATGAGTCGCTTAAAAATTGGAATTAACGGATTTGGTCGAATTGGTCGCCTGGCTTTTCGGGCGGGGTTTGATGACGTTGAAATTGTCGGTATTAACAATTTAGGTGGCAGCGAAACAGCAGCCCACCTTTTGAAATATGACAGCACCCATGGCCAGTATACAAAAATAGTGGAGTGTTCTGAAACTGAACTGGTGGTGGATGGAAAGTCCATTCATTATTCGAGCTTCAGAAATCCAGAAGAAATTCCTTGGGGTGATTGGGGTGCAGATATCGTTTTTGAATGTACGGGAGTATTTACAAAAAAAGCCGATGCTCTGAAGCACAAATCAGGTGGGGCAAAAAAAGTGATGGTGTCGGCGCCATCTCCCGATGCCGATTTGACTGTGGTTTATGGGATCAACCACGAACTTTACAATTCTAAAGCCCATGATGTGATTAGTAATGCCTCTTGCACAACCAATTGCCTCGCTCCCATTGCCAAAGTGATTAATGACACCTTTGGGATAGAAAAGGGAATGATGACCACGGTTCATTCTTATACCAACGATCAAATGATTCTTGATGCTCCTCATAAGGATTTGCGGCGGGCCCGTGCGGCGGCCATGAGCATGATCCCCACCACAACGGGTGCGGCAAAGGCCGTGGGATTGGTTCTTCCTGACTTGAAGGGTAAAATTGACGGGATTGCTGTGCGGGTTCCCACAGCCGATGTGAGCCTGGTGGATTTAGTCGTAGAAACAAAAAAATCCTTAACTAAAGAATCTTTAAACGAGGCTTTTGCCGAAGCAGCGTCTGGTCAGCTTAAAGGGATTTTAAGATGTGAAAATAAGCCGCTTGTAAGCATTGATTTTGTAGGTGATACGTCAAGCTCAATTGTTGATGTAGCTTCCACCATGGTCATGGGTGATCGAATGGCGAAAGTGTTTTCGTGGTACGACAATGAGATGGGATTCTCCCGACGGATGATCGATCTTGCGCTTTATATGGCAGATAAAGGAATGGATTAATGGTAAAAGCGCTGACGGGCATCAAGTCCATTAAAGATTTTTCGTTAAAAGAAAAGCGAGTGTTTTTGAGGTTAGATCTTAATGTCCCTATGAGGGATGGCAAGATCACTGATGACACTCGTATTCAAGCTGCGCTGCCGACGATTAAATATGCATTGGAGCAGGGTGCGCACCTGGTGATTGCCTCTCACCTTGGTCGACCGAAAGGACCAGAGGATCGAGAAACTATGTCACTGGAGCCGGTGGCGCAGGCACTGAATCAGCAACTGGGTCTAGAGGTCATACTTGTTGATGATCCGAGAAGTGATGCGCCGAAAGCTCTTTTGGGTGGTCTGAAAGACAAGCAAGTAATTATGCTTGAGAATCTTCGCTTTGATAGTGATGAGACTAAAAATGGAGAAGGCCTGGCCCACGAGATTTCAAAATATGTTGATATTTATATTAACGACGCCTTCGGCGCCAGTCATCGAGCCCACTCGAGTGTGGTGAAATTGCCGAGTCTGGTTGAGCAGCGGGGTGTTGGCTTTCTTATGGAAAAAGAGCTTTCCGTTTTGGGACAGCTGCTGGAGCCGCCGGCAAAACCTTTTGTGACTATTTTAGGTGGAGCAAAGGTTAGCGATAAAATTGGTGTGATCGAGAATCTGATCGACCGAGTGGATTTATTTATTATCGGTGGTGCCATGGCTTATACTTTTTTGGCCGCAAAAAATATTCCCGTTGGAAGTTCATTGGTAGAAAGGGTTCGTATTAGGTTTGCAGCGCAATTGATGGATCGCTTAGAGGCCCGTAAGAAGTCGGTGCTACTGCCCGTGGACCACATTGTGGTCTCCGGTTTGACTCAGATCGAGAGCCTGCAAACGACAAAAAGTGAGGCCATACCTGAAGGGTTTATGGGCGTGGATATTGGGCCAAAAACTGTAGAGGAATACAGAAAAGTTATTGGCTCTGCAAAAACCATTTTTTGGAATGGCCCTATGGGTGTGTTTGAAACACCTGAATACAGCAGCGGAACTTTTGCTATTGCCAAGGCTGTGGCCGAGTCATCAGCTTTCACCGTCGTGGGCGGAGGAGATTCAGCGGCAGCCGCTCAGGCTGCGGGATATGCCGACAAGATGACCCACATCTCCACGGGTGGCGGAGCCAGCTTAGAATTTCTGCAAGGGGACCATTTGCCTGGAATAGAAGTTTTGCGGCCCAATCGAAAAACCTCTGAAAAAGAAAAGGGTAACCCGTATTTGTAGTTATCGGGATTCCGGCCTACTTATGTTGGTCCACAAACTCGTCGATCAACTTTTGCGAGAGCGCACTGAGTTTAATAAATTTGAGGCGGTAGGAGTTGTTGTAAATTCCTAGTCGCGGGTTCCCACTCATGACCATCGATACTTGGCACTGAGCTGTGAATGGCTTCAGTTGCGGGGTGCCGAGGACTTCAATGACCACGGGGTCGTTTTGATTTATGGGCAGATCATTTCCCGACACTTCAATGAAAGTCTTAAATATTTTTAGCGTCTTAATTTTAAACACTTGCCGATTTGAGGTATGGAGTGTCGCCGCTACAGAATAGGGGAGGGGTCTTTCATTTTGACTGTTTGGATTTTGAGAAAGAACCTTTTCCGCTTGAACAAATCCTGCATTGGGATCTTTTGCGATTTGCAGATTCAACCCAGCAGGGCCGTCACTGCTGTCGCTAACAAGATTTGGTGGTGGTGATACAGGTGTGGGAGGCGGTGTTGGCACTGCGGGCTGAGACGTGGGAGCGGGTGGCATGGATTCATTGGTTTCGTTTTTTAAAATTTCACTCAGTAGCGTACGTTGAGTTATTTCTAATTCTTCATACAGGTTTTGAGCTTCGCGGATTTTTTCTTGATATTTGATATGAAGCGAGACCTCCGTAGAAATATCTCGACCGAACACACCCCAAAAAATGTGTCCATTTTCTGCTTGCAGTTTTTGTACGCAAACTTGCATTCGGCCATCGAGATCGTTAGTTAGCGCTTTATAGGTGATTTCGGTGTACGGTGTGAATTCAAAGGGTTTTAGATTTTCAGTGTTCGAAAAAATATCCACATCATCAATTCTAAGAATTTGATCAAACGGTATTCCCGATAGAATCCGCTTTTCTGACACAGAAAAAAAATGGGCAGCCCACGGGTTGCAGTAAACCACAGACCGAGTCGAATCGACGACCAAGACCACGTCTAAGACGGCATCAAACAGGCGAAATTCAATACCACCTGCTATCAGGTCATTTTTTTCTGCGGGTTCACCCATAAGTCTGTTCTCCAGGCATATAGATCGGCAGGGGTTCAAAAAAACTGTAACCAGGCAGGCCTTTCATCCTGCAGCCGTAAAAAGGTATCCCTTTCCTTTTTGCGTTGCATAGCAGCGATGCTGTGGCGCTAGGTAGTACTCGTTTCTATCGGGGGCCCATTCAGCCGGTTCGTGGAGAATTCCAGTTGGTCTTGCTGTTCGCCGGAGGAGCCCCTCTGTGGGCGGGTGGATTTAAACATCAGCTTCGTGGAGAATCCCAGTTGGTCTTGCTGTTCGCCGGAGGAGCCCCTCTGTGGGCGGGTGGATTTAAACATCAGCTTCGTGGAGAATCCCAGTTGGTCTTGCTATTCGCCGGAGGAGCCCCTCTGTGGGTGGGCGGACTCAAACATCCGCTTCGCGGAACTCGCCGCCAGTTCACAGAGGGGCTCCTCCGGCGAATAGCAAGACCAAGTGGGATTCTTTTGTGCTTAATATTGTAAATTAAAAAAAACCTACCCCGTGTCCAGGGTAGGCCATGCTGAACGTAGGCCTCAAGCTTCAATCTAGTCAGTGCTTAGTATTGACTTCAAAAGTACTACCAACACCACCAAAGACCAGCCATAAGCCTGTCATGCGGTTAACATGCCCCCCTTGAAAAGGACACGGGGTTTTTAAAAATGGGTGAATTTTTTGTTTCAATCTGAAAATTTTCTTGGATTTAACTTTGAGTTTGCAGTGCGCCATAGGGCAGAATCCAGTGAATTAGAGATGAGGCTGTCAACCCTAGGGGATTCATTGTGCGAGAATTTTTGTGTGCCGGAAATTGGAAATTAAACAAAAACCCAGAAGCCACTCGGGCCTTTTTTGGGGAATTGAACTCAACGGCCACGCCCAGTGATTTGGCCCAGCTCGCGCTTTTTTTGCCAGCGACAAATCTGTATGTGGCCTCAGAACTTTTGGGTGACACTAGCGTGGGTTGGGGACCACAAAACGTATTTTGGGAAACTTCCGGTGCGTTCACTGGAGAAATCTCTGCACAAGTGGTGCATGAAATGGGTGCAACGCATGTGTTGCTGGGACACAGTGAGAGGCGTTCGCTGTTTGCGGAAACAAGTGAGCAAGTGGCAAACAAGGCTTCGTTGGTACAGGGGTTAGGTATGACACCTGTTGTGTGTGTGGGTGAGTCACTGAGTGAGCGAGAAAACGGTCAAACGATGGACGTGGTGTTAACTCAGGTGAAAGAAAGTTTGGCCCTAGTCAATTTTGATAAATCCGTTTTATTGGCTTACGAACCGGTTTGGGCCATTGGCACAGGTAAGGTGGCCACACCGGAGCAGGCCAATGAAGTTCACAAACATATTCGCCAATTTATTGAATCGTGGCAGGGCTCTAAAACAGCTGAAAAAATTCAAATATTGTATGGTGGCAGTGTGAAGCCCGACAATGCGGCCCAGCTTTCAAAAATGCTCGATGTGGACGGTTTCTTAGTGGGGGGAGCAAGTCTAGAAGTGGGCAGTTTTCTCAAGATTCTGCGCTCAGCCTATTAAAAGGTACCTGCTTCCTTTTGTGGCGACAATGCGTTAGGCAAGGTGCCCGCTTGAGGCACCTTGCCTAACGCATTGTCGCCACAAAAGGAAGCAGGTACCTTTTAATTTAGGGCAATTGCGTTAACCCCCTGAGATACAACGGGTCTTTTTAGTCAGCACCCTTAATGCGTAAAGTCATTATACAGAAAGCCTTGTTAAATCGGGCACTTGTATCAATTTTGTGTATTGCTGGATGAAGGTCTGTGATGGTATTCTATAAAAGAAAGCTTAAGAGAATGTCGAGCCTGAGGGAAGCGGGACCGGCAACGGGCAGAGTTGAAAATACCAATTTTTCTATTAAGAGGTGAAAAATGGATGAATCTGGCCGAGCCCCTAAGAGTAAGTGGTCCGTCGCGGGCGAAACAATTCCTTTTTCTGTGCACTTTCGTCGTTGTCACCACTGCGGCACACTCAATCAAAATGAAGCAGATAAGGTAGAAAAGTGTCAGCAGTGCGGACGAACACTGGCGGCCTTTCATTATTTCGATGAACGCCTGGTGCCCACGGTCAGCGACCGTCATTTAAGGCCCCCTCAAATGAAAAATCACTTTACCCCCATTCAGGGCTTGACCGTTTATTGGGAAAACTACTGAATAGGGCTATGAAAATCACCTTAGATAAGATTCAAGAAGCCCAGAAGAGAATTGCCAATATCGCTAATAGAACTCCGCTGGAGTTTTCCTCAGGCGTGAGTCAGCGGTTAGGTGCTGAAGTCTATTTGAAGTATGAAAACAAGCAACCTACTGGTAGCTTTAAGATTCGCGGGGCCTTAAATAAAATACTGCAACTTACTGAAAAAGAACGCGCCCAAGGAATCATCGCCGCATCGGCCGGAAACCATGCCCAAGGGGTAGCGTTTAGTGCCCGACATGTGGGAGCCACATCTCATATTGTCATGCCAGAGGGCTCACCCATTGTTAAAATACAGGCCACACAAAATTACGGTGCCAATGTCATTTTGGCAGGAAACTACTTTGATGAAAGCTACGCCTATGCTCAGGAACTGGCTAAAGAAAATGGCTACATCTTTGTGCCGGCATTTTCGGACCCTAATATTATTGCCGGTCAGGGAACATTGGGGCTGGAGGTCGTTGAAGATTTAAAAGATTTAGATTCTGTTATTGTTCCCATTGGCGGTGGTGGATTGATCTCGGGCGTGGCCACGGCAATTAAATCTCTATTGCCGAAATGCAAAGTGTATGGCGTGGTGGCAGAAAATGCTCCAGGTATGAAGTTGTTGTACAGAGGTGAACCCTACGATCGAAAAATGGCAAGGCCATCCATTGCTGACGGGATAGCCGTAAAAAATCCAAGCCAAGAGCTTTTTGATCACTACATCAAACATATGGTGGATGACATTGTTTCGGTGAATGAAGCTGAAATCGCTGAAGCCATCACATTTTTATTGGAACGTACAAAGACCATGGTAGAGGGCTCAGGTGCGGTGGGCCTGGCTGCGGCCAGCAAGGCGGGCTGGGACTTGGGTAAAAAATCTTGCCTGATACTTTCTGGCGGGAATATTGACCTTAATTTGTTGGCTCAGGTAATTGAAAAAGGGCTTTCCAAATCAGGAAGAATTGCAAGAATCGAAGTTATCGTCAGTGATCGCCCGGGCACACTAAATGAACTTACTGATATTATTGCCGAACAAGAAGCGAATGTCCTCGAGGTTCGGCATGACCGACTGAGTCCTCATGTTGAGATCAGACAAACGGCTATCGACTTCTTATTAGAAACAAAAGATGATCAGCATGTGGCATCTATTGTTGCCGCGTTAAAAACCGTGGGAGCAATTGTTCGCTAATCTTATAGCGGTTGAGCTTGTCTGGTGATCGATAGCCGTTGGAGTCAAGTCGGCATTCAGGCTAGGCATCGGCTCCGAACCCACCACCACCAGCAGACTTCACAGATACCACATCGCCGGGCTCTAAGTTGAGTTCCCCATGGGCTGAGAGTTTTTCAGGTTTTTTCCCCACTCGTTGAACAGTAATTTCTGCAGGATTTCCGTTTTTGCCACCATAGGCTCCCTCGGCTCCATGCAGGGGCATTGTCAGCTGCCAACGCAACACTGCGGGTTCTGTAACCTGAAGCGATTTAATTTCACCATCTCCGCCGGAGTATTTTCCGCCTCCGCCCGACTGAGGACGAAAAGAATAATTCAACGCCGTAATCGGGTAGAGAGCTTCCATCATTTCAATGCGCCGATCAAGATGGTAGCGGCGCCACATGCTTAAGCCTTTTGTTCCTTTATGATCTTTCGTGGCCGGCGAACCTGGAGAGAGTGTTTCATAAAACCGACGATCGTAGGCAAACTCCATTTCAAATGAACACTGAGAAATTCCTGGAAGAGCCACGTCATGAGAGCGGTCCACTTGGCTTAGCGCTCGAAGCACAAGGTTACCGATGAGGCTCGCTCCGTCAGTCATGCCTAAGTTCACCGCCTTAGGATAGGCTGCATTTACGCAAGCCCCTGTGGGAGCCGAAATATCAAACACCTGAAAGACACCAGAGTTGAGGGGCACTTTTTCATCCAGCGATGATAAAAATGCACCCACACAGGCCCCATATGTGGCTGTATCGGTGAGGTTCAGTATACTTGAGGGGTCTGTGCCATTAAAATCAAATAGAACTTTGCCGTCGGTCACTTCCAGACGCAGTTTAATTGTGGTTGTGGCATCATAGGGAAGGTCAATTTGACATTCACCCAGAGCCATTTCATGGATCTTATCCTGCATCAATCGATGGGAAGTTTTAAAATAGTCCTTCAGTGTCGTCTTGCTCCAATTGAACCCCAGAGCTTCACTCATAACCTTAAACTGCTCACCACAACGAGAGAGCTGCTCAATGGCTTTGCCCAAAACAGTTTCCAGTTCTGGGTGTGATAGCGGGTGTTCGCAAAGGGCACTTAAAATATGTTGGTTCAAACGCTCGTGAGGAGGTGCAAGGGGCTGATACAAGGGCGTGGGCGGTATACGAATGCCCTCATCATCAACGGATTGTGCCATGATCACTCGAGGTTTCATAGCAATGCGGTAGACCACAAGCAGATCCGCCGGGGCACCTTGCGGATTGTTTGCTCGATATTTTTTTTCATTAACCGACAGCCCCATGATCAATGTGTAGGAAGAGAGAATGGTGCCGCCGCTATAAGGATCGTTGGCAATCACAATCTCGCCGTCTTTAAGTTGCAAATACTGATGGGCTATTTGTGCAACGACTGGCAATGTCCCGATATCAGCCAGCGTTTCATATTTAATAAATAAACTTTCACCTTCGGGAGTCACTACGGCTGCAGCGGGAAAATCCTTTAGCAGATTTTCAAAAAAACACGGGTATTGGCAGTAGCGAAAACACTTATTCATAGGGAATCACCTGGGCGCGGGGTGTCCACTGAGTGCGAGAGGCACTCAGCAATGGCGAGATGTCCTGATTTCGCCTGGCGCACTTTAGGTAGGCGGGACTTCAATAAGGCAAAAACGGTGGGCGCCAGCGGACCGGAGACAGTCAGATCTTCCACTCCCAACGAATTGAGTTCGAAAAACAATTTATTGGCCGCACAGGTTTCAAACCATTCGGGCATATCCGTTTGGTCAAAAGATTCTATCTCGTTGGCCTGGCGTGAAAGCGTGAATAGAGTCTCGATCAGTCGGCCTCTCATGCCGTCTTTAATGTGTCGAGTAAACCCTTCAACATCAGGCAGTCGACTTTGAGCATTTAAAATATCAATCAGCGTTGGATTTAAACCGCGCCCAAAACACATGGGGCCAGGCTTATAACCACTTTCTTCAGATTTGTAGTTGGCGCTCCCCCAAAAGCTTTTGCCTATAACTTGAGTGGGCTGCACGCCCATTCTTTTGTGCAAGGGCCCCTTTAGTGCGATGGGACCGAGGGCATTGGTCCAAACGGAACTCATCTCGCCTGAATTATCCACTAGAATGAAGTCTTCAAGGCCGCAGTATAAGAGTGTGGACCCCTTGCGTTTTGAACTCATTTGAAAGTGTTTGGCAAGACAACTGGTTTGACCCATCAATGTGGAGAGCACCTCAGTATCGGCAGTTAGGGTCGTATCATCGTAGCCCCGATGAACAATAAAATCCGGCAATTGTGGCATCTGAGTCGAAAGCGATTCACGCAGATTAGAAAAATAGTCGTAAAAGGCGGGGGCTACATATGCATCGAGAATGGCCGCCCACCATCTTGCCTTTTCATCGCGATCCACCAGGCTGTCAAAGCTGGTGTGAACAATAAACCCTTCGTTTCGAAGGATTTCAGCCACTTGTTTCTCATGATCTGGATTCTTGTTGGAGTGAAGGAGGCCCACCGCCACATGTTTAACCTCGCTCATTTTCAATTTGCTGGCTATAAACTCCACTTCCGCGGCATCAAGCGGTTTAACCACTTCACCTTTGGGGCTTAAGCGTTCAGAGAGCCCAAAAACCAGATCCTGATTTAAGGGTGAGCGAACCCGTTTTGCGCTTATACTAAAATAGGAAGGCTGCACAGGGAGCGTCATGTCGAGCCAAGACTCAAAGCCAGCGGTGGTTAAAAAGGCCGGCGGAGTGCCGAGACGTCGATTAAGTATTTGACCGGCCAGTTTGGTGGCCACACGAAAACTGACAACCTCGTCGATTTTATTCTGCGTCAAAAAGCTGGCAAGCTGTTGGGGGAGTGGGCATTGCGGCAAATACCAGCGCTGGGATACAGTATGACCGTCTTGCGTGGCCGCCACTTCCGCAAAAGAGTCTCCAAGATTTAAACCAATTGACCACGTCATTCTAAGTCCTAATATGAAAAGCCAGTCTAACTCAATTTCCCGTTTAAGGAAAGGACGCATGTGGTGAAAGTCTCAGCAGAGATCCAAAGCCTAAAGCCATATATTCCCGGAAAACCCATTGGCGAGACTATGCGCGAGTATGGTTTAAACAAGGTGTATAAATTAGCCAGTAATGAAAACCCCTTGGGTCCAAGTCCAAAAGCCGTTGAAGCTGTTAAAATGGCCCTATCCGAACTTCATAGGTACCCAGACGCCGCTTTTTTCGATTTGCGTCAAACCATGTCGAAGTACTACGACGTGGCCCCTGAATTTTTGACTTTCGGCAATGGGTCCAACGAATTGATTGATTTGCTCATTCGAATTTTTTGTGAGCCGGGTGAATCGATCTTGACTTCGCAGGCTGCATTTATTGCCTATAAGATCTGTGCGCAAGCGGCTCGCGTGAACACCATAGAAACTCCACTGACAACAGGGATGCGGTTTGATCTTAAAGCAATGTCAGAAAAAGTGCAGAGTGGTGTGCGATTGATTTTTATTGCCAATCCGAACAATCCCACGGGCACCTATGTAACGGCAAAAGAGCTCGATGAGTTTTTGATGTCGTTGCCCAAGGAGGATCCGCCACTTGTGGTTTTAGATGAAGCTTACTGTGAGTTTGTGCGGGCCGCTGATTACCCAGATAGCATCAACATTGTAAAACGCCATTCCAACGTGATTGTTCTGCGAACGCTGAGCAAAGTATATGGACTTGCGGCACTTCGCGTGGGCACCATGGTGGCCCATCCGGAAGTGATTGATTTTGTAGATCGAGTCAGAAATCCATTTAATGTGAATTCTCTGGCGCAAGTGGCAGCCATAGCGGCAGTGACGGATGCGCAGTTTTTAACTGAGGCGCAAAAAGTGAACTGGCAGGGGCTAGATTACTTTTATGACGAGTTGTCAAAAATGGGGCTAGAGCACTGGCCATCGCAGGGCAACTTTGTGTTGTTAGATTCAAAACTTGATTCTTCGGAGTTACACGAGCAATTGCTACAACAAGGTGTGATCTTGCGTCCTGTTAAAGGCTACGGACTTCCCACGCACATGCGCATGAGTGTGGGTTTGCCAGAAGAAAACCACGCGGCCATTGAAGCCTTAAAGAAAGTTTTGTAGGTTTCCTTAATCAGATAATTCGTTTAAAAGTTTTTCTGAGTAGGAGTTTATCAGATCCGGCAACTCCGCAAAATACTCTGGTGTATAGTATTGCTCAGTAATTTCCTCACGATCAAAGGCCTCTTTTGCCAAAATGGCAAGAACCCGTACGGCTCGAAAATCTCTTTGGCCATGCAACCCCAAAAAAATCTGGTCTTCGTTGTCCGAGACAAGATTGCCAATACCGTCAACGAGGAGGATCAAAGGGGTCAGTGGCACAGAGGCGGCAGCAATTAGATCTTGGTTAGAAATTCGGCGCCAGAGCTCATCAAAGGGGAGTGCAAACTTTTTTGTTTCCCGCCCAACAGAGTCCAGTTCAACAAATTCAATGGTTTTTGCAGAGCCTCCAGGCTCATAAATAGTGACCAAAATTTGGTTCTGATCGCTTGTCGGTGAGGGCCGCACCACAAGGGTCTGCGCCAAAACCGGCCCGCTAAAGGTAATCAAGCTTATCGCAGCGATTAATATCTGAAGTCGGATTTGCCGAAATGATCGTGTAAACATGAGCTCTCCTTGATATCTTCACCATCAGGCATGCAAATCCATGCCATTCCATCGTTGAATAAGGCCGGGCCAGAAATGAAAAGATTTTCCAAGGGTGTCATTTTTTGTCGTTATGCCGGAGCTCCAATTGGTAAACGGCGAATTGGATTGCATCAGCGTTGTGTTTTGCCCCGTTGCGCCGGTAAAAGGACCCGAGTCGACTGCGTTGTGAGTGCAGGTTGTTGAGTCAAAGTAAACGTCATTTAAAATTAGCGTACCGATCTTGAATGCAACCACACAACCCTTACCGTAGTTGCCAGAGACTGTGCCAGCATTGGACTGACCACAAATTATTTACGATGTTATTGTCAGTTCTTGTTCACCGTATCCATTCATTGGTTCACGTTGAAAGGCTGCTATCTTTTGCGGAAAATATTTCGGATGATGAAAAAATTGTCTTGATGGTTATAGCGGACAAGATGGTTGAACTTGGCGATAGAAGATTTAATTTATTGATAAAAAAATTAAAACAAAGACGTCAGCAAGTTTCCTCCATTCCGGAGATCCACTCTCAGCCCTATTTTATAAAAAAATGAGGTCTAGATCCGAACTTTCTTAAGTTTAAGATCGAAGTACCTAAGTATTTCGAGCAGCCCGAAAAAAAATTTTACAGCCTCAAGGGAATACTCGACGCAAACCCCTGGTTAAAAGTGCGAGCTCTCGTTGGCGCCAACTATAGGGCGGACTTAATTTATCTCAAGTTCTCTGGTCGGGTTGAAACTCCTGCTGAAGCTTTAAAGGTTTTGTCTTGCTCGAAGGCCACTGTCTACAGGTTGTGGGACTCTATTTCTCACGTGGAGACTTTAGATAGACTTATTGCTTAGCCACCACGTCATGATTTAAGTCAGATTAAATAATTTTGAGGGGTTCCAAGTTGCAATCATCCGCTGTGTGATGGGAATTCCGTGTCACCCGAATCCTGTCGGTTCTTAGCGACCAATCTGCAACTCCGGGGCAACGGGTCGGCCCGTCCCTCAACACTAATGCTTTCTGGAGCCCCAGGCTTTGACAACAATCCCGCTGGCGAATTAAGTTAAGGCCCAAACTCCTAACGGCTAAGGTTTGGCATCATGGTTCAGAAATCAAAATACACATCCTATTTGGTGACGATTGATGGCCCCGCAGCCTCAGGTAAATCCACCGTCAGCCGCCAGATCGCAGCCCAATTCGGTTGGGAGTGGGTGTCTACCGGCGCATTTTATCGGGGTCTGGCTTATGTAGCTCAGCGCCTTGGCGTGGTCCTGGATGATGAGCGGGCCTTGGCGGAGCTGGCCGAGTCAGACCGCTGGAGTGTGCAATTGGGTGCCGATAAGACCAGGGTTTTTTTGGGCAAAGAAGATGTGTCCTCGGCCATTTATGGTGAAGACGTGGGGGCTTATGCCAGCAAAGTAAGCCAGTACCCGTTGGTCCGATCGAGCCTGCTTGAGGCGCAAAGGCAATGCGCTGTTGGCGTTCGAGGCCTTGTGGCAGAGGGGCGAGATTGCGGCACTGTGGTTTTTCCGCAAGCGCCGGTGAAAATTTACCTGACCGCCCACCAAGAAAGTCGGGCTCAGCGGCGGGCTGAAGAGAAGGGGGAGTCCCTTGGCGCCACATTAGAAGCCCAGGTGCAGCGCGACGCCCAAGACAGTCAACGCCAAGCGGCGCCGCTGCAGGTGCCGGCAGGTGCAACGGTGGTGGATACCAGCGAGCTCACCCTGGAGCAGGTGGTGGCCGCGGTTCGTGAAATCGTTGAAAAAACGCTTAATCCTTGATCTGTCAGGGTTTCTCGTTATGGCTCAAAGTGTAAATTACCTTTGACAATGTTTCTCTAGCTTCTATAAACAGATTCAACCTTACCAACAAGTGAGGAATTCATCGGAAAGTGCAGGCTGACGTGCGCTTTCCCCAAGGAGGTATTGATTGAACATGGTAGACAGTAACCGTTCGCAAAAATCAAAAGCGCAGATCGCGCGTGAGCAGGTTCTCGCGATTTTAGACGAGGCCGATAAGGAAGTTCCAGATAATCCAGGCCAGGTGAATGACACCGCAGCCGGTGAAGATTTCGCTAGACTATTTGCTCAATCTGTTGGCGAACGTGATTTTAACGTCGGTGATGTGGTCTCCGGCCGAGTGGTTGATGTGCAAGAAGACTTTGTGCTTGTAGACATCAACTATAAAAGTGAAGGTCTGATCCCGATCGGTGAATTTAGACTGGTAGAAGGCCAGCGCGACATCAGAGCTGGGCAAGAAGTTCAGGTATATATTGATAGAATTGAAAATGAAAACGGCATGGTCGTGTTGTCAAAAGACAAAGCCGATATGCTACGCGCTTGGGACGACATCTCAAGAGCTGCTGAGAACGAGGAAGTCATTGAAGGAACAGTGATTGCAAAAGTTAAAGGTGGCTTGAGTGTTGATATTGGAGTGAAGGCATTTTTGCCGGGAAGCCAAATTGACCTCCGTCCCGTGCGGAACATGGACAACTTTATTGGTAAAACATTGAAGTTCAAAGTGATTAAGTTCAACAAGCGACGAGGAAATATCGTTCTTTCTCGTAGAGCCCTTCTTGAAGAGGAGCGCGAAGCTCTTCGAAGTCAAACACTCGACACAATGAAAGAAGGCTCTATCGTTCGCGGTCTTGTGAAGAATATCACCGACTACGGTGCATTCGTTGATCTTGGCGGTATGGACGGTCTTCTGCATATCACTGATATGAGCTGGGGCCGAGTGAAGCATCCGTCAGAAGTTCTCAACGTGGGTGACGAAGTTGAAGTGAAGGTTCTTAAGTTTGATGAAAACAAAGAACGCGTCAGTCTTGGCTTGAAGCAGCTTTCAGATGATCCATGGAATATCGTGATCGAGAAATACCCTGTGGGCCGCAAAATGAGCGGCAAGATAGTGACGTTGGCTGATTACGGTGCCTTCGTTGAGCTTGAAGATGGAATCGAAGGTTTAATTCACGTGAGTGAAATGAGCTGGACGAAGCGAGTGAAGCACCCGTCTCAAGTGGTCAATGTGGGCGACGAAGTGAATGTCATCGTGCTAGAAGTGGATGCTGAAAACCGACGTATTAGCCTTGGTATGAAGCAGCTTCAGCCAAACCCATGGGTTGAACTGAAAGGCACTTATCCTCCAGGAACCATCATTGAAGGTGAAGTGAAATCGATCACTGACTTTGGTGTGTTTATCGGTATCGAAGAGGGTATTGATGGATTGATCCATATTTCTGACTTCTCTTGGACTAAGCGCGTGAACCATCCTTCAGAAATGTTCAATAAAGGCGACAAAGTGAGAGCCGTTGTATTGGGCGTGGATATCGAAAATGAGCGGTTCAGCTTGGGCTTGAAGCAGCTAGAAGATGACCCGTGGGCAAACATTGAAGATCGTTTCCCCATTGGCTCTCAGCATGAAGTGAAGGTTACAAAGACAGCTGACTTTGGTGTGTTTGTTGAGTTGGATCAAGACATAGAAGGTCTTATCCATATTAGCGAGCTCTCTACGAAGCGCGTAGAAAAGCCAGAAGAAGTGGTTAAAGTGGGTGACACCATTAAAGCCGAAATCATGACCATCGACAAAGATGCCCGCAAGATTGGCCTCAGCGCGAAACTTGTGACATTGCGTGAGCAAAAGGCGGATGTGGATGATTATGTGAAAAAGGCCACAAGCACTTCTAAAACAAGCTTGGGTGAGCTTTTCGGCGATGCTCTAAAGGATGCTGCGGCACAACCAGCTGAGGCAAAATCCACAGAGGACTAATCTCCAATCGAATTTAAGTTGGAAAAGGGAGTCTTAAGGACTCCCTTTTTTTTTGCCACGGGGTTGCGAAAATCAACCGTACTTAGACACGGGAGTAAAATCATAGTTATAATCAGCGGTTGACGTGGTGACGAAGATGGAGAGTGTCGATCATGAAAAAATTTTTGCTCAATACCGTTATGATATTTGCGATTATCTCATTTGGGGCTTTTTTGTTGGCCATGGGGTCCATCATCGGAAAGCTTCAGTTTGAACATAAAATCAAAGTTCCTGAGCCATCAATATTGTCTTTAAAGCTTGAGGGGATCATTGGTGAGCCCAGTCGGTTTTTAGAAGACTTGCGATATTTTCGAAAAGACGAAAACGTAAAGGGCATTGTGATTCACATCAACTCACCAGGTGGAGTTGTGGGGCCAAGCCAAGAAATCTATGCCGAGATCAAAAGAACGCGCGATGAATTTCAAAAGCCCGTGGTGGCTGTATGTTCAGCGGTGGCCGCAAGCGGAGCCTACTATGCCGCCGTCGCCGCCGATCGCATCGTAACTAACCCAGGAACTATGTTGGGTTCTATTGGTGTGATCATGCAGTTTGCTAATCTTGAAAAACTCTATGAATGGGCGAAGGTGGGACGGTATGTGGTTAAAACCGGAGCCTATAAAGATTCTGGTGCGAGCTATCGGCCCATGCGTGAAGATGAAAAAGAGCTCTTCCAAGATTTAATTGACGAAGTGCAGGTGCAGTTCAAGCAAGCCGTGGCTTCAGGGCGAAACCTTCCTGCGGATTTGGTCGATAAATATGCCGATGGCCGGGTGTTTACGGGAGAGGCGGCAGTCAAGTTGGGTTTTGCTGATAAAGTGGGCACCTATTTGGATGGCGTACGGGTGGCTGGTGAGCTATCAGGGTTGGGTGACGATCCTGAGATATTTGAACCACCAGAGAAGCACGCGAGTTTTTTTGAAACAATGGTTGAAGGCCAGTTTCAAGGAAGTTTGGCCAATCGCGTGGAGGGATGGCTCAGTTTAAATTTGGTGGGTAAACCTCTGTACTTGCTCCCAGGAAGCTTAGGGAATTAGAGTAAAACATATGGGTTCTAAAAAAACAAAGACCACTGGTGAAATTAGCGGGTCGCCCAATGTGTCCACCAAAGACATTTGGCCGCAGGAGCGAGACTATATGACTCGACCTGATCGATTCAAGTACGTTCGAAAGCTGTTGAAGCCAGACGGTTGCGTTTTTTGCAATGCCCGCGAGGCAGGAGTCTCCTTTGAGAGTTTGTGTCTGTACCTCGACGATCAGGCCATGGTGATTCTTAATAAGTTTCCCTACAACTCAGGGCATCTGTTGGTGTTGCCCCATCGACATTGCGGTCGGCTGGCGGATCTGTCGGCTGAGGAATACGACCATTTGAGTCGGTTATTGCTGTTTACTGTGAAAACGGTAGAGAACATTTTTGAATGTCCAGGGTTCAATGTGGGATTGAATCATGGTTCTGTGGCCGGAGCTGGAATCCCCGAGCATCTTCATTGGCATGTGATTCCCCGTTGGCACGGAGATACTAATTTTTTTCCAGTGATTGCAGAAACCAAAGTGCTGCCAGAAACATTGGAACAAACTTATGAACGTTTGAAAGACTCTTTTAGAGAGGTCCATTTGTAATGTTTGATCTGCCGATACAATACGCCTTTGATCACGTGGGAATTGCTGTAGCCTCATTGGCTGAAGGCAAAAAGTTTTATGAAGCTTTAGGTTTTAAAGAAATGCACGTGGAGGAAGTGGTCACCGAAAAAGTTCGAGTGGGCATGTTTGAGCTGGCCAATCAGGCCCGCATTGAGCTTTTAGAGCCAATGTCAGAAGACAGTCCCGTGGCAAAATTTTTGGCTAAGCGAGGCCCAGGGGTTCATCACTTTTGTTTGCGAGTGGCTGATATCAATGAGGCCATTTCAAAGTTAGTGGCATCAAATATTCGTTTGATAAATGATATTCCGCGCCCAGGGGCCCATGGTTGCCAAGTGGCATTTGTTCACCCGTCAGCGGCAGGCGGTGTCTTGGTCGAGTTGAGCCAGCCTCCGAAGGGAGAAGGTCTTGCGTAATTATGCAATGCAACCGGCGCCGGTCACTCCAATGGTCAAAAAACTGCTGATATTAAACGTGGGTATTTGGCTGTTGCTTGTAATTGGTCTGCAGGAGCTGGTTTTACATTCTAGGGTGGTGTTTGAGTATTTTGGCCTTATTCCAGACTCGACAGTGTTTCGCTTTTATTTATGGCAGCCATTTACTTACATGTTTTTGCATTCGGGATCAGAGATTTTTCATATCTTGTTTAATATGCTGCTACTTTGGTGGCTGGGGGCTGAGCTCGAGCTTCGATGGGGTTCTCGCTTTTTTCTGACCTACTACCTCGTCTGTGGAGTGGGTGCTGCAGTGATTTATACCGTGGGAGCCATTCTCTACTTCTGGTTAACCAATCAGGCCTATGTGCTTGGGGTTCCTGTAGTTGGGGCCTCTGGAGCGGTTTACGGGTTATTGTTGGCCTACGGGATGATCTTCGGGGATCGAGTCATGTATTTTATGATGATGTTCCCCATGAAGGCCAAGCATTTGGTTATGATATTGGGGGGCATAGAGCTTGTGACCCTGTTGTCATCGGGGCCCACGGGGCCAGTAGCCACCCTTTGTCACTTGGGCGGCCTGGCCACGGGTTTTTTGTATTTACTGTATTTGGCGCAAAGGCGGGGCGGTGGCAGTGCGGGTCGCAAAAAGCCCAAGCGCAAGTATGGACGGAAGCTTCGATTGGTGGTAGACAATGATCGCTTGGGCGATGATCAAGGCGATCGTCCTCCGAGGTACTGGAATTAAAACGAGGTGAGGAGACCTATGAGCCTACGCAAACATTTGGATAAACTAAAATTTGATAAGAGACTCATTGCCTTCAATGTCCGACAGGGTCATATCACCGATGGCGATTACAAAAAACACAAAGAGAGTCTTACGGATCTTTCTGACCGTGTTGAGAAAATGGCCATTGAGTTCACAGACTCTCCATTTATGGGATCATACCGAGAGCCCGAATCCATGAACTAAATTTGATATTTTTTTTACAGATTTTCAGCCGTGCTGCTAGTTGCAGATTGCTGATGGGCTACAACTTCATCATTTTTGATTTTCACAGGTGACCAGATCTCGCCAAGAATTTCGAGACTCTGTTGGTTAGGGCCTGTCACGAAAAGTTGTTTTTCTCCGGTGTCATTGAGCCGATCAGATTTGTATTTCTGCAAAAACCGAAAGAAAACTTCAGAGTCATTGGCCAATATTATGGGATGTTCGACTTTGACCTCTATAGAACTGTATTTTTCGTTGAGAGATTTTTTGTAGCGGCGCCATTGAGCCTTTGACATATTATTGCCCCGAAACTTCTCACTATAGAAAGTCATATAGCTATCTAGGTCTTGGCTTTGCCAACTGAGGCGCCATCGGTCGAGCCAACTTTGCAGGGTTTGTTGCTTTTGAATTCTTTCTTCAGGGAACACATAAGTGACATTGTGCTGGACAACTATGGGAGTATTCGAAAGATCAATGTACTTGCCAACAGTATCGATGACGGCGTTCCTTACGACCAAACAGCCTCTTGAGCCTCGGTTTAATGACTTTGACTCAGGAATCGCGTGCAACCATATTCCAGACCCTGATTTGCCCTGAAGTAAGTCAAAAAAGTTCGGGTAGTTCATGGTGAAAGCCCGCTTGCCGTACTCATCAAAATTAAGGGACTCACCCTCAAGCATCTCTTCAAAGAAGTAGATTCCCTCAGGGGTTTTTTTGTCGCCAGAGACGAGTTTGTCGCCTTCAGATCTTCCAAAATCCATGGGGTAGGCTGATACAAAATGAAGCTTGTCCTCTTGCTGTTCCCACACAGACAGTGTGCGTTGGCTTTTGTCTGCAAGTAAAGCAAAGCGGGAGGCATATTGTTTGTTGCCAAGCCGCAATAAACTTGTAGGGACCAGTCCCTTGGGTGGTATCACAGCTTCAGGGTCTGACTCTATTGAGAGGGGTGCCTCGGCCGCTTGAGATGGCGGGTCTTCGGCCAAGGCTTGCGAAAGCCCCATCCCTTGCGCAGCTAATAGTGCATAAATCAATAATTGGCCAAATAATAAACCCATAGGACCATTTAAATGAGAGGGGATGGTAGAAGTCAAGAAGTAGGCCCGTCACGTGTCGGTTTGAGACAATTCACTTAAACTGGCCATAAGTTGAACAAAACAGACCAAAGAAAAGTAAAAAAAACCTTTAGATGTGCTTAAGTCCTAGGGCGTAGGTCCGATAAATACTCTAGAGGTGACCTATGGCTGAAGAAGAAAAACAAGCAAAACCACGAAACATGGCTAAAATCCTGAGTTTTGCCTTTTTAGCCCTTAATCTGGCCGTAATGGGTGCGGGTGGATTTATGGTTTACTCATCAACGCTGGGTTACAAAACACCTGAAGTGTCAGAAGGCGATTTGAACCGAGAATTGGCCTCGTTCAGGGAGAGTCTGCAAGGAACACCGGTGATGTATAACTTAGGCTCGTTCACAACCAACCTTGACGGCTTGCCGCGTAGAATTGTGCGGGTTGAAGTGAACCTTGAAATGCTCGACGCCGAAGGGTTTGAAGAGGCTATGGGCAAAGCTTCAGAATCACAGGATTCAGTGGTTCGAATTCTTAATGGTAAAAAGCTAACAGACCTTGAGTCAGTTCAGGGTAAATTGCGTTTGAAAAATCAAATCATCACACAGGTCAACAGTATGTTAGACCGGGGTGTGGTGAAGAACGTCTATTTTTCTGACTTTGTGATACAATAACAAATAAAAAAAAGTACAATATTAAAACATTAATGTGTTGGCTCTATTCAGTGGCTTAATGCAACGGTTTGACTTGTGTTGTTTTTTTAAGGAACGGGGGAGAGGGTGAAACGAGCTTTTACGTGCCTATTCGTACTTGGGGTTGGTGTTTTCTTGGGATTACCAACTTGGGCTGATATAGAGTCTAGCCATACGGTTTCAGTGGCAGATCAAATTCGATTTCCTGTAGAAAAATTTAAATTGAACAATGGCCTGACTGTTTTGATTCACGAAGATCATTCGTCGCCCATTTTTAGTTATCACCAGTGGTTTCGGGTGGGATCAAGGCATGAACAACCAGGTCGCACGGGCTTAGCCCATTTTTTTGAGCACCTTATGTTCAAGGGTACCGACAAGCATCCCGGAAAAGACTACGAAAAACTAATTCAAGGCAATGGGGGGTCAAACAACGCATTCACCAATCGAGACTATACGGGGTATTACACCAATCTCCCCTCTGGCAAGCTCCCCCTGGTAGTAGATATCGAGTCGGATCGTTTAGTTAACCTGAATTTTGTACAGTCTGAAATCAATAGCGAGCGAGAAGTTGTTAAAGAAGAGCGACGTTTTCGAACAGAAAATAATGTCATGGGCACGATCTGGGAATCATTATTTTCTACGGTTTATAAAGTTCATCCTTATCGTTGGCCCGTGGTGGGTTCAATGAAAGACCTCAATGCGGCATCCATGCAAGATATGAAAGACTTTTATCGTATTTATTATGCTCCTAATAATTCTGTAGTTGTGGTTGCAGGTGCGGTAGACACAAAAGAGGCCAAAAAATTAATCACAGAATACTATTCAAAGATCCCCGCGCAGTCCATACCAGCCCCCAAGTTCGTTAAAGAACCAGAGCAGGGTGCCCCAAGAAAAACCACAATTCGCAAAGATGTTCAAAATGCCACTGTGGCCGTGAGCTATTTGTGTCCGAAGTCTGGCGAGGATGACGTTTTTGCCCTTGACTTAATGTCAAGTATTCTCGGAGAAGGTTCGTCGAGCCGACTTTATAAAGATTTAGTCTATGAAAAACAATTGGCTTCTTCGACCAGTTCCTTTGCTTACAGTATGGCCGAGGAGGGTGTGTGTGCATCCATTTTGTCGCTAAAGCCAGGCAAAAGCTCCACCACGGCGCTCCGGCACTATCAGAACCAGCTGTCGAAACTCAGAACCACCCCGGTGTCAGATAAAGAGCTAGAGAAAGCAAAGACCATGGTCATTAAGGGATATGTGGACTCTATGAAAACAGTGGCGGGCAAGGCTCGGTTGATGGCTTTAAACGAAATTTTGTTTAGCGACTATTCAGAGATGTTTAAGGACATTGACCGGTACAATGCCGTGTCTAAGCAAGATATTATGCGAGTAGCAAATAAGTATTTGGTTCCAAAGAAACAATCAGTGATTCAAGTATTACCAAAAAAATAAGGGGAACCGGGCGATGAAAGTAGTTGTTAGTATTATTTTTGCATTTTCTGTTTTGCTTCAAGGATGTGCCTCGGGTTCAAAATCTCACAAGGATTTTAAGCTTCGTTCGTACAAAGATTTGACCACCAAAAATGGAATGAGGGTTCTACTCATTAAAGATAGTGGATTGCCGTACTTTACAATGATGATGCTCGTGAGGACCGGTAGCGTGTCTGACCCTAAAGATAAAAAAGGTTTGACCAGTATGGTGGCGGGATTAATGAGTAAAGGGACGAAGAGCATGTCAGCCACAGAAGTGGCCGAGTCCTTTGGTCAAATTGGAAGTGAATTTTCGGCATCAGTAACAAGTGATTTTACGCTGTTTCAAGCCTCCACGCTGTCATCCCATCAGTCTGAACTTCTCAAAAACTTTTCTGAAGTGATCGTTCGTCCAGTGTTTACGCAAACAGAAGTGGATCGATATAAAAAACAAACTCTTTCAGCCTTTGCATCGATTTTAGATGACCCCTCTTCTGTGGCGAGCTTGGCCATAGAGAAATACCTCTATGAGACCCACCCTTACAGCTATTCTTCATCAGGAACAAAAGATGGTGTAGTCGCCATTAAGCGCCAGGACATTGTTAACCATTATCAAAAATTCATTCGGCCGAACAATGTGGATCTTGCGGTGGTTGGTGATTTTGATGATGACATCATGATGCGACTAGAGGGGTATTTTGATGGCTGGGATCAAGCTCCTGTGTCGGGTCCCGTGTTGTCGAGCATCCCGCAGATCGACAAAATCCAAATTCAAATAGTGGACAAAGGAGATCTGGGGCAGGCCCAGATTCGATTGGCGCACATTGGTATTCCAAGAAAACATCCTGATTATTTGGCTCTAAAAGTGGCCAACACCATCCTCGGCGGAGGTTTTGCTAGCCGACTCATGGATGAGATAAGGATTAAGCGGGGACTGACCTACGGAGTTTCATCAGAGTTTGATGCAAGAAGGGACCAGGGGCCATTTATTGTGTCCACATTCACTCGTGTTGATAAGGTGGGGGACACGGTGAAAGAGAGCTTGGCAGTCATCGATAAATTTAAAAAAGATGGCGTCACCAAAGAAGAAGTGGAAAATGCCAAAGCATTAATCAAAGGCCAATTTCCAAGGGCCCTTGAAACAGCAGAACTCACGGCAAGCAACCTGCTACAGCTTAGGTATTACGGGGTACCGGATTCGTACTTGTCAAATTTTCTAGAAGACATCGACAACATCTCAAGAAGTGATGTGAATCGAGTGATTCAAGCTTATTTTCATCCCGATAAAATGAAAATCGTCGTGCATGCGCCAAAAGAAAAAGTGACAGACCAGCTAAACCCCTTAGGCGAAGCAAGCTCCATTTCATACGACTCAGTAATGCAATAACCAAAAGGTATCGGATTACTTTTGGTAGCGCTCCCGCGTCACCAAAAGGTATCGGGTTACCTTTGGTAGCGCTGCCGCGTTAACACCGAAAGGTGCTGGATTCCCTGCGGTAGGTGAGGCCAACCAAAAGGTATCGGATCACCTTTGGTAGCGCTGCCGCGTTAACACCGAAAGGTATCAGATTCCCTTCGGTAGGTAAGACCTTGCAAGCTCAATGTTAGACGGCCAGTTATCATTGGTGACAATAGATTATTGGCATGGATGTGGTGTTTTGTTATGTCCGTGGCATCGGAATATTGAGGTACCACTCGGACGTTTAATTATTCTGTGATTGGCTTTTATTGCCAAAGAGGTTAGGTCTCCAGTTTGCACTACTGGGCCCTATGGCAAGAAAAAAACACATTGAAAACCCAGATTATCCTTTTCATTTATCTGCGAGATGCATAAACCGAGAGTGGTTTTTGCGGCTTGATCACACTTGGGCCATAATGCAGGATTTCCTGTATCTAATCAGTAGGCAGTTTGACATAGAAATATACAGCTTCGTGTTGATGGCAAACCATTTTCATTTGATCGCCAGATTTCCAGGATCCAACATGGCTCCAGCGATGCAATACTTTCTACGAGAAACAAGTCGCCAAATAGCCAAAGATGCTGGTCGAATCAATCAGGTCTATAGCAGCAGATATTTTAGGTCATGTTTAACTTCATTTCACTACCTCACTCATGCTTACAAATACGTGTATCGAAATCCTGTGGAGGCAGGGTGCTGTCGTTATGTTGAAGAATATGAATTTTCGACTTTGTCTGGGTTATTAGGGATGCGACAAATCGTTATTCCTGTAGTTGATGATGAAATACTTTTTGAAAATGTTGAATGCACCTTAGATTGGCTGAATGAAAAACCGGATATAGAGAGTTATCAATTTGTGAAAACAGCCTTATCGCGTCCAGTGTTTAAGTTATCCAAAATCAGAAGCACCCGAGAAAGTAACCCTCTGGAGATTGTTAGATATTAGTGATTTTTGATGGCGTGAGATCAAGTGACCAATAAATAGAAAAACGATTTAAATGTGACTTAGGCATGGACGGTCCTCAACCGCTGGACAGTCAATTTCATACCTGTAGGCGATCGGAAAACTCCTGATTTTGTTGCCTGATTTGGTATAGGAATTCGCCTAGAGTGAAGCACCCTGGTGACGACCGTTGTTTCTTTAGTTGAGAAAAATTCAATTATGAGCGCATTAGCCATTTGTTGATTTTTTGGAATTTCCATCAATAAGGGACCAGAATAAATAGGGTTAGCGGCGAGGCAAATGGTGCCGCAGATTTTCGACCAATAAATTTAGATACTATAAAGGGTAAGTGGAGAGAAAAAAGTGCCGCAATTGCCGGCTCAGTAGGTGTCCTATGCGCCAAGAAAGGGTGACGCGGATGCGCTACCAAAAGTAATCCGATACCTTTTGGTGGTAACGCTAGGTTCGACTGACCTCACCTACCGCATGGAGTCTGATACCTTTCGGTGTTAACGCGGGAGCGCTACCAAAAGTAATCCGATACCTTTTGGTTATCGGTGCAGGCGCACTTCGTCTTCTTTTTCATCGAGGCTTGGAGTACCTAGTTGATTTTCGCTGGCAGCCACAATGGTTGCAACCATGGCATCACCCGTGATGTTGGTGGTTGTTCGAAGCATATCGAGTATTCTGTCAACGCCGAGTATGAGTGCGATACCTGTACTGGGGACACCGACGGATTCCAGGATTATAATTAACATCACAATACCGGCGCCAGGCACTGCGGCTGTGCCGATGGAAGCGAGCACCGTCGTTAAGACAATGGTGAGCTGATTGCCAAGAGTTAAGTCTATTCCCAAGGCTTGTGCAATGAACACCGCGGCTACAGCTTGATACAAGGCTGTGCCATCCATATTGATCGTCGCACCCAAAGGCAGCACAAAGGATGACACTTCTTCGGAAACGCCCAATTTTTCTTCACAGCGCTCCATGGTTAAGGGGAGAGTGGCTCCACTTGAGCTCGTGGAGAATGCCAGCATTTGGGCCGGGGCAATGCCTTTAAAAAAAGTGGAGACTTTCATCGGTGAAAATAATTTCAACACGGCAGGGATAACACCAAAAGTGTGAATGGCTAGTCCGATAATCACGACGAAGCAATAGTAGCCAAGCGCCTGCAGCAGCGCGAGAACATTTCCTAAGTCGTCGCCAGCTACTGAAGTGATTGTGTCGGCGATCAGAGCAAATACCCCCACTGGCGCCATAAGCATGATAATGTCCACAATTCGAATCACCACATCGTTGAGGCCATGAAACACATCTACCACTGGTTGAGCCCGCTTTTCACTGACCTGAATTAAACCAATCCCTAGAAGTATGGCAACAAACACCACTTGCAACATATTGCGATTATCTGCCGCTGATTCAAAAAAGTTACTTGGCACCATATCCACAATAGGTTGCAGCGGCCCGCGCTGTTTTGCAGATTCTGCAGCCGCAAACTTTGATGTGGCCGCACCCTCATAGGACGCCTGCAAGCTATCGCGAAGGTCTGCCGGCACACTGTACCCAGGTTCAAAGATATTGACGACCACAAGCCCGATAGTCACGGCCACCGCCGTTGTCAGTATATAAATGGAGATGGTCTTGCCACCAATACGAGAGAGTTTGCCGATATCAGATAGCGACGCCACACCGGTCACCAAAGAAGCAATCACCAATGGGACAGCGATGAGTTTTAAAAGATTAATAAATATAGTGCCAAGAGGCGCAATCCAATTGGCGGTGAATGAGCCCCAGCCACTAGCAGCGGCGATCACTCCAAACAATAGGCCGAACACTAGACCTAAAATGATTCTCCAATGTAGCTTTCGATACCACGGCATGAATAAGACCCCTGAGGTGAAGTAGAAAAACAGAGGTCATTATTAGGATAAGATGAGGGGCAACCGCAAGTGGCGAGAAAAATTGAAACTCTGCGCAAGGCGAGCACGGGCTATTTTGCCCGATTTATGGGGGACCTGGATCGTGATCGCCCCCATAGATAGGGATAAATTACAATTTTTTACTGGGCTTTTTTGATTTCTTTTTTTTGCTTTTTTTCTTTTTCACCAAAACAAAATACAAAACAATGGCCAATAAAATGAGCAAAAGCCCAAGGTACTGGGCCCCGCTACCAAAGGAACTGCCGCCGCTGCCTGGTTCTGCGGGGTACTCGTCTTGGTACATATCTGCAGGAAGTGCTGTTCCGATAGGTCCAGAGATGGTGCCGGTGGGGCCTTGCACTCCGAGATTGGGTTGACCAGATAGCATGTCTTTGGGTGCCACCACGGCTAAACTTTTTATCGCTCGGGCAAATTGATGGCTGTATTTAGTATAGAATTTTCGATGGGCTGTGAAAGTGACTAAAATTCCGAGGCGGTCTTTAACGGTGGCCAGATACCTAGTGTAGTGATTAGGAAGTTCTCCATGCAGGTGCATACTGTCTAGCCAAGGTTGCCCATTGAACTTCTGTTCGCCAAAGTGTTTCACTTCAGAACGAAGGGGGCCATTTGGGCCAGGAATAGTCCGCGGAGATTTTAGATTAGCAGCGTAAGCGGCGATTGTATCGCTAGGGCCCGCTTCTTTTGCGGTTAGTACGATCACAGCTTCTTTGCCGCGAGGTTGATTGGCGTTACTGACACACACCCAAGTGACTTCTTCGTGCTGGCAAGACCAGTTGTCTGGCAAATCGAAACTAACATAGGCATTTCGAAATTTCTCGGCATGGGCAAGAGAACCAAAAGCCATTAGCGCAGACAACAAAATTAAAATTCGAAGGGTCATAGGGGGGCTCCACTTTCAGACATTATTATGTGTATCAGTTTACGTAAAACAATACAGAAGGTGGAGTGTTTAGGATTGGATCGAGGCCAAGGTCTGGGTGAGGCGGGGCGAAGGCACCCCTTTAAAATCTGGTTTACAGCGAAAGAAAAAATTTACGGTTTTTTTGGCTACGTTATCTATATCTAGGATATTGGTGACTTCTATTTAGTCTGCCAAAACGAGATCTCCGCCGATGGGTGCAAAGGTTGCTTCGACGGAGACCTTTGGGTGCCTTATTGAAAGGCAATTACAAAGCGGTCCACAATTTTGAGGTCCAACTTGTGGCTTTTTTCATAGCCGCTAGAGCATCGAGCCTTCGGCCAGAGACCGTGGTTGTCTCAAGGCCTGGCGCGGGCTTTCCTGTTTCCATCAAAATCTGCTTCACTTCAAGGGCTGACAGTTTTGGGTTAGCACTTCGCACTTGCGCAGCCACCCCGGCCACAATGGGAGAGGCCATTGATGTGCCTGCCATACCTTTATAAAGTATGCCCTTGGCGTTTTTGTAGTAGGCCGAATAGATCAACTCATCTCCACCGGCACCGCCTGGGGCTCCGAGGTCCACTGTTTTTTGCCCATAGTTGGAGTAAAACGTAAGGCGATCTTTTTTTGTCGTTGCCGCAACAGCGAGAATGTTTTCATTGGCCATGGCTGATGGGTAATTGGGTCTAGTGTCCGTATCTAGCCCGTAGCCGAATTCAGGGTGTCCGTTGCCCGCAGCGGCCACAAGTAACACATCTCGGCTCATAGCATAGTCCATAGCTTTTTGCATATCTGGATCGATCAACTCATCGTAGGCGCCAAACGACATGTTGATGACAGAGGCTCCGTTATCCACGGCATAGTAAATGGCTCCCACAATACTGGCAATATCACCGCCCAATGGACTGAGTGCTTTTAGACTCATAATTTTTGCTTCTCGAGCTGTGCCAAAAAGGGGAGATGCGGCCAATGCGGCGACATGGCTTCCGTGACCTTGATCATCAAAAGGCCAGTTGTCGCCATTGGCAAAATCATATCCCACAATATCATCTACAACACCGTTGTTGTCGTCATCGATGCCATTGCCGGATATCTCAAGTGTGTTTACGTGAACATTTGAATTGATGGCTTCGTGGTTGTAATTCACACCAGAATCAATAATCGCAATAATTGTACCTTCACCCTGTCCAAGTTTCCAGGACGCCTCGGCTTGGATCAAAGGAAGATGTGTGAACAGCGACCATTCCGGGGTGCTTGGCAACGAAGGCGCGGTTTGCAAGTACGGGTCGTTGCCGGTCACCACAAGCGGAATAGCAAAGTCATTACAGACCCCTGCTTGATCCTGCACAATGGCGGCAAAAATGTAGAGCCCATAGGAGTCAGGTTTATAGTGAAGGTCTGATCCCACTAAAATAGAGTCTTGTTGTTCGGAATCTTCCGGAGGTAGAACCACCCAAGCCGAACGTAAAGCGCCAGCAATATCAGAGTGCGGAGCACTTGCCGCTGTGGAAATGTGAAGTGTCTCGCCTAGCTCTAGTGTGCCGGAAGAAAGGTCAGCCAATGTGGCGCTTGTATCAACAGATATGATTGGTGTTTTGTTGCTCTCTTTGCAGTTGTTGATATCAGGGAGCCCCGTCTCGCTACTCAACAATTGGGTGGAAAGCAGGCTATAAACACTTTTTGGGTCTTTGTGATCATTAATCGTGGTCGGCTTAAAGAATCGGTTCTTTTGAACAGTTGAATCTGGCAAAAGAGATTTGATTTCCTCGCGCGCCACATTGAATAATTCATAAGTATCGTGTTGTGCACTGATAAAGCGAACCTTCGCCTCCGGATAGGTAATAAGGACTAGCGCGATATCACCTTCATCAGCATTGGAAACAATGTAACCAACGCCGTCAGCCGATAGCGGCGCGACCTTTTGTATTTGGTGTGATGGAACAATGGCTTGTGAGCAGGCGGTTGAGATAACGGCTATGCTGGCCGCGATCCAAATCCGCAACGGATTGTGATGGCTAGTTGTATTCATATTGAGTCCCCCCCAGAGACAGCAACCACTTTTACATTTTTTACCCTGTAATCAATTCAAGGAATCTAACTTGATCCATAAATGATCATTATGACGCGCAAATTGTTGTTTTAAATCAACCACTTAAGTGTGGGGAGGAGGCGAGCCTGATAATCCACGGTCATTTTTCATAAATTATTTTCAAAAGTCTGCAATAGATAATTTAGCCGAGAAGCTTGAGTTGGAAAAAAAATTCAGGGGTCACCGGGTGTTAACACAAAATGATGCAACGAGCCGCTTTACAGACGTGGGGGTCCTCTTGTATAAGTAGCCCTTATGTTTAGGGGATATAAGGAGACAATACGGTGAATCTTCAACAATTAACTACTTTTTGTAAGGTCTTGAGCGAAGGCAGTATGACTGCCGCAGCAGAAAAACTTTTTTTGACTCAACCAGCAGTGAGCCAACAAATCAGAGCCCTGGAAGATGAAATGGGTGTGTCATTGCTTGTGCGAGGAGTGCGGCAGGTTAAGCCCACTATGCAGGGGCAACTCCTCTACGATTATGCCAAGCGCATTTTACACCTCACCCAACAAGCCGAAATTGCCATTCAAACAATATCACAAGATATTTCTGGTGATTTAAGAATTGCCACGACAAATTCGTTTGGTCTTTATTTAATTGGACCTATTGTGGGGTTGTTTTTAAAACACAACACGAGCCTTAACATGAAGCTCACTTACGGAACCGCACGAGATATTATCGAAGACATGCGCCACAACCGGGTGGATGTGGCTGTTTTGCCGGATTTGAAAAACGAGTACGGCATAGAGTTAGATGATTTCGAAGGCCGATTTGTATTGAAAGATGAAATGTGGCTTGTGGCTTCGGGAAAAGATGCGACCATACCACCGTCAATCACTATGGATCAATTTGCCTCAATGCCCATAGTTGGCCAGACGGATTATTACCCTGGATTTGGTAAAAAACTTTATCGCCGCTTAGAAGAATTAAAAGTGCCCTATAAACCGGTTTTTGAATCAGACAACGTGGGTACCTTAAAGCGTGTTGTAGAATCTGGTCTGGGCTGGGGATTTTTACCTTCGCACAGTATTAAAAAGCAGGTGCGGGCTCGAAGGATGACCCATATACGGGTGGATGAAATGAACTACTCGGTGAACGTGAACATGTATGCTCGTCGGGCCGAAGGATTATCGCAGATGGTAGAAGTGTTCTATCGGGCGATTCAACAACAAGCCCTGACGGCCAACTAAAGCAGAGCTTCGTAGGGGAGATCCATTCGAGAGGCCACCACCCGAATGATCTCTCCAGCTGTTTCTTCAAGAGCACGGTGTGTGATATTAAACACCGGCCATCGCTTATTTTTTTTGTAAAGATCCATGGCGTAATCAATTTCTTTTTGGATGTACTCGCGACTGGCGTAATGTCCGCCCGGATCTTGATTGAATTTCTCAAGTCGAGTTCGGCGAATGTGATAAAGACTGTCACTGTCAATAATAAGGCCGACAATCTTTCGCTGGTCCACTTCAAAAAGCTCTTTTGGTGGTGGTTGATCTAGGACCAAGGGCACATTGGCCACCTTCCATCCTTTGTGACTCAAAAAAATAGAAAGTGGAGTTTTACTGGTGCGGCTAATGCCAACAAGCACGATGTCGGCTTGGTTTAAATCAGCAGGTAGTTTTCCGTCATCGTGTTTGACCGTGTATTCAATAGCTTCGATGCGCTTGAAATATCGTTCATCAACCATTCGCAACAGACCGGCCTGTGATGTGCTGCCAGCTCCTCCGAAATAGCTATCAAAACCTTCAAGCAAGGGGCCAAGTAAATCTACGCATGGCAGCCCTTTACTGGATGCCGATTCACGTATTTTTTGCCGCAAATCTTCACTGACAAGTGTAAAAACAATGATTCCATGTCTTTGATGAGCCTCATCAACGAGGTTTTCCACCTGCTCGGTGCGACGAACATTTTTGCACTTAACGATATTGATGTCTTTTTCAGAGTACTGAACCAGCGCGGCCTTTACAATGCTACTGGCCGTTTCGCCGGTGCCGTCCGAAATGATGTAAACTGTAAATTTTCGTTCGCTCATAAGTCCTCGTGGGACGGAACCAGAGTGATGTCAAACCGGTCCGAGTCTTTGCCAGGCCAGAGGTCAGCGAACTCATTCACAGAAATATTTTTAGGTAAAAATATCCGTAAACTGGGTTGTCCTAGTTGGGTCCAGGCCCGATGAGCGCTCTCGCACCAATCGTCACAATTTTCCGTATCAGGAAGCTCTACCAGCATCTTTGTCGGTAACAAATGGGCGCAAGAAATAAGCAGCGGTACTTTGCTGGATTGTACAAAATTTTCGACAGGTATTTCTTCGTCTTTAATGATAGTTGCAAGTTCTTCGCTGATGGTCTTTGGCTGGTAGTGGTGGGCCCGGTGCATTTGAAAGTTACAGTACCAATCCAGATTTCGTGACCATTTGGACTCACCTAAAGCGGGCACAATCCATAGATGCGACCCGGCGCCTAGGGAGCCGCCTTTGTATAGAGTTTTGTAAGCCATAGGGGCTATGAAATTCTTAAAAGCTTCCGCGGTCAAGTCATTATTGTCGGCTAGGTTTTTAAAGACGGAGTGGCGAGAACTCTTTGCCGCATCAGGTGCAGAAGCCGTAAACAAAAAGCATCATAAACCAATAACGAATTTCGGTTAAAATTATTGCGGCCGCTTTAATAAACGTTGTTATTTCAAATCGAGGTAGATGTTAGTGATCGTTAATTGATTTATGAGACGCAACCTTTGGCGATTTCATCTAAAATGCCGTTGAGAAAGGCCGCCGACTCTGTGGTTCCATATTTTTTTGCAATCTCAATCGCCTCGTTAATGGCTGCATTGGGAGGAATTTGGCCTTGGCTGAAGCAGATTTCAAAAACAGCAATCCGCAAAAGATTTCGATCTACCATTGCCATTCGTTCCATTTTCCAATTTGAGCTGTGGCTTTGAATGAGATTGTCGATTTCTTCTTTGTGCTGATAAATTCCTTGTAAAAGTTCTTCGGCATACGACCACACTTCCATGGGGGCTGAAAAACTTTTTTTAAAATATTCAAGGCTGGTTTTTACATCGACGTCGCTAACAAATTCCCGTTGGAATTCTACCTGCAGGGCAAGTTCGCGAGATTTTCTTCTCACATTTGTGGCAGGCATATTCACAGGCTCCAACTAAAGGGTTACGTCTTTATCTTGTTCGAGAACTTTCAAGAACTCATTCACATCTTTGAAGTTGCGATACACGCTCGCAAAGCGGACATAGGCCACATCGTCGAGCTCTCGTAACGCCCGCATTACGGCTTGTCCTACTGTCATTGTGCCGATTTCTTTATCGTTATTACTGAGCACTTGTCGAGTGATTTTCTCCACAATGTCGTCGATTTGTTTCACGCTCACGGGCCGCTTCATGCAGGCTAAGCGCAGACTCTTTCGTAATTTTTCGATGTCAAAGGGCTCCCTGCGACCATCTTTTTTGGCCACATAGGGCATTTGTCGAATAACAGTCTCTAGGGTGGTAAATCGCTCTTGGCAGTCGTTACAAGCACGGCGGCGCCGAATGGAGCCTTCTTTTTGCATTCGAGTTTCGAGAACCCGGTTATTTTCTGAGGCACAATGGGGGCAAAGCATATTTCTTAAAACCTACCTTTGATCATGTGTTTATGCCAAAAAAGGAGACCATTGGCTACTGGTGGGTTTTTAATGTGTGCACAACTGTAACATCAGTGGGCACTGCGGCAGGAAGACTGGTATCTCACCGTATCATCGGGGCAATTTTCTTGAAAATCTCATTGTCACAATGCAATATTCGAGGGCTTCAACTTTTTTGAACAGGGAGATAGTGAATGGATCATTTCCGATTCCTGGCACGGTTTGCTTTTTTGTGGGTGCTGGTGGGGCCGGTGGCTCATCCGGCTCAGGCTAATGGCGTGACCGGGAAGGCCGCCGCCCGAAAATATTTTTCGGCTCGTCAGAAAACTCAAACGACCACTACAGATCGGCAAGTGGCCAACAATCCTGGCTATTCAAATGCTCCAAGGTATTTGGCTCTGCATTTGGGCAGCTTTGTGGCTGGCGATGTGTATTTTTGGGGTCAAAATAACTCCGGTCGGCATGGTAATTTAACCACCGGCGTGACCTACCGTATTGGAGAATGGTCTCAATCCATGGACTTAATGTTTCGGGCTGATTTTATTTCCTATGAGTTGAACGAAGGTCGGCCATTTAAGATGAGTCTCATGCCCATGATTGTTTTTCCAGACGCAAAAAGTGGGTTTCCCCTCTATTTTGGTGGCGGGCTGGGGCTTGGTATATTCTTTAAGCAAATTCCCGATGAGAGCGACTTGTCACTAGATTATCAGATTATTGCAGGAGCTCGCTTTTTTGATGTGATTGATCGTGTGGGCTTGACCATCGAGGGCGGGTTAAAAAACCATGTGCACTTTCTTAGCGATGGTCAATCCAATGGTTATTTTATGGCCGTGGGGTCGGTGTTTACGTTTTAGGATAAAGGGACCCAGTTTGTGAAAATCCATCGTCCAATTTATGAAGCCTTGGTTGAGGCCCTCGATCAGTGTTTCAATCAAGGGTTGTATGCCGACAAGATTGTTGAGCAAATCGGTAAAGAAAAATCACGGTGGGGAGCCCGGGATCGCCGGCAATTTGCTGAGGCTTTGTATGATATTGTTAGGTGGTGGCGGCGTTTGTGTTTTTGTCTTGATGAAAATGTTTTCGGTTCAAAATCAATTTCAACAGACCACTTTAAAGCAATAGTGAGTCTGTGGGCGGAGCAGAAGGGTTATTCTCTGCAGGGTATAGAGCCCAGTTTAAAAGTAAATTATGACCTCGCTCGCTGGGATACCGCAAATGAACGAGCGGTTCGGGAGTCCATTCCTGATGCATTGGATGAGATGGGGGCGCGGGAGCTTGGCGATGTCTGGGAGCCCGTTTTACATCACCTCAATATTCAGGCCTCACCTTATTTAAGAGTAAACACGCTGAAAATTCATCCACAGGGATTAATACAAGAATTGGCCAAAGAGGATGTGGAAGTGGACCTTGTGCCGGATGTTTCCGATGCTTTGAAGCTCGTGCAACGAAAAAACGTGTTTATTACCCAGGCCTACAAGAAGGGTTATTTTGAAATGCAAGATGCGGGCTCGCAGCTGATTGCACCGCTGACCGCGGTCAAAAGTGGTGATCGCGTCATCGATGCTTGTGCGGGGGCCGGCGGAAAGACACTGCATTTGGCGGCCTTAATGAAGAACAAGGGTCGAATAGTGGCATTGGATGTTCATGAGTGGAAGCTTAAGGAGCTAAAAAAGCGGGCGGCCCGCGCTGGGGTAGATATCGTGGAAACTCGCACCATAGATAGCACAAAAGTGATCAAGCGCCTACATGGAACAGCCGATGTGGTGCTGCTTGATGTACCTTGTTCGGGCACAGGCACGATGAGGAGAAAGCCCGACCTAAAGTGGAAGCTGACTATGGACGAGATTCAGCGAGTTCGGGGATTGCAAATGCAACTTCTCGATAATTACAGCAAGATGGTCAAAGACGAGGCGGGAAAGGCTCTCGTATATGCCACTTGCAGTGTTTTGCCCTCAGAGAATGAAGAGCAGGTGGCGAGCTTTTTAAAGAGATCTGACGGCCGCTGGAAACTCGCAGAAGAGATAAGAGTTTGGCCACATCAGACCGATTTTGATGGTTTTTATGCCGCTCGGTTGGAGCGCAATTGATCATTTATCTCTATCTATTCGGTTAGAGTCCTTCGATATCGAGGGGGCGCTCAAGGCGTCTAAAAATAACTAGAAATTTACTCGCTCGACCTGCGTTTCAAACAAAGAGATCCTTTGAGGCTCTAATTCTGGCCTTTTTTCTATTCAACCCCAGTTTTGGCAGTCAATCTTATAGCACACAATATGCTATGGTGTTTGCGGGAGACAGTGAAATAAAGCGGTGCTGAATTAAGAAAGGAGAAAGTGCCCTCTCCAGCACGAGAGTCGGCGAGCCTCGGGGCCAGCGGTAGATTTCAAGGGCATGAGACGTATATTAGCGAACACTAGGGTTTAAAACGAAGGACGGCCACATGCTGCATCTGTACAGCTTCGCATGCCGTGTCCCAGAAGTCCCTAGCTGAACGCTCCCGCCAGCAGAGTTGAGATCTGCTATGATAAACCATGAGCAAAAGTGTTAAGTCCCGCATCAGATAAGTCGGGCCGAAGTAGCTCATGGCCGCCTGAAAGCGGGAATAAAATCTGCTAGCGGCGAACTGGCTGATTGCAAAGAAAAAGCAAGGTCTGATAACAATTGAGTCGGCTCTAGTTTGGAAAGGCGTTTACAGTGATGCCTCATTTGAAAAAGTGGACATCAGGGAGGCTTTTTCGGCGGCACTGAATCCGCAAAAGGGATTGTTTGCCGTGTCCATCCAATGTTTTACGTCGATGGGGCCGTCGGCGTAGACCTTGAAGTTTTCTTCTACCCTACGATCTAAAAAGTACGGGCTGAGCGCGCGAATAAGATCTTTTGCTGCCTTTTGTAACTTCAACCAGTCAGGTGCTCTATCGTTAGATCCCCCTCGGGATGTACCATCGGCAAATTCCACCTCGGTTTCATCCAGAAGAGAATTGACGTATTTCATAAGGTGAATTTGCTGCTCAGAAAACCATGCAATTTCCGGCTCCTGCAAAAGCACATCCAGCGTTTCACCCAAGAATATGGATTTTTCGTAAAAGGTGTCCCATTCCGGCCCCTCTTGACGTATCCACACTCGCTCTTGATACTCCACGTCCAAGATAGCCCTGCAATCTTTAATAGCGCTCATTACAAATCTAGTTTGAACGCACAGCCTTTCTCCTTCCGATTGGCTCACTACTTTTTACCCCACACTTTATCGAAATCAAAGCCCCCGAGTGGAATGTGTGCATCTGGAGTTTCCGCACTATCCAATTGCCTCCCATTCTTGTCCATAGCCCTCCCGCCTTTGCGTGCCACCACATATGGTTGCCTCTGGTGGGCATACTTTGCATTCGGGTCACCCGGCATAAAACGTACAGAATTACTACTATTTTCAGGATCTCGAAAAACCAACCCTTGCGATTTCTTATTGCCATGTCTAACTTTGACTTTACCAGGCACCATCGGCCAATCGTCTGGCACCTTGCCAGGTAGTTTATCCGCCAACTCTTTAAGCGCCCGTGCCTGCTCGGGATCTGCTGGCACCTTATAGCGCTTACTCATCTCGCGCACATAGTAACCAGGCGCGGAAAGTCCCTTCTTAGCAGAACGGTATAGTTGTCCACTGCCAACTAGAAGCCCCCAGGTCGACAGAAGCCGCTCTTCTGCTGTCAGCTTTCGCCCGGTAAAGAAATCTTTACTTGCCATGGCCTCATAGAGGTCAATGAGGTCACCGATAACCGGCGTTGTTCCCAAACCAACTCGCAACATCTCTGTAAAAAGAGCCTCCTCAAGTTCTTTAAACAGCTTATTGTCATAGGGCACAGAGTGATAAAACCCTACATACTGATATTCCTTCCTCACTGGGGCAAGGACATAGTCTGTGGTATCAATTTCGACAGTTTCTGAGGTCGGGTTAAAAAAAGTAATCCTTTGGCTCTCGAACCCATCACTTGTTGATGAGCTAAATATCGATGAATCAGCCACTGAAAAAGGTTCGCTTTTCAAAGCGGATTTATTGCCTGAAGGACGCTTCAGTCTTGAAGCAAATTCTTCAAAATCATAAAACTCCTCTGGCACAAGGTCTTCAACCTTGGAGAGGCCCAGGTTTTCACCGATCAAATCCTTAATCTTAGACGGGAGTATAATTGGAGCCCTTGGATCAATTCCCTTTAGAATATTCTTATGTTTTTCTGGTAGGCTTTCCCATCTTACACCATTGTGAAGATTCCATATTATTTCTTGTACCGTTTCCCAGTCCCCTGGATTCGACCTTGAATAATTAAGCAAATCCTTTTGAAACGGAACAACTTGTTTCTTTGAGAAGAAATAATGTTCATTTTCTGTGGGGACACCTTTTGTTGGGTTGAGGCAATACGAGTCTGCATACAAAACCACTCGACTTTTTGGCGGAATTGCTAATACGCTCGCTCGGCCAGTGTACTTCATTGAAATATAGGCACTTAATAGCCTATCGTGAACACTCCAATCTTCTCGACTCAGTTTTTTCTTATTCGCCAGAGTGACCTTGAAGTCTCGCAACAATTCTTTTACTTTTTCTTTACGGAAAGGCTTTATCTCAATGGTGTTTGTGGTTTGGTTGGTCAAGACCTCAAGCGATCGCGATGTGGGTACTTTTTCTAACTCCAAAGATTGGCAACCGATAGACAATAGCGCAGCAAACGACAACAAAAATAGTCTGGTCATTAACAAACAGTATGGTTCTGCCCTCGACGCGTCAACAACGTTTCAGATTGTTCAGTCAACCTATTCGCAAAGCAAAAGGCAAATGCATTGGTCATATTGAATGCTCTGGGTTATCTGGCGAGTTCTAGACAAACAAAGTACTCTTTTCAGAACCACCGACTGGGCTAGGTTATTTTCACCCTAACGCAAAATCTTGACATTTATGTCTATTTTGCATAGTATTTTAGACATATGATACAGAGATCCATTAAGTTACCAGAATCACAAAGCTTTTTTCTTTTCGGCCCGCGTGGCAGCGGTAAGTCTACTCTCCTTAGGCAGCATTTTGCAGGAAAGGACCCGCTTTGGATTGATCTTTTGGATCCAGGACTTGAGTTTCGTATTGCCCAAAATCCCAACGAAATTCTCGAGTTGTGGAAGGGCAAAAGAAGCCCATGGATTGTCATCGATGAGGTTCAAAAGCAACCGCAGTTGTTGGACCTGGTACACAAAGCCATAGAGGAACACAAAATCAAGTTCGCACTCACTGGATCAAGCGCACGAAAGCTAAAAAGGGGCGGGGCCAATTTGTTGGCCGGACGAGCGGTTGAAAAACATCTCTATCCTTTTTCGTCAATTGAACTTGGAGATCAATTCGAATTACAGAAGGCACTTGAGTTTGGCCTGTTACCTACAATATGGGATAGCAATTGGAATCGTGAGGAAAAAACCGACTTCCTGTACAGCTACGTGAACACATACTTGAAAGAAGAAATTGCTGCTGAGCAATTAGTTCGAAACCTTGATCCATTTCGCCGGTTTTTAGTGGCAGCAGCGCAGAGTAATGGCAAAATTATCAATCATTCAAAGATTGAAAGAGATTCCGGTGTTTCCAGCAAGCAGTCTCAGCGGCATTTCGAAATACTTGTAGATACGCTGATGGGCTTTTACTTGGAGCCCTTCGATACCTCAATCAGAAAACGACAAACGCTTAAGTCGAAGTTCTATTTTTTCGATACGGGCGTTATCCGAGCCTTGAACCAGTTGGCTGGAGAGTCACTCATTGCGTCCACCTTCGAGTACGGCGATTTATTTGAAACTTTTGTTGTCAACGAGTTTGTTAAGAGCGCAAAGGCATTAAATAAACGCTGGCAGTTCTCCTACTATCGCACAAGTAATGATGTTGAAGTGGATCTTATTATCGAAAAGCCTCGGGGCAAAAAAGTCCTGGTAGAAATCAAATCTTTCTCAAAGTTTGATCGTGAAAAGGTCGAATCTTATTTTCGGATTTCTAAAGAATTCAAATCTGAAGTGGCTTACTTGTTGTCAAATGACCCAACCGCCCGAGAAGTCGATGGTGTTCGCTGTCTTCACTGGCAACAGGGAATCGACGAAATCTTTTTTTCTTAGCTAGAAATTTACTCGCTCGACCTGCGTTTCAAACAAAGAGATTCTTTGAGGCTCTAATTCAGGCCTTTTTTCTGTTCAACCCCAGTTTTGGCAGTCAATCTAATAGCACACAACATGCTAAGGTGCCTTCGGGAAACAGTGAAATAAAGCGGTGCTGAATTAAGAAAGGAGAAAGTGCCCACTCCAGCACGAGAGTCGGCGAGCCTCGGGGCCAGCGGTAGATTTCAAGGACATGAGAGGTATATTAACGAGCACTAGGGTCTAAAACGAAGGACGGCCACATGCTGCAGCTGTACAGCTTCACATGCCGTGTCCCAGAAGTCCCTAGCTGAACGCTCCCGCCAGCAGAGTTGAGATCTGCTATGATAAACCAAGAGCAAAAGTGTTAAGTCCCGCATCAGATAAGTCGGGCCGAAGTAGCTCATGGCCACCTAGGGTTTGGCAATTTCAGCGAGTAAATTTCTAAAAAAATGACAATTTTCAGCTCTCTGACCTGCCTCGGGTGGGCTGGGGACGTTTTGTATTATAGCTTGTACGGCATTGATTTTGCTCAGTTTTGGCTGTGGAGGCGAAGAAATGTATTTGACCCTAAAGACCCGCAAAGTGAGATTTTGTATCAACGTGTTTTCTGCGTTAGGTCTTGTGTTGTCATTAATGTTTGGGCAGGGGGCGTTGGCAAATCCTCCCTATCTGGGGCCGGCCCAGGCGGATCCTGCAAATCTGCTCAATGAATGTCGGTCCGTGTTGGCGACTCCAAAAATAATAAATCGAAACCTGGTAGCTATGGATTTACTAGATCAATTGGGGCACTTGGCTGGGTTGCAGGCCACCTTGAGTTTTCCGAGCCGTCAAATAATGCCCGTTGATGATATCGTTTTCGCAGACATCGACTTGTTGAAGACAGTCCGTATGGGTATAGCGGCTCGAGGAGCTGACGAAGGACCACTCACAAACGACGAATTAAACTTCATTAGACGAGGACAACATTTAATCCACCGATACAACCAAGTGGTGGAGGGACTAACGTCTTCGACCGCAGGTGAAACTGAGTATTACAATGCGCTTTGGCCAGTGGTTATAGCTTTGGGCCGGTATCACGATGAAGTTTTAGTGTTTGGTCAGGTCCATCGTAGCAGTCTCTATGCGAAGCTTGTTCAATCACGTACGGCTTTGCGGGCGGAGGCCACACGGAACAATGAAACGGGCCTAAATGATCGGCCCAACATTCTGAGCGATGATCGTTTTATAGAAAATTTAAGGCATCGCTTTGGAAACTCCTTCACTTCGATCATGCTAAGTATGGATCGTGTTCAATTGGCAAAACAGCGCGGTCGTACCCAGGCTCCGACGATTTCGATAAAGCCGTTGCCCATGGATTTACGATTGGAGTTAGCTCGCCCCCCAGTGGGTCATACAGATACTAGCGGTGCTGCAATGAGCTTGAAACAATTGGCGCTGGTTGAGGAGGGACAAAGGGTGTTGGATGATTTCAATCAACAGGCTCAATTGTCGCTCGACAAAGAGGCCAATGGTTTTCAGGCGTTCGATGATATTCTCCCTCACCTGTTGCGCTTAGCCCAGTGGCATGATCGAGTTTTAACGGTGACGGGTGCCCCAGCCACATTGCCGCGCTGGACTCCGCGAGTGGAGTCGTACCTATAAATAGTATTCCTATTGAAAACTGCCGCGCCGCGAATGTTGCCAGCCGCAACAGTGAGAACGACCACAATAAATGCCGATAAAAAGTTGAGAATCTCTGTCTCAAGCTGAGACGCGGTCTAGAAAGACTACGTTGGTTTGCTTTTGGCGGGCGTATACTAAGGGGCATGGAGTTAATAAGTGCAATTTTAGTAGGTTCTGTAGGCGTAGGAATTATGCTTATGAGCCTCAACAACAAACAGGCTCAGTTTGTCCGTGTTCTGAAGAAGAATTGGCCGCAGCATAAGAATACGCATCGCGACCGATAATTTTTTTGAATACTACAAGCAGGAGTAGAATGTGATTAAGCTCAGCCGTCAAATGCGAGTGTCCGTGATCATTGCATCATTGACATTGGCCTTGACCCAATTTCAAAATTGTGGGCAGGCGGATGTGGCATCTTTGCCAGGTGAGGCTGCTTCCACAGAAGTTCGCCTTGTTGACCAATGGAGCGAGCAAAAAGTTCTCTTTGTACAATCAGAAATGTCTTTGCCAGAACAAGGTAACGATGCTGTGGTTGCTGGTTGGTGTGCGCGTTCGAATTACAATCAGTTTATCGATTGGCACCTTTTAGATACAGACGGCCAAGTCGTGGCCTCTGGTGAGGCCTTGTGTGAGCGCGGGGGCTTTGCAGTTGAACTTGAAAACATTCAAGGCCTAAGTTGCAACCATATGTATTTGCTTCAAGCCGAGGGCCTTGAAGGTCAGGCCGAGGCCACACTGCGCCGAGGTTGTGACCCGATCAAGACCGCTCAGTCTCGGTGAACTCATAGGGCTGTCCAAGCGGTTTTCCTAAAATCTGATCATCTCGCATAACAATCTGGCCATCGATTATGGTAGCAATGGGCCATCCGTGTACTTTCATTCCGGCAAAGGGAGTCCAACCACTTCGGGTCTCCATCCATTGGTTGGTGATTTCTCGTTGTGCTTTTAAATCAACGATAGTGAGGTCGGCGCACTTACCGACGGCAATGGCGCCTCGATCTTTTATTCCAAACAGTCGAACAGGGTTTTCCACCATCAACTCTAAAAGCCGGAAAAGTGTTAATCGCCCGTGATGAATGTGGTCGAGCATGAGTGGAAGCGTGGTCTGCACGCCAGGCATTCCTGAGGGGCTCAGAGGATAGGGCTTTTGTTTTTCTTCTTTGGTGTGTGGCGCGTGGTCAGAGCCAAGAATATCCACCGTACCATCATTCAACGCCTGCCAAATGGCCTCTTGGTGGTATTTGTCTCGAATGGGCGGATTCATTTGCGCATAAGTTCCAAGAGTTTCATAGCATTCTGGAGCGGCAAGGGTTAAATGTTGGGGCGTGCATTCAACAGAAAGATGGGGCAGCGATGGCTTTAGCTGTTTGAGATACTGCATTTCTTGTTTTGTAGTGACGTGCAATACATGAACGGGTCGCTCGGTTTCTTGAGAGAGTCGGGTGATCTTTTGAGTGGCGAGAAGGGCTGTTTCTTCATCTCGCCAAACGGGGTGCAGGGCCACTTGACCAGGGTTTTCATCAACGAGATGGCGGCGCTCCTTAAGGCGTTCTTCGTCTTCACAATGAACGGCCACGCGCCGGCGTCCATTTGAGAGTACTCTTTTAAGGTGAACCTCGTCTGCCATAAGCAGTGTGCCAGTGGAGCTTCCCATAAATATTTTCACACCGCAAACGCCAGGTAATTTTTCGAGGCCACCAAGTTGTTCTGCATTTTCAGCCGTTGCCCCCACATAAAATGCGTGATGGCACCACATGTGGCCGTTGGCCCGAGTTAGTTTATCATGTATGGCGATGGCCGATGTTGTAGACGGATTGGTGTTGGGCATTTCAAAAACACCGGTGATACCGCCTTTGACAGCGCCGGCTGACCCTGACGAGAGTGTTTCTTTGTGTTCAAGGCCGGGCTCTCGAAAGTGAACTTGAGTGTCAATAAGGCCAGGTAATACATGTAGCCCTTTGGCTGGCATAACTTTTTGCGATTTTTTCTCATCGAGATGCCCGAGGGCTACAATTTGCCTGTTAAGAATGGCCACATCGATCTCAACCTCTTGCCAGTGGCCGTTTGGACCGCGCATCACGCAAGTTCCGCCCTTAATGAGTAAATCCCATGTGTCTGACATAAACGGCTCCCCGGTTGAGCTATTAGTGCACTGAGCGATAACACAGGTCTAAAGCATTGGCTAGGCGGAAGGCCAGGGTTCTTTGTAAGGCTATGGATTTCTTGACCTTTTTTGCTGGGCTAGCCGACAATAAAAAGGATGGATACGGGTCAGGTCGTTCATTTTATAGATAGCTCGCATGAGACAGCCATACTGGTTTCTGTCATTGGCTTGTTGCTAGTTGCCGCCTACTACATTTTTCAGCGGTATTTTAAATCCAGTGACGAACCTGATTTAAACACACGAGCTGGGTTGATTGAACTCGAACAGACGCTCAGAAAAGTCCTTTCGCAAACTAAGCAAAGGCCAACCATGGCGGCGCCTGAAGCCCAAGCCGGCGACGCGGTGGCTGCACAGTCTCAGGCCGAGGGCTCGGTGGCGGCAGCTGATGCCGGCGAGGGTGTGGCTCCTGCGGCAGCGTCCTCTGGACTCACGGCCGAACAGGTAGCTGAAGCCCAAAAACAGGTCACAGAACTTAAAGCCGAACTAAAAAAGCGCGACGAAGAAATTAAATCCCTTCACGACAGTGTCGACAAAAAAGTCGCCGAAGAACGCACAGTTTTAATGACAAAGCTGCATGATCTAGAATCTAAGCTGCTCGAATATGAAATCATCGAAGACGACATCGCTGACCTGTCTAGGTACAAAGAAGAAAACGCCCGACTGAAAGCAGAGCTTGAAAATCTTGGCGCGGGATCGGGCGAAAAACCCGCACCACCTCGAACAGCTGAGCCAGATTCAGAGGTGGTGGACGAGGCAGAAGACGATATCGTTGCAGAAAAACCGCAGCCAGCATCATTGGCGCAAGATGAAGTGGATGATCTTTTTGCCAGTGCTATTGCAGAAGCCGATCAATCCATCGATGGTGTGGATGAAGTTGATACTGATGATGACGATGAGGAGGCAGCTCCTTCCGCCGACGATGATCAACTTGTCAGTGAGTTTCAGCAGGCCGTGTCTGGGGCCGGAGATGATGATGAAGATCTTTCTGACGAAGGTGATCCTGCCGACTTGCTACGCGCGATCATGGAAGGGGACGAAAAAATCTCTGGAGACGCTGGCGGTAAAGATCAAGACGGCAGAGCTTCAGATGATGACGATGCGGTTCAAGATGATATTTTGGCGGAATTTACATCTGAAGATGATGACGATACGGAAGCATTGACTCGGGCCGTGATGGAAGAGATCGAAGGGGCAGTCACAGCAAAAGCTCCAGCGATGGAAGAGAAAGTTGCAGCGCCAGCAATCGATACTGACAAGATGCTGTCAGAGGTGGCCGGCCTTGCCGAAGAACCATTAGACGACGCCGGCAACGCGCTCGAAGAAGATTTCGATGTGGATAAAATGGCTGCCGAGGCCACAAAGCTAGTTTCTGACTGATTTAAAATAAACCCAAAACTTCAATATTAGGGAGTGGGCTATGATAAAAATTCTACCTGCATTGGTCGTTGCCATAACCCCCGTCGCTGCGATGGCGGCAGTTCCGGCATCAAAGTCGACAGTAGCAATGGCTTTAAAGCTACCCTTTGAGAATCGTATGTCGGCCTTGAAACAACAAGGCGGCGGCGCAATTAAAAACCTTGAAGAGATCGCCTTTTCTCCAAACCAAAATTTGCAGTCTCGTTGGAGAGCCATCACCGCCATAGGTCAATTTGGTCCAAAGCAATCACAGCCCATTCTGGCAAAAGCTCTTGAAAGCAAACAGTGGTTTATGAGAAATGCCGCCACAGTGGCATTGGTTCATTCAGATCGTTCATGGGCGCTAAAAAAGGCAAAGGTGTTGTTAGACGACCCTGCTTTGGTTGTGAGAACCGCTGCCGTGAATGCAATTTCTAAGCACAACGGTAGCGAACTATCACCATTTTTATGGCATAAACTTTATAGTGCTGAAAACTACAGAAATGGAAAAAGTCTTTGGGTGCGTCGTCATATTGCAAAAGCGTTGGTAGAGATGGGTGGAGCTGGCGATGAGCCAAAGTTTATTGGCCTTTTAAAAGATAAAGATGAATCTCTTCATGCTCTAGCCATACAAGGCTTAGAGAAGATCATGAAGCACAAAACGCGGGCTAAAGATTTAAAAGAAAAGCGGCGAGTGTGGTTGGCCTGGTGGTCGAGATACAGCTAAGGCCTACCGGCCTTTGTTTTATACCCGAGTGCTCGTTTATATGCGTCTCAAATATTCAATTGGACGCCGAATGGGCTTTATCAAGAGCTGCAGAAATATCAAGTTCACGTTGAATGCGATACAAAATGACAGTCTCTTCGAGCCCGTCAGTGGGCAGATCTTCTTCAGCTGAAAAAAAGTCTCTTTGCAAAGAAATGGACTTTTTCACGCTAACTTTCACTGAGGGTTGCCCCTGTGTGCGCCCTTTTACAAGGTGTAAGCGAATATTGTAACGATAGCCACCCGGACGTCGGTTTTCTTGTTCAGGGGCTGTGAATGTGGACTCCCCAGTGATCACATCGGTTTCAATCAGGCCCAGGTCGATATTGTTCACTCGCATGGGGTATTGGGCCATTACAAGCTGGGCGCTTTGCCAGACCTTTTCGAAGGGGCCCACGTAAACTTTAGTCAATGGAGATTTAACTTTGGCGTGCGGCGTGGAATCCACGCTCGCACAGCCAACGAAAATCAATAAGGGTATGATCTTAAAGATCAATTGAATTACGGGTGACATGGGTGATTGAATCAATGGCAACTGAACCATCATGCAATTTGAGTTGTCCTTCTGGTGATGCCAGGAACATCACTTCCCAGCGCCGAGTTACCGTGCTGCCCAGGGTGTTGCCTGTATCGGGCACGACTATTTGGTCCACCCAAGAGTTGGCAACAAACTCCCAAAGACGAGTTTTCTTTTCGCTGACAAAGCCGTCTTTTTCTGTGGACTCAATTTGCGAAAGTGTCACATAGGTGCCCACTTGGTATAGTCCTTCAGGAATTGTCGGTGGTGTCACTGATACGACATTGTTTCCAACCAGTGGTCGATCAACCAATGGCAAAAATTGGGGTGGTCCGTTTACGCCGATATCCGATTGCATGACTAGGCTGACTTGGCCGGCCCGCTCTAGAGCGACAGTGAGGTCCAACTCAATATCATCTTCTTCGCCATCAGAAGGCAACAAATGGTCGTAGTCGCCAAATGGAGATAGGCTTAGAACATTGTCGGGGTTAATAGGATCGGGCACGGCAAAAAGCTCGTCTAGAAATGTTTTTACTTTATTTACCACAGAGGCCGGTCGTGGCAACAGGGCTGAAAGCAAAAGGCGATCGCCTCCTTTAGGATGGGTCTTTAGCTCGACGGTTTCGCCAGGTCCCACCTTTTTTAGGTCCGAAGGTTTCATGAGACCATTTTCATTCATTAATGCGAGCGTGAGCATCACCTTGTCGTTGGTGTAAGAGGGGCCTTGCAGTTTTGTAACGCCCGCAAACTGGTATTGATTCACAGAAATGTCTTGCCCAGCAAGAGAGCTGCCTGCAGAGACATCAAGCTCTCCGCCGCCAAAAAATTGAAATTCATTGAGTACATCAAAAAATGAATCGCCAGCTCGCAAGCGATCGACAACCTTTTCAAGCGGAAATTGCCCATGTGTGGCCGTCATTGTGTATTCACCCGGCTGCCTAAAATACATGCGATATTGTGGTTTATCGAGGGTGATGGGCAGAATATAAGACTCTTTTTGATTTGGCAGAGAAATGTTACTTGGTACATTCATGCGCTTAGTGATGACCTTAATTACATCGGCCTCGGGGCTGATCACAGAGGATACGTCAAAATTCAGCATGGTTCGTCTTGAAAGTGCTGGAATGACGAGGCCAAAATCCACTTTTCCGTCGCGACGGAGTCGGCCGTAGTCTTTTGTGATCCCTTTCACTTCGATGCGATCTTGGCCGTCGCCCGAGTTCACTTCAAGGAGTGTTTGTTCGGGGCTGACCTCCAAAAATGTGGTCTTTACAAAGCCGTTGACCATTACTGTGACGGGTAGAGGTGTTTTCCAATTTAGCGGCAAGCTGATTTCACCTTTGTCGTCAGATACGAGGAGATTGCCAGGAAAAGGGTTGTCGACGGCACGCCCAATGAGCACTTGCGCATTGGCAATGGGTTCTTGGTGAATATCAACAATGGTGAGGCTGTTGGCCTGGTGTTTGATGGGCCCGGCATGAGCTGAGGCAAGGCCCAGGGCAAAGAATGTCCCTAACGACAAAATCCGCATGAGATGTTTCATATTTATCCCCTCCCCGAAAGGTTTTTATCAATTCAATGGCATTGATAGATGGGGGTCAAGGTGCCCGTCTGATGCGCCGCTGTGCGGCCGCGAATTTCACCACAGAGCGCCCAGGAGTTGACAAAGAACCGCCTTAGTCGGTAGAAATGACGCCTCTTTTCAAAGAACCATGGCGGGGTAGCTCAGCTGGTTAGAGCACCGGAATCATAATCCGGGTGTCGGGGGTTCAAGTCCCTCTCCCGCTACCAAATTTCTGCTTCCTTGCAGATTTGGGGTTCTACAGTTTGAGAGCTTTTCCGACTCTACGGTTTTACCGATTTTTTATTTCCTCTAGGTACGTTTGCAGCATTTTGTAGCGAAAATGATTGGGCCAGATGATTTTCATTAACATGTCATTCATAGTGTGGATCTCGCTAAATGTTTTACAGTCAGACACCTTCTCTGCGTTTTTGCATTGGTGAAACAAGGTTTCAACTTCCTGTATGGCTGATTCGGTTTCATCCCGATACAGCTTGATGCTTGCAATATAGTTGTCACATTGATCAGAGTACTTGTCGCACACTTTGTTCCCAATGTAGCTTCTTAAGCTGTTAGACCTGAGTGAATTGTCTAATCTTTTTAAGTGGTCATTTAGGAGTAAGAAATCCGAATAGAGTGACCGTACCACCCGTCGTTGGGTTTCTCGCAGTATCGGGCCTCCTCCGCTTTCATCTAAGAAGTAAGGCATGGTTATGTAGTGAGTTTTAACGGCCAAATCAGGCGTCATTAGATCGACATAGCTCGAAAGCAGAGCCCTAAATTGGTTGGCGTCACTTTCAGTTTTGACAATTTGACTCACAGACTTCAATGGCCCAGCTCCGTAGGCGTAGAGGCTGACTTCAAGAGCTGATGATGTCATTAAGCTACTTGAGGCGTTTGAAAATGCTCCTGATATTCCGGCGCCCAGTCCGCCATATTGGACGGCAGCGCCAATTGATCGATTCAACGTGGCGTAACTGCTGGCACTCGATGCAGAAACACTCATAAGCACCCGAAGGCCTTGACCCAGTTTGTAACCGGCCACGTATTCTCTTCCACAGAGTTCGTAAAACTTTTCTTTATCTGTCTTAAAGAGCTCTTCGTAATAGGGTTTGACGTTAACATTAGTAATATACCGGCGGCCGTAATCAGCGGACATGTCCAGGCCCACTGACGCTCTGTCAGAAAACATGGAGCTCGCATTGGTTTTTGATTCAGACATGCTCGCTGACACAAAAGTGTATGAAACACTTCCGCTCATAGAAGAGGAAGAGTACTTCGACATTTGATCCATGCTAGTAATGTGTTCCACAGTCACCGGTGTGTTGACCGAAGAAAACTTTTCGGATTCAAAGATGCCGGATTCAGGTTTGACGTCGGCACTGGTGAATTCGATGCATTGATCAAAAATTTGTTCTGTTAACGGGTCTACGCCGTATCCCAGTCGCAGTTCGCTGCGATCATGAACGTCTAGAATAGTTGCGTGCGCGATAGCTGGAAATACCAGGCTTACTGCGAGTAAGTATCTTAATTTCATTAGTGACCTCCGTAGTAGTCAAATAACATTCTTAAAAAATATAACCCTGTGCCGAGTCCATAGGGGTCGAGGGTGGCTCTGTCTGTAACCATGTCAAAGTCTGGATGAACAAGTATGTCGGCAGGGGGGCCTGCAGTAGTATATCTGTCACCACAGTAATATTTAAAAAAATCTCCCTCATAAAGGTTTTGAACCCGATTTTCAGATATGCCCCGATGATTTGAGACATACGCAAAGTAAAAGGGTGATCTCTGTTGGCCCAAGGTCACCGGCCGCACCAGTTTCATCAAGGCACTGACAGCGTTGGCTTTCTCTTTTTCATCGCCCGAGTCGAGCTTTGTTGCAAGGGATGGGTAAAGTCGTTTTATAAACTCCTTGGTGCCCTCGTTATTGCAGGTGAAAGGTACTCTTACAGTTTCATATTTTTGCTCATACTCAGTGTAAAAATGATAGAACGCATTGTAGTTGATGTTGTAGATAGAAATCCCGCCAGTGCCGGCCACATTTGATCTATTGGGTTGATGCCTATGGATGAGGTCATAAATATATTGATAGGGTATTGCGTAATAACCCACTTCGTTAGAATGGGGATTTATTTTGGCTCGAAATTTGTTGAAGCTCTCTTGATCACGTTTACTCAATGGCCATTCCTGCCGAAGCTTATGGATTTCGTCATTTTCATTCCATGAATTTTTAACAATAAATGCACCAGGTCCAACTTCATAGCCATGATCTTTATAGAGATCATCGTCAAATCCAACAACGGCAACAGCATGGTTGCTACCGCCATCCTTGGTTTTTTCAGAATACTGAAATTTCCCTTCGAGTGTTTCATTCAGTTTTTCGTAGTTGTATTTTGAAGTTAGCAAACCAGTAGCGTCATCAAAGTTTGCGAATACTTTTGAGTGCGTCGAAGACCTTGCCGCAACTGACTGACCAGACGCACGGTCGGCTGAATGAACGCATCGACGGAGTTAGTGATCGCGCTAACAAGGTTATAGACTTCGTCAGGACACCCTTGATGCGGAATTCTCGTGGTTGCCGCTTTGGGATACTCAAAAAATCCCTTCAAATTAATGAGTTGTGGTAAATACAGTCTTCGATTCATGGGGACTTGGCTCAGTTCGGCCGTGAATTCAAAGCTGCCTACCCATGAGTCCATTTGGTGAGTGTTGGCGTCGAGTTCTTTAAGGTGACTGCTGAATTGTTCGTAGCAGGACTTTGTGTAAAACCCATTTTTATAGAGTTCAAAAAAATAGGGGGTGACGCTGTAAATATGTTGGTAGTAATGGCGCCATTCATGTTTAGGTGTGCCAGGGTTTGCGAAAATATCAAAAGCAATAAGGTTGTGTTCGGAAGAGAAAAACCCACCGTATTCCCAACCTTTTTCATGTACAAAAAAACCGACATTCAAACCAGTACTTTGAATTTGACCCACTTGTTTCCAGAAGTCTGCATTTAAGATTCCAATCCCGCTTTTAAATCGACCTTGTAGGTGGGCGAGGTCTTGAATCACAGTTTCTGGGATTGGCGACACGAGATAAATGGGCCGGTCCTTATCAAAGTTTTTAAGCGATAAATGGGTTTTAAACCAAGGGTGCAATTCGCCTAAAACTTCGGTCACACTGAACTCTGAGGTCCTACCTGTGGTATTTTGAATAGTGTCATAGGAGTAAAGTTTAGCCTTCAGCCTCAGGTAGTTCGCCTGTGCAAATGACGAAACTGACGGATTTGCCGGAGAACTACCTTTGGGTTTTCCGTCTCGGGAGCTGCCCTGGGCCCAATGCCCAAGGCAAATTGAATAAAACATGAGTATTGCAAGTAAATAGTGTTTCATTTTTATCTCTTAGAAATCTCAAATAGCCACTCTTCAAGGGTCTTAGATACTTGTTTATACTCAACCCCTGGGCCAGTAGTCGTTGGACTTTCGCCGCTCAAAATACCGTCGAAGTCGCTGAAGTCGTCATCCATAGCAATCACAGTGGTGGATTCAACCACTGTGTCGAGCCCGTTTGAAATAGGAGCGGCCATGGCCACTTTCTGAACAAATCTTTCATCATTGCAAATGGAAAGATTGTGGTCGTATTTTTCTAAGTGGTACTGCTGGACGGTCATATTAGGAATATCTGGAATTTGTTTTGACGCCCGCATTTCTCGAAGTGAATCACGCAACACATCGATCATATTGGATCGAAGCATGTGGTAGATGTTATCAACGTCGAGGCTGTGTAACTCGACCAACTTAAGTGTTTCGTCGTAGTTAGTGATTTTTGATTTGTTTAGGCGCTCTGTTTCAACGACTTGGTCGTATTTTCGGACCCAACCTTTGAAAACTTCGCCTAAGCAAGCCAGTCGAATCTCACCGTTGTTTGTCGAGGCATCAAGTTTGGCATCCCTGTATCGTGAGGTCATAAACTCAAACGCGCTATTAGCAAGAGATTCCGCTTGGGCTGTTGCGCTTAGCTGTAGGGTTAGGGCAATGAGTGCAATAAATTTCATTTCGTTCTCCTTTTAATTTAGTGATCTTAAGAATAATTTGTTCTCAATTTGCGAAATGGCCTGGCTCATTATCTTCGAGAAACTGCTGTCAGCAGGCAGGTCAAAATAATTTTGAACGTCATCATTGGGTACCGACAATTGATCCACCGTGCGAAGGTGACGTCGCAGGTTGTAGACATCCACTTGTTGTGACGTTTCTGAATCAATGAGCTGCTTGGGTATTCTGAGTATTCTCTTGTAACTTTGGTAGAGATCTAATAAGAGTTTATCGGGTTGCTCGATTTGGTATAAAATGGACGAACTGAGCTTTGCTTTTACAAATTGATCGAAAAGTTCCAAGAAAACATTTGAAGCCTGAATATACTCCTTGGCTTGAAGTTGTTGTTCTTGTTCGGCAATTTTTTCTTTGAGTCCACCTGAAAAGCTCTTGATGACAGAGTTTACAGACAATCCATGCATTGAGTTAAGGCTGGCACAGTATTCGTCGGTATCCACATGAGGGGACTCGTCATCAATTACTGTGGCGCATTGAGTGGCCGCCACATAGTTCGCAGCCCGTGCAATGATCAGGTCTTTTTCGAAGCTGCTGTATATCAAAACAATGGGCGTTTAAGCTCCTTTTTAAGGGCAGAGTCCGAGATTGGAGAACTTACCGTGGTAGAACTCGGACAATTTTGACCTGAGAGTAAAAATAGTGACAAAAGAGATGGGTACACGGATTGCAAAGGGTATGGGCCCAGGAGGACATATGTCGATGCGTGTAAGTTCATTCACTATAATTGTTAGTATGTTTTTAGGTTCTAGCGTTCAGGCCGTTGCAGATGCCCAAGGGGATCAACAAACCCTTTATGTTGAGACCACTTCTCCCATAGAAGTATTTAACAACGGAATATTGTTTGATTGGTCTAATGCAAAATCCCTTCGCCCTGGTCTTAGAACAGTATTTTTGCCGAAGGTGATAAGAACAGCGGAGAAGGCCTCGGAATCATCGTCATCGGGGTACAGCACCTATACTATTCATTTGGCCGAGGCCAAATACATGGAAGAGTCGACCATATCAAGTGATGAAAGTAAAATGGAGCTAAGGCCTGATCAATTAGATAGCCTTGTGCCCCATGGACACTTCCCCGTGAATTGCAGTGTGGATGTGCCTTATTTGAAAGCACGTGGCGTAGATGTGAAAGATGTAGTGGTGACAAAACACTCTGATCGATTTCCAATTGAATCAACTATGCCACCTCCAGAGGTCGCTGATTTGTTGAATATTGGAGATTATTTAGAATCAGTGGTTTCAGATAAGATCTGCAGTATTCGGTTGCAGGCGATATCACGAACGGATGTTAACATATTGGCAGTGCTAGCTGACCCGAAAGCTTCAACCATTGGGGTGAAAACTCTGCGGGTGGCTGAGTCTAAAGGTATCATAAAGCCCTACGAACCCATTGCCAGACCTTTTATAGATTATTTTTCAAGTCCAACCACAGACATTAGAACAGACGATGAGGTTTGGTTTTTGGCCTCATCGGCTATCCATGTTGATCCAGACCTTGAAAAGCACTTTTCTTCGGTATCCGAAGATTCAATCATAGATTTTGTCTTTTACTTGGTTAAATTTGTGGTGGATCGAATCGAGGGGCGACCTGAGATCGAGTTCTTGAAAAAAGATATGAGTGCAGCTCAGCCCGCAAACGATTATTTGATTGTTAGAAAACTTGAGGTAAAAGATTATGATCTTTAATAAGTCATTAGTAGCTGTAATAGCGATCGCCAGTGGCCTGTTGTCGGCATGTGGTCCAGACGTTGACACGCCAAAAGAGAAACAAAGTCCACGATATCTAGATCGAAGCCTGAATGCTGTATCAACTAAAGATTTAGCCTGTGAAGGGGCGACAATTAAAATGCCAGCGTCAATTGAAGGTCAGAAAGTCAAAGATTACATCTTGGCGATTCAAATTGAAAACAAAGAAGGTCGATTGGCATCGATGTCGGTTGCTGACACTCAAAAAATCTATCGAGACTGTATTCGAAAAGAAATTATCGATCGAATGGTTCCCGTCAACTAGCTAAACGTTCGCTCTAATCACGATGTTGGAGAACGCCTAAGGTTCACAAGTTACTGTGTCCGTGTAGGTAGGCGTCTTTTCAAAGGATTGAATCGAGGCTTGGTCTATTAAGTAGTTTGAGTTGATATTTGATGTGGTTTCTGATGGACCTGCGGAGCTTGTGAAAGTGATGGCCACTTCGCTAGGGGTCCAATCACTCCACTCGGTGCAATCATACTGGATGGGGGAACCATCAATATTAATTTGGGTCACGATACCTTTCGTGGCCCCCAAGATAAGGGCCCCATTTTGGGTTTCTTTCACGCTTTCGATCACGGTTGTCTGATTGAGGGTTTTGCCCCAAAGAAACTGGCCAGCGGGGCTAATCGCAATCACGAGTCCGTAGCCAGGTCCTCCGGTAACAGTGCCTGCCGCGACCACGGTGCCATTATCCAATTGGGTGATGCTCCGAAGGCTTCCTCCAAAACTCCCATTAGAAACCCATGACCAAACCACTTCACCGGTTTCGTCGAGTTTCACAATTCCAAAAGGGAGGCCCGTTCCTACGCTGACAAAATATCCGCCCCCTGCAGCGTTTGTCGTGGCAAGACCTAGCAGGCCGCCAGAGCTAGGTGTCAGTATTTTGTTTTGCAGGACACTGCCTGAATCGTCGATTTTCAGAAACCACAAGTGCCCCTGGCTTTCACCAATGGCCACGCCCTCATTTGTGGGGCTTTTTGTGGCATGCCAAATATAACTATTGGCCGTATCCCCATCAAAGCGTTTGTGCCAAATTACTACTCCGCTTGAATCTGTTTTTACCACGGTGCCGCCCCGATTTCCCATAGTGACGTTTTGCGAATACTCAAAATACATAAACTCGCCGTTGTCTAACCGAATAAGGCCAGTGGCGTTGTCTTGTGTGCCGCCCGCACTGTTCCCGATGGCTCGACCCCATAGTGGTGTACCCGTATCGACATCATACGCAAAGATAGATCCTGTAAAAGCCGCTGTCGCGCCCGCTGTGTAGATGACTCCGTCTTCTATAAACATTACTTGAATATCTAATGCCAACGCTTCAACGGCCTTTTCCCAAACGACTTCGCCTTCAAGAGACTCTCGTCTCAAGTAAATTCCTGAACCTAACGAATCCGAATAATGTCCCGCCACTATTTGGTCAGATGATCCGGGTATGGCACTCACCGATGAAACGGTGGAGCTTATTATGCCCAAAGTGAGTGTGCGAATCGGGTAGGGGTAGCGGGTGAATTCAATGTTTATAGGGGGCACGGGTGATGCTGGCAGACGATTGCCTGTGCCCACATAGGACACGGTCACCGGGCCGTAGGAAGAGGGTGTGATTTCAATAATATATTGCCGGCCGGTACCACTGATGTGGGTGATGAGGCCATTTGTAACAGAAAAGTCTTCGGCCTGAACGGAATCGACATCTTGGTTGAACTCCACTTCAGCAGTAAAAGACGAAAGATATGTTTTATCATTGAGGCCACTTGAAAATTGCAGTGTCACAGCTAGAGGTAGCGTTCTGGCAAACTGACCTTTTATGCGGTTGTCTGCCAGTTGGCAGCCAGAAACCAACCCAATGAGCGCTAGTCTCAAAATAAGACAAAGTATTATTCTACGTCTAATCATGTAAGTTTCTTCGGCAAAATCATGAAAAACTTTAGTGGTTTGGTTCCAATGGCGTATTTTACGGAGTTTGAGAATGAATGTCCGGTTATTGCTCGGAGTTAAGCGAGAATAAAAGGTTACTAACCCCAAGTATCGTTATTAGAACTGTTTTCATCCAAAAAACACAAACGACAACAGGGGGTTCGTATGTCGTTTCATATTTCTCAAATTGATGCAGATTTAAAGTGATTTCGAAAGAAAAGTGAGGAGCCTAATCCCCAAAAGAATTTGTTTTATTTTAGTCGCGAGCCGACATGAGAAGTTGATGGCGTATTTTCATAAGGCCGATTTTGCTGTTCATACGTCAAACCATTTACTAAACTCCGAAAAAAAGCAGTTAGAGTTCATTTTTCGACTACAAATGACGATAGAGCGAAATATTGGGTGGGAATCCGAGCAATTAGATATGAATGGCTTAATAGGAACCTGAAGATTTGGATGTGGGCAGGATAGGTCCGGCCACTGGTCTTCTGACTAGCGAAGGATATTTTATCCAGACAGATCTGTAAAAAGTTTAGTCACTAATCAGTAAATTATTGTATAGGGTAAATTAGGGCACGTGTGAATACGTCTATTTTGAGTACACCGTTTGCATATTTTAGACTTGGGGGGCATTGTGAGGGGATCTAGACATTTAGTAAAATTAAATTTCATTTTCATGGCTCTTATGGGGGCGGTATTGCCGGCAAGGACGGCGCTGGCCGATGCTTCGATTGCAGAGGTTTCAATTAACACCAAGACAATTACGGGCGCACACGCAGTTTCCACTTTATCGATTAACCCCCGGTTTGATGAACTCACTGATGATATGAGAGAAGACTATAGTCTTTATAAAAGACTTCGATCTATGAATGTTGGGTACATCCGGTTCCCAGGGGGTGAGGTCTCTGACAATTACAATTGGATCACCAATGGCCTTGATGACCCTAGTGAATTTCCAGGAGAAAGTACGAATCCTGCCGAACGGGATGAGCAGAGAAAAGCGCGAATGAAAACGGCTGAGTTTTTACAAATGATTTCTGCAACCCGTGCTCAAGGAGCTATTGTAGTCAACCTAGAGGGTGCATTTTTGCACTTAGATCGAATAAACGGAAAACCTCAAGAGCAATTGATTGAGGAGTATATTCAAAGAGCTGAAGAGTGGGTTCGGTTTACAAATATTGTGTATCCCCGAAAAATGCGAAAACGCTACATGGAAAAGCTGTTGAAGGATCCTTATTATGTGAAATTGAAGGCGTCTAATCCAATTGAATTTAATCGGATTTTAGGTAAAAAAGCCGATTCCTACAGAGTTAAGTATTGGGAGATTGGAAATGAATCCTACTTAAAAGTGACTCGATACCCTCTGGCTTCAACTCACTACGCTTATCTTTTGAACCGATTTTCGCGGGCTATGAAGCGAGTAGACCCTCATATAAATATCGGAGCTATAGGCCCCACTGGACTGCAGCGAGGGTACATGAACAACTACACTGAAAAAGGTCGGCGTGAGTTTAGAAAGATTTTGATTCCAAATAGATTAAGAAACCATGACGACTATTTGGGTGGGCAGCTGAAAAACAAAGGCGTGTTTGAAATATATCATTTTTTCAACGAAATGATCGAGCCGCGATACTTTAAATGGAATATGCCAGAAGAATTCAGAACCAAGGCTAAAGGATGGACTGCTTTTGTTCAGTCTGGCTACTTAGAAGATGTAGCTTTGGCGGAAGAAACTGTAGATGAGCCTTTAGTTTGGTGGCAGGATATATTTAATAATAGTCGTGGCAACTTTGACTATGTTGTTCTGCATGATTACAATGACAACAGATATGGTTGTGGAAATGCAAATCCTACGTATGTCCCTGATTTTTCAAAGCGGCAGGATATTTCAAAACCCATTAAAAAGATTCGAAATTTGTATTCATCCGCACAAGATATTCCAGTGGCTGTTACGGAGTGGAACACTTGCAATGCGGGCGACAGGCCATTCATTTACGACGGGGGCCGTGGAACCTTCGATCATTCTTTGGCTATAAGTGAGCAGCTGATGAATTACGTTAACGGCGGCGTATTTATGGCTAATTTTCACCCCCTTAACGGCGCAGCAAGTAATTTGCCTTTATTTGTTTCTGCACCTGCGGAGGCGGGCTTGGAGAACACCGATGCGTATAGGGCACTATCATTTGTAAATCAGAATATTTTAGACCGAGTCCACTTAGTAACACAGAAGATCTCGTCAGTAAAAAGTGACATTGACCTGGAGATATTGGTGACCAGTTCGAAGAATGGGCGAGATCTAAGAATAGTGGTTATCAATAAAAATGATCAATCGAGGTTGGGTTCTTTCGATATTAACGCCCAAGTTGAAAGTGTTACAGATGTGAGAGCTTACGTTAGGGGAAATGAAAAAGGAAAAATAGTATCTCGTTCAGCGAAAGTGGTATCTTTGGCGGAAAATTCGAGTAAAGTTCAAACGTCGTTGCCGGCGAAATCAATTGTAGTTATTAATTTAAAACTGGCAGAAGGTGACAATTAAAAAGTGACGCTCAGTACTTTAGTTAATATTGGCATGGTGGTTGGGCTTATTAACGTGTAGCCAGATACTCGCAGGCAGCGAAAATTATTTCGGCTACACCCGATCTTGCCGGGCCCATAAGATGTGGTCGGCTAGGACCATATACGTCATGGCCTCTAAAACGGGTATGGCTCTTGGGATAATGCAAGGGTCATGGCGGCCCGATTGAGCATGATGCAAGACGGTTGCTGTGGGTTTAAAGGCCACTCGAAAGTGGATGGGTTCTCCCGTGCTAATCCCACCTCGAATGCCTCCGTAGCGGTGGGTGTCGTCATTTTTGGGGTCATGAAACTGCGATCCTTCAGCGTCACTGGCAGAAAATCCGTACCCCAACTCTACACCGTGGGTGGCCCCAATGCTCATGTAGGCTCCTGCCAAGTCGCTTTTGAGTTTGTGAAATACCGGCTGCCCTAAGTGAGGTGGTGGGTTTATAACAAAGATATCGGCAATGCCTCCGTAGCTTTTTCCATCTTTTTTTGCTGCAAGCAGCAGCTCTTTAACTTCAATTGATTTTTCAAGGTGGGGTAGGCGTGCGGCAAAGGCGTCTATGTTTTTTGGATTTTTTTGAGTCTTTAATGAGCTATGAATCTCTTCTTTGGTCAACGCTACGGGGCCAACCTGGCTGGTCCATGCCACCACTTGGGTTTTTGGACTCAGCTGTTTAACAAGCATTTCAGCTATGGATCCAGCAATCACACGGGCAAGAGTTTCTCGGCCTGAAGATCGGCCCCCACCTCGGTGATCGGAGTGGTGAAACTTACCTTTCCAAACATCATCAGCATGACCTGGGCGAGGCGAATTTTTTATTTTTTCATAATCGCCGGATCTTTGGTCTTGATTTTGAACCACCACCGCAATGGGGGTACCAAGGGTCTTGCCCTCAAACACGCCGCTAAGAACTTGGGGCTGATCTTGTTCGTTTCGATCCGTCACCAGAGTTACACCTTCATGGGATTGTCCAGGGCGACGTCGAGCGAGATTATTTGTTAACAAGTCATGGTCAAATACAACGCCCGCAGGGCAGCCATCAATAACGGCACCAAGGCCCATCCCATGGCTTTCACCAAACGTCGTCACAACAAAACGAGATCCCCAACTACTGGCTGACATATTAGTTCCCCCCTGGGTCTTGGCCCGAGTGATAGATATCCCAAAACTCAGGAAAACTTTTGTTTACAACATCGGGTTTTAAAATTTCCACAGGAAGGCCAGCTAATTGAGCCACCGCTGCCGCAAATGCTAGGCGGTGATCTTCATCGGTGTCGAATTTTAACATGGGTTTCAAAGTGAAGTCTCTTTCTGTGCGCCCATGGATTAACATACCGTCTGATTTCACCTCAACGGTTCGACCCATGGCCTCTACCAAATCAGCTGATTTTCTTAGGCGATTTGATTCTTTATGAACTAAGTGAGGCGCGCCGTAAAGCTCAGAAGTGCCATCAGCTAACGCGCACAGCACAGACAACACCGGAAATAAATCTGGGCAATTTACTAAATCCCAACGAACGGGTTTTAAGTGAGTTTGTTTGCCTACCGTGAAAGTGGCCCCTTGTTCACTCATGGGGACGTTCATTGACTTTAAAATGGCAATGAACTCTTTGTCGGGTTGGAGACTGGGATTGGGAAATTGAGCCAATTGAGCTTCTCCACCCACAACAGCAAGGGCCGCCACAGCGAAAGCCGATGAAAAGTCGCTTTCAACAACATACTTGATGGCATCTTCTGATATGGATTGGTTTTTGCCAACCACTAGACCTTGTGGATAATCGGTGAGCGTCATGCCCAATTGGCGCACCATCTCGACCGTCATTTTCCAATAACCATCTGAGACCAGGTTCGGGCCCCATTCGATTTTTAGCTCAAAGGGCAAGTTCCAAGCGTTAATGAGAAGACCTGAAGCAAACTGACTAGAAACGCTGCGGTCAACATGAATGGGCTTTTGAGGATTGATCCAACCAGAACTTTCAATCACAAGGGTCGTGTCGCCATCTAAATAGGACTTGACACCCAGTAATTGAATGACATCCATCAATTGTCGCTGCGGTCTTGAGAACAAACGATCGCTCCCGGTAAGACGGTGAGTGCCGGGAACCCTTGATGCGGCCAAGGCTAAAAAACGAAGTGTTGTGCCCGCACTGCCACAGTCCATGGGTTGGCCCGCACTCAGCCCAGCTAATCCGAGCCGCATTTTTGCGACATCGTCACAATTGGAGTGCCCGAGGACTTCCATACCTACTTTATATCGACCGCAAATGAGGGCGCGGTTCATCAATGATTTTGAGGCAGGAATAACTCCCTTATAGGAGAACTTCTTCATTTGGCCCATCCTTGCCGTTTAGCCTCCAGGTAGAATTTTTGTAAAGAAACTTCTTGCTGAAAGGGGGTGCCCAACTTTTTTAAAAAAATAAAATAAAACTTTTTATGCAACGATGCTTTTTTATCTTTGCTGGCTAACTTTAAAAACTGAGCTTTACTTAGGGGAGGCAACTTTCGTTGTTTTAAAATCATTTCAACGGGGAGTTGTTTGTCTAAAAACATTTTCAATCGGTTGAATTCGCTATCTTTCAGTAGACCCAGCTTATGGCTCCACAGTAGAGAAAAATGCAGTCCCAAGGCGACAGATTTTCCGTGTGATAAACCGTGGTGCAACTCCAGAATATGTCCCAAAGAGTGGCCGAGATTCAAGATCCTCCGGTGTCCTGTTTGTTCGAAGGGATCTTTGTTGACCACGTCCCATTTGGCTTGAATACCGGGTTTTAGAAAACGAAATATTAACTTTTGATTTTTAAGGGAGCTTGATAAAAATGTTTTGGTCCATGGTTTTCTATCAAGAAATGCAATTTTTGTAAGTTCAGCTAGTCCATCGACAGTGAGTGATGCTGGCTGTGCCGAAAGTAAGGATTCTACAATAAAAATATCTTGCGCAGGATAGAAAGTTCCAATTTGGTTTTTTGCATGGCCCACATTGAGAGCTGTTTTCCCGCCATGGGAAGAGTCAATGGCGGCCAGCCACGTGGAAGGGATCTGCATAAAACGCAAGCCTCTTTTAAGCGTGCTGGCCACAAAGCCAGAAAAATCCCCCACTGAACCCCCGCCGATGCAGACAATGGTGAGATCTTTATGCGAAATGCCATCGATTTTCTTGAGTATCTGTTTCATATGTTCTGCAAAAAAATCCAAGTCTTTCAGTCTTTCACCGGCGTTAACGCCATATTTGTAGGACCATTTATCAATCCAAGACCGAACCTTTGGATTTTTCTGATAGATCTGCCGGTCAAATATCAAAAGGCCATTGGCAGCCACCTGAGAGGGGGCCGGAAGTGTCTTTAAATAGTGAATCTGACTTTGGACAAATCTATGCATTGTTAACTGCCTTCATTAAGCCACGGAGTTGTATTTGTCATCACTTGTGGGCATTTCAAGGTTCATGACAGAAGAGAGCTGCCGAAACTGTCGCATGAGAAGTTCAAAGTCACTGGGCAAAAGGGCCTGGGGACCATCCGATAGAGCCTCTTGGGGGCGGTCGTGAACTTCAACGATAACTCCATCAGCGCCAGCTGCCATCGAAGCCAAGGCCATTGGGCTTACAAGATGTCTGAGGCCCGTGCCGTGGCTGGGGTCAACAATAATTGGCAAGTGAGTGAGTTGTCGCAACACTGGAACTGCATTGAGGTCCAGAGTGTTTCGTGCAAATTTGTTGTCAAATGTACGAATTCCGCGTTCACAGAGTATGACCTGGTCGTTGCCTTGGGCCATGATATATTCAGCCGCCATAAGCCATTCTTCAATGGTTGCAGACATACCCCGCTTTAACATCACCGGTTTCTTAATTTGACCAAGATCTTTTAAAAACGAGAAGTTTTGCATGTTTCTTGCGCCCACTTGTACAATGTCCACATACTCAGCGACCATGTTTAGGTTGGCTGAATCCATGGCCTCAGATATGACAAGAAGGCCAGTTTCATCGCGGGCTTCTTTTAGAATATCTAGACCTTCCTTGCCAAGTCCTTGAAATGAATAGGGGGAACTTCTTGGCTTAAATGCTCCGCCACGCAAAAATTGGGCCCCGGATTTTTTTACTTCTCTGGCAATTCGTAATGTTTGCTCTCGACTTTCTACGGAACAGGGGCCAGCCATGCTGACAAAATGTCCATCGCCAATTTTGCATCCGCCCACGTCGAGCACTGTTCGCTGTCCACGAGCCTCGATGGCAGCCAACTTGTAAGGCTTTGAAATTCGCACCACAGACTCAATGCCCTCAAGGCCGCCGAAATCAGTCAAGCTGATTTTTTCAGTATTCCCGATGAGGCTGATGGTTATTTGATCGCGCCCTTCAACCACATGGGGGTTAGAGCCCAATGCTGCTATTTTATCTAAAACCTTATGCAACTGTTTTTGTTCGGTCTTTTTCTTTAGTACGATGATCATCGTCTTTTTCTCCTAAACGATTATTTAAGTATTTTGATAGGGCAAATGTTTTCAATAAATAGTGACGATCTTGATTTTTGATGGCTTCAGTGAGTGTGCGAATTTGTTGTTCTAATTCAGTGGCCAGTGACAAAATTTCGGAGCTGTTGTCGCAGAATATGTCCACCCAAATGTCTTCGTTTGAAGCCGCAAGTTTAAGAAACTGACGAAAGGATTTTGGAAACAGTTGGGGCCGATCGAGCAGATGGTTTTTTTCAGCCACGCCAGATAGGGCCAGCGCTAAAAGGTGGGGCCAATGGCTACTGAGTGCCAATATGTGGTCGTGATCTTCAGCATTCAGCGTGATCGGTTTTGCCTGAACAGCTTCAACCACCGTTTGTGCTAGATCGATGGCGGCCTCATTTTCGCTTACCAGAATGAAATACTTTTCTTTAAACAAATAGGGGTCCGAAAATGGGGCGCCCGATTCAGGCGATCCAGCCAAAGGATGCCCCCCAACAAAAGAGAAAGATTTTTTAGAAAGAGAATTATAGGCATTCAAAGTGGAGGCCTTGGTGCTGCCGAGATCTATCACCAAGGTTTCCGATGCAATCTTTTCGCCCTGTTTTTTAAGAAATTCAATGTTAGCGCTAATGGGCGCAGCGAGTACAATGAGGTCGCAGTGGAGTAGGTCATCGGCGGTCTCACACGCAAGGATGCTGGAGTGATGAAGACGTAAGTTCGGATCAAACGCTTTGATTTTTATGTTGGCGTCAAAGTTTAATAGGGCTTTGCCAAGGGAAGCTCCCATGACTCCCCATCCGAATATTCCCACTGTCTGAAACGGAAAAGGGTTTGACGCTCTTTTTTTTGAAGACAAGTTTTCTTGAAGTTTTCGCGAGCCTTGCATGATTGATTGAAAAACAGAAACCACGTCAGAGTTTTCCAGTGGCCCTTTATTGAGCATTTGCAGTCGGTTTAAAATCTGCATCTCTCTGCCATCATCATAAATCGCGTGGCCTTCAGTGTTTTTCAATGTACCGATTTGAATTGAGAGCTGGGCACGTTCGTTGAGTAGACGAAGCAGCTGCTTGTCAATGTCATCAATCTGTTGCCTTAAGATTTTGATATCACCCATGCCGATGCCCCTTGAAGTATTTATCGGAAGGAGATCTAAACATCTGTAGTTGTGAGATTATTGTTTACAAAATGAACATAGAGGGTTCGAGGACTGAGTCCTGGCCTGTGGTCTAGCTGTGGGCGCTGCATGTTTTGCGGTTCGTAAAAAGGGGTCTGACCCCGCAAGGGGCCAGACTGCTAACTGAAAGAAACTACGAGGCGGCATCTGGCTTTGTGTTAAATGAGATATCCAGTGGCTGTGAAAGCCGATCGTTTCTGAACCGGCGCTTCTTCCATTTTTCAAGTTTCTTTCGTATTTGTGTGAGAAGCTTGTTATTCACTTCTTTTAGTTTTCTACCCGAGGCTATAGCGATAAATTGGCCGGCTTTGGATGAAATCGAAATTTTACCTCTGACGGATTTGCCATTTCTCACAAACTCGGCGTTCATGATCGAGCCATACGGAGCCTCCGCATGAAGCATTGACAGCTTTTCGCCTAAATAACAGCGAGTAAAGTCTGAGGGGTGAAACCCTCGAAACTTGAGCCATTTTTTTTCTGTGTCCATTTGGTACCTCCTTTTTGAGAGGATGGTTTCGCAATTCTAAAAGAAAAAATGGTTGCATTAGAGCCGCACAGGCGGCGGCAAGTTAAATCGACAGAAGCACTTCATCATTGATTCCTCCCATTTAAATTAGTTAATTCAAATGAAAACATGAAACCCATGCTGTGTTACCACAAACCTGGGTTTGATCTTGGAGTTGTCAATGTCAGGAGATTTGAATTTTAGACTTTTGGCGAAAACGTGTTTCAATTTGAAACACGTGAAGACGATTGGCTGCCTCTATTTCGCACCGAATGGCCACCAGCCTTTGCCGGATTTTAGTTTTGTTTCATCCCAGCATTTAGCTTGAATTTCTCGAATTTTCGGAAGTTGGGATTTGATTCGGGCGATCTGATCCAAGGCTGATTTTTTTTCTTTGACGGCCTTTGCTCCTCCATGAAATAGCGGGTCAAGTGTGGAGGCGTTGGTGTTGGCTCTTAAAAAGAACCGGCTCTTAAACTGGAAGGGGCCGGGGTTAGCCAAAATCAACTCACCTCGCTGCACCGATTCGATTTCTTTTTCATCAAAAGAAATGCTAAAGCTCAAATACTCTCCGTTATCTGTTGGAATTAGAATATCTGACAATCGTGTTTCAGTGCCTTTTTGGGAAAACACAATCACTTCTTCGGGTGTTCCTTGTTCTAAATCCATTTTTGCAAATAGCACTTTTAAGTCTTTGTTGACGTCGGTGACGCCCGTTTGAGAAGCGCACTCTATGCGAGCCACCCCATCCACTGTGGAAGCCAAAAATCGAGTATTTTCATCTTTTGCAACTTTAGAGACAGTTTGCACGCCGAGGGCATTAAGGAGATTGCCAAATTTAGCTTGCCTTCCCTGACTATCTTTGAGGGCGGCCTCAACAGCATCGGACACATCGGCGTAGGCGGCGGGAAAAATTTGAAAGGGGCTTCGAACTTCCATTTGGGGCTGAGAAATGACTTTCAAGATGGTCTGGTATTGTTGCCATCCCGTTTGTGATTGAGAGATATCAAGGGTTTTCCCATTCCATTGCCAACGACCACTAGCGACATCTATGGGGCGTAGCTTGTTTTTTGGGGCACTTTGACTTTCTTGTAGGATGTATTCTTCGCCATCCCAAGAAATCAGAGGAAGCTCTTTGATCTTAAAAGTCTTAATGACGTGTCGAAACTTTTCAATATCTTCTTTGGGCTGCGAGATCGAGTAGAGTTTCAAGAACGACAACGGTTTTTGTCGCATTTGATAGTAGCGTTTAACGACTCGTTGTTCTTGAGCCTCTGACGCCAATGAGGGTGATGTGGATAGCAGCACAAAAAATAAAATTACAAATTTCACAGGGAACCTCCCGCATAGGTTAAGTTTAAACCTTCTTGAATCGGGGAGCGATCTTCGTCAGAGGAACTAGACAAAAGTTATTAAGGTGGCCTTACCTATGGCCGCTTTAGTAAACCAGTGGCAATTAAAAACCTACAGGTACGAATGCACGGTGGTCATAATGAATGCTGTAGCTGACGCCTCAGGCCGAATTTCGTAAATGGGTGAGGCTTTTTTTGTCGAGGGGGACTGCCGGAACGCCTCCCCAAATCTCACCATCAGGTATTTTTGTTTTAGGAAGAACCACAGAGTTAGGGAGAACTTTGGCGTTGTTACCAATTTCTACGCCACCCATGATAGTGGCGCGAAGGCCAATGGTGGCCTTGTCGCCAATGATTGTAGGTGCGATCACTAAAAATCCACCAGCACCATAGTGGGCCACAATGGTAGCCGACCCACCGATGGTCACTTTATTTCCAATTGAGATCAGCGAAGGGTCTGAGATATGAGCGGAGTTGATCTGGGTGCCATAGCCAATCTTCATCCCCATTTGTCGAAAATAAAAAATATTGAGCGGCGAGGGAGTTACAAATTCTAAAAACGTATAGCGCACCAGATAGGTGAAAGCGTTGTGCAGATACCACTTAAAAGAGGCTGCCGAATAATAGGGACCGCGCCAGGCCTTCAGAGACCCCACAGTCAGTCGATTCAAAAGGGGAATGACGGTAATGAGTGTTAGGCCATAGATAAAGTAACTAGCGGCAAGACTAAACCCCAACCATGGGTATTTTAAAAAAGGTCCCCAATGGGCTGAAAAACGGTGGGCCCAAGAAAAGAACATCACTCCAGGAGTAGCAGCAAGGCCAAGGCAAGCACTGCCCACCATATAAAGAGGCAACATCATCGCTAGGTGCAAGAGGCCTCGAAATCGCCGAAGCAGTAGTTCAAAAACGCCTTTGTACCCCTTTAAATCTGTGGTGACAGAATCGAGGTCTTCTCGTCTTTTGTGATTTTTTAAATTGTCGCTATCCTTAGGGTCCATACAATCTTATCGACCAATGACCTAAAAACTTTAGGTACCCGGTTCAATTTTTATTTGCCTAAGGTACCTGCTTCCTTTTGTGGCGACACTGCGTCAGGCGAGCCGCCCACCCCCATACCCGCGTATCGACGCACTCCCGATGTGCATGGCGTATCCGGGTTGCGGCACGCAGTGACGCAATCCGAAGACGACATGCGGCCATTCGGGCCGGCGGCGATGCGCGGGTATGGGGGTGGGCGGCTCGCCTGACGCAGTGTCGCCACAAAAGGAAGCAGGTACCTTAGGGGGACCACTTTTTGCCGAGAAGCAGAATTTTTTGAATTAGATTATCATATTTTAGACCAAAGGCCTGGGCGCTGGCGGCAAAGTCATCGTTTTTTGCGATATCAGGGTTGGGGTTGGCTTCTAACACATAGATCTTACCAGATTCACTGACGCGCAGGTCGATTCTGGCGTAGCCACTCAATCCTAAAGCTTTGTATGTTCTGCGAGCCACTTTTTGAAGCTCCAGGGCCAGCGCGTTTTCAATTTTTGCCGGTCCAGTGCCAATGCCTTTTCGTTGTCGGTATTTTTCATTGTATTTGGCCTGAGTAGAATAGAACTCTTTCTTTGGAGTATCCGAATCTAAAAAGTAGAGTTCCCAAGGGGGCAGCACTGTAAGGCGATAGTTGCCAAATACACCCACAAAAAATTCGCGACCTTCAATAAATTCCTCAGCTATGGCGTCAGTATTGAATTTATCATGGATGAACTCAGCCCGCTCTCTCACTTTTTTAGAACTACTGACCACGGACGCCTGCGACAGTCCCAAAGACGCTTCTTCATTCAGGCACTTCACTATGACTGGAAAATCCTTAATGGTAATTGCTTTTTTCTTTTGGTTTTTTGGCAATACCTGAAATTTAGGAGAGTTTATTTTGTGGAAGCTAAGAATTTTTTTAGACAAGGCTTTGTCTCGAGCCAATATGAGTCCCTTGGGATTGCATCCCGTGTAGGGAAATCCAAGAAGTTCAAGATAGCTGACGACATTTTGGTCAAAAATGGCCTCGCCCTTAAACTCTTCAAGTAAATTAAAAATTATCGAGGGACGAAATTCTTGTAAAGTCTCACGAATGACCTTTAGGTCTTCATAAACGCCCAGAACCTGAACATTGTGACCAAGTCGACGCAATGCCTGATAGACATCATACTCGGTGGTCCAGGGTGTGTTGTTCCAATCTACAGTGCTTTCATCCTTAACCTTTTCCGGAGGAACTAGGTCTGAGTGAAGCAGTAGCAAGATTCGCATAAACTCCCTTACATGGGAACAGAGGGGTGCCCGCGTTCAATGACTCGCGGCACCCATTTGCTAAGAGCCCCCACGACCAATATTTTTGACTGCTTCTGGGGGTAGGGCAAGCGAAGATTTTGCGACTGGCAGGTTGTAATGAGATCCTTCAAAATAAAATCAATTTGGTACTGGTGATAGCCCGTTCGTCGAGCCACACTTTGGCAAAGGGATCTGCGGTGGGATTTTAAAAACTTCAGGGTTTGGACATTTTCGTCGCGGGAAGTGGTCGAGACAAAGACCTGCGGGACAAGTTTTTTCAGATACCCACACTGATTTATTGATTTTTGACTCTTCTGTAGCTGGTAAAATTCTTTGAGTCTTTTGTTGCTGTGAGAAACATCACCTACTGTGTTTTGGTCCCGGCGTTTGACTTTTAAACCTCGAAGGGAATGCATGAGTTCATCAACAAGTTGAAGTTTTTTGAGCGCCGGCCAATTTTTATAGCGTTCCTTCCAGTTCGAACGAGGATTTAGCCAAACAGCAAATGTTTCAGCCCAGTCTTCGTCGGGGTGAGCTTGCGCATAGCCACTGTTTAGGTGTCGAACATAATGCCGTGAGTGAAGCTTTGGATGATAAGATGTGGGGTAGTGCGTGGATGTCAGGCCAAATAGACGTTGTCGTTTTTTTGATCGGCGAAGGCCAAAGGCATTATCAATGGCGTGACCCAGCTCGTGTCGTAAAAGTTTTTTAAACTGAATTTCTGTACAACCCTCGACTTCGTATCCTTGAGACTTGTGTAGACGAGTGAGTGCAGGATGAAAGAGGTAAAACGGAATGGCCACACCTGCAATACCGTCGGCCACAAACCACTCATCTGCAATCCAGTAGTGAGGTTTAAAATGAAGCCCATGAACCGAGAGTTCTTTTTCCACATCGTTGATCCACTTCAACATGGGGCTATGGCTGAGATTAAGACCCAGGTCTTTGAATCTGAGATTCAGCAAGTCTGAATTTGCGAGAGGCAACCCCTCCCCATTGGTTCCGCGAAAAGATCTCATGACGGAAGGTGTTAACACAGTAAGGGCGGGAGGTCTACGGATCTATGGTCAAAGTGACTCATTCACCTCAGTCATCACGGCTTTGGATAGGCCCTTTAACCCGATCACCCAGAGGTGTTTTTGTCCCACCAGAGCCGGCACGCCGGTGATTGGGGATTCATACTCAACCACCATGTTATCTAAGTTGAGCACTTCAAATCTGGGGTCTGAGTTTTCAGAAAGAGTTTCTAGTACAAGGTGGTGATTTTGCGCCAATCGAACTTTCCTTTGTGTAAGCACAAAAAAGGACTTTCTCAGGTGGTGCCAGATCCAAATGAACCCATCGCCCGAGTCCACAAGAACCCCATCGCCGTTGCCCCAAAAAATGATACGAAGATTTTCAGGGTCGAGGTCGTGCGCAATTGACTCTAGAGATTGGTGGCGAAAAGGGGCATCCTCTGTGGGTAGATTGTGGAGTTTGTTGATCTTAAAGGACCATCGTTGCCCCTCTGGCGAGGGTGTTTCAACTATTTGAAGTTGAAAGTTTTCGTTAGGCGCACTGATCACACGATCTTGAGGCCATCCAATGTCAGCTTTTCGCAAAATTTGAATGGAGGGAGACTGCACCCAATTCTGACGAATATTGACCCTTTTAGTGAAGGCCTCAAGGGTAGGAACCGTGGCCTGGGCGACCTCAGCTAGAGTTTCAAGATTCCTGATTTCAAACGATGGCTGAAGATATTTCTTGTTGTAGATTTGAGAAAGGATAAGCTTCTCATCGGGAGACCAGCTCAATGAACGCGATTCATTGCCGTCGTCGTGATGTAAGCCCGCCGGAGCTACAAATTCAATGCCTTCATCTGAAATATTAAAAACCATGTAGACGCCCACTTTTGAGGGACGTTTTATAAACCGAGATGTTTTTTCAAGGGAGATTTTCAGCGCAAAATGCGTTCCTTGTGGAGACCAATGGGATCCTGCAAGAAAGCGCCGGTGCAGCGGTTGAAAAAAATCATTGGAAGTTAAATGAATGCCTTCCGGGAAGTTCACATCCAGAGAGGCAATTTTACCAGATTCAATATCTAAAGTGGCCACTTTCATTTTTGTGGCTCCAGGTCGCAGTGAATGAGGGTTAATCACAAACACCTTGTTGTGTTTGGATGAGGCAAAAAATTGGAGGTCAGAAACATTTATGGCATTAAAAAAAGCCAAGATCTCAGGCAGATTCTGTTCGGGCCGGGGTAATTGGCCATCTCGCGCCTCCACATTTAATTGAGTGAAATCGTTATGGAGGACGAAGTTTTCGGTGAGGTGCGATCGGGGTGAGGGGAGCAAAAGTGTGTTGGTGCAGGTCGATGGGGGCAGCTTAATTTCTGTATCTGCAAAAACAGGCAGCGAGAAAAATACTATCAGTGCTAATAAATATCCGCCAAAAACACCCTTGAAAAGTGTCATGGTCTCCCCCCATCCACTTTAAATCCCCATTGGTCAGCTAGAACGCCTGGTCAGTTAATTAACGGTCTCGACCACTTCTCGCAATAGAAAAATCTTCAATTGCTGCTCGATGTCCTCGACCAGTTCGTCTCCCGTGAGACCATCAGATAAACATCGATCCACTCGAGACTCTTGAAAGTCCGCAGGAGAGATATCTCCGTTAGCTAAAAAAGAAGTGCTCCACCTGAAATGGATATTATAAAGCACCAGGCCGGATTCAATGATCTCTTGGAGCAGAGCTCGTTCCCCATTGAGTCCATTGAGCTGATACTGAAGAGAATTAATGAGAATTGAAATCTCCCTAGATGATCCCAATCGACCCCGCTCCATGTCTGTTAACAGTTCATCGACAATTTTCACAGTTAGCGCCGATAAGTCTTCACCATGCAAAATGGCTTCAGCTTGCGACCATTCGCCTAAAAATGTCTCATATAGCCCTTTGCCTGCGGCCACTGCACCGGCCGCCACCACAGAGGCTCGAACCACGGCCTTTCCCATCAGTTGAGCTGCTTTTGTCCCCGAGAGGCCGATTTTTTTAATTAAAAAGGGACTAGACGCTGCGCCACTAACCATGCCTGCGCCGGCACCCACACCCATCCATTGGATCATCCCCTCAACAGGATATCGGGCTATTTCGGCCAAACACGAGGGGCTGTTGTCGCCAGTGAGAAAGCTTTTTAAGTCAGCTTTGGCTAGATGGGGGTAAATTTCGGGCGCCGCGAAGGTCTCGGTTATGGGTGCAAGACTCAATAGAGCCGACAAACAGATTTTCATTGAAAAGAAAGAAAAACGGATCACGAGTGGGGCCCTTTCTTGTGAAAAACTTAATTACCAGAAAGGGCGCCCTAACGCTACGAGACAGTGGTATCCCTAAAATACTTTCACTAGTTGTCGGAGGGAGCCCCAGAGCCCTTGCTGGGGCAGGTGGATATGCCTAGAAGTGCATAGGGGGGACACCATCCCATTAGACCTGTGGCCAAAGGGACTAGGCCTAGCAAAAACCAAAGATTTTGAGGTCCAATAAAAGCCATGCTGATTAAAGCTAGTCCTGCTACAACTCGTACAATTCGTTCAATGGGATGAATATTTTTTTTGATGTTCATAATGGCCTCCATCGCTGGTCGATCAGTCGTTGCATATTGATAACTCAGTTTATTACCGCGTTTTGCCCAACGATTGTCAATGGAGAAACTCCATGCACGGGCTGTGTCGCGAAACCCAGTTGAATTTCTTTTTAGGCGACCTTGGGTTTTTGCCGAAAATCCGAGTCAAGTTCATCGATGACTTGTTCCCATTCAGTACTTTTTCCGTCAATGGCGAGTCCGAGGGAGTGGCCTTGTCTAAACCTGGGGTTCAGGCGAAGGTGCACTTCATGTTTGTCGTTCACTCGAACGACAAGATCTATGGAGCCAGAGGCGTTCAAGCCAGAAGGAATATCTATTCGCAGCCCGCCGCGGGAAACTTGCCGAATGGGCACCAAAGAACCTCCTGCTCGGGCCACCATTTTGACGTCATACCTCTGGTCGCGGCGACGATTGTCATACACGGCCATGTCGCCAAAAACGGGTTTGTACTCTTCAAGGCGATAGACAGACGCTAGATTTACTAAATCTTTGTCTGTCATTGTATTTCGCAGCGATGAGGGGCCGTTAAGGAGATAGTCTAAGTCTTCGGCCGAAAGTGTCGGCCAGTAGGCTAAGGGTCCTTTTTTTTCTGGAAAAATGAGTTGTGAAAAGGTTTCTTCAAACAAATAACGGTGAAGGTTTTGTTCTTTCGGCTTGTCCGAATACACCTGACCGTAGAGGTCGAGGGGATTGGAGAAATCTATAAATTTTCCGATAGCGGGGGCCTGATTGGCAAACTCATACTGTTCGTGGGTGGGTTGTTTGATTTCATTGTAAAGCATGATGTCGCGATAAAAGTGATCTTGTTTAGGGTTCACAGCAATGATGAGGCTGTCGCTGTAGGTGTAGTTGAGGCAAAAGTGGTAAAGGTATTTGATCACGGGAAATAATATTTGACCATGATGGCCGCGAAAGTCTTTTTTGATGGCAAGACCCGAGGCTTCCGAAATTCTCGAAAACTTCTTTCTGTAGGATGATAAATCAAATGCTTTGTCAGCCGGTAACCCCAGTGGGCTATCGGTAATTGTGCTGAGAGTGGCGATCACTTGATCATTCCAGTAAGCGATAAACGTCGTGGTACCCGGAAGCAGGTGATACGGATTAAGGCGAATTCGAGCTGCATTGGGTTTTGCATACCCCGCGTCCACATAAACATCGTGCAATAACTCATAGGCGGCGAGCCATTCTGGTCGGTTGGCGGCAACCTTGATTTTTAGCTCTTTGGGTAAGTCATAATCCAATAGTAGTCTCTGCCGTCGGCGTTCCGACAGGCAGATGATGTCGTCTGGCTTTTTGTCCATATCCTTAGCTCCTTGACCAAGCCATCGGTCGAGGTCGGAAGCGGATATGTCGTTTTTTGACCTAATTGATGTAAGTCACTGATATCAAAACACAAAGGGTTGGCCCCAAGGGATTGAAAGATCGACTAGAGATTGGGCAAAATATCAAACTTATTGGTCGGGCCCGCGGTATTGGGATGGGGCTGCATTTACATATCGTTTAAACTGCTTGTTAAATTGTCTGAGGTGTTTAAATCCCAGCGCATGGGCCGTGTGATTGACCGCTTGATCGTAAAGGGCGAGCATCCCGGCCGCATCAAAAATTCGCATTTTGTTTCGATAGCCAACGGGAGTGATGCCATAGGCTTTTTTAAAGGCTCGAGTCATAGCGGCGTGACTGCAGCCTAGCGACTCTGAAATGTCTTTAATGGAAAGTGGCTCCCAGATATTCTGAGTCATTAATTGACGAGTGCGTTTGGCTAACTTCGATGGAGTTTCTAGTTTTCCAACGGCAATTTTGTTTTCGCTTTCTCGCACATGAGCAAACACCTGATCTAAACTCACAGGCAAGGGGCCCCGCCATGGAAACGCCACAGGCTCAGAGGGGAGGTCCGAGGGGATCTCTGATTCAGAGAGATAGCCTTGCCATACAATAAAGTCTTTGTTGATCTCCCACTCTACAATAGAAAAGGGCGGGATAAAAATTCCCATGAGGCCTGCAAGTTCAATGCGTCGGCCTTTTCGGTGGGCAGCCAGTGTGCCGCTTGCTAAATTTGTAATGGCCAGGCTCCACACGCGGCCAAAGGCATCCACTTCTCGGGTGCCAGGTGTCCAGGCGTGCTCACGTTGAAAGTACATCAAGTTGTAATCCAATTTATAGTATGTGGTGGTGTAGGAAGAGGCACTCACCACTTTTGTTCGCTCCCTGGGAAAAGAAATATCAGGAACCGGAATTAGATTTTCGTTCAATAAGGCCATGAAAAGCTCCTTTGCACGAAAGGCTTTTCAAAATGCTACGCAGACTTTGTCGGTGGTTCAATGTTCCATTCAGGTGGGGCGGCGCAGAATGGCATTTGGTAGACGGGTAACCAGATTACAGCATGAAGCCCAACCTCGTTGAAATTTACTCGCTGGATTTGCCAAAACCAAATTAGCTAAGAGCGACTTCGGCCCGACTCATTTTATGCGGGACTAATTAGGCGGGTCGCTTTCGCGACACCGCCTAATTATTGGGAGCGTGAAATAGTTATTTTCAACAAAGATTGTCCAGATAGAGGAGACTTCGGCCGATAATCCGGAAAGGCCCGGACGTCTACCTATTATCTATTGTCGCTGATTTTGGCCTACGGGCTTGCATAAGGGTTCCATAACAAAAACAAAACAGCGTTAGGAGTCGCTTATGCAAGTAAAACAATTACAGCCCGTGCACATAGATCACCTGAACCACATCTTGCGGGTGAGACATCGTCTCATGGAAAAATTGGGTCTCACCATGGTGCCACCTATTTTTCAGTTGGGGGATGAAGTGATTTTTATCTATGGACCGCGTGACCATCATTATGATCGGGGAGTTATCGTTGTTGAAGAAATGAACTTCGTCACAGTGCGAACACCGCAAGGCCGCGAATACAGCGTGTCCCCCTTTGCCCTTATACCCTTACCTGAACCGCAAGGCGGCTGAGCGCATTAGAATGAAAGCAGAGTAGATTTAGGAGGCCCCGAACCTTTAGCTTTTGACGCTAATCGGGCTAATCCAGGGCTTACGGCGATAATTACTGACCAACAATGTTGGGTGGTTGATTCGCCTTGGTCTAATCCGAAGAGCGAAAACTAATTGAAGCCCCCTGTATGGCAGGAATTTTAAGTCATTCAATCGATATTGTCGAGCCTGTCAATTAAAATTGACAGCCATAGAGTGTGTGACGTAATATGCCTTTAGTGGTTAAGCGGCGCGAAGCCGTGTACTACAAGACAACGTGCGGTAAAGAGCCTGTTTATGATTACCTGAAGAGGCTGGAGGATCCTGTTGGGCGGGCGAAGATTCAAATTAAAATTTCTAGGGCTGAGCGTGGAAATTTTGGGCAAGAAGGGAAAGGATACCGCCATATAGAAGGAGACATTTGGGAGCTGAAAGTTGATTGTGGGCCAGGGTATAGGGTGTATTTCGCACTGGACAGGGACGAGCTGATTTTGTTGCTGGCTGTCGGAGATAAAAGGTCTCAAGGTTTAGACATAAAAAAAGCTCAAAAATACTGGGCAGGTTATAAGTCTAGGAAATGGAAATGAAATATAGAAAATTTAAAGATGCACTTGTAGAGGATTTGAAAGATTATGAGGCCGCCAAAGCGTTTTTGCTTTGCTCTGTAGAAGAAGATGATGATGAATTTCTGCTAGACGCCATACGACTTATTGTAGAGGCCTGGGGGCCATCAAAAATAAGCGAGATGGCTGGTGGAAGTCGGCAGAAATGGGATCAAATTAAGAATCCAACCTATCAAACTGTTTGTAGTTTTCTTGCAGCGTTTGGCCTTAAGCTAGGTGCGGTTGAAAGCTCGAAATCGGCGTAATTTGTAAGAATTTGTCTGTGGATGTTAGGAGGTAACAGTCGGCGCAGAATTTTGATAGTGATTGGCGCTCAGGATTGGGTGAGGATATCGTAAATGGCGTGAAGAACTCTGCCGTAGGGTTTTCCCAACAAAACTCGCGGCAGAAGGTATCCGGCTAATACGATATAAATGATCCACGAGTAGGTGCTAATCCACATGCGGGCTGCCCAGCCATTGGCCTGCGATTGTCTCCAGCTCCTAAAAATAAAAAATCCAAGAAGTAGAACGAATTGAGCGAGAGCCAGCTTTTTCCAATCCATCCGATCAGCCAACTCCAAAACACTCTCCTGCACATTTTTATCTGATGAGACTTTCAGAAGTGCTCGGAAGGCCGGGGTGTCGAGGCGTTTTACAAGTTGTTGGTAGGTCTCGAGGTTTTTTTGCAGATCCTCCATTTGTTTGGCCATGTCTTCTGGTGTGGCTGGCGGAGGAGTTGTGGGGAGCGGCTCTTGGGCCATACTCCAGTTCGCTAAAAACAAGCTGAGCCATAGAGGGGCTAAAATTAAACGAAGCTTTTTAGAATTCATGGTAACCAAAAAGTTTTCTGCTCTTTATAAGCTTGCACACTTTATCCGGAACATATTGCTCCCAGCGAGAGTCGCCTTTTTCCATCATCTTTCGCACGTCGCTGGCACTCACTGAGGTGTCCACATCATCGCAATCTAAAATATCTAAAACCGATTTGTTTTCTCTTAGATATTGGTATAGCGGTTGTAATTTTTCGTCTGGGAAGAACGAAGCGGCGGTTGAACAGGTGTCTTTATTTTTAAAAGGATAGACATAAATTCTGGAGTTGTCGTCAAACAGGTCGCCAAAGGCTCCCAATATGCCTCCGCGCGACTGCTTGTAGGCGTCTTCAGAAAACAGTGCCGGCAAGGAGGCTGCACCAACGATAATGGCTATGTGCTCATGGGTGCAGCGCCGCAAGTACCTGTTCAATTGCGAATATAAGGGGTAGTTTGTGACCAGCACGGGGTAGCCTAGAGCACAGATGGTGTCGACTCTTTGTAAAAAGTCTTGATAATCTATGTGACCCTCTTGTTTGAGATGTTTCATGGTAATCTCAAATAGTGTGATGAGGTCTTTTTCTTTTATCCGACAGTCTTTGATAACTTGATCTTTGCCTCGTGTGATGATTTCAAGATTGGTCATCGTCAATGGGCGAAAAGCGCCGCGCTCGACGAGGACTGACTTGCCATAGAGGGCGTCGGTCAGTTGCTGAGGCTCCCCATTGGGCTGGAACATCACCGCCTTCGTCAAGCCCTGTTTGACCAGTTCCAAACTCAATATTCGATCATCTATGTGATCCACATCTTCACCCATAAATCGAATGAAATCTATTTCAACTCGATCAAACCCTAGGTTTTCAATTAAAGACGCTACAAAATCAGGACCCATCTCACTCAAATAAAAGGAGCCGAACAAAAGATTAACGCCTAATATCCCCAGGGCTTCTTGTTGCTGTAACCGCATTCGATCATGCATATTCACATGAAGGATAACATCATTGGTTGGTCCACCAGGCCGGGTTTGAAAACGCACTCCGGCCCACGCATGAGAAGACGAATCTTCTTGGTGACTGGAGGTCGCCACCGTATTAGCAAAAACAAAAAAACATGAGTCACTGCCACGAGTGTCTTTTAAACGCTCTTCGAGCAGTTTGTACTCGTGATCGAGCATTTTGTTAAGTCGCTGATGGCTGACAAATCGGGATCCTTTACCATAAATGGCATCACTAAAAACTTTGTCATAGGCAGAAATAGTTTTGGCTACGGTATTTGACGCATGACCTGCTTGAAAAAAGTGTCGCGCCACTTCTTGGCCAGCGCCAATTTCTGCAAACGTCCCGTATCGAATGTTGTCGAGGTTGATAGTGAGTGCTTTTCTGGTGGTAGAGAGATACTCATTTTTCATTTTTTACTGACCTTCGCGCAAGGCTCGACGCAAAATCTTGCCCACGTTTGTTTTTGGCAGTTCAGATCTAAACTCAATGAATTTCGGTCGTTTATAGGCAACAAAGGATTTGTTGCAGAAATCTCTGAGTTCGTCTTCCGTCAACGAGGGGATCTTCTTCACAACAAATAACTTCACGGCCTCGCCGGATTTTTCATCAGGTACCCCGACTGCGGCCACCTCCAAAACCTGTTCGTGTTTTGCCACAACGTCTTCAATTTCATTGGGGTAAACATTAAATCCTGAAACCAAGATCATGTCTTTTTTGCGATCCACAATTTTAATAAACCCTTTGTCGTCAATCACTGCTATGTCGCCCGTTTTTAGCCAGCCATCACCTAACATAACATTGGCCGTTTCGTCATCGCGCAGCCAATAGCCTTTCATTACCTGTGGGCCTTTTATGCAAAGTTCGCCAGGTTCTCCCATCGGGACTTCTCGATTGTTTTCATCAACCATTTTTATTTCAGTCGATGGGACGGGCAGACCAATGGAACCGACCTTGTCTGTTCCATCAAGGGGGTTGACAGCTGCCACTGGTGAAGTTTCTGTAAGGCCAAAACCTTCAATCACTTTTGTGCCGGTGACTTCAAACCATTTTTCAGCGACGGCTTGTTGCAAGGCCATGCCACCGGCCACACTAAATTTCAACGTAGAAAAATCCACTGTTTTGAAATCGGGATGGTTCATTAAACCATTAAACAAGGTGTTCACCCCAGTGATTAAAGTGAAGGGCTGTTTTTTGAGGGTTTTTATAAAGTCGGGGATATCTCGTGGATTGGTGATGAGCACGTTTTCAGCTCCGTAACTCATAAGCGCAAGACAGTTTACGGTGAGAGAGAAGATATGATAGAGCGGCAATGGTGTAATAACAATCTCTTTACCAGACTCAAGAAACGGAGCCAGTACGGCCCGGATCTGTTGCATATTTGAAGTGATATTTTTATGGGTCAGCATGGCGCCTTTTGAAACGCCGGTGGTGCCGCCCGTGTACTGGAGAAAAGCCAAGTCTTCGGGGTCTGAGTCCACAGGAGAATGTGGGCGGCCGGCGCCGATGTCTAAGGCTTCGTAAAAACTCATGGCCTCCGGCAAATTATAAGACGGTACCATTTTCTTTAAATATTTGACGACGGCATTGACAAGAAGGCTTTTGGGCCAACCCAGTTGGTCGCCCAATTGTGTGACCACAACGTGTTCAATTGTGGTTTCGCCAAGGATGTGTTCGAGTTTATCCGCAAAGTTGGCCAAGATAACAATGGCCTTTGCACCAGAGTCATTGAACTGATGTTTCATTTCACGATCTGTATATAGCGGGTTAGTGTTGACGACAGTGAGTCCGGCCTTCAGGGCGCCAAACAGGGCAATAGGAAATTGCAATACGTTGGGCAGCTGAATGGCGATGCGATCACCCTTTTCAAGGTGACAATGGTGTTGCAGGTAGGAGGCAAAGTCGTCGGTGAGTTGATTGAGCTCTCCATAGCTAAGCCGACCGCCCATATTAGAAAACGCCGTTTGTTCACTAAATTCAGCACAGGCTTGATGGAACACATCAAGCATATTTTTGTATTGATCGGGGTTAATTTCGTGGGGAACGCCTTCGGGGTAGTTTTTAAGCCAGATTTTTTCCATAGATGAAGTTACCTCAGTTTGTTTTTATAAAAGCTAACATGAAGGTTACGATGGGGAAAAGGTTAAAAACTCGATGACGCTCAGAGAGTGGTTTATTGCGGTGATATTTTAAAACATGAGTCGCTTCAGCCAAGGTAGTTTGTCCGCATAAGGTGGGTACCTGAGGCTCGGGTCGATCCATGTGGGGCTATTTACAATGGTCTTAAAGTGGGTGAAGCATTTGAATCCCTCATACCCGTGATAGGCTCCAAAACCGCTGGTGCCTCGACCGCCAAAAGGCATTTCAGGCGAGGCCGTTTGCAAAAGTGTATCGTTGATGCATCCGCCGCCAAACGGAACTTCATTAACGATGGTGTTAGTAAAACTCGAGTCCTTTGAAAATACATAAAGTGCCAGTGGATGAGGATTGTGTTTGATCAGCTGAATGGACTCTCGAAGGGATGAAAAGGGCAAAAAGGGAAGAAGCGGGCCAAATATTTCTTCTTTCATGATGGGGGAGTCTATGGAGACATCAGTCATCAAAGTCGGCGGAATGTACAGACGGTCTTTTTGAGCTTGGGCTTTACCACCGGTAAAACATCTTCCAGAGGACATAAGACCCAATAGTCGGTCATAATGGGCGGCGTTGACGATACTGCCATAGTCGGGGTTGTCGTACGGGTTGCCTCCGTAAAACTCTTCCAGCACGCTGGCGCAAAGGGCTAAAAACTCGGTGTAAACTTGCTCGTGAACCAGGACGTAGTCCGGCGCCACACAAGTCTGACCGGCATTGGTGAACTTGCCCCACATTAATCGTTGTGCCGCGACTTCCAGGTCTGCATTTTTGTCGACGATGGCGGGGCTTTTGCCTCCTAACTCAAGGGTCACCGGCGTTAGATTTTCGCTGGCTGCGGCCATCACTTTTTTTCCCACCTGGGGGCTGCCGGTGAAAAATATGGAATCAAATGCATGTCTCGTCAGCGACGCGGCCACAGTGGCATCACCCATGATGACGCTGATTAATTCTCTGGGAAAATTATCATGAATAATGTCGGCCAACACTTGGGCTGAGCGTGCGGCCCATTCCGAAGGTTTTAGGGTGACCACGTTGCCTGCAGCCACTGCCGAAACAAGGGGGGTGAGGCTGAGATTGAAAGGGTAGTTCCACGGCGACAGGATCAATACATGCCCTAAGGGTTCAGGCATCACACGAACCGGTAGGCCCACTAGACCTCGTTTTAAACGAAACCGCTTAGGTTTTGTCCATTTGTTCAAGTGTTTTCGAGTAAAGTGAATCTCTTCTTTGACGGGAAACAGTTCGGTGGCCTGACTCTCAAAGGAGGACTTGCGTAAATCTGATTTTAAAGCCGCTAGTATTTGTCCTTCGTGTCGACTGAGTAGTTGTCCCAGTTTTTCTAAGTGTTTTTTGCGCACCTTAAGATCTTGGGTGTGGCCATGTTCAAAGTAATTTCTTTGATCCCTAAAAAGGAGGTCCATTGGCGTTGCCATAAAGGGCCAAGCTCCTGCGTTCATTGTTGCTGAGAGTTACGAGCTGTGACATCGTGACACCCCGACGGCGCGCTCTTCTCATCCCATTGTGCGGTTTTATTCGAGTCGATGCCAAAAGAATGTGAAGTTTTCGACGCAAAACATCTAAAAAGGGGTTTTGGGGAGGTTGGCTCAACGCCGTTGATTGCGTCGCGTCGTTGAGCGGCCTTCTGTTAGACGTGCAGGTTTGCTGAAAAAGTCTTGTTTTCGATGAGGGGAGGCAGTGATAATGGTTCCTTTAGTCGATTGCACGTGGAGGGCATTTTCATGAGATTACTGGGTTTAGTCATATTGGCATTTGTGGCTGTCGTGGGTTGTTCGAGTAATCCACACAAGGCGGAGAAAATTGAAACAGAAATGAAGAGTGAAAATAATGTCAGTGGTGATACCAAATTGGGTATTAAAGATGGCAACCTCGTGGTTCAGCGCAAGGTCGAAATGAACGAAGAGCTTCGTCGTTTGCAAAATGAGGTATATAGCCTTGAAGACCGGGTGTACGGCAACCGTAAATTTGGCTCAAAGGGGCTTTATGGGTCGCTTAAGACCTGTCGGGTGGATTTGACGAAAAAAGAAAATGGTGGCACCGGTAAGCTGATGTGGACAGAGCCCATGGACCGAGTGACTGATAAAGAAGAAGAGTGGGAAGTGGGCATCGATGAAAGAGACAAAATTGTAGGCGTTTCTGAAGAATTTTTAAAAGATCGAATCAAAAGATTTAAGGGCTATAAGCAAACCCTGCAAAAGCGCCAAGACGAATACGAAGAAAAGCTAGAGATTTGCGATGCCGAACTGGCCTCTCGCAAGCATGATACGGCAAAAAAGGCGGAATCTACCGACAACTGATTGATGGTACTTATCTTGCAGAAAAAAGGGCATGAAGCAGATATTGGCTTTGTGCCTTTTTTTTATCTTTTCTCAGGTCGCGTTGGGTTCAATTTGCAACGATATCTTGTCGAACAGCACGGTCAGGCCACTGGATCCTTATAAACCTGGGGCCAAGGGTTATTTAGTCTTTGAATTGCCACTGCATCGGCATCACAAAAAAATTTCCATAGCAGCCTGGAAGAAAGCCCTTCACAAATATGCCTTGCATTATGGCGAGGAGTCGATTGAGGACAATCGGCGATTTATTTCTGTGGCGTTGATGGCGCCCCGCGAGGGAACTCTTAGTGGGCGATGGGTCTATCTTTGGGGCCAACTTTTTCAAGAAAGACTTAAGGGGCTTGGCTTTTCAGAGAAATCTACTGATTTAACGCCCTTCTATGATTTAGCCGGATCAGTGGGTACGGTGGCCGAAAAGGTACTGGGTGATCTTGAGGAGTTTGGTCACACCCACTGGCAGACGCGGCTTGTTTACAGTGAGCCTTTAAGTGATTCTGATGAGTTTGTTGGGCGAGCGGCATTGAGTGGGCCCGATTCATATCTCCGGGTTCTGGTACCTTTATTCGGAGATAATCCCGTGATATTGGCCAGTCATGCTAATACTGCAGAGGAGGCATTGGCCGCGCCCCAGCTTGTACAGACGGGTTCGGAGGCGGCGCTTTTGACCTGTGCCCAGAGAGAGAAGCACCTGGCGGCATTGACTAACGGAGTGGTCGGGCCGGGAGCCTGCAAAGCCCATTTTCAGTACCCACGCTCTCAAAATGCGCGGGCCTACTTGGTTATGGATTTTAAGTAATAAGTGTTATTAATTTTTTGCCTGATTGGCCACCGCAGCGGCAGCTTTTTCTGCGGCCTCTTTATCGCCAAGATAGTAATGCCGGATGGGTTTCAAGTCTTGATCCAACTCATAAACTAGCGGAATACCAGTGGGAATATTGAGTTCGGTAATGTCTTCGTCAGAGACATTATCTAAATGTTTAATGAGCGCGCGGAGGCTATTGCCATGGGCCGCTGCGATGAGATTGAGGCCGTCGCGAATCTCTTCTGCAATCACTTGATCCCACAACGGCATGACCCGCTCTTTTGTTTGTTTCAGGGCTTCGGCGGCTGGCAACTCGGACGGTGGAACATCTCGGTATCGGGGGTCAAATGCTGGATGGCGGTGATCGGTGGACTCTAAGGGCGGCGGCGGTACATCGTAGCTGCGACGCCAAGTAAACACCTGATCATCGCCGTATTTGTCAGCGGTTTCCCTTTTGTTGAGTCCCTGTAGGCTTCCGTAGTGGCGTTCATTCAGACGCCAGTTTTTAACCACAGGAATGTACATTTGATCCATTTCTTCTAGAACCAGCCACAATGTACCGATGGCTCTTTTCAAAACGGAAGTGAAGGCAACATCAAATGAAAACCCTTCGGCTTTGAGGAGGCGACCGGCTTGTCGCGCTTCTTCGCGGCCCAGATCACTGAGGGGCACATCCGTCCAGCCCGTAAAACGATTTTCTTTATTCCATTCACTTTGCCCATGGCGCAGAAGTACCAATTTATGAATTGTCATGGCGAAGCCTTTCTTGTTGGATCAAAAAGAAATAGTCAAAATTGATGGAGCTGTCGAGTCCTTTACGGTAAGTCTGGTAAAAGCTTTGACAGTGCAAGACCGCTGTCCTAGTTCTATTCCCTAGCAAGTGCCGCCCCGCATGGTTTAGGTGGGGTAGAGAGGTAGATCAATGGAAACTGCAAAAAGTATTAGGTGGTGGGGATTGGCCTTATTTGTTGTCGTAGTCGGATTGACTCGTTTGATTCCGCATCCTCCCAACTTCACTCCCGTTCTTGCTGTGGCGCTATTTGCTGGGGCAAAATCACGATCCCCATTTTGGGCCGTGGGTTTACCGGTTCTTGCAATGTTATTGGGTGATTTATTTTTAGGCTTTCACTTGTCTATGGTGGCCACTTATTCGGCGTTGGTGGTTATTGCGCTTTTCGGACGGGCCTGGTTTAAAAAGGGTCCATCCAGCGGTGTGCTGAAGGTAGTTGCGGGTTCTTTCTCGGCCGCTTTGTTGTTTTTTGTCATTACGAATTTCTTTGTCTGGGCCACAAGTGGCCTTTATGTCAAATCCGCCGAGGGTTTAGTGCAATGTTATGTGGCAGCGTTGCCGTTTTTTAATCAATCAATGATCTCTACACTTTTATACGCATCAGGCATGTTTGCGGTTTGGTCGCTTGCAGAAAAAGCTTGGCCAGAACTGTTTCTTGTTCCGCAACGTCTCGTCACGGACCAAAAATAGAGAGTTTTTAAATAAGTAGCCCAGCGATGGTGGCCGTGAGAAATGCGGCCAGACTACCGCCAATCACCGAACGAATACCCAGCTCGGCGAGGTCTCGTCTTCGTGAAGGAGCTAGAGCGCCAATGCCACCCAGCTGGATGGCGATAGACGAAAAGTTAGCAAATCCGCAAAGGGCATAAGAGAGTATGATGGTGGTTCGCTCGCTAATGTGGGCCATGACTTGCGATAAATGCAAGTAGGCGACAAACTCATTTAAAATAATTTTTTCTCCCAATAGGGCACCTGCTAATCCGGCTTCCTCCCAGGGGATTCCCATAACCCAAGCCAGTGGGGCAAAAAACCAGCCTAAAACCAACGACAGGCTTAGTTTTGGATCGGAATTGGTTTGCAAAAGTTTTGGCACCAAATCCTTGCCCCAGTTTGAAAATTGAGTCCAACCCCCAATAACTCCCAGCAAGGCGTCTACAGCGGCAATGAGTGCGATAAATGCCAGTAACATGGCCGCCACATTCAAGGCGAGTTTCAGCCCTTCAGCGGCGCCAGAAGCCGCGGCCTCAATGATATTGTGGTGCTCCCGATTTTCGGCAGGTGTCTTTGGAACATCCCCTAAGGTTTCGGGGATTTCTTTTTCGGGAAACATGATTTTGCTAATAGCCAAAGCCGCAGGGGCCGACATCACACTGGCCGTGAGTAGATGCCCAGCAATATCTGGGATAGTGTCTTTTAGTAGACCCACATAGGCAGCCATAACTCCGCCGGCTACTGTGGCCATACCACCTGTCATTACAGCAAAGAGTTCTGATCGGGTGAGTTTTTCTAGATAGGGCCGAATCACTAAAGGTGCTTCGGTTTGGCCAACAAAAATATTAGCAGCCACTGATAGTGATTCAGCACCACTTGTACCCAGCACTCGTTGCATGATGTAGGCAATGCCGTGCACGATTATCTGCATAAAGCCAAGGTGATAGAGAATCGACATAAAGGAGGCTACAAAAATAATTGTGGGTAGAACTTGAAACGCAAAAATAAAACCCAATTTATTTGAGTTGGCGAGATCACCAAATACAAACTGACTGCCTTTATCTGTAAACGCCAGCAGCGCCATGATACCGTCGTTGGCGTAGTCAAAAACAAAACGAAGCACCCCGGGCACTTCTAATGCGGGAATTCCTAATACAGAAAGAGCTAGCACCGCCTGCAGGCCAAGACCCCAAAATACAACAGGTCCGCGAACGGCTTTGCGGTCCGTCGACAACAACCAGGCTACCCCAATAAGGACTACGACTCCGATTAGGCTTGCTACATAACGCATAAACAGCAGCTAACTGCCGTCGACAAAAAGGGTCAAGTGTTATTCAGGTAAATAATCAAAAACTTCACTGATTTTAGTGACGTCTTCGCCGCGGCATTGGTCATTCTCGCAGACTCGCGAGACGCGGCAATTGCCTTTAAAAGTGAAGTCAGTTTCACCGCGCACTAAAACGCCCATAACCTCATGGGTTTTGGCATTGAACACGGCCGAACCGCTATTGCCTTGGTAGGTGTCGAGATTGGCAACAAAGTATCCTTCTTTATCTTCGCGAACCTGTGCGCCCGAGGCTACTTTTGTGGGCAGTCCTGATGGATGGCCCACAACGATGAGTTCGGTAGCCGCTTTGGTTTTTGACGACGAGGCCATGGGTAGGGGAGGTCGGTCGACCACAGGACGGTCAAGTGTCACGACGGCAAAATCAGCTCCTCCGACTTCAGCTTGTGAGTGAACTACCTGTTTGCAGCTATAAACTTTTTCTTTACTAGTTTCTAACGGCCTGGTGGAAGGCGCATCAAGCGCAAAATCAAAGACAAACAGGGTGCGATTGCAGTCGCTTTCAGATCGAATGCAGTGGCCAGCAGTGACGATGGTGTTGGGTGTAACGAGAAATCCAGAGCAAAATGCGGCAATGTCTTGTTCTCGAAAGGGTTCTTCAGGACACAGGTTATAGCGCTGTCCGAAGTTTTGCCCCGTAATGACTGCTTTTGAGCTTTTATCTGAAAAGTACACCCGAGAAGAATTTATTAGGGCCACAGTTGATTGCGCAATAAGAAGTGTTTCAAGTTCGGCCACATCATACAAATCAAGGCGGTTGTCGTCTCCGTAAATGACATCTCTGTTGATTTTGGATGATAAAGCCACATGTGAGTTCACTGCAGCTAAGTTTGCGGGTGCACAACCAAGCAGATGAAAAGCCAGGAGCGTTCCCAGCAATAAGCCAAGGTCCTTCATCGGATCTCCTCAAGTTGATTAAGGTCCACTGCCGGCTTGGCATGAATAGGCCATTGTCCTTGGCTGAGATCAGGCGAGTTGGCCTTCACTCAAGAGCTCGTCGGTACCATTCGGGCGGGCTCTGAAGCGCTGGGCACCAAATCTGGCCGATGGTCTTAGGATAATTTTCAGGAGGCTGGATCTTAGTAAGTGGAGATGGTAGGTGTTAGCGCCATGAAACTAGGTAATATCAGTGGCAAAAACTAAATCGAACAAAGCCGACAAAGATGTGAAGCGAGGGCCTGAGGCCTTTACTCGGTATTATGAAGGCGTTTGGGGGGAACGGTGGATTAAGTTGAAGGCGTCGTTGCAACAGCCATCTGCAAAAGTATCGTTGCCGTCGCCATTTTCTGATACTCGCTCATTACCCTATGAACTGGACCCGGCATCATTGATGCCGGCCGCTGCTTTGCAAGTCAAACCAGGCAATCGCGTTCTAGATATGTGTTCGGCTCCTGGCGGTAAGGCATTGGCCATGATCTTTTCTGTGGAGGGTGAGGCCAAATTTGTGCTCAATGATTTGTCTAAACAACGTTTGTCTCGGCTTAACCGAGTTTTAAAAGAACAGCTGCCTGAAAGCGTCCTGTCACAGGTTCGAACCACTCACTTTGATTCTAGCCGGTGGGGGATGTACGAACCCGAGGCCTTTGACCGGGTGCTGTTAGATGCTCCTTGTTCTGGAGAGCAACATCTATTGAGTCGGCCGGCGGAATTGGCGCAGTGGTCATTGAAGCGGACAAAGTACTTGGCGCAGCGACAGTACGCACTGCTTTGTGCTGGCGTGCAAGTGTTGAAACCAGGTGGGCGTTTGGTTTATAGCACTTGTACAATTTCTCCTCTAGAAAATGACCAGGTGATATCAAAGTATCTAAAAAAGAAACCAAACACAGTGACAGTCGAAAGAGTGGGATCTGAATGTGGCGAACCAACAGAGCATGGTTGGATCATCTTGCCCGATCAATGTCAGGGGCAGGGGCCCATTTACTTTAGTGTTCTTCAGAAGGTTCCAATAGAAAAGTGAAAACTCTTTTGAGGTTCTAGGTCGTCGGGTGGATTGACCTCATATCCGAGGTCAAGGCTTACCGGGCCAACTGGTGTATTAAAACGAAATCCAAAGCCAACGGCTTGCCTGAGAGCCCCTATTTGAGTGAAATCACTGTCAGCCACGTTTACTTGGCCGGCATCGTAAAATACAACTCCTCCAAACATGCCGTAAATCGGAAAACGCAATTCTGATTTGAGCAAATAATAGTTGCTGTTAGTTTTCACCAAAGTTCGTTCATCAAAATCACTAAATTGACTTGGGTAAGGAATTCGGTTGTCGTAATCGCGCCCACTGAAGGCCCGAATCGTCGAAGCGCCGCCGAGGAAGAATGAATATTTGAGGGGCACGCCACTTCCATCAGCCGGACTAATATTTTCAAGATACCCGCCACGTACGGAGTTGGCCCAGATAAATCGGGGCGAGCCAAGCCTGAGATACCCTGTATGAGATGCCTCACCTTTGAAAAACTGAATATTCTCAGAGCCACCAAGTGAAGGATCTGAATAGTCTAAACTAAGTCGCGTTAAAAACCCTTTAGTGGGCAAAAAGGGATTGTCGCGAAAATCAACATCAATACTTGGACCAATAGTGACCACTTGGAACACGGAGGGCTCGTACACCACAGGCGGCGGGTCGGGATTTTGAAAAACCCGAGAAGAATCTAAGTTCCAAAGAGTCCAAGTGAATTTTACCCGTTCGCTGAGGTCCCGTTCAATAAACACATCAATCTCGTTGGACTCAGTGATTTGGGCATACTTATCCGTGTGGTCTCGGGCATCCTGAGTGCGTGACAAGTTGAGGCGTCCACGGTAGAGGGAGCCAAATAAAAATGGTTCGAGGTATCCAACTATAATATCGTTTTCAGGATATTTGTTTTCTCGTTGAATGTTGGTGGCAATATCAACTCGACCCGTGATAGCTCGCGCAGTCCCATTAATGTTGCTATATGAGACCCCAGTGAAGCCTCTCACTGTCAAATCCGATTCTCCGCGACTCAGTACGCCCACGCCGAAGCGAAAAAGGCCGGGGTTTCTCTCAACGACAGTAATTAGCACGGTCCGCTGCGACACCATGGTGCCCGCTTCGATTGTTCGAATATCGGTCTGGGCGAATATACCAAGTCGGTTAATTCGTGAAATCGATTCTCGAATTTTATCTGGCAACAATAAGTCACCAGCGTCGAAGCTCAAGTTTCGCAGAATGACGTAGTCTTTTGTAAAGCCGTTGCCTTCTATGACGATGGATGAAACATAGATTTTTGGGCCTTCGTAGATTTCAAATTTTACGTTAGCCAGCGACCCGGTGTCGTTGTACGACACAAGGTCTGTGGTTTTATTAGTAATATTTGCTTCAAGATAGCCTTGGTTTTGGTAGAACTGCTGAATCATTTGAATACTCGCATCCAGCTCATTGAGGCGAAGGGGGGCATTGGGCGAGAGGGTGATCTCATTGAGTAAGATTTCGCGGGAAAAGTTCTCGTTGCCAACAAATGAAATCTTTCGGACCTGGGTAAGTGGGCCTTCATCAATCACTAGCAATACTTTTACGACAGATTTTTTTTGTTCGTACTCAATTCGGGCAGATTGAACTTTGGCTCTTACATACCCTTCGTTGTGAAGAGACGTGATGAGATTTTTGTAGCCAAGGTCCAGATCGTTACGATTGTAGTATCCAGTTCGAACCAAGGAGGTGCTGTTCTTCTTTACGAAATTTTCATAAAATTTAGATGGCCTCGAAATTCTTCCAGAGACTTCAATTTCTCGGATGCGTACTTTAGGTCCTTCGTTGATGTCTATTTTTAATTGTTTAACAAAATCTTTTTGTTCATCATTAATGGTGTAAGAGATCTGCACATGGGCAAAGCCTTCAGCGAGATAGTATGCCTTTAGGTTTTGAATAATCTTTGTCGTGGGGTCGTCGCCTTCTCTGTTGATTTCGTCAATTTTAAGGGCTCGAAGCAGTTCTGATGTTGAGAAGCTGTCATTTCCGTAAAAAATAAACTCAAATCGGTAGGGATTATTGAGCGTGTATTTTAGGGTTGCCTTTGTCTTGTCAGAATTGTACGAGATTTCATCTTCAGCCAATTGCACTTGAAGGTATCGCTTGCCCGTAAAAAAATCGTCTATTCGTCTTTGTATGCCTTCAAGTGTTTGGTTTGATAAGGGATCGCCAATAAATCGGTCTAATGATTTGTTAAGGTTATTAATAAGTTTAGGGTTTTCACCGTTTATGGAAATTCTTTGTATTTCGCACTGAACGCCTTCAGATAGGCTGAAGTGAATATCCATAGTTTGGCTGTCAGCAGGTTTGAATTCAACTTCCACCTTTGTTGAAAAATACCCCATTGAGCCGTATTTGTTTTTTAGGCGCTCACCAGCTGTAACTACTTTTTCTCTGTCAAATTTCATGTCCGCTTTAAGACCCAGGGCGATCATGATTTCTCGTTCTGTAAAGACTTGAGAGCCGCTGAAGGTGATGTTTCTAATTTTACTCAAGGGCGTGGCTTCGACGATCAAGTCCCTTCCGGATTGGCGGTAAACTCTGGCGTGTTCGTATAGGTCAGAAAGCATCAGTATTGTGATTATTTTGTCCACGCTTTGCATTGACCAGCGGCCGTTGAATGCTTCTGGAACCTCTTTTTGAATGGCTTGTTGCTTATCCTTAGCGACACCTTTGAACGTGATGGCCGCCAAAGCAAGGGGGCAATACACGAAGGCCAGGGCTACGAGCCCAGTCAAAAGCGAATGTTGAATGAGTTTTAGGTGTTTACTTAAATTCAACTTTGTATTCCAAATCTACGCCAACTTTGTTTTCCGATTCTGAACTGGCATTTTCACCTTCGTAACCCTCCCAGGTTCCGACCACAGAAACGGATCGATTCAACTTATATTCTACTTTCACATCATTTGCAGTGGATTTGCCGAACGATCGACTGGCTGCCGCGCCAAAACGAGGACTCCATTGTTTTTTGATAGTCACTTTTGTTTCCGTATCATTTGCGGCGGCATCAAATGTAGAAGTGATATCAAGTTCAACGCCGAGCTGCTCTTTGATTTGTTTTCCAAATCCAAATTGATCGGCAATAATCCCTGATCCAATCTGGTATTTGTCTATATCACCGCTGGCGCTCCCATCTGAGTTGTCGATGACGCCAAGGGCCAGCAAGGAGATGATTTTGTGTTCGGCCAGAGGCGGTTGACTGCTGAGGGTGATTTCCGGCTGTGTACCAGTCCCTTGCACAAGAAGTTTAATGTCATAGTTATCCACGCGGGATTCGGCAGTTACGAGAAGGTTAGGAGCCTCTGGGCGAGTGTCGTTGTAATTAATTTGTCCGGTGCGGATTTCAAACTGATTGGATCGAAATGCCACTTTACCGTCCACTCCTGTGGCCAATGAACCTTTTAACTTTGGTTGGCTAGGCGTGCCGTTCACTCGAATTTTCCCCGTGATGGGAGTGTTGATGTCCAAGCCGCCCAGTTTCAACTCAACAGGAAGTTCATTTCTTAGTGTCACGTTGAGATCCAGTTCAATGGGTTCAAAATTTTCTTGCAACAGAAATTTTGGCAAGAAAGAACTTGGCTGAATTGTGAGAGGTTGGCCACTGCCGGTCGCAGAAAGATTCTGACTGACTTGACCGCCAGTGACTTCGTAATTGGTTTTCAAAGTGTAGGGAAACCATTCGCCAGTAAGGGAGACATCTCCAGACCCTCGAGTGATAAACCCATGGGGAATGTTGAGTTCTGCGTTTTCGAGTCGACCGCCGATGTTGATATTCACTTTCTTGATGCCCTCAAGTCGAACGGTTCCACTACCTGTGAGCGCACCCCCGCCCATTCGGCCTTTGATGGCATTTAAAAGAATTGTTTTTTGGCTAAAGAGAATATCTGAGTTGAGGTCTTGTATGGCATGGGGGAAATCTTGAAATCGCACCAATGCATTTTGTACGTAGGCGGATCCTAAAATATTTGGGTCGTCCACTTTTCCAGCTAATTTTAACGCCAATGATAGATCGCCTCGAAGGTCATCTAAAAATGGCGTGGCTAGTGACACCAATGACAAATCCACACGGCCATTTAATTCGAGATCTAACCCTTGGGGGGTGCTGGCCGGAGATTTGAGCTCCAGAAAGCTATCTTTGCCTCGAATCACCCAATTTTCGGTGGTGAAACGGCGATTTTGGTACGAAAGCTTCATGGCTCCTTCTGATTTCATTTCCACAGATCCGCGACGAATAAAAAAGTCTTGCACAATCATGTCGGCTTTCGCATCTATAAACTTTCCATTTAACGATTCAATTTTGAGATCCGACGTCATTTGCGTTTGAAAGGCCCCCTCTTTTGACGCCCCCGAAAAAAGCGCAAACAATCTGGTGAAATCCCAATCGTTAGTTTTTAACGCCAGCGAAAGAGGTAGACCCTCTCGAAGAGGGTAGCGAAAGTCAGTGGTGACAACATCGCCAAAAAATTGCCCCGATCCGGAGATGGATTCGGTGTTAATTGCCAATTTGAACGTGGAGTCTTCTGCAGGCAGTCCCCCGACGATCACCTTACTGATTCGCCCCTCAGTACTTGATTGAGGCTCTAAAATATGTCCCTTGAGTTGAGATGAAAAATCAAGTTGTCCGGCAGCAGCGACCTTGAGGCGAGAGAGATTCTCTGATTGTTCTAGTCGAATGTTTTTGCCGACGAGGCGGGCATTTATTTGAGCATTGGGGTAGGCCTTACCGGCCAACTCTATATGACTGGCGCCACGGGTGATTTCCACTTTACGCGTGTCTACATAGCCATCTTTCGATTCCACATTGAAAATAAACTGATCAAAAGATTCATTGGCAATATGGCCACGATAGAGAGCAGAGTCCAGCGTATAACTGAGACGACTGAACTCGAGGGGACCTGAGGCTCGCAGTGTGGCAGCGCCCGTGCCAGAGATGCTAAAGGGTAAGGTGACTTGTCTTGAAAAAACATCCAGCATGTCTTTGCTGTCAACAAAGGGGAATTCCGCATTGACGAAAATACGATTGCGAAGCAGGTTGATAGAGACGTTTCCGTTGTATCGGGTTGAGCCGTAGTGAGAACGCAAATTTCTAAAAGCTAAAATGCCTTTTCGGTAGCGAACTTGAAAAGTGGGGTCGCCAAGCCCCCAGTCGGCAAGCCACATGTCCTTCATTTTCGCCGTCATTTCCATGGTGGCTGTGTGACTATTGCCTTTGGTGACGCCCTTCAATGAGCCAGTCCCTTCAAATTTTATCTGTGCTAAATTTTTTAGATCAGCGAAATTAAATTTAGGACTGCCATATTCAATATTAAATCCTTTTTCAAAATCAATGGTTCCAGAAGAGGTCCCGATGCTATCGCCCACGGTGAGGCCACCATTGTAAGAAACGGCCTTGTTTGTAACCTCCACTTTGCCACTGACTTGGTAGGGGCCGGTGTTAACGATATTAAAAACGTCATCGCCCTCGCCTGAGTAGACATTTAAATAATCTGAGTTGATCGTGCCAGAACAAGACAGAGCCAGCTTTGGGGTAATTGAACCAGAGCAAGGCAATGTACCTTTCAGATGGGTTTGCACAGGCACCTCGCCAACACCGAGTGATCGTAGAAGCTTTTGTATTTCTAGAGATTGAATGTTCACGTCACCGGCAATGGTGGACTCCTTTCCGATTTTCAAATCAATCTTCTCAACACTGACTTCGCCAGCCGAGTTTCGAATTGAAAAAGTGTCAATTGTGGTTTGGGCCTCTGAGACGGATCCGGAGCTTTGCAGTTGTCCCACTTCAAATTGGTCGATTTTAACTTTGTAGGTTTTAATGTCATACTTAAATTCGGGTCGTTGCCCTTTTTTCATTTGGAGGGCGAGGTCAAGCTCTGTGGATCCTTTAACTTGAGGCCATTTTGTTTGGGGATCAAACTCAGCCAAGAGGGCCTTGATTTCACTTAATAGCAATTGGCTTCTTGTTTTAATTTGAATGTCGTTGAAATCTAATTTTGAGGTGTTTCCCAAAAGTGATCCTACTCCCACAATGAAAGACTGATCTCTTTGGGCTTTAAATGCCGAAATGTAAACACCCTTTTCATCTGCTAAAAATTCTGTGTCCAAAGACAAGCTCACGGTGGGGTCGGCCTTGGTTTTTTTAATCTTCAGCTCGGGCGTTTTTAGGCGGGTAGTGATTGATTTCGGTCGAAACTCAAGAGCGAGATCTAAGTCTTTCACCTGTGCCGACACTCCAGCGTCGTAGGATCGTGATTGCACTGTGATTTTGTTCAGTTTGATTTCGTCCAGTGGGATCTTCGCAATTTGGGCCCAAGAAAATGACATCGGTTCAGGGGGAGCTTCTTTTTTGGCTTTTTGAAAAAACTGGATGTTAGAGTCTGTAATTTCAAGGGTGCCGACGCGAAGAGTGCCTTTTAACAAAGAGAATAGGCCTAGTGAAATATGCACTTCTCCGATGGCAAATGGCGCCAGTTCAGTCGCCAGCTCACCATTTGGGATCATGTCTACTTCGGTGAAGCGAGCACCCAGAGGAAATATCGTAAACTCAACAGCTTTTGGCCGTATTTGAATGGGGAGTTGTTTTTGAGTGGCATGTTCAATCTCAATCAGCATCCAAGTCTTGAGGCGAGGAACATGATAAGTTTTGAAAAAGCCTATCGCCAACGACAGCAATGCGAACACTAAAATTGGCACAGCCCAGTTGAAATAAACCCAAAACTTCTTCATGCCTTTTGCTCCTGCCAAGCCAACAACAGCGAGTGCGATGATCTGTAGTGTGGCCTCATGTTGACCACACTACCTAGCAGTTCAATGGCTTCTGCCGTTTTGCCAAGGCCACGCAAACACTGTGCACGCAAGTATACACTAGCAAAAGTGGTTTCGGGATCATTCTGATATCGAAGTTCAAGGTTTTGTATCCACTCTAAGGCATCAACATAGCGTCGGCAGTTCACCAACAGCTCCGCTTTGAACCAATCGGCAGCAAGTCCTGATGGGGCATAGCTTAAAATAATTTCAGCTGTAGCAAAGTCGCCGACAAAATGTAAGCCAATAGCAAGATCATAGGCCTTGTTGTTATCTACTTGCGCGATCTCTTCTGCGGTTTGGCGCCAAGGGGCCAGCGCCACCAGTTCACTTTCAGAGAGTTTCAAATGTTCTTTGTCGTCCAAGTCGGCACGCTCTTTCGATGCGTACCTGTGTTCGCCAATAATGGTTTGGGCATATCGGAGAGAAAATTCAGTATGTAGCTTTTGGACGTTGGAATCATCTGGAAAAGCCACGGCCAAATCTTCAAGAAGCTCTTTTTCTTGATCCACCATGAAGTTGTTTTGGTAGTAGCTGAGTTGATCAAGCATTTCATTTTTATTGCGGGCCGTCTCTTGAGTGCGAATTTGGGCCAACTGTTTGCGAATTTCAGCCACCTCGGGAAATTTTTTATCCAAATGGTGTTGCTTCACTAGCTCAAAAGTGGCTCGTTGCTCACTAGCACCGCGCAAGAACTGCTGTACGATATGGCTGTTGACGGGGATTTGGCAGCGGTGAATCAGCTCAATCAGTTGGGGCCACGGCACTGGCCGTTTCAGTTTATGCCAACTTTCAATGGCACCCCAAGCTTGTTGATGCAAACCCGCATTAATTGCAAAGTTGATGAGAGCCGTGAATCCGCCTTCGATGTCTTCTTCCCGCTGAGTCAGGTAATCAAATAGCGCCACAAACACTTGATGAGGTTTATGGTGCTGGAGAAGCAACGTTTGAATTTTGGTTTCAATTTTTTCGCTCAAAGCCGTGCTGCCTTCTAGTTGCCCAAATCAATATTATCCGCTGGAAAGACCGAGGCGGCGAGGCTTGACGCCTCGAATTATGGCTTAGGAGGAGGGCTAGGAAAAGCTTGCCTGCATTCTATTTGCCGGTGCTCACGCGCTCCATGTACTCGCCCGTACGGGTATCCACTTTAAGCACATCTCCCTCATTGGTGTGGAGAGGCACCTGCACCACATGTCCGGTCTCTAAAGTCGCGGGTTTGGTGGTGTTAGAAACAGTGTTTCCCTTTAGTCCGGGATCCGTTTGCACGACTTTTAGTTGGACGGAGTTGGGCAGTTCAACGCCCACAGCTCGGTCGTTGAATAAACAAATTTTTGTGGTCAGATTTTCGGTGAGAAAATGAGCTCCATCGGCAACGACCTCTGCACTGAGTGTGAGTTGTTCATAATTACTTTGGTCCATAAAGTGGAAGCCCGAGTCATCTGAATAAAGATAATCCATGTCACGATAAACCACGTCGGGAACTTCAAACTTTTCACCCGATTTAAAAGTTCGCTCGAGGTTGGATCCAGTAATTAGGTTTTTAAGTTTTGTTCGAGTGAATTGGTTGCCTTTGCCGGGTTTTACGTGCTGAAAATCAACAATCGTGTAGGGTTCACTGTCGATGAGAAGTTTCAATCCCTTTTTAAAGTCGCTTGTGGAGTGCATGATTTCCCTTTTTCTGAAGTGGCAAATGTGAACGCCGCTTTTGTCTTTGTAGTAGGGATGTATTTATCCCGACCCCATGCATAAGTAAACCCAGTTACCGCGCCGTTACGGAAATTTTGTAACTATCCACTTTCTGCAAGAGTTCGCGGAGTAAATCAATTTTCTCTTGCCGGGGATCGGGCCGTTGAGGCGGGGGAGGGGCGTCTTCGTCGTCCTCTTCAGACTGTGCATTTTGGATAAGTTTCAGCCGTTTTATGATCTCTGGGCTGGGGCCGAGTTGCTCCTCGGCGTCATTGAGTGTTTTAAGGGCGCGCGTGTAGTCGCCGCGAACGATGAAGGCATCCGCCAGGGAAACATATCTCTCAAGGTGTCGTGACTCTGTGACTTCTGGGCCTTCATCTTCGATTCCCAGTTCGGATTGGGATTGTGGGATGACATCATCAAGACGCTTCATGGCAAACACATCATCAGAAAACTCATCGGCAGTGAGGCTTTCTAGTTTTTTAACCGCCAATTGGGCCTGCTCGTGCTGGGGATTAAGGAACAGCAGCATTTTGTACGCTTCCAAGGCTCGTTTTGGCTCTTTCAGTTGGCGAAAAGTTTCAGCGCGAAGGCTATGGGCCAACACATTTTCGGGGGAAAGCTCAATGGCTTTTTCTAAATGCTCCACAGCATCAGCCGGCCGTTGGGAAGCCAAATAAAGGCGAGCTAGCGCAACGCGTCCTCCGGCAAAGTGAGGGTGTTTTTTGACCCCCGCCTCACAGACCTCAAGACCTTCGTCGATTAACCCCATCTGCCGGTAGGCTTCGGCTAGGGGGGCAAATACCTGCGAGTTAGGGTCTTTTTCAAGCATTTCTTGATAGCGTTCTATAAACTCAGGGCTGATTTTCACCATAATTTCATACTTGCATTTCCAAAACAGGTTTTCAATGATGAACGGTGACGATGAAGAGGATATTAAGCATAGACCCTGGCACCCGTTTTACTGGATTTGCTGTCATAGATATAAACGGGGATAGACTCGTGCATGTGATGCATGGAGAAATTGCCATATCATCCAAGCTAGAATTACCTCAGAAGTTACTTTATCTTTCAGATAAATTGGCAGACATCTTAGCGAAAAACACTCCTGATGAAGTTGCGGTGGAACGCGTCTTTTTGGGCAAGAATGCCGACAGCGCCTTCAAGCTGGGGCATGCTCGAGGAGTTTGTCTTCAGGAAGCAGCGCGCGTCGGAGCCGGTGTTTTTGAGTATACACCCCGAGAAGTTAAAAAGGCCGTGACCGGATCAGGGGCCGCCAGTAAAGAACATGTGCGCTTAATTGCCCTTCGCCTTTTGGGCATAGCCAGCGATGGGCGTTTGGACGCCTCCGATGCTTTGGCCATTGGCATTTGTCATGCGCGTAAGCGATCTCAAATGTCTTTGCAAGTGGTGAGGCTTCAACCTAACAGGGAACGGATATGATAGCTTATTTACAGGGATCAATCATTGAGTCGAGTATTGACACGCTCGTTTTGAACGTGAATGGGGTGGGGTATGAGGTGCATTGTTCGGCAACCACCTTAAGTGATGTGGCCGGAGAAGAATTGGTGAAACTCTGGATTCACACTCATGTGCGAGAAGATCAGTTTCAGCTCTTTGGATTTAGTCACCAAACAGAAAAAAAATTATTTTTGTCTCTCAACAGTATTTCGGGAATAGGGCCGAAGATGGCTCTAAAGATTTTATCGGGCACCACAATTGAAAATCTGGTGCAAATGATTGAGGAAGGTGACGTAAAGGCCCTTACCGCGCTGCCAAAGATTGGAAAGAAAACAGCCGAGCAGATTATATTGAGTTTAAAAGGTCAATTGGTGCTTGATGAAGGGTCGGCGTCGGCTGTGAAGTTTGCCGCACGAGCTGACATCGTATCGGCGTTGGTGAACCTTGGGTTTCGGAGTAATGAAGTGGAAGCTGTGGTGGCTGTTATGCCTCGAAATATGGATGTGCAACAGGGCATTCGCGAGGGCCTAGCGAAACTCACTGCTCCACTATAAGAAATCAGAGGAATAGATGTCGCGAATTATAGAAGGTGAAAAAACTGAATTGGATCAGGTGCTCGACAAAAGTTTGCGACCGCAAGCTTTTTCTGAGTTTCCGGGGCAAGATAAAGTTAAAGCCAAGTTAAAAGTATTTGTGGAAGCGGCGAAAAAACGAAATGAGCCTCTCGATCATGTTTTGTTGTCAGGTCCACCAGGTTTAGGCAAGACCACTTTGGCTCACATTATCGCCTTTGATATGGGAGCTGAGTTTCGCGCCACCTCCGGTCCGGCGTTGCACCGAAAGGGTGATTTGGCCGCCATTTTAACAAGCTTGCCGTCGGGTTCGGTATTTTTTATCGATGAAATCCATCGTCTTAACAAAGATGTGGAAGAATATCTCTACAGCGCCATGGAAGATTACTGCATTGATATTATTACGGGTGAAGGGCTTGGTGCGAGAACCATGCGTTTTCAACTGGCTCCATTTACACTTGTGGGCGCAACCACTCGATCGGGTTTGTTGAAGGCTCCGTTTCGAGATCGATTTGGGATTGTGGAGCGTTTGACTTTTTATGATAAAGCATCGTTAGTGGCCATTTTAAAACGATCCGCCTCTTTGCTAGGCATTTTGTTGACGGAAGACGGGGCTCTTGAGATTGCTCGGCGCTCTCGTGGTACGCCACGAATCGCCAACCGCTTGCTCAAGCGGGTGCGAGATTATGCCGAAGTTCATGGTGATGGAAACATCACAACAGAACAAGCACAGTATGCATTGGATCAGCTAGAAGTGGATCGTCTGGGGTTAGATCCCATGGATCGTCGAATTTTAACTTTAATTAAAGAAAAATTCTCTGGTGGCCCGGTGGGCATCGATACTTTATCGGCGGCATTGAGCGAAGAGGCCGACACGCTTGAAGAGGTTTACGAGCCATTTTTAATTCAAGAAGGGCTATTGCAGAAAACGCCTCGCGGTCGGGTCATCACAGAGTTGTCGCTCAATCACTTGGACCCGGTAGAAGTTTAGGTCGAGTGAAGCGGGCATTCAATCAACCCGTTTTTTTGCCGTTGCCGTCTAAGTGAATGACTAATTCGGACTCTTCATTAGCAAATTTTCGCAAACACATGTTGATGAGTGTCTGATAAGGGATGCCGGTGCGTTTGGCGGCTTGATTAAAATAATTTAAGATGTCTTCATCGATCCGAAGAGTTTTTTGCACTTTTTTTGGCCGATGAAACTTGCCTCGCACACCGTTTGAAAAATCATATTCCTTTTTCATAAACTTGTCGTTCCTTTTTGGTCGTCCTTCGGGCCGAAATAATTCGGACAAATTTGCCCGAGTGGTCGTCAAAATATGTATGCACAACAACCAACGTTTTTCTATACGCCGCCAATCCAATAGTCGCCCAGCGTTCGTTACCCCGAGATTTGGCATTTAAAATCGAAAGGTGGTGGGAGTCATTAAACACAGTGGCTGCGACTTCGAATGAAATCCCATGTTTTTGAAGATTGGTTGAGGCCTTATTGGGATCCCAGCTGACAATCATCAACTACATTGTAGGTTACTTTGATGAATTTGCCTAGGGCTATTTTCGTCCGTTTGATTCGTATGGATCCTGCATTAACTGATGAATTCATGCGACAAAGGTGAACTGAGCGACAATTTGAGGCTGTACAGATTCACAGTGGTGGAGAAAAAACTTCCGTCAGCAACAACCTAGGGCTGAGTGCAGTCGTAGGAGGTTTTCGAGTAATAGGCTCGTCCATCGGTCGACTCACACTCTTTGTAAAAAAAGCGGGCATCTTCCGCCGCTGGCCGACGGGGCATTTGCCGTTCAATGTACATGGATTCTAAAACATAGTGCTCAGCCCCGAGATTTTCAGCATTGGAGTCGGCTAGATCGTCGGTTGAGGCACATCCCCAAAGGAATAGCCATGACAGAAGCGAAATGGGCAAGAAGGTCTTAGATAACTTCATAGCAAATGCCGTATCGGAAAAGTGGAAAAAAAGTTGAAGCCAGCGTGTCTGCCCTTAGTATGGCGATGAAACAACTTGCCGAAAAATAAGAGTGACTAGTTATTATAAGGCGCTACTGTTGAGACTTTGGTATGGCGAAAAACAAGCCATGCATAATATTTAGCGGGAAGGGTGTAGCCGGAAAGGCCGCTTAAGTTCGTGTAGCGAAGGGTCGTGAAGTCCATTCACACCATCGAAGGTCAAGGTCGGCGGGGTGTAATGTTGAGAGGTCTTCAGGCCCCATGGTAGACCTTGCCACGGAATCGAATGTCGGGTCTCTTTTTGGCGTTGGCGTTGGCGTTGGCGTTGGCGTTGGCGTTGGCGTTGGCGTTGGCGTTGGCGTTGACGTTGACGTTGACGTTGAGGTTGACGTTGACGTTGAGGTTGACGGCAGAATTTTCGGGCGAGTGTGTTTTTCATTTGCTAAACGGCTCGCAGAAAAATCCAAACACACCTCTGTTCCGACAAAAGGGTTTTTATTGGAGTACACCTCGAATAGAAAACCGAGTCTAGCCCAGCCAAATTCGCACGAGCTATATCCAATTGGCCTTTGAGTTACATGGCAAATCATGCGTTGGAATCACGAGGGGGGAGTCAATCACTACATTTCTTACGAAGAACAGACAACAGGATTACTTTTGGATTGCATTTCTTAATATTACCACAGCCGTCCACTTCACATGTGATGTTTTGTATGTCCTTATTTAGCAGATAAAAATTTGTATCACCGATACGCCAACTATGCACTCCACAGATGTTACAACAAGGGTTTGACTCGAGGCAGGCCTTAGCCGTACAGAATATTGACGGTTCAATTTTTAAGTCACCTAAATCTTTAAGTCTTTGATCACATATAGAGCTCAAATAAATGCTCACATTTCTTTTTTTAAAAGCTTCTTCAAAGGCTTTTACTCTAGTTCTTGTTAACTCTTTTGAAAAAATGTCCCCAACAAGCTCAAGCTGATTTGGATAAATCGCCACCCAAAGACACAAGCCAACCAATAGCAGCAGTGGCAATCTTAAAGTAAATTTTTTCATAACTCAGCAAAAGTAGCACAATTTTAGAAGTTGGTCATTTTGTAAATTTCAGACAGCTCTTGCGCCGGGTTACCATCCGACACTAGGCTTGAAATTGCATCTCGGTCTTTTCGATTTGCAGGCCGAAAATAAAGCCTTTCAGGGGCAGTTTCACTCTTCAATGAGGCATTATATGGTTCGTCCTTTTTCATTCGACCTAAATTTAGCATTCATCAATGAGCCTGTCCAAAAAAAATCGCGAATAGTCACTTGGTGGTTATTCCAGTTCTGACACCTTTGGCACAAGAGGGGGTGCTTTCGAAATTATCCAAATCTGATACTTCGAACAGCCGATCATTCCCTAGCAAGATCTCTGAGTGGTGATTTTACTGCTTTGCAAACAAGCAGAGAAATTTGTTAGCAAGTTAGCGCCGCCTGACTCAGGATTTGTGACTCACAGAATCTTGGGCCAACCGCCCTTAGACCGGATGGGATGTCGATCTTTTCAGAAATATCACTTGCGGCGCCGCAAGAGAAGTCATCCAGCGAAATTGCCACCTTGGTTTCTCAAAAAAAGAAAAATGCACTTTGATTAAGACCAGGGCAGGGTGCTGTATTAAAATAGGCGATTGTGAGTGAGCTGCGTAAACTGAGTCGGGGTAAAAACATTCTTGAAATAAATATTGACGTGTTTTTCGCCCTCCATATTGCCGCAGTGGTGAGTTTATTTCGATCTTTGCAGCTTCGAAGCGTCGTTTTGGCCCATTGGCCGCATGTTGGGGAGCCTCAGGCTTTTTAGGTCACATTTACATCTCTATTCGCGCTCGCAAAAATTAGTCGCTAAAAATGCCGTGCTATAAGTGTTCATTAATAACTGAGCCAGGGAGAATTCATGTCATCGAAGCATTTGTCAGAAAACAGATTGCCGTTGAACGCTGTTTGTCCGAAACGGTTAAAGGACTTGTCAGATAGTGATCTACACTTAACCACTAAAGATCTTGTTCGACAGGAACGAGAGCTTGTCACAAAAGTTTTGCATCACTTAGCTGAAATCGAAAGGCGCAGACTTTTTAGCGCCTACAGGTGTTCGTCTTTGTTTGACTACGCCACACGACTTCTCGGTTATTCAGAGAGCCAAGCCCACAGACGCATCAGTGCGATGAGAATAATTCGCGAAGTGCCAGAGGTGGAGAAAAAGCTGGAAAATGGCACTTTAACTTTGACCAATGTGGCCGAGGCTAGAAAGTTTTTCCGGCATGAAGAAAAATTATTAAACACTCGGCTTTCAAAATCTGAAAAAGTCCAGGTTTTGGCAAGGCTAGAAAATAAATCCACCCGCGAAGGTGAACGAACCCTACTTGCGATGAGCTCTTGTCCTGTAAAAGCGAAAGAATCCACTCGCGTGGTCTCACCTGAGCTGACGGAACTAAAAATCATCGCTGACCACGCGCTAGTAGAAAAAATAGCAAAACTTCGAGGGCTCCTCGCGCACAAATTGCCACACCCCACTCATGCTGACCTCCTGCATGCGCTTTGCGATATAGCTATAAGAGGCCTAGAGCCCAAAATGCCAAGCCAAAAGGACCGCCAAAAAGGTTACAAAACTACGGCGCTACAAGGATCGACGCGTCAAGTGCATCCACGTTCACTTTGCAATAAAGCCGTTGAAGATGCTGAGGTTACAAGGTCAAACCAGAGTGATCACCGAAGTAACGAAACGACCACGGCGCAACAAGTACCTCTGTGGCAAGGGCGCCAGCATGCACTGTTCAAAATGGCTAACAAAAACCTCATGCTGCAAAAGCCAGGTCAGAAAATTTATCAAACTGCCGGCAAAACTACGGCGCAACAAGGAGGTTTGCGTCAGAAGTCTCTGCGGTCGGCAATTCCGCAATCGATAAAACGTCTGGTGTATCACCGAGATCAGGGGCGATGTGTTCATTTTGGTTCAGGGCATGCCCTACAGTATGATCATATCCAACCGGTCTGTATCGGAGGGAGCAATGACGTGTCTAACTTGCGCCTGACCTGCCGGTCGTGCAATCAGCGGTTTGCTATTGTAGCATTGGGGCAACAAACGATGCAGGCCCATTTCGGACTGACTTGAGTAAACATGACCAGAGTGATTCGAATTTTATGTGATCGTTTCGGCAAGGTGCCCGGTTCAATATTCGGTGTTTTTGTCGAAGACCTCGGGCGAAGCCCAAAACTCCCGGCCCCAACAAAAATGTCCACACTCTCTGTGTAATTAAGTCCACATCGAATTGCGCCGCATTATGGGTGCTCGTCGCTAAATCCTGAAAAGCCCAATAAAATCAACGCGGGTTCCTCTGGAGGGGGTCTCTTATCTTATGGCACTTAAATTGTATAAATACACAGCATGTACTTACAAAGAACCATTCGAAAACGGGCCATGGTCGAGGGCATTGGGTTGCATACGGGGCAACCGGCCTGCTTGACGTTTTGCCCGGCTCCAGAAAACACAGGAATCTATTTTGTTCGCAGTGATATGCCGGGCCGGCCCGCGGTGGCGGCTCGCGCCGACTATGTGACGGCCACTCAGCTCGCCACCACATTGAGTGGCGAGGCCTTTTCGGTTTCCACCGTAGAGCACTGCTTATCAGCATTGGCCGCATTTCGAGTGGACAATCTCTTTATAGAATTAGACGGCCCTGAGATACCCATCGGTGATGGCAGTGCTCAAGTATTTTTAGAGGCACTGATGAATGCCGGTGTTGTTGAACAGGAACAACCTCGAAGATACGCTTACATCACCCAGCCCATTTATTACGGCACCGACGAAAAGCACGCCTACGTGCAGCCTTATAACGGGCTTCGGGTCACTTGCACCATAGAATTCCCTCATAAAAAAATTGGGTTGCAAACGCTGGATCTCGATATCACCGAGCACACGTTTTCTCGGGAACTAGCCAATGCCCGAACTTTTGGGTTCTTAAGAGATGTGGAAGCCCTGCGGGCCAAGGGGTTGGCCAAAGGCGGAAGTCTAGACAACGCGGTGGTTCTAGATAGTGAAGAGATCTTAAATCCTGACGGGCTTCGTTATTCAAATGAGTTTGTGCGTCATAAAATGTTGGATGCTCTGGGTGATCTAGTGACCTTAGGCATGCCGTTAATGGGGCATTTGGTGTTGTACAAGGCCGGTCACGACATCATGAATCGGTTGGTGCGCCGAATTTTGGAGTCGCCTGACAGTTACCGACATATTGAATTGGGAGCGCAGTTGCCCGATCGGGATGTTGGTGCCCATACCCATTGGTCTTTGTGGTAGACTTACTGCCAGCAATTGTTTTATCTAAAAGAACTTTTTAGTAAAGCAAGGAGCTGGAAATGATCATTGGGGTTCCCAAAGAAATTAAAATTAGTGAGAACCGGGTGGGGTTAACTGATGCGGGTGTTCAGCAGCTGGTGGCTGAAGGGCACAAGTTATTAGTTCAAAAAGATGCAGGTGTGGGTAGTCAAATAACCAACGAGGCCTACGAAAAGGCGGGGGCCCAAATCGTCGATACCATTGCCGATGTTTATGAGCGCGCTGAAATGGTGGTAAAGGTAAAAGAGCCGTTACCCGATGAATATGATCTTCTGCGCGAGAATCAAGTTTTATATACTTACCTTCATCTGGCTGCAGAGCCAAAATTGACTAAAGTGTTGTGTGAGCGAAAGGTGAAAGCCGTCGCTTATGAAACCATTCAAACAGCGGATGGCAAGTTGCCCTTGTTGACTCCGATGAGTGAAGTGGCTGGTCGAATGGCCACTCAAATTGGGGCTCAGTATCTGCAAAAAGACAAAGGCGGAATGGGTGTTTTATTAGGTGGTGTCACTGGAGTGGAGCGAGCCAAAGTCACTATTATTGGTGGCGGAGTTGTGGGTATTAATGCTGCAAAAATGGCACTCGGTCTTGGAGCTGATGTGATCATCCTCGATGTGAACCACGCACGTCTTGAATATTTGGATGATGTTTTTCAAGGACGTGTTCATACGTTGTATTCAAACATTCAAAACCGCGAAAAAGCAGTGGCCCAATCCCAGCTGGTGGTTGGTGGAGTTTTGGTAACAGGACAAAAAGCTCCCACCTTGGTCACTCATGAAATGATTCGAAAAATGGCTCCTGGCAGTGTGGTAGTAGACGTAGCCGTTGACCAGGGTGGATGCATTGAAACAACAAGGCCCACTTCACACACAGAACCCACTTACGAAGTGGACGGAGTGATTCACTATTGTGTGCCGAATATGCCGGGAGTGGTTCCGCGAACATCGACGTATGCACTGACCAATGCCACATTCATGTACTGTTCAATGCTGGCGCGCATGGGCGTTGAAGAGGCCATTTCTCAAGATCCAGCCTTGTTAAAGGGTTTGAACGTGTACGGTGGGTATGTGGCCTATGAACCTGTGGCGCGTGACCTTGATATGGAATATCGCCCGTACAAGCCTTAATCCGATTTTAATTTAGAATTTTCCATTAAAAAAATATTTCCCCATAGCTCTGTTTGGAGCATGGGGATTTTTAGTTTTTGTAGGCGAGCTTTTACTTGGTTATGAGGGTGTCCATACTTTTCTTTTCGAGCAGACACGATCACCTGTTTTAGTTTTGGCAAGCGGCGAAGCAGGGGGTCTGATGTGCTGGTGTGGCTTCCGTGGTGACCGGCAATAAGCCATCGAACTTTTGATATTGAATCCAATTGTTGGCTCCAAATCCGCTCTTGCGCTTTCAGGCTATCGCCCGGCACGAGCATTTTTTGCCCCGCCGTAAACACAGTGCTGTTGGCGTTGGTCGATTGGCGCGGGTTTGCGGAAGGCGGTGGCGGAGAGTACAGGCGAGTCACTTTGTGAACGAGTTGGTGGCATACCGGAATCATGTTGATCAGTGTTTTTTTGAGAGGACTCAGCATATGTAGGGGAGCTGAATGAAGACAAAGGCTTGGTAAAACCGAAAGGGCTTCTTTAATTTTATTGATATGGTCCCAGTCGCCATGGGTTAAAAAAAGTTGGTTTTGTCGGGATCCGCAGATTTTTTTAAGCGCTTGTTTTGGCCACATCTCGCCACCCATATCAAAATGCAAACAATGATTTTCTTTGGCCCAAGTAACCCACTGACCCTGACCCACATTCCAAACTATCCAGGCTTGCACAGGCAGGCCAGGGGCGATGGCCCATCGACTGGCGGTAAACAAAAACAAAGCGGATATAATAAGAGACCGGCGACAAAGTGGAATCATAGACGTGTCCTTCGCCGACATTTTTTTATGGCCACAAGTTGCAGTCCCAGTAAATAAATCCAAAGGAAAGAAAGTGAGGGACTGGCTAACTTTTGGGGTGCCCCCAAATGGGGTTCAAGTCGGGATAAAACTTGAAAGCACAGGGTCCAAAGTCCATCGGCCAAAACCGTTAAGGGCTTTGCCATACTGGCCAACAAGCTGAGCGGAAACAGCACATGCCCCAAAATGGGGGCAATCAGCAGATTAACAAAAACAGAAGCCGGGTGCGGAATGCCCAGAGAAAGCAGCGGCGGTATCAAAAATATATAAACACTTAATGCAGCAAAAAGCGGTTTTTTGGGGGCAATGATTAAAGCCAACGTGGCCGTCCAGCTGAGTGGCAACGAAAGGGAGCTCCACCATTCGGGAAATAGGGTTAGGCATGTCACGCCGGCCAAGGCGGTCCGCTCTGCTGAAGTGAGAAACCATTTTCTCTTTTGATTCAAATTAGAAATAAAAAACCCCATCAGTGCTCTGGTGATGGGTGGGTTTAGTTGGCATGATGCAGCGTAAAGGCAAAGGGCCACAATTAAAGCAGGTCGAGCCAGCGTGAAATTCTTGAGTGGACGAAGCAGAATCTGAATCCAAGACTGCATCAACACGAGGTGTAACCCCGACACCACAAGCAAGTGGATAAGGCCGGCAGCCAAAAGCGATTGACGCAGAGCTTCTTCCGTCAGTGGCGCACCGCAAATGATAGAAGCGTAGGCGAACCTCCAATGAGAAGCTGCTGGCATTGAATTTAGACATATCTTGTGAAGCGGCTCCGACAGATCTGCTAAAAAACTATGCAGTCCAAATCCCAAACCCAACAAAGAAATACCGAGAAAACCCATCAAACCAGCCATGCTCATGAGTTATGCAAGGTGTACCAATTTTTTACGAAGCCCTAAAAGAGGGTAAGAACATTTAAGGTGTCCGGGGGTTCGAATTACAGATCATGACCGTCGGACACTAAATAATTCGGCGAAATTTAGAAAAATTTATAAAAATCAAATAGTTAGGTCGTGCTGACATTTTCAGCAACGAGCTAAAAACCTTGTCAGTAGATAAGTCTAAGGTCTTGGTATGGCTGTATTCCACAAACCCTGTGGATAACTGTTGAAAACTCATTATTTACCCGTGGCGGCGGAACTTACTTTTCAACAGCCATAAGTTTGGATAACCTTTTACATGAGGCGACGAACATTGTGGGGGGATACGAATGGTGAAGTCGACAAATCTTACACGCAGCATGTTAATGTGGGTTGTGTGCTCGACAATCGCCGGATGTGTCACAGATGCCCCACCCAAGGGCTATGCCGAAAAAGTGGCCCGATTGTCGACGGTCATTAAAAAACAACGACAAGAGTTAGATCAATTAAAAGATGAAAATCGCGTGTTAAGAAAACAAGCAGGCGTTTTTGGTATCGCAGTTCCAACACCGGCATCTTCACCGCAAAAAAGATTGAGCGAAAAGGATCTCTATAAAGAAGTGATCGAAGCTTACAGGGGTCAACAAGAAGACGCCTTAAAGAATCTGCATCAGTCTCTCGTCGGCCAATACCCGAACAGCAGTTTTGCCGATAATTCCGCCTATTTGGTGGGAGATCTAAACTTTGCACGTGGCGACTATGGCGAGTCGTTAAAGTATTTTGACGAAGTGGTGAAGAAATATCCCAAAGGCAACAAGAGAAGTGCAGCGTTGATTGGTAAAGCGCGAGCTTATGAAAAGCTCAACCTTCCACAGAGGGCTGCAGACGTTTATGCAGAAGTATTGAAGTTGTATCCAAAAAGTCCTGAGGCTGAAGTTGCAAAAAAGCAGATGAGCCTTTTGCGTTAATTGGAATTTGACCCCTTTACGGGAATGGAACAAGGATGTTCAACGTTATGCTGAGAAGTCGACTGGCTCATGTACTTTTAATTTTTCCACTTCTTTTTAATCTGGGCATCCCCGTCTTTGTAATATTGGGTGGCGCACCCTCTTGGGCTCAAGAAGAAGACATTGATGAAGTTTTCTCTGAAAGTGGTGACGAGGCTGATATTTCTGACATCAGTGATTCTGGTGAAGATTCTGGATGGGATGAGGAAGAAGACTTTGCTGAATTCAGTGAAGAATCTGGCGGAGAGGCAGAGGCTGTGGGAGAAGGGGCTGATGAGGCCTCCGAGCCAGAGAATGTGGTTGAGTCTGAAGAAACTGGTGAAATGGCAGAGCCTGCCGCTGAAGAGGAAGGGGGCGATGACTTTGCCGCTGAATTTGAAGAGGTAGAGCCTCTTGAAGAAGATACTGAGTTGCAAAATGCCGATGAGCTTTTAGGTGAAGAAAGCCCTGCTGGCGGAGAAGAACAACTAGCTGAACCCACAGAGCCGCCAATGTTTGACGAGCCAGCGGCTGAGCCACTGGAGCCTGCGGAGCCCGCTTACAGTCAAGCGCCACCAGTAAATGATGAGCCCAATTTCGCCTACGAAGCAAAGTTACATCAAATCTTCGTGGACTTCTACGCGTCAGAAACCCCGCAGGAGCAGTGGTCGGCCGTGGCGGCAGAACGACAAAGTGAAATATATGAAATTCAAAATGGAGACACGCTTTGGGATATTAGCGCCACACTGTTTGGAGATGGTAACTATTGGCCAAAGGTTTGGTCGTTAAACGGTAAAATCACAAATCCCCATTTAATTAAACCAGGTCATCGCATTCAATTTTTACTGGGTGATCTCAATGATGCGCCGGCCTTTACAGTAACAGAGGCCACTGAAGAAGAGGTCACCACAGAAGTGACTGAAGAAGAACAGGCTGCGGAAGAAGGGGGCGAACAAGAGGTGGCCTTCGCACCCGGAGTAGGTGGGGAGGAAGAAGAACTAGAAATCCCGTCGCCGTCTTTTACACCAAGGCCTGTGGTAATGGAGCTGCCACCGAGTTTGCCATCGTGGCAAGACACGGTCACAGGGGCAGGCAAGTATGATGATGCTGGCATCGATTACGGGCGTCGCAAAATTTTAGATGTAAAAAATGAAATTCCACTAACGGCCTATGTTTCAGAAAAGATTCCTGAAGAGATTGGCGTTATCCATGAAGTGGAAGTGGGCAACCGTGTGGCCACCGCCTATCAATATGTGTTTGTTCGAATGCGAAAAGGCCAAGCGAAAGTGGGCGACAAATTGCTGGTTATCCAAAATCAAGGACAGTTGATTTCTGACAACCCAGATGCTGGCGGTGATTTGGGATATGCTGTAGAAATTCAAGGTGAAATTGTTTTAACAGAGAGAACGCAAAGTGAAGAAGAAATTAGACTGGGTGAAACCTTCCGCGCGTTGGTGACACGAATAGTAAACCCAGTGACAGTGGGTAGTAGTGTTCTGATGGGTGAAATTCGCACGGTTGAAATCACTGAAAAAGGCCCAACCAAAGATGTGCAGGCCTTTATTGTAGGCGGACAGTTTTCTAATCGTCGAAAAATTATTGGCAGTGAGTCATTGGTCTATCTTAATAAAGGACAAAATGATGGGCTTACCAGAGGCGACATATTGCCTATTCGTGCCAATAGAAAGCTACGAAACAGTACATCACAGGTGCTAGAAAATTTGCGACCCTTGGGCTGGCTGCGGGTGGTGGATGTGAATGCCACATCAAGTACGGCTATTATTGTGAGAGCCTGGTCAGATATTCTCACTGGCGACGTGACGGGGTTTGGGCCCATCGGAAAAATTGAAATTCCCGATTCAAAGGCTCTTTCTCCAGAAACATTAGAACTTCTGGAGCGAGCCAGAGCTCAACGTGGACAGCAGGGAGAGGATTCTGTTTCTGAGCCGGCTGAGGAGACTTTCGATGGTGATTCAGGAAGCTTTGGCTCTGACGAAGAAGACGTCGAAGTCTTCGAAGGCGATGGCACGTCAGAAGGTGGTGATGAAATCTCTGAGCCCTTTGAAGAGGAGGGATTCGAAGAAGAGTAAATCCGGACCTGCCGGACGCCGCTGATGAGTTAATAGACTTTTCCGATTTGGCATTTTCTTGCACCCTAATTTCTCCATGTACACATGGACTGATATAGTGGCCACGCTGAGCTGGCGGGGCCACTCAATAGATAAAGAAAATTTTTATAAACTTATAAGCCTCGGAGATTATCTAAAATGTCCGAATCAGTGGACCCGTGAGGTGAATGATCCAAAGCTTCGCGCGTGGCTGAGTGAAAATCCGCTTTGGTTTGAAGAGGCCAAACGAGAACTGGATTGGTGCCTTCAAAATAATATCCGCTGGAGCGTCTTAGGTGGGGCCGACTATCCAGAGTCGTTGGCGGTTCAAGATCGGCCGCCGCTGATTTTAAGTTACTTTGGATCCCCTTGTTGGTTAAAGCACTCTCTCCTTGCCGTTGTGGGCAGCCGTCGGCCATCACCCGAGGCCCTCATGTGGATGGAGCATGAGATACCACGCCTTCTGGATATTTCAGAAGACTTAGGTGTTGTCAGCGGCGGGGCCATGGGCGTGGATCAAAAAGCCCATAGTTTATCCATACGAAAAAAACGACCCACTCTTGTTTTTTTGCCCTCTGGTTTATCGAACATTTATCCGGCTGCATTAAAAAACTGGGTACCCTCGGTGATTGAAACAGACGGTGCCATGATCAGTCCGTTTTCACCCTTTTCACCGATGTTCAAGGGACACTTTCACTATCGTAATCGATTGATTGCAGCGCTTTCTTGTTTAGTCTTTGTTGTGCAGGCCCGACGTCGCAGCGGAACTATGATCACGGCGCGGTCAGCTTTTGAGTGTGACAGGGAAATTGCCACGTTGCCCTTTTTTCCCGGACAAGGGGGCTCTCAGGGAAACCTCGATCTCATCTTTGATGGGGCGCACATTGTAAGAGACCACAAGGACCTGGCGATGATTTTATCCTGTGGTTCTGCGGTAGGCCCAAATGCCGATTCCTAAAAATATTAAATTGGGAGCCCACAGCGCTGGAGCTACAGGAACTGATCCACCTTTTGCAAGACTCTCAAGGCCGGCATAAAAAATCCAGTAAGCCATGACAAGCCCCACAGAAAGCACAAAGCCGCTTGATTTTCCGGATCTTTTATTCGTGGTAGTGCCCAATCCCACACCGACAAGGGTCAATATCAAACAGGCAAACGAGATGGCCCACCGGCGGTGAAGCTCAACGTTGAGCAGGCGGCGTTCGTTTTCAGAACGAGTGGGATCAGACGTGGCCTGGCGGAGTTCTTGTAAATTCAGCGACAGTGGGGTCTTGCTTTTTTCAGTGATGTTAATGGGGGTGAATAATTTTAAATCGTTGGTTTCAAAATCTACTTTTGTATAAATATCGCCCCGAGTGACGTGAACGCTGCCATCAATCAGTCGCAGCAGAGCGCTATTGTTGATTGAATCGGGGTCGGCAACGAGTTTTCCTTCTCGAGCAATAATTGTCATGGGCGCATTGGCATCGCGTTCATCGTAAATAAAAACCCGCTTTAACCATCCACTATTCGTATCTACCTTTTGCGAATAGACAACAAGGTCATAGAATCCCTCAGAGAACACCCCTTCACGAATGGACGCTTCAGGTTTCGCAGCACCCAGCTCATGAATCAAAACTTCCATTTGTCGATGCCCCCAGGGCGCCATACTAAACGCTGTTTGCGCGGAAAGGCCTGTGGTGATCAGGCCTAGAAGCAGAGCGGGCGTGACCAGGGATGACATCGAAAGGCCTATGGATTTAAAGGCTACAATTTCTGAATCAGCACTCATGCGCCCGTAAGTGAGAATAACGGCAAACAGCAGGCTCATAGGAAAGATCACGGGTAGAAAACTAATGGCCAAATAAAACAAGATGCGAAGCATGGCCGAAAGGTCGGCACCGTGGACAATGACATATTCAGACAAGCGCAGGGACTCAAACATCAAAATGATGCTGATAAAAATCAACACGCCCACGGCAAAAATCGGCAGCAACTCAAAAAAAATGTATTTAGTGACCAGCCGATTTCGCCAAATATTCAACAAAACTATCCCTCGATGTGAACCTGCCCAACATTTTCTGGACTTCCAATGGCCTTTCTTACAGCTTGCGCCATTTTTACCATATTTTCAAAGTGTTGAAGGTTCAGTTGCGAGGCCGCGTCGCATTTTGCCGACATCGGGTCAGGGTGAGTTTCAATAAATAGTGAGTCAGTGCCTGCGCCCACGGACGCCAAGACAAGGTGAGGCACGAAACGCGGCTCGCCACCGGCGGGGTCAGCACTTGAAATTCCGTAGAGACGAATCACATGGGTAGCATCAAAGCAAACAGGGGTCCCGAGTTGTTGCATAATTGGTATGGAGCGCATGTCAGCCACAAGCCTGTTGTAGCCAAAACAAGCCCCGCGTTCTGTTAACAAAATATTTTTATTTCCGGTGGATTGAATCTTACTCACGACACCACTCATGTTTTCAGGTGCTAAAAATTGGCCTTTTTTTACGTTGATAGGCCGTCCTGTTTCACCACAGGCAATGGCCAGTGATGTTTGTTGGCACATGTAGGCTGGAATTTGCAAAACATCCACGTGCTCGGCCACCCAATTCACATCTTCCACTCGATGAATATCGGTCAAAACAGGAAGGCCATACTCTTTGCGGACCTCCGCTAAAATTTTTAATCCTTCTTCTGCCAAAGGGCCTCGCCAGTTTTTTTCGCTGCCACGATTGTCTTTTTCATAGGAGCTTTTGAAAATCAGTCCCACACCCAGTCGGTCCGCAATTTCCACCAACGACTTTGCCGTTTTCATGATCAACTCACGGCTATCAATGACGCAGGGTCCAGCAATTAGTGCCAAATCATGTCCAGATCCCATTTTCACGGGTCCACGTGGTGAGTCCACGGTGAATTGGCGGTCAGGGAGGGCAATGGTCTCTATTCGTTCCGTTTGCATATTGTCTTGTCCTTATCTCGGGGCGTCATTAGTTGGCTGGCGCCATGGGCGAAAGATTCATTCTCTCACCTTTAGTCTTTAGGTTGTTCAGGTATATTATTTTTTTCTAAGTAAGTCCAAGTGATTTGCTCCTAGGCGTTGGCCTAACTCTTAACAAGTTTTAAAGTGAAGTCTTGGCAACTCTTGACCCTCTAACGGTGTGATCAAATAATGGGGTATGTATCGAATATTACTGGCCATTGACGATTACAACGAACTTTTGTTTTTAGAGACACTATTGAAGCGCCTGGGTTTAGATGTGGAGGGGCTGCAATCGCAAAAAAAACTAGAAGCCGTCCGTTTAGGATTTAATCCACAAATGATTATTGCAAGTGCCCTGGGCAAAAAAATCAATGGCCTTGAAATAGCCAATAAAATCAAAAAGCGAAATGGCCTACCGAAAATGATACTTTTGCGATCACCGGCACACAATATTCCGGAAGAGATGTTCGGTATAGAATCTATCGACGAAGTTTTGGATTCACCAGTGAGCGCCCAAAAACTAATTGGCGTGTTGGCTGTTCACGGCGGACAAAATCCTGATACGCTCATTGAAAAATACAGTCGCTTTAAAAATCAAAAAAACCTGGAAGCTGAAACCGACTCGCAGGCAAACGCCGTAGCTTCAGGCAGTGTGTTTGCCGATGATGCGGAAGGCGATCCACTTGCATCAGGGGCAGAAGGGTCAGGAACATCTCGTGGTGATTCCGATCGAATTTATGTGCGTGGGGGCGGTGAGATTGTAGATGACAATGTCACCGTTGGCTCCGCAAAAGAATCCCGCAAAGAGGATGACTCAATTTATGTGCAGGGCACTTTTGCTAGTGATGGCGAATCGTCTTCTGACTATGTGGGTGGTGGCCAAAGCAACAGTCCTGATAAAATTCACATTCGGGGTGAATCTAAAAATTCAACCTCAACGGCGGTGTCAGGGCAGGGAGATGGACCCCATGCGCCCGTGTCAGTTTTGTCCGGTGAACAACGGCGAGAGCGCTTCACTCAGTATCTAAAAGATAAAGCTCCCATTGATAGTTCAGAGCATTTCGATAGAAAGGCGATTATTGCCTTTAACAAAAAGATAAGATCTGAAAAAATCGAAGACAAGAACGGAGAATTTGAAAAATCCAGACAGGATTTTGTGAAAGCCCTTTTCAAGAAAAACTAACTCGATTTTTTGCCTCTAAAAAACTTTGTCACCACTGAAGAAAAATCACCAGAAAGAGCGCCTTTTTGTTTGCGTTGACTGGCGGCACTTTTAAGAGATGCGAGTTCTCTCTTAATGGCAATATTGTTGGGGTCTTGCGCGAGGGCATTTTTAAAGTATTTGTAGCTTTTATCGAAGTTGCCCATAAATGAATGGTACATGCCTCGGGCCATATAGTAGGGCACAGCATGACGATCTTCTGGGGGCACTTGGCTTAATAGTTTAGTCATTTTTTCTTCCCAAGCCACGGGGTTCTTCTGTCCGCCTCCGGCTTTGACTCCAGACCATACCAAAAACGCAGGGACGTCGGCGCGGTGTCCCTTCATTGCATGCACTTCCTTAAATCGTTCGTAGGCTTTGCGATATTTTCCAGAGATAAGTGATCGATAGGCTTTATTGAAGTTTTCTTCGGCAGCTAGGGCCTCTTCAACTTTGCCGTGCTCAAGCTCTTTTAGATAATTTAAACGACCTTTTTGGTCGCTTAACACATTATAAGCACTGTTAATGCGAGCAAATACATCCTCGGTGACTTTACGAAGTTCATCAGGCGCATGCAGTGGTACCTTATCCGGATGTAACGCCTTTGCAAGGTCATGGTAGGCCCTGTTGATTTCATTCGGTCGAGCTTGTTGACTAAGGCCAAGCACTTCAAAATGGTTTTTGCCTTCAATGTCTTTTTGTACGCGTAGAACCCGTTGCAGTCTTCTTTGAAAATCTGACTGATTCTGCGCAGCTCGTCCCAGGCTTATAGCGCCGGAAATGAGAAGTAGGTGTAGGCTTCGATACACATCTTCTTCATTGGCACCGGTGTTTTCAAAAAGTTCTTGCACTGTGGGCTGGCCCTTGAGCTGTTCGACAATGCCGGGAGTGTTTTGCGCCACATGAAGTTGCGACAAACTTGCCATCGAGGCCGAGTTCGGTCCAGGTGCAATAGTAAAGTCAAGCCAAGTCAGGTAAGTGGATTTCAGCCAATCTAAAGAGATTTTAGACGCCACCCAATCGCTGAGCAATGGATACACCTGCGTGGACTCAAGGTAAGCTTCTTCAACCGTTACGGGTTGAGTTTCAAACGACATAGTCAAGTGAGTGTCTTGCACTGTTTTACTGAGGCGAATCATCATTTGTTCCATTTGAATAACTTGAATCGCGTGAGGGCTTAATGAGTTAATATCCACAAGTCTTTTGCCAATGGGTTTGGAGCTATCGCTTAAGGCCAGTCCCGCTTCCACTTCGGCAGGAGTGGTAAAGCCTTTTTCAATAAGGAGAACTCCAAAATAAGATTCTTTGTCATTGATATGAACTCGAAAAATCTTGCCCTTTGAAAAGTAAATTTTTTCATCATCTCGCCCCTCAGCAGAGAGAGTCAAAACGCCGGAAAGGTCTGATTGTGCGATATTTGAATACACAAATGGCAGCTCATATCCGTGAATATTTTCTGTTTCGCTCAGGGCCCGCTGTCTGTCGCCTCGGGAAGGGGTGGCGAGGGTGAGAAGTTTCTGCAGGGGAGTTCTTTCGGTGTCAATTTCGCCAGCGAAATGTTCGTTGATCTTTGTAGTGAGCTCTTCAAGATCAAACGGCTTCGTTAAAAAAAGCTGAGCGTTGGTGCGGGCCGTGGCTTCTCGAATGTAGTCGCGATTTTTGTAAATACCGCTGACTAAAACCAGGTAGAATTCGTTCATCGCGCTGGCGCGCATTTGTTCCATCAACTTTACGCCGTCAATGCGGGGAAGCATGCAATCAGAAATCACCGCACGATAGTCATGCACTTTAAAAAGCGACAGGGCTTCATTGGAGCTGGAAACCATGGTGGCCGAATAACCCTCTCGTTCCAAAGCGGCTTTCATGGCCTTGCCCATGGTTTCATCATCATCAACTATTAAGATCTGGATGTCTTTTTTCTGCATAATTCTTTATCGGTAGAGGCTTAAAAAATCTGAGGTGATGGCCAGAAAACCTGGCCCAGAGTCGGGGTGGTGCGACGCGTAAGGTGGGCATAGGGCAGAGAAGCCATCGACAGCCCCCGGCGGATCTGATATTTTTGGGGCCTTGTTGTTGATTATCCATGGAGAAAAAATGAGCAAACCAGAAGCCGTAACCGATGCCAATTTTGAAACTGCCGTTCTTAATTCAGATCAGCCTGTACTCGTAGACTTTTGGGCAGAGTGGTGTGGTCCTTGCCGAGCCCTTGGTCCTAAGTTGGAAGAGATCTCTGGGGAAATGGTCGGCAAAATGAAAGTGGTTAAACTGAACGTGGACGAAAACCCCAGTGCCCCAAGCCGTTACGGCATTCGCGGTATCCCCACAATGATTCTTTTTAAAGGTGGCGAAGTGGTTGACCAAGTGGTCGGAAACCAGCCCAAAGAAAACATTGTGGCAATGATCAACCAACATCTCTAAGGTACCCGGTTCCATTTTGATTTGCATGGCGTTAGTTGGCCCTGCGACCTGCAGGCAGCCAAAGTTTTATGGGTGTGCGCCTCATTCAAAAGTCAAAAGTACCAGACTAGTTTTGATTTGTATGGCGCTGCAGATGCCGACTTTTTCTGGAAGAGCGCTCAACTGTACTCAACGCCAAGTCAATCAAAGTTAAACTGGGGGCCTGAGAAATCAATCAGCTTTCAACTGCGTTTCAGTAGATAAACATCTAGGTGTTTTTTTTGCTTGGATCTTTTCTTAAGTTTATAAAGTAACCATATTTAAAAACATAAGGGGGATTCAATGACAAAATGGATGGTATTGGCATTATTGAGTGTATCTGTGACTTCAGCGTTTGCAGAAATTCCAGAGGGATTCTATCAAGAAAGAACGGTTCGGACTGAGGCCAAGTCAATAAAGGCGGCTAAAGCTCGAAAGCTGGCTCAAGAAATGCGTGATGAACTTGTGGAGCAAGCCGAGGCCGATTGCCATGAGTTGGGCGGCGAATTTGTAGTGGGCATGAAATGGTCGTCTACCAGAAAATATTCAAGCAGTCGGTTTACAGCAAAAGCCACGGCCGTGATTTCTTGCCAGTAATTTAATTTAAAACCAAAATATTCTGTCACAAATCCCCGTCCGGTTGCGAAATCCAATCAAACGGACAAAACAACCCACAGGGGGGGCAGAATGAAATTACAACTAGCCACAGCAGCCATTGTTGGATTCACCGCATTGAGTTTACAAGCAAAGGGCTATCCAAGTCATGAAAAGGCCAAATACAGATATCTAAGAGGAATCGACGAAAGTATACAATCATTTTGAATGGCAACAACGAACTCGGACAGTGTCGAAAGAAAGCTACAGACGTTTGCAAGGTGGAGCAATTATTTCTGAGATTGGTCAAAATGTCTTTGGTCGGCCAAGACACTCCAAAGTCCATGATGACTCATTTCAACTAGTCAAAACTTACAGATTTAAGGTCGCGGCAAACTTGCCACCCAATACACTTTGGACGACGATAACGACGGAGTGAAAGACCTTTTTGTTCATGTGATTGAGTTATAAGCTGCCTTAAACTTAAAACAAATACCGCCGGTAAGCCACAGCGGAAACAATACCCAACCCCGCCATGGTGGTGATCATACTGGATCCCCCATAGGACAATAGCGGCAACGGAACCCCTACAATAGGCAAAATGCCAATGACCATACCTAGATTAATAAACACATGCCAAAAAATAAGGGCCACAACGCCGACCACAATAAGCATGCCGTACCGGTCCCGAGCTTGGGCCGCTATGCGAAGAGCCATTAGAAATAACACTAAAAAACAACCCAAGGTGGAGACGCTGCCAACAAACCCATGTTCTTCACTCAAAACACTAAAAATAAAATCTGTATGTCGTTCTGGTAAAAACTCAAGCTGCGACTGGGTGCCTTTTCGAAAACCTTTTCCAAAAACCTTACCACTACCCACGGCAATTTTAGATTGAATACTGTTGTATCCGGCCCCGCGGGGATCTTTACCTGGTGTTAAGAAAGTGAGAATGCGACTTTTTTGATAAGGCTTTAAACCAAAACTCCACACCAGAGGGGCTGCTACTACACAGCTGACCGTGGCCAGAACTAAAATAGACTTTCTCACTCCAACAAATAAAATCATCGATCCCGATATGGCAGCAATCAATAAAGCCGTGCCCAGGTCGGGTTGTCGTACCGTTAAGACAAAGGGCAAAAGTGTGATGACCAGTGGCCAAGCCAAACCTCTAAACCCAAGGCCCTGATGCGGCTGCGGTTGCGAAAGTACTTTCGCCAGCACTAGCACCACCGTGAGCTTCATAGTTTCTGAGGGCTGGTAACGAAAAAAACCTAGGTCAAGCCAGCGTTGGGCTCCATAAAAAGTCTTACCGAAGGCCATCACCGCGACCAAAGCCAAAAGATTGAGTCCGTACAAAATGTAGGCGGCTCGACTAAAAAACTTATAGTCGATAACAGTGACAACAAAAAACAGGGACCATCCAGCACCCAACCAAAATAGCTGCTGCCAAAAAAGCTTCGATGAAGACGTGATGTAAACGCCATGTGTGGCGCTGTAGAGATTGATTAGCCCAATTATATTTAAAACCAAAATCACCAAGGCGAAGTTGATATCCATTCGGCGAAAAAAAGTGCGTTCTTGAACCTGTAGGCCCGTTCTCATTGTGTGATGGTCTCCTCGTCGAGCTGATCTTCGTCGGGCACTTCATCATGGCGGACGAGAGGTTTGTCTGCAGTGGTAGATGATTTCGATTTTGTACGCTCTGGATGGTATTTTTCCATGTAGGCTTGGATGACATCACGAACAATGGGAGCTGCTCCTGTAGAGCCGTGGCAGGAATGTTCAGCCAATACCGCCACTGTGATTTCTGGCTTATCCGCCGGAGCAAAGCCGACATAGGATCCGTGGTGCCTTTCAAAAAAAGGCCGCTTTTCACATTTGTTGTAAATTTGGTCTGCAGAAAATGACATGACTTGGCTTGTTCCCGTTTTGCCGGCCATTTCAACGCCAGGGATTTTCCAGTAGCGCGCGGTGCCTCGAGCGCCATTTGCCACAGCCCACATGCCTTCTTTCACGGTTTTCAGGTGCGCAGGCGAGACGTAAACCCCTTCGGCGTTGGGCTTTGAAACATCTCTAATCATCTCAGGTTGAAACTCAGCTAAAAGCTTATTGTCTCGGCTGATGATCTTTTTAACTAAATAGGGTTTATAGACTTTTCCTTCAAGCCCAATGGCATTGTAGGCTACGGCCATTTGTAACAACGTTGTAAGCACAAACCCTTGCCCAATGGCGTTACTTAAGTTTTCTCCGGGTTGCCACGGTTCTCCTTTTACATCAAGCTTCCACTTAGACGTGGGAAACAATCCCGAAACTTCGTTGGGCACTTGTAAATCTGTTTTCTGTCCAAGGCCCAAAAGGCTTGCGTACTTGGCCATGTTATCGATCCCAAGCTCAATACCCATTTTATAAAAAAAGATATTGCTGGATCGCTCAATGGCCTCTCTCACGGTGATGTTTCCGTGGCCACCTTTTAAAGAATCATGGTAGGTTCTGCGCCCGTATCGCATGGATCCGGGCGCAAACACCACGGTGTTTTTCTCGATAACTTTTTCTTGCAATGCTGCTGATGCAATTATTGGCTTGATTGTGGAGCCAGGCGCATAATGATCTTGGATCACTTTATTGCGCAGAGGTTTATTGGGGTCATTCACAAGCTTTGACCAGGTTTCTTGAGAGATTCCCAGTGAAAATTCATTGGGGTCAAAGGAGGGCGTGTTCACCCAGGCCAAGATTTCACCGTTCGATTTCATTGCCACCAAGGCCCCAATTCGAGGGCCAATGTGATCTTGGCGTTGCATTGCAAGGTAGGCCGCCTCTTGCAGGTCGCGATCAAGAGTGAGAACCAAGTTGTGACCATGGCTTTCGGGTTTATCTTTTAAGCCTAAAAACTTTGAGTCAGAACGATTCAGCTCTCGGCCTCGGGCATCCACTTCTACAAAATTAAGCCCGCGGCGTCCACGCACCTCGGCTTCCCAGACTCGTTCCAACCCATTTTTGCCAACGATGTCTCCTTGTTCAAAAGCATCAAGGTGATTTCCATTTTTGATTTCATCGGCATATTTTTTGTTAAGAGTTTGAATTTTACTTTTCGAAATCTCACCCACATATCCTAATAACTGAGCGCCGTTTTCTTTGAGGGGGTAATGACGCAAAATCACCTCTTCTATATCTAAGCCAGATTGTTCAAACCGAATATGGTTTAGTTTTATAACCTCATCGAGAGTTAGATTTTCTTTGATCACCACATTGCGGAAAGGCCCATTCTGGCGGCGACTCTTTTTGACCAGTTCAACTATGGTATCTGCAGGTATTTTCAAAACCGGCTGCATGGCTTTTGCCAACTCCGGTAAATCTTTAGCATATTGAGGAGAGATCACAGCGTTGTAGCCTGGTAAATTCTCAACCAGTATTTGACCGTCGCGATCTAGGAACAGCCCTCGTTCGGCAGGACGCTTAATAGCTTTGATTAAGTTTTTCTCCGAAAACGAACTGAGCTCGTGGCCTTTTATAATTTGTAAGTACCAGAGCCGCGAAAAAATTACCGCGGTAGATATCATCAAAACGACATAAAGTATTCGCAAGCGAGGGGCAAGCTCTCGAGCTTCGTCTTCCGAGTTTCGAAGATTGGGACTCACAGCAAGTCTCCTCGAGCTTCTTGGGGAAGAGGTTTTTTAGTGAACCGATCCAACCAAACAAAAAGCGAATAAACAGGAAGTCCCATTAGAGTCGTTAAGAGCGTTCTCATAATCCATTCAAAAAACAAAAAATTGGCACTCTCAGCATCGTCGAGCACCCAAGAACCCACAAGGTGAGCAAAAGGCAACAGCATGGCCATAAAGCCACACACCAACATAAAGTAAGTGGCACCTGGCCAGTAAATTCTCTGTCTCAGCATATAACTGCAAAAAAACAAAAACACATGGCTAAACAAAATCAGGTCCAGGGACATGGCCGTAAAGGGGGCCACAGTGAGAGTGAGGAGGTAGGCCATTGCCAGACCTTCAACAGCTGAGCGGTAGATGGACCAAAAAGCCAGTACAGTTATCCACGCATAAGGGCTTGAGGTGTAACCGAACAGCTGTAACCAAAGAGCGGACTGAAAAGCCGTCAATGCGATGGCGCAAATCCAAAAAAAACCATAGTTGCCTAAACGCAGAGTCAGCGTCCGAAGGTTCATGTGCCCTCCGCCGGCCGGCGACCAGAGGGAAGAGCTCTGCCAGGGACGAGGCTTTGCTTAGGCGGAGGCGGAGTGAAATCTTCGTTATTGGTATTTAAAACAATAAACAACTCTTCAATGGTAAAGGGGTTCACCGCCGGTTGTAGCTCCACATCTTGGCTGATTCCGTAGCGATTCTTCCTCACCTGGGTCACTGTTCCCACGGGGTATCCTTTCGGGAATATATTTTGTAGGCCGCTTGTGACGACTAAGTCTCCCACAACTACATCGTCACCGCGTTGCAAATACTCCATGCGGCAGGTGTCCTTACTCAGGCCCTGCACGATTCCACGGGCTCGCGACCGTTGAACGATGGCATCCACAGAAGCATAGCGATCCGGAAGCAAAAGAATTTGTGCTGTTAATAATTCGGGCTGAATCACATACCCAACAATGCCTCCAACGGTAATAGCGGCCATGCCCTTTTTCACTCCATGTTGGGTGCCGCGGTTGATGGTGACACTATAGTGATCGGGCATAAGATCCCGACCAATCACCTTGGCGGCCAGTAAATCCATGGTCGTTTTCTTTTTGAAGGCGAGCAAATCGTTGAGTCTTTCATTTTCAAGACGCAGCTCCGTCATGTCGCCTAACTCGGTTGTGAGCTTGGCGTTGGTTTTCAAAAGTTCTCGATTTTGTTTTTTAATATCGACAAGGTTTAAATATAAGGCGGCGGTGCCACGCACTCCTGAACTGAACCCAGAATAGGCATTTTGAACTAATCCAGCGGCCACAGAAAAGGGGCGCAAATACCACGGGGAATCCTCGACACTCTGCTGCATGTTTACCGCGATGAGCGACATGGAGACGACAAGGGCGGTCAAAACAAATTTTTTAATTTCCGTTGTGAAAAAGCCCATAGCAATTCCCCTCCAAAGCATAAAAGTAGCAAATGGCGCGGTTGATTCCAACAAATCTCCTTGAAAAAGTTAATAAAAATGGTGAAGCTGGTCGCTCTTATTTTTCTTTGTTTGGGGAGGCCATACATGTTGGAAAAGGTTCGAAAACCCACTCGCGGGAAGACGGCAAAGGGCGTCGTCGCCTACGTTGTCTTTGGCACGATCTGTTTAGTTTTTGTATTTTTTGGTTTTTTTCCAATGGATATTGGTGGAGTGAGCGGCGGCACTGGTGCCGCAGTAGTCAACAGCCAGGTGATTTCTGTGGCCGACTTTCAGAGCCACTACGACCGGTTGCGAGAGCAATATGAAAAGCAACTTGCAGGATTGCCGGCCTCAGAAAGAAAAAAGTACTACGGTCAGTTGGCTGAAAGGGCTATCGGTGAGTTGATCAATCGAGAGTTATTGTCGCAGGCGGCTAAAAGCCAAGGTTTTGTGGTCGTGGATGATGAGCTGCGTGAGACCATCGTCAACATCGCGGCCTTTCAAGAAGACGGTCGATTCCAGCGGGAGCTTTATGATCGTTACATCACTTACACGCGGCAAACCCCGGGTATGTTTGAAAAACGCTTACGAAAAGACATGGCCGCACAAACTGTGGCCAAGCTGTTTGTGCAGGGAGTGGCCACCAGTCAAGCCGAGGACCAGTTGGAACAACAAGCCAGAGACACAAAGTTTAACCTTGAGTACTTGCGCTTTGACCGGGCCCAGCTTGAAAAAGCCGTGGAAAAAGCGATTTCAAGTGAAGAAGTGGGTGCCTACATTCAAGATTCAAAAAATCTAGAAGCGTTGCAGGCAAAATACGATAAAGACAAAGAGCAATATAAAAATCCAGAGCAAACCCGGGCTCGGCATATTTTGATAAAAGCCAAGCAGGGCAACAAAGACGAAGAAGACAAGGCTCTGGCGCAGATTCAGAAGATCGAAGAAAAGCTAAAGCAAAATCCTGAGAATTTTGCGAAATTGGCTGAAGAGTTCAGCGAAGATATGGCAACAAAAACTAAGCAAGGCGACCTGGGCTTTTTCAACCGAGGTCGGATGGTGCCGGAGTTTGATGAGGTGGCATTTAATTTACCGGTGGGGCAAACCAGTGGCCCGGTACAGACCCAGTTTGGCTTTCACCTTATTAAAATTGAAGAGCGTAAAGGCGGGGACTATAAAAGCTTTGATGACGTAAAACAGGAAATAGCAAGAAAAGAAATGGCTTCGGGCCGGGTGGATTCTGAAGTGAGTCAAGTGGAAGAGTGGTTGAAAAATGGAGATATGGCAAAAATAAGCGCCTGGGCTTCGGGTCACAATTTTAAATGGGAAGAAACCGGTGAGTTTGCACTCGATCGTGATTCCATTCCTAAGTTGCGACAATGGAAATCGCTAGAGCCTCTCATGACAACACCTGAAGTGGGCAAACACTTACCCGAACTCGCTAACATCGACGGACGATATCACGTGGTCAAAATCAAGTCTGTGGTTATGCCCGAGGTAAAACCCACGGATGACAAATCAAAGGTGAGCTTTTTTGGCTCACCTCGGGCCAACGAGGCCCTGGAAGACTGGCAAGAGGGCCTCAAAGAACAGGCAAAGATCCGCCGTAACAACTCGATTTTTTAAGCAGTTGGAAGGGGCAAGTGTTGCCCCTTTGTAGCGACCTATAACTTTCACCTGACCCTATGGTGGTGTGTTCACCTCACCTTTTGTGGCGTTTGGCTGGAGATTTCTGGTCTTCATGTTTAAACTCCAGTAGCCGTAGCAATTTTCATGCGGTCCACTTCATCCGTGCGAAGGTTGACCCCGGCTCCCGTCCTCTCTCTTTTGTCTGAACAAACATTGGCATATTTCACGGTCCACTCAGCTACGCTACCATGGTAAAGACTCAAAATTCAGTTTTTGTCGCCAGTAAATTGGCGTTGTAGTGGTATATTCAAAACACGGGTTAACTCTATCTTAACCCCTAAAATTGTGCAATTCTGGCCTTTTTTAACCCCTAAAAATGTGCGAATATATGACTGTAACCCCCTAAAAATATACAAAAAGTTGTTAACCTGCTGGAATAATTGAATTTATGAAAAGACACCTAAATCAACAGTTAGAGAACTGGAAAAATCGCCGCAACCGCAAGGCCTTGGTGCTTAAAGGGGCTCGGCAGGTGGGTAAGACCTACGTCGTGCGTGAGTTTGGCAAAAACTTCGAACATTACTGCGAAATAAATTTCGAAGAGCGGCCGGATTTGAAAACGGTGTTTAGCAAAAACCTAGATGTGGACCGAATTCTACGGGACCTATCCATTGTGACCGGTGTTGAAATCGTACCGGGCAAGACATTGTTATTTCTTGACGAGGTCAACGAATGCCCAGAGGCACTAAAGTCTCTACGCTACTTTTATGAAAAGTTGCCTGAATTGCATGTTATTGCCTCAGGTTCACTGATCGATTTTACTATTGAAAAGGTGGGCGTGCCGGTGGGCCGCGTGGAGTATCTGCATCTGTACCCCATGTCGTTTTTAGAGTTTTTAGAGGCACAAAGCAATACGCGAAAACTCACTGAGAGCTTGGGACATGAGAATTTGCTAGAAGAAGTGAATGGTGTTGTTCACCAGAAGTTAATAGAGCATTTATCGATTTATTTTGTGGTCGGCGGCATGCCCGAGGCAGTGAAAATGTGGTGTGAAACCCAAGACATCAAGGCCTGCATGGCCATCCATCAAAACTTGGTTCAGTCGTACAAGGATGATTTTGAAAAATATGCCAAGAAAAATCAGGTTAAGTATTTAGATCTTATATTTGACAAATTGCCAGCTGTTCTTGGCGAAAAGTTCACCTATGCCAAAATATCAGAGCATTACAAAGCGAGGGAGTTATCCCCAGCATTGGACCTCCTTGCAAAAGCGGCTGTTATGCATAGAATTTATCATTCGTCGGGTAATGGAATCCCCTTGGGGGCTGAGATGAATTCAAAAAAGTTTAAAGTGATATTCTTAGATATCGCTCTCACCCAAGCTTTACATGGTTTGGATTATGCAAAATGGATCGTGGATTTTGAAGGGCAGTACACAAACTTAGGATATCTAACGGAGGCATTTGTTGGCCAAGAGTTAATCGCCTATTTCGACCCAAAACAAAAAGCACAACTCTATTACTGGATGAGAGAAAAGCCTGGGGCAATGGCCGAGGTGGATTATATAATAGAAGGGTCAGGCGGCCACGTAATCCCCATCGAAGTGAAGAGCGGCCATCGCGGCAGCGCTAAAAGTTTGCGAGTGTTTATGAAGGAAAAACCGCAAACTAAGATCGGAGTGCGCTTGTCACTCAGGCCGTATGAGCGCTCGAGAGCAGAATTATTTATTCCTTTGTATGCGGTGTTTCTGGCCGCGAGGGCGTATTCATCCTAAATTTGTTGGGGAGTCCGTTTTGGTGACCCTGCACAGGTTACAACCTATGCTATTTAAATGAAAAGCTCAAAGTCGACGCAAAACAGAGGAAGAATGGAGGCGGTTCCATTCGATTTTTTAAGCAGTTGGAAGGGGCAAGTGTTGCCCCTTTGTAGCGCCTAGAAGTTCGACATAAAAAATCTTTTCCAGATCGGTTTTATTTGAGCTGGGCCTGCTTTTTCTCCTAAGGTTTTTAGACTTTTGTCCGATACCTATACTGTATGGGGAACTCACGTCTGCTCCGTTTGTTAGGGGCTATTATCAGTATTAGTATGGCTTGGGGTCATTTGGCATGGGCACAGGACTATGTTGAAGGCGAAGTCATTGTGAAGCTTAAGGCCGATGAGGGCACTACGGACTCTTATGCCTTTTTGGGCAAGGCCTATTCCTCAAAAAACATGGCTCTTAAAAATAAATGGGGCCGCCTCAATCTTTATCACTTCAGTTTTAAATCCGGTAAAGGCGGCAAATCAGTTCACCAAATTGTTGAAGAGCTGAAGTCGGATCCCACCGTTGAATACGCCGAGCCCAATTACATCATTCGAAAAGCCTCAGTTACCGGATTGAGTGAGACATTTTCAAAATCAGAGATTCAAACCATGGCTGCTGGGGGTGGGTATTTAGCTACCGGAGCGCCCATTCAAGCGGTCGAAGTGTGGTCCACACTTTCAACGCCTCCGCCAAAACCTGTTGTGGCTATTATTGATACGGGCCTCGATACCAGCCACGAAGTATTTGTGGACTCGCATGCTATTTGGTCTAATCCCAGTGAAATTCCAGGAAACGGCATTGACGATGACGGCAATGGCTTTACTGACGATGTAAATGGCTGGAACTTTGTAACGGGTGACGGAAATATGTACGACGATGATGGCCACGGCACCCATGTGGCAGGGATTGTTCTCGGTACAGGGCTCGATATTTTTCAAACTCCTTTTGATGAGTCAAAGGTACAAATAATGCCCCTTAAATTTTTAGACGGTCAAGGCGTTGGAAAAACATCTGATGCTATTAAGGCCATCTATTATGCTGTAAACAATGGCGCCCAAGTTTTGAACAACTCTTGGGGCGGGCCAAGTTATAGTAAATCTTTGCACGAAGCCGTTGTCTATAGTTACAACGCCGGAACAAGCTTTGTGGTAGCTGCAGGAAATAGTGGTAAAGACAATGATTCCACTCCGATGTATCCAGCTAATCTGGACGTGCCCAACGTGATTTCAGTGGCTGCCACTGACGACAGTGACTACCTAGCTAGCTTTTCAAACTATGGTTTCTTGTCGGTGCATTTGGCAAGTCCAGGCGTATTCGTACTAAGCACAGTGCCGGGTAATAGCTATGGAACTTCCTCAGGCACCAGCATGGCCGCTCCCTTTGTGGCCGGTGTAGCAGCATTAATGAAGCTCGAATCACCTCAGATGCGAGGATATCAAATTAGAGATATTATTATGTCTAAGGGTGACCATGCCTCATCCTTAAACCATAAGGTGGCCACCGAAGCGCGGGTGAATGTGAAAAGTGCCGTGGACCAGGCACGAGTGGCCGAGCTTTATTCCAATGATCCCTCTTATTCGATGGCCGATCGGGGATTGGCGTCAGCAGCAGCCTCTGGTGGTGGTTGTGGTTTAGTGACCAAAGTTTACCGAGATTTTAATAAAGGCGGCCCGGGCTCGGGCGCCACACCATCACCAAGCCTTTGGTATATTGGCCTAGTGATTGGACTGTTGTTGTTGCCATTGGCCATTGCATCGATCCTCCGACGACAACAGCCTTCGCGTCGTCAATACGAGCGGTTTGTGGTTAATACGGCCGTCACCGTGAAATCCGGTGAGCGCGAGCTTGTGGCTTCAATCAGTTCTCTATCAATGGGTGGTGTGAAACTCGATACCGACGCTCTACTTGAACAGGGCGGAATTGTGAAGATGACCATTTCAAGTCCAGATGGCGGTGATGACCTACAAGTGGAAGGGCGAGTGGTTTGGTCTGAAGCTCGCAAGTCCTACGGTGTGCAGTTTGAAGAAGCCCGAACATCTGTATTGGATCGTATCCAAAACTGGACAAAGAATCTAACTAAAGCCTCTTAACGGGCGCTCGCCTCCAAGGAGGCGAGACCTCATTGACTCAAGTATTAACTAGAACGCGAAGCGGACCCGAGCATTGATGTCGTTCACTAATTGGTTGCCACGTAAAGTGCTGCTGGCAAACCACGGCGTGGCCATAAACCATTCACTGCCGACAGCAATGCTGTCAGTGAGTTGGTAGAGGAGTCCCACGGCCATCGATGGCCCGAGTGCCGTTTCATCTTCACCGGTGCTGGGTGCGTCCACCATCATTAATCCAAAGCCGGGGGCCACATAGAGGTCCCAACCACGGCGATGAAAATGGGGGCGAATAAATGCCCCAAGCATCGTGGCGCCAGTGACGGCTGGGTCTTCACTCTTTTGGTTCATACGAAAAAAGCCGCCAAGCCCAAAGGTTTGATGCATGGGATATTCATAGTCGGCACTTAAAGCCAGGCCACCTCGTGAGAAACTCACGCCTAAATTGGCAAAATGGTCATACTTGGAGAGTGTATCACTGGCTGATGCCCCCCAAGCCGATGACGTCAGTAACAATGTGAATGCGAAAAATATCCGACGTAAGATGGCTTTCATAGCTGTGACTCCTTAATGGTATTATTTAATTTCAAATTCAATTTAAACTTTTGAATTCCAAGAGGCACAAGACCCGTGAGCGTGTACGTTGTGTTCAGGAATTAACACGCAGGCCCCTTGCTTATCATCGCCCGTGTAGAACGTGCAGTTCATGCAATACTGCTTTTCAGGAGGAACTACTTTTCCGGCTTTATCTTTTTTCTCGGCAAGAGTTCCGCCATTGGTTTTTACTAGGCCTGCCAAGTCTTTGGCGTCAGCCACATAAGATAAAGTTTTGACCACTCGCTGAACCACCGGGTCCGATTTTTTACTCATATCAATGAGCGTCTTTGAGGCCCAGGCCACAGATTTGCCAATAAAAGAAGAAATAGCGGCAACGCCGGTGACAACAAAAGCAGACTTAATAAAACCGCGTCGGGTGGAAATAAAGTTCTGGGACATGTGACGTACTCCTTGATATTGTTAACAAATGGTGGCCTCTCCGAGACTCGAACTCGGATGGGGTTGCCCCCACTGGATTTTGAATCCAGCGCGTCTACCAATTCCGCCAAGAAGCCATTTGCATTTAGTTTTTAATTACAAACGGGTGCGAATGTAATGAAGGCCGCCGAGCAACTCAAGAAGATTTTTCAAGTTCTGTTTTGGAGTTCGACAACGTGTAAGAACTTCAGGGTCTGCCAAAAGCCGGCCATTTCAAGGAGTTATGACGCAAATGGCTTGGACGTATTGCGGCATACAAGTTGCTGTAGGTGCAGTCAAGGTTGGAAGTACGTTTTGTCCCATTTGGGGCAAGAGATGGAGGAAAATACAATGAAAAATCAAATCGTCGGTATGGGTTTGTTGCTGGTTAGCGCCGTTTCATGGGCCCAAGTGGAGCCAGCATATAATCAAGAAATATTAGATGCAGACCTACAACGGGAGATTCTAGCAGAAACCCCCGTAAACACGCGCGCACAGGGCATGGTAATTATTCAGCCCGCACAGCCCACGGCACAGGTGGTGACGCAGCCAACAACATATGTGGAAGCAGCTCCACTCGTCCGCGGCTCGGGTGACGAGATGCGCAGAAAACGTCAAGAGGCGGAGTTGGCCACTGAGCAAAAGATTGTAGAGCGTCTTGAAAAAGATCGCATGGAAGATGAAAGGCGGCGGTCTGAGCGAATATTTGGCGCGGCCTTCGGAGACGAGTCTGTAAACACGGTGGGTGTCCAGGCGCAGACCACAACAATAAGCAATAACCAAGTGGGTGTCGTTGCCGTGGCTCCGCAGCAGGTGGTTCCGCAGCCCGTGGTAGAGGTCACAGAATCAAGCGAGATAGTCGAAGCGGCCATCAAAGCCAAAAGCGCAGAGTACTTCGCTATGGGTGGAAGCTTGGGGTTGCCCAATTATTCTGGGGACCTGCCCTTTAAAATCGATGGTGATATCGCATTGGGTGTTACCGGTGACTATAACATCGACCGCAATTTTGCGGTGACTGGTGGTTTCACGTACTCAAAATTTGAGATTCAGAATTATGGTTATAGTTGGGCGAAAGAAAAAGTAGACCAGTACAATATGGAAGGTGGCGGAATATTTTACTTCACTCGTGGAACGTTTCAGCCCTATGCGGGCGGAGTGTTGAGTTACACTTACCGCAAGTACAAAGATAGTTATGGCTCAGGCTATGGGCCAACTGCGGCTTACAACAGTGGATCGCCCTACGACACCAGCTACAATACGTCGGCCCTTGATTTTGGGATAGTGGGTGGTGCCGATGTGAAGCTTTCGCGATCGTTTTCATTGGGCGGAAGCTTTAAGTATTACATGAATATAGATAACTGGTCCGATTCTAATGATTACTGGAACCAGGCTACTTTTACGGGTGCTCGCTACATGCTACAAGAAACGGACTATTGGATTCTTTCGGTAACAGCCAAAGCTCGTTTCTAGTTCATGTTGCAAAAATGACCGACTATTGACGGTTTTCCTCTGACCTGCCGGACTCTGATCTCAGAGTCCGGTTTTTTTTTATGGGCAGAGCCCTGCCCGAGTGGTAGTTTAACTAAATGATTCAAATTCTTTGGGGAATTTTAATAATCTTAAATCTGTGGGGCGGGAGTTCTGACGCCGCGGTGTCAAGTGATCTTTTGGCTTTTAGTGCTGGGCGCGTGATGGACCACGTAGTGACTAGCCGGGAAGTGAAGATCAATTACGTCGTGGAATCGGTTCTCTACGGAAAAAAGGGGCGGCCCCCTCAGTGGTTGGGTGATGCCTCAAATGAATTTTCTCAAGCCCTATCAAATACACTTTTAGAGTGGGCGGTGGCCCTAGAAGCTGAAAACTTTGAGGCCGCAACGGCAGGCAGTCAGCAGCAAGCGACAGCTATAAAAAAAGTCAAAGATGCGGTTAAAGCAGCAAAGCCTTGGAAAGCCCTTCAGGTGACGGATGCCGAGCTTGAAAGTTTGGTGCAGAGAAAGCTTCGATCAAAGCAATTGATTCAATTTAAGGTGCAGGCGGCGGCGGTACCGATCACAGATACAGAAGCGCGTCGATATTTTGATGAAAACCGTTTGAAATTTGGAAACTTGCCCTTTGAAAAATTCAAATCCAGCATCAAGTCTTTTTTGCGTCGGCAACAAGTGGATAGCCGTCTCAAAGAATGGTTTGATTTGCTGCAATCAAAGTATCACGTGAAATCCTACGTGCAGGGAAAATAAATGTCAGGCAGCTCCTTTGAGCCCTTGGCTGTTAAAGATGCCCCAAGGGTCTTTGAAATCTTGCAGTCTCACAAGCCCCACCGAGATGGTCTTAAAAGTTGGACCTTGCCAAAAATTGAACAAGAGCTGCGTGAGTCGAAAACCCTTGGCGTACGAAAAGCCGGGGAGCTGATCGCGTTTCTCTGCTACCGTAAGGTGGCCCCGGAAGTCTTTGAGGTGTCCCTTTTGGCCACTCATTACCAGGAGCGTCATCAGGGTCACATGTCCCAACTTTTTTTGCATCTCAATGCGGGGTTGACGGCAAAAGATGTGATTTGGCTTGAAGTTCATGCTGAAAATCAGGGCGCCCAGGCTTTTTATCGCGAGCAAGGGTTTACCCAGGTGGGACAGCGGCCCGGTTACTATGCCGACGGAGGCGATGCTTATTTATATTCTTTCTCCTGCTTGCCATAGGGTTCGAACTTTGTTATCTACCTTATGACGTAGAGGGCCATAACTGGCCCTCTTTTTTTTGTTTTGGAGGGGGTAGCCCTCCAAAAGGACTATTGAGATCCATACATGTTAGCGCCACAAGCGATTGAAAAGATAAAGGAAATGGCTAGTGAAGTCAGTGCTCGAGAAGGCTGTCGAGTGTACGACTTGGAGTTTGTCGGTGCTGGTGGAGGCCGCACTCTTCGGCTTTTTATTGAAAGTGAAGAGGGCGCAGTGAACGTGAATCAATGTGCCAATGTTTCGCGAGGGTTGAGTTTAATGCTCGACGTAGAAGATGTGATTCCAGGTGGTCGCTACGAGCTTGAAGTTTCAAGCCCGGGCTTAGAGCGACCATTGCGAGAACTGTGGCATTTTGAAAAGGCATTGGGGCAACCCATTCGGGTTCGAACAAATGCAGGTGTGGTGCCAAATGGTACAGAACCTGCGGCGGCAAAAGCGGGGCGAAAACAAGTGCAGGGGCGCCTGCTTAAGGTAGAGCCAAACCACATAGTTTTAGGCGATGGAAAAAATGAATGGGAGATTGATTTTTCTCAGATTCATCGAGCTAATGTTATTTTTGAATTAGTGAGTGAAAAGCATCAGAAACAAAAAGATAAATCAGGTAAGGGCGCTAAGGGTAAGAAAAAGAGGTAATCATGGCGGCAGATAATGTGTTCTCTGACTTGAGTCGGATGATCGAACAAGTAGGCAAAGACAAAGGGATCGACAAGCAGATTGTGGTAGATGCAGTGGTGCAAGGTATGCTTGTTGCAGCCCGTAAAAAGTGGGGCACCTACAGAGACATTGAAGCCCAATACAATGAAGAGTCAGGTGAAGTAGAACTTTTTGAATTCAAAGAAGTTGTTGAAGATAAAGATTTCATCGACGAAGAAGTGGAGATCAAGCTAACAGACGCCCTGGAACTAGATCCCGAAGCACAGGTGCAAGACTCCATCGGTATAAAGTTGGAAACAACGGGTTTGGGGCGAATTGCCGCACAAACTGCAAAACAAATCATTACCCAGCGAGTGAGAGATGCCGAAAGAGATATTATTTTTAGCGAATTTGAACAACGCAAAGGGGAAATTGCCTCAGGCATAGCCAGACGTGTGGAGCGTGGAGCGATAGTGGTAGATCTTGGCCGAACAGAAGCTTACATTCCACCAAGAGAGCAGATTCCTGGAGAAATGTATAAGCCTGGTGATCGCCTTCAAGGATACATTGCTGACGTTAGGCAGACGACTCGTGGTCCGCAAATCATTATGTCGCGAGCGGATGAACGATACCTGATGAAATTATTCGAAATTGAAGTTCCAGAAATTTACGATGGAATTGTTGAAATCGTGGCTGCGGCTCGAGAGCCGGGGCAGCGTGCAAAGATTGCAGTACGAACGAAAGACTCTTCTGTTGATCCAGTGGGAGCCTGCGTGGGAATGAAAGGCAGTCGGGTTCAGAACATTGTCCAGGAGTTACGAGGCGAAAAAATCGACATCGTGAACTGGGAAGAAGAACCCACTCGTTTTGTTTGCAACGCCTTAGCTCCGGCAGAAATTTCGAAAGTGTTTGTGGATGATGGGAGTGCCGAAATGGAAGTGGTTGTGCCCGATCACCAATTGAGCCTTGCCATTGGCAGAAAAGGGCAGAATGTCCGTTTGGCGGCCAAACTGACGGGTTGGAAATTGGATATTCTTTCTGAATCTAATGCTCAAGCGCGAGCGGCGGAATCTATTTTCAACTTAATGCTGATGCCTGGAATGACAGAGACTATGGCGCAAAATATTTTTCAATCAGGATTCGGATCGTTCCCGGCCATTGCTGACGCCGCAGTTGAGGATATCATGAATATTCCGGGTTACGATGTCCCTGAAAAAGCGGAAGCATTGATTCAGACAGCGAAGACCCTGCTGGAACAGTACCAGCAGGAAGGCAAAGAAATACCATCGGCTCCTGCCAAGGCCGCTGCTACGGAGAGCCGAGAGGGCAGTGCTAAGAGTCAGGCTGAAGAGCGACTGAAAGAGGAGCTTGAACAACTCAACAAAGAAGAAGCAAACGAAAATCAGTCAGGAAATTCTGACGAAACCGCGAGTGTGCCAACAAGTTAATTTATATGGGTTGGTGGTGAAGAGAAGAGCATTAAAGGTTCAGGTATTGAATACGAGGAGAATGAGTGAGTCAGCCAAAAGTTTATGAATTCGCCAAAGAGCTTGGGATGGAAACAATAGCTCTAATGGACAAGATCAAAGAATGGAATCTGCCGGTAAAGAGCCATATGGCGGCTTTAACTGAAGATTTAGTCTCTGATATTCGTGATCGCCTTGATGCAGAAAAGGCACCAAAAACCAAAAAGAAAACGGCCAAGAAAAAGGTCGCCAAAAAGGCAGCGGCCAAAAAGGTTGCGAAAAAGAAAGCGGTGACTAAAAAAGTCGTTAAAAAAGTCACGACCAAGGCCTCGGTAGAGGCTGAGGCAAAAGCTGTAGAAGCTAAACCGGCGGCAACGACGAAGAAAACAGCGGCAAGGAAGCGGGCAGTGATCCGAAGAAAAGCCGCTCATTCTCCTGAGGCCGAGGCCGCAGCACAAGCGGAAGCCGCTCAAAAAGCCGCTGAGCTGGCAGCTAGAAAAGCGGCAGCTCTCGCGGGCGAAGAAAACGAGATCGCACCAGAGCAAATCGAAGCCGGGGACCAAGCCACCGGAAACTTGGTAGCGGCCTCTGAGGCGGAAGCCACAACTGATGAATCAAAGTCGGTACCCCGTGCCGGTGGTGGTCGCATCGTGGGTCGAATGGATCTATCAAAAGTTCGCGGCACAACAGGAGCGCCAGCCGGCCGATCGGACTCGCGTCCGCCGCGGCCAGCCAGCAGTGGCCCAGCCCGAGGAATACGAACGGGTTTTGTGGCACCGATGCCTCAGTTTGTTGAGCCAGACCAATCTCGTGATTCGGATCGTAAAAAAGAAGAGCGTCCAAAAAAGAAAGTCGGAGCCACCACAAAAGAAGTGCCCTCCCAGAATTTTAAAGCTGCAGACTTCAGAAAGCGCGAAGTGATATTTCAGCCCAAAAAGAAACGGGCAAACCTTCGCGGCGACTTCAAGAAGACCCAAATCACCACACCAAAGGCATCTAAGCGAATGGTGAAGGTGCATGAGACCATTACTGTTTCAGACTTAGCACAAGAGATAGGCGTAAAAGGTCCGCAGCTTATTAAGAAATTAATGACAAGCGGTGTGATGGCCAATTTAAACACGGTTTTAGATTTTGATACAGTGGCATTGACCGTTGGCGAATTTGGCTTTGAGGCCGAAAACGTACATCGTTCTGTGGATGACCTAGTGGGAGCCACCGCCTTTGGCGAACTTGATGCAGAAAGAGTTATCCGCCCTCCCGTGGTCACTGTTATGGGCCATGTGGATCACGGAAAGACAACTCTTTTAGACTCAATTCGAAAAGCCAATGTGGCCGCTAAAGAAGCCGGCGGGATCACCCAGCACATTGGTGCATACAAAGTTCAGCTCGATGATGGTGCGTTTATCACATTTTTAGATACTCCAGGCCACGAGGCCTTTACTGCCATGCGGGCCCGAGGCGCCACGGCCACAGACATTGCCGTTATAGTGGTCGCCGCTGATGACGGAGTTATGCCGCAAACAGTGGAAGCGATCAATCACGCCAAAGCGGCCGGCGTTCCAATTATTGTCGCGGTTAACAAAATGGATCGGCCTGGTGCCAATCCAGACAAAGTGAAGCAAGAGTTAACGGAGCACGAAATAGTTCCTGAAGAGTGGGGAGGTAACACCATTTTTTGTCATGTTTCGGCCCTCAAAGGTGATGGCATTAAAGAGTTACTGGAGCAACTCCACTTACTTGCTGAAATGGCTGAGCTCAGAGCCAATCCAAAGAGATCGGGTACCGGTTTGGTTATCGAAAGCCGCTTAGAAAAGGGGCGAGGTGCTGTGGCTACACTGCTTGTACAAGATGGCACGGTGACAGTGGGTCAATCCGTGGTGGCAGGTAAAGTGGCTGGTCGCATACGGGCGATGATCAATGATCAGGGTAAGAATGTAAAATCAGCAGAGCCTGGCGACCCCGTGGAGATCTTGGGTCTGCCCGAAGCTCCGGCGGCCGGCGATCGATTTGATGTGTGTAAAGATGAAGCTGCAGCAAGAGAAATTTCGGATGCTCGAAAGCAAATGGACGGATTGGTTGAGACACCAAATTCCAAGATGTCGTTGGAAGACCTGTTTTCAAAAGTAAAAACAGGTAGCCTGCAAGAATTGCCAGTGGTTTTAAAGTCGGATGTGGCGGGAAGTAACGAAGCCGTAAAGGGCATGTTTGAGAAAGAAAGCACCGACGAAGTCAAAGTGAAAGTGATTCACTCGGGCGTTGGCGGAATCAGTGAATCAGACGTGCTGCTAGCGTCGACCGCCGGTGGGATTGTCATCGGATTCAACGTTCGCCCTGACACCACGGCTCAACGTATAGCTAAAGAAAAGGGTGTGGAAGTCAAAACCTACACGATCATCTATGAGCTTATCGATGATGTGAAAAAAGCCCTTTCAGGTCTGTTGCAACCTGATATTGTCGAGAAATCCAAAGGTTCGGCAGAGGTTCGCGAGACCTTCACCGTGCCAAAGGTGGGAGTGATTGCCGGCTGTAGCGTCACTGATGGTAAAATCAATCGAGCGGATCTGTTGCGACTCGTGCGGAATGGTCGAGTGGTTTACGAAGGAAAATTCAGCAGCCTGAAGCGATTTAAAGATGACGTCAAAGAGGTAGCCGCGGGATACGAATGTGGTATTGGAATTGAAAACTTCAATGACCTAAAAGTGGGTGACGTCATTGAGGCATTTGTTAAAGAAGAAGTGCAACGAGAGCTTTAGGTTTTAGATGAGTGAAGCTCACGGATTACTCCTTGTAGATAAGCCCACGGCAATGACGAGCCATGATGTGGTCGCGGCCGTGCGCCGTTTGCTGAAGACCCGCGCGGTGGGCCATGCCGGAACATTGGATCCCTTGGCCACAGGCCTGATGGTGCTTTTGTTAGGTGAGGGCACCAAGCTATCCGATTATTTACTCAATGGAGATAAATCCTACCTCGTACGAGTGCAATTCGGCATCGAAACAGACACCTGGGACGTGGATGGCGAAGTTTTAAGGCAAGAGCCAGTGTCGGTGACTCCTCAGAAAATTAGGGATGCCGTCCATCAACTTTCGGGAGATCTCGATCTGCCCGTGCCGGCCTTTTCGGCCATTAAACAAAAGGGCAAAAAGTTGTATGAACTAGCCCGCGAAGGAAAAACCGTGGACGCTCCGGTGCGACCCATGCGTTTTTACGGCGTGGCTATAGATGATATGGGTCGTGATTGGGTGGATGTGAGCTTGAGCTGCTCAAAGGGGAGCTATATTCGCTCATGGGCCGTAGCCCTGGGTGCCCTATTGGGTTGCCCAGCCACTGTAAAAACCCTACGACGACTGGCATCACAGCCCTATTCGGTGGATCGTGCCCTTCCCTTAGTGGAACTGCAGACCGGGAGCCTGGCGGATCAGCCAGCGGCCGAGGCCCTATCTGGATGCGGGTCAGCCTTTGTCTCGATGGCGGAGGTTTTGCCCCATTGGCGGGCTCTGACAGTGTCGGGAAAGGATCAGCGATTACTTCTCAATGGTCAGATTTCTCATGACCTGTGGCGGCGGCTGATCTGTGAGCAAAAGACAGCTAATCAGACAGACACGGCAATAGGTATTAAGGTGATGAGCGGCGATGATGGAAGGTTATTGTCGTTGCTCGAGGCAAGACCCTTTAAGGGCTTGAAGATAAAGAGAGTTTTCAAATCCCTTCCTTGACGGCAGGGACTCTCTGTTTGTAGATTGCAGGCCAATTGGCTCCTGGTACCGAGTGCCAAACGGTATCTATTGGGGTTTTTATCGGAGGTAAAAATGGCGTTATTAAGAGAAGAAAAAGAGCAGGTCATCCATCATTTTCGTCGATCTGAACTGGATACGGGAAGTTCAGAAGTTCAAGTGGCATTGCTCACATTCCGTATCAAACAACTCACCGAGCATTTCAAAAAAAATAAAAAAGACGAGCACAGCCGTCGAGGGTTGATTCGTTTAGTAAACCGGCGTCGAAAGCTTTTAGATTATTTGAAAAGTAAACAACCCGGCAGTTACACCAAGCTCATTGGTGATCTAGGGATTCGAAAATAAGAACATACGTCGTGTTAGTCTGATGAAAGTGCGGTCTATAATTCGATGGCTGCACTTTTCTAAGAGCCTGTACAGCACCGTGAATTTTAGGAGTTTCAATGAATAAGCAAACAGTGACCTTTGAACTAAACGGAAAAGAAATTACACTGGAGACCGGTCGCCTAGCCAAACAAGCCGATGGTTCAGTGCTTGTCACCTGTGGAAGCAACGTGGTTCTTGTCACCGTGGTGTCATCCAAACGAGAGACCGATCTCGATTTTTTTCCACTTACAGTAGAGTATTCTGAAAAGTTTTATTCCACCGGTAAAATACCTGGGGGTTACTTCAAACGTGAGGGTCGCCCCACTTCAGAAGCCATTTTAAACTGTCGATTGATTGATCGACCTCTTCGACCCTGTTTTCCTGACGGGTATTTCTTCGATACACAAATCGTCCCGACGATTTTAAGTTACGACGGGCAATATCCTATCAATACACTTGCTAGCATTGGCGCTTCAACGGCCTTGCACATTAGTGACATTCCCTTTGATGGGCCCATTGCCACTGTGAATGTGGGTCGAGTGGATGGCAAGTTGGTGGCCAATCCGGATTTTTCAGAGATGGAACGCTCAGATCTTGAAATTATGATTGCGGGCACGAAAGAGGGCATTCTTATGGTGGAAGGCGAAAGCCAGTTCATCAGCGAAGAAGATGTCTTGGCCGCTCTTCAGTTTGGTCATGAATCCATTTTACCAATTTTAAACGCACAAAATGAATTGCGACAAAAAACGGGTTCAAAGGCAAAGCGAGAGTTTACAGCTAAAAAAGTTGACCCAGATTTTAGCGGCAAAGCCGAGCAATTCTTAAAGCCAAAAATCAAAGCGGCTTTGGGCATCAAAGAAAAGATGGCCCGCTATGAGGCTTTGGATGCGGCAAAGAAAGAGGCCGAGGCCGCTTTGCTTGCAGAGGTGGAAGAGTCTCTCGTTGCGGCTCGCAAAAAAGATCTTGGTAAGGTATTTGGTGACCTTAAGTACGATCTAGCCCGATTGATGATTCTTGATGATAAGGTTCGAATTGACGGTCGCGACACTAAAACTGTGCGACCCATCTGGTGTGAAGTGGGTATGTTACCCCGAGCCCATGGGTCTGGAGTGTTCACTCGTGGTGAAACCCAAGTATTAGGTACGGTTACTCTTGGTACAGCTGATGATGAGCAAAAAATAGATGCACTTCAAGGTACAATAACCAAACGATTTATGCTTCATTACAATTTTCCACCCTATTGCGTGGGAGAAACCGGTCGCATGGGTGGGCAAAGTCGTCGTGAAGTGGGTCACGGATTTTTGGCAGAGAGAGCGCTTAAGGCGGTTATCCCTGATTATGAAAAGTTCCCCTACACGCTTCGAGTGGTTAGTGAAGTTTTGGAATCCAACGGATCGAGCTCAATGGGTACAGTTTGTTCTGGAACCTTAGCCATGTTGGATGCCGGCGTTCCCATTAAGGGAAATGTCGCCGGTATTGCCATGGGCTTGATTACGGACGGAGATCGCTATGCTGTATTGACAGATATCCTCGGAGATGAAGACCATTTAGGTGATATGGACTTTAAAGTGGCCGGCACTCGAGACGGGATTACGGCTTTGCAAATGGATATTAAAATTGCCAGCATCAAATTTAGCATCCTAAAAGGCGCATTAGATCAGGCTAAGGAAGGGCGTCTTCACATTCTGGGCGAAATGGAAAAAACCATAGATAAGCCTCGTGGAGAAATCTCTCAGTACGCGCCTCGAATTGAGACAATTAAGGTTAAGCCAGAAAAAGTGCGAGAAATCATCGGCGCTGGCGGTAAAGTGATTCGAGGAATTATTGAAGATACAGGTGTTAAGATCGATATCGAAGACGATGGTACGGTTCACGTGGCATCGGCTGATCCAGAAGCCTCAAAAAAAGCCATACAGATGATTATGGACATTTGCGCCGAAGCCGAAGTGGGTAAAACCTATCCTGGTCGCGTAGTGAAAATCACTGATTTTGGTGCCTTTGTTGAGATTCTTCCCAACACCAGCGGCTTGTTGCACATCTCTGAAATTTCTCATGAGCGAATTCGCAGTGTTAACGATGTACTAAAAGAAGGTGAAGCTGTTGAGGTGAAGGTGTTGGATGTGGATCGAGCGGGTCGCATTCGATTGAGTCGCAAGGCTCTCCTTGAAAAAGGTGAGTGATTGCGGAGTCATCTTTGAAGGCCTTTGATTATCAACCTACCTTTAAAAAAACAGTTTTAAATAATGGTGTTCGGATTGTCACCGAGCACCATCCTTATAGTCGCGCCTGTAGTGCGGGCATTTATGTAGATCTTGGCTCTCGAGACGAGCCGAAAGATGGATTTGGCTCAGCTCATTTCGTTGAGCATATGGTGTTTAAAGGAACCCGTCAGCGTACGGCCATGGATATTGCCAAAAGCCTTGAGTCTGTGGGCGGAGATTTGAATGCCTACACCACTCATGAGTTTACCTGTTTCCATGCCACTTGTTTGCGCGAGCACCTCCATTATGCTGTGGATGTGTTAGCAGACCTGGTCAGTGGTGCGGTGTTTGATGCCGCCGACTTTGATCGTGAACGGGAAGTAATACTTCAAGAAATAGATATGTCTGCCGACGATCTTGAAGAGTTCATTTTTGATCTCTATTTTAAAGAAGCCTATTCGGGCCATGCCCTTGGACACAGTATCTTGGGAACGCCTGAGTCCTTGTCCAAAATCTCCCGGAAACAGCTGCAGGATTTTTACCGAGAAAGGTATCACGGGCCACGAATGGTGGTGAGCGTGGCGGGCAATGTGGACCATGACGATGTGGTCGCATGGGCCGAGCGTTCTTTGAATGTCCGAAGAAAGAAAGTGGCAAAACGCCATCGAAGAAAACCAAGCCTCAACAAGTTTAGGGAGATCTTTAAGCGCTCTTCTGAACAGACCCACTTACTTATGGGGCTGCCGTCAACATCGTTTAAAGACAGTCATCGATTTGAAGCCTTTGTGGTAAATGCTTTGTTGGGCGGGGGGATGACCTCTCGTCTTTATCAGAAGGTGCGCGAAGAGTTGGGGCTAGCTTACTCTGTGTACAGTTACCTTCATTCTTTCACTGATACGGGTTTATTGTTGCTATATGCGGGCACATCAGAAAAGTTTTTAGCTCAAGTGCTTGATCACTTCTATAAAGAGGTTTCCAAGCTTAAAAAAAGTGGAGTGAGTGGGAAAGACCTCGATTTTTTTAAAACCCAAGTAAGAGGAAACATTCTTTTGGGATCAGACGACATTGAAAATCGAATGAACTCACTAGGTGTGAACGAAATGGTTTTTGGCCGCTATCGCTCAGTGGATGAAATTATGGAAGAAATTCGCAAAGTGTCCAAAGACAGCGTGCAGGAGTATATAGAATCTAATTTGGATTTAGATCAGGCCAGTATCGCCGTGATCGGTGACGTGGATACCGCATCTGTTCGGACTTTAATTGAAAGTCGGTGAGGCAAGCGAGATGCCGTGCGTTACGCTCTCGGGTGCCAGGGCAAAAAGGTGCTTTTGGCGGTGGTTTTCCAGCCATTTTCTGCAAAATTCGTTGAGTTATTTGTTGGACTAGGGTTCACTTTTGACGTCTGTACGCGATGAGATCTTCGTGGAAAATTACGGCATTTGGGGGAAGCCATGACCGCCATTGTTCGGTTGGCCCTGTTTGGATTATTGTTGTTTTCTTCAGGAGCGTATGCTGCTGAATTTGAGCCGTTGGTGACTGATGGTGAAGTGCGCACTCTGGCTTTTCCTGTGTGGCTGTTAAAAATCAAAAGTCTTCAAAAAGATCTGGCCCGTTACCACGGTGTGGATGAGCCCCTTGTAGGGATCGTCAAATATCAATTGCACGAACAACAGTCAGAGCGGCAAATGCTGCGGCAGTTTGCTCACTATGTATCCAAGTGGACAGCAGAAGTGGTTGGGGTTCGGATGAATCGGTCCCCGAGCGATCGACTATTTTCTAGGGGCTTCGTATCAGAAGAAACGTCAATGGAAAAAGAGGACATGGTGGCAGTGGATGCCCTTTCTGATGAAATTTTAAAAGAAGTGGCCCGTTTTAACCAATTTGAGTTTTATACGTTTTGGTATAGTGGAGAGGCGTATTTTAATTTTGGCTTTAGTGGTTGGATGATCGTTAACAAAGAGGCCAAAGAAATTCTATTTGCTGGCGTGAGTAGCACAGAGCAATGAAATCAACTTATTGATTAAGACTTTTCTCAAGCTCTTCAAGGGTTTTGGGTGAATGTAAATATCGTTCTTTATAGGCGTCGTGGGCCCATTGAATGGCAAATCCAAGCCACATAATCATAAGCAGCGCAAAGATTCCGGCAATTGTTCGAGCCGTAAATTTCTTGGGCGCATCAAATTGACTGACCAGGCCAACGTGAATCAATAGCCCGGTAATGGCAAATCCTATGGGGTGAACAACAGGAATCAAGTACTGCAATGTGTACAGGGCAAAATAGGGGAGGCTGGCAACCACCATCACCGCAAAGAGCCGGCGTAAACTAAGCTCAATATGATGCACAAATAGAAACAAGTAATAAAAAACGGCAGATAAAATCAATAGGGCTACCGTTGAGGAAATGGGAAGGAGAATGAGGCCCTCCAGCGTGGCGCGAAGACTCTGAGCAATGAGACCAGAAACGGTCCCGCAGATGGCCACCACGGATGTGTGGAGAAGCAATACCGTGGGCCAATTCCAATCGGGAATTTCTCGAACGGAGTTAAAAGGGTGGCGAAAGAACAACAAAAGGTAATCATAGACGGGTTTTATTAACTTAAAAAATTGAGGGCCTTCTGGGGATGAGAAGCTCATAACTCAATGGGACCATTTTACAGGCCCGGCAGCAAGCTCAAAATAGTGTTTAAAAGTGAACGTCAAATCTCAGGAGAGCGTCAACAGCCTTATTATCAAGGGAGCCCTCAATAAGTGAGGATCGATATCCGATTTCAGCACCCAGACTAAAGGTATTGTTGATATACGCATCAACTCCGCCAACAAAAACCGAAGCCAATGTGGATTGATGGTCTTCGATGATTCGATAGGAGGATGAAGCCGCCTCACTCAATCCATCACTCGTTGCGGGGCTAACTGGATCTAAAGCCTCTCTTCGACTGTGACGAAGATATCTACCGGCCATTCCAATTCCTCCTCTGAAATCCAAAAAACGACTGAGTGTAGTTCTGTAGACGAGCTTCAGTTCAAACTCTTTTAAAGAAATTTCCGACTGATCTTCCATATGATCGGAGAGCGTTCGCATTGTGCCTTCAGCCATCCACTGCGGAGAAAAGAGGTCAATGCCCAAACTCACTTGAATACCTCTTACTGGGGTTCCGGGTTTAGCCACCTTCGTGTCGCGTAAATCTAAAAAGCTCGTAGCGGCAGCAATTCCACTGTGAATTTTTACTTGGGAGAAAGGGTCTTCAGAGATTTTTCTGGGGGCGGGTGCCTTTGACGACAATCCTCTTACAATCTGATCATAGGAGTAATAATCTTCGTCATAAGCGTAGGCCACTGGGCCAAAAGTCGAGAGTAAATATATTAAAATGGATGCTAGGGAAATTTTATTTATTTTGTTCATACCATTAATGATAGCAAAGAACTTAAAAAAGGCAAAAACTCGCCTTCCCGAAAGCCTGAGTTCAAGGCAAAATAATTGTATGGCCCAGTTATCTGAAAAATCATTTTGTGCTTTTTGTAGAACGCCAAGAAGAGTTTATCGCAAGAAACACATGACCCTGACCAACGTAGTGCTGTCGCTCCTGGCCGCCGTTTTGCTGATGTTGATACTTTGGCAAGGTCCAGACCCCAGAGCCATCGTGTTTTTTGTTGTAAACCTAGCCATAGCAGAGGCGTTTATCCAAATCAGATGGCGGGTGTCGCTACCGTGCCCCTATTGTGGTTTTGATCCCGCCCTTTATCTCCGTGATAAAGCGGCTGCGGCAGCGAAAGTCAAAGAATTTTTGCTGGTCAGGCAAACTAAACCCTCGTCTTTGTTGTCTAAGCACGACCCCATTAAGAATTTAATGATGGTTCAGCGACAGCGCAAGCGCCACACGCGCGACAAAAGTCTTCCTGCACCGGTTGATTTGCAAATTTAGTTCCTCCATAATGGTTTTATGTTCATGCATCAAAGATTCAGACATCATCTCCAATTATACATGGTTCAGTTCGTCTCTGTGGTTCTTGTGTTGTGGTCTCTAGAATCTCAGGCCGCAAAACGTCGGCCGGTAGATCGCGGACAAGACGCTATTGTTGTTGTTGAAGGAGCAGCCGTTTATAAATTTCCCAATTTCGATGCTCCAATTCTAGAGTATTTCCAGAACAACAAGCGGGTAAAAATATCGAATAAAAAATATGAGGGTATCGGTGGCCTTGGTTCGTTCTATAAAATTAGAATTCGAAAAGGTCTGTATGGATATATCACAGACATCGATGTGGTGATTCAGCCAACTTCGACTTCTAAACGGCCAGCGGAAAAAAGGCCGATCGAAAAAGAAGAGGCTCCGGCGGATCCGTGGGCCAACGCAGCCGAAGCGGGATATGATGCGCCAGTTGGGGGCGAGCCGATGTTTTACCGGCGTTACGTCGGATTGTATGGAGGCATGCTGAACTTTTCGGAGAAAGTGGTAGATCGGTTTGAAACAGAATCTGTGACAGTATTCGGATTAAAGGTCACGGGTCCTGGAGCCCTTTTTGATGGCCCACCCATTGATTTTGAGGTGGGTGTTTCACCCTCTGCACCCAGTTATTATTCCAAGCTGACGTCTTCGCCGGTGAAAGGTTTTTTTATTGCCGGCCACCTGGCTCTTATGTTGCCGGCCATTGAGAAGCCGCAGTGGTATGGATACTACGGCCTGGGAGTGATGTATGTCTATGCCAAATACACAATACCCGCCGATTCAGTGAGCATTGACTCCCAAGAGTTACGCCTGGGGCTTTCTGTTCTAGGTGGTGCGGTCTACCAGGTGACCGATCGATTTTTTGTTCGCGCTGGTGCCAAATATTACTACGAAAAAGCCGGTTACGTGGGGGCCGAGCTTTCTATTCAAACCACCTATTAGCCTGAATATGATGATTACTAGAAACAATTCACTGTTGGTGGTTAGCATTGCGCCCTCTTCAGCAGGTAGAAATAGAATGCGAACTCGACCTGTTATTCCCATTGGTGTCCGCCAATTTCGTTTGCGCTAGATTCGACGGAATAATTTTCTAGACCTATTACTGGGGGCACGAATTAGTTAGGCGGGTCGCTTTCGCGACACCGCCTAACTAATTCGTGCCCCCAGTAATAAATCAGCAAAATGGCTGTTGCTTTCAGGCGACTCCAGTTTAGTTCAAAAAAACTCTAATTAACTCGACTAAGCTACAGATTTCTTAACCTCCCGTTTAGTCGAGCCTTGCTTTTGTCGAAAAAGTCTTTGGCCTTGTTTTATTTACTTCTGTTGAGGCCAAGAGATCGCGACAAAAGGAGGCACCATGCAGTTGGCAAAATTCTGGCATCTGATTTCTGCATTCATAGGTTGTTTTTTGTGGTCACATACTATTTTAGCTAATCCTCTGGTTGTTGAACGGGTGGAAATGGGCACCCTTTCTACAAGCGGAGTTGGATTTGTTGAGGCTCTAGGATTCAAGACAGCCAGCCTCTCAGAAGCAAGTAAGGTCGATCACGAAGAGAACCTTTCGGGAGAGTTTCTAGTGAAATACCCGAATGCTGCGTTTGATATGCCCGTGCCCCTGGAATGCCATCCCAAAACCCTTGAATCTGAGCTTCGCCGTAAGTTGCCATCAGAGGTTGTCGCCAACAAAATTCGACAAAAGTATTTCAGCAAATGCGGTCGATGGCTCAATCGAAAAGGGTATAAAGGGTTGTTCACTCTTCTAGAATTTTCTCGCGTCGAATACGATATTTTTGAAAATCCCCAGGTACATGCTCTTCGAGTTTATTTTGAAAACGGAGATGTGTCATACGGAATAGTAGGGTTGAAGCCAGGGGCAGAACGCCGCCCGCTCGTCATTGTGAAGTGTGGCCTTTTTTGCGATGGGAGCCCATCGACTTCAATTAAAACAATAATGATGCACTTGTTTGATGAGAGCCCCTTTAATGTCATTATCTTAGGTAACAATACCGGTACCAACAGTGTGAGAGACAATCATCGCATCGTATTTGGTGGTTTTTTTGAGGGCCATGAAATTATGGCCGTTGGAAAATGGGCGAGAGAAAAGGCTCCGTTTAGAAATAGTATATCGTCTGTGCATTCAATGGGAATCAGTTTGGGCGGCAATGCGTCCCTTTTTGCGGCTCTCTACAATGACCACAATAGATTGGAGCACGGAAAGAAAGTCTTTGATAGTGCGGTGGCCTACTGTCCTGCGGTCAACATAAAACCCACAATTGAGAGCCTCTACGGTTGGAAATACTTTGGCTACTTGGCTTCGCTGGTGACGTGGCGAAATGTGCAATCTGTTTTACCTCAAGTACCCGAATTGGCGGATTTCTTTTCAGGTGAACCTCCGGAGCCTCAGCGATTTCCGGACCTCCTTGGTGAGGCGGCGACAAGATACCTGGCCACTGTGAATGAAGACGATTACCTAAGGCCTTTTAAAGACAAACCACTGACGGACTTGTACGATTTTTGGCAACTCAACGATTTCACACGATTTGCAAAGCAAGTGGGAACTCCCACACTGGTTTGGGGCGCCAAGGATGACATGGTTGTAAAAAATAAGTTTAATGCAGGAGATTTGGCAGAAAGACTCGACGGGTGGAATGGAAACCTTCAGGTTTTAAACCTGGACGCTGGGAGCCACTGTGCTTTTTCTGTGGCCTATGGCTGGCCCACGGCCGCAGCTGTGCTGCGTTCTTTTATTCTTAATCATGACTCTGATGTGGGGGTCAATGCGAGCACTGAAGTGGCCGCCTTGTCTTTACCAAGCCGCTCCTTTGACAAAGACGACGTCCATGTCAACCAAGTCTGGGAAGCCCATCCCGGCCGAAGTGAGTTTACCGTCAAATTCATGGTATGGAGTCAGTGGCACGAAAGCGTAGGGCCACACGATGATTGCAGGATGTCACGGCCTTTTACGGCAACGGCGAATTGTTACGAGACCGTGAAAATAAAAGTACCCTTTTCAGGATTACCATTCTCCATTGCAGCACCGAAATCAAAAACAGACGCCCAGATTCTTACTCGATGGGCCAATACGCAATTTGAAATTCTAGGCGACACTGGACCTCTAACTGGAACCGGCGATACGCCAAGGTTTGTGCGTTGGTACAGGTAGTCCCCAAAGGGAATCCGATACCTTTTGGGGACTAACGAAGCTCTTCTAGGTCAGGCAGACGAAACGAGCGTGGCTTTTCAGGCCTCGCATATCGAGGTCCACTTTCGTAGTACCCAATAATTTCTTTTTTGTTGATGTCAGGTTTAAAAGCCATCATCGCCGCCACGGCCGCACCCATCATGGCTGTTGAGTTTGAGGTGCCTTTATAGGCTTCATATTCATTGTAACCTTCAAGAAAATTACCTAATACGTTCACTCGGTTTTCGCCAGTTTCTGAATCTGAATCTTCCCTATCAATTCCCTCATTGGATTTTTGAACTACCACGAATGAGTCAACAAACAAGTCAGGCTTATCATGTTGGTATGACCCGGATCCTCTGGCAGAATCAGATGCGCCTACCGTGATCACATCGGGGTGATCGGCTGGGGGAAGCAAGGTTTCATTGGGCGTTCTATCTGATAAATGGATAAAATCACCACTCACTGTGAGTCGTAAAAAGTCATCGTCACTGTCAAAGTTACGGCTTCGGTTTTTCACTCGAATGAAATGCTCGCCAGGCTCAACTACAGCCGATACAATCTCAAATGGGTATCGTGATTTTCCAGGAGCGACTTCGGCTTTGGTTTCGACTTGCGTGAGGGTGGAGGTCCCATCAGACTCAAACATGTCGTTAATAACGACCAGGTCAAGATCCTTGTCGGTTCCCTTTTCCACATCATCTTTAAAATCATTCCAGCTCAGAACAACGCGAACCTTACAGTTTCCATTTTCATTGGCATATTGGTATTCAAATTTTTCTTCAGCTTGATTGAAGTATCGACCATGTCCTCTGAGGCACAAAAAGCGAACGCTGTTGTTGGGGCCGGGCAGCTGAACCCAATCGTTGTCACCGGTTCGAACGGGGGCTGAAAACATATAGTTGCGAAAGTTTCCAGCCATGTTGAGCCAAATGATGCCCGCATCGGTCGCGCGACTGACGGCTTCATTGATAAAACCCCGGCCATCGCCGTTGCCGCCGTATTCCCAAACCACAGAATAAATAACTATATCGACATCTAGCTCGATGGTTTTTTCAATGGCAGCTGCAAAATTGGTATACCCTCGGGCATTCATTAAGTGGAGTTCAGGTTCCAGCTCAAGGTACCGACCGCCGCTGGTCAGCAAACCGTTGAGGATTTGCGCCATATACAGTCCATGAGTTTCATCAAGATTTGCGTTTAGATCTTGTTCCATTTGCTCAATGGGCTTGGGGCCTGGCCAGTACTGAGTGTTAGATGGCAAAGATCGCCCAACTTCATTTTCATATCCGGTAAAGCCATTGTCGAGAACCGCCACTCGAACGGTTTTTTTCTTGCTGTTTCTCGCTTTGTAGTAAGGAGAGAAATTCATGTTCGAAATCATGGCATCGATATTTTCAATGGGGGTCACGGCGTAGCCCACCTGACTGAAAAACAAACTCAAAAAAATGATCCCTTTTAACAACATGGCAATTTGACTCCTCGATAATGAAAAGGCCCTTCATCTCGAGGGCCTTTAGGTCAACTCACTTTTAGAAGTACCAGAAAGTGTAGCGGTAACCGCCCCACCAGCCGCCCCAATAAGGTTGATAGTAACACGGGTAGCTGTAAGAATAGTAGACAGGGGCCCAAGCATAGGGGTTGTAAAAACCAGGGTTCATGTAGAAATAGAAATACCAACCCGTGGTGCCAGAGACGACGTCGAGCTCGTCATAGCTTGAGAGTTTCTGCATACCGCTCGCATCTTTAAAGGCCTCTTCGTTGGCGGCAATAAAAGCTTCAGCTTGATCTTGGTTTTCAATATCAATGCCCTCTTTAGAGGTCATGAGTTCAATTTTCCCATCTTTTGTTTCTCGCGTGATCACAACTTGGGGAAGAGTTTCTCGAAGCTTAGCTATGTCCTGCTGGTTCGTGGTGAGTCTTTCTCCGTCCAATTCTGGGTTTGCCATGGCAAAAGATGATCCTAATATGATCAATGCCAACACGGCTGTTTTCATGGGATTCCTCCTAGGAAATAAAAAGCGTTCGTACCTGTTGGGGCAGGTGATATCATATCTTTGATACGATGCAACAAAAACCAGGATTTAGGGGCGTCGACGCGCGATTTTTGTCTAGTTTTTGAGCATTTTTCACACTGTAAACAAAATTAAACGGTTTATGGGATCTGAGGCCCCGTCCAGGTGGTATGAGAAATGCTCTGAAAATGCCTTTAGGGGAGCGGGCCAAGGGAGCTCGGAATTAACGGCCCCAAAGAGGAGTGAAAACATGCTGCTGCCTACATTGTGTCCCGCTTGTAATGAAAGTCTTGAATCAGCTCACCAATTTGGTGGGACTATCGTTTGCCAGTGTGGTTGGACGCAGAGTGAGCAGCGGTCGAGGGCAGAAACAAAATCCAAAAAGGGCGTTATTGCGGTTGTGGTTGCGATTGCGGGGCTGGTTCTGGCATCGCTCATACATGTGGCCGAATGGGATCACTTCAGTGCGGAGATTGTTCCACTAAAGATGAAGCAATGGACAGGAAGTGCCACGAAAGCCGATTTGCATCGTGTAGTGACCATCTGCGAGTCTCGCAAAAAACCCCAGTGTGTGGAAAAAGCCTTTTTTCAGTTGAGTCAAAAGTTAGTTGAAGACAAGAGTATTTTGGAGAAATTGGCCCAGATACAAGTAAGTAACAAAAACTTAGTTGGAGCCACTCAAACCTTCGAGAAGTATTTTAAGATTAAAGGTCGCGATATTGAGATGGTGCATTCTTATGCGAACGTATTAGCAACCACTGGCCAGGTTAAGCGATCCGAAGAGTTTTTTAAATGGGGAATGCAACTCGCCGGTAAAAAGCCAGATCCCGGCCTTGTTCGTGACTACGTGGTTGTTTTGATGGGCAACGGTGAGTTTATTAAAGCGCAAAAACAGATTCACTCGTTCAGAAGAAAATCCCAACTGGGCGGACTTTTCCTTGAAAAAGAACTACGGGAAATTCAAAAACGCCTAAAAGTAGCCAAGCTTTAAAAAGCGATCCCGAAAAAAGAAAGGGATACCTTTTTCGGGGGTGCCTATTTAATTTATGGCGCCTTGGCTGACGAGCCACTCGTACACTGTGGTGACTAGGGCCTGAACTATTTCGGGCCGATCTGTCCCTATGTGAGGGCCCGGGATTTCCAGCACATCTTTGGGGTTAGGAACAATTTCATTCAGTTCATTGATTGACGCCGTAGGAATCACGTCGTCTTGGGTGCCGTTAACTACCAGAAAGTGAGTGTCGCGAACTTGTGGCAGATGAGTGCGTGGATCGTACACATCTGTAATAATACTGAGTATATCCACGAAACTGTCGCGATCCTTTTGGCTCCAATCATTGTTGAGACTTGTTTCGGCAAAGTGGCGAAGGTCTGCACCTCCATAGGCCAATACGGCTGTTCGCGGATAGACGCCAGTGAGCTGCGAAAATCTCAAGCTCATGGGCAGCATAAATGCCCCAAAGCTTACGCCCATAACATTGATTCGACGTCGATCGACCCAGGTTTGCTCGTAAACCCAATTGATCAACATAGAAATATTAATTGGAGTTGTAAGTGCCCGGCGAAGGGAGCTTTGGGCCTGCTTAGGGGTGTCGGGTAGGGCAATGGGATATTCAAAGCCAACGATCACATTGTTTCCGGGTGTATGTATGAGATCAATAATTTCATGTCCGGTTTGCATACCCCCAAGCAATATCAATACCGGATACCTTTGATCTTGGTCAGCTAGATAGGACTGAGGAAATGAGATGGCCAAGTTCACCGCGCCTAAATTTTCTGGATAGAGAGTGTATTTTTGAACAATTCGACCGGGATTTTTGTCAGGCACTGTTGTGGGGCCATCGGCGCGCCACTCGGGGCGCAAGGGTATTTTGAGCTGCTCCATGATTAGTAATAAACTGGTGTCAGTTGCGAACAGGTCTTTCACCCCCGAGAGAGCAAAGGCCTGTATTGAACCAGTAGCGATGAATAGAATAACCAAAATATTTTTCATGGGAATGGACCTCTTTGTTCAAAACTCTTAAGCCGCATCTTCTTGGTTGGCAGAGGAGAGGTCAAGTGGGTGAAGATGGCCTTGTAAATACGACTGAGATGTCAAAAGACTAGACAGTTCCGCCTTGGCAAAGCCCGCTTTTTCACTGAACTGACGGCCTATGAATTGCATCGCTGAGCCGAGGAATATTATCAAATTTATAAAAAAATAGGACGTGTGGTGAAGGCGATCATAGCACTTGGAATTTTGACGGTGTGGTTGAGTGGATGCTCAAGCGACTCACCTACGGTCGGGTGGGAAGAGCACCAGCTTGGGCAGGCCTATTTGCACATGCAACATAACCAACCCGATGAAGCCACTTTGATTTTAGAAGAGCTGATTGCGACCAATCCGTATAATCGCGAGGGGCGAATGGCGTTGGCATCTTCGTACCTGGCGAAAGCGGGACTTTCTTTTGATAAGTTTATGGGGTTGGCTCGAACGTTAGAAGAAACCGACAGTGATAGAGAAATATTCGAGCGGTATTCGGCACCTGCCCACTATCTACAACGACAAGGCGGCGAGGATGGCAAGCGTTTGGCCGCATTGATGATGGCCTACAATCGCGGCATTTATGTTTTTGACCGAGTCATACGCAGTATAGAACAAGTGCCAGCCATTGATGGCCATCAGGCCAGTTCTGTGGAAATGGCCATTGAAACTCTTAACCAATCCCCAGACGTGGATCGTGGGATGTCTTTGTTTCGTGCTGTGCTTCGGATAGTGCTTTTGAAATACAATTGGGATCAAAGAAAATATTTTGAGGTTATTCACGATTGTTCAGATGTTGAGGTGAGCCATCTTCAAGGTGGATTTAGAGATTTAGTGGTTGATCTTGAAGAATTTGTTGAGGATCTAAAAAATGGTTTGCCTCGAAGGAGTGATGAGTTTGTTCGGGTTCAGCGGGCCCTTCATCAAATTGGCGAAGGGTTCAATCAGCAGGATCGTCACACCTTGCGTTCTGAGGTTCCTCTAGAAATGTTGGTTTTGATCGAGGCCGTGTTACCTGAGGGGGCACGATGCATTTAGCAAACCGAGTGGTTGCGGGAGTGATCATCTTCTTTTGCGGGTTGCCGGCGTTAGCTTCAGTCAATTCTCTTTGGCCCGATTACTATTCAAATGGAATGACACTGAACACCGTTCAGCTGGGTCTTCAGAGTTTGTGTAGTGTTTTTCCGGTGAAGAACTCGGCCATGCCCTGTAACCCAGCCATGCTAACAGTGGCCCCGCAAAGCTTTAGCGAAGCCAATATTTATGTGGGAAACGCCTACGATGAGGTAAAGAAAATCAGGGATTTATTAAAGGAAGAAAAGAGTCTCGACTTTATAGAAACTCTATTTGATCAGGGTGAACTTTTGCGGGCCCAGGGCGGGATAGGACTTGCGTTTCGGTCAAAACATTTTGCCGGTGCCTTTGTGCCCTATCATGTGACTTATCATTCTCAGCTGCGTAACCCCTATCATCCCATATTGTCCGTGCACGCTATGCAAGAGCGATCCTTGTCGGGGCAGGTTGGCGGAGCTTTTGATCGAGACTTTTTTTGGGGAGTTCAGTTGCGCTATGTCCACCGTGAATTTGTGGATGACGAGTTTTCGCTTTACGATGAATTGGCAAGTAGCGAAACAATACTTAACGTAAAAAAACAACAGGCCTTATATTTTGAGCCGGGAATTGTGTATAAGCTTTCAGAAGGTTGGGACTCCTATTTTTCAGCCTTGATGACGAATTGGGGGACTGCTGATAAAGATTACGATGAGGTCAGTTTCAGTCCGCAGTTTGATTTGGGCTTTAGTGTCGTTCCGCCTCTGGAGCTGGGACAGTTGAGTCTGGGCGTGGTATTCCGAGCCAACCGGGACTCCAAAACTTTAAATGAAATGTGGAGACTGGGCGGCACCTATGAATTGGGTCTGATGGGAGCGCAGTGGGGCTGGAGTGATCGAGACCTATCCTTGGGTGTGACGACCAGTTTTGATAAGTTGAAGGTGGGATTGTTGTATAAACGTGAGAAGTGGGAAAAATTTGGCGGGTTTAAACTTGAAGATGATGCTTTGTATTCGGAGTTTGCACTTGTATTTTAAGAAAGTATTAAAAGCAGGAATTCTTATGGTGACGTTGATGTCGTCGATCGTGTCGCACGCGTTAGATCTTCAGCCGAGCGACCCTCAACCTTGGGAAAAATTTCGGATACAGGCCGAATTCAATACGTCTGAAGAAGAAAAATACGGGCTGGCCTACATGATTAGTGGCGCCCTGGTGCTTATTGCTGGTGGCGTGGGCTATCGCGAGGCTGACGACAATGCATCACAGTTTGCCTTGTCATTGACTCAGAGTCTTGGGATCGCAGGTATCGGTTATGGGGCCTATTTGTACAATATCGGTGGGCGCCACAGACGGTTTTATGATGTGGTGAGCGGGGTGCCGAGTCTGAGCCCCGAGCAACGCCATGACCTGGCGTTGAGCTATTATCGCGTTGATCATGACCAGGTAGAAAAAGCAAAGTGGATCAAAGTTTTGTCTTATGGCCTGATATCAGTCTTGAACTTGTATCACGCTTCACAGACGGATGATGAAAATCTGTCCACAGCTCTCTACTTTGTGGGTGGCGTTAGCGGCTTGGCAGCCATTTCATACACTTTTTAAAAACACCCTTATTTTTGATGGCATTTTGTATCTTCATATATGAGCAGCATAAACTCGGCCTTTTCTCGTGGAATCAGCTTTTCTAGATTTTCGATGCGATCTTCAAGGTAGACTTCATTTTCTTTTGTCATATCGAGGCCAAGTAGCGCCCTTCGGCCTTTAAAAGTCAGGGCCACCTCCGCCAGTAGGCGTGTGAGGCGGTAGGGCGTGTCCATCAAAATCATCGCCTTCTGTTCGGATTTTAATTTTTTTAAAGCCACTTTTCGTTGTTCCATATTGGCTGGCAGAAAGCCGACAAATAGAAATTGCCTTAAAGGCTGGCTGCTCACGCTCAACAGGGTGGTCAGGCTAGACGCTCCAGGAACTGGGCTAACCGCAACGCCCAAGGAGCGACAGCGCTCCACCAGTCGCGGGCCAGGATCGCTAAAGCCTGGAGTTCCACAATCAGAAATTAATGCCACATTCTTTGTGAGGCACATTTCTGCCAGATGGTTCACATCGTCGGCGTCACTGTGTTCGTTGAGGAGGTGGATTTCTTTAGGCAAAGCACCGGCCTGCTTAAGAAGCCTCCGGGCCATTTTGCCCTCTTCGCCGATGACCACATCAGCGCCTTTTAAGGTGGCTCTGGCTCGTTCAGAAAAGTCCCCAGGGTTTCCTATGGGGGTTGCTACAATAAATAGTGCCATGGGGGGATGGGGTAGCAGATGTGGGCTTCTTCTGTAAAGAATTTTTGTATCAATTTGAGAAAACTGCGTCTCAACTTGATGAAACAGTTTTTTACCCAAATGGCGGATCGGCCGTTGCCTTGGGGCTATTTCCGGGAACGAATTTTGAAAAGGGATCATGCCACTCAGTGGGTTTTAATTTTTGTGGGAGGAATTAAGTGGGAAAGATAATTGTTAGAGCTTTGTTTGTGCAGTTCCTTGTAGTAGGCGCCTGGGCGCAGTCGCAGTCTTTGGATTGCCGGTTTGACGGAGACGATGAGCTGTCCTTTCAATTGAATGTGAATCCTGGTCAAGGTGGGGGTGAGTTGACCTTGTGGAGGTATTTGTCTTTCGCAAAAGAGGATCAACTTAAGAGTAATGAGTTGAAAAATTGCACGGTTCAGCGAGTGGGTTTAGAAAAACAAGAGATAGTGGTGTCGTGTTTGTTGCAAGAACCCCTATACAGAGACCACATCGTCTTGGTACAGCCTGGATTTCAAATCAATTTTTACTTCAACGAAGACGGCGAGGGGTTCATCGGTCGCGATGCCTATGCCATACAATTTGATCTTCCAGGCGTGTTCAATGCCGTGTCGGCCAGTATCCTGTCCTCGACTTTGGTGTGTGATAACGCGGCTATTTAAGTATCGAAATTTACCTGGCAAAACCAAGTAACAGATTCAGCCAAATATTTTTTGACTAAATTGATTACGATTGAATGTTCATCAGGTTGGATATGAGTAAAATACCCTATTAAGCAAGTCAAAGTTATTGGTAGAAATGAAGGCTAGTGGTTCGTAAAAACTTGCGCCGAAAGTGGTTGTTCGGTGAATCGACAGGCAATGGGGATCACGGTGAATTTCATGGAGAGAGACGAATAGACACAAACATAACGTTGACTCGGAGTGCGAAGTCCAGAAGCGCCGAGCGGGCCGCCACGTGGGCGATTAACCACCGTCATCATAAACCTCGGATGAAAGTTATTAAGTCTCTATATGAGCAGAAGTAACCGAGACCCAGAGTATTTTTTGAAGCTCATCAGGTAAATTCATGCGTTCGCGAGTCTTATCGCCTTAAGGCGAAGCTGCCGAAGCTACTCAAGTACGATTTGGGCTCAGACATTAGTCGGTCTTGTTTACGGATTCTTAAAGGGGCCATTTTAGCGAACTCCCATGCGGGAGTGTCTCGCGTTCGAATACTGGTTCAGGTCAGCCTCGAAGTTGAAGTGTTGTGGACCTATTATCGATTGCTGGGTTAATAACTCAACTAGAGCCATTTATGCGACTTCATCAGTAGATTCAATGCTCATTTTTACTTTTAAATCAAACACTTGCTCGATATATTTCACTAAATTGTCAGTGCTCCACTTGCGACGCTTATTTACGAAATCAGAAACGTAAGAAATGGATATGCCTGCTTCTTCAGCAAATGCCTGCAGTCCCATAGATTTGACGGATTCTCTTAAGGCATCTTCTAGAGAAAGTCCCTCATTATTAATTAAATTTGTAATGTAAGCTTGAGCGAAGCCTAAATCCTCAAATTCCTGAGCGACTAATTCATTAAAGTCTTTATGTCTGTTTGCCATAAGTCCTCCAAAACTCTTTTGCTTTATCAATGTCACGGGTTTGTGTTTTTTTATCACCACCAATTAATAGAATTATTATATCGTTACCGTCTTCGGCAAAATAAACTCGATAACCAGGTCCATGAGTGATTTTTATTTCAAATATGCCGTCTTTCAAAGCTTTAATGGATTTTCTTGCCCCACCAGATGCGACTCTTTGGATGAAGCGAACGACAATCGCACGGCTCAGGTTGTCGAGTTTTTTCAGCCAGTCTCTAAAAGGTGAGTTCCCGTTCTCGAGCGTATAGTAAATAACTTGTTTCTCAATCATCCTAATCCTTTTGGAGAAATTACGTCATATAGCGTAGTTTGTCAAGAATAAGTTTAAAACGCTGAAGCCAGGAGACATTGTTGGTTTCTCCCTGAGATTCTGTGCCAACTAAAATTGCACTTTTGAGGCAACTTTTAACCTGGAGATTAACGAAATAAACTCGCTGAGCTGCCCCATGAGTGATCTTCCCATTATTTGTTCTGCACAAGCTGTCTTCAGGCTATTTTCCCAGCGCCAACGTCTGGGAAGTAACCCCTTAAAATGCCCATTAACTCTCATTTTTAGGCAATTCACCTAAAAAAAAGACGGACCAAGGTCAATGAGTCAACCAGGCTGAACTTCACAATGCCATCACTGGCCTTTTGCCTTAATTCGATGCGTTTCGGTGTCGATAATTTCGGATCAATTCGACCTAAAAAAGTCTAAAAAAACCTAAAAAATCCGATCAAGTAATTCGGACCAACGACCGATACGAAGTCCATCAAACCAGATGGAGTTTTTAGCATGACAAAATGTTGCCCAAAAATCATGATGACATACCGATTACCATTGAGTGGCAGTGCTGCGGTATTGGCCGCCCTGTTGTTATCAGGTTGCAAAATCGGCGACAATTCAATCAAGGGATCAGTTAAAGTGACGAGTCAGTCCAATCCCTGTTCGGAGGGTTTTAATGGCGGGCCGTGTGTGGTGGAGCCTGGGTATTTTTCGGCATCAGAGGGCAGCAATGTCATAGGCAGTGACGGAGAGGTCTCGTTTTCAATTCCCCAAGGCTATTATTCTGGCGCGCAAACCTGCACCGCTCAAGACTCAGATCTTACACCTGGCAATATTGTAAATGGTGTCACGATCTTCGGTGTGACAGGGTCACTTAGTGCTGGCGCATCCAGCTTAGCCTCCAACGCCCATCGAAATCTCGGGGCCACCCAGATCAGCCAAAGTGATGAGGTGACGACTTATGCTGGTGTCGACCTACCAGCAGGGTACCGGGAGGTGCCAGACATTCTGCTGGATGATGAGGGCTCTGTCGGTGGCAACGTGACCTTCGTGGACCGCACAGGGTGGAGTACCACCACCTGTGGTCTTTCGGGCACGATTGATCAGAGAATAGCGGACTGTGCGGCAAATGGCACCATAGGCACTGAGGCCACGTGGGATGGTGCCGTTAAGGGCAATGCGGGGCAGGGTGCTTGGAAACTGGTCACTCGTGAAGGCGACCTGGGGAGTTCTCTTGCCGGTGCGGGTCGTGAGGTCTGGCGCGATGAGAGAACAGGACTTTTGTGGTCGTCAAAAGTGGCAACGAGTTTAAACTGGTGTAAAGCCAGCGGCAGTAATTTCATTACCAATAATCCCTCAGCCCAAGATGACCCCAATGATTATTGCGACAATGCCACTTCCCAAACAACCGGGACGGGCCCTGGGAATAAGGCCATAAGCGCTTGTTACGAAGATGGTGAGAATTACTTCACGGGCACAGACGGCGCCATTGACGACGCGGGCAAAGGAAGTCTAGGGTCGGCGTCTACGCCAGCTGTGCGCTGGCGGCTGCCCAGTATATACGAATATGAGCAAGCCAATATCAATGGTATCCGCTTTGTGTTACCGGATTCCGATGGCAATTATGAATGGTCCGCCTCGGTGGTTTCGTCTCTTCGGAACCTCGCCTGGATCTTCAACGGGTCAACTGGCAGCGTCAGCCTCCTCAGCCGCTACGGCACAAGGGCGGTTCGGTGTGTTGGTCGCTAGGCGCAGGGAATTTTCGCAGAAAGATTCCATGAACTGAATCGACGCTGCTAGCGCGCCCGTGCCCATTGCACGGCGCGATGGCAAGAAGAAGTCCTTAAGTTTTTAGTGATTTAATGATTTTTTCCAGTGGCCTGTGCAAGCCGCAGATGGTTGGGTGTGGCAAGATATCAGCATTTACCGGTATACCAACTGAGCTATAGCTTCGTTCGCGAGTCTTATCGCCTTAAGGCGAAGCTGCCGAAGCTACTCAAGTACGATTTGGGCTCAGACATTAGTCGGTCCGGCTTTCCACTTCATTGAAGACGGCGAGGGTTTTGTCAGTGGCGATACGTTTGCTATTCGACCGGCCCTGACTTGTTTGCTGATTGCCGTTTCGATTGGTCTCCTGGCCTCGACCTTGGTGTGCGATAGCGCGGCCATTCGACAAGATCTAAAGGTATTAAAATCTGGGTCTAAGCCGAGCATGAGGCCGCCGACTTGACGCATTTTTTTTTGCTAAAGATTTGGCCTTTTTTTTCCGATCTGAGGGTGTTCCCTTTGAGGTAAAAAAGGAGCCAGCATTGAAGTCCTCCCAAATTTTAGCAGCAAGCCAGTTGTCATCAGTTTCACCTTCAGAATTTCTTCAGCGGGCCGGTGAAATTGTCCTCGGAAAATCTCATCAAGTGCAATTGGCTCTATGTACAATTTTGGCGCAAGGGCATCTGCTTATCGAAGATGTTCCGGGGGTGGGTAAGACGACCCTGGTAAAATTCTTAGCGAAGGCGCTTGGTCTTCAACCCACTCGCATACAATTTACCAACGATCTTTTGCCTGCCGATATTCTCGGAACCACTGTTTATGATTCTGAGGCTCATAAGTTTCGCTTTCATAGAGGACCTATCTTTGGCCAACTGGTTATTGCTGATGAGCTCAACCGTGCCACACCGAAAACGCAAAGTGCCTGTTTGCAGGCCATGGAAGAGCGAAAAGTCAGTATCGATGGGGTCACTTATGATTTGCCAAAGCCTTTTATGGTGATAGCCACTCAGAACCCGCGCGAACAAGCTGGGACATACCCCTTGCCCGAGTCGCAGCTCGATCGATTTTTAATGAGAATATCTTTGGGCTATCCCAACAGAGAGGCGGAGCGAGAACTTCTAAGGGGGACTCTTCGGCAACAGTTAATTGATGAACTTGACCCCCTCTGGACTCCCGAAGAGGTGCTAGCCATGCAACAGGCTTGTGCATCGGTGCATGTGTCGGCTGCCATTGTGGACTATGTTCAGCAGATCCTCGAATATAGCCGCACACAATCTGGCGGCAGTTTTGGACTGTCGCCACGAGCGGGCTTGGCGTTGATGGCGGCTGCAAAATCGTGGGCCTTTTTAGAGGGTCGAAACATGGTGGTGCCGGATGATGTGCAAGCCGTTGGCGTCAGCGTAATGGCTCATCGACTGAATCAAATAGACGAGCACGATAGTTTTCGCGAGCAAGAAAGAGCAAAGGAAATTTTGCAAGCTGTACGGGTGGACTAGCCATGCGCTTGTTTCAAAGGCGGCGACCTAGAAAACCAAAAATTTACATCGTTCCCAGCAAAAACGGATTTTTATTTTTAGGAGTAAACATCGTTGTTCTTATCTCTGCGGGAACCTACAGTAACAACTTAGTTTTTATGTTGGCATTTTTGATGTTCGCCATTTTTATTACCAGTATGGTCCATACTCACAATAATCTACGAGGCGTTCGCGTTGAGATTGTCGACATTAGAGATACGGCCAGCAGTCAGCCTGTGCAAGTTTTAGCACGCATTACAAACACATCAAGAGTGGTGCGCCAGCGCATAGAAGTGAATATCTCGGCATTCAAAAAAACCAGTGGAGCATCCCTATGCAAGGAGTACGTGCACCCCAGCCAATCTGTAGCCGGTCAGTTTGAGATGCCCAATCCAGGTCGAGGCGTTCATGTTCTGGACCGACTCACTTTCTCGACGGTTTACCCGCTTGGACTATTTTATGCGTGGGCGTATGAGTATCCAGAGCACCCATTTTATGTATACCCGAAACCTGAAGGCATTCAGCGCATGCAAAGGGCTATTCCGTATAGGAATCAATCCAGTCAGTTTTATGAAAACAAGGGCGATCTTCGAGGCGATGAGTTTAACGAACACAAAAGTTATTTGCCGGGGGAGTCCTTTCGGCATGTAGACTGGAAAGTGTATGCAAGAAAGAGGTTATTGCTAAAGAAGACTTTTGAAGGCGATGAACCCGTTATTTATAGTTTTCGCTATCAAGATACCCATGCCAAAGACCATGAAGTGCGGTTGCAGCAGCTGGCAAAATGGATTGAGACGGCCCACAAGTCGGGACATCACTATGAGCTTGTCTTGCCAGCAAACCGAATGTTAGCTGATGGCGGAATTTATCACTATCAAAAGTGCCTAAGAGAGCTGGCCCGCATAGAGAGGGCCGCATGAACCGGGAAACCATCCGTAGGTTTATCTATGGCCTGGTGCTTGTGAATCTCATACCCAATTATTTGGAAGTGGATATTTGGGTGATTGTTATTTCCATATCATTTTTGCTTTGGCGAGTGTTGTCTGATTCAGGATACTTAAAGCCACCAAAAAGATTTTGGGTCAATGTTTTTGTAATTCTATCAGCGACAGGGCTCTACTATATTCACGGCAACCTTTGGACGCCGGATACCTCCATTCCACTATTGGTGTTGATGGTCAGTTACAAGTTGTTTGAGACTCAAAAAGATCGAGATATGGTCTTATTGATTTTGCTCTGTTACCTCTTGTTGATGTTTCGCTTGGTACTCACACAAACGCTGTTGATGACTGCATTTCTTGTTTTGGATGTGGTGTTAATCACAACGATGCTCGCTTTGTACCACTCACCCAACGAGCGCCATTCTTGGCGATCGTTGGGCTCGCATGCCTTGCGAATCACGCTGCAGGCGGTGCCTATTGCGGCACTATTGTTCTTTTTGTTTCCCCGTTTCAACATGGGGATGTACCGACCAAGTGCTCAAAGTCAGGCCACGACGGAATTTTCTGACAGTGTAGATCCGGGACAGGTGGCAAAACTAGCACAGTCCGAAAAAGTGGTGATGAGGGTTTCTTTTCCTGAGTCGTATTATCCCACCATTTCAGAACTCTATTGGCGTGGGGCCATTTTAAATAATTGTGCCGGTTTGCGGTGGCGGCGGAGCGAAGAATCGCTTTATTATCCAATGGCAAAAGGCGAGTCAGGTATTCAACAAGAAGTGATTTTAGAGCCAACCCAAAAACCCTATCTTTTTGGTTTGGATTGGCCGCTTTCGGCAGAGTTTATCACAGACTCTCATCGACTGCGGGTCCGGTTGCGGGAAGGGCGTGTCTTGCAAAGTCAAACTGATGTTTTATCACTCGTTCGGTACAAGGTATGGTCCACGCCGGACTCTGAGCAGATCACGTGGCCGCCGCCAAGCTCAGTGGGTGATATCATATGCGACCTGGAAACTGCGCCAAGAGCGCAACGATTAGCTAAGCGTTGGGCTTCTGAGACGGCTGATCCTGACGAGTTAGTAAAAAAAATCCGGGAATTCTTCGTATCAGAGGATTTTAGATACACCTTGGAGCCAGGAAAGATGGCAAGCCTTGATGATTTTTTATTTTCAGAGCGTCGTGGGTTTTGCGAACATTTTTCCTCGGCCATGGCCAGCATGTTGCGCGTGGCTGGGGTACCGGCCAGAGTGGTGGCGGGTTACCAGGGCGGGACCATGGGGCTTTTTGGAGAGTATTTAATTGTACGTAATCTTGATGCCCATGCATGGGTGGAATACTGGAGTGAGCGAAAAGGGGCGTGGGTTCGGCAGGATCCCACGCAATGGGTGGCGCCAGAGCGTTTGCGCCTGGGTGGTGCGGCCTATCGAGAAGCCTATTTGCAAGGGCGACTGGGCGACGACAACTTGCAAGTTGAAGGAGGGCGCGTTGTGGAAGGACCGTGGTCTCGTATGTTTGCCCAAGGGCTGTTGATGTGGGACATGGTGGAGTCGTCTTGGGCAAGCTTCGTGTTAACTTATGATTTTTCGTGGCAGAAACAGTTTTTGGAGAAACTAGGGTTTTCTTCGGTGAGCCGAAAATACCTCTGGCTGCTTCTGGGTTCGTCGTTGGTGTTTGTCTTGGCGATACTTTATCTCATAAGCTTAAGACAAAAAGAAAAGGTAGATCCACTTTTATCCGTGTACAGGCTACTTTGTGAACGGCTGGCTAAGCGGGGCCTTCCCAGGCAGTTTAATGAAGGGCCAATCTCTTACCGAGATCGAATCTTAATGGAAAAAGACAAGGCCGGGCGAACAGAGGCGGCTGCGATCATTGCAGAGATCGTGGAAGTTCGCTATGGCCAGACCGAGTTTTCAGCAAAAAAAGTCAAAAACTTGCGCAAGCAGATCAAGGCGCTGGATATTGCAAGTTAACTTGGTTGTAGAGCGTGCTCGCATTGAGGCTTTTGCAACCTTTCACGTAGCCCACTAATCCGTCCACTCGAGTGGCTGAACCTATTAAGAGGCTCTCCACCTGCGCTGGTGTGGGGCTGCCGCCACGGGCCCTGATTAATCCAATGGTCAATGCGGCCGCACCTGCGGCTACGGGCGAACTCATGGAAGTGCCTTCAACCCGGGCATACATGTTGGTATTAGCGGTGGTCAAAAGCCCTTCGTTACCGGAGGAACCGTAAGTCTCGCTGCCGGGGGCTGCAAGCTCCACGTAGTCGCTGCTATAATTGGAGTAGTAAGTGATTTGCTTGCTATCAGAATAGTTGGCGCCCACTGAAATCATGCCATTGATTCCCACAGCATAGGAGGCCGGCGTCATCCATACAGATGGTGAAAGGTGCAGGTAACTGTTGCCGGTGGCGGCCAGGACGACGACTCCACTTGAAACGGCATTTTGTATGGCCATCTGAGTGGTGACGGATGTCCCTTGCGCTCCAAGGCTTAAATTAATGACATCCGCTCCATTGTCCACAGCATATTGAATGGCCTCATCCACGTCAGATAAATTTGACCCCTCTTGATCGCCGAAAACATTGAGAGCCATGATTTTCACGTTTGTGCCCATGATACCCACAACTCCCACCGAGTTGTTGCTGCGAGCGGCTAGTAGGCCGGCCACCATGGTGCCGTGTTGAGAGATGTCGTGGGGTCCACTGGTGGTGATGGGTGTGGGGTCTCCATCGTTATCGACAAAGTTATAGCCGTTCACATCATCTACATATCCGTTACCATCATTGTCGATACTGTCGCCATCGACTTCACTGGTATTGACCCAAACGTTGGCTGAAAGATCGGGATGGGTGAGTTCCATCCCGGTGTCGATCACTGCCACTACAATTTCCCCGGTAATTCCGTTAGCTCCAAAAAATCCATCATAGGCGGAGCTGTATCCAATGGATGAGAGGTGGGCTTGGTTGATGGCCAATGGATCTGAGAAAACCGCCGTGGTTTTAAGTTGCATATCTACGCCGAGTTTTAAAAGACACGGGTCTTGATCGGCGAGATCTTCAAGCTCTGCAACGGAGTGAGCGTCATGAAGCTCAAGCGATGAATAGATCACTTTTTTTGCATGAATTTGAAGGGACGGCTGACTGACTAGGCTTGCCTGAATTTCGTGAGAAAAAAATCCAGAAGCGTTTTCTGGTTGCGAGGCGCAGGCACGGTCAATGGCCATGGATAGTCTTGTTCCGGCGGGAACGAAAGCTTGAGATCCTTTTTGAAGAGCTCCGGCTTGCGGACTTTGCCCTAAGAGAAATTTGTCCAATTGCACTTTTCCGTGCAGATTTGTGCCGGGCATTTTGCTGGCCACGACGGCTGACGCGCTCACCTCACACGAGGCCCCGCCCCCTCCGGATCCGCTATCACTGCTAGCCGGTTCTGGTGCCTTGCAGCCGCCGGCCGAGAGCATGATTGTTGTAAATATAAGAACTATTGAAATCTCAAGTTTTGATACTCTATTTTGTTGTACCGCCATCACTCACGACCTCCCCCAATAACTTTTTATCGGACGAAAGTCTGAAAACATGAGCTAATTTTCACATAAAAAAAATAAATTTTTTCTGTCAGACGGAGAAACGGCTCATATTGAGAAGCCAAACTGAATTTTGACAGAATCACTGGACATTTTAAATGCAGTGTCACAGAGCCGGTGTATAAATGACCGACAAAACAGTTGGAATCCAGCGGGAAAAACCCCAACGGGGGAGGTCATCCTCCTTGTTCTACCCGCTGCATTTCTTGCTGCAGCTTAAAAATTTCTTTTTCTTGATCCAGTTTCTTGCGGCGAAGCTTATCAATTTGGGCTCCGATGAGCAAAACGTCGGCGCCTGTATTGGTTTTGTTGAGCAAAGCTTTTTCTTGAACCGATATTTCATTGTCTGTGGCGTTGATGTCTTGCTGTAGATTTCTGATCTTAACCTCAAGTTGATGTACTTTTTGGCCTTTTCTGTACTGAGACATAAATTCTTTAGCCAGGTGAGGGGGGCAGATGTTGTTATAAGAGCGTCCCGACCGACCTACTGACCAGCCGTTATCCGGTGTGCAAAATACTTTGAGCCCTTCTTCGTAGCCCTGCTTATATTGGTCATGGTTCGGAGTAACGCCGTGTTCGCCACAATCTTCCACATAGCTATAAAACCGCTTTTGCTCGCGGCCTTGCGACCCATCTCGATGCCCGATGCCAGTCCAGTCTCCCACTTGGCACTCTTCTTTTGATATGGAAGAGCACGAACTCACCATAAACCCGAATCCAGTGAGCAAAACAGAAAAGACAATACTTTTTAACATGGTGGGGACTCCTTAGGTGATTGGCTAATAAAATAACTCTGCCCAAGACAGGGGCGCCAGTCAACCGTCTCAAATTGAGACTCCTGTTAAAATCTCACATGCAGTAACAGGTTTTAGACATTGTACACCGCTGAATTCGAAAATATCGCGAAACGGGGTGGCATCAATGATGCTTGATTTTATGGCAGAGGAGTGGGGGAAGCCATGAAGAATTCATATAAAATTATGGGATTAGTGCAGCTGTTGACGGTGGCACTTGTTTTCGCTTTTCAGGCGTGTTCGCAAGTGAAGTTTACAACGCTGGGCTATTCAGAAGACCCTAAAAAAGTGTGTGTGGATGAGGGCACGGCGAGTGAAAGCTGTTTCAATGAGTATGTGGCCTATTCAAGATCTGAGCAGCCGCAATCTCAGATTTCTGACAAATTAGATATTCTATTTGTGATGGATACTTCTGGGTCTTTGGATAATGAGCGAGCCGAAATCGTCAACAACGTAGACCAGTTTGTATCGCGATTGAGTCTAGGCGTGAACTACCAAATTGGGGTGCTGTTAGCCCATGGCAGCTCCAGTGCCCATTCGGGTCGATTGTATCAAAAAAGCTCAGAACCAGTGGTGTTGAATCCGGCTCAATTAACGACGGATGAGCTTCGACAGCATTTATCAACTAAATTATCAAGACCCGCAGGGGACTCTGTGTCTGATGGTGGCGAAGAGGGCCTGTTTTCTTTGCATCAGCTGCTCAACGGTGATCGCCTGCAGGCGGCCCGAGACGTGGGCTTTTTTCGGGCCGGGACGGCTCTGGCCGTGGTGTTTCTTTCTGATGAAAATGATATTTGTGCCCAATATCCTAATGGTGTCACTCCCAAGGTAGATCCAGACAAAAAAGAAGGCCCAGCGTTTTTGAATGACTGTCAAAATCCAAGTGTAACGGCAGAGAGTACATACCAAGAGCTATTGGCGCTTCAAAACGGGGCTCCGCTTTTGGTGGGTGGAATCATATACACTGGCGGCTCCGCCGTGCCGGTGAACAATGAAGATGAAATCGGGTATGGTTATATCGATATCATTGACATAAATAAAGGTCCGGCCATCGATTTGGGTGCAGGAAATCTAGCCAATGGCTTGGCTGTGATTGGAGAAATGACCCAGTTAAAGTTGGATATTATCACTGAGTTTTTGTTAGTAGACCCTGTGCGATTTGCCAACCTCACACGACCAGATCAAATTATGGCTGACACCATCAAAGTGCAGGTCGATGGTCATGATGTGCCGTTCACTTTTGAGCCAAGCACAGGGGCTGTGCATATTGCATCTCAGGATGCCGGTAGCGGTGGATCGCAGGTGGTCATTGAATTCAGGTACAGAATCTTGATTCCTGGTGCGAGCAACTAGTCTCGTCGTGGCCCCCTTTTAGGAATTGGTGTTTTCATTAGCCTACGTCTGTGTCACCATGGTAGTTGTTTTATTTAATAGGGTGAACACAGAACAAGGCTTGTCTTCGTGCAATTGCATTATCGCCGATTTACAAAAAATCTTTTTAATTATGTCCTTTTAGGACTCGTCTTGGTGGAAGTCATAATCATTCGTATTAACTTGTTTTCAGTCATGGGCGAGCCTTGGTGGAAGGTTTTGTTTAAGATGCTATTGGCATCAACAGTGCCCCTATCTATTTTTATACGGCTTTATTTTTTTATGAGACCGCCGCTATTTTCAACTTATGAAGTGTTGCCAGAAAATTTAGTGATCCGGTATCGAAAATCAGAAAAACGTATCCGGTGGGAGCAAGTAAAAGAGGTCAAATTCTCATGGCTCTCCCCCCGTTTTTTAGGTGGTTTCACTCTCATTCTTTCCACGGGGACTAAATGGAGATTTTTTTCAGCCCTTCACCACAGTCACAAGATCCTTGAAGCTGTGTATAGGCAACAGCCCGCACTTATTTCAGAGGCTCGCTTGCAGAAATACACAGCCATGAGTCACCTAGTGGATGTTTCATGGCAGCGCCTTCGAGAAAAACTTCGAAGGTGGCCACGGTGGATGTTAAAATATCTGGCAGTGCCGGCCGCGGTGAGTGTGATCTACGATTTTTATATTTGGCGATCTCAGGGGCAGGTGCCCACTTTAGAGCAAGGGATGGGACTGTTTCTGGCTGCATTTTCTGTGGTTTTCTTGGTGGGATTTATTTGTAATTCTATAGAAGAAAAGGTGGTGATCAGACAGCTTCGCCTAGCCATGGCAGCTGCTGCGGGACAAATGCCGACCCGTCAAAAACAATTTGAGTCAAAAGTTGAGGGAGCACTGACCATCGTGTTCTTTCTAGTGTTGTTGGTGCTATTTTATTTGGGATTTTCATTGATATATTAAACCGGCCATAATTAAGGCAATTCCACCGTGAGGTTATTAGAGGCGCCCCCGTTGCGAAGTCTTTTATCTTGCCGATTTCCCAGCATTACGTTTACCAAAACTTCGCAAAGACAACGTCTGCCGCGGGCCAAGGGGTCGGGCCAGGTAAAAATTTTAACTGTTCGTAGGATCTTTTGGCGGCAGAGCTTCCTGCTGGTAGGTAGAAGTGGCTAAAAGGCGTATCGTGTACCATGAAGCTTCGCCCATGTTGGCCCGTGCGTTAACTGCGGGAATGACCCGATTTAAACGGGATATCCGGGTATGTGGTTGCAAACTGATGCAACAGTTTTTGCGAAGACGTGACACGGTGATTTGCCCCTGTGGATTCTGGTGGATTTCCTTTTGGCATAAAGGTTGTAGTTTAATTGAGACTTAAAAATTTTTCATGAATTGAAAGTGATTTGTTGGAGGCGCTGTGAGAGCCATGTCTTTATTTATCTTCTTATTGCTAGTTTTAAAAAGCCAAAGCGGACTGTGGGCCGAGGAAATGAAGCCGCTTCGTGCCATAGTCGGCCCCACGGGGCTTTGTGTTATTGAGGGAGATCGCCGGCCCCATGTGATGTTTGTGGCCAATGACAGTGATTATCTTTTGTTTCATGTGCGTGGGCCGGAAGACCGCGGTGAGGTGGAGGCTCTGGTGCAGCAGGCCGAGAGGGCGGGCCTTTGTGCTTCTACCGAAGAAAACTATCAAGAGTTGAGGCGGCGAGTGGTGCAAGGGGATTTGGACTTGCCCGAGCAAGAAAAGAATTTAGCAAAAATCGCCAAAGATTTGCAAAGTCAGCGGTACCACCGCATGTGTGTGGTTTCGCAATTAAATGTAGGTGATTTTGTGCGTATGGATTTTCGTATGGATCGCGGTCGCCTGCGAATCAAAAGAGAATTTCGAAGGTTTAAAGAGACGGATCCTGTATCTCGGTTGATGGAAATACTTTCAGAAAACAGTGATTGTGGTCACGTGGTTTTTGGCTTTCATAGTCAATACAATGAGCCCATGGTCATGCGCTATTTACGTTACGGCGATTACTAGCGCGATGATTGATATCACCATTAAAGGTTGAGTTGAAATGTTTCCGCAATCTGCGCGGGAGAACTAAAGCACAGTCCTAAATCGTGAAGGAGGCCATCTTTCATATTGTATATCCAGCCGTGCACGCTGAGCTCTTGGCCTCGTTTCCAGGCATTTTGTACGATGGTGGTCGAACATAGGTTTTGAACCTGTTGAGCCACGTTTAATTCGCAAATTCGATCCACTTGAGCTTGCGGGTCTTTTAAGCTTTTTAGCTCCGGTTGGCTTTTTGCGATAACGTCTTTGATGTTGGCGAGCCAGTTATCGATAAGGCCCAAAGAGTCCCCTTGGTAAGCCGTTTTTACCCCGCCACAACCGTAATGTCCGCAAACGATAATGTTTTTTATTTTTAAAACATCAATGGCAAATTGAATTACGGATAAACAGTTTAAATCGGTGTGAACCACCATATTGGCAATGTTTCGGTGAACAAACATCTCACCTGGGTCAAGACCACAAATCTCATTTGCCGGCACGCGACTGTCAGAACATCCAATCCAAAGGTACTCCGGCTGCTGGTCTTTGGATAATCTCGAAAATATCTCAGGCTGATCTTCGCGCAGCTTCATCGCCCAAGCCTGATTTTTATCAAAAATATGTTTGAGTGTTTTCATCATCCCCACCTTTTTGTCGCGGATCGTAGGTAATACGGCACAGCTAACCCTTATACAGGTTCATAAGTCCATCGACACCTACAATTTCTCCTGGCTTCATGGGTTCCCACACATTTTGCCCTGACAGGGGTTCACTGGAAAATATTAAATGATTCACTGATCCAGAGGACGTGGCCGACTCACAAGAAGGTGCAAAGTAGCCACAGGAGTCACGTTCAGGACACCGTTGCTTGTGCGTACTGTAGTAAAGGTTCTTGCCGCCATGAAAGGCCACCATGCAGGGGCCATTGGTTAGAATAAAAGTCAAAAAGGTCTCCGTTGATGGAGCCGAATCCGTTTTGGAATACTCTCCGGCAAGGGCTGTCACTTTGTTTACGGTTTTGCCGATGGCTTCAGCCAAATATTCGATTTTGCAGACTTTCTTTTCAAGATCCAGCTTTTTTTGAAGTTCAGTTAGAGTGAGGTGAAACAGCAGTTCACTGTCTGTGTCGCCAAGAATAAATCGGCGCAGAGGCGGGTCCACTTCCGTGAGTAATTGATCGCGAAGTTTCCCAAAATTTTTGATGTTGCCGTTGTGGGCAAATGTCCACTGGCCGTATTGAAAGGGGTGAGTATTGAGAATGGCAACCGGTCCTTCGGTAGCCGCCCGGATGTGAGCCACCACGGTGTTAGAGGAAACAATTCCCGAGACCTTTTTAAAAAGAGCGTCTTCCATGGCTTTGGCCCCGGACTTGATCACATGGGGGGCTCCGGCTTGGTAATAGGCAACGCCCCATCCGTCAGGGTGAGCGTCACTTTGAAGGCCAAGTGCATTATCGGCCTCCATGAGGCTATGGTGAACCTGGCTTTGAATGACAGAGCGAAAGCCAAAAATTCGGCACATGGAAAATCTCCCGTTGGTTGAGGTTCCATCAATTTTAAGTTCAAGCCCATTGTCTCATTATGAGACGCGCCGCAAAACTAATGGCGCTAGAGGGCTTTTTTATAATACCACATACCCCTTGGCTTCAGCATTACCGGGACGTGTGACACTACTGTGACACTCTATGTGTCTGATTTCACTATACTATGATTATGTTCGATGACATCTACATTGTGCACCATCGGTCACAACAAAATTTTGTTTTTACCGAGCCAGCAGTGGAGCAGTTGCTGTGGCGCACTTGTGTGCGTAGCGTTCTGTTTTGTTCTGCTCAAGCCTTGGAGGAGATTCTTTTGGATGAGTCCGACGAGGTGTACCGTGGTGTAGAGGCTTACCGGTTTTTGTTGAACATTGTCTGCGGATTACAGTCACCGATTAAAGGGGAAACTGAAATATACGGTCAATTTAAGGCTCTGCATTCAGACACCCCTTGGGGTGAGTTGTCCTGGGAGCAAAGTCTTCGGCGATTTATGGCAGATCTCATTGCCGATGCAAAACTAGTGCGACAAAAACATCTGATTGGTTTGGGAAGTCAATCTTACGGTAGCTTTGTGCGAAAAGCTGTGCGCGGACAACCAGAAGTGAATATTCTCGGTGCGGGCTTGTTAACAAAAGACATTCTTCCCTGGCTTAAAAAATTTTCTGGCCCCGTGCGTGTGCATGCCCGGAATCAACAAAAAGCCGCCGCCGCCCTCGCTGGGTTTCCAAAGGTGATTTCAGAAGTGTTTGGGCCTGAGGGATCGGCCAATGATTCACTGCAAGGAGTTTTGGTTATAGCGGCTCCCGTTTCGGCTCAAGCCATTGTTGCTTGGGTCGGCGACAATAAAAATCTGACAGTGATTGATTTGCGTGGGGAGTCGGCATCTGACCCTTTACCGGCGTGGCTTGAAGTTCGAAATCTGCAGATGGTGTTTGCCACGATCAAGAAAACAAAAAAGCAAGTGAATGAAAAAATAGCCCAAGCCGAAAAGATGATTTCGCAGTTGATTCAAGTGAAATCTAAAACCACGCAACACCGACCCTTTGGTTGGGAAGACTTATGCTCGTAAGGTTAGCTTCTCGAAAAAGCGATTTGGCAAGGCTACAGGCCTATTCGGTGGGTGAGGCGCTTAAAAAAAAATTTCCAGATATTCAAATAGAGTACAAGTTTAGTTCGTCTTTGGGCGATCGAGATCAGCAAGTGCCCCTTTGGGCGGCTGAGAATAAAGGCCTGTTCACTCAAGATTTTGCCGAAGACTTAGAGGCGGGCCGGGTGGATGCCGTGGTACACTCATGGAAAGATTTGCCTATTGAAATGCGGCCTCATACCGAAGTGGTAGCTACACTTTCGCGAGCCGACCATCGGGACTTGTTGTTAATTCCAAAAGCGGCCTGGGCAAAGGCGGTTAACCTCGGGCAATTGACGGTGCTGTCGTCTTCCCCACGTCGCGTGTACAATTTGAGTCGGCTTTTGCCCAATATTTTGCCGGCACCCCAAATGCAAATTCAGTTTAAAGATGTGCGGGGAAATATCCCCACACGATTAAACAAATTGATGGACGGCGAGGGTGATGCTCTGGTGGTTGCAAAAGCCGCGATGGATCGATTGTTGGAGGCCTCTTGGGCGGATATTCAGGCTGCAAGAGTTAAACTTCGTGAGCAGTTGGATCAATGTCACTGGATGGTTCTTCCTGCCTCGCAAAACCCCACGGCCGCCGCTCAAGGTGCCATTGCCATAGAAATATTAAAGACCCGAGACGACCTGCGAGCGATTTTTGCTAAAGTGAATTGTGCAAAGACTTTTACGAATATTCGCCGGGAGAGAGAATGGCTGGCAGGCCTAGGAGGCGGATGCCACCAGAAAATTGGTGTGAATGTTCTCTCTCGCCCTTATGGTGAGATCACCTATCTGCAGGGCCTTACCGACAGGGGTGAAATTCTCAATGCGGCGAATTTAGAGACTTCGGCTCGTCCTGTGTGGCCCGGTCCAACCAATAGGGATGAGATCTGGCCGTATGAAATGAATGAAGTGACGTTGTTCAATCGAATTCCCATGTCCGATGTGGAAATACCAAGTGGTCCCCTTTGGGTGGCGCGGGCTGATGCGTTGCCGGAGGCCTTCGTGGCCTCCATGGGGCAGGTGATTTGGACGGCTGGACTACATACCTGGCAAAAATTGGCGCTACGAGGCGTTTGGGTGAATGGTTCCGCTGAGGGGCTTGGCGAGCAAGAGTCTGAGAATATTGAGAACCTACTGGGTGGTTCAATGGGGAATTGGACAAAATTGTCGCACCATCGTGCAGAATCCACTTCTGAAAAAACACTCTGTCCCACCTATGAATTACAGCCTCGTGCCGAGAGATTTGACTTTACTGGTAAAAAATATTTTTTTTGGCCCAGTGGGACAGCCTTTTTACGAGCCATTGAAATCGAGCCCCAGATCCGGCAATATTATCATGCTTGTGGCCCCGGGCACACATTCGGGGTGTTAAAGCAACACATCAGCGACTCTTCGCGAATTAGAGTGTATTTGAGCCACGCTCAATGGCGTGAAGATGTGTTGAGTTAGATTTCGTTTAAAAAAAGGAGCGGCCGTTGCCTCAGTCCGAATCTCATCGTCTGTTTGAAAGATCTTTGAAAGTCGCCCCTGGGGGAGTTCACTCTCCGGTGCGGGCATTTAAAAGTGTTGGTGGCGAGCCGTTGTTTTTTGAATCCGCGCAAGGGGCCCTTTTGACTTCTGTGGATGATAAAACCTATGTGGATTTTTGCCAAAGCTTTGGGCCCAATATTCTTGGTCACTGCGATCCTGAAGTGAAAGAGGTGGTTCACAAAGCCATAGATACGGCGTGGTCAGTGGGGGCCAGCGAGCCCTATTCTCTGCAGTTAGCCGAGTGGATAACGGAGCGAATTCCTTGGGTGGAGCGTTTACGGTTTGTAAGTTCAGGCACGGAAGCCGTAATGAGTGCACTTCGTTTGGCCCGTGGTTTTACAAGACGTGAGAAAATCGTGAAGTTTGAGGGCTGTTATCACGGTCATGTGGATTCAATGTTAGTGAAAGCGGGCAGTGGCCTTGCTGGATTGGCGGCCAGTGACTCCGCTGGGGTGTCAGAGAAAGTGGCATCGGATACGATTGTAGTGCCGCTGAACAATGAAGATGCATTAAAAAAGGCATTTAGCGAGCACGGAGCTGAGATAGCAGCAGTTATTCTAGAGCCGTTGCCAGCCAATTTTGGGCTTTTGGTGCAACGAGAGGAATTTCTCAAAACTGTGGTCAACACGGCAAGAGCCGCTGGGAGTTTGGTGATTTTTGACGAAGTGATTACGGGCTTTCGTGTGAAAATGGGCGGCATGGCAGAGACGCTAAATATTCAGCCAGATCTAGTGACTTACGGAAAAGTCATTGGCGGTGGATTCCCCGTGGGCTGTTACGGCGGGCGGGGTGAGATTATGGATCAAGTGGCGCCGCTTGGTCCTGTTTACCAGGCAGGGACCTTATCGGCGAATCCTGTGGGTATGCAGGCCGGACTTGCAACGCTTAAAAAGGTAGAACGAGACGGTGTCATTGATAAGCTTGAGGCGCGAACCAAGAAATGGAGTCAGTCGCTGAATGAAATTTTTCAACGTCATCAATCGCCATTGCGGGTGACTCACCAAGGATCACTATTTTGGATTCACAAATCAAAAGGTGAACCGATTCGGGCCATCACTGACTTTGTCGAAGGACATGCAGAAGGGTTTTCCGTTTTGTTTCACGCTTGTCTCAACGCAGGTATATATTTGGCCCCTAGTAGCTATGAAGTGGGGTTTTTATCTTGGGCCCACACGGATGAAATTTTAGGCGAGGTATTGGAGCGGTTTGATCAAGCCGTAAAAGAGAGCCATGTATAGACGGCGAGTGAATCGAAAGATCATTTATGTCAGCGTTTGGATCGTTTTTACCATTGCCATGGCGGGATGGTGGATGGCTTTTTCGATCAACCTGCTTGAAAGAATAAAAAATGTGCCTTGGGAAGGACAGGCTGATGTTTTGCGGCACAAAAATATGTTGATGTGGGAAGGGGCCACTTGGATTTTACTTCTATTGGCTGGCGGAATTGCATTGATCTATTTTGTCTTGCAAGAGGAACGCTACACCCAGCAGATCAAAGAATTTGTGGCCGCGTTTTCTCACGATATGAAAACGTCTTTGGCGAGCTTGCGGCTTCAGGCCGAGAGCCTGCGTGAAGATATGAAAGATCCGGAACTCAGTCCCCTCGTTGACCGATTAGAGGGTGATATTGTTCGGCTAGGGTTACAGCTTGAAAACTCACTTTATCTGGGACGGCACGAAGCTCAAAAGATTTTTATCGAGAATATTTCGGTGAACGACATGATTCATTCATTAGAGCACTTTTGGCCTCAGTTGAAAATCAAGGTATTGAATCCAGTGACCGTGCGAGGGGATCGTCGTGCCTTAGAGAGCATTTTTACCAATCTAATTCAAAACTCCGTCGTGCATGGGAGCGCCTCGGAGGTCGTGATCAAGGGCGGGCCACTAAGCCAAGAAAGTGTGGAAGTTGAAATCTCAGACAATGGCGAGGGGTTTCCTGGAGATTATGAACAACTGGGTGAGATTTTTTACCGGCACAACCCCAGTAGCGGAAGCGGCCTTGGTTTATATATAGTGCGCCAGCTTCTCAATGAAATAGATGGCGACATTAAGTTTATTCGAAGGTCTCCAGGCCATGGCTTTGCCATTCGCCTGCAATTAAGAGGAAGTGTTCAGGCATGAATTTGTTGCTGGTTGAAGATGACAAATCACTGGGCGTATCTTTAAAAGAACGTCTGGACAAAGAGGGTTACCAAACTACCTGGGTATCTACTCTTGCGCGAGCCAAAGAGGCGTTTAAGGCCACTCGATTTGACTTGGTGATTCTTGATGTGGGTTTGCCTGATGGATCAGGTTTTGATTTTGCTAAAGAAGTGAGGGAGTCCAGCACGGTGCCCTTTATTTTTGTGACGGCCCAAACTTCGGCCGAGCAAAGGTTGCATGGTTATGAGATTGGCGCAGAAGAGTACATTCCAAAACCTTTTCATTTAAAAGAGTTTTTGATGCGCGTGTCGCACGTTCTTGAAAATCATGCCATTGACGCGGTGGTTTCTTGCGGACAAAAACAAATACTCTTTCAAAGTATGTCGATCTTAAATGAAGATGGGACCCAAACTCGATTGCCGCTAAAGGATTTTCAGATTTTAAAATTATTAATTGAACGATCACCACAAGTAGTGAGTCGTGACGACATTCTCAATAAAGTGTGGGGAGAAGAGAAGTTCCCCACTCATAGAACAGTGGACAACATTATTTTACGGATTCGCCAAGCTCTGGGAGAGGGCGGGTCTCGTTGCATTCGGTCAGTCCGTGGAGTGGGTTATCAATGGGCCGAGAAAGTGGCGGTAGAACATGGCAAATGATCTTTTTAAAGCGGCATTGAGTGGCGAACCGGTGTCGGTTCCGCCCATTTGGTTTATGAGGCAGGCCGGCCGTTACCATAGTCATTACCAGAATTTAAGATCTAGATATTCGTTTATGGATTTGTGTAAGGTGCCAGAGTTGGCTGCTGAAGTGGCTTATGGCCCGGTAGCCGAATTTGATTTTGACGTCTCTATAATGTTTAGTGATTTGCTATTTCCGCTTGAGGCATTCGGCATGGGTCTGACCTATGAACCCGGTCCTGTTTTGGGTTGGAAACTAAATCGTAGAACTTTAAAAGATCTAAAAAGCGTCGATGAGGCTTTGCCGCTTTTACAGTTTCAAGGAGATGTGTTGAGGGCGACCCGCCAGCGCTTGCCTCAAAATAAAAGTTTAATCGGCTTTATTGGCGGTCCGTGGACGTTGTACACCTACGCTGTGGAGGGCGGCCACAAAGGGGCACTAACAGAAGCGAAAGCGGATTTGACTTTGTTTACTGATTTCACCAGCCGATTGCTACCGCTGTTGCAGGAGAATATTCGATTGCAACTGAATGCAGGGGCCGAGATCGTTATGATTTTTGATACGGCTGCAGGCGAATTATCGCCGTCTCTGTTTAATTCTCTAGTGGTGCCGGAGCTTGAGAAATTATCTCAATCTTTTCCGGGGCGCTTGGGGTATTACTCAAAATTAACGGACAACTCTCATTTACGTCCCCGTTTATGGCAAGACCCCAATTGGGCGGGTTTTGGGGTGGATCACCGGTGGAATGTCCACGAAGTTCTGGCTGGACGAAATAAATCTGTTGGCCCCGAAAAAGGATTTGTGCAGGGCAATTTTGATCAAGCACTTCTATTTTCTGAGCCAGAGCAGTTTAAAAAAGTTTTAGGTGATTATCTCAACCCACTTGTTGAGATGTCACCCGAGCAACGGCGCGGTTGGGTTTGTGGGCTAGGGCACGGCATTCTGCCACAAACTCCAGAAAAGCATGTGCATTTATTTATAGAAACTGTGCGAAAAAGGTTTTCATGACAGACTCCACTCGATTGACAAAAAAGCAGCTTTTTTCAAAGTACGATGTGCCGGCCCCGAGATACACCAGTTATCCCACAGTGCCTCATTGGGAGGGGGCTCCCGAAAAAGAATTTTGGATTTCAGCTGTCAAAGACGGGCTCGCCAGCGGAGATGGCTGGTCCATGTATGTACATATTCCCTTTTGTGAAACATTGTGTACATTTTGTGGCTGCAACACCACGATCACGCGCAATCATGACAAAGAAAAACCTTACTTAGATATTATTTTAAAAGAATGGGCGCTTTATGTAGAAAAAGTTCCTGAATTGCAAAAAGCGCCTTTAAAGCACATTCATTTGGGCGGCGGCACCCCGAATTTTTTTAGCGCTAGACACCTACACGACCTTGTGGCCCCCATTATGAAAGCAGCTAATGTTTCGCAAACGGAGTTTGAGGGGTCCATCGAGGTGGATCCTCGCCGCTTACATCGGGATCAATTGCAGGCGCTCTACGAGCTTGGCTTTCGTCGAGTCAGCTTAGGTGTGCAGGATTACAATGATGAAGTGCAACGGTTGATCAATCGCGTGCAACCCTATTCGATGACAGAACAAACAACAAATATGGCACGGGAAGTGGGCTACACCTCAGTTAACTTTGACTTGATATACGGCTTGCCCATGCAAACCATCGACTCGTTTAAAACCACAGCTATGCAAACCCTTCAGTTGCGGCCAGATCGCATAGCGCTTTACAGTTATGCAAAAGTTCCGTGGATTAAGCCGGCGCAAAGGCTTTTCAAAGACGAAGATCTACCCGAGGGCGCAGAAAAACGATCGCTCTATGAGTTAGCTCGAGAAATTCTTTTGGATGGTGGGTATTTAGAAATAGGGATGGATCATTTTGCATTGCCAGAAGATGGTTTGGCCTTGGCCGCGAAAGAAAAACGTTTGCACCGAAATTTTATGGGATACTCAGATCAAAAAACCAATGTCCTTTTGGGTCTGGGCGTGAGCAGCATTTCTGAAACACCGACTTGTTTTCATCAAAATGAAAAAGTTCTTCCCGTTTATGAACGAGAAATAACATCTGGAAATTTACCCACCTTTCGAGGACATGTGCTCACCGAAGAGGATATGCAGCAGCGCCAGCAAATATTAAAATTTATGAATGAGTTTTGTGTGGATTTGCGGCCAGAGCAAGTGGATGATGTGAGAACTTTTTTAAAGCCCATGTTTGATGATGAATTGGTCCATCTTTCGGGTCACAGTTTAACTCTTACAGACAAGGGGCGACCTTTTTTGAGAAATGCGTGTATGGCTCTTGACTTGAGATTGCGTCGAAGCCAGTCCGGTGTGCGCGCTCATTCGCAGGCGATCTGACATGGAACAAAAGCCGGTTACAGTTATTGGCGGAGGATTCTCAGGGCTGGTGACGGCGTACTATTTGGTGCAAGCCGGATTTGATGTTCGCTTATTTGAAAAAGAGGCTCGCTGGGGCGGGCTATTGGGCACCCACTATGAGCCATGGGGGCTTGTGGAAACTGCGGCCAATGGCATTTTGAATAGTTTTGAGTTGCATGACCTGGCAAAAAATATCGGTGTAAGGCTGCTGCCCACTCGATTGGAGAGTCGGAATCGTTACATTTATAGAAATGGTCCCAAACGCTGGCCTTTGACTCTATCTGAGTCCTTGAATTTGGTTCGAAGCTTAGTTCGAGCCTTGATGAAGGGAAAAGCAGGGTTTGCTCCTCAAACCAATGAAACTTTGGGCCATTGGGCAGAAAGACTTTTCGGTGAAGAGGTCCTTCGATATTTTATTGAACCCGGACAGCAGGGGATCTTTGCCGGTGATGTGCGGGAGCTCTCGGCAGAATTAATTTTGAAGCCCCCCTCTCGTGAGCGAGGCTTTAAGCGCAGCCAAGGCCATTACCATAGGGGCACGGTAGCGCCAGAAAAAGGCATGCAACAGTTTGTCGATCAATTGGTGGCTTTTCTGAGAGAAAAAGGCGTGGAGATGGTTTTGAACGCCGATCCAGAGCTTGGCACAGAACCGAATCATCCCCACGTGTTGTGTGTGGGGCCTCAGGCGGCGGCGAAAATTTTGAAATCTTCGGACCCTCACTTGAGTGCTCAGCTGAAGAACTTAGATCTTTTACCGTTAGCTTCTCTAACCATGCACTTTGATAAGAACGAAGGCACACTCAAGGGGTTTGGATGTTTATTTCCGAGGGACCAGGGTATCAGAAGTTTAGGCGTTTTATTCAATAGATATATTTTTTCTGGCCGAACAGAAGCGCACACTGAGACATGGATTTTAGGTGGCGCCCTTGACCGAGAAATTGCGGATGCTCCGGAGTGGGAAATCGTGCACGCGGCCCTGGCTGACCGAGAGAAATTGTATGGGCGGCGAGTGGAGCCTTTACACACAAAACTCACTGTTTGGCCCAAAGCCATTCCCCATTATGATTTAGGGCTGAAAGAATTCTTAGGGGATTTAACTGAACCAAAAAATATTTTGTTAAATGGCAATTACATGGGCGGGATTGGACTCAGTCGAATTTTACAGCGCGCAAAGAACATTGCAGAGCAACTGGGAGCGTCCAGTGAATTCTAAAGAGGCTTTTGTGTTTGTGAACCTGGGGACTCCCGATGCCCCGAAAGTGAGTGCTGTTAGAAGGTACTTGAGAGAATTTTTGTCAGATCCGTTCGTTATAGATATCCCGGCGGTTTTGCGCTGGATTTTGGTGTACTTGATTATTGTTCCGTTTCGGGCAAAAAAATCGACTCACGCCTATTCACAGATTTGGAGTGAGCGGGGCTCACCACTAAGGTTTCACAGCGAGGATTTTGTGTCTCAACTTCAAGCGCAAAGAAAAGAAACCACGATTCTGGCTATGCGCTATGGAAAGCCACAGCTGTTTCAGCAGTTGAAGAATCTAAAGCAACAGGGAGTGAAAAAAATATTTTTGCTTCCCCTTTATCCTCAATATGCACTATCCACGACTGAGACCACGTTGGATGTGGCTAGAAAGTGGCAGAGGTCCTACGGTGAAGGCCAGGTCGATGTGTTTTACTTACGAGAGTTTTATCGCCACCCCGCTTTTTTAAAGTCTTGGGTGATTAATATTAAAGAGCACATTTCATCAAAGCCTGTGGATCGGGTGTTGTTTAGTTTTCATGGTTTGCCCGTTCGTCATATCAAAAAAGTGGCAAAGGGATGCCTTGAAAACCCGGGATGTTGTGAAGTGATCCGTCCCGCAAATCAGCTTTGTTACAGAATGCAATGTGTACAAACGGCCGAAGCGTTGGCAAAAGAGCTCGGTCTGGCCACCGATCAGTGGCAGGTGAGTTTTCAAAGTCGTTTGGGTAAGGACGCTTGGCTTGAGCCCTATACAGATCAGGTTTTGCCCCACTGGGCAAAAACAGGTGTTAAGACTGTAGCCGTGGTGGCGCCGTCTTTTGTAGCGGATTGTTTAGAAACCCTTGAAGAAATAGCGATTCGGGCGCGAGAGGATTTCAAAGCCGCAGGTGGTGAAGAATTATTTTTGGTCCCCAGTCTTAACTCGAATCCGCAGTGGGTATCGGCCGTGTCAGAAATTTTAGATGAGAAAAGTTTATGGCATCCTCTTTAGAATCTTCAATTTTTACAGCTGAAAAGTTTTTGCAATATTTAAAGAGCCGAGGGCAGCTTGACGACGGGCCCGTTCCTAAAAACATGGTTGTTTGTTTTATCCCCTTTGTGGCCCACGGGCTTTGTAGTGAGCCGCATTGGGAGAAAAGAAAATTTTTGGGTGCCACTTTGTATACAGATTCCAATCACCCGGATGTGGGGGTTCTCACAGAAATAGGTGTGGGGGCGCCGGCTCTGGTGGCAAAACTAGAAGAGCTGAATGTCCTGGGTGTGAAACGCGTGTTGGGCTTGGGCGTGGCCGGCTCTCTTACAAATGATCATCAAGTGGGACAGGTGGTTCTAGCCAATGGAGCTTTGCGCCAAGAAGGGTGCTCCCAGCACTATGGGGTAACAGAGCTAAAAGTGTTTCCCCATAAGGGGTTAGTGGAATCATTGGCAAAAGGCTTTGGGTCGCCTGTGGCCAGTGAACTTTGGGTGTCTACGGATGCGCCCTATCGAGAAACTCCCTCAAAAATCGAGCAATGGATGAGCCAGGGCGCTGGGTGTGTGGAAATGGAGGCCTCAGCCCTGTTTTCGGTGGCCAAGTTTTTAGGTCTTGAGGCGGCGAGCGTTGCCGTAATCAGCGATTTTTTGGGTCAAGGGGAGTGGCAACCCTATTTTCATCACAAGGTGGTCAAAGACAGTTTGTTTGGCACTATACATGCCGCTGTGCAAATCCTTAGATCTTGCTAGTCGCCCCGTTTCAATGTCAAATATGCGATAACTTAAAGGAGAACTTCATGCTTTGTAATAATATATTGGATGCAATTGGGCGCACTCCTCTTGTTAAATTAAATCGAGTGGGCGCTGAATTGCCCTGTAACCTCTATGCAAAGTGTGAGTTTGTAAATCCTGGCGGTTCCATCAAAGATCGTATCGGCAAACAAATGGTTTTGGATGCCCAAGAGCGAGGAATAATTAAGCCGGGGGATACTCTGATTGAGCCCACAAGCGGCAACACCGGCATTGGACTGGCTCTCGCAGGTGCTGTACTTGGATACAAAGTGATTATCACCATGCCTGAAAAAATGAGTCGCGAAAAACAAATAGCCCTAGAAGTCTTGGGGGCCGAAATTATTCGAACGCCGACGGAAGTGGCGTCGGATCATCCTGAAAGTCATATTAGTGTGGCAAAGAAATTGCGTGATGAATTGCCCAATGCTCATATTCTAGATCAGTATGCGAACCCGGCAAACCCGTTGGCCCATTATTCAGGCACAGCTCAAGAAATACTCGATGATTTAAATGGGCAAGTGGACATGGTGGTGATGGGTGCCGGCACCGGAGGCACCATCACTGGTGTGGCTCGTCGGGTGAAAGAGGCGTGTCCGGAGGCAAAAATCATTGGCGCAGACCCTGAGGGTTCGATTCTGGCAGGAGACGGAGAAATTCACTCTTATCACGTTGAGGGCATCGGGTACGACTTTATACCTGATGTATTGGACCGATCGTTGGTGGATCGATGGGTTAAAACTACTGACAGCGAGTCATTTCATTTAGCTCGAAGGTTGATTCGTGAAGAAGGCCTGTTGGTGGGGGGATCTTGTGGTTCAGCCATGATGGCGGCACTGCAAGAGGCGAAAAATCTAAAAGCCGGTCAAAATTGCGTGGTTGTGTTGCCTGACGGCATTCGAAACTACATGACAAAATTTTTGGATGCTAATTGGAGAGCCCAAAACGGGTTTGCCGACTAAGCTGAGTGTAAACCTAGGTCATCAAAACTCAAACGAGTTCCCTGCTGAACGATATCATTGAGTTGTTGAACGAGATGGATCAGTTGCTGTTTGTTGCTGACAACGTCTTGCCCGTTCTCCGCCAAAATATAGATTTTTTGGGCCAGATCAGCGCCTTGTTCGCAGGCTAGAAACTGCAGATTGCCTTTTATTTTGTGTGAGCAAAATTGAATTTTTTTGTTATCAAGTTGTCCCACGGCTGCGATGAGATCTTTCATTAATTCAAGATTTGACTCAGAAGAAATTTCTACAAAATTAATACAAAGGGCGAGGTTTTGTCCGCTGTATTCATAGATCTTCATACGATCAAATAGCTCAGTGACCGTATCGTCAATGTTACTAGACTCTAAAGACGGGCTGTGAGGGGAGGGCTCGGCCCGAAGAGAGATCTCGGAGGAGGAAACAAACTGGTTGACCACGGTTCTCAATAACTCAATGTCTATGGGCTTCGATAAGAAGCCGTCCATCCCGATTTCATCGCAGAGTCTTTTATCGGCAGCTCGTGCATGAGAAGTGGTGGCCACAATATGGGGCCGTGGTTTATTTTTTTGGCCTAGAATTCGTGTGGACGCTTCAATTCCATCCATGACCGGCATTTGCAGGTCCATAAGAACGAGGTCATAGCTGTTTTTTGAAACCATCTCTAAAGCCTGCTGTCCGTTTTCAGCCACATCAAAACTGTGCCCGAACCGTTTGAGCATTTCACCAATCACTTTGCGGGCAAAGACTTCGTCATCGACAACAAGTATTCGGTTGGTCTTGGCTTCTGACGGAGCGAGGTGTTTTGGGTAAACCGGTGTTTCGCGAACGGGGGCCTGTCTGTGAGAGTCGCCCGATAGCGAGGGTTCATTGTCGGGGATAGAAAAACGATCTGCGCTTTGATCAGTGAGGCGTTTAGAAAGCACAGGTTTAAATGGCACTGAAATCCACCAAGTTGTGCCAAAGCCCACTTCGGTTTGCAGGTCTATGTGGGCGTTGATATTGCGAAGCACACTGGACACGGTGGCAAGACCTAGGCCCATGGAGCGTTCATGCCACTGCCGTGAAGATCTCACCTTAGAAAGATCTGATAAGATCTGTTGTTTTCTTTGCTCAGTCATTCCTACGCCAGTGTCTCTGACACTAAAAAGGATATGGTCTTCTCTTTTAGGATCAATCTCTGCTCGCAGGCGAATTTGCCCCTTTTCGGTGTACCGAAATGCATTTTTTGTGAGATCCGTCAGCACCATTTGTATGGCATCAGCTGGCAGCGTGACGTCTTGAGGCGTGTTGAAGTCTACAACAGTATTGACCTCAATGTTCTCTGAAGAGAACAGTCCACGGGCATCAGAGACGCTTTCTTCAAGCAAATGGCCAAGTGTAGTGGGTTTGAATGAAAAAGTAATTTGTCCAGATTCTAGTTCAGAGTGAAATTGTATATGTTCAAGCTGATCCATCATGTGTCGACAACAATAATCGGCCACCTCAGTGAACTCTTTAAGGTTCACTCGAGCCGAGTCATCATCAAAATCAATTTGATTCACTTGCACCATGCCTAAAATGCCATTGAGCGGGCGACGAAGTTGAACAATCATATCCACAATAAAGCGATGGGAGTCGGCCAAGGCCAAATTGAGTCTATCATCGGTGGATTTCAGCTCTTGCTCCTGCTCACGCATAGAATTAAATGAACTTCGAATAAGAAGAAAGCAAGCGATAAACGAGAGTATACTAACGGCGCTCACAGCTCCCAAAAGGTACTCATTTGCAGAAGGATCAATGCGTAAAAGCACTAAAACAAGGGGCGGAATAGAGGCCATGGCCAACGTCAAGGGTTCCAAAACCCGACGGTTGCACAACAGTCCCCGGCGGGGAGCTTTACTTTTCCGAACTTCTTTCATCAACACTTTCCTTTGACGTACTTTTCGTACAATCCCTCTATCGGCAGAAAATCGATTTTGTTTAGATGCGACACGAAAAATGTTAAAAAATTTTAGAAATGTCCGGTTTTTGTGGCCTTTTCCCAAGTTAAAATGTCCCCTTTTCTCAGTCTGACACATTGTGCGTGTTTCGTTTTGAGCCATTCTTAAATTCTGTTAGTTTTTTACACTCAATCACCTCATGTGGGATTGCCTCTCTGGTTTTTTCGTGAACCACGCTCAAGGTGCCATCGGTGTGGATGCTGACCTCCACTTTTGCCTTTGCCCAGTTGGCTCTGTGAGCGGCTGGCAGGAGTTGGATTTTATAAAGGCCCTTTCGAGCAATGATGTTATCTGGCCGTACTGTACTTGTGTATTTAGCGCAGAGGATGTTCCGTAAGCACTTGGGGTCAAAGAGCTCTACAAAGGCTTTCCTGGGGCTTTTAGGCGCCTTCCTGAAGCGCTTCCTGAAGTCAGGTAAAAACACGTCTTCGATAAATACGTTTGCAACGTCGATGTTTTTTATTTTTCGAAGCCTGAGCTCTGAGATCAGTCGATCTTGAAAAGTCCTGTTCATTCTCTCAACGCGACCCTTAGCGGGGGCCGAGTGTGCTGCTATGAACTCGACTCCCAGCTCATCAAGGGCTCTGCCGATTTGGGTGAGGACTTTTTTGTCTTCCTTTGGATCTTCGAAGTACGACTTGTGAGTACCTACCTTCACTCCTTGTCCTGAGTAGTGGAACCAACTGGCCTTGTCCGTGTAGATGGCCATAGGAAGGCCATAAGTTCTAAACACATGTTCGAGGGCCTTGAAGTTAGGCATAGTCCCGTCATGCTCAAAGAACTGTGCATAGAGCGGGTCTGAGGTGGCATCATCGACAATCACGATTAGTTGTAGCTCCTGCCCTGTGCCCAGCCAGTCGTGCGGTGATGTGTCTTGTTGCAAAAGCTCGCCGGCACTCTCACGTCTCGGGCGCTCTTTGCGGTGCTTCCTTGGACGATGCATTTTCTTGTTAGTCAGATTTTCACTGCGCAGTATTTTTCGCACTGACTCAACGCTGATCTTTATTCCCTCCACTTCATTAAGTTTCTCAGTAAAGTGAGTGAAGTTAAGATTTGCTTTCTGGTATGGAATTCTACTTGCTGTTAAAAAGGTAAAAAATACCTTACCAATAGGCTATTCCCACAAAAATTATGTTTTCGAGTATCTGCTACCTTGATAGCTTAAGATCTGATACTTGGTCCAGTGGGAGACCCTGAAATAGTGCGGTGTGGATCGAAGAAAGGAGGCATTTCTATCTTTCCAACACGAGAGTCGGCAAGCCTCGGGGCCAGCGGTAGATTTCAAGGATTAGAGACGTATACGAACGAGCTGTCGGGTTTAAATGCGAAGGCCAGAAGTCCCGGCGGGAACGCTCCCACATGCAGAGATGAGAGCTGCAACCATAGACCTAGAGTAAAGGTAGTAAGTCCCGCATAAGATAAGTCTGGCAGAAGTAGCTCTAGAATCTTTTTTGAGTATCTTTGTTAACAGCAAGTAAATTCTTTAATAAGGGTCTTTGGTGGAGCGATACATGACGGTTACTCAAAATAGGTGCTTAATCCTTCTTATACTCCTAGGTTTCTGAATATCCATTGATTAAAATCAAGATAGCCTCCTGCGACAATTGTATAAGCAATTGTTACTTAGATTTAGCTGGGGTCTGAGAAAAAAAACAGAAAACTGTTGTTGTTTGGGAGCAAGCTTGATTTATTGAAAGTAAGCTTTTGGCTAAAATTAATTCTATGAATAAATAAAATTGCACAGGCTATTTAAACGGAGATGTTATGACAATAAATGCTGAACACGAGGGTGTTTCAATGGGTAGCCAAGAATCACAGAATAAGTTACCAATAAAATCAAAAATGCGCATTAACAAGAGAAATACTCAATTTACTGATGACTTCTCAAAAGAAGTTTTTGAGATGACTTACAAATACGAAAATGAAAAAGATATCAACGATAGACACCTGGCAATGGCTAAAGACTTGGCCTCCGTGGAAAAACCTGAACAGAGAGATTATTGGACGGAAAGGTTTCTTGATATTTTAGAAAATTTTAAATTTGTTCCTGGTGGTCGTATCACTTCTAATGCCGGCACCGGCTTAAAGGGAACAACTTATATAAACTGTTTCGTTAGTGGGTTTCGCGGAGAAAACCAGGACTCTATGGAAAGCATAATGGATGAACTCCGCCGCCAAGCCTTAATATTAAAGTCTGAAGGTGGCTATGGTTTTTGTGCTGATGTAATGAGACCACGAGGAGCCTATGTTGAAGGGATTGGTGGGGACTCACCTGGAGCTGTAAAGCTGTTGGAAATGTGGGATACACAAAGTGCAGTAATCACTGCCGGTAGTGGTCTTAAAAAAAGCAAGGGGAAAAAGAAAATTCGCAAAGGGGCCCAAATGGTCACCATGTCAGTTTTTCACCCAGACATCGAGGAATTTATTACTGCAAAACAAACACCGGGACGACTCACAAAATTCAACATGTCTGTTCTTGTTTCAGATGAATTTATGGCTGCAGTTAAGGCCAATAAACCATGGAATTTGGAATTTCCGGATTATGAAGCTGTAAAAAAGGAATATAAGTCTTACTGGGATGGAAATTTAGATAGTTGGAAGTCCCGAAAGCTTCCAATAAAAATCTATAAGACATTTAAAAATGCCAATGAGCTTTGGGACTTAATAATGAAGTCTACCTTTAGTCGCAATGAACCCGGCATACTTTTTAGTGATACTATCAATAGATTAAATAATCTTTATTATGCTGAACACATCAATGCAACGAACCCATGCGGTGAACAAGTTTTACCTGTTGGCGGATGCTGCTTGTTGGGCTCAATAAACCTGACACAATTTGTAGACTCAAAAAATCAAACTTGGGACTATGCCGAACTCAGTAAAGTAATTAACTCAGCAGTTCGCTTCATGGACAATGTAAATGATAAAACTCTAGTGCCTTTGCCCGAACAAGAAGAGAGTTTAAAAACTAAAAGACGCATTGGACTTGGAATATTAGGCTATGGTTCTGCTTTACTAATGCTTAAAGTGCGCTATGGGTCTGCTAAAGCACTTAAATTAACTGAAGAACTAGGTGATTTTATTATGAATAAGGCCTATGAAACTTCAGCCGAACTCTCCCGAGAAAAAGGTAGCTTTCCCCTCTATGATGAATCTAAGTACTTGTCTGGGGCCTTTGTTAAAAATTTAAAACCAGAAGTCCGGGAAAAGATTAAAAAGTATGGAATTCGAAACAGTCATTTACTGTCAATTCAACCCACTGGAAACAGTTCTGTTTTTGCCAACAATGTGTCTGGAGGCTTAGAACCTTTATTTATGACGGAATATACACGGACTTCTATGCAGCCCTTTGCTCCAGAGGGGCTTGGTGTCCCCAAAGATGTTCATTGGCAAAATAAAACTTATACAACGACAGGGCCAGAAACTAAATGGAATTGGACCACTGAAGGAGATGAAACACTACTTGTTACAAAGTTTAAAGGAGAGGTGTGGAAATTTGATCAATCTCGTGGACTTTTAAAAGAATCTCAAATTAAAGACTATGGCGTTAGGTTCCACAAGCAAAATAATACATGGGACCCTCAAGCAGATTGGGTTTCTACGGCTTTTAATCTAAATATAGATGATCACGTTAAAACCATGGAAGTCTTTTCACGAAATATCGACTCTGCCATGTCAAAAACAGTAAACATTCCCAACGACTATCCTTATGAAGATTTTAAGCGTTTATATGCCGATGTATACAATACGGGAACCATTAAGGGATGTACCTCTTACCGTGAGGGTACGATGACAACTGTTTTATCAGCAAATAGTACAACCACAACAGGCAAAACTAAGGGTATTCCGCGAACAAAAGCTACTAAAAGACCAAAATACTTAGACTGTCACATTCACCATTTAACCACTTCCGGGGAAAAGTGGGTAGTTTTGGTGGGCTTATTAGATGAAGACCCCTATGAAGTGTTTGCTATGAAACAAAGTCGACTGCACCTCCCTCCCCACCTAAAGGAGGGGCGATTAGTTAAAGAGAAGTCTGGTATCTATAACCTTGAGACTCAAGATGGATGGGTACTAAGAGACATTCGAACCTTTTTTGAATCTAACGAACAAGAGGCACTCACTAGAATGATCTCAACTGCACTTAGACATGGTGCGGACATTGAGTTTATTGTTTCCCAGCTTATAAAAAGTGAAGGCAATATAACTTCTTTTTCAAAGGCAATAGCACGAACTATAAAGCATTATATTTCTGAAATCAAAAGCCTTAAGTGTACTGACTGTTCGAGCACAAACATTGCTCTACAAGAGGGTTGTTTTATTTGTAAAGATTGCGGTAGTAGTAAGTGTAATTAAAATTTGGAGATATACGTGATGGAAACTCTTCCACCAACAAAAACAATTTTTGAACCATTTAAAATTAAAATGGTTGAGCCTCTTCCCATATTGAGTTTAAAAGAACGTCAATCCGTCTTAAAAGAGTCTTTTTACAACCTCTTTAGTATTCCTGCTAAATATGTCACCTTTGATTTATTGACGGACAGCGGGACAAGTGCCATGTCTGCAAGCCAGTGGGCCGCAATCATGGAAGGTGACGAATCTTATGCCGGTTCAGACAGTTATTTTCGTTTTTCAGAAACAATTAAAGACATCACCGGCATGAAACATGTCATCCCCACGCACCAAGGACGCTCAGCGGAAGCCCTACTAAGTAAAGCCATGCTCACTCCTGGGCAAAAAGTAATTGGAAACACCCAATTTGATACGACACGTGCAAATATTGAATCTGTGGGTTGCATGTCAATTGATATGCCCTGCAAAGAGTCAGATGACTCGCAGTCGACCTTTCCATTTAAAGGGAATGTCGATTTAGAAAAATTAGAAAAATATCTCAAGGAATATAGCGACCAAATTCCTTTTTTCATTATGACTGTGACAAACAATTCCATTGGTGGGCAACCTGTTTCAATGGAAAATATTAGAAAAACTAAAAATCTACTCAATCAATATAAAATACCAATGTTTATAGATGCTGCAAGATTTGCAGAGAACTCATATTTTATTAAAACCAGAGAAGCTGAATTTAGTGATTCCTCAGTCAAAGATATTTCAAAAGAACTATTTAGTTATGCTGACGGAGTACTAATGAGTGCTAAAAAGGATGCCTTTGCAAATATTGGCGGCTTCTTGGCTACAAATGATGACTCTCTTACTCAAAAAGTAAGGCAACTCATGGTTATCACGGAGGGTTTTCCAACATATGGTGGACTTTGTGGTAGGGATCTTGATGCAATTGCAGTTGGCTTAAAAGAAATCCTCAATGAAGATTATTTAAGTTACCGAAAAAGAAGTGTGGAATACTTTGGAAGTGGGCTTGAATCTATTGGTCTAAAAGTTGTAAAACCTTTTGGTGGACATGCCGTATACATTGATGCCGGAGCCAGTCTCCCTCATTTTCCTATTGAGTACTACCCCGCTCAAGCATTAAGCGTAGCACTTTATGAGTTTATTGGATTAAGAAGTGTTGAAGTTGGATCTGTCATGTTTGGTCGACGCAATGAAGAAACCGGAAAAGAAGAATTTGTTGCAAAAGAACTTGTCCGCTTGGCTCTACCAAGAAGAGTTTACACTCAAAGTCATGTGGACTATATGATTGAAAAAGCCGGTCATGCCTTCTCAAATTTTGAAAATCTTCCTGGTTATAAAATTGATTACCAGCCCAAGTATTTAAGGCATTTTACAGCAAAATTTTCACAAGTAAAATTCTAGAGAATCACCGTAACCGCTGCACGATTCGCGTTATTGACGGATGGATCTCGCGTAGGCTAGGGGCGTCGGCACACTCTGCCCCCGGGCGATCATCACGAGTGCCACCTGCAAATAGCTGGTTGGGCCAACCGCCCTATGCTGAAAAACATGGGTAAATCCTTGCTTATAGAGTGAGTCCGCTTGGTCCTATTTTAGGTAATAACCAGCCCACAGGTTTTTTAAGAAAACTTCCCAATGAATATGGTGAATGCCCGACTTAAATTTTTGTTCTGTTTCGTCTTTTGAAACAAGAAGCAAGTGTTGCCAATCTTGTTCTTCACTGATGGCCAGCAGTCCCTTGTGATCACGATGATTCGTACGGTCTGAACTCTTCACTTCAATGGCAATATGGTCTCCAATTACAAAATCAACCTCCATTTGACTGGTCGAGCGCCAATAGCTGAGAGATTGTCGTGACTGTGAATATGAGAGATAAGCCCGTATTTCACCGGCAATAAATTGTTCGAAAGCTTTCCCGTAAAGATCGGATTGCGGTTCTAAACTTTCAATTTGGCGAATCGCGTGGACCACACCTGGATCAAAAAAATAAAATTTCGCCGTCTGCACGGCTTTCCTTTTTTTTGATTTTGTCCAAGCAGGAATTAAGTAACCAATAAGAGTGTCCTCTAAAATGCCATAATAATCTCTTACCGTATTCGGTGAAAGCTGAGCATCGTTGGCGACTTTGGTGAAGTTGACCATTTCTGCATTGGCGCTAGCTGCCGCTTCTAAAAAGCGGTGATAGTTGGCTAAATTTCGCACTAAAGATTCTGCTTGGATTTCCTCTTTTAAATAAGTCTCCACATAATTGTACAAATACTCGTGAGGATGTTCACCGAGGTATGCCATAGGCAAGCCACCCGTAAGTAAGTATTTTGAAAGATCAAATATTTTTTCAGCTTGTAGTTCTTGCCAAGTGAAAGCAAACATATCTGCTCTAAATGCTCTTCCGGCCAGCAAGTTGGCCCCTCCACGCTTTAATGAACGAGCACTGCTTCCCGTTAACAAAAATGAAATTTGTTTTTCTTCAATCAGTCGGTGAACTTCATTAAGTAACTCAGGAATACGCTGAATTTCATCGATAACGACCACTTTACCTTGGGCCATAGACTCGAGTTCAGAGGGACGAGCGCTCAAACGCAAATAGTTTTTTGAGCTCAACAAATCAATAAAAGTTAAATTTTCTTGGTTTAATAAAGTTTCACGTATCAAAAAGCTCTTTCCCACTCCCCTCGGGCCAAAAAGAAAGTAGGAGCTTCTATCTAGTAATTTCAATGGGTTAAGAGTTCTTTTCATAAAATTCCTCAGTATAACCGTTAATATTCATGATAATACACGGAACTACTATGAGTTACAAGTATTTCTAATGTGAAGTTTACTCGCTGAAATTGCCAAACCCTAGGTGGCCATGAGCTACTTCTGCCCGACTAGCGGGACTCACCAGTATCCAATAAGATAGCGGTTGCGACAGCTAGCCACGAAGGCATTACTTTGTGATTGAACTCGAGAGCGTACTTCTCTCTCAAAAAACGGCGTCAAAGCTGACTGTTTTTGGAGGGTTGTAATGTGGTTGTTGCTCAAAATAGGTGCTTTATTTGACTTATGCTCAACCTTGAAGATGCCAACTCCAGAGTTTTTCGGCAAACGTTTTATACCCAAAGCCGATCTTTCGAGAATTCGCGTGCCATTGGGCCTGGACCCTCCACGCGGTCCCCCGAGGAAGACACACCTATCTAATTTGACATTAAATAGTCAGTAAATTCAGTCACTTATAATGATGTGTGCATGAATTTTTAATAATAATATTGAATATTCCGATAGAAATGCATATACTTAAACTTATGAAGGCAGCCACTGAAATGAAACTATTAAATAAGATGAAGCCGGGTGTGGTTTATAGGCGAAAAGAGCTTGAAAGCCACTCAAAGTCAGTCGACCGTGATTTGGCAAAGCTATGTTCCTCTGGTGAGGTTACCAAGGTTGCCCCTGGTCTTTACGTGAAAATGGAGAAATCAAGATTTGGTTCCTTACCACCGAGGGACAAGGATTTAGTTCGTGCTTTTCTTGGGGACAATCGTTTTCTTTTAATGTCCTATAACCACTATAACACTCTTGGCTTGGGTTTGACTCAGTTAAGGGGCGATACTTTTGTTTATAATAGAAAACGCCATACAAAGGCCACGTTAGGCTCTAGAAACTTTGTATTTAAGAACGTCTCGGAATTTCCAAATCAACTATCAAGGGAATACCTCCTTGTGGATCTTTTGAATAATCTTGAAAATGTAGGCGAGTCGCCAGAGACGATTCTGAGAAATTTAGACCAAAAGAAGGGTGAATTTGACAGGCAAAAGGTTGGATTGATGGCCTCCAGGTACGGGAAGGTTAAAACTAAAAATTACTTAAAGGTACTATATGGCGAACTATTGCCACGAACTTGAAGATTTTGAACAGTTGTGTAGAGCAACAGGTGGCGACAAATATATTCCGCCACAGTTGGTTGAAAAAGACTATTGGATTATGCATTGTCTTTGGGGGCTTAAGCAACTTGGCTTTGAATTCCATCTCAAGGGTGGGACATCTTTATCTAAAGGGTGGGGCTTGCTCGAGAGGTGTTCTGAAGATATTGATGTCTTAATATTTCCACCTAGCGGAGAAGAATTGCCAACTGGGAGAAATCACAAAAAGCCTGTCCATGTTGAAAAGCGAAGAAGGTATTTTGAAGATTTAAAAGAGCAAATAAAAATACCAGGGATTGTGGATGTCATTAGAGAAGTGGCCTATGATGATGAGCAGATGAGAGGCGCCGGTATTAGATTGAAATACAATTCTTTGTTTGATGAAATAAAAGGTGTGAAGTCGGGGATTCTTTTAGAAGTTGGCTTTGACCAGACGACTCCCAATGAAGAGAAAAATATTTCCAGCTGGGCCTATGATAGGGTAGTTAGTGTTGGCGTTAAAGTTAATGACAATAGAGCCAAGGGAGTTGCCTGCTATTGTCCTGAGTATACATTTGTAGAAAAACTTCAAGCGATATCTACTAAGTTTCGACAGGAACAAGAATCTGGTGAATTGAATGAAAACCAATTGAGACACTACTACGATGTGGATTGTTTGCTAAAAGAAGATCGTGTTCAAAAGTTTATTGGGACGGATTCCTACTTTAAGCATAAAAAGAAGAGATTTAGGCCAATGGATGAGCCTGACCTCACTATCAACGAAGGGTTTTTACTATCTGACCCGAACACTCTAAATAAATACGAAAAGGGATTTCACAATATAGAAAGCCTCTTCTATGGTGAGAAACCTAAAATGAAGAAGATCTTGGAAAATCTAAAGCCTTGGTTGCCGAAGCTGTAGATGGGTTGACTACCGAGCTGGGACTGGAGAACTGTCAGTGCGGTGATCCCTGAAGAGTCGCTCCATGATCCGGTTTGGGATTCGGTACTCTATGAAATTCCTTTGAGGACGCCGCCGTCTACGGCGATGCTTTGGGATGTTATGTATCCGGCCTGTTTCGAACACAAAAATGCGGCTAAGGCGGCGATTTCTTCGGGTTCGCCCAGGCGGCCGGCTGGGACCATGTCTTTGATTTTTTCATCGGCCAGATTTAATGCCTTTATGCGATCTGTGTTGGTGTAGCCAGGCAACAATAGATTGATAGTCACTCCCTTTGCGGCCACCTCTGTAGCTATGGATTTACAAAGTCCGGCCAGTCCGGCTCGCAAACCATTTGATGTGGTCAATCCGGGAAGGGGTTCTTTTGCGGCAATACTTGTGATCATGAGAACGCGGCCAAAGTTTTGTTCCATCATTGAGGGCAGAGATTCATGTAAGGCCTCAACAGCACTAAGCCATAGGTTTTGGTAGTCCTGCTGCCACTGCTCCATGGAGACTTCAAGAAATTGTCCTTTAGCGGGGCCGCCTGTGTTGTTAACCAAAATATCTAGGCCGCCCCATTTCTTTTTGCATAGGCGCACCACTTCGGCCGCTTGTCCGGGTTGAGTGAGGTCACTTGAAAAAAAGCAATCAGCACCAATTTCATCAGCGGCCTGCTCAAGAGTGTCTTCGTTTCTTGCGCTAATCGCAACAGTGACGCCTTCATTCACCAGGGCTTGCGCTATGGCCTTGCCTATACCTTGTGAACCACCAAATACTAGGGCACGTTTGCCGGCTATTCCTAAATCCATAGTTTATTGCTCCTCAACAAAATTTTCTTTTTTAACATTGAGCCAATCAAAAGCCGTTTTCCAAAGCAATTGGTTTTTCTCATCTTCACTAAATAGAGAGTGATTGGCAATCAATTGGCCGGGCTCGAGTTCTCCAAGTGGAAACGGGTAGTCGGTGCCCAAGGCCACGCGGTGGGCACCCACCAGGTCGACCACATATTTCAGAACATTTGGGTCATGTACCAGCGAATCCAAATAAAATCGTCCCAAATACTTTTTCGGACTAACTGGGTTATCAATGGCCACCAGATCAGGTCTGACGTTAAATCCATGTTCAATGCGTCCAATGGTTTGTGGAAATGATCCACCACCGTGCGCAAATGCCACCCGAAGTTTTGGGAATTTCTCAAAGACTCCACCAAATATCATCGAGCAAATCGCAAGACTGGTCTCGGCCGGCATTCCCACTAGCCATGGCAGCCAATATCGATTCATTTTTTCTTTGCCCATCATATCCCAGGGGTGGACAAAAATGGCGGCGCCCAGTTCTTCAGCAGCAGCGTAGAATTCAAAAAGAGCCGGGTCGTTGAGGTTCCATTCGTTGATGTGTGAACCAATTTCCACACCTTTTAACCCCAGTTGGTGCATACACCGTTCGAGTTCCTTTGCGGCAAGCCCTGGCGATTGCAGCGGAACCGTGCCGAGGCCAATAAATCGTTTGGGGTGTTTTGCCACCACCTCAGAGATGTGATCATTTATGACTTTTGAGACGTAAAGCCCATCTTCGGGTTTCGCCCAATACGAAAACATAACGGGTACCGTGGAGAGAACTTGGACGTTCACCTGATGTTGATCGCAATCTATTAGGCGCGCGTGAGCATCCCAGCAGTTTTTATCTACACACCTAAAAAAAGTGCCATCATCTAGGCGCATGTCAGCTGAGCAATTGTCATGTTTTCGGTGTAATTCAATAAATCCTCCGTATCCAAATAAGTTTTTAAACTTCGGAATCTCAGGAGGAAGGATATGAGTGTGAATATCGACTTTAAAAAGATTCACTTACGCACTCTTGCCGTTGTCAGAGCCACACTTTTTACAGACGTAATGATCGGGGTTTCCATAGTACCGATCAAATACAGCGCCAAATTGTGTTTCAATATTCTCAAGATGAAAGAATTCTTCGTACAGCTTATTGCCACACTCTTTGCAGTACCACTGCAGGCCATCGTTTTCTTCAGGTCGTCGCTGCCGTTCGACCACAAGGCCAATGGTTCCCGCCGGCCGCTGTGGTGAGTGGGGCACGCCTCCAGGGAGTAGGTAGATGTCTCCTTCACAAATGGGGATGTCGCGAAACTTTCCTTCGTGATCAATTATTTTTAGGGTCATGTCGCCTTCAAGTTGATAGAAAAACTCTTCCCCCTCGTTAACGTGGTAGTCGGTGCGGGTATTTGGTCCGCCAACAACCATCACAATGAATTCACGATGGGGCCAAACCATTTTGTTGCCCACGGGAGGCTTTAAAAGATCTCGATGGTCGTCGATCCACTTTTTGAAATTAAATGCAGTGTAGAGTTCACTCATCTTGATAATCCTTTAGTCAATGGTTGCAATGCACTTCAATTCAATGGCAATCGGCGTGGGCAGGCAGTTGATTTCAAGTGTGGTGCGGCAGGGCTGATTGTCTTTGAAATATTCTTTGTACAATTCGTTGTACGTAGAAAAGTCATCTTTCATGTTTGTTAAAAATACGGTGACATCAACGAGGTTGTCCCATGAAGAGCCGGCCTCTTCTAAAACATAACGCACATTTTGAAACACCGAATGGCATTGAGTTGCGATATCATAAGAAACGATCTGGCCCTCGGCGTTCAACGTCACGCCGGGAATTTCTTTTGAGCCTCGCTTACGCGGACCCACGCCTGAAAGAAATAGCAGCTGGCCCACTCGGCGAGCGTGGGGATAGGCGCCCACGGGTTCAGGCGCTTTTGAGGAACTAATAATTCCTGAAATTACACTCATTGCATTCTCCAATTTGATTCAATCAAAAGTCCATTTCAACACCCCCATGAGGGGTTGCCTAAAGCTTCATGTCTTGATGCACACATTTTTTACTTCGGTAAAAAAGCGCAAAGCGTCCTCGCCCCCTTCGCGACCTACACCAGAATCTTTCACGCCGCCAAATGGGGTTCGAAGGTCCCTCATCATCCATGTGTTTATCCACAGCAACCCTGAATCCAGGCGGCGGGCCAGTCGATGGGCTCGGCTTAAGTTTTCTGTCCAGATGCTTCCGGCAAGACCGTATCGCGTGCTATTGGCCCATTCCACCACTTCATCTTCGGTTTCAAAAGGGGTAATTGTGGCCACGGGTCCAAATATTTCTTCTTGGTTTGTGCGACAGAAGGCATCCAGATTCTCGATGAGTGTGGGTTGCATATAATATCCCTCTTTAAGGGGACCATCGAAAAACACTCTCTCGCCCCCACAAAGTATTCGACCGCCTTCATTTTTTGCCAGATCAATGTAACGTAATACTTTTTCAAGATGGTCTTTTGAAACTAGGGCCCCTTGTTGGGTGTCTGGCTGAAGCGGATCGCCCTGGGTTAGACTTCGAACCCTATCGATCAGTGCGGATTTAAAAGGTTCGTAAATCTTTTTTTCTACAAAGATTCGCGATCCACAGAGACAGATCTGACCTTGATTGGCAAAGCTCGAGCGTAGGGTGGTGTTCACGGCTTCATCAAACTGGCTGTCGGCAAAAATAATATTGGGATTTTTGCCGCCCATTTCTAAGGAGAGTTTTTTAAAAAGAGGTGCGGCGTCTTCAGCAATTTTTTTTCCGGTCTCGGTGCTGCCTGTGAATGAGATGGCTTTTACAAGGGGATGGGTGTTCAGGGTAGGGCCAATTTTTTGTCCTTGCCCATGCACCATGTTTAATACACCAGCAGGTAGGCCCGCTTCTTTAGCCAAGTGACATAGCCAATAAGCCGACATGGGAGTGATCTCTGAGGGTTTTGCCACCACTGTGTTGCCTGCAGCCAATGCCGGCGCGATTTTCCAAGTGAGCAAATAAAGCGGCAAGTTCCATGGGGATATACAGGCCACCACACCTAAGGGCGAGCGAAGAGTGAAGTTCAAGGCTGTGCCGTCCATGTCATAGCTTTGACCAGAGAATTGCCCGATGGCATCGGCGAAGAACTCAAAATTCTGTTGGCTTCGGGGTATATCAATACTTTTGGCCACTGACAGGGGTTTGCCGTTATCCGTGGATTCTACAGTGGCTAAAAAAGGAGCGTGTTCACCAATCAGTTGAGCCAGTCGTCTTAGTATTTGGCTTCGCTCACGCACAGGGGTGTTGGCCCACTGAGGGAAAGCTGTATGGGCCGCCTCCACCGCCAGCATGACATCTTCGCCCGATGAGTCGGGCAATGAGCCATAGATTTGTCCGGTTCGCGGTGAATAATTGTCTAAAGTAGCTCCATTTTTGGCGGGCTGAAATTCTCCGGCAATAAAATTAAGTATGGTGTGAGTTTCTTGCATATAGAATTCTTGTAGCAGACCAGTGCTCTATCGATAAACAGACTTTTCTGTCACACCCAGTCATCCGGCGTTATTCCCTCCCTTTTCATAAGAAAACGGGCGTCGACAGTTTATAAGGGGCAGCTCAAGAGCGCCGCGGAGTGTATTGTGAATCTGAAAATAAATGGGTGGAGCCACCGAAACGGAGCTTGTGGCCGAACCCTCTGGCCCGCCCCTGTTCTTGGATTTGGCGAACCTCGTTGGCTATGGTGTTTTGTCTTGTACCCCATGCTTTTTATGAATATCGTTGCGGTCCATTGAGAACAAAAGGTGTAAGTCATGGATTCAAATCTTCGCGAACAGATAGCCAGCGACCTCAACAGTGCACGAGTCAATCAAGCTCCAGTGGAGCAATTTAGTGAAACGATTTCTGATTTTCAAACTCGCGATGCCTATGTAGTACAGGCCTTGGGATTGGCATTTCGAGAAAAAAATGGTGAAGCCCTAGTGGGTTGGAAGATGGGCCTCACATCCGAAGCCAAGCGGCAGCAAATGAACCTGCATTCTCCACTTTACGGCGGGTTGACTGACAAGATGGCCCTTGAAGATGGGGGCGAGTTTCAATTAAAAAATAGCATTCACCCAAAGGTTGAACCAGAAGTCGCATTTTTAATGGGTGAGGATTTATCCTATCCCACTACCCGCGAAAAGGCCCTAGAGGCCGTGAGTGCCGTGTGTCCGGCCCTTGAGATATTAGATTCTCGATACAAACAGTTTAAGTATTTTTCATTACAAGACGTCATTGCTGACAATTCGTCCTCTTCGCATTTTGTCTTGGGCAATTGGCGAGAGGATTTCTCCGAGATAAATCTTGCAGACTTGGCTATGGAAATGACCATTAACGGCGAGACGGCCGGTGAGGGAAACTCAAACGCCATATCAGGTGATCCCATTATATCAGTGGTACAACTGGTTGAGTTGTTGCACGAAAATGGCCAAACACTAAAGGCAGGTCAAGTGGTGCTAGCTGGCGGAGCCACTTCGGCCGTGGCGCTAGAGCCTAATATGAAAGTGCAACTCGAGGTGGAAGGCCTAGGTTCGGTAGGATTTCAGGTAGGGGAATAACAAGTATGATGTTCATAGCGGAGTCGGCTAGCTTACAGGCGGCAAGAGCATTTGATGAAAAAGACCCATTTTCTCGGTTTCGCCGGGAATTTGTATTCCCAAAAACTCAAACTGGCGAAGACCAACTCTACTTTGCCGGCCATTCGCTGGGACTGATGCCGGTTCGGGCGCGTCACTATGCGATGGAAGAGTTTGATAGCTGGGGACGATACGGTGTTGAAGGTCATTTTTTGGGCGAACATCCTTGGTACTCTTATCATGAATTCTTAACAGAGCCGTCCGCGCGCCTTGTGGGGGCAAGACCTGACGAAGTGGTGGTGATGAACTCACTCACCGTGAATTTACACTTGATGATGGTGAGTTTCTATCGGCCGAGCAAAGAACGATTTAAAATACTTATAGAGAAAAACACCTTTCCTTCTGATCAATATGCCGTGGACTCGCAAGCGCGTTTTCATGGGTTTGATCCCAAACAGGCCATAGTAGAGGTTGAGCACGACAGAATTATTGAAACAATCTCAGAGTTGGGCTCCTCGTTGGCGTTGGTAATGCTGGGAAATTGCAATTACTTGACGGGCTACAAATTCGATATGAAAGCCATCGCCAGTGCGGCTCATGATGTGGGGGCTTTAGCTGGTTTTAACTTGGCCCATGGCGCCGGCAATCTTGGTTTGTCGTTACATGATGACGGTGTGGATTTTGCTGTGTGGTGTTCTTATAAATATTTAAACTCTGGGCCTGGCGGACTTGCGGGATGTTTTGTTCACCAAAGGCATTTAAATAAAAAAGATATTCCGCGCTTTGAAGGTTGGTGGGGTACAGATAAGTCAAAGCGGTTTCAAATGTCGAGACAGTTTCAGGCTATGCCAACGGTCGAGGCTTGGCAGCTCAGTAATCCACCCATTTTGCCGATGGCGACCTTACGGGCTTCTTTAGAGATCTTCGATGAAGCCGGAATGTGGGCCTTGCGAGAACGGGGCGACCGCCTCACCACTTACCTGGAATATCTGCTGAAGACAGAATGTGCTGGCGCTTGCGAGATAGTGACTCCAGAAAATAGGGGTTCCATGCTTTGCGTGCGCATAAAAGGGGAGCCAAAAACTTTGGCTAAAAAACTCTCCGAGGCGGGAGTTATTGTGGATTTTAGAGAACCAGATATTTTGCGAATGGCGCCGGCTCCGTTGTATAACAGCTTTGAAGATGTTTATCGACTTGTTGACGCTATCAATGGAGGTCTCAATGGCTAATCCTTCTTCAGTAAAACACATCGCCATTGTGGGTGCGGGCCTGGTGGGTTCGTTGTTGGCCGTTTATATGCGAAAGCGGGGTCATTCAGTTAAAGTATTCGAGCGCCGGCCGGACCTCAGAAAAAACATTTTAGATGGGGGCCGATCAATCAATTTGGTGGTGACCTCCCGGGGCATTCACGCCCTTGAAAAGGTGGGACTTTGGGATAAAGTCAAAGAGCAAACTGTTTCTGTGCGTGGCCGAATGATGCATGACCTCAAAGGCGAAACCACGTATCAGCCTTATGGTCGAAATGATTCAGAATGTAATTATTCAATTTCAAGAACTCACTTGAATCAAATGCTGCTGCACGAGGCAGAGATCGAGGGGGCTCAGTTGCACTTCGAATGTCCCATCTTGGAAATGGATATAGAGAATTCGACTCTGAGATTTGAAAGTGGCTCAGAAAAATTTGACCATATCTTCGGTACAGATGGCGCCGGTTCAGTGGTGCGCAAACAGATGATGAGTGCGTTACAAAAACGGGGTGTGGAACAAGTGAATACGCTTGAACCATTGGGAGCAGGCTACAAAGAACTCACACTGCCTGCTGCTGGCGCCGGAGAGTACGCTCTAGACAAAAACGCCTTGCACATCTGGCCCAGAGGGCACCATATGCTAATGGGACTAGCCAATCTTGATGGCTCTTTTACAATGACGCTGTACCTACCCGAGGCGGGCCGTGACAGTTTTGAAGAAGTCAAAACGGCGGATCAGGCCTTTCAGTTTTTTAAAGAACAGTACCCAGATGCCGTACCTTTAATGCCAAATCTGGCCACGGAGTACAGTGAAAATCCGCAAGGTTTTCTCGGCACAGTGAGATGCGCTCCGTGGGTTTTCAAAGATAAAGTGGCGCTCTTAGGAGATGCCGCCCATGCCGTGGTGCCCTTTTTTGGACAAGGTATGAACTGTGGGTTTGAAGACATCACTTACCTGATGACGGCACTGGACGAGTTTTCAGAGGATTGGGAGAAAGCGTTTTTAACATATTTTGAACGCCAGAAGCCCAACGCCGATGCCATTGCCGATATGGCCATCGAGAATTTTATAGAGATGCGAGATCGAGTGGCCGATGATAAGTTCCTGCTGCGGAAAAAAGTGGAGCGGCGTTTAGAACAAGAGCTGCCGGAACTTTATCGAACTCGCTACGCCATGGTGACCTACACGTTGGTTCCATATGCTGAAGCAAAATCCAAGGGCATCGAACAAAATAAAATTTTAGATCAGCTCTGCGCCAATATTAACGACCCGTCCCAGTTAGACATTGAAGCCGCAAAACAACTTCTTCTTTGAGGACTGTTCGGGCCAAACGGTGGGTTTTAAAGAGTGAAAGGCGAGTGCCAGGCCGGCCCCAGACCTAAAAAGGCACCTTAACCTGTTGAAATCACTTAACAGTAGTTTCTGTTTTCTTTTTGGTCCAATTACCACGGCCCAAAGAATCAAAAAGCGATTTTTAATTTGGTTTGCATAACCTCTGCCCCTGAAGAGCAAGTGCCGAGCAGAAAAAGTTGTGACGCAAAAATCTAAAACGTCGACTGTACTATTGGAAAATAAATAGACGTGCCGCGGGTTTTGGCCGCGGCAAAAGTAGCGGTAAACGCAATCACGTCCCACCAGGTGTGTATAAACACGCTTTCTTCTATGGACCAATGGTTTTGGTGGGTGATCCATCCAAAATAATATCCCAACGCAAATTGCCAAACCGGAACAGTCAACTCCGCATTAATGTGAAGGGCGGCAAAGACTAAACTCTGTGCAGTATTGCTCCAGAAAAAGTTATTCCAAGAATCATACATGTAGGGAAGCAGGAATCCGCGAAACAAGGCTTCTTCTCCTACGCCCGCACCGTAAGAAACTGACCCAATAAACAGTGAGTCACCGATATTTATGCCCCTATTGCCTGCTTCAAAACTGGTGGTGGCCGCCAGTAGGCCGATGGTGGCAAGAGGAATCAATGTGGTCATTCTTTTTAAATTTGAAAAGGCAAAGGGAGCTAGAATCACATCCTTCATTTTTTCGCGATGAGGGTCGATAAATGAAAAACGATCAGTATGGTCTTTGTGCCAATGCACCGAGGTTTTAAAAGCGTGAAGGGCGCTAAGACCACCCATGGTTTTATAAATGGCATCGCCAACAACGATTTTCTTGATGGGATCTCCGGCTTCTGCAAAATCTTGAGGATTGATCAAAGTCTCAGTGCTGTCGGCGACCTCACTCAAGGCCGAAATCTGCAAGGCCGTAGCCAACAGGGCGCCCCCTGAGTAAAGCGCCGCTGATTTGTGTTGCCCCTCGATCCACTGATTGATCCCGGGAGCAAAAAAGCTACCCATGGCCGGCCAAAAGGCATTTCGTTTTCGGTGTATGCTCTGGTCATAAGAGGTCTTAAAGAATACGGAGTCGTCTAACTCACTCGACTGGGCCCAACTCACTGTTGCGAACAAAAAACTGAAAACAAATAGTGTGAGGGGCGCCTGGCGAAATTTAATTTTCAAAATGGAGCTCCTAAAAAACGAACTAGTTTGACGCGGCACGATCATAATGCTTCATCTGGTTTGCGACGCATTTACCACGAGTGCTCAATCTGGGCTCGCGTTTGCCAGTGATTGTTGAAAGTATTTTAGGTAATTGAAATTTATTCATCTATATAGTGAAAAGTGTGTTGTGACATTTATTTATTTTTGGTTGCGTCAAGTAGACGGTTTTATTAAAAGCTTCCTCTATCAATACACAACGGGTTGGGTTTAAAGAGGGGAAATTCAGTTAAAGTAAAACTTTGAAACAGTTTTTTGATTTGCGGTGTGAATCCTGGGATTTGGTTTCTCTGTATTTATTTAATCGACTTCAATTTCTTCAAAATTAATCTCAAGTCATTACTAACACATGGTGGGGTTCATGTATTTGTTGAGAGCGTTTGTAGGGGTTGTTGTTCTGCTGCTGTTGGGATCTTCTGTTTTTGCCAATGACGGTGGCGACGAAAAATCAACGGTGGGCCCGGGTTTAATTTTGCCAAACTGGTGTCAGCAGGCGTTGGCTAAAGACACTCCTGATCAGGCATTTAATGCAGAAATACAAGAGGTTCCGTTTTCTCGACTGGTGACTTCAAGCAAAGAAGAGAATCTGCTTGTTAACGCCCCTTTGTTAGGTTTGAGCGCCGAGCAAAGATTGTTAGCATTAGTGCGTAAAGGACGCGTGGAGTCCGGTGTGCAATTGCGGCACATTCCCCATCCAGTGACGTTGTATCATATTTTCAGCACGCCCAGCGAGTTGAATGGTTATAGCGCTATTGTGCAACAAGAAGAGTCCATTGAAAAATTAGTGATGACTCTTGAAAACTCCATATTTGCAAACAGTCGAAGTATTCCCGTGTTTATTGGGCCAGCGGCCACAGGTAAGAGTCTGTTTCTCAATATTTTTCGTTCAGCATTTCGGTATGCTTCGAAGAATGATCCAAAGTTTCAGTATTGGTCCTATGACTGGCGAAATCTTCGCCGTGACATGATCGATGGCGAACCTATTTTAGGATTCAAAACACTTATTCAAGACACCATTCCTGCGGCCGTGAATGACTCACCACTGACATTGTTGCCCGCCGAAGTGCAAAAGCGGGTGCTGCATCTTGCCGACCAAGAACTTCGAGAATTCAATGTAGGAGATCCGGATCCTTTGTTAGAGCCAGCCTGGTCCAATGGTGGAATCAGAAAAATGGTGCTTCAACATTACCGGCGTAAGTTAAAGCGAGATTTAACAGAGCGGGAAGTTTTGGCCATTCTGGATCACCACACTCGTCTGCGACGGGTCATTGTGGGCGAAGACAAATCCATGCCACAGCTGGACTCACCACCAAAAGACATTCGTTCTAGAGAAATTTTTGGAGGCGTGGAGCCGCAAAGAATGGCCACGTTAGGGTCTGAAAACCCATCTATATGGGTGCCCGGGATTATCCCGCATGGCCACGGATTTGTTATTTTTTGGGATGAGATGCTCCGCTATCCAGCAGATGTTTTGAACTCGTCGTTGGGGGTTGCCCAGGATCGTGTGTTGCGCTTTGGAATGTTGCCAACCACGCCTCTGAATATGTTTATTATGGGAGCGTCAAATTTAGAGAATCTTGATCATTTGGAAAAGTCGCCAAAAAGTCGGGCTTTGTTGTCTCGAATCGAACGTATTCGTATGCCTTGGTTGACCGATCCCCATGCCGTAGCAGCCACCATTTTTGAAATGGCCGGACACGGAAATTATTCTGTACGCTCCTTGGCAGATGCTCAGGCGGAACGAGTGGTCTTACCTCGAACAGAACTGTTTCCGCGAATCAAAAGAGGCATGAAGCCCAAGGGCACTGACGGTCGCTACGAGGTATGGTTTGGTGATGGCGAGTATGAAGTCCACCAAAGTCCCTATGTGATGCTGTTTATGGGAGCTGTGGCCTCAGTCACGCGGATGAACTTCAATGCTGAAGAGGCGCGGAAATATTCTTCACAAGGCATAGTAACAAGTCCGGTTTATACAGACGAAGTGCAAAGAATTCGCTTCAAATTGGGAGAAGATTTAGGATTGGGGCCCGGGGCCGATAAAGCGCTCAAAGCCCTGTCTGAGCACACCAATGACGGTGATTTTGGTTTGGATCAGCGTGATGTGAAGAAATGGTTTGACCAAGTTTTGGCCAAAGCCCGCCGTCGCGAGTCTCGCGAAATGACTTTGGTGGATGCGCTGGAGTCTTTTTATGAGATGATGAGAAGAAAAGAGCTAAACACAAATGCCTCTTTGGAGACCCGCCAGCACTGGGCCACTCAGGCTAAGGCGCTATACGATGAGGTTTTCGTACGCATGGTGCAAGACGATGTTATTCAATCGTTAACTCCAGACGATCAAGTGGGACCGCTCTATGTGCGAGCGTGGAAAATTCTTGAAGCACTATCTGTTCAAGATGGCGCCGAAGAGTATGAAGACCTCAACACGGGGTACACCATTCGATTAGACGATGAACGGCAATTTGTCGAAGATCTTAAGAAGTCTTACAAGCAGGCCAACAGCAGTGCAGGTCTTGACGAGAGGGCCATAAACACAGTGCTACGTTACAGCAACGTAGATTCAGCATTAGAAGATCCTACTGCAAGACATCCGGGGTTGGTAAAAGCGATTAAGCATATGTTGTTGAGCCAAGTTTTTAATAGCTCTGTTGGAGTGATTATTCGGCAGTTGGCGGACTCAGTTCACAACAATGATAACCAAAGTACTCAAGTGCAGGGGCACTTGAGTACCTATCTGCAGGGAATGCGGGCGAAAGGTTACAGTGAGGCCGGCGCGAGAGTGGCCATTGACATGGCTGCTGGACGTATTGCTATTTCGACCACTTTAGAAAAACCCGAGGAGCAAAAGTAGCTCATCGGAAATGGGGAATGTATCTATTGCATTTGTTCGGGGGGAAACGAGCGAGGCGATAAGAAGTGTTTTTCAAATTTAAACTGATTTTTAGTCTCATAGTCATGCTTGTGGCATCTTTGGGGCATGCCAACACGGAACACCAGATCCATTTAGAACAGGGTGTACCGTACCTTGTGGTATATGAAGATTCCGTAAAGACCACGCAGCGAGATTTGGGTGTTCATGTTAGGTCACTCGACAGTGAAAGCATGGTGTGGAAGAAAATCCTATCAGGCCATGTGCTCGTAGATCCACGGCGGGGGCCGCTGTGGCGCCTTGCTGAAGTGGCTCGGCGTACAGATCAATTTGAGTCATTGATCGTTCGCGAGGGTCGGCTTGAACTTATCAATATACTAAGCCACGAAGACGATAAGAACTCCTATGTTCGACTAGGGCAGGGTGACGCTCAAGTCATTGACCCCGTAACAAAAACGCCAGTGCATGTGCCGCAAATTCGTAGTGCTAGTCATATTCGAATTTACAATCGGTTTGTGTCTCTTGAATCTGGCTTTGGCGAACTGGTTGTTGTGTCCATTCGATTGCCCGAGGACAGCCCTGTGGGAGAGGGAATGACCGTGGCTCTCCTGGCTTCTGCTAATGGCAAAGGTGAGTTGTCTGTTTTATCGTCGCCGATACTTTTAGATTACAAATTTCGGGAAGTGGGACAACTTGAGAGACTGATTTACGCTCAAGGTGGCGAGTTCAAACTAAAGTCAGAACGAGTGTTGCAGGCCATGTCCCAGCCAACTATGCACGATCCCGATGTGTTAAAGAGGTGGAGAGGTCAACTGCGGGAAAATAACGAAGAGTGGATAGATTCACCCAACGAACCCAAAATTTACGTGAACATCCATGGTCAGACGATTATGCCAGAGGAAGTGGAGGGCACAGCTCTTAGCATCAATGATATACAAATTCGAGAATCGTACAGCTTTACTGGCGCATCCTTTGTGAAAATCAGATTTTCCGGTCAGAGCCAAACAGATGAGTATGTGCTGCCCGGTCGCCTCGATCGAACCGAATCTGGGAATCCTTTGAATCTTTGGTCGTACACCAAATCACATGTTTTGGTGTCTATAGATGGCGCACCTCATCTCATCGAAAAAAGAAGTCGTGGTACAGCCTTGGTGACGCCGATGCCGGGTACCCAGCTCTCCGCCGTAAAAGATCTAAATTTTTTAGTTGTGGGCTCCGATGATAAAAAGGCTTTGATTATTTCTAGTCGCATGAAAGACACGGGCCAAGCTCACACTCAGATTGTTAAAATTGAGGGATATGTTTCAGACAATCCAAAAATTAGCGATTCATACATAATTGATCATCATCACTACTCGGGCCTTGATTTGCAAATGCGAACGTCAATGGATAAGGACACTCGTCGCATTTTATTTGATGGGTTTACGGATAAGAATATTTCAAACCCAACGGCCTATAAGTTGAAGTTTGATGGATACGGTCCGCAAATAGATGTTTTTGAATCCACACGGGATGATTTGAAGCTGACTTATCTGAGGCCTTTGAGGGTGGATGAGCTGATTCCCAAAGTTTTGGATTTTAAAAAGTTCTCTGATGAGAAGAATGAAGAGTTAGGATATCCGAGAGCCACGGGTTTGCATTTTAGAAATGGACAAACCATGTTGGGGACCCCGATTCGTCCCACATCGGGCACCAAAATGTTTTGGGACCAGCAGGTCATAAAAAGCTCCCTACCAACGGATGACGCCAGTGGAGAGTGGCAACACCCGGCTACGGCCACACTTTTGGTTTTGGACAGTAGCTTCGGTCAAAGCGATGAAGTGGATATAGTACTCGTAGTATCGCGCCTGCAAGACAGCGTGGCCGTGAAGGTGGGCCAAGTCTTCCGGGAAGAGCTAGATGATATTTACATGCGTATAATTCCGGGGCGAACTCGCGAGGGGTTGTTTTCGGTGTTGCAGGGAAAGCGAGATGCCAACAATAGTGGCTATGTCCGCGTGGCGCCGTACAAGTTTGCTGCAGATCGAATTACAGTGAGTCCTAAAAAGGACGACGATTTTAATAAGGCTCATCTCATTTTGGTGAATAGTGGTAACGGGTACATAGTGTCTAACGTAGGCTTAGATGAAGCAGAAGCCTTAAACAGAATCCAGTATATCTCAGATATTTCCCATCCTTTTTTCTCGTTGACGCCCGAGCACGATGTTGAAAGTAAACAATTTAAGGCGATATCGTTGCTGTCTGATAGAGAACTGGCTCCCGTTGATTTTCGGGGAGCTAAGTTAGAGAGCTACTTTGACATTGTAAAGGGAGTGAGCCCCAATAGCTTTAGACGCAATCGCTCTGCCCTATGGAAAGTGTTTAAAAACCATTTATTTGGTTCTCCCACTTTAGAGAAAGTATCAGAATTGTCGACTGCAGAAGAGCGGGAAAGTTTTTTGTTTTCACGTGAGTTTGAGATGATAAATCAACTGGTTGAAGGTCCTCCCGAACATGTGATGTTGGTTGTGCCCGATCAGTACAAAGAACAAATCTTTGATCTCATACTGCAGCGGTGGATGAACTCTGAAAACGAAAGTGGATGGAGTCGGAAAAATAAGGGATTTGAACTATTTATTTTTGGCGAAAAGAAGCCAACGAATCAACAGGAACTGATCGAATACCTCAAATCCATTCCCAAGGAAGTTGGAAACAGTCAAAAGCCATTTTTGTTGGCTGATGGTGATCGCGTCATTGATCTGGGGCGGTTGCGGGGAAAGGCAAGTAAGAGAACCTTTAGAGTGTCAGATCGGACAGACGAGAATGGTGAGCGAATAGTCAGAGATGACGATGACAGAGTGATTGGTGAATCTGACTTTGTATTAAATGGTGATGGCATGGACTCGTCTCTGGACGTAGTAGACGAGATTCTTGATGCTACAACGAATAAACAATCTGAGTATCCCCATGCGTGGATGTTTTTAGGGTATGAGGGAGAATTTATTGAATACCCAAAAATAAAAAATCAGTCGCGTAAGACCTTTCCAATTTTAATGATTGTTTCAGAAACGGAAAGATCACTTCTTGTGGATGAAGAGGCCAAGGAAGAGGTCTCTTTTGGTCTGTTGAGCCATTTTCGCGAAGTACATATCGACACGCCAGACTACGAGTTGCAGAAACATTGGGTAGAGATGGTTTTAGATGACCCCAGTGTAAAGGCAATGAACTACTCCTACGATGCATCGATGTTGCACCGAAAGGGAGAGGAACTCCCGCCGGAGCAGGCTCGAGCATACATTGTCGATCACCTAGCTTCGCAAGTGAATGAATTGAGTGCAAAAGAAAGCAAGAGTATCTTGATCACTCTGGGACGAGTGCTGTCGTCGTTTAGCAACACGTTGTTAGAAGATCCTCGCGTGCGGGATCGGCGAGTGGTTGATGCGTCGGTGATTCATGAGCTTTTAGCCAGAGAGTTCAATGTGCGCCTTCAGCCGGAATACATGCCGGATGGGGACTACTTGTCCATTTTAAAGCGAGATGATTTTGTTAGGCTTGTTTTTGAAAAAACAGGGTACAATAACTTTAAAGACGTTGGTGTGTTGCGAGACCTAATTCTGCAGCAATCCTTAGGCGAGTCCAGCCTTTCAGTGGGGTCGTCGTTTATTTTTGCCGGTGAGCAAGGCGTCGGAAAAACAGACCTGATTTTATCTGTAGCAAAAACTTTAGGCTTAAAACCCTACGATTATCGTGCGGATTCTATTTCAATTTCTAATAACGATTCCAATTTCTTTTTCATTAGAGGAAATGAGCTGGCTGACAGTTCCGCGCCCGGCTTTGTAGACGGCAAAAAGCTGCTCGATCATTTACATCACTTTTTGACGTTACCCAATGGATACAGGGGCTTTATCGTCATAGATGATGCTTTGCAGATCCCGGAAGCCACACGCCACAAGCTATTGCAATTTATTAGATCGCTTCAAAGTTTAAAGCCTGGTGAGAAATATCGAGTCACTTCAACGCTTGGAAAAGAGCCGAAAACGAGAGAGTTCTCCCCAGGAAATCTAATTATTGGCGTTACTACGAACGTGATAAATGATTCTAGTAAAATTGAGCGAGTGCAGAAAAACAAAGATACAGATCCCACGTTGGCCGATATTTTAGTGGCCACGCTTGGGGGTGAGGGTGTTTCCTTTGATCACTCGTCGGTGGATCGTTTTGGTCTGGTACAGACTATAGGTCATCCCCCATGGGCTAAAGAAACTCGATTCATTGATCAGCTCACCGAGCAGAGTAGTCGTCGCTTTGAGCGCGGTGAGTACTTTTTAGTATCGCCCCTTTTTGTAAATCAAGTGGCTCGTCAGTATCAGGGAACTATGAATGGCCGCGAATTTGGCACAAAGGCGCCGGCTGCGGTGTCGCGCTACTTTTTATCGCAACGTCGTCGTGAGAATGGAGCCTATGTGGTTTTGCCGCGTGATGGACTCGGTAAAACAGCACTTGGGACTGGGAAAAAGAATCAAAAGCAACATGGTTCTGGAATAAACGACTTTGTAGAAGATGAGAGCTTGGTATTGCCCCTGGCAAGAAGTACTGAAGCCCAGCTGTATTTTCTAGATGCTATCGTTGATGCTTTTCGTACTCGATTGCATGAGGCATTGCTTGGTGCTCTTGAGAAATCACCCCAGTTTTCGGGTAGTCAATTTAAGCAAGAACAGTTTGTATCGTGGTATCAACAGGCACTGTATGATCATTTTTTGCAAAAACCTCGCGTAGCTTTGGATGCATTGGCATTGGACCCGACTAAAATTGGTATCGTTGATCCATTCATGCGAAATGAGTTCGAGCAGGTATTGGGCAAGTTATCTCCTGAGGAGCCGTTTTTTCCAGCGATCTTCGGACGGCGCACTTCTGGATATATCGAGCGGCGGGCGTTTTCAGAAGAATATGTGGAAGAGGGAATTTCTCGGGGGCATGTAAATACTAAATCCGTCAAAACCCTGCTTGGAAAAATGCGACCGGCCTTGGCTAAAATCATTGGAGTTGGCACTTACGATAATCTTCCAAGTGGTTTATCAACTGAGCAATGGGTAGACAACCTTGATGGCATGCCTGAGGGAATTTACCGGCGATTGTACGCTGATCTTTCGGACGAAGTGCTGCATGGTTTTCAAAATTATCTCGATGAAATTACCTCTGATGAGGTGTTGGAGTATCACAGTAGTCATGGGAATGTGGGTATGCTCAGCTTTTATGATATGGCCAGAACTTATTTTTATGTGATTGATAAGGCCATTGCCAGGTTACCTTGGAGTTACACACTGAGATTTCTGAGCGCGTCTCTTGAGCGGGTCACAGATGACATATCCTTAAAGGGTCGCCCGGGCATTCAGCGATTTTTGTTCAAAGATAACGGTTCGTTGCTTCGGCCGGTGAGCCACGCTCATATTGTTCAAACCCTGGGCGAGTCGAACTTGAGACGTTCGTTGAGTTCTAGTGTGGCAAAAAGTAATTTGCTGAATTTTTCTTCTAAATGCCGACTGATGTTGACCACCGGAGAGGATCATTGATGAAAATATCTATGGTAGGGATGCTTTTTGTAGTGAGCCTCTGGGGAAGTTTGGGGTTGGCCCACAGTGATGACCTGGACAGTGATCTGGGAAAAGAAACCTGTGAAGAGGTTTTGTTAAATTCAGGTCCTGTGAAGTTTGTGGCCAGCGGGCTGAGCAATGAAGAAATGGCGCCCCTTAAACAGTCAGCCCATGAGGTCATTCAGACCTTGCTTCCTGTGGGATACAGTTTTCCTCCTCATCGAATGATTTTTACCGACAATTCGGATCTCAATCACTTGATGGCTTCGTTTGGTCACGTGGTACCTTGGTGGATGCCTGGGTTTCAAATTGACCGCTCCACTCGCGCGGGCAATTCCACCTTGGAGTTTGTGGAATCAAATGGATGCTCCCATTGTACGTCAATTTATCGGGGCGAAACTCCACATGGCGAACAGAAATCCATTATGTATCATGTGGCGGGCCACATCGACTTTTTTGAAAACTCAGTTTGGTTCAGAGATCGGGCTGTGGATCGGTGGGGTTCGGGTAAGAAAATTGCCGAGTTAGTCGATGAGCTCATCACAAATCACGATGAATCCGAAGTTATCGAGTTTTTGCAGAGAATGACTAGTATGTCCGAACTGGTGGACAAGGTTTACGGGAGCTGGGATGCGCCCGCTAAATTTATGCGCAATGATGTGCGGCTGGATGAGATGCTTTCTCTCAAGCAAATTCGAAGTCGATCTGGGCATGATATTGTCACTCAAGGTCGCTTCCCCAGTAAACCCACGGCCAGTGGACTGTCGTTCTTTTCAGCAAACCTCCCTGAGGGGAGCCCTGAGTGGCAAAAGAAATTGGCCTCCTATTTTGAAGAGTATAATCGAATGGGTGCTGGATTTTTTCAGTCGCAGTACATGAACGAAGGTTGGGCCACTTTTTCTCAGTTTTTAGGCCCTCTTTTAAAAGATAAAATTACCACTGACGAGGCGTTGTCGCTGGCCACCCTCACTTGGTGGACGCACCACATTCGTCTGGCTGATCCGAAGACCCGAAAGAATGAGTTTCAATTCGCCAACGTCTATTACATGGGTCGTCAAGCTTGGATGCGAAAGTTTGAAAAGTTTCAAGAAAGACCAGAAAACCAAGGGCTATCTTTAAAGGAAATGGCGAAAAAGTTTGTCAAAGAAGCCCATCACGATATGCAATACCACAACGATGAGTCATTTCTTCTTGAAAACCTAGATCACGAGTGGGTGAGTAAGAATAAGTTGGTGCTAGGTCGGGCAGCGACGGAAGATGAAATTCCAAAAGATGCAGAACGCGATGCCAGTTACATAAAAGTATTGGCTACTGAGAGAAATTATCAACGTATCGTAAAAAAAATTGTACGAGAACATGCCCATCGATCATTGCAATTTCCTCGAGTGCTAACCATGGACAGCTCACTCAACGGTGACAGTTTTCATTATCGGCATCATGTGTATGGTGATATTCCTTTGAATCCAGCCTTAACACCCATGTGGATTTTCGAGGCGGCCCGAGCTCACCGAAAACCCGTGACTTTTGACACCGTTGTGCCTCGAGAGTGGTACGATCAGGTTTTTCAGCAGTTGGATCAAAATGGTGTGGAGGACCCCAACAATCCAGGAACGTTTCTCTCTGTAACCGAGGGCATGTATCCGGTGATGCCGGTGCGACTGCGGGTGACCCCCAATGGGAATGTTCGTGCTGAAGTGATGGTGCGGGCTTCAAATAAGGACTACAAGCAGATTATGGAGCTCAAGCAGTCGGGCCAAATATCAGCTGCACAAGCTCAAGATGCGCTCTTTAGGATTGTTTATTTTAAAGAAGATCCCAGTTGGTTTACGCAGTGGTCGCCTGGCGTGGATTCAAGAGCTGATTTTCCAGAAGCTGAATTTATTGAAGACACCTTGATGACAAACACCATGCGGAACTACGTTCAATACTACATTGAAGATCAACTTCTTACAGATTCGGACCCCATTGGTGACAGTCAGTTGGTCGCACAAAAAGATGTTACCTTAAGCTCGTTGCCCAGTACCCGAACCTCTTTTGAAGAAGGTGGCGATTTGGCTGCCGAGCTAGCCAATTCAGGAATGGGCCATTTGGGTGTGTCCTTTGGCGTGGCCACGGGTGGCTCGCGGGCCCTTTTAAAATTTTACACTTTGGTTAGAAAACGACAGGCAAGAGTTCTGGAGTTGGCGTTGAGTGGAAAAAGACCGATCCATCGCCAACAAGGGGGCGTGGCGTTTCAAATTGTGCCTATTGTCCCTCGTCTCGCCTTTGATGACAGTGTTCGGAGAAGGCGAACTATGAGCTTGGGGCCAGCCCCTGTGAGTGGCGCATTCAATTACGATTTGCCGGCTGAGACCGATGATGGCACGCAGATTTTTCAAGGCGACGTGGTCGAAGGACAAGTGGTTAAGGGCCCAAAGAATGATGGTTCTGGACAGGGTGAGGGTGAAGAGGGCGACGACTCATCGGATCCAGGAGATGATCCGTCATCCAACCCGGGCCAAGGGCCTCACAGTGGGGGAAATCAAGAGACATTTATTCCGCAAGAGGTTTGGCGCAATATCATTACGGCCAATTTAGAGCTGCCGGTGATTCGTCGCACAGGCGAGGGTGAAAATGAGCTGTTGACCGAGTTTTGGTCACACTCGAAACAGATGTTTAATGAGCCACTAGATACCGAGCAAACCATCGAAACTTATTTTGAAAATGGCATGGCCCAGTTTATGGCTGAAAATCCAGACTACTTCGATCAAGATCTCGGGCCAGATGATGTTCAAAAATTTGTTTCAGAGGTTTTGCGAATGGGTGTTGAAACCACTGACCCAGACGACCACTGGTCTATCGTTAAAGACGAAGAAATGGAGCCTGCATTTAAAGTGATGATTCATTTTGTGATGGATCGCTCAGGCAGTATGGGTGGTAAGCCGTTGGCGCTGGCTAAGGAGTTTGTGGATACAACCAAGCATCTGCTACGCCGCCGCGGGGTCATTTTTGAGTCTCGATACATTCACTATGACACAGAAGCTGAAGTGGTAGAAGAAGAGGACTTTTTCAATGCCGGTATGGGCGGTGGAACCGCTGATGCCTCCGGCATGAAACTGGCCAACGAAGAAGTGGCCAGAGTGCCGACTGACGAATTTATTCAGTATGTTTTTATATTGGGTGATGGAGACTCTACAGATGAACAAGAGGCCTCGCATGAGCTGCGAAAGCTCGAGCGACAGGCGGATTATGTGGGTGTGGTGAATATCGATGTGTACAACCGAGGCGCTGAGCGTGGCAATTTGCCGGCCTACAAGCGAATCTTAGGCCCGTCAGAGACGGGTGATTTGGTGATTATCGACGAAGGGGTACCATCATTTTACAAAGCCCTTCGCCAAATATTCCGTCAGCGAATAGGCCCCGATGATGAAGATTAAAGGAATGATCCAAATAGCAGCATCCCTAGCTCCATATTTTTGGTGCTAGGGTTTTGTGCATCATCAAAATGAATTTGCGGGTTCAGGGTTAGAGCTTTACCCAAATTTAATTGTAAGCCGGCAGAGACTCGGGAGTTATCATCTTGAGTCTTCGTCCAGTCAGTGCCATTGCGGTGGCTTTTGTTCATTTGATAGAAGGCTTCAAGGGTTACAACATCGTTGATCTTGTAATTGATGCCCGGCCACAGCCAAACTTTAAAATCTTTTTGGCCTGTGGGATTCTCATAAAAATAGGCTCGAATAAAATTCAAAGACCTAAAAGACCAGCGCGTTTCACCAAATTTATAAGTGAAAATAGAAAGGCTGCCAGGGGCTGTGATCAGAGTTTTCTTTTTCGAATAGTCTGTGGCCGGTATGTAAGTGTTAAGGCTCAAATACAAATTGGCCTGCTTTGAATTGTAAAAGCGGCTATTCGAATAACCCACTTTCGGGTCATACCAGGTAAAGCCCTGACCGTTGCCATCCACTACCGGTGCCAGCACAAAAATGGGCTTTACGTAGAGTTTTCCGCCACCGCTCAGCCGATAACCCAGCGTAAGCTCGTTTTCTAGTTGGATGGGACGAGTGGTTTTTTCACCTTCTGGCGTAGATTGATAGGCTGAGAAATTGCCAATGGTCGGACCATAAAGAATGCCAAAATATCCCACGCTAAATGGCGAGGTTTTTTTTGCCGAGGAAATCGTAGAGATTGAAGGCGTAGACGTTGAGTCAGAGGGCGTGGCGGCCAATGCGGTTGACTCGAAGATAAGTAAAAACGTGAACGAGGCGATCCCAGCGGTCAACACAGGCAAAAAACGACGATACATAGATTTTTTCTCCTTGGATTTGAGCGGAATGGGTCATGTGATACTGCAATGTGTAAATACAGTCAATTTGAAGATAGTGAGACTTCGGAGAGAGTGGTGTGACAGCCTAAGCTGAAAACCTGTTCATTTTGATTTCAGGACGCTAGCCCATGGGCTAGCCCCCGGTTGTCGCAGGTCGTTGGCCCTTTGCCGTTGCTTCAAGCTCCGAATCAGATAGAATTTTCTTATTCGAAAAATAAGAAAATGTTTCAAGGAGGAACATATGAAGCTAAAGCACCTTTTGGTCCTTTTAGCTGGATTGTCGCTTTCGGCCACGGTTGGCTGCAGCAATGATGGCAGCGGCGGATCATCCAGCAGTTCAGACACATATACACTTTCGGGGAGTCTATCGACACCGGCGAGTCTGTTGTCCAATCGCCCCTTTGCCGGCGTTGGCGCTATGGACGCGGCCTGTGCCAATGGCAACCTTTATCAGGTCTATTGCGTCACTTTTGAGGCCGACCCTCAGGCAGCTTCGGGCACTGTGGGTTGTAACGGCGGAACTTCTGGAACTTATGAGGTGGCCGGCCTGCCAAAGGGCACTCCCGTAGGTTGCTTTGTGCGGGTTTCAACAAATGGCACTACTTATGCCACCTTGGGCACCATTGAACTTCCAGCGGCGGGTTCGTTGACCAATCAAGAGACTCTCGTTGCAAGTGGCAACATGGGCGTGAACTTGACCATTGGCTCTAACGGAAAAGTGCAAGCGGAAGTCACAACAGACAGCCGAACTAGCACCACTCCGTCAGCCACTGATACGAATATCAACGGAATATATCAGCTCACCTGTGATGTGGACTCCACATTGTATGATGTGGGTTTTTGCAAATGCTTTTTGGGTGAAGACTATTATTCCGGTGCAGGCTACTCAAAACAAGAAGATTGCCTGGGTGATGTAAACGGTCCTGCTGCTGGCATCACAGACACTGTAGCTATGTATATTGATTTTAATATATACAATGCCACAACCACAGCGGACTTGCCTGACAGTGGCGGATCTACAATTCCTGCCGGTTCTACAGTGCAGGCGGTTTCGATTTGGGGGGCGCAAAACTCAACGACTTCGGCTCGCGGAAGTGGTGGTGAAGGCTTGAGTGATTTTGCAACCGCCATGGGTCTTAACTTCGCAAGCAGTGTCGCGACTCAAAGCATTTCTTGGACTGCAACTTTAGACACCGACAATAACAGTAGTGGTGGCACACTCGTAAATACGACGTTCCTAGATAGCTGGGGCTCACAAACTGTAGGAGATTGGAAAGCTTGGATTCGCACTATCTACCTCAGCGCCGTCACAAACGAATTTTGGACCTGCACAGAGAACTGGGGCAGTATTAGTGGCAATGATGGCGAAGATGATGCCGGTTGTTTGTCTGAGTTCATTCGCCAAAATATGGATCATAACAATGATGGCGTTTACCCACGTGTGTACCTTGAAGGATATTGCAATTACAGCACTGGCTGCGATGCTACTCTTAGCAAGGCCCGAGTGTGGGTTGAGGGAGTGGATTTCGACTATGCCAATGACTGGAATGGCACGTCTCAAGATGCAGTGACTGCTGACACGCACACTCCTGGTCCGCAACCAAGCATGCGTTTTGTGTTTGAGCAGTGGCACGCCTTCCCATCTGGTGGCGGTACGTTCACTCAACGCCATGATAATTCTCGTTGGTTCAATTGTGCCAGTGACTCGTCAGGCGACGTGCAACATTCAAGCTGTGGCGCCAACTGGGGATCATCTTCCTATGATGGTGTTCAGTGTGAAGTGGACGAGGAGCTTTCGATCAAGTTCTTACCCAACGGGACTGGCCAGTTCAAAACTGTATTTGAACAACGTCAAGTTGTGAGACACGCCACTTGGCACCGAAGCACAGATAGCGGCCCCGTATCAGATACCGACGCCGCAGATGTTTGCCGCGCAGTCATCCAAAACGAAGCCACATTTATGGCAACGACGGTAAAACAGTAGTTTCTCCAATCCATCAAAATGCGAAAAAGCCCCAAGTTCAACTTGGGGCTTTTTTTTACCATCTGTGATGAGTCGGTAAACGGCTAGGCTGCGGGCATCGGGCATTGCGGGGTGGAGCCCCCCCCCTTTTTTTTCCTATGAATACATAGACCGTTCTGTTGTAGACCTTACACGGAGACTGATCCTCTGTTGCCCTGCAAAAATCACAATGATATGACGCATCAAAATTTAGGAGGCAGTCATGAAAAACGTGATTTTATCACTCATTATGGGGCTTGGGCCCATGGCCACGGCCGCGGATTCGGAGTTACCCCCTTATTTAGATGTCGTGGTGGCCGAGGCCATTGAAGGCTTATCTGAATATGATTCGGTCTCCTTTTGTGCTCCATCCGCCGATATTGCAGATCTATTAGGTGGAGTTCGGGCCCGCCTCATTGAAAAATCAAAAGAAAATGGCTGCGTTCAATACTGGCTGTCCGTGCAACTTGAGATTAAGTCAAACGGCCAGGCGCAGGAACTCTGCATGAAGTTTAACAAAGAACGGCTCCCCAATGCATTGTTTGATCACCAGGGCCAGCTCTGCCCTTAGGTGCATTGAAGATGTGTTTCGGCGTTTCAATATTCGGGTCAAGTACTAACAATCATCAATACGGATTAGAAATTTACTCGCTGAAATTGCCAGTCCCTAGGTTGCCATGAGCTACTTCGGCCCGACTTATCTGATGCGGGACTTAATTTAGAAGTGGCACCGCTTCGGGGCTCAGGTCAGTGGTTCCCCGTATACCATTGAGGCGACAGAGCCAACGACCATATAAGGAATATTTTCAGACTCTAGCTTTTGAATCACAGTGGTGAATACGCCAAACATGTTTTGTTCCATTAAGAGCATCCTCTCTCAATCAGAGCGTAAGTTTTAGAATGAATTTCTTTTTCGGTGAGTTCAGGGTGCTTTTTCTTTAATTGGAAGCTTTTTATCTTAAAGGCAAAATCAAAAAGGTCAGAGGCGAGTTTGAGCTTCTTTTGGATTTTTTGGGGATCAAACTGTCTTTTGTTTTTTGAGTCTATGGAAAACCTCTATGGGAAAGAGGTATAGGGAATTTAAAAATGGTCCGCCAGAAAGGACTTGAACCTTCACGGCCTTACGGCCACTGGTCCCTCAAACCAGCCTGTCTACCAATTCCAGCACTGGCGGTCGTGTCTCAAAATGGTAGTCTGTGTACCAATTTCGAGTAAATTCAATATACCAATAATTTATCTAAATAATTAAAACCTCAAATCTTTTGTCAGCACCGTCACGATACCCTCAAACCAGCCTGTCTACCAATTTCAGCACTGGCGCACATACGACATTCAATTGCTTTTTAGACGCTCCACCTCAGTGACGGAGTCACTCCAATGAGGGCACCTAGTAAGCCGCATTAGTTACCAATGGGCCTTAGAAATTTCAATGCTTTGGGTTTGAGAGGCTATTTTGCGACTCGTAGCGGCGTTTGGAGGACTGATTTCCTTTTGAAAACAAGGCCTTGCGCTGAAGTGGCGAAAAATCTCCGCGCCAGTAACCGCGCAGGTGGGTGGCCGAGTCACAATAAGTGAGCCCCATGGACGGGGTGATCGTAAAGGGGAGCATGGATGCTCCCCGGGCCCCACCGCCTCCTTGATGTGTGAGGATTTCGCATACACATCATCACATGGGGGCAGTTTTAGTTGTGATCTCCGCAAAAAGCTTCTATGACCTATCTTTTTCGAAAAAGCCTGTGCCAGACAGGGTTGCCTGTGGCCCAGAGGATTGCAATTTGAAGACTGCGGACCTTAATTATTCCTATCCAGAAGAGTTAGTGGCCACGGCTCCGGCGCCGTCATTTCGCACGCTTGTCCACGATACCACTCAAATTCTTGAATGCTCCAAATCCGATCTACTCGACCGGTTCTCACCCGGCGACGTGCTTGTGATCAACGACACCCGGGTTCAAAAGCGACGGGTCTTTGCCAAGTCAGGCGAAGAGGTTTTATTTATTAAAGATTTGGGGCAATTGCAATGGCAGGTGCTATTTCCGGCTCGAGGTATGCAGGTGGGTGAGGTGTTATCCTTGCCGGCTCATGTGGAAATGCAATTGGTGGAAAAGGGTCTGCCCCAAACGGTAAAGCTCAATCGCGCCCTCGATGATGATTACTTTGAGAGCTTCGGCGAGCTGGCCTTGCCTCCTTATATACAAAAAGCGCGAGGCGATCGCCATATGTCTGCAGATGATGAGACTTGGTATCAGACCAGCTGGGCGAAAAACTCAGGAAGTGCGGCTGCTCCTACAGCGAGCCTTCACTTTTCTAAGGAAGACCTCGAGCTTTTATCTGCAAGAGGGGTTAAGGTGGTGCCCATCACTCTTCACGTGGGATTGGGCACCTTCTTGCCGGTAAAAACAGACAGATTGGATGAACACGTCATGCACCACGAATGGGTCGAGATACCACCCGATACGGCTCTTGCCGTGAATAAAGCCAAAGTTGAGGGGCGGTTGATTTGGGCTTTAGGGACCACGGTCACTCGCGCGCTTGAAGCCTGGAAGGAAGGGCATCTGGCGTTGCAGGATGATCGCTATTTTAGGGGAGAGACGAATCTCTTTATTAAACCCGGATTTGAGTTTAAGGTGGTCGACCGCCTTTTGACCAATTTTCACCAACCCCAGTCGACGTTGTTGGCGTTAGTCTGTGCGTTTGCTGGGTATGACGAGGTCCTGTGGGCTTACAAACTAGGAATAGGTCGTCGCATGCGACTTTTTAGTTATGGAGATTTAACGGTATGGTATCGTCGCTTGTAGGACACTTTAATGTGGAAGCCACATCGGGCTCGGCTCGTGCAGCTCGCTTGCAAACAGCGCACGGTGAGGTGAAAACTCCGGTGTTTATGCCGGTGGGAACCAAAGCCACGGTGAAAAGCATGTTGCCAGAGGAGCTAGAAGATCTGGGGGCACAGATTATCCTCGGAAACACCTATCATCTGCATCTGCGGCCCGGTGAGAGTGTGATTAAAAATCTGGGTGGTCTTCATCAATTTATGAATTGGAAGGGTCCCATATTGACCGATAGCGGTGGGTTTCAAGTGTTTTCGCTGTCTCAGTTGAGAACCTTGACCGAAGAGGGCGTGGAGTTTCGCTCTCATCTTGATGGCTCAAAGGTTTTTATGTCGCCCGAGTCAAGTATGCAAATCCAGATGGATTTGGGCTCTGACATCATCATGGCGTTTGATGAGTGTCTTTCGCACCCGTCACCCAAAGATGAAATCAGAAAATCCATGGATCTCACCTACCGTTGGTTGAAGCGATCAAAGGCCGCTATGACCCGTGAGCAAAGTCTATTGTTTGGCATCGTACAAGGTGGACTGGATTTAGAGCTCCGGCTAGAAAGCCTCCAACAAATCACCAGTGTGGATTTGCCCGGGTATGCCTTAGGTGGTTTCAGTGTGGGAGAGCCCATTGAAATGATGCATGACCTTGTTAAAGACATTGGCCCGAAAATGCCGGCCAATAAACCCAGGTACATGATGGGAGTGGGAACCCCCTTAGACCTCATTCTTTGTGTGGACGCCGGAATTGACATGTTTGATTGTGTGATGCCCACACGGACGGCTCGAAATGGCAACCTATTTACCTGGCAAGGGAAGGTGAGTATCAAGCGGCAAGAGTACAAGGAAGACCCCAGCCCCCTTGATCCAGAGTGTGGTTGCTACACCTGCACGAACTACAGCAAAGCCTATCTTCGCCATGTGTTCATGAGTGGAGAGATTATTTCTAGCCGCCTCAATACCATTCACAATTTGTATTTTTATTTAGACCTCATGAATAAGGCCCGGGCTGCCATTATCGAAGGCCACTGGCCAGAGTTTCGGGATCACTGTTTGGCTCGATTCACCCAGGTTCAGTAGCCGCATCACGTTAGGCAGGAGGCGGGGCTAGGGGAGCAGTGAATTGATCTGGGCCCTTGTACTTGCTGCAAAACCAAAAGCCACACAGGATTAGAAGGCGATTCGTGGAGTTCCTCCTAAGCCGGCTGGCCCATCGCAAAATAGACTAACTGTGTTCGAAGGGGACTTGAGTTTTCTTGCCCGAGCCCCAAGGTGATGATCAGGTCCATCAACTCTGCTCGATAATTGTCTTTACAGCATCTCGTCATCGATTGCTTTTTCTTGCAAGTCGTCATTATTTACCTCATGCCAATGTGGGGATGAGAGCTAAGTAACTCCGCGGGCTTACAAAAATAATAAAAAGTGGCGGGAGATCTCATCACTGAGCATCAAAGTTCAAAACCTAATTATCGAGATGGAGGCAAAACATGTTTAGTGCCATAGCATGGGCTCAAGCGGCCGGTGAAGTGACGGGGCCGAGTGTATTGGAGCAGCTATTCCCCTTTGTGTTTATATTCTTTGTTTTTTACTTTTTGATCATCCGTCCCCAACAAAAGCGGGGCCAACGACATGGTCAATTCTTAGAGAAAATGAAAAGAGGGGATTCCGTTTTGACTTCCAGCGGAATTTTAGGAACCATCGAAGGAATCACAGACAAGTTTGTGACATTAGAAGTGGCCGACGGAGTGCGGTTGCGAATTCTTAAATCACAAATAGCATCGCCAGCAGGAGAAGAGGGGAAATGATCCAAAGTTTACGTACTCGGTGGATAATTATTTTAGGCGTTTTCGCCATGGCCATTGTTTGGAACGTGCCGAACTTTTTTGATGTGAAAGAGTGGATCACAGAGAAAAAGATCGTCTATGGCTTAGATATCCAAGGTGGCTTGCACCTTGTTATGGGTGTGGATGTGGACGGCGTCATCGTTGAGCGCACTGCCCGTTTAGCTGAAAATTTAAAAGAAGAGCTTAAGGAAGAGGCCATCACCGTCACAAGTGTGATGGTTACACCCGAAAATAAAAAAGAGCTCCAAATCAAGTTCACACCTTCATCAGACACGTCTAAAGAGATTGTGTCCTACATAGATAAAAATCACGGAACGACTCTTCAAATTGTTGGACAAGAAGAGGGGATGATTTCTATTCGATACTTTGATGTCTATGCCAACTTGATGAAAAAACAAGTGGTGGATCAATCCATTGAAGTCATTCGTAACCGCATTGATGAGTTTGGAGTGTCAGAACCGGTCATTGCCGCTCAGGGTGAAAATCGCATTCTCGTGCAGCTTCCTGGTATTGAGGACTCAGCCCGAGCCAAAGATTTGATCAATCGCACAGCCCGATTGCAGTTTATGTTGGTTTCGGAAGCCAAAGAAGCTGCTGAGGTGGAGCAGTGGGTGAGCGAAGCCGAAACGGCAGGCAACTACGCATTAGGTAAAGACGGCATGGGCTACTCAGCCTATGTCAAGCGAGTGAACGAAGACTTAAAAGGTAAGTTACCTGAAAATTCTCGCGTGGTTTTTCAAAAAGCTGAGAATGCGGTAAGCCTAGAGGCGGGCAAGATCACCCGGTTGGTCGAAGTGTCTGATGTGGATGGCGGACATCTTGAAGACGCCTTTGTGGGATATGATCAATTTAATCGGCCACAGGTGAATTTTCGATTGTCTGTTGAGGGTGGGCGAAAATTTGGAAAGCTCACTGAAGAAAACGTAAACCGGCAACTGGCCATTGTTTTAGATGACGTCTTAAAGTCAGCCCCCAGTATTCAAAGTAAAATCACTACGGCTGGTGTGATCAACCTGGGTCAAAGTGATTATCAAAAAACTTTAGAAGAGGCTGAGTTTATTGCTACCACTCTGCGTGCGGGAGCTTTGCCGGCGACCTTGGAGCAACTTGAAGAACGAACGGTAGGCCCAACATTGGGAGCTGATTCGATTAAAAAAGGTGAAGTAGCTGGTTTGGTAGGGGCCCTTCTTGTTTTGGGCTTTATGTTGTTCTATTACCGTAACTTGGGTTTTGGCGCAGACATCATGCTGAATATGGTTCAAGTAATGAATATTCTGCTGATCCTTGCCATCCTCACAAGTCTGGGAGCGACTCTCACATTGCCTGGCGTTGCCGGGATAGTGCTCACACTAGGTATGGCCGTGGATGCCAACGTCATTATCTATGAGCGGATCAAAGAAGAGCTAAGCAAGGGTTCTACCATGACGGCTGCGGTCAAAGATGGCTTTGGCCATGCCTTTTCAGCGATCTTTGATGCCAATATTACCACGGCCGCTGTGTGTATTGTGTTGATGTATTTTGGTTCGGGGCCAGTTCGCGGTTTTGCGGTGACCTTGATCATTGGGATTGTGACGTCAATGTTCACAGCCATTTTTGTGTCGCGCACAATATTTGACACCCAATTTAGAAAACAACCTAAGCACAAAATGGCCTAGAGGGGAATTGTTGAATGGGAAAGAAAAACGAAAATAAAGGCTTAGATAAAGCAACAAAACCTAAAGGCGAGGACCCGGGTCGTTATGACTTTATGGGCAAGGCGCCTTTGTTTGCCATGGTATCTCTTGTCGCGATGGTGGCCTCGGCGGTCGCAATTGGGGTCTATGGGTTTAATTACGGGATCGATTTTTCTGGAGGCACAGAAATCCAGGTGCAGTTCAATCAACAGGTGCCCACAAGCCGCGTTCGAGCGTTTGCTGAGAACATCGGCTCTAAAAATGCATCCGTTCAAGCCTTGCAAGAAACCAATGAATTTTTAATTCGAGTAGAAAATAAACAAGGCCTATCAGAAAAAGAAACCAACACAATGATCAATGAAATGATCAGCGGTGTGACGGCTAGTTTAGCCAAAGAGTTTCCGCAAGAAGAGCCAGCCGTGCGTCGAGTGGATTCCGTGGGGCCACAGGTGGGGTCAGAACTTAAGCGCAATAGTATTTTGGCTGCGTTTTATAGTTTGTTGATGATCTTAATTTATATTGGCTTACGCTTTGACTACAAGTACGCACCTGGCGCTGTGATTTCGCTTTTTCACGACGCCATGATTACGTTAGGTGTTTTTGCAGTGACTGGGCATGAGGTGAATATTCAGACTATGGCAGCTATTTTAACGATCATCGGTTATTCCCTCAACGACACAATCGTGACCTATGACCGGATCCGTGAAAACATACATGTTTACCGGGATGAGAACTTTCGGTTTGTTGTAAATCGATCTATCAACGATGTACTTTCACGAACAATATTAACGTCTTTGACCACATTGTTGGCTGTCGCGGCTATGTATTTCTTAGCTGGTGGAGTTATTAAGGACTTTGCTTTCACACTCGGTATTGGTGTGATCGTGGGGACTTACTCGTCTATTTATATTGCCTCGCCGTTGGTTATGGTCGCTGACCAGATCATGTCAAAGAAAGCCACAGCGTAAAACGCGGTGGAGATTCAGTGGTTTGATCGTTCACTTCGAGACTTGCCATCGCCGCCCTTGGATATGCCAAGGGCCCTTTGGCAGGTGTTATATGCACGGGGGCTGGTGAGCCGCGAACAGGTGGAAGGTCACTTTTCTCCAAAACTAAAAGATCTGACTCCGCCCACTTCCCTGACCGGCATTGACAAGGCCGTAGCTCGGTTGATTAGTGCCTTTGAACAAGGTGAAGTGCTTTGTATCTATGCCGATTTCGACTTGGATGGAACTCCGGGATTGGCTCTTTTGCATCGTGGTTTGACCTTGTTGGGGTTTAAAGATGTGAGGCACTTTCAGCCGAAAAGACTGAGTGACGGTTATGGCCTGCATGCCCATGTACTTAAAGATTTAAAGGACCAAGGGGTGCAGCTCGTCGTCACAGTGGACGTGGGCATCACCGACGTAAAAGCGGTGAGTGAAGCTAATGAGATAGGGTTAGACGTCATCATTACGGATCACCATTTACCCAAAGAGGAGTTGCCGGCGGCCTGTGCCATCGTCAATCCCAATCAGTCCGAATGTGAATCGGGATTGGGGCACCTAAGCGGAACGGGTGTGGCTTTTTATCTGGTATTGGCATTGCGCTCAGAAATGCATAAACGCGGACTGTTGCGTGAGGCCTTTGACCCGAAAGAGCTACTTGATTGCTTCGCCATTGGGACGGTCACGGATATGGTGCCCTTGATCAAAGAAAATCGGTCTCTCGTAAAGCATGGTTTGGTGGAGCTATCAAAAACAAAAAGACCAGGACTTAAAGTCCTGCTTCAGCAACTAGATCTTTGGGGCCGTTCCCTGTCGAGCCAAGATGTGGGGTTTAAACTGGCACCAAAGTTAAATGCCTTAAGTCGGCTTGAGAAATCTTTGCTTCCTATTGATTTGTTTTTGGTGGACTCAGAAATGGAAGCAAGCCGCCTTGTGGGTGAAGTATTTCAAACCCATCAAGAGCGTGTGGAGTTGCAGCGGCATGCGGAGAAGCTGGCCGAAGAAGTGGCCAAAGATCAGCGAAAAAGCGGTTTTATCTGGGTATGGTCGCCAGAATTTCATCAAGGCATCGTTGGTCTCGTGGCTACAAAAATGGCGCAAAAATTTAAAGTGCCGGCCTTTATCGGGGCAGGCAAAGAAGATGGTCGGATTGTCGGCAGTGCTCGTATTCCAGATGAAAACTCAGGTTATCATCTGCCTGAAGCTTTGGGGGCCGCTGAAGAAGCCTTAGAAAAATTTGGTGGTCACAAGGCCGCTGCCGGCTTTGAGCTCCGCAAAGAAGATGCGGACCTTTTTGAGGATTTGCTGAGAAACTACTTTAAGCATCAGGGTGAAGACAACAAGCCCAGCCAGTTCACACAAACCTTTCACTATGACTCTGAGTGTGGCCTGGATGAGATCACCCCTCAGTTTATGAGTTGGTACGAAAATATGGGTCCCTATGGAATGGGCTTTGAAGCGCCGGTATTCTTATTGAAAAACCTAGAGGTGACAGGGGTGCGAGAGTTGCGTGGGGGACACTTAAAGTTGAGCGTGCGCGATCGAAAGTCTGGCGCCCGCGCTGATGCCCTGTGGTTTTCGCCTCCGCCCCATCATCCAGCCACCTATAAGTTTATTCAACCACAGGATATTATTGATATTTTGGGCGAGCCCGAGTGGAACCACTTTGCCGGCAAGGCGACCCTGCAGGTATTGGTGAAAGACCTTCGTTGGAGCAGGTAGCGCATTGCAGCATTAGAGTTTTGTTGCCCCCTTGCGCTATGAAATTCAACGCGTTATTTTGCCACTGATGAAAACTCAAATCAAAAAGGCAAAGCAAACGGCCGAAAAGGTGAAAGAGGATCTTTTAGATCAGCGAATTTTAGCCATTGCTTCGAAGCGGTATCATCGCCTGCAGAAACAAATCGTTGATTCAGCAGTGAAGCTCACAGAAGAGCAGGATTTGGTTGTGCGCCTGGGAGACCGTATTTTGCAGAAAGCAAAAACGGTAAGAGCATCTTTGAAAAAAAATCGGCGCGAAGAAAAGCAAAAATAAGCGGAGTTTAAGAGCGTGGCAAAAAAGGCAATGGTGTTGCTGTCGTCGGGTTTAGACAGCACGGTGAATTTATATTGGGCCTGCCAAGAGTTTGATTTGGTCTCCACCGTGACTTTTGATTATGGGCAAAAAGCCGTAAGACAAGAAGTTTATCACGCCCAATTGTTAGCTGAAAAACTCAAAACTTCGCATGAGGTTATCGATATTCGTTGGCTTGGCAAGGTGTCATCCAGTGGATTGACGGATTCGTCGATGCAAGTGCCCACGGGACCTGAAGTGGACATTGACAGTCGTGAACAGTCAATGAAAACGGCTGCTGCGGTTTGGGTTCCCAATCGAAATGGCGTGTTTTTGAATATTGCTGCAAGCCTGGCCGAGAGCCAAGGGGCCAGGTGGGTGATCCCGGGGTTTAACCGCGAAGAAGCAGCGACATTTCCAGATAACACAGTGGATTTTATAGACGCCACAAACAAGGCTTTAGAGTATTCCACAAACAATCGAGTGCAGGTGAAGTGTTTCACAGCTGATTTAGATAAAACAGAAATCGTAAGGGTTGGCGTGGAACTTGGCGTGGATTTTAGTTTGGTGTGGCCCTGCTACTATGACAAGGCCGAAATTTGTCGTGAGTGTGAGTCGTGTCAGCGATTTTTGCGAGCCATGAAAGCCGCGGGTGTTGCAGGATGAAAAGTCTGTGGATTGAAGAGTCAATGCTCTACGATGGGCAACAGTTAGTTTCTCGGTTTGCCTATATGAATTACGGATTACTCGGTGACTCAGTGGTCGCCTGGAGCGGCCCCTGTGACATTCCCACAGAACACATGGTGGACGGGGAGGATGTGTTGGCTGGTGCAGCTATTCGTGGTGGAGAAATGTTGCACTTTATTGTTGAGGGGTTTGGAATGAATTTATTTTCAGCCGTAGCCCTACAGCGATTATTAGCCGCCATCGTCAAAGACGAGTTGACGGGCCTTGGAGCCGTTGGATTGTATCGAGCTGGAGACGACATTTTTCAAGGTGAAAAGAAATTGTCGATAAGCATTGCCACGGTGAGCCCCATTTCAGCGATGATTCACTTTGCGGTAAATATAACCAACGAAAACACGCCGGTGCCGACGGTAAGCCTCAATGATATGGATGTGATAGCTCAGGACTTTGCTATAACAGTGATGTCTCGGCTCACCCGAGAAGTGGCATCGATTAAAGAGGCCACGCAAAAGGTGAATTGGGTTCGGTGATTATATAAAGTGCTAATTCATGTCCATGGCAAAACAGAAGTGATCGGTTCAAAAAAGTTACGCGACAGCTTCTTTTCGCGCCTCCCACAGGTCATATTCGGCCTGCATGCGCACCCACATCTCGGCGGTGGTATTTAGAACTTTTTCGAGCGTGAGTGCAAATGATGGGGATACCCCTCGTTTTCCATTAACAATTTCATTTATTTTTCGAGGCGAGCACTTGCATAACTTTGCGAGATCCGTTTGATTGAGACCCATTTCACCCATGTACACTTCTTCAAGCACCTGTCCTGGATGCATTGGCTTTGGATTTTTAATCATAATCAACCTCTATGGTAGTTTTCAATTTTCACCTCTGAGAAATCACCATTTTTAAACTTAAAGGTAATACACCAGGGGAGTTTAATTGTTACACTCCAATACTCCTTTCGATCACCTTTCAGCTTGTGGAGCCGGATATTTGGTGGTTGGCCCAGAATCTTCAAGTCGTCCAAAGTCTGAGTATTGTGCATAATTGTCAGTAAGGCTTTAGCGCGTAACCAAAGATCCCTCGGCAAAAGCTTCGATTCATTGGTCTCCCAGATTTCCCGGGCGGCCTTATTTCCAATGTTGACAATCATGCGGAACCTCTGCTTTTACACTATACCGTAAAGTGTAAAAGATCAAGTTTTTTGTTTGGTTTTATCCGTCATCTAGAACCCAGCCGGTTAACAAGGCTTCCTAAGAGAATTTAAGGCTCATAGGCCAAGAGGTCCTGAGGTTTTTTTGCCACATCCAAGATGAATTGAATGCGGTCTTCGCCGGATAGGTAGTTGGCAAAGCCTCCAGAGGTTTCTGGCAATCCACAAAAGAGGGCGAGGCTGTGTTCCCACTGGATTGAGCTCTCAATGGAGTGAGCACTGGCCGCCCAGTAATCCGCGGCTGATTCATTGGCATAGGATTCGGGAATATTCCACTGCGTTTTTAGAAATCCGTAATCGTCAGGAAAAGATCGGGTGTCGATGGCGTGACTGATTTCGTGAGACAGCAGAAAATCTAAAGAAGGTAGGGTGGTTTCACCAAGCATTAATCGCAGTTCTGTGCCGGGGCATAGAATCACCACATTTTCTTCTTTGTAGTAGAAGGCCGACAGCAGTAGACCATCGTGCTGGCAAGCCATTTCGAGAGAGTGACCTCGCTTTTTCCAGCCGGTGAAATAAAAATTCATTTCTTGAAGGTCTCGGCTTAAAAAATCTTCAGACACATCCAGTTTGACCTGAGCAAGTCGGCTGTGCATCTGAGTTTTCAATAGGGGATCAAAAACAGATCGATCGAGCCCTGCAATCACTTTTTGTCGGTTGTCTTCAAAGCGATCAGTTACGGACTTCCAATTTTTTCGTTGCTTGCCAAGGTTATTAAAGTAGTGCCACTTGGCCCGGATGTCTTGCATGGCCAGTCCAGACAGTTCGTGTTCGGATGCGACGGGTTGTCCGTTCCATTCAATGTCTGAAATACTTTTTTGTTTGAGATCCAAAAGGGCTGGGCTACGTTGTTGTGCCATGGAAGTTTGGTTTTCGCAGACGTCGTCCACGCCTGAGGCCATTTGCGCCTCGGACAAATTGGCAAAGAGCCATAGACTAGCTATCCACATTAGAGTTTTTATCCCCATTTTTACCCCCAACTCCAAAAGCGCCGCCCATTAACCCCAAGGGGACTGCGCTTGAGTCTTTTCAAAACTACTTTTTATCCATCAACTTCTGTTGAAAATAAACATACTCCAGAGCCACCCAAAGTGCAGTTTGTTCATAATTAGCCGCACCACCGTGCCCACCTTCGATATTTTCGTAATACAAAAAAGGATGACCTTGCCGTTCCATTTTTGCAGCCATTCGGCGCGCATGCCCCGGATGAACGCGGTCATCCGCCGTCGAGGTCATAAAAAACACTTCAGGATAATTCACGTCTGCTTTCACATTTTGATAGGGCGAGTATTTGAGAATGGCCTCTCGTATAACAGGGTCCTCTGGGTTACCGTATTCACCCATCCAACTCGCACCGGCCAGTAGCAAGTGGTATCTCATCATATCAAGTAGTGGCACTTGTACCGCAGCAGCTTCGTACAGATCTGGTCTTTGCGTGAAAGCCACACCAGTTAATAAACCGCCATTTGATCCGCCCACTATTCCAAGCTGCTGGGCCGTTGTGATTTTTCGTTGGATCAAATCTTCAGCTACGGCATGAAAATCATCAAAAGCCTTTTGTCGTTTTTCTTTAAGTGCGGCTCGATGCCAGTCAGGCCCGTATTCGCCACCTCCGCGAATATTGGCCAACACCCAAACGCCGTCGTTTTTTAGCCATCCCAGTTCTATGGAGGCGCTGTAATGCGGGCGCTGTGAAACTTCAAATCCACCATAGGCATGGATGATTGCTGGGCGGGGGCCCCTTGAAGAATTCTTTTTGCCGACCACGTAGTAGGGCACTCGCGTCCCATCGGGGCTTGTGGCAAAATGCTGATTGACCTCGTAGGGAGTGGCATCAAAGCGCGCTGGCTGTTGATCAAATTCAGAAATTGTATTTTTCGTTAGGTCAAAGACAAACCGGGTCTCCGGCTTTAAGAAACCCTCTGCTGAAACAATTAAGAGGTTTTGGCTTTTTGAATAAGATGATAGCCCAATAGAAGCATTGTCTGCTATTTGAATGGGTTTCAGCTTGTCACCTATAAGTTCATAAAGGTGAAGCGTAACATGTTCGCTAAGTAATAAAAATCGACGGCCTCGGTGAACAAAGAATGAAGATAATATCTTTTCGTGTGAGGGCTTAAAAAGAAGTTCTGCCGGAGCGTTTCCGTCAGCCAATAAGTCTTCTAAGTTGAATCTTAGCAGTGAACCAGCTGTGTAGGTGGCATCACCTCTGGACCACTCTTCTTTAAGCTCTACGTAGAGCGAGTCTTCGTCAAAACTGGGTTCGGCTGTGGTTGGTACGGGGAGTTTTAAGGTCTGCCCATTGCGGAGCAAGTAGTACTCATTATTGAAAAAATCAAGGCTTCGATACACCAAGCGATGCTTGGCGGGCCCAGATTCCTCATCACGAACCGTAGATCCACCCACGCTGACATTGCTTTTATCGCCTTCAAAAACAAGGGTACCTTGCTCAAGGGACTGCCCACGTTTGAGCACAAACACTTTTCGTGGGTAACCGGAGTCTGTTAAGTCATCGGCATCAATAGCGGGAGCCACGAATATTGTGTCTTCGTCGATCCAAGCTAGGCGGCTTTTACTTTCGGGAAGGCTAAAGCCATCAGTGATAAATTGCTTTGTCTCCGTGTCAAACTCGCGAACCACTTTTGCGTCTTTTCCGCCTCGGGATAAGGACACAAGGGCTCGATTTTTGAATGCAACGACTCCGCCGTAAACCCAGTTTTCTTTCTCGGTTTCGGCCAATTTATCAAAATCAATGAGAGTTTCCCATTTAGGCTTTTTCTTCAGGAAATCTTTTATTTTTGTTCGGCGCCAAAGGCCGCGTTGGTTTTTAGCATCTCGCCAAAAATTGTAGGCGTAGTCTTCGCGAAAGGTAACTTGCAATAGTTTATCTGGGCTGTTTAAAATTTTCAAAGTTTGCGATTTGATAGGTTCAAATCGGGGATCCGACTGAAGTCGATCCAAAGACCTTGCGTTGTGGTCTTTTACCCATTGAAGGGCGCGATCACCGTGAATCTCTTCGAGGAACAGGTCTTCAGCGGGCTCGTGAATCATCGATTTGCACTCCGTTTCTTCAGAAGTTGTGGCACATGCACTGATGCTGATTGTGGTTAATGCGAGCACTAATAAACACGGGCTCCATTGAAACATAAATATGGTCCTCATCGGGTGTTAGTTATGAGCGCTGATCCCCCACCGGCGTTCTGTATTTTGGGAATAGAAGGGTAGTAGGAAAGTTCTTGGATGCTGTCAAACACTTGGCCATAGTTAATTATGTAGTCGGCGAGCGGCAAGAAGGGCGGGGAATACTATGCACAAATATTGCTTATGAATAGTGTAATTGGGTAAATGGGATTGGGGGATAAGTGTATCAGTTTGGGACAATCTTTGTTTTTTTAGCTACATTGCTATTGGCATTTCAGAATTGTGAGCCTTATCACGAGGCCGGGGATTTTGAATCCACGGGTTTTAGTGATTTGGGACCTGGTTCGGTAGCCACCAGCATCGAAGCCTATTCGGTGACGCTGATGCCTCTTCTTCAGCAAAATTGCGCAAGTTGCCATGGTAAGGCGCAACAGCCGGCATTCATTGCTGGTGATGCGACAACATCACACAATGCTCTTATAAATTTTGGCTTAGTGAATTTAACTAACCCTAGCGCATCGAGGATTGTTCAGAAAGTTCAAGCGGGACACCAAGGGTTTTCATCCAGTTTGGCTCTAGCTTTAGAAGGTGAGATTTCCAATTGGGCAGATGCGCTGTTGGCCAGTGGCGAACCCTCTCCATTGCCGGAGCCCGTGGGTTTGGAGCCCACATTTCAATCCATTCACCAATTAGTTCTTTTGCCAAAATGTGCCGGTTGTCATAGTCCCACAGGAACTCGGCCTCGCGAAGATTACTCCACCTACGAGGCGTCCATTAATACAGGCAAAATTGTGCCCGGCAATGCCGCAGGCAGCGAGATGTACAAAGAGTGCACCAGTGGGGCCATGCCGCTGGGAACGGATCGTTTAACCGAGGAAGAGTTGGCGGCCCTTCGCCAGTGGATCGATGAGGGAGCGTTAGACAACTAGCTGATAATAATTTACCGGGTGCATTCCGTAGCCTCTCCTCGAAAATGAACTGCAATTATTATTCAGATGGGCTTCGTCTGCGCGTACGGCGCTCCAATATTTCTAGAAAGTTGTCGCTTTGTCAGGAGGTGTGTTATGGATGCAAATGTCACCGAGAATGTAGGTCGAATGGCTATCCCTTTCAGGTTATCGACACTTCATCAAGTTGAAACAAGGTCTTCACTCCACGGCGTCGGCCACGAGCAAGGTTTCTCGGCAGGGCGAATGGATTTGTTTGACTGGTGGCAAGTGAAAACCCTCGTCATTAACCTGCAACTGGGCAAAATACCGATGCAATTGAAGGCCTTCAGAGAGCACCCAAAAGTGTTGTCCCTCGTCCTCAAGAAATTGTGCCAGTCGCGCCTTTGCAGGGTCTGAAAACCACTGGCTGGCAGCTAGCATGGGTCGGTTGAACTCTTCTTGCCTCACAAGGTAGGTGTCGACCTTATCGGCCACATTCACAAGCTCGGTGGAAATGTGCATGAGTTCGTCTGTGTATCGATCGCCGAGGCGTTCTTTAAAGTAGCCGTCCAGCTTTGAAAGGTCTCTGGCGCCCATTTGATTAAACGTGGCAATGAGCAACTTTAGGTTTTTCCGACTGATTTGAGCGACGTTATTTGTGTCAGGCAGCTCGTCCAAGGAAAGATTATTAAATCGAGCCAGACGTTCTAGAATACTTTCTTCGGGGAGGTAACCATGCCGTTTTTTGTATTCTCTTGAAAAGTCGACTTTTTCTCGGTCATGCTGAACGGCTTTTGCAAATACAATATACGGAAGAAGCGGATTGTCTGACACTGTGTGCGCCAGATGCACGCTCAATGTAATCACCCGAAAAATGTGTTTGATGGTTTCTTGTCGAAATTCTTCTGTGTTTTCATCTAAGGACTTGCCGTGGTTTTTTGCAAAATCAGGTTTTTGGCTGAGCCAGGGTGCGCGCCCCAAGATCTCGTCTTCGTAGGTTGAAAGCCAGGTCATTTCTTTCATAATCCACGGTGTCGCTTGAGTTGGCGACAAAAACAAAAATAGCAACCCGCTTGAAAGAAAGAGGCGTCGCCCCCATCGGAAAAAAATCAACACCAGACTCTTTAAATTTTTTTGGATAGGGTGGTTTATGGCCAATTGGTTATTTGCTGTCAAGGAAGCCCCCCCAGGTCTTGGATGATTTACAAACCCAATTTTTGGAATGAACCTGATAGCTCGGGATACGTACATTAGCCATGTACCGCCCCAGGGGATCTGTTTGATGCAGATTGATCTTCACCCAGAAGGAGGAGCCAGTATAAATGATCCTCTTTCCCTCACGCGAAGTACTTTGATAGACGGATTTTATGAAGTTTCGGTGGGCGTAGGGAGGGGCAAAAATCACGTGGGCTTCATAGGCCGATCTATCACCCCATTGACTCTTGTAGATGCGAACTTGCAGTAAGTGTGAATCTTCATCTTGGTTGGCACAGATGTACTCAGGCGCATGCTGTGGCTCAGATGGCCCCTGTGCCATTGCCCCAGCTGAAATCAAACCCAAAATGATCGTTAAAAATTTTAACATCTCCCCCATTCCCCCAAGAGACATTAATTGGGTTCTGAGCGTTTATGTCAACAAAAATGACAGGTGAAATGGGCCTAGGCACTTAAAATCCCTTATGTTTTTGTAAATCCGGCGGCTATTTTGCACTGGTGTAGGGTGTCATTGGGGGGATTTTGACAACACATCGAGGCCTTTGGGTCATTTTCACATTCAGTTTATTTTTGGCCGCCTGCGGTGAGCCCATGGTTCCAGTGTCTCACGATGCCCCCATCACTAAAGAGCAATTTAATGGCGAGGCCCTGTTTAAAAACCACTGTTTATCCTGTCACGGAAATAATTTTCCGGTTTGGGGTGCGCCACTTAATTTGATCAATGAAAAAATTCAGTCAACCCCCACAATGCAATACCTGTCATCTCTGTCAGATGAAGAAAAATCCGCCATCGCAGTATATCTAGAGGCAGGTCCAGGAGATGACGGCAAAGATCCAAATGCTCTGACCATTGTGAGCTACCAGCTGCCCTTGGGGACCCGCAGTTACATGGAAAGCGCATTGGTTGAAATCTTTGTGCTCGACCGTTCACCGGCAGGTGCGGACTCGGCCCTTGTTCAGATTATCAACGACAATGTTCAAAGCCAAAAAACGAGTTTGGGTGGACCATGTACCATTTACGACTCGGACTGCCAGGGTGAGTTTGCAGAAGCCCCCGCCAACGCCTCTTCCCTAGTGAGCCCGACGAGCAATATCTTGCGAAAGGGTTATACAACCAAAGCTTGCGAGATGCTTTTAAGTGACAATTTGGCGGTTAGCAATGCGCTGTCTAAGGCTGGCATAAGCGAACTTGAAGCCGCTAACAATGTCAACGTGGCCCGATTGTATGATCACTTTTTTAAGGGAAGAACCCCCACCAATGACGTGATTTCTTCTCTGGAGAACGTGTTTCATGGAGCCAAAGCCGATGGTCTTGGTAACATTGGTTCATGGCGTGTGACAATGTACCCTCTTTGTATTCATGGAGGTCTAGATACTCTATGAAATTATTCGGGTTGCTAGCGATTGCATTTAGTATTTTTGCGTTAGAAGTTTCAGCTAGAGAGCTGGGTGAGGTCGAACTGTATCAGCGCTGCACTTCCCAAATCACACAAGCCCGCCAGCCCCTGTCGCAGGACTTGCGAGTCAAACTGGCTCGAGGCGAAGTAGATCCCATCACCGAGTGCCTTAAGATATTAGACCGGGCCGCTTTTGTCGGAGAAAACAACACACAGATTGTAGATGTGAATGACGATTTGGCTAAAAAAGTTCTGCGCACTTTTCATTCATTTCACTTCACTTGGTTTCGCGTGAAGACTATGCCGTCAGCCGGAAACACCGGTTTGCTTCACGGTACGGAGGATATCTACGATATCAGCACACCGGCACTTTATTACACCAGGGCGCTGTTTCATCCAAAAATGCAAGTGGCAGACATTGTAAAGGGCAAACAGAACTACAGATTTATTCGATCCAATCAAAATCCAGTAAGGAGCGCTCGCTCTCAAATGACAAAAGACAAATATATTTACGTGAATGATCCTCCTCCATTTGCTGCCATCGGCGATCTGCTCGGGGCAAGAAATCCTGGCGTTATGGCTTACAACTACGAATATTTAAACCTAAGTAATGCAATGGTGACGGGCCAGGTGGAGGTCAATAAAAGTGTTGGCGGTGGCCTTTTAACTAACCCCGTTTATTTGCGGGCAAACTTTCAAGAGGTTCAAGGATTTTTTAGCAACGGTGCCGAGCGCATGCCTCGTAAATGGGCGAAGTCAGTATTTAGTGATTTACTCTGTCGAGAGCTGCCGGTGATTCGACGGGGAGATGTTTCTCCTGAGTTTTATAATGGTGACGTCAACGACCCCAGTGTACCGGGATTTCGTACAGCCAGAAGCTGTGCCCAGTGCCATGCCTCAATGGACCGCATGTCTGCGGTGATTCGAAATTTCAAATACAACTCCATCGGATTGGGCAATGCCGACTATTTGCGTGGTGCCCATTTTATGGAGTATGTCGAACCCACAGAGGCCGCAGAGACGGAAAACTGGAGAGTGAAGCCTGAAGCTAAGTTTTGGAAGCGCCCCGGATCAGGCAATTTCTTTTACCGTACAAGCTCGGGGCAATTAATTAATCAGTATGTCAATGGCCCCGAGGAGTTGGGGCAGACTCTTGCTGATTTGGATGATTTCTATTTGTGTACAGCCAAACGGTATTACAGTTATTTTACTGGTATTGATGTGGAAGTGGCTGACCATGGCGACCCCGACAGAGTGCCATTAACGGCCAAAGATCAAGAAATATTAGGTCGAGTTAAAAAGTTAGCGACAGAATTAAAGACTCATCAGCGTTTGCGAAACTTAGTAGAATCCATTTTGCGAGATCCAAATTATAAAAAATCAGATTTTGGCTTAGACCTGGGAGCTACTCATGAGTAAAAAACAAAAATTGACTCGTCGAGAGCTCTTAGAGCATTCAATGGCACTGGGTTTAATGACAAGTCCCGTAGCCATGATTTTTGACAGCATTATTTCAGGTATGGTGCAAAAGGCATTGGCTGAGTCATCTGGGGTATTGCCTCGTCGTTATGTTAGTGTGCAATTGTTCGGCGCCCCCCCAAGATGGATGTATGACCTTTTCTTAAATCCTTACGGCGACCCTGCGACGTTTGATCCAAAAAATGCGAATTTAGGCACCCGTTATACAGAGTCCGGTGGGCGACTGACAAATACTGTATATGAGACCGCGAAGATAAAGGGCATTAATGCTCCCTTCTTGTGGAAGTATGACGTGGCCAAACGGGGCGGTGGTACAAGGCCTATGCGTGACCTCTTAGACAATATGTTGGCCCTTCAGGGGATTAACTGCGGAAACCCCGATCACAGTGGGGCAGCCGCTCTGCATTTTCGTCCGTTGGGGGCCAGTGTGACTCAGCCAGCGATGGTGGCTGATCGATCAGCAGCATTGATTCCGGCGGTGAATGTGGATGCCGATATGTATTCGTTTTTGTCACTGGCGAACAAATCACCCGTACAGTTAATGGCAAAAGAAAATGGCGGCAACTTGGTGAAAACGCTTCTTGATCCTTTTACCGTGGATCCAGAAAACAAGGCCCGCAAGCAAGCCGCTCGCGTTCAAGATCTGGTCGACGGAGCCGTGTCGGCCCTAGATGCTCAGTTGGCCGAACGGCACCCGGCAGGCAAAGCGCTAAATGTTTCAAGAAAAAGTGCCGGTGAGATGTTTAAACAAGTGACTGGTGATTTAGACGCTGTATGGGCAGAAAAGAAGGCGCCGTATTTAGATCTTGTGAATCGCACTTTGCACCAGTCGGAACCTATACCGTTTATCAATGATAAACCCATTGGTGTTGTGGGTGAGCGAAACAACCACTATCAGTTGGCTACCGGTGGCGGTAGCGGAGAAGTTGTTGCACATGATGACATTCGAGATTTAATGCGTCCAACCACTCGAATACTAAATATAGTGGAGCATTTTGCTGTTGCTGAGTACATTTTGGAAAATGACCTGAGTCACTCGGTGGTGATTTCACCTCGCAATTTTGCGGGAATTAATTTTACGCGGTTAAACCCCATATTTGACGAACATAGTACCGGAAAAATGCCAAGCCTTTACCTCAATAGCATGTACTACCGAGCTCTGTCGGCGTGTCTACTGGGTTTTATTGACCGGTTAAAGGACAAAGGCATATTTAACGAAACGGTGGTCGAGGTATTTAGCGAGTTTAATAGAAACCCGAAGAATGTTCCGGGCGGTTCTGATCACGGCTGGGAAGGTAAGTCAGTGGTGTATTATTCAGGTGCAATTCAAGGCCCACTGGTTGTGGGAAATCTCTTAAAAGATTCCGGAGACGTGTTACACCCCGGTGCTTGGGGCAAGGGAGCGTCGACCAACACGGCCACCGGAAAGCCCCTGGGCCAACTCAATCTAGGCCACCAGGTCTCCACGCTAGCCACTTTGTTGCGAGTACCCACACCCGTCACAGCAGCGTCATCGCTAATATCCCCGAACCCCGATGCTACAGTGACCAGCGATGATCTCTACGTAGAAAAAACCAAGGTTGTATAGGTCCCTCGATTTCACCAATATAGATTCTACAAACTCCTTATTGGGCTTGAGCCGCCCGGGCATCCCGTGTTTAAAAGGGGCTCAAAAAAATACAGGGAGATGTTTTGTGTTTAAAAACGTGTATGTGTTCTTCGGTTTATTGTTCATTTTACCCGCCACCGCTTATTCAAAAGAAAAAATTCAAACATTGAAAACCTGCCAATCTGATGACACGACATCAGTTGCCCTTCAGGTTGTTGAGCGAAATGGCAAGAAGCAAGGTCGAATCGTGCTTAAACCCAATAAACATTGGAATGCTATTAATTATGTAAATTGTGAAGGTAGATTAGTTGATGACAACACCTACCTTTATCAGTGCGCGGGTGCCGGAGAAATTAAAGACATCAAACTTATCGATTACGGCAAAAAGGCTATCTTGGTTATTTTTGATGAGTACACTGAAGATCGAAAATTAATGGTTTGTACTGTAGGCGATTAGTAGTTGCGAATTGCTTTTGGTACTCAACACGTTTTTCGGTTAAATTCTGATTTTGGTAGCATTATTTGGCTCCGAGTTTTTTTCGAAGAACAATCGAGAAGAGTGAACGTCCGAGACTGCAAATATAAAAACAGAGCCAAATCCTATATGGCTTTATTTTTTCTTAACGGGAACCGGCACCGGAGTCATTTCTTCCTGCTGCTGCCGGTGAAGAAGATCTGCGCATCGCTTGCCACCACGGCCGCCCCCGTTTCCTGAAGCGTCGTCAATATAGCCCAGCTGATAGAGCACGTTTCTCGCCCAACTCCCCATGTCACGAAGGTATTTGGAGTGCGAGTCGTTGCTGGGTAGCAGTGATTCATTAAATTGCTCAACGGATTGCAAGGTTAAAAGAAGACCGGAGTTTTCAAGAAGGTGGCTGGCTTCTTTGATCCAGTTATGGCCTGAGAGCGGGACCAATAATTGTTTTAACTGATTCATCCATGCGTTCGTTTTTGATTTCAAAAGCCAAGGTGCATAGATGTTTACACGCTTAAATAGGGGCATTGCGCGAAAGGATCGATGGTGGGCTTCATTTACGGGCCGGACCACGCGGCTCACTAAAGAGTGGCTGAGGGCGGAGCGCACCAGCGCGCTGGTTTCTATATACGGACGCAATTCAATGAAAATATGACTTGGGTAAACGCCAGAGGCACTGGCTGTGACCAGCAGGTCTACATAGAGCTTTACCAGATTCTCAGCCTCCAAGGTCAAGTACTCAAAAGGGTCAGAATTTTTATTATTGTCAGCAAACTCTCTTTTGATCTGCTCGAGTTTTTCAAACAACAAGGATTTAAAAATAAAGCGATCGGCGCGATTGAGGAGTTGGGGGCTTTCGCTCATTGTATAAAAATAAATAGCGGCTTCACTCCATGGTTTTACTTTGGCCACTTCCAGAAGTTCCTCTAGAGAAAATTGGTTATGTAAAAAACTGGTGACCGATTGTCGCACTCGATAATTTGGCACATTGTTGTAACGCAAAGATTGATTCTGGGAGTGAACGGAAAATTGAAATAGGGCTTGAGCATGTTCAGGTTTCAAATACTCAATGCTCCATCCTCTGTCGAAGGCTTCATAAAGTATATAGGCAGACCGCTCGCGTAGAAAGTAGACGCCATCATTTTGCGTGTTGCTATTCACGGGCTCATTAATTTGACGGGCTAACAAGTCGAGGGCCAGCGGAGCTGCAGAATCACTTTGCCGCAAACTGACTTCAAGTTCGTCAATCAGCGCAGGCCCTAAGGCACCGGCCTCTTGAGCCAGCGCCCGTGGGTTTGCAAAACCCCAACTAAAAAGAGACATTGTGAGCCACACGAATAGTTTCATGCTATAACGCCACCACTTCGATGATTTCAGGAATGGCCTCTTTCAATCGAGCTTCAATGCCAGATTTCAATGTAAGCGATGAACTAGGACAGCCCGAACAAGCGCCTTGCATATAAACAAAAACAACACCCTCTTCATAGCGATCAAACACAATATCGCCACCGTCCATAGCTACGGCCGGCCGGATTTCGTTATTTAAAATCTCTTTGATTTTGCGAACCGTGGGGTCGTCATCAGTGGTTTCTTCAAGACTGTCTTTTGGAAAAATCACCGGCTCTTGGCGGTCAAGGTGCTCGGCAATCAGGTGACTTAAGGGTTCGGCCAGAGTTTCCCAGTCCACCCAATCTTGTTTTGTGACGGTGACAAAGTTACTTCCCAAAAAAACACCAGAAGTCCATGGGAACCCGAATATTTTAGCCGCTAGAGGAGCGCGTTGTGCCTCCTTTGGGTCAGAAAATTGAACGGTTTCAGGAGAAATATCACGATCAATCACAAACTTCATACTCTGAGGGTTGGGTGTGGCTTCGTAAAAAACCTGAACACTATCTGTCATAAAACGTCCTCTCATCTGGCCTCATACGGGATGAAATCAGCTTTGGTTGTAGGCTTGGGCAAATAAGGCCTTTTTATGCCAAATAAATGCCAGTTTGGATAGCCAATATCAAACAGAAGCTGTTCATCTCCACGAGGACCGAGAAAGAGAGTGAACAGGGCCTATTCAGGAGAAAAATATTCGCAACCAAAAGCGATTTATCCAGCTCCACAGGTGCCCAACAAGAAATAGTCGTTGGACATGGGCGCCAGGTCCTAAATGGGATCACTCTACGTGGAAAGAGGCTGCTCACGCCGGTTGGCCGGGCTGCACGGAGAGGAGGTCGGCCGATGCGCGGGGAGAGAGGGTTAGCCGATGTGCGGGGAGAGAGGGGCAGTCGATGCGCGGGGAGAGGGTCTGCCGATGCGCGGGAGAGGGGGTCAGTCGATGTGCGGGGAGAGAGGGGCAGTTGATGCGCGGGGAGAGGGTCTGCCGATGCGCGGGAGAGGGGGTCAGTCGATGTGCGGGGAGAGAGGGTTAGCCGATGTGCGGGGAACGAGGGTCTGCCGATGTACGGGGAGAGGGGAGCTGCCAACCATAGATGGGGGGCGGCAACCGCGCAACCCAGGTTAATAATCGTTCCTCTTCCCGACGGCCAGGACTGCCTGTAATTCAGAGCTTCCACCCTCCCAGAAGGTCATCATGCGTTATAAGCCGCAAGCTAGGCGCCGATTTTTGGATATCGGTACCGTCCATAAATTTATACGCAAAGGCTCCAGTTCCTAAGCCAGACTGAATAGTGCTAAAGGCCTCACGGATGACCCAATGAACGGAATGGTTTGAAAGGTCAGCCAGATCAATGCCGGGCCGGCCGGAAATAATTGTTCGCTTACGAAAACAACTCTTGAATGGCGTCTTTCCAGTGTATTGCGCGAGTCCCTTCAAGGTTTCGCCCTAGAGGATCATTTGAGAGAAGCCATCTTTCTCCTTTTCGATCGATGTCTGGTCCTAGTAATTCCAAAGCTTTGGCGTCTTCAATATCAACGCGATCTTTAGACTTAATCTCTACCATAAGGTAAGGTTCGCCAGGCCTTTGTATAATTAAATCGATTTCTAGATCATCCTTTGTGCGAAGATACGAAAATGTCCAGTCCAGCCGTGAGTAGCTGGCATTCTTGATGAACTCAAGAATCACCCAATGTTCAAACGCGTCTCCATAGGCAAACGTTTGAGGTAAAAGTCGAACGGATAGTGTTTTGTCTAGAGCCCTCTTGATTCCTGTATCAATAAAGTAAAATTTTGGCGAAAGCCTCTGGCCTTTGCGCACCGACTTGTGGAATGCTGGCAAAGTAAATCCGAGCAACGTGTCCTCAAGGATCTCGAAATAGTTGCTGATGGTCACATCATCCACACCGACTTCTTTTGCAATTTTAGATTTGTTTACAATTTTTCCATTCATTTGTGCGGCAATAGCCAAAAAACTCCTGAATGGTGCAAGCTTTCTCACCCATTGTTCTTCTTGTATTTCTTTCTGCAAATAGGTTCCGACATAGGCATTGAGATACTCCCTCGCGTTCTGCTCGTCGTTTACCAGTGCTGCATCCGGCAGAGTGCCCCACTCAAGTGCCCGAATGAGATCAAACTCTTTATCAAGTTCCAAAGTTGTAAATGGAAAAAGATTGTACACCCAAGCCCGGCCAGCAAGAAGGTTGGTTCCCTTTTGCTTTAATCGACGACTGCTAGATCCCGTTAAAACAAATTGCTTTTTGGTTTTCTGAATCTCCAGGTGGACCAGATCAAGTAAGCGAGGTAGGCGTTGGATTTCGTCTATAACCACACGCTTTTTTTCATTTCCCTTTTGATTTATCATTGGCAGAAATCGTCCAATATCCAACAGAAGCTGATCGTACACATCTGGGTCAAGAAGGTTTATGAATAGGGTCTCTTCAGGAGAAAAATAGTCGTGAAGAAGAGTGGTTTTGCCGGTTCCACGAGCCCCAAACAAGAAAAAACTATTTGATTTCGAAGGCTTACATAATCTCTGAATCATATTCAGAATTTTAACGCGAAATTCTGATCTGAGTCAAGTCGGGGGGCCAATGCTTCAAAGAGATCGGTGATTTATTTGTGAGAAAAAGCTTAAGCGCATTTTAACAGGATCAAGTGTGAGAAAACTTAGGCGTGGGGCTGCGAAAATGTTGCCTTACTTATGGCTGTCTTAATAAAATCCTCCACCCTCCCAGAAGGTCATCAAGCGTTATAAACCCCAAGCTAGGTATCCATCTTTTTTCAAGCACTTTTGAGTTTTAATAAAATCTTACCCCCTGTTCCTGAGCCGAAACACCGCAAGCAACAACGACGCTGAAAAGTACAGCAACGAAATTGAGCGAATGGCTTCTTCGTACCCCACATGGTCCGAGTAGGCTCCAATGGGAAAACTCATAATAGGGCCAATGCTTAAAAAACACATGCCAATCAGTGAACCCATGCGACCCCGGTAATCCTCAACCACATCAAGGTGCATTGACATGGTTACTGGGGCAAAGTTGAGGTAAGAAAACAAACCCGAAAACCCCATAATGATCGAGGCCGTCATAATGTCGTCGGCGTAGGTCAGGCCAATCAGTAAACCCACCATGGTGGGGACAGAGACCACCAGCACTCGCATGGGATTTTGTGGTTTGAGTCCGGTAAAGACTAAAGCGCCGAGCATGGCGCCAAGTGCGGGAAAAGCAAACACATAGCCAAAGCTGTCGGCGTCGAGACTGAACTTTTCTTTGATGTAGGTGCGAAACACCACAATCAATACGGGAAACATCATGGTGATGGTGAGAAGAAGCTGCAACAGCATGTAGCGCATTCGAGAGTTTGTGAACATGTATTTTAATCCCTCATACAGCGCATGGAGCTGTTTTTTTGGGATCTCAGTAGACGTTCTTTGGGCCGCTCGCAAATCGATTTTTCCAAGGACAAAAATCAACCCAATATAGCTAAGGGCATCGAATAGAAAAACAGCCGAGGGGCCATGCCATGCCATTAATAGACCGGCCACGGCCGGGCCGAGCATTCGGCCCGTATGAAAATTTGTTGAATTGATGGCCATCGCCTGCTGAAAATCCTGGCGAGGGACAAGGCGCACCGTGAGTGTTTGGTACGCCGGAGAATCAAAGGCTAAAACCAACCCTTCGATAATTCCAAACACAAAAAGATGCCACATTTGTATGTGGGCAAACTCCACAACAAAACTCAAGATCAAAGCCGACACGGCCAAGATGGCCTTGGTTCCTATCATGACTTTTTTTGCATCAATGCGGTCGACCAAAACCCCGCCGTGCAAGATCAGCAAAAAAGTCGGTATAGCGCTGGCAAGCATCAGTGACCCTAACGCGCTGGCCGTACCCATGATTTCAAGTACAATCCAAGCGCGGGCCAAATCGTGGGACCAGGTGCCCACTTGCGAAACAGCTTGCACAAAGAAAAACCGGCGAAAGGCTACGTGTTGAAACGGGCTAAGTCGATTTTTAATAAAATTCCACATAATGAACTCTTAGCCTATAGAGTTTTACAGATTCAGACAAATATTCTGTTTTGCGAACCACTCATTGCCACCCCCAATTTTCTCGATATGATGGGGACTTCACCGAAGGAGATAAAATCATGGCCCAAGATTTAGGACTGTTGTTTTTGCGAGTCACGGCCCCGTTGATTATGGCTTTTACCCACGGCTGGCCAAAAATTGAAAAGTTCTCATTTCTTAAAGATCAGTTTCCAGATCCCATAGGCTTAGGCTCTCAGCTGAGCTTGAGTTTGGCGATTTTTGGTGAAGTGGTGGCGCCACTTTTTATCGCAGCCGGTTTGCTCACTCGCTTGGGCGCCATTCCGGCCAGCATCACTATGGCCGTGGCCGCGTTTGTACACCACGCGAACGATCCGTTTGCTAAGCAAGAAATGGCAATTTTGTATTTGATTATTTTTGTGACTCTATTCCTCGCGGGGCCCGGCAAATTTTCGTTGCAACACCTGTTCGGATTGTCCTCAAAATCAAAGTCACCCATCTTGTCGTGGTTGCTTCGTTGATTATTTAATAAGCACGCATTGCCCCTTGCCTATGGTCGCCTTAACAGTGAGTCATACGACGCGGTGGGATGGAAAAGCCAAAGGGGCTTTCAGCACCATTGCGTCCCCAATCAGAAAAGGGTACCAAGTACCTTTGCTGGAATAACCCACAAGGCTTGTGGGTGAATATTTTCTACCAAGTGAGGCCCTATGACACCAAGAGTAAGAGAAATTTTGAGCTGGTATGGTGCAGACAATCCAGGAACGCTAACCAATCTTGCCCGCATTATGAACCATGGCCGCCTAGCAGGAACCGGAAAAATGGTCATTCTTCCCGTGGACCAAGGTTTTGAACATGGGCCGGCGCGAAGTTTTGCCATGAACCCCGATGCCTATGATCCCGAATATCATTTTCAATTGGCGATTGAATCCGGATGCAACGCCTATGCCGCGCCCTTGGGATTTATCGAGGCTTGTGCTCGCGAATATGCCGGCGAAATTCCTTTAATTTTGAAAATCAATAATTCCGACAGTCTGGCTTCGTTTCCAGAGGCTCCCATTTCTGCGGTGACATCTTATGTGGACGATGCTTTGCGCTTGGGCTGTGCGGCCATTGGCTTTACCATTTACCCGGGCAGTCAAATGCGCAAACAGATGTATGAAGAAATCGCTGAAGCCACTCGCCAGGCAAAAGACGCGGGTTTAGCTGTGGTGATTTGGTCTTATCCACGAGGCGCCGAGCTGTCAAAAGACGGTGAGACAGCTGTGGATGTGGTGGGATATGCAGCCCAGATTGCCTGTCAACTGGGTGCCCACATTGTGAAAGTGAAGCCCACCACAAGTCACGTTGAACAACCTGAAGCCAAAAAAGTTTTTGCAGCGAACAACATTAAGGTCGACACCTTAGCAGATCGCACCCGACACATTGTAGACTCCTGTTTTAATGGTCGGCGCATTGTGATTTGCAGCGGTGGGGCCGCTAAAGACACAGGCAGCGTGTTAAAAGAAGTGGAAGAATTGGCCCGCGGCGGAGCCTTCGGCAGTATTATGGGGCGAAACGCTTTTCAAAGACCGAAGGCTGAGGCGGTTGAGTTACTGCAAAAAGTTATGGATACGTTCGCTGGTCAAGCCAACTTGAAGTAAAGGATTTCAAATAGCCATGGAAACCACAGAGTCACAAAAGTCGCCCGTTGTTGAAAGGGAAAACCCTCTACGCCAAGAAAAGCGAAGAAAGCTTGATGAACTAAAAACCTTGGGAATAGACCCCTTTCCGCACAACTACGAACGCACCCATTTGTCAGACGTTGTACACAACCAGTTTGATCAAATGGACGCTGGCGACAAGCAAGAGTCCGCGGTGGTTTCTATGGCTGGCCGATTGATGACCCGACGAGATATGGGGAAGGCTTCGTTTTTTAATATTCAAGACTCTAAGGGCACCATGCAAGGCTATGTGCGACTGGAAGAGTTGCCCGAAGCTGACCGCAAGGCTTTTAAGCATCTTGATATTGGCGATATAGTGGGCATTAAAGGCTTTGTTTTTAAAACGAGAAAAGGTGAACTTTCTGTTCACTGCCAAGAGTTTAAAATGCTCTGTAAAACTTTGGAGCCGCTCCCCGAGAAGTATCACGGTCTTACCGATGTAGAGCTAAAATACAGGTACCGATCTTTGGACCTCATTATGAATGCCGAATCACGAAATGTATTTGTGACTCGTTCAAAGATCATAAAAGAATTTCGTAGGTTTTTGGATGATCGCGGGTTTCTAGAAGTGGAGACCCCCGTTTTGCAGCCGATATACGGTGGGGCCTCGGCACATCCCTTTGCCACTCACCACCGGGCTCTTGATATGCAGTTGTTCTTGAAAATTAGTCCGGAGTTGTATTTAAAAAGATTAATCGTCGGTGGCTACGACAAGGTTTACGAAATCGGAAAAAACTTTCGTAACGAAGGGATTGATCGATCGCATAACCCTGAATTCACCATGCTTGAATTCTACGAAGCGTACACGGACTACGAATACCAAATGCGGCAGTTTGAAGAGCTTATTGCAAGTGTGGCTAAGAATGTCACAGGTGGCACAAAAGTTGTGTATCAAGGTCAAGAAGTTGATTTCACGCCACCGTGGCGTCGTCTCACCGTTTATGATGGCATCAAAGAATACGCGGGGCTGGATGTAGAAAATATGTCCGATGCCGACTTGTTTGAAGCCGCCAAGAAGGCAGGGTCGGATATAAAAAAGCCTGCCAGTCGCGGTGAAATGATTATGGAGATTTTTGAATTAAAAGTGGAAGAGCACCTTTGGCAACCGGTGTTTATTTATGATTTCCCCGTAGAAATTTCACCACTGACCAAAAACCATCGCAGCAAAAAGGGTCTGGTTGAAAGATTTGAACCCATGGCCGCTTGCATGGAGATAGGCAACGCGTACACCGAGTTGAATGATCCTGTAGATCAGCGAGCCCGATTGGCAGAGCAAGAAGCCAAGCGGGTGGTGGATGAAGAAGCTCAGCCCATGGACGAGGATTTTGTGCATGCCATTGATGTGGGCATGCCACCTACGGGCGGCGTCGGAATTGGCATAGAGCGAATTGTGATGATCTTGACGGATCAACCCAGTATTCGGGATATTATATTTTTTCCAACTATGCGGCATAAGTAATAGGGGTTTCTATGCGCCTCATCTTAGGACTTTTCTTCTCAGTGTTGGTTGTCGGCTGTCAGACCACGCCCACGAAAGTGCGCGAATCCTTGGATTTAGATTTTGCAGCTATGCAGTCAGCGGCAGAGCGCCCCATTCAACTCACAAATAAAACCGTGGTTGTGGATGTGCGAAAGCCCTTTGATTACACGTTGGCGCATATTCCTGGGTCAGTGAATTTAAATTGGGAAGATTTTTCTGATAGAAACGGTCGCTTTAAAGGGCGCCTCAAGCAAGATCTAAACGATGAGGCCAGACGGTTAGCTCTGTTAGGCATATCGCCAGAATCAGATGTGGTAGTGGTCGGGTACGGTGCCCAAGGTGAAGGCGGTGAGGGCCGGATGGCATGGACCCTGGCCTCTATGGGTGTGCGAAAAGTTCAGTTTGTGGATTTTGCCTACTTTAAGAAATTGCCGTTATCTAATAAGATTGAACCTCCAAGAAAAAATGTTCCCTTTTGGGAAGTGAAGACGTCTCACCCTCTCTCGGCCAGCAAAGAAGAGCTACTCAGTGTGATCACGGCTGCAGCGGAAGGTGGAACTCGTACACGAATTTTGGATGTTCGCAGTGAGCGCGAGTATTTTGCTAAACAAGGTCTCGGTATGGGGTACTCTCAGCCGGATATACAGGCCGTTCACATTCCTTGGACGGAATTCTTAACCAACCACGGTCGCCCTAATCTGCAGTTAGTGGACCAGCTCAGTGGCATTGGCATTAAGCCTTCAGACAGATTGATATTAATTAGCAATCAAGGTGTGAGGTCGGCGACCGCCACGATGGCTTTATTGGCTATGGGATTTACTAATTCAGTGAATTTTGCCGGTGGGTACCAAGAGCTTAAATAGTGGGGCGGGAAGAACCGGCCCCTTTAGTATATCTTTAGATTATCAATATTTTTTTTGAATCAAGTCGATTATCCGCGCCCTTGGCCTCGACGGTGTTGTCGTCGCTCTTGCTTCTGGTGCCGGCGTTTCGCGCGATTTTCCATGCGATCGGCTCGTCGGTCGCCGCGGTTTTCTATGCGTGCTTTTCTGTTTTCACCCTTCTTATCAAGCCGTTGGTTGATGCGCTCTCCTTTGGCGTCGAGCCGTTCGTTGATGCGATCACCGCGCTGGTCTAATCTTTCTTGGATCTTTTCGCCCCGTTCGTTGTCGAGTTTCTCGGCGATTCGCTCACCGCGTTTGTCCAGTCGCTCATTGATTCGATCACCCCGTTGATCAAGGTGTTCTTGCCGGCGATCGCCTCTTTCGTCAAGGCGCTGCTCCACATTTTCAGCTCGCTGCTGATGCCGTTCGCGAACTTGATCCGCGCGATCCTTAAGATTGTCTCCGGCTTCAGCAAAGGCCAAAGTTGAGATAAGTGTTGATGCTAAAATAAGGCTTAATTTTTGAAAGGTCATAGGTTTCTCCTCTTGGTTTTAATAGGGTAACCCTTCAGGGGGTAAAAAGTTGCAAAAAAAATATCTATTCCCAAAAATAGACAAAGCCGGCGTTTAAATAGGCAGAAGGGTCTGATTGTTGTGAGTTTGTTGTCAGGGTGGTTTGTGAGGCGCCTATTAAGGTGTCCATTGACCAGCTATCAGTGAGGTCAAAGCTAGACCGAAGGGCAGCACCACGAGATACGGACCCATCAACGGCGGCCACAGATTGAAACACCTCTGCGCCTAAATAGAAAAGCACAAAATCATATCCGATCTCCATATAGGCAGAGCGCGTGATCAGCGAGGATGTTAAGTTTAGTGTGGTGTCGCTGAAAATATTGCTGGCAAACTGATTTCCCAAAACAGCGAGGTCTCGGGAATAACTGTAACTATCAGCGCCACCAACAAGTGACCAGTCCTTAAAGAATGTATAATTAAATTGTAGACCCCAACCCATGCTCGTGACTAAAGCTTGCCTCTGCCATCGGGCAGGCAGGTCGGCTGTGGAAAACTCTATGGATCTAAAATGAGGGATCAAGGCCGCACCCCAATTTTCTTTTGCGTAATTAAGTGACCCTTTTATACCTCGAGCTTCAAGAGCATCACGAGTGCCCCAGTATGTTCCAAAGAGGCCGCCCTTCCATTCACTGGTAAATTTATGAGCGTACCCCAAGTTAATCGTGCGGGTGGTCTGCACTTCATCGCTAGAGTCTAAACTTTTTGCCGAAGAAAAAGAAACAAGAAGATCTCCTTTGCTCGAAACCTCGTAGTTAAGTCCAAGGCTGTAGCTACGACCGTCAAAGTTGTCACCGCCAATACCAACCGAGGCACTGTGTTTACCTGCGATGGCAGCAAGTGAAGCGACACAGACATACAATAAAAATATCTGGCGCAAGAGCTTTAAAAAATACAGGCCTGAGAATGGGCGGAAGCTCATTTACTGGCCCATCCGTTGCCGACGATCTCTGCGCAGGTGTTGGCGCCGTTCAATACGTTGTTTGGCGCGATCGCGAAGTTCACGGCGTTTATCTGGAGAGAGACTGCGAAACTTTTTAAGGCGATTTCTCATACGTTCTTTCTTTTCAGGTGGTAAATTTTGCCATTTTTTAAAGTTATCCCTTAATTTTTGTCGTCGATCTTCTGGCAGCGTTTGAAATCGTTTGTGGGCTTCTCGAAGTCGGTTTTTTTCTTCAGGCGGGAGCTGTTTAAATTTCTGCCATCGTTCGCGAATCTTTTCTTTTTCAGCAGGGGAGAGGTTTTGCCAGCGTTCTTTTGCCGCAAGCGAAGTGTGATCACTGCTTGCCGTTTGCGCTTCGACCCCAAAGGACCAGCCGGTGAGGGTGATGGCGGCAAGCAGTGAGGCAGATTGAGTGAGAAAAATGCGTCTACTAGATTTCATCGTCAGCTCCGTTGGAACGAGTATCCATCTCATCGAAGGCGGACCAGTCGTTTTCAGCGCCGACCACATCCATATTCATTAATAGGTCTAAGTTTTCAATCATCAGAGATTCATCTTCTAAAAGCAGGTTATCTTTTTTCTCACTCATAGGCTGGCCTCTTTGTCTAATTCATCGAGCTCTTCTAAAACCTCTAGGTCTTCGAGCAGTTCCATTTGCGCCAACAAAGAAAAATCCTCGTTTAAAACCATGGTCAAGGCTTCAGGCGCGTCACTGTCTGTGTTTTGCAGCAAAAGCTGGTATCCACCAAAAGCAAACAGCGCCGTGGTAAGTGCGCCCAGGGCAAACAACCAGCTGCCGGGTGACTTGTGAGGCTGCCGTAAACTTTGAAGCTCCAATTCGGCGGCAGAGAACACAGTCTGCCGGTGGGTTTCACTGACAGGTTGGTTCTGAATGTCTTTCCAGGTTTTCCTACTCATGAAGCATCCTCACTCATTTCATCAACCAAAAACTTTCGGGCTCGAAACAAAAGAGATTTAAGGGCCGACACAGAAATATCAAGATGAGAAGCCAGGTCGTCATAAGACAAATCTTCACTGAGCCAGGTCACCAAGGCCACTCTCTGCATTTCAGGGAGTTCATTGATTTTCACCTGAAGTCGCTCCACTTCTGAGTGTTGAATAAGTTCGATTTCGAGATCTTGTTTGCTAGGCAAGTTTAACAGTTCTTGATCAGCTGAATCTGTGGGGAGAGTCCATCGCTTTTGGTTGCGAATTTTATTGAAGGCCGCATTACGGGTGAGCGTGCGAAGCCAGGCCACAAAATGACCCTGCGGTTGGTAGTGTGGGGATTGTCTAAGCACTTTCATCCAAATCTCCTGCGAGAGGTCTTCGGCTTGCTCGCGTCGATTGAGTAATTGCATGGCATAACCAAAAACCAAGCCACTGTGCCGATCAAACAGCTTCTGAAACGCCTTGCTATCTCCTTTAGCGATGCGACTCATCAGCTGGTCGTCAGTCATTGCAGGCCTCTTTGAAGAAACAGCCAAAAGCGCAAAAAGTTGCAAAAATATTCAAAAAGACATCAAAATTCACTGGGGCGCCCCACTCCAACTTATTGAAAGTCTTTAGTTTTATGAAAATAAGCTGATCTAAATGTTAAGCCGAATGGGCGATCGCCACCAGCAGACTTTTCGAAAGAAGCACAGCAACATTTGGATGTCGCTGTGCTTCGTCAAACAATCTAGCGGCACCTACTTATTCAAATTAGGGTACTCTGTCGATTATGAAGTCTAAAAATAATCCGCCATACATATACCACATTGCCGAAGTTCAAACATGGCTGGGAGCCCCTGAGGTCGGTGAGTATTGTTGCTCGTCTCTTCAGTCAGAGGGCTTCATTCATTGCTCTACGGATACACAATATCTAACCATCGCAAACCATTTTTTTTCAGGCAGAGGGGATTTGGTATTGCTTGAAATTAATACTGACAGTGTTGTTGCTCCTATTCAGTATGAAAACCTGGAAGGAGGTTCTGAAATGTACCCGCACATTTATGGACCGATAAATCTCAATGCCGTGGTGAAGGCGTACGATCTAATCCCGGATAAGCACGGCCAATTCATTTCGCCAATTTAAGAAAAAGGTATCCCTTTCCTTTTTGCGTTGCGCTTAGTCGGGCTCAGCAAAAGAAGGTGCTTACTTTTTCTTGGGCAAAAATTCCATTGCCTGGGGCATATAACTTGCCGTCGTCTATGACCACGTTACCTATGGGCGATCCCGCATGACCTGTTGTTCTGGCAGGCTCATGGATAAAAGATGCACTATTTGCGATACCCGGCCAAATTTTACCGCGATGGATATTAGATCTCAATTTCCTGTTGGGACTTAGATTGACCCTCTGAGGGGGTGAGTTTTTTTGTTAATATATTCGTCCATAAATTTGAATCCAAATTGCTCAATGGCCGCCCGCTGATTACACGCAAAGATTCTAAAGGTATCCCTTTCCTTTTTGCGTTGCGCTTAGTCGGACTCAGCAATAGAGGTATTCTTTAGTCTATTGTCTCTTTATGGAATTGGTTCCCAACGGATTTGGATGACTCAAAATTGTTGCAAAGGTGATTCAGGTTATCCAAATGGGTTTTCCAAATGACCCAATTTGAGATTTTCGGGGGTCGGATTTACTGGCTATGACGACCCGTTTTAGTTAAAGTTATTTCCCAAATCTGCCGATAGATATTTATCAACGGTACATTCTATGTACGGAGGATAAATGTCGTTTTGCTTAATTAGAACGTTACCTCAGGTTTGGTAACGTTCCATTTCCTTAGGACGGTTCCATTATTTCGCAGCCCAAAAACGTTAGTCTGACATTTCCTGTAATATTAAGTCGGTTTTTCCAATATTCTTCCCACTCGCCGGCACTTGTTATGCGTTTTATGATGATTTTTGTCATCTTTTCGGCGCCTTTTTTACTCCAACCGAACCCGATCTTTTTTATGCGGCGGCCGATTTCGCGCATCATTCTCTCTATCATTGAACTCACTCGGGGATTCTTTAATCCCATATGAAGCCACGTGCGTAAGTAAGCAAACATCCCTTTTTTGGCTCGTATCAAGTACCTCGCGGCATCTCCGTAACCCTTCGTAATTAATTCATCGATTAAGTCTTGAACGCCTTTTTCTGCCATCCAAATTTTTTTCTCAAGACCTAGCTTTTCCTCTGCGCTGACCTGATCGAAGTCTTCTTCAGGTATATGTAATTCAATCGCTGCAGCTAATTCACCCTGGAACGATCTTGTTTCTTCTATTGAAGCACCTCCTTCTATGCGTAAAGGCTGATAGATATCCTTTACGATGTGCCAGTGACATCGTTGATGATCGAGCGTCAACTTCTTAAGACCATGTATCAGTCCGGCCTCGCCATCTGAGACCAGCACATTAGCTATGGCTTTAAATTTTACTCGCTCATTAGGATGGTTAGCGGCTTTGATCATTTGCCCAATGCTTTGCCAACTCTCATCTGTCCAAGCGCCATATGGACGGACGCCTCCATCTCGATCCACACCAACTACAACCTTCACCTCTCCGCGATTCGACTCGTACTCTGGCTTTTTCTTATAACCAGTGCCATCGGCAACTAACGTATCACAGCGGCCCTTAAGAGGGATTTCGTCACAACAACTTGCCATAACCCACCGATGAAGAGTCGTGTGGGGGATCTCAATCGATCCAATGCTTTTTAAGTGAACCTCACCTCGACGATAGCTCTGCTCACTGAGAAGCTCCACAACAGTCTTCTCTAACTCTACGGATTTTTTCTGATACCGATCGAGTCCTAAAAAAGTTCTCAGTGGGATCGTCGTCTTATGGCAGCTTTTGCATTTGAGCCGGGTCCATAGCACCGTCACTGTACCCACACCCGTTCGAACCGTCTTTTTTTCTTCTCGTCTTGTGACAACAAGATGTGACTTCTTGCAACAGTCGTGGCGACCCACCCCCAGCACTTTCTTGTAGACCATGTCGTCAAGTAGCCTTAACAACACCTGCAAAAACCCGGGTATACCCTCGCGCTCAAATAACTCTTTTGACGCTAAGAGTAGCTCGTCTAAAGTAAATTCATTTTCTGATAGACTTGCGCCCACTTTTAAAGACAATATTTGCTCAATCATTTGGTGGTCTCCTTGTTGTTTGTTTTTAGTCGAGCATCAACAAGGAGATCATTTTTATCTTCTCAACGCCACCACTTATCACTCTTGCGAACAACCTTTCTTCGACGACTCGATGGAGCTTTCAACTGAGCTTGGTGTTCTTTTAAACACCGAGGACACCATTTCGTTCGCTTGGCATTGTGAAGACTTCTTTGCCACTTGCACTTACACTTTAAACACTGCCAATCAAGTGGCGCGTCTATATGCTCGTAGGACTTTGATAAAAGCTTGGCATTGTGATCTTTGGCAAGCTTTCTGATCTCCTTGACTGTGGCCTTTCTTTTTAAAGCCCCCTCTCGCCTTCGACAGATGGGACACCACTTGCCTTGGCTAACATTGGCTGGGGTCATAAAAAACATGTGACCCCATAAACACTTCCACTTAAGCATCGTATGGGCATCGATGTAGATTCTAGATAAACAAAGCCCTTTATGTGCCTTGGCCCGAGCCCTTTGTATTGTAATGTCGCCTCGAAGCTCCTCACCACGACGCTTAAAATAACATCGCCTACACCAACTGCCTTGCTTAATGTTCTCTGGTGTCGCCAACCACTCATGACGAGCCTCGCACCGCCATAACATCTTTGTTCGACCGTTTGCATACTCTTTTGTTAATAACCGACCACCGCGAGTTCTTGCTATTCTTCGCAACTCACGTAGTTGTTTTAGACGGGCTGTCTTAGTCATCACTTCAATCCAGACAATAAGGTGTAAAACTCAAAAATACTCTAGCACTATTCAACAGTTACGGTGAATTCATAAAAACTGTCGCTGTTTGAGACGCCCAATTGGGCTTAAGCTTCGACCCACAACAATGGCGCAGCTATTCTCAAATTGATGCATAAAAAACGAGCAGTACAGCAAAAATAACTAAAGTTATTCACCGCATCAGACGATACTAAGTATATCAATTTTAATGGAGTGCTTAATATGGAGGCAAAATGTCGCCCTACAAAAATGGAACGTTACCTCAGGTTTGGCGATTGACTCTGAGTGTTTTGCTCGGTGCCTCCGTATTGGGGTGCCAGCTGGGTGACAATCGTATCAGTGGTAAATACAAGGCGAGTAGTTTTTCGATAGAGACTGTCAGCGCCACTCACATATACAACGATGCCACGAATCTTATTTGGACCGATGTCCCCGGGTCCAGTGGTTATACAGTCTACTACCGCGAAGGAAGCGAAGCGCCTGGAAGCTGTGCAAGTGCGCCTGGGGTATCAGAAGTCAGCGTTTCCACAAACAGCGTGGATCTATCCGGCTTGAATCCTGATACCCAATACAGCCTATTGGTATGCAGCGTAGGGGTCGCCGCTGAGGGGAGTTTCTCCTTGACCACACTAAAAGAAGTTACGGGCACGGCCGCCTATCCAAATAACCCCAATTGGAACGACTATGTGGACCGTGATGGAAGCAATGCCTTTGATGCTAGCGACACGGCATGCTCGGGAACCGGTGATTTACTTTTGAATCTATGTATTCACAGCGGTGAAATTAGAAAGTTCACGGCACCCACAATGTTTAATGACTGCGCGGGTGTGACGGCCGAAGACTCGGCGGGCGCCTTTAACTGGGTTTGCGACGACAGCAGTTCGCCGGTGAAAATTTATTCCAGCGGCCTCAAAGCCGATAGACGTTTGGCAGACGTGCTAGAGCCGAACAGCTTTAAGTCCCTGCGGCTGATAATTTACCGAAACGGCGTGGCCACGCATGCTTCATCGGCGGCGGTTTGGTGGAACAACTCCGTGATCTCTTTGCCCACCGGCAATGCAGACCTCGATCAATTGGGTGCTGTATATGTTCTCAATGAATCCCGCACGGATCTGGGCCATGCCATCACGGCATCGAAGATCTCTTTTGTTACTCTTGGGGAGGCCGTGTACTCATCAGGTGCGTCGGGGCTTCGGCCCAATATGGTAGGTAACCTGTGGATAGAAGGTCGTTTTGGTGCGTCGGCCGACACCGCAGTGATATGGATGGCTTTGACAACCCACTCTCAGATCCGCCATCTCCGCCTTGAGCAGCCGAGCACTTACGGTTTGATTGTATTAACTGGTGGCGACTATATGGTTTATCAGGATATTGAAATTGATAATAGTTCAAACACGGGCACGAACTTTTATTTGAGCGATGGCGACTATGTACATATCAGTGATTTGCGCTCTAATGGTGGCGATGTTGGTGTCCGTTTGTCTGACACTCAATATTCTCTGTTTGAAAAAATTCAAATATCAAATGCCACCACGGGCCTCAGAATGTACGGGACGCCGAGTCCGATGTATAGTCTTTTTGTCGACACGAAGATCGCTTTTTCTGGTAAAGGCATGCATGCGGGCGGGTGGCGTAACACTTTTTTAAGAACACGCATCACTCACACTGGGCGTCCAATTCATGCTGTTTCGATGGATGAAACGACGTTGATTGATACCATTGCGGTAAATGCGTCTCCAAGCTACATTTCTTCGGGCACACGAAAGGTGACGTTCTTGAATCTTGTGCATCCCAATGGCCTTGATGATTGGACGGCGGAAGATATGACTTATGTCAACGCCGTATGGAAAACTGGTGGGCCAAATATGATTGGAGCAAGTGTTGATAGTTATTTTTCTCAAGTGGCGATTTCGAGTTACTTTGCAGGAGGCGGTAATGGGATTTGGTTTACGGACAACCTTTTATTGTCCTTGGCGGCCAACTGCACAGTGGGTTCTGCCACTGCGAACCACGGACTCGATGCGAGTTGTAACAACCAGGGCATTAGTAATGCAAACCACGTCACAAATTTGAACTTTGACAATTCTTTTGTCGGAGCGGTGACCTCGGACTCTGTCAATCCTGTGGTTTTGCCAAATCCTCCAGACACCAGTGATGCCTCACAGGTATTTAATTTTGAAAACCCCTATCGCATCTGGGTGAATGACGGCGGTGGGCTTGAGATCATGGATTTTCAACTTAAGGCCACAGACACTGTATTTCGCAACACAACCAACGACGGCGAAAACCAAAACCAACCCTTCGTCGCTGGCGCCACATGCCCCATGGCTGTGAACGGCAATTACACCATGACCGATCAACATTCGGCGCCCAATACATTTCTTGTGAACGCACAGGAGATCTTCTTTGATGGTGTGGGAGACGACGATGGCCTTTGCGAAAGCAACGAGGCATGCATTTATTCACCTAACTTTGGCGTTTATCAGGGGCATGGCGACTATCTGGCTAACGGCACTTGCAACTTTCAAAATGGCACCGTCACCGGGGTTCAAATGTATGCCTATCCATCTAATGGTACCTGAGTGGTGTCAGTTTTTGGCTAGAGGCTACCACAATTATAGGATCCGATGTCGGCCTGGCGACACTCATAAACGGATATTTCGCCTTCAATGAGTCAAAAGGTATCCCGCCAGGTTCATTAATTACAACAATGCGAAATAAGCACGGCCAATTCATTTCGCCAATTTAAGAATAAAAAATAGTGTATTTCAAATGATGTGGGGCCGTTACTCCTGTACGCTATTGAATCTCCGTAGTGAAGCAAGCATCCACCTATGACACGACATGACCTTCTGAGAGGGTGAGTTTTTTGTTAATAAATTTGTCCATAAATTTGAATCCAAATTGCTCAATGGCCGCCCGCTGATTACACGAGCGGCATAAGAGCCTTAGGTTTTCAATGTGGTTACTTCCGCCCTGAGCCACACTTAATTTATGATCAATCTGTAAATTTTGTTTCGATCCGCAATTTTCACATTGGTTTTGGGCTTTTTTGATCACAATGGCTCGTTTTCCTGGGCTAATGCTGCGAGCGTTACGACTTGGCATTGCTCTCGCCTTCAGTTTTGTCGCGGTGTCGGGCTCTGTAGCTTTGAGTTTTTCTTCAACAAGGAGCTGCAATAATTCTTGTTCGGAGTCCATGTTTAATCGCGATTTGAGTAGATAGAGTTTTTCACTATCTATAAAAATCTTAAGCATCGTTTTGTCGCCATACCTTCGTGCGCTGGATTTTGTTTCCGGCAATTTCAAGGCATTTTCTCTGGCAATCTTTTCGAGCTCTATCTCACACTCTCTTGTGCTTTTGTTTTTGACTCGATCGATGATGGCCTTAGGGTTAAGTGTCCCAGATGGAAATTGGGGATGCGTCGGCATTGGATTTCTTGCTGTCGGCGGACAGCCATCTGCACTCGAATTACTACATGTATTTGAATTCGTATTTGCATTTGAATTTGTTTTTGCATTTGTGCCAGAATCCGAACCTAATCCTAATTTTGTACCTGTGCCTATACCTGTGCCTATACCTGTACCTATACCTGTACCTATACCTGTATTTGACCCTGTATTTGACCCTGTATTAGTGTCCGAACCCAAAAGTGTATTTGTGTCGACTTCTGCAGAACTTGTGTCCATCTTCTTCGGACATAGTTTTTCACCGGTACTCTGAAGTTTTGCACTTTTATTCAAGAACACTTGGACTGCGGCAGCATTTGACAGGCTAAGCTCACCACAAGCAATGGCCTCTTTGATTCCCTGACAATGCGAGGCCAGCTTACAAGCACTGATCTTTTTATGGGCGTCGCCATTTGAATAACCCAAATTGCGAATACAGTAATCATATATAGAAGTGCATTTGTAGTGGGCAAATAATCGGCGCCGATAAACTTCTTCAAGATGAGAAATAATGCTGGCAACAATGCGAGATTCTTTTGATTTAAGAGCTAACAAATTCTGATGCAGCTGATGGTCGCTTAAATTTTCGATAATCATTGTGTCCCTCAGTATAGTAACATTTAAAAACTCGCAAAGTGTGACGCGAGTTTATTTTAAGAGAGATGAAAAGTCAAAATATGGGCGGTAAAATACTTCTTTGATGATGCGCATAGGCGATCCGAGGGAGGGGGAGGATTTGCCGTTTTATTTAGCTTTTCTGAATTAAGCCATCGAAGGGGCGGAGAATAGTTTTTTCTTGCAGACTTGCCCGGATGACATAAAGATTTTTCGCTATCCTGGCTTCCGTGGTTGAGAATTGAACTTTGACACGACAAGACCCCCTGAGAGGGTCAGTGTTTTCGATTAATTCGAGGCGAAGGAATAGGGTTCTTCAAGCAAGATTATTAAGGCGATTGGCCAATCGAACAGGGTGGTCTGAAAAAGTTGTTCCGACAAAGCTAAAGTGTTGCGATATCGTACCTATCCATTTAATGGTATCCGAGTGTTGTCAATATCCTGGCTTCCGTGAGTTGAGAAGGTTTGAGAATTGAACTTTGACACGACAAGACCCCCTGAGAGGGTCAGTGTTTTTGATTAATTCGAGGCGAAGGAATAGGGTTCTTCAGGCAAGATTATTAAGGCGATTGGCCAATCGAACAGGGTGGTCTGAAAAAGTTGTTCCGACAAAGCTAAGCGTTGCGATATCGTACCTATCCATTTAATGGTATCTGAGTATTGTCTGTTTTCACCTAGCGGCTACCACAATGATAGGATCCTATGTCGGTCTGGCGACACTCATAAACGGATATTTCGCCTTCAATGAGTTTTTTGTCGTCTGGAGATAGTTCTAAAGAAGGTTGTTTTTTTAAGATCCATAGCAAATAGGCTGACTTTTGACTATTTGGTTTTTCTCGAATAAGCGATAGAATTTTTGTTGCCTGGTCCTGAGCAATTGTGGAATGCGCGGCAAATTGGACATAAGGGTGATATCGTTGGGTCTTTGTAGGGTTTAAAATGTTGTCGATAGACCAAGAGGCTAAGTGTGGATTATTGGGGGTAGGTTGACAGAATTGCTACAAAACTATTCTTAACTGAGAGAGCCCTGGCTTAACACTCCAACAGGAAGTTGGTGTTGTAAACGCTATTCAAACCTATGCCACATAATGCCCATTCGCCTCCGTGTCGTTTTGACACTAAAATCTCCTCCATGGCAGCTCCTCCCAAAATCCCTTTGGGATGCTTTACCTGGCCTAATTTCTAGGGGGAGACAAAATCGCTGCAAAGTTAAAGAGACAGAATCGCTGCCAAATAACACAGCCATTCGCCTCCGTCTCAAAACGAGACACTCAACAACACAATACCGCATTCGATAGTGTAAACAACATCGGCAAAAAAATTTAAATTCTCACGTTGAGACGGCATTTTATTAAAAATTTGGGGAACTTAGGGTTATCTGGTAGCCTAATGGCATAGAGACCAGACCAAAGTATGTAATTTCCATATCGATCTGATTACGGCACCGAGGTGCCTGGCGATTTTTATCGTTCAATTAATTATTAGATTTCAAAAATAAACGGGATTTTCCCGGAGGGTGATTACATGCGTTGGCAAGAGACATATAAAATAGGGTTAGCTGTGGCACTGGTTGGTTTTTTAACCACCGGGTGTGAGTTGACTGATGAAGAGAATCAGGCCATTGACCGCACATTGAATCCGCCGGTAAGTGGGCCGCCTAATCTGAGTTATCCGCCAGATGGCCCCTTTTGTTATTCTGAAATGCAACTTCAGCCAGATGCGGAAATCACTAAAAAAATCGACGTCCTATTTGTCGTAGATACCTCCGGTTCGCTCGTAGAAGAAAGAGATGAAATTGGTGACGGCGTCGACGCTCTCCTTGGCGCTCTTCCCGCAGATGTGGACGCTCAGTTTGGAGTCATGTTGGCCCACGTGGGCTCGAGATCAGGACGTCTTTATCGGAGATACAGCGACAAGCCCTATGTATTAAATGCAGCCAATCACTCATCTGAAGAGCTTCGCACGATATTGCGAGATCGCATGCGCCTTGTCGCCACAGAAAACGAAACTGACGGTGGCGAAGCCGGCCTTTACTCGCTGAACGAGGCCTTTTCAGAAGCCAACTTGTTAGAGTCAGTGGGGCATGGTTTTTTTAGAGAAGATGCCGCATTGGCCGTGGTATTTGTGGCCGATGAAAACGACATTTGTGCGCGCTACCCGCAAGGCGTTGTTCCCGTGGTGGATCCTAATAATAAAGAGATTCCCGCATTTAATAGGTATTGCGCCAATATCACTCCCGAGTCAGTTTTAGCTCAGGTGCGAGCGCATCAAGGCGAGCGCCCCTCAGTGGTGGCCGGAATCATTTATCATGAGCAGTCTGATTTTCCAGCAGTGGGAGAAAATGAGATTGGCTATGGTTATTTAGAAATGATCCGCATGGCTAATGGCGTCGCCATTGATTTAGCCGGAAATCATATTCACCAAGGTTTAGATCAAATTGGACTACTCGCCACAAAAAAGTTAAATTTGAAAACAGAGTTTCCGTTGTCGAGATTGGATTTCGATATGAGTTCACTTCAAGTGCTGGTTGATGGTGAACCCGCAGATCACAATTACAATGCCGATGTCAATGAAGTGCATTTAACCGGATATGCGGGTGTAGAAAATTCTGAAATTCGCATTTCCTATTGTGCAAAACGAGTGGAAGAGCCCGGTGACCCAGGTAACGGGGATGATGGCGGATCGGATAATGGTGACGACGGAAATGTCGATGACGGCGACAATGGTAATGGTGATGGCGGTGGCGACGTCGGCGAAGAGCCTGCCGATGCTCCTGTGGTGATCTCTGACTTTAGAATCCTAGAAATCACCGGTAACACGGCTTCATTTGCCTGGGAAACGGATAAAGAATCCACCACACAGCTGCAAATCACTAATGTGGATACTGGCGAAGTCACATATACGCTTTTAGATACCAACCTGGTTCTATCCCACGTGGATATGGCTACGGGCCTTCGACCCAACACACTTTATGATGTGCAAGGTATGTCAGAGCGAAACGGAATTATGAGCTTAAGTGAGCCCCTTCGCTTAAGAACCCGTCGCCAGGCGGATGAGTTTTAATTAAATAATAGACTCGGCTGACCCCCATTTCGGGGAGCCGGGGATGGCCACGAGCGTGCCCCTTGTGCGCTCTGCGGCAATGATATTCTCCTCTCACAGACCACCCAATATGTTTCCTCCCACAGCTTCTGAAAAAAAGTCATAAAATTTAAAAATTATTGAGGTTTAAAGCTGGCCAACGACATAATCCTCCCATTCAGAAAAAATCCAAACAGGGTCGATGATTCTTTTTAGTGGGGGTAAGGAATGCGAATGACTAAGGTTTTAACGCTGGTGGTGCTTCTATGCGTGAGTGCAACGGGTTTTGCGGTAGAGGGGCCGTGTAAAAACTTTGTGGATGCCCAAAGTCAGGTGCGCGCAAAAAATCTCAATTCAGATGTTTGTCTCATCGATGAGTCTTCCCTAACTGAATTACTAACTGGACTGGCCCAACCCGAAACGGTTATGGGAACAGGAATTATTAATCCCGACGGATTTACCGGGTCCATGCGATTGACCTTCAGTTTAACTAACGAAGGCGTCGAATCCTATGCCGTGTTTTTACAAAAAGAAGAATTCGACATGGTTAACCCAGAAGATGAAATTGCCGTTCCACTCCTTTATTTTATTTCTTCAGTGGTCGGACTGGGCACTATTGGTGCGGTCTATGTGGCAGTGGAGTATGGACCCACAGTGAAAGCCCTTCTTGAAGAATACAATCTAACTCTTCGATCGTTTAGACAGGACGTTCACAAGATGGCGGGGACCATGGACATGATGGCTGTGGATATCAACACCATGCGAAACCAAATGGAAAGCCTAAAAACTGAAATGGAAGGTATGAACATTCAGGTTGCGGAATTGAATCGCACCCAGCTAGCCACCATGAATCGTCAAATGGCTTCGATGAACTACAACATGTACAATGTAAATCGCCAAATGGGTCAAATGGGTAACTCCATGGATGCCATGTCCATGCCGATGCAGATGATGAGTATGCCCTTTAAAATGTTTGGGTTCTAAGGTTGCCACTAGAGTTATTGCCAAAAATTAAGAAATCAACCGCGACTTCGGTGAAGCTCGGATTATGGTTGTCTTTTTTAGTAATCGAAGTTGGGGTGTTATTGTTTCCATTGGGCGGTGAAGCCTTAACCCGAGTGGAAGCCCGGCATCGACAAAAAAGCCGCCTGCCTTTGACTTATCCCCTTACGGCCAGTGTGTTTGCCATTGATAATGGCATGCAGCTTTTGGGACAGGGGCTGGTGCCATCGGATGAATGTCATAATCTCATCACAAGTTACCACGTGGTGGCTCGTCACTTCTACCATTGTGAACAATCCGGTGAGCCATGTCCCAGTCTGTCGGCCCGCAATGCTTTGGGAGATGAGTTAGTGGTTCAATCTATTGTCGACTATTCGGAACCCTTGGATGCTGTGGTGTTGTCTTTTCGGTGGCTTAAAAGATCAACGTCGAGGCGTTGGTATAATCCGAAAGTCACTCTTGCTAGCCGAATCCCTCAACAGGGCGAATCAGTGAGCTTGCTTGCCGTATTGAATGCTTTTTCAGACACGCCATTTTATGTGGGGCGGGGGCTTGTCGCTAAGGAAGATTACGATCATGAACTGCGTCCCTCATTTAACTATGAGTTTAAAACTTTTAACGGCCTAAGTGGTTCACCTATCATTGATGCCAACGGCACTGTTGTGGGAGTCCATCATGGGCGCCGCCCGCGGTTATTTAATGATTCTTCAGAGCCCGTACCCGACGGGCAGAAGCAGGCTATTCCCATGGCGTTTATAAAAGACGCACTGCAAGTGGAGTGTGGGCTGTAGATCAGGCCCCTAGAGCTTTTTCCATTTTAAATAAAACCTCATACATGGCATTCAAAAGGTCTTTGTCGTAACGGCCCGCAAGTCGTTCTTTCATAAAATCCAAAGCTTCTCGAGGCTGCATGGGTTTGTTGTAAGAACGTTGGGTGGTGAGCGCATCAAAGGTATCGGTCAAGGCCACAATGCGGGCCATGGGGTGAATTTCATTGGCATCTAGTTGTTGTGGGTAACCGTTGCCAAGAGCACTTTCATGATGTTCAAAGCAACAGGCCTTAATGGCATCGGACACATCGTGTTCTTCAAGAATCATTAAACCATATTCAGGGTGTTTTTGCATTTGAGCCCACTCAAGGTCATCCAGTGGACCATCTTTACAAATAATATCCACACTCACATTGCGTTTGCCGATGTCGTGAAACAAAGCCCCTTGGCCCATCTCATGGAGGTCGTGGCCTTTGTATCCTACAGTTTGGGCTAATCCTAAGCTGTAGATCCCCACATCCAGTGAGTGGGTGTAGGTGTAAAAGTCATGGCTCGACAAACCAATCAGATGAGACATGGCATCGGGTTCTGTTTCCATGAGATCCAAAAACTGATTGATCAGCACTTTGGACTCATTCAGGGCTTTTTCCACATCGGGACTTTCAAAAAGCTCCTCAACCAAGGCCAATGAACTTTCACGAAGCACGGTGGCCTTATCGAAACTGCTCAATTTGTCATCGTTGAGCAATAGGGCCACATGTTTCTTATAATGCGGCCTGTCTTCAAATTTGAGGTAGAAATTATCTGGCGCCTTTTCCTCGAAACTCAGAAGTTTTTCGGCTGTTAAGCTGTCACCGGCTCGCAAATAGTGGATGTGGCGACCATTAATCAGCACGTAGACATCAAAAGGTACGGGTGATGATGGGTGTAGAGACTTAAGGCGAATCTTGATGTATTGCTCTGCTTGGTTTTCTGCCATAAAACTAATTTTGCCATGATTTTTTTTAGTGTCCAAGGCCAATAAGGTTGGACTTGGGCAACTGAGACAAAAGGTTGAGATTGTGAATATTGATACCCAAGTACAATATTTAAAAGGAGTAGGACCAAAGTTGGGCGAGGCCCTGCGCAAGCGGGGGGTGTCCACCGTGGGTGACTTGCTGTCGTGGTTTCCTCGGGCCTATGAAGATCGCCGGGCCGCTCGCAGCATTTCTACCTTGGAGCCAGGGCAAATAGTCAGCTTTTTAGCCCGCATTGTGCAGGTGCGATCACTCAACTTGGGGCGAAGTCACCGGAAAATTTATGAAGTGGTCGTGGCCGACGGCTCGGGTCGAGTTTCCTGCAAATATTTTCGCGTGCCCTATAAAGGCTATTTCGAGCGGTTTCAGCCCCACCAAGAAGTAAGGGTGTCGGGCAAGGCACAACTTTATCGAGGGCGACTGGAGTTGCATCATCCGGATATCGTTTTGGTCGGCGAAAACGAAGAGCAAGAAGACGAACTCATACCCCTTTACACCGAAACCGAGGGGCTTCGTCCAGGAAAGTTGCGTCGAATTATCGGGGCGGCCATTGACAAGGTGATTTTGCATCCGGAAAAACCAGAGTCTCAAATTGATGAAACTTTGCCTCAGTGGATTTTGCAAAAATACAATTTGATCCCCAGAAAAGAGGCCCTCAAACTCATCCACCAGCCGCCACCTCATAGCGGAAATGAGTACATTGAGTTCAAGGCTCCGGCTCAAAAGCGCATTATATTTGAAGAATTTTTTTGGCTCGAATTGCATCTGGCCTCGGTGAGGGCCGGTGTGAAGCAAGAAGCCGCACCGGCGTTTTCGAAAAAGCAGAGCTACGTGGATCGCCTTTTAAGTCAGCTGCCTTTTCAGCTGACAGGGGCACAACAGCGGGCTTTTTTTGATATTGCATCTGATTTGCAGCGACCCCATCCGATGCATCGCCTGGTGCAGGGTGATGTGGGGAGCGGAAAAACAATGGTGGCGTTGATGTCTGCTGTTTACGCCGTAGAAAACGGATATCAAGTGGCATTGATGGTGCCCACCGAGATTTTAGCAGAACAGCACTTTAAAAATGCGCAGAAGTTTTTAAAGTCGCTGGGCATTAAAGTAGGTCTTCTCACTGGCCAGTTGAAACTCTCAGAGCATCGACAGGTCTGTGAGCAGTTAGCCTCGGGCGAAATTCAAATCTGCGTGGGGACCCATGCATTGATTCAAAAGGAAGTGGACTTCAAAAATTTGGGATTGGTTATTGTGGATGAGCAACATCGCTTTGGTGTGGCCCAACGCCAGGAACTCAAAGCAAAAGGGGCATCCCATTTTTTAGTGATGACGGCCACACCCATTCCACGCACCTTGGCGATGACGGTGTATGGTGATCTTGATGTGTCGATCATCGACGAGTTGCCTCCTGGCCGACAGCCCATACTCACCAGAAAGGCTTTTGAAAATAAACGACCTAAGGTGATGGCCTTTGTGCGTGACCAACTGAAAGCGGGTCGTCAGGCCTATGTGGTGTATCCACTTGTTGAAGAATCAGACAAAATGGATCTGAAGAATGCGGTCACTGAATATGAAAATTTGCAGGCCGAATTCCCTGAATATCGACTGGGGCTTTTGCACGGAAAGATGAAACCGGCTGAAAAAGAGGCCGTCATGCGGGAGTTTCGTGACGGCAACATCGACATGTTGGTGGCCACAACCGTGATTGAAGTGGGAGTGGACGTACCCAACGCTAACATCATGGTGATTGAACATGCCGAACGGTTCGGGCTCTCCCAATTGCATCAATTGCGGGGGCGAGTGGGCCGAGGCCAGCACAAAAGTTATTGTGTGCTGCTTTTGGGCTATGCTGTATCTGAAGATGGCACCAAGCGGGCTGAAATTATGGAGCAGAGTACAGACGGTTTCAAAATTGCGGAAGCGGATTTGGAAATGAGAGGCCCCGGCGAGTTTTTGGGAACAAGACAGTCTGGTTTGCCTGGTTTTAAAATGGCCAATCTGGTTCGTGACGTTAAGATTCTGCAGGATGCTCGTCAGGCCGCCTTTGCGTTGATCCAAAAAGATCCTCAGTTGACTCAACCTGAACATGAAAAAGTACGGCAAGATCTGGAGCTCACACGCACAGCTATCATCGGATAGTTGCAATTTTTTCTTATACCTTCCAAAAGCATGAAGCACTGCGCGTAAAACCCCAAAAACTGTAAGGGTGTGACAGATATTCGCCCCCCCCTGCAGATGCCAAGACAGATTCAACAGAAATATCAACCTGATATTGGGTTTTAAGTCGGCCCTGAAATCAGTTAGCTTGCCCGTTTTGCGGGCATATACGCGTTTCCTAAAATTTCTGCCAGGGTTCCTGAGGCGCTGGATTCCGCTTCACATAAGCCTTTCGCGGGCGCATGTGAATTTTTTACTTTGATATGTAAAAAGCTCATGGTTCACTATTTCTCATCACCAAGGGGGAACCATGAAATTAAGGATGATACAGCGCTATATGGTGGGGGCCGTAAGCGCAACTTTGTGGCTCATAGGAAGTTTGGCTACAGCGGGCGAAATGATCCACCTCAAGCGGGGAAGTGTGGATCCAACGCACACCGAATCTATTAATAAGGTCATGCCATCTCAGATGACCCTACAAGAAGCAATGAGCACTAAGTACTTTATCGTGCAGTTTTCAGAAGTGATTACTGAAGCGGATAAAGCATTTATTGCTGAAAAGGGTGCAGAAATTCTGCGCTACATTCCTGAAGACGCTTTGATCGTGAAAGCGTCACCAGAATCCGTGGCTCACTGGCAAGAAGAGAATAAGTCAGTACGAGCAGTGATACCTTACTTACACGGCTTTCGAATGAGTGAAGACCTGGAGCCAGCCAGTGTGTTCTCGCAATTTAAAAGAGCCAAAGTATCTATTAAGTTGTTTGCTGAAAAAGACCTAGAGGCCACTTTGTCAGCCATTGAGAACATCTCTGGAGTAGAAGTGCTCGATGCGGGCGGCAAAGTGATCTACGCAGAGACCCTGTTGTCTGCAGTGGAGGCGTTAGCCAAGCTTGATGGTGTGGAGTGGGTGCAACCCCTGGGACAAGTCAAGTTGATGGATATGCCACTTGATGAGTTGCAAATGTCAGCTCTGGCCGAAGAGCGTGGCTACGACAAGACCAGTGGCTATGAAACCGGCACTAAGGTTATGAACTTTGAAGCAGCCTGGGATCGTGGATACACGGGTCAAGGGCAAAAGGTGGCCATGGCTGATACAGGTCTCGACAGTGGCGACACGAAGACTCTGCATTCCGATTTTCTTATTCCCTTTTTCACAGGTTTTGCCTTTGGTCTATTCACAGATTCATGGGAAGACCCCATGGGACACGGGACTCACGTAGCGGGTTCGGTGTTGAGCAACGGCACAGCCTCTGGTGGATTATTTCTGGGTGGAGCCTACAATGCTAAAATGGTGGCTCAGGGCATGTGGTCAAAAATGCTTAAAGGCCTCACTGTTCCCCCTCAGCTAGAGCGCCTGTTCAAGCATGGCTATGAGAATGGAGCTCGCGTTCACACCAATTCTTGGGGTAAAGACGCAGCCGGAGCCTATGATAACTTTGCCCAGCAGGCTGACGAGTACATGTGGCAACATCCTGACATGTTGTTGGTGTTTGCAGCCGGCAACAGTGGTGTTGATGAAAACAAAGATGGTCGTATAGATGAGCTATCTATGGGATCACCGGCCTCAGCCAAGAATGTGCTTACGGTAGGTGCCTCTGAAAACTATCTTCTTGAGGGTGGTATTCAAAGAAAATTGGGTGAACTTAAAGGCGGCGATGCATGGTCGGTGGAGCCATTGGCCGGCGATCGCTTGTCTGACAATGCTAATGGTATTGCGGCTTTTAGTTCTCGCGGTCCAACAGCAGATGGACGTTTAAAGCCAGATGTTGTGGCTCCCGGAACAAACATTGTGAGTAACTGTTCGCAAGTGGAAGGCGCAAGCCCACTATGGGGCAACTACAACCAAGATTATTGCTACTCAGGTGGCACATCTATGTCCACGCCACTCGTGGCTGGAGCGGCCGCTGTGGTAAGAGAGTACTTGGCTAATGAACACAAAATGAATGAGCCATCAGCCGCTCTCGTTAAAGCAGTGTTGATGCACTCGGCGGATGATCTCTATCCAGGTCAATACGGTGAAATTGGTCGCCAAAACGGACAAGAACTGCTTGTCCCTGGGCCTAACGTGGATCAAGGATATGGTCGTGTAAATATGGAAACCGCCACTTCGCCACTAGCCAACCAATACTACACCATGGTGTTGGATGCTCCCGGTGTAGCTCAGGGTGAGAGTGTGTCCTATGCCGTATCGGGTGGCATTCACAAGGTAACTTTAGTGTACACGGATGCCCCCGGATCCAGTGCTTCGGCAAAGGCCTTGGTCAACAATCTCGATCTTGAGGTTAAAATGAACGATGGTCGCATCTTAAAGAGTACCAGCACCTTGAATAACTCCGAGCAAATCGTGGCTCAACAAGGTGAGATTTCTGAAGTGGTTGTTCGCGGTGTGAATATTCCACAAGGGCGTGACGGCGTCCTTCCCTTTGCACTCGTAGTATCTCGCTAAGAGTATCAATCGGCAGGGGCCCCACAGGGGCCCTTGTTAAATCTACACGGTAAATCTCAGATTTTTTTTCAGTCTCAAAAAAACTTCAGTGACAAATTTAATCAGCGCTTAAGGGCTCTTCACCAAAATTCTTGATTCATTGCGCCAAATTGCGGGCGTTGGAGCCAGCAGGGTCGCCCCCGTTTGCTGGCGGGTGCGGCCAATCTCCCATTGGGGCCCGTCAATATGACGTATTGGCGTTGAGACTGTGATTTCGCCATGTTTTGTAAGTTTTATTGTAACCATTATATTTGATAAGTTGTGTCATAAATGCTATAACTTTGCCATCGATTTTCAAATTCGTGAAATCCCTAGTGCTTGGGTCTTTGGAGGAAATGCATGGCAGGAATGGCTGAATTTAGTGTGGGCGATAACGCCGTTTATCCAGGACACGGTGTGGGCCAGGTTAAAGCTATCGAAACAAAAGAAATTCTTGGAAGCAAGCAAACTTTTTATTCCATCGAAATCATAGAGACAGGCATGAAGATTATGGTGCCAAAAAACAATGTTGCGTCGGTGGGCTTGCGTCCTATTATTAGCAACGAAGAAGCGGACAAGGTGATTGCTATTTTGAAGGAAACAGAAGTCAAAGTAGACAACCAAACCTGGAATCGTCGCTATCGTGAGTACATGGAAAAGATTAAAACGGGTTCAGTGTATGAAATTGCTGAAGTTTTGCGCGACCTCTATTTGTTAAAAGTCGATAAAGAACTCAGTTTTGGTGAGCGACGAATGCTCGACACAGCCCGCACCTTGTTGTTGCGAGAGCTCTCGTTGGCAAAGGGACCAGAAGAGCTTAAAGCCAGTGCTGAAATGGCTGATATCTTCGAACTTTAAGTTCTGCTTTAAATGTTGATTTGAAATGCCGCTCAAAAAGCGGCATTTTTTTTGATTTCTCTAGTCAAACCTACAATCAGCCTCTAATAATCGAAGACTCGTGCGTTCGGAGCGGAGTATTTTTTGAGCATAGAGGCTAGAGAGTCGTTCACTGCTCCTTTCCGCCACGCTCGCACACAACATACAGGAAGAGAACCATGTCTAACTCATCTACTGTTCGCGTCCGTTTTGCTCCGAGTCCCACGGGTTATTTGCATGTGGGCGGAGCCCGTACCGCATTGTATTGTTACCTCTATGCAAAAAAAACCGGTGGGCAATTCATTCTTCGTATTGAAGACACAGATCTTGAGCGCAGCACAGATGAGAGTATGCGGCAGCAAATGGCAGATCTCAATTGGCTGGGCCTTCACTGGGATGAGGGTTTGAGTTTTCCTGAGCTAGAAGACCACGGGCCCTACGGTCCCTACCGCCAGTCTCGGCGCCTTGATATTTATGCTGAGTACGCAGAAAAACTCGTGGCCAGTGGTAAGGCCTATTATTGTTTTTTAACAGATGAAGAAATTGAAAAACAGCGCGACCAGGCAAAAGCCGAAGGGCGCCCTCCGCAAGTGGACAGTCCATATAGAGATATGTCCATAGAAGAGGCGCGGGCTCGAATGGCGGCCGGTGATCAGGCCGTGGTGCGATTTAAAGTGGACAAAGTGGACCGGCAATATGTGTTAAATGATTTGGTCCGCGGTGAAGTGACGTTTCCTTCCGATATGGTGGGGGATTTTGTCCTTCTGCGATCCACGGGGATGCCGGTTTATAATTTTTGTTGTGTAGTGGATGATGCGTTAATGAAAATCACTCATGTTTTACGGGCCGAAGAGCACTTAAGCAACACGGTTCGCCAGATGATGATTTATGAGGCTCTTGGATTTGAAAAACCTCAGTTTGGTCACATGTCGATCATCTTGGGCTCCGATCGTCAAAAATTGAGCAAACGGCATGGGGCGACCAGTGTGAATGACTACAGAGAACGTGGTTTCTTGCCCGAGGCCTTTAACAATTTTATGGCCCTTTTGGGATGGAGCTCTCCTGAGGGGCAAGAAATTCTGTCCATGCAAGAGTTGCAGGAGCAATTTGACCTAGATCGTCTGCACCATGCTCCGGCTGTTTTTGACGAAGATAAGATGAAGTGGGTGAATGCCACACATTTGCGGGCTTTGGATCATGGTGAGCTTTGGCGCCGAGTAGAACCATTCTTAAACGAAGCGGGACTGATTTTGCCAAAAGATCCAGATTGGCAGAGCCGAGCACTGAGTGTTTTTAAAACCGCAATGGAAACTTTAGTCGACGCTGTTGAGCTTTTTAGGCCCGTTTCCAGTCAAGCTTTAAGTTTTGATGATTCGGCAAAAGAAACCATGAATTGGGAAAGCTCGAAATTGGTGGTTCAGGCCTGGCGTGAAAAGGTCCAATCGTTCACCGGAGACTATCTCAGTGAAGATGATTTTTCGCGAATCCAAGACGAGGTGAAAGAGGCTTGTGGAGTTAAGGGTAAGTTTTTGTTTATGCCCATTCGTGTGGCCGTGATTGGCAAGCCCCATGGGGCTGAGCTAAAAATTTTAGTACCCTTACTAGATAAATCTACCCTTGTTTCTCGTGCGGACCAGGCATTGGCCTTTTAAGGAGTTCTCAGTGAGTTTAGAAATTTACAATACTCAGACCAAAAAGAAAGAGCCCTTTGTTACTTTAGAGCCAAACAAAGTAAAGATGTATGTGTGTGGTCCCACGGTATATGATTTTTTGCATGTGGGTAACTTTCGCGGCGCCATTTTTTTTAATGCCGTTCGCAATTGGCTTGAAAAATCAGGCTACGAGGTTAACTACGTTTATAACTACACCGATGTGGATGATAAAATCATCAACCGGGCCAACGAGCTGGGGGAGGATCCACAGGCCTTGGCTGAGCGCTATATTGATGAATTTCAAAAAGACTATGCACGTCTTCACTTGCGACCGCACACGAGCAATCCCCGTGTGACAGAGTATATGCAAAACATCATAGATTTTATTTCAAGTCTGAAAGAAAAGGGGCATGCCTATGTTGTGGATAGCGATGTCTACTACGATGTCAGTACTTTTTCCGACTATGGGAAGCTCAGTAACAAAAATGTGGAAGATCTAGCCTCCGGAGTTCGCATATCCGCCGATGAACGAAAAAAGAATCCTGCGGATTTTGCGCTTTGGAAAAGTGCCAAGCCGGGCGAGCCAGCGTGGTCTTCACCTTGGGGCAAGGGACGGCCGGGATGGCACATTGAGTGCTCGGCCATGTCTCGGGCTTTACTGGGAGATAGCCTGGACATTCATGGCGGGGGTATCGATCTGGTGTTTCCCCATCATGAAAATGAAATTGCCCAAAGCGAAGGTTGTACAGGGCATCCCTATGTAAAATACTGGATGCACAATAATATGCTCGAGTTTGGTAATCAAAAAATGTCCAAATCTTTGGGTAATATTCGAACGGGACGATCATTTCTTGAAGAGTATAACGGTGAAATTTTAAAATACATGATGCTCTCGGTGCACTATCGAAGCCTGATCGACTTCAGTGAGGAGCAGATTCATCAGGCGGTGGCGCAGTTGGCGCGAATTTATTCGGCTCTGGCCTTTGCAGAAAACCTGATGCAGACGGAAGCGCCGCTAGCTCCTGTGCCGGAAGAGTTCGAGCGACTGTTAAGCGAGGCCGAAGAGGGTGTTGAAAAAGCCATGAACGATGATTTCAACACGCCTGAGTTAATGGCTCGTCTTTTTGAGGTCACTCGCGCCTTTAACAGTTTTTGCCGAAAGCCTGGTAAAATTCGGCCCGAGCAAAAAGCAGTGGCCGAGGCGTATTTTCATTGGTTGCGTGACAAATCAAAGGTGTTGGCGCTCTTTCAAGAGCCGCCTGCGGCGTATCTACAAATATTGGATGACATGTTGTTGCGGCAAAAGGGCCTGAGTCGATCTGAAGTGGACCAGTTGGTGGCGGACCGATCGGAGGCTCGTTTGCAGAAGGATTTTAAAAAATCTGACGAAATTCGCGACCAATTGGTCGAAATGGGCATTAATGTACAAGATGGGGTCGACGGCAGCCGCTGGGAAGTGGCAAAATAGGAAGCATGAAGGCCGACGACAAATTCAAGCTGGTATCAAATCATAGTCCCTCCGGAGATCAGCCAAGGGCTATTGCCAGCCTGGTCGATAACATCAACAAAGGCGAGTATCACCAGGTGTTGTTGGGTGTGACCGGCTCGGGGAAAACCTTTACTATGGCTAACACCATAGCAGAGCTCAACCTGCCCGCATTGGTGCTGGCGCCGAATAAAACGCTTGCGGCCCAACTTTATGCAGAGTTCAAAGAACTGTTTCCCTATAATGCTGTTGAGTATTTTGTCTCTTATTATGATTACTACCAGCCCGAAGCCTACGTGCCATCTACGGATACATTCATTGAAAAGGACTCTGCCATCAACGAGCAAATCGATCGCATGCGGCATTCGGCCACACGGTCGTTGTTTGAGCGGCGGGATGTGATCATAGTGAGTAGTGTTTCATGCATTTATGGTCTTGGCAGTGCGGAAGAGTATGAAAACATGGTGATCCATGTACAGGCCAATAGCGAATTGCGGCGCGATCACCTGTTAAAAGACCTTGTAAAGATCCAATACCGTCGAAACGACGTTGACTTTCATCGAGGTACTTTTCGGGTGCGCGGAGATGTTGTCGAAGTCTATCCTGCTTACGAAGAAGATCGCGTGGTTCGCATTGAGTTTTTCGGTGATTTTGTCGATCGCATTTCATGGGTTGATCCACTTCTTGGTAAAACTGTGCAGGGTCTCACTGAGGTTTCCATATATCCCGGAAGTCACTACGTAACGGGTGAGGGACGAGTGGCCATGGCCATTGAGACCATACGGGATGAACTTCGCGATAGAATACAACACTATAAAAATGAAGTGATGTATAAAGAAGCAGAACGGATTGAGCAGCGGACTTTGTATGATCTTGAAATCTTAAGTGAGATGGGTTTTTGTCCGGGCATTGAAAACTATTCGCGCCATCTCACAGGACGGCAGCCCGGCGAGCCGCCACCTACGCTTTTAGAATATTTCCCTCAAGACTTTTTAACATTTATTGATGAAAGCCATGTGACAGTTCCGCAAATTGGAGGCATGTACCGAGGCGATCGGGCGAGAAAACTGACCCTCGTGGAACATGGTTTTAGACTTCCTTCAGCTCTTGATAACCGGCCTTTGAATTTTCAAGAATTTGAGCGGTATGTGGACAAGGTGGTCTACGTGTCAGCAACGCCCGGTGAGTATGAAATGAAAAAAAGCGGCGGCCTCGTTGTGGAGCAGATCATTCGCCCCACAGGTCTACTTGATCCACAGGTGGAAGTGAGGCCGGCGAAGTTTCAGGTGGATGATCTTCTGGGTGAAATTCGAAAGCGGGTGGCAAAAAATGAGCGAGTGCTGATCACCACACTGACCAAGCGGAGTGCCGAAGACCTCACTGAATATTATGAGGGCCTGGGTATTAAGGTGAAGTACCTTCATAGCGATATTAAGACTGTGGAGCGCACAGAAATTTTGCGCGATTTGCGTTTGGGAGTCTTTGATGTGCTCATTGGGATCAACCTGCTGCGAGAGGGACTCGATTTACCTGAGGTGAGTTTGGTGGCCATTACCGATGCAGATAAAGAAGGTTTTTTGCGCTCTGAGCGAAGTTTAATTCAGACCATCGGGAGGGCAGCTCGAAATGCCGAGGGAAAAGTCATCCTCTATGCGGATCATAGAACCCAATCTATGGAAAAAGCCATCGGAGAAACCCTACGGCGAAGAGCTCTTCAAGAAGAACACAATAAGCTTCATGGAATCACGCCAAAAACAGTGATAAAACAAATCAGAGGGTCTTTGGACGAGGTGTTCGGATACGAACTTCTTGAGGTGACATCAGAGAAAAATTACTCCGTTGTGGCATCGACCATTGAAAAATATGAGTCAGACCCGAAGGGTTTGAAAAAAGAAGTGGTCAAGCTTCGTCGAAAAATGAAAAAGGCCTCTGACAATTTAGAGTTTGAAGAGGCGGCTAAGCTAAGAGATGAGATCAAACGGCTTGAGCTCATTGAGCTTGGAATGTTGTCAGGTGAAGTGGAAGATATAAGTCACCATGTGATGGACGGCGATAGTGAGCCAGAAAAAAATTGATGACATAAGAGACCAAGTTAAGGATTTCCCAAAGTCCCCCGGGGTTTACTTGATGAAAAACCTGGGCGGCAAGGTCATATATGTGGGCAAGGCCAAAAGTCTGCGCGCCCGAGTGAGTTCCTATTTTACAAATAGCAAAGGCCACAGTGTTAAGACTCTGCATTTGGTGAAGCAGATTGATCACGTCGACTATTTGCTAACAAAAACAGAAGTGGAAGCCTTTTTACTTGAGGCCAGTTTGATTAAAAAGTATAGGCCTCGGTACAATATTCGTCTCAAAGACGATAGGGCCTATCCGTATATTAAGTGCACTATGCAGCAGGATTTTCCGCGTTTTTATTTAGCAAGACGAGTGGTTCGTGACGGGTCCATTTATTTTGGCCCCTATACAAGCGGTCTGGCCGTTCGCGATTCCATCCGTTTTTTGAATCGCACTTTTAAGATTCGTGACTGTTCAGATGCGTATATGAAAAATAGAAAACGACCCTGTATGACCTATCAAATTGGTCGGTGTACGGCTCCTTGTGTTAATTATGTCACCTCTCAAGAGTATAAAGATGACGTGGCCGATTCTTTAGAATTTTTACGAGGCCATGATAAAAAAGTAGTCAAACAATTAGAGCGGCGAATGAAAACAGCGGCCAAAGAAGAGCGTTTTGAGGCGGCGGCCAAATTGCGCGACAGTATTGAGGCTGTGAAAGCGATTTGGGAAAAACAATCGGTCGTGAGTACGGCCCTCGATAAAGATCAAGACGTGATTGCCTTTTTCGGAGACACCTCGGGAACGCTTATTGAAACTGTGCATATACGCGCAGGTCGTATGATCGGCAATCGTCCGCATTTTATCCCTCGGCTCAATGTAGCCTCGCAGGATGAAGACCCAAAAGAGTGGATGACGTCATTTTTAAACCAATACTATAGCGATAACATTATTCCCGATGAAATCATTCTACCAGTAGACTTGGGCAGCGATATCAGAAAGCTTCTCACTGCTGTATTTAGAGAGCGGCAGGGCAAGGAGCCCCTTCTCGTCCATGCCCATGACGAAGGTGAGTTGAAGCTGATGGAAATTGCCCAGGCTAATGCGGAAAGCCACTTTAAAGACCACACCACTAAGCGAGACAACCGGCTAGTGGCATTGGAAGAGATTCAAAGTAAGCTCAAGCTTCCAGAGTTGCCCCAAAGAATCGAATGCTATGATATTTCCAATTTCCAAGGATTAGAAAGTGTAGGCAGCCAAGTGGTTTTCGAAGAAGGGCTGCCTAAAAAAGAAGACTACCGTCGTTATAAAATCCGAACCGTGACGGGGAGCAACGATTTTGCGAGTATGAAAGAAGTGCTTTCTCGTCGTTTTAAACACACGGAATATGATGATCCACAGTTAGTGGTCATCGATGGCGGCAAAGGCCAACTGAAAATGGCGTTGCAGGCGCTTAAAGACATTGGCAGAGAAGATGTGCCGGTGGTGGGCCTGGCCAAGGCTAGAACTCAGGGGGAGTTTAGCGACTCAGATGTGGCGTCATCGCGAGAACGGTTTTTTCTTCCCGGCCGGCAAAATCCGGTGATGTTTTCGAACCATTCGTCAGGACTTCAGATTTTGGTGAGTCTTCGAGATGAGGCGCACCGTTTTGCCATCACTTATCATCGGAAATTGCGAGACGAAGTGAGTTTTGAAAGTGAGTTGGACCTGGTTGCGGGGCTCGGTGAAAAGCGCAAAAAAACTTTGTTGCAATACTTTTCATCAGTGGACGCCATTAAAAGTGCTACGGCCAGTGATTTGGCAGAGCTTCCCGGATTTAATGAATCATTGGCAAAAAAGGTTCTTTCTCAAATTCAAAAGATATCAAGTTAGAATGATCCATGATGCGCCGACCCGAAAAAAAGGGCCTTGGTCTCTCGTATTTACTGACCAAGCCTGAAAGATTGGTTAGTTTTGAAGTGTTAGAAGTAAAAAAGGAGTGGGTCATTCCAACTGTTTTGAGAAAAAATGGATTTAGATTTTTCTTTTACTCTCGAGAGGGGAATGAGCCTGCTCATATTCACGTGATTGGCAGAAATGGCGAAATGAAGGTCTGGTTGGACCCTGTTTCCGTTTCTAAAGTTTACAATCTTAAGTCAAAAGACCAAAAGAATGTTGTTGAAATCGTTAATGAAAACAAAGCGTTTTTGTTGGATAGTTGGAGGCAATGGCATGAGTCAGACAGCTAGAAAAGTTTCGATTGATGAGCTTTCATTTATTTCACTCAAGGTGGGAGATGATCAGCTAACTGCCGAGATTAGCGATGGAAGAATCGTGTCTATTCCTATTGCTTGGTTTCCCCGTTTGATGTCCGCAAGCTCTGAAGAAATTGCAGAATTTGAAATTTCGCCCAGTGGGTATGGGGTTCACTGGCCCAAGCTGGATGAGGACATCAGCGTCAGAGCTTTTGTTGGATAAGCCACAAAAGCTCACGATGAAGGTCGCATACAGCCACTTTCTGTTGAGTCTGCAAAAGAACTTTCAGTGGGGCCGCGGTGGGTTTGAAGAAACTCATTTGAGCATCGAATATATTTTGCGTAGATCGTAATTCAGTAGATATCGAATTCCTAAAGGGAGCAGTAGGAACAAGAACCAGGCCCATTCGGGCTGAGGGGTAGGGTCGTTGCTGTGGGGAGTAGCCGCCACAGCGGAGCAGCCTCCGAAGGCCCCCATAAAGGCGCTGTTCGGATACAGGTAGACCACGCCATCTTTGTCATCTTGAGAAAGGTACTTAGCGGGGAGTTGCCACTCGTGAGAGTTGTACGTCATAACGGAAGCGGTGTCGTCAGAGTGGGCCAGGCCCACGGCGTGACCGAGTTCATGGGCCAATACGTAGACCATGCCCTCATAAAGGTAGCCACTGGGCACGAACATGTCTTTATTTAGAGAAACAGTGGCAGAGCCATTGCCATTGTTTGGCACAGTCACTCCAGAGGGACCACTGAGTCCGCCGAGGTCTTGGCAGCCCACAAGTACCTCGCCGGGTTCGGCCACGTCGGTGATGAGTCTTGAAACCTCGGACCCTAGCTTAAACTTCAACCGACTTTCAGGCACCGTGTTCCAGTAACGATTGATCGCATCACTAATGGCAGAGCGCAATTCACTGTCAGCGACGCCATTGGCCCGACAAGCGCCACTGGCAAGATTGATCACCGTATCATCGGGTTTAGAGAGGTGGTAGTCAGGGTCAACAAGAATGAAGGCGCTGGCGAAATGGGGAAACAAAACAACAAGCGAAAAAAGGGTTGTGAGTTTCAAAGTGACCGTCCTTTAAAAGTAATAGGTGCCATTAAGTTGATAGGCAAGTTGCATTTTTTTTGAATCCAAAACATCAAATGCAAAAGCATAAAATCGAACTCCCCAGGTTTTTTGAATGGCCCCAAAATCCCACTGCAATCCGAGATTAAAGGTTCCTGAATGACTAGTGGAGGACTCGGGTCGATAGGCTGTGGCGGTGCCCGATCCGTTGGGCACAGTGACGGTGCCGCCATCGCCGTCAATTTTTTTAATGAAATTGCCAACGCCATATCTTACGGACATATTTTGCGCAAACCAGCTGGGTTTATAGACAAAATCATACAACACATAAATGGTGGTCATTTTATAACTGCCGTAATCGTCTTCTGAATTCACGGCGTGTTGAATATAACCCAGCTGAGGCGAGAAAAGATGACCCCAATAGAAGTCGAAATCGTATCCAATGGCTATCCCCACGGAGTAGGGGTCAGAGTCTTCGCTGCCACTAGGGCTTTGCACTTTGCTATCTGCTTGGTAAAGGCCCAGCGAGGCGGAAAACCCTCCTCCGCCCCCTGGGGAGCTGGCCGCATATTCTTGTGCTGGCGCGAAGGTAGCTAAAAGTGAAAGGGCGATCGATGCAGTGAGGGAGAGTTTTCGAATAATCATGTTTTTTATTGTGCACAGGATTTCATTAAATGAGTACTGTCCACAAGGCTAGCATGAACGCTGAAGCCGTTTTAGTGCCGTCAATGACTGTCATTTTCAGGCTGGACTCGAGTCTGCACGAGGATAAATTCACGGGGCATTTCTTGAGATGAGGGTTTGTTTCAAGTACCATCCTTATTAACTGTCCACAGAACTCGGTACCTCAACAAGCGGAGCGGCCCCATGAGTGATTCACCCATTGATTCTAGTGACCCCAGTTTGATGCAAGAAAAGACCTATTCCCTGGAATTTCGTGGCAAAGCCGGCGAATATTTTAAAATTTGGATCGTAAATGTACTTTTGACAGTAGTCACATTGGGCATTTACTCCGCGTGGGCCAAAGTCAGAACTAGAAAGTACTTTTATAAAAATACGATACTCGATGGCGCCAGTTTGGACTATCACGCCGACCCCATCAAGATTTTAAAGGGGCGGATTATTTTAGGCATCCTGTTTTTGGCTTATTCTGTGGGGCCCCAGTTTAATCCATTTATTGGAATTGCCGCGGGCCTTCTTTTTGCCCTGTTATTTCCGTGGATTGTGGTGCGTGGTGCGATCTTCAACTTTCGAAACACTTCCTATCGAAATTTGCGCTTTAACTTTCAAAAAGACTACAAGAAATCCTACTTGACCTATCTGGAGAGTTTTTTTGTGAGTTTACTCTCGTTGGGTTTGGCTTATCCCTACGGTCTTTATCGCCACACTGATTTTATTATGAATCACGTAAGCTATGGAAAAGCCTCTGGCAAATATGCAGGGCGGCCCGGGCCTTGGTTTGGGGCAATCTATTTGTCCATCGGGATAATTGTTTTATTTTCAGTTGTTGGGGTGGCGATTGTTGGCCTGTTAAATTCAGTGTTGGGCCCACTGACGATGGTTATTGCTCCGGTGTTCATTTACGGCGGTATGGCGGTGGCGTCGGGCATTTTAAAAGCGAGTCTGACTAATTTAATGGCTCGTGATTTGAGTATTGGCGATGTGAAATTTCGTGGAAAGCTTGAGGCCAGGGCCATGGCGGGCATTTATTTTGTCAACTTATTGGCTGTGATCTCCTCGTTTGGTCTTGCCACTCCATGGGCCTTGCATCGAACAAGAAAATACCGCATTGAACACCTGGAACTCATAGCGCCGAACGGCAACTATCTTCAACAAATCACCGGCGATGCTCAAGCCGCCGAAGGCAGCGTGGCTGATGCGGCCGTTGATTTTTGGGATATTGATCTGGGATTTTAATGGTTGTTTCTGGTTGGCTCTATGATGGACAGACTTCGAATCGTGTGTCTGCACAAATCTCTGTGCGGGCGGGGCAGGTGCATGTTGAAGTGGACGGGGCGCTAAGAGTTTTTCCGCTTAAGCAGGTGAACGTGTCCGAACCCCTGGCCCAGGTGGCCCGCACTGTGGATCTTCCCGATGGATCGCGTTTTGAATCCCGAGAACTTTCTGCCATGGAGACACTGTTTCCGCCGCAAAACCTGTGGTCATTGATTCACAAAATCGAATCCCAGCTAGGGTGGGCCATATTGGCCACTATTGTTGTCTTGATCTTGTCATGGATGCTCTACAAGGAAGGGTTGCCATGGGCTGCGAAGTTTGCGGCCCATATGGTGCCGCAAGAGTGGGCCGAGTTTGTGGAAGAGGGCACGAATAAATCAATAAAACAGTTTTTTGGCCTCACATCTGAGGAGGTTTCATTGGCTGAATGGCCGTGGGCGCCCGCATTATTTAAGAAGGTTGAAGAGAAGTACAAAGACAAGAAAGTGAATATTAGGCCCATACAGTCTGAGCGAATCGGGCCAAATGCCTTTGCTCTGCCTGCGGGAACCATCTATATCACAACGGACTTGCTCAATGTTTGTAAAAACAATCCTGATGAGGTGTATGCGGTTTTATTGCACGAAGTGGGGCATGTGCAGCATCGGCATGGACTGCAAATGGTGATTCAGCAGACGGGCCTTATGGTGTTTTTGTCGCTTATTGTGGGCGCTAGTGATTTTAGCAACATTCCGTTGGTTTTGATGTCCGCTTCGTACTCTCGCGACCACGAGAAAGAGGCGGATGTGTTTGCGGCAAAAAAATTAGCCGAAGAAGGCCTGTCCGTAGACTTACTCATTTCGGCTCTTAATAAAATGGAAGAGTTTCACGCTAAAGGCAAAAATGAGAATCAAGAAACTCATAGAATGCTCGGCATACTGTCCAGTCACCCCATTACAGCAGACCGAGCTGTTTATTTGCGAGAAGTGGAGCAAAAAACAAAAAAAGAACGGAAGTGATACTGTGACGATGGTTAGACAAATACAAGCTGATACGCTGGTCCTGTTAATGGCATGTATGATGCTTTTTTCAACTGTCGCACGAGCTGCAAAACCCGCTGTCGCACCCATCGGAAAGCCATTCGATTTTACCTACGCCTCAGAAGATGGTTCTTGGGAGATGCCCTGTGATTTCGATCGGTCTCCGAAGGCTAACGATGACTGGCTGGTGGAATGCAAAAATGACCGAGGCATACATAAAGAGTTCTATGTCCATCTAGTGGTTAAAAAAATAGGACCCAACAAAAAAGAACAGGTAGCCTACCAAGTGCTGTATTGGGTTTTTGATCGCAGTGAAAAATCAACTCCCAGCGCGTTTAGCGGAAGTAGTTTCATGATCACGCTAGATTCAAAAGCTAATGTGGATGAACTGCTACTCACCCAAAACGTAGAGGCCGGAACAACAACCCTCAACACCAGGTACCTGCTTCCTTTTGCGGCGACAGGGCGTTAGCGATTTGCCTTTAACCGCCGCAGGATCGGCAATATCAGAAGCCCCAGCAATGACAATGCCGCAAATAGGGAAAAGCTAAAGGCATAAGAACTTGTGCTGCGATAGGCAGCCGCAAAAGAATAGCCCGTCCATGACTCGCACGCATTCACAGCACCCATATAGGCCGAATACTGCGTGGCACTCACGTCTTTGTCGGTTAAATCCATGAGCATGGCATAGGAGGAAGCTGTAAATAGCCCGATAGCGAAGTGCATGAGTTGAAACAGGCCATATAGTAAATATAGTTGCGAATCGCCAGCTTTTATGAAGTGATCAGCGCCTGAGATGACAAATGCAATGGCGGCAATTAATACCAAAAAATAACCGGTGCTTTTTCGGTGGCCGAAGCGGTCTGCGGCAATACCACCTAGGTAAGATCCAATGAACAACGTGACCAAATTAAATGTAAAAAAATGGCTCAGTGCCGTTTCGGCTAAACCTTTTTCCATAAAGTAGGGGCCAAGTACCGCTGTGGTGGCATGAAGCCCGGTGCCAGCAACACCAGCAAACGCCAATCCAGCCCATGTGCGTTTTCGTGTAAACACTTGCCAAATGTTTTTATGAAAATCAAAAAACCGATCTTTAAAACTGCGAGGCAATGCCACGGTGAGGCTGGGGTCTGGATTAAATAAAACAACCAAAACCAAAAGCCAAATCACTGAGGCCAAAGAAAATACCACTAGTGTTGTGGAGAGCACCGACGAAAGTAGCAAAAAGCCGGACGCAAAAATCCATCGTCCTGTAAGCATGCCCATTTGCATGTAACCGTTAATTCGACCGTGCTCGCTGGGGTCTGTAGTCTTAATGGCCCACGCATCGATAGCCACGTCCTGGGTAGCGGCAAAAAGCGCATGCACCAAGAGAATGATTTTCACCCATCCGAGTTGGGTGCCAAGGTCCATAAATGCCAGAGGCAAAATAGTAAGCCCCATGATTATTTGGCATACGGCAATGGTCATTCGTAGATTCCATTTTTTAAACTGCAGAACGTCCACCGCCGGAGCCCAGAAAATTTTAAGCGTCCATGGTATCACAAGCAGAGCCGACAGCTCAGCAATGTCAGCCGTATCAACGCCAGCTGTTTTCATAAGAGTCGGTAAAGTCCACCAGATAAATCCGATGGGGGCACCTTCGCTAATATAGAGCAGAAAAAATAAAAGGCGGCGACCTTTCGTCGTTGCAGCCAAAGACTTCATAGACGTTATTTATTCCATACGACAGAGTACAGATCGTGCCTTCGATCTTTGAGGTTTCGAACGGCTCCATTGGCCCGGGCCTCAAGTAGACTATCAATGCGCAAATCGGCAATGGCTACAGTTTCCACGTTGGGGCTGGTTTCAGCAGCAATTCCATCTTTGGCAAATGGAAAATCACAGGGAGTGAGGATACAACTTTGAGCATACTGCACGTCGATATTTTTGACTTTCGGTAAATTACCCACATTGCCAGCCATGGCCACATAAATCTGGTTTTCTACGGCGCGAGCCTGGCAGCAGTATTTGACTCGGCAATAGGCCTGGCGATTGTCTGTTAAAAATGGCACAAACAAAAAGTAGATGCCCTGATTGACCAAGTGTCTGGTCAACTCCGGAAACTCACTGTCATAACAAATAAGTACGCCAATGGGGCCACAATCAGTGTCAATGACATTCACCTCATCGCCACCCTCGATCTTCCACCAATACCTTTCATCAGGTGTGGGGTGAATTTTGGCCTGTTCGTGAACAGTACCGTCGCGCAGACACACATACGAAATGTTTCTTACGGTATTTCCTGTCATCGTGGGGTGGGAGCCTGCGATAATATTCACGTTGTATTTTACAGCCAGCTTTTGAAACAGATTTTTTACGTCTTCAGTGTATTCAGTCATTTGCTGAATAGCCACATCGGGAGCCACTTCTTCATTGCGAATGGATAACAGCTGCATGGTAAAAAGCTCAGGAAAAAGCAGAAAATCAGCTTTGTAATCTCCGGCCACGTCCACATAGTATTCAACAATTCTTGAGAACTCTTCAAAATCTTTCAGCGGCCGCAATTCATATTGTACTGTAGCTATGCGAACAGAATTAGGTCTTAATGCAGGACTTTTTGTGCTGCGGCCTTCGGAATACTCAGGATTATTCCACTTAAGGTGAACGGCAAAGCCCATGCTCTCTGTGTCATGGGGGAGATAGTTTTCTAAAACGCCGATCACTTGAAAATCGTTTCGCAGGTGAAACCCAAGGGCAGGGTCTTTGATGTCTTTGTTGCGAACCTTTTCAATGTAGTCCTGAATATCCTTCACTTTGTTTTGGCGTTTTCTAAATAGGGGAACTCTTCCGCCAAATACGATTCCCTTGAGGTGTTGAAATGTGACTAGGCGGCGGCGGGCATTGTAAAGCCGCTGACCAATGCGATGGCCTCGAAGATCGGGGTCGACAAATGTTTCATATCCATAGAGAATGTCTCCATCGGGAAAGTGGGTGGCGCCATAGCCGTTGCCGGTGATCTCTCTCCAGCTGTGCGGGGCCAGGGCCTTTTCTTCTTCAATCAAAAGGCTTGCCGAATAGGCCACGACTTTTTCATCCAATGTGACAACAAAGCATCCCTCTGGAAAAGAAGAAATTTGACCTCGAATCATGCCCGGTTTGTAGGAGCTTAACGGGCCGTAAACTTGAGTGGCGAGAGAGACAATTTGATCGATGTCTTTGACAGTGGCGTTACGCAGTTCGAGATGACCATTTTTGTTGCTCATATTTGGTGCCCCTTTTTTAAGGTACGCACACTAATAATATTAGGAGAGATTGACAACCTGCGAAGCCGGATTGGGCTATTTTTATCTGGCTTTTTTGGTTTGAAGCGAAGCTAGTGCCGCACCTGTGTGTCGCAATACATCAGTGGCGGCATCTCAACGGGAGCACGAGCCGGGCACAAAGCCCGATGTCTAGTGTAATTTGTGCTCTTGTTTAATGGTGCGAACGCTACAAGAGGGGCAGTGCGCCTCTTCGTCCACACTCATATAGACAAAGTTAGTGACGTGGGTGAAAAGCAATTCTGTTCCGCAAAGGGCGCAGTGATTGTACTCCTCGAGTATTTCTTCATGGCGGTTCCGTGGTGGCACTATGCGGATTTCGGCTATGACCTGAGGCCCATCCTGAGCCCCTTCAAGATGTTGAACATCCTTGTTCTCTTTTGTGCGATCCATCGCTAATTACTCCTTTTGAAGTTCTATGACCTCTATCGGAGACCCCTGTCTCAACTTGAGACATTGCCCAAAAAATCCTTGAAAATTGGTCTTTGGATCGAGGAAAATTTTGCCGAACACTCATCTCTCAAATAACGCATTGCGGTTTTTCGAAAGTGCATGACCCAACGCTCTGATTTAACTAGTTTTAAACGGCAGAGAAAGAGTGGTTATGGCTGAGTGTGGTTACGAACAATTGCATTATCTTATAGACGTCTTAGGGATTTCTGAGGTGCTTTTGCCTGAAGCCTCAGCTGGACCTCGGGTGAGGGACGGTGGCCGGGCCGTTAGTGAAAAAGGCGTGGCAAATCCCGAAACACAATACCCGGTGACGCAGGTGCAATTGGCCGTGTTAATCCCCAACCATCTCAGCTTTGAAGCTCTTAGTTTACTAAAAAAAATGCTAAAAGCCGTTCATCAAGACCAAGTCCTCACGCTGAAGTATGACCCGGGCAGGGCAAGGGAACACTCTTCCATAGAGCGGCAACAACAGTTGCGAGGTGAGTTGGCCGGAGCCACACCTCCTTTTGGTATCGCCTTTGGTGAGGAGGCCTATTTGTTATTGGGCGTTGATGGATATGAGTATTCAGACCTATTTGGGCGAATTGTAGAGGTGTCCGGTGTTCGCTGGTTGGTAACTCACAGTATTGAGTCCATGCTCACTGGCGACTTTGAACAAGTGAGGGGTCACAAGCAGGTGACTTGGAACCATCTGAAACATTTAATGCAGGAGTGGGTGCAATGAAGAAGGTATTTCGACTGAGCCTTTACCTGGGTTTCTTTGTGGTCAGTGCGATGGCGGTTTTTCAAGCGGGCGCGCAAAAAACAAGCCCGGTTTCCGATACGTGTACATTGGAAGTCGGTATTGATGGAGCCATTGGACCCGCCACACTAGATTTATTTGAACGGGCCAATAAAAAAGCCGCCGCTGAAAATTGCGGTTCACTCCTACTTTTGATCAACACGCCCGGCGGGAGCTTACAAACCACTCGTATGCTCGTGGAAGAAATTCTGCAATCACCTCGTCCGGTATTATGTTTAATTTATCCCTCAGGAGCCCATGCGGGAAGCGCTGGTGCCATTATCATGCAGGCTTGTCATGTAAACGGAGCGATGGTGGCAACCAACATAGGGGCGGCCACTCCCATCGCAGGTGGGGGACAGCAGATTCCTGAGGATTTGAGAAAAAAATTAATTAACGATACGGTCAGCTGGATTGATGGACTCACGACACTTCGTGGGCGCGATCAGCAATTTGGCCGAGATATTGTGACAGAAGCCAAAGCGGTATCGGCTGAAGAAGCGTTAAAAATCAATGCCATTGACCACGTGGCTGAAACCAAGAAGGCGTTTTTAGATTTCGCCGATGGCCGACAAGTCAAAATGCCTGGTGACCAAGTGGAGGCCGTTTCCATTGGAGCATTGAAGACCTTTGCCCCAGATATGAGGCACAAGGTGGTGGCTTTTTTCACGGATCCACAAATAGCCTATCTGCTTTTGATGGCAAGCCTCGCATTATTGTATTTTGAAATCACTCACCCTGGCACCCTGGTGCCAGGCGTGATTGGTGGAGTGGGATTAGTAATTTCTATGGTTTCATTGCACAAACTCAACGTCACCTGGGGAGGGCTCGCCTTGATGCTCCTTGGGGTTGTTTTAATGATCGCCGAAGCCTTTGTTCCTAGTTTTGGGATTTTAGGCATTGGTGGAATAGCCGCTTTCTTTTTAGGAGGTGTGTTTTTGTTTGATCCAAGTCATTCCGGGGTGGCTCTGCCTATGGATTTATTGATTGTGACAACGGCCATTGTGGGGTTGATTATGATGGGATTGTCGTATTTGGCCTACAAAACACTGGGTGTGAAAAAGCGCGGTGAGTTTAGTGACATGATCGGCCAAGAAGGCCGTGTAGTCGAAGTAAAAACGGAGCCCCACGAAGAAATATTGGTAGAGACGGTGGGAGAAATTTGGAAAGTGAAGTGCGATCACGCTCTGAAAGAGGGCGACTTGGTCGAGGTTATTGGACATAAGGGACTCACCTTAAATGTGAAATTGAAATCTGACACTTAATTGACAAGGAGAAAAATATGCCCCCTTTTAGTTATATAGTTATTGGCGTCATCCTGTTTGTGCTGATCGCCTCTGTGGTCAAAGTTTTACCCGAGTGGGAGAGAGGCGTTGTGCTACGCCTTGGCCGAAGTATCGGCGTGCGTGGGCCGGGTTTAATTATCTTAATTCCCGGGATTGAAAGAATTATTCGGATCGATACTCGTACCATCACTATGGATATTCAGCCCCAAGATGTAATCACAAAAGATAACGTCAGTATGAAAGTTAACGCTGTTATTTACTTTCGAGTGATGAATCCAGAAATGGCCGTGACAAAAGTAGAAAACTACTACTTTGCCACAAGCCAGTTGGCACAGACCACCTTAAGGTCGGTGTTAGGCCAATATGTGATGGATGATTTGTTGAGCAACCGGGATAAGATCAACCATTCTTTGCAAGAGATTCTCGATAAAGCCACTGAGCCATGGGGAATTAAAGTCACTGTGGTTGAGGTGAAGCATATAGATTTACCGAAAGAAATGCAAAGAGCCATGGCCAAAGAGGCCGAGGCCGAGCGGGAGCGACGAGCGAAGGTCATCAGTGCTGAAGGTGAAAAGCAGCGTTCAGAGCTGTTAAAAGACGCTTCTTTAAAGTTAGCTGAATCTCCATCGGCTCTCCAGTTGGCCTATTTACAAGCGCTTAAAGAAGTGAGTGGTGAGGGTAAAACCACAGTGATACTGCCTTTGCCCATCGACTTGATAAAGCCATTTCTGTTTAAAGGAGACTGATGAGACTTTTGGGGGGGATCATTCTGAGCTTGTTTTTATCTTGGCCAGTTTTTGGCCAGGATCAGGTGCGAGTACGTATCAAACGAAATATCGATCAGGTGACTTTAGCGGGTTTTGATTTGGCGGTCTCGCTGAAAGGCCAAAAGACTCGCCTCAGTCACTTGCCTAAACGTATGGCGCTCCATTTGGTACCTTCCGAAAACGGTTTGTCTGTCTACTCTAAAGATCTACCTGAACCTTTGTTGAATTTAGGATTTAAGGTTGTTGTATCAGGTGAGATGATGCATTTGAATGGGCAACTGGTGCCGGAGAACATTGAATTTAGCATCAACGCCTCTTCTCGATTGCGGATGGATGCGATTGCCCTGTTGCCACTTGAAAAGTATCTTGAGGGAGTGATTCCCTCTGAAATGCCGGCGTCTTGGCCACTAGAGGCGCTGAAGGCTCAGGCTGTGGCGTCTCGTTCTTATGCCATGTCTATGCTAGAGGATCGACGGGGGCGGCCCTTTCATCTTGAGTCGAGTGTTGAAGATCAAGTCTACAACCTTTCCAATCACCTAAATGCCGACCAGGGGACCAAAAATAAAATCTTAAAAGCCATTGAAGAAACTCGAGGTGAGTATCTCAAGGACAATGAAGGGCACACTTTGAAAGCCTATTATCACGCCGATTGTGGCGGACAGACAGAGTTGCCAAAAAGCGTCTGGAATTCTTCTGAGCCTGGCGGGGTCATGGTGAAAGATTCTCACAGTTCCTTTAGTCCCAATGGTTCATGGAAGTGGCACATGGATCGGGGCCAACTGCGTAGGGAGTTGAATGGGTACCTGGGGCTCGCCAAAGATTTAAAAATTAAAGATCTAACCGTTGCTGGACACACGGGTTCGGGTCGGGTGGATCAGCTGAAAGTGAGTTTTGCAAATGGCGAAAATCACCAGCTGTCAGCCCAAGTGTTTCGTGAAGTTTTGGGATTTAACAAAGTGAAAAGTGCCTATTTTAAAGTTCAATTGTCAGAGGCAGAACTCTTTGTGGAGGGACGGGGTCACGGGCATGGCGTAGGTCTTTGTCAATATGGGGCTAAGTATTTGGCAAAACGGGGCCAATCGTACCGGCAAATTCTGCAACACTATTACGGCGAAAAAAAGATATTAACCCGCCTTCTTTAAAGCCTTGCGTAGGCCTTCACGAGAGATCCCCAGAATTTCTGCAGCTTTGGTTTTGTTGCCGTCAGCTATCCTAAGTGCCTGTTCAATCACTCTTTGCTCGGCTTGGGCCTTAGCCTCATGCAGGTTGAGCACGATAGCAGTAGGGCTATCTTCATCTACTTTTGGAGCGCGCTGGGTTGGGGTGAGTTGAAAATCTTTTGGCTCAATCAACGAGCGATCTCGACTGACAATACCTGCATTTTCTATTTTGTTTTGCAGTTCTCTGATATTACCCGGCCAGTCGTAAGTCTTTAAGTACTCAATGGCTTTGTCGCTGAGTTTCTTATCTCGAAAGTAGGCGGATTTTCTTGAGAGTTGATTCAAAATAGAAACGGCAAGGCTTGGAATATCTTCTTGTCGATCGCGCAGAGGAGGGATTTTCAAATGAATCACATTCAATCGATAAAAAAGGTCCTCACGAAATTGACCTTCGTTCACCATGTCGCGAAGATCGCGGTTTGTGGCACAAACAAGTCGAAAATCTACGTGAGTGGGTTCTTCTTCAGATCCCACTCTCGTCACGCTATGATCTTGTAGCACACGAAGAAGTTTGGCCTGCTCTTTTAAAGGAAGCTCACCCACTTCATCTAAAAATAGTGTGCCTCCATGAGCTAGCTCAACCTTTCCACGGCGCTCGGCAGTGCCAGTGGCGGCCCCCTTGGCCACTCCAAAAAGTTCTGCTTCAAATAGACTCTCTGGGATGGCGGCACAGTTTACCGCAACAAAGGGTTGATTTTTTCTTTGGCTTTTTATGTGAATAAGTTGAGTCATTCCCTCTTTGCCGGTGCCGCTTTCGCCTTGTATAAGGACGGCGCTATCGCTCATGGCATAGTCTTCTATTTTTTCATAGATGGCTTGGAGGTTTGGATTAAGCGATTGATGTAATAAGAACTCGGCCTTTTTAAGCCACGAGTAGTTCACTTGTTTTAGTTTTTCTTTTGATTCGACGAGATTTTCCACGTCAAATTTATGCTCAAGGGCGATGCCAGCAAATATTGATAACACTTGCACGATCTGCAGATCTTTTTCATTGTAGTCGCCTGATTTCTTATTCAGAATTTCAATCACACCCAAAGTTTCGTGTTTTGGTGATTTAAGTGGCGCGGCTAGAATATTTTCGGTTTGATATCCCGTTTGTTTATCAATCGCAGGGAAAAAATCAGAACTCGTGCTCACATCATTGATTATGACAGGCTCTCCTGTTCTAAATACTTTTCCAGCAATACCACGATCCGCATTCATATGGATTTTTTCGCCATTAAGACCTGTGGCAAAAAGAGAGTTGAGAACTTTTTCGTGGCTTCCTAGTCGTGCAGGTTTCACAAGAAAAACCGTGCCCCGGTCTGACTCAGTCAGTTTCAAGGCCACTTTTAGAATGCGTTCTACGAGCTCATCTGATTTTTCACGGTCGAAAACATCAGCAGAAATTTGGTTTAGAAGCTGCAGAAGTTCAGCATTTTCAATCATGCATACCCTATCGGACAAAAGCCCAGAAACTTTAGCCCTTTTGCAAACTTTTTTTAGGCTTCGGTTGATTTTGTCAGTGAAATGGCGGGAAACGTTGATTTTACTTGAAAAACTCCAAGTCTTCTTGGTGAAATTTAAAGTCTCAAATTAAGAAACACCAAGAAGAACAAGGAGTTAGCAATGCGTCTTAATTTAGATAAACTGCGAAGAGAAGCCAAGAAATTTCGAAAAAAAGATAAGATTCTCACTTTGAGACTACTTGCGTTGATAGAGCTAGCTAAAAGGGAACATTCTGGCAACCTTTCGGACTTAGACTATGAACTTGTGGGTCTGGAAATCGGTAAATCTGGCCGTACTGTTTATCGCTGGAGAAAGAGTTACCTCGAGGGTGGACACAGAAAACTAACGCCAAGAAAGGCACCAGGGCGACAAGCACAGGACATCACTGGCTGGACGGCTTATCACATCAGGCGATGGCGCAAACTCTGTGGTTGGGGCGCTGAGGTGATACAAGCCCACCTCAAACGTTACCTTGGAGTGGAGCTGTCACTGTATCGTATCCATCGGTTTTTGAAGAACGCGGGCCTTGTGGGCTCTAAGAGGCGTGCAAAGCCGGCGTCTAGCCACACCACCGTTGTGAAGGTAGAGTTGCCAGGAGTGCACACGCAGATCGATGTTAATTGGCAAACAACGCTCCTTGAAAACGGCAAGAAGTGTTACGTCTATAACTTCGTTGATCACGCATCGAGGTGGGAGTTTAAGAGGGCCTATGAAGGTTATGGTCACTGGGAGACTGAACGCTTTATGATTGAACTACTAAGAGCAGTGCCTTTTTGGATAACCAGCACTCAGACAGACAATGGCGTGGAATTTACGAATAAATTTGTCTCACGAATCGACGATCCTTTGCCGCATATTTTGGATGAACTATGCGATGAACACGGCATCAGGCACAGACTCATACCTCCAGGAGAAAAAGAGCTTAACGGGCTTGTAGAGCGTTCACACCGCATGGACGATGAAGAGTTGTTCCATCGAGCAAGACCGCAAAACATCGAACAGCTTAATGAATACCTCGAACAGTATTGCCAATGGAAAAACTCTTGGCGGCTCCGAAAAGCTCTCGGATGGAAGTCTGCTAACGAGTACCTCTTGCAGTACCCTCAAGTGCTAAAACCCGGGGCTAAAGAAAAATTATTGGCTGCCGATACCCAAAGTGAGACAACCATGAAGGCAGCCTAAGTCACTGACACCATCAACCGCAGTCTACATTTTGCAAACTTTTGTTGGCGGTGTCTCATGTTGAGACTGTGCGCTTCGCCTCGGAATGAGAGTTGCCAATTAAAATAGGGAGTTAATGTCGAGAGTTGGAGGTTTTGAGAAACAATGGGGGCGGCACAAAAAACCATCAGATAAGATTCACCACACCACACCACACCGGTTAAAACCCACTCACTTTAAGACTTCCAGGTTAAGTCAGAGGTAAAAGGGCACGGGATTTGTGTGAATTCTCATATAAATACGATTTAAACAATACGATTTAAAAATCTAAAAAAATATTGAATCCTGCCGATAGGAAAATAGACCAATTGGCAAAGGACTGAAATGCTAAAATCTCTGCGGGCTATAGCCTGTGATTTAAATCAAGGTGTGAATAATTCTGGGCGTGTAGGACGGATATTCCCGGCTGCGACGGCTTGCCTATTATTGATAATATCAGTGGGTCGATGCCAGCTGGCAGACAATCGGATTAATGGCCAAATCAAGTCTGTAGAGTCATCCGGTCCCATCGAGCCACCAGCTCCTCCGGTATTTAGTTTTGCTAATAGCGATTTCCAGGTGGCCAACGGCACGGGTATAAAAAACACGCCGATGCAGATCACGGTGTCGACTCGCGATCAATATGGAAATCTTTATTACGATCCGTCTTTTGTTGTTGATATTTCGGTCTCTGGGGGCACAGCGGAAGGATGGCTGAACGAGTTGATCGACAACGGCGATGGCACATATGTGATTGATTTTTTCAATGAGACAACGGGTTCTGCAAAAACTGTATCTGCATTGTTGGGCGGAGAACCGCTGTCTTCAACCCAATCTACATTTTCAGTGGTGGATCCTCGGTTATCGTTCACGGGGAACTCGGCACCTTCTGCAAGTATTGCCTCTCGTATTGTTATTGAGACGGATGACCCGGGGTGGCAGCTCACCGGAAACTGCGATGTGTCCTTGGGCGATGTGACGATCACCAGCCCCACGGCCACTCTAGTGACAACACCGTGTTTGGCAACGGGGGGCGGGACTTTTAGCGTAAACTACAACTACGACACTACCGCACCGTACCTCTCGGCTACAGCCGTGGCGAATACAATTCATTTTTATGCCAAACAAAGTACGCTTCAACCAAAGCGAACGTGGATCTACAAAACTTTACAGGCCAATCCGCCCACATTGGTGTCTGACTTAGCCACACTACAAACAATGGCGGCTAATGATGCTACTCAATTTTACATCCTTGATCAGAACATATCAGCCTCTGGTTCGAACAATTGGACGCCCATTGGGGATGGGACAAATAATTTTCAAGGCGTATTTGATGGTAATGGACATACCATAGATGGTCTTGATTGCACAAATTGTAGTTATGCCAGTCTTTTTGGTTCTACTATCGCCATTATTTCGAACGTTCGGATGACCAATGTGAACTTTAGGTCGCCCAGCGATCCGGCAGGAGGCGTCGTAGGTTGGTCGCAGGGTGGAGAGATTCGGCATGTATACGTATCGGGTCGGGTGGAGGCTCCGTTTAATAATGCTGGTGGTATCGTCGGTCATGGTGCCCCGAACATCTACTATTCCGTGTTTTCAGGAGATGTAGTGGCACAGAGTGATGCCTATGGACTAGGCGGCGGTGATGTCTACAATGTCGCGACATACGGCACTGTTACAGGGGGACACGCCGCCTATGGTATCATTCGGGGTACAGCCGGGGACAGCTGTAAATATTGTACGAGTGATGCAGACGTGGTTTCCACGGGAGTTTTGGATGACGCTGCTGGAATAGGAAACTGGGTCGCACCACGCGACAGCTATTTCACTGGGACGGTGACAGGGGTTGATGATGTGGGCGGCATTGCCTCGCACGTTTTCGCGCAGCCACGTTATACCTATTCACTTGCCAACGTCACGGCCACGGCCCCTCCAGTACATGTCGGCCCGGTATTTTCCCGGCCTCCATCACTCTCGAATGGCCCTGTGTTTGTGCTAGACACAGCCACCTGTACCCCGAACTGCACCAATACTGACGGCGAAGCCAAATCTATGGCCGAACTCATGCAACGCTCCACTTTTGTCGGCTGGGATTTCTACGAAATCTGGCGAATAGACGAAGGGGTGGACACCCCAAAACTCAGGTGGATGGACTATCTAAGTGAGTACATCCCCTAAAAGGTATCCCTTTCCTTTCTGCGTTGCAGAGCAACGCAGAAAGGAAAGGGATACCTTTTATAGTAACACATTCTCGTGTTTGCAGACCAAAAGGTTTGACCCGACTTCGGCGCCGCAAGAAATATTGCGTCAAAAATATCACAGCGATTCTATTTCTCTATTCGTAAAATGGGTGGTACGTCTACGTGATTTAGTGCGGATTGTATTTGCAGATATACGGGTGGTAATCGCAAGACAGCCGGTACTCCCCGGCAAACTCAACTTTTGCATCGATACTGAGTTCACCTTCATACTGCATGACCGGCCCTTGTGCCCCAGTTTTTCGAACCACAGAAAAGAAAATGCCGTCTTCTTTCACTGATCCCTGGTAGTGAGAAAAGAGAACTTCATCAAAAATCATCGGACCTGAGGTCTGATAATCCTGTCCAGCTATTTTTAGGTGAATAAAGCCAGTATCACGAACTTCTAATTCAATAGCATGGCCCTTAAAGAACAAATTATTCTCTTGGCCCACACATAAAAGTCGCCATAGATACTCATTGGCACCATCTTGGGCAAGGAGAGGAAAAGAAAACAGCAACAACAAACTAAAAAAAATATATTTCATAATATAAGGTACCAGGTCCTAAACCTGGTCACGCTGTGTTATCGCAGAAGTATCGGTGTTTCTAGAAAATTTTATTCATCAGATAAAAAATCTACGGTTTAGTCAGAGATCATTGCAGGGTTTTCCGGTCATTAATTTGTCCGAGTTATTTCGGCGGTCCAAATGACTCGATTTGAGAGTTTTTCGGTGGGCAACTGCCTTATTAGATCCAAAGGATGGGATGAATGAATTCGATGAGAGTGAAGCAGCAGCATCAAGCTCAATGCGTGTTGGATGAAATAATCATCTAGAAAAAACGAAGGCATTAAGTTAACACGCCGTGAGCCGATTTAGGACCTGGAACCCTATGGATTGAGCCAGCGTTTGGCTTCCTTGCGGGCTCGGGGAAGGTAGTATTCAATTCCAATTCCGGAGTAGTTGTAGAATGGTGCCACATCGGGTTCACTGCCACGGGGGACATCCGCGCCTTGGTTAAGAATTTCATGCCACATTTCTGGAGAGTGATTTCGAGTTCTTACAAAAAATCGCATGTGCCAATGGGTAGCGAGAAAAGTGCTGAAACCAAATTCAGCCTGGCCATCCATGTACATTCGAGAAATGTCTTTTCCGGGAACGGGCGAACCAAAACTAATATGGTGCATAGTCGGGGTTAATAAAACGTTAAGGTAGAGGTAGCCAATCATCGTATCAAGACCCACTTCTGGGCCTAGTCCATACCCCACATTCCACCAGTCAAAATCAAAGACCTTATCGCCAAACAAGTCTTCCACATAAAACGGTTGGTATTGAAACGAAAACTTAGATTGAAGACGAACCACCCCGTCAAAGTTTCCTCGTCGATTTGCGGGACGCAGATTTGACATTGTGACAGAAAGGTTTGATCCGAGGAGTCCAACAGGTGAACCGGAATTCAGAAAATAATAAGCGTCCAATGGCGCATCTTCTTGATCGCCCGAAATACTAAAAGAGGCTTTTAGGTTTTCAATGCCCGCAGCATTGGGCACCATTTCTATTGCCAGTTTTCGAAACCACCTAGAAACCCGCCCCATGTTGAAGGCGCTCAACTCATTTTTTTTGATGCTGACGGTGTGGGTAGCAAAGGGAAGATTAGTGATGACATCTGTGATCTTGATCTCAAGAGAAAAGCTGTCTTGCTCCTCGCTCACAATAGTTTCTGCTAAGTGAGTCGTGCCGAGAGTTTGATAGAGCCGATCTCTCACCACGGGAGACGCCCATTGGTCATGAGTGTACCCATACGAGAAAAATATTCTTTCATTTTCGGCATAGGTGATAAGACTCTTTTGAGGATATTCGGTTTCAAGAAAAGAGTTCACTCTTAATGCGAGCTGGTCAGAAATAAATTCGTCTGAATACTTTGGAGGAGCCACCGCAATGGATCGAGGTGCTCTCAGGCGAGTTCTGTCAGGATAAAAAACAAACGGCTCAATAGGGGAAAAGTCGTAGGCGGTACCAGAAACCATATCTGCAGCAACGCCAACAGCTCCAATAGCCAGGTTGCCAAAAAATAGCCCCATCAACATATTACTGCCAAAACTCTCACCCCATCGGTACTTCGGTGTAAGTTTTTGTTCGATGAATTTATCTTGGTGGCGCAGAGCCAGGGTGGCCGCTTTGTGCCTTCGCACTTTATAAAAATTGGGCGCCGGCCCCAGTTTTGCGCCTTGATAGTAGGCCATCGCGCCATCCACATCAGTAGGGACTTTAATAAGTTGATGAGTGTCTTTGATGGTGGCACAGGCTGAAATGGAAATGACCACATACAAAGTTGTAAAAACTCGAATCATAGCAGGCGCCTTAAATCATCAGGACAAATGGCATTGCGCAATTGTTTTTGTAGTTGATTAATCGTCCAAGGCCTAGAGTTGCCATCAATGCGCTTTCTTAGGTTTTTCTGTTTTCTTCGATTTCGCGAACAAAGGCTTTGAAGTCATTGAGGTGATTATGAAGGATACTAAAAACGATGTCCCAGTCAATTTTCTTATAGGCGTGTACCGAAATATTTCTAAATCCAACTGCTTTTTGCAAACTTAATGATGTTTTTGTAGAGATTAATGCAACCTTTTCTAGAGCCGCAATCGACTCGCTCATGGTTGTAGGGGCCGGGAGATTTTGGCTGGAAATTATATAAGAGGCGATATCCACACAAATCTGAATAGCACGTTCAAGGTTGACGGAGATAATATCTTGTCGATCGATGTCCGTTCGTAAAATAGCAATATCGTCGGGTTTTTTATCTTCTAGCCGTACCAGACATTTGCGTAAAGATTCTATTTTTTCATTGATGACGTTGTTTTTCATCCAAAATACCTTTTCCGTCGTTCAGCCAAAATTCGATCGTAGTAGGGGCGGAAGTCGGTTTTATCATAAATAAGTTTTTTGATGAGCTCGGCGTATATGCCGGGGTTTTTGTTGAGCAAGAGTTGTCCTCCAGCCAAGGCCTCTTCAAGAATTGTTCCCGTGGATTGGGTTAGATCAAGAATATCTACTTCCTTCCTTAATATATTTGTAAGCTCTACATTGAACCGAACAAGATTCTCGGCATCAAGGGGTCCTTCGCCAGCGACAGCCACATCCACATCACTGGTGCTTGTAGCGTCCCCCTTAGCCTGCGAACCATAGAGAATGACTAAGCTAACTTCTGGTCTGTCTTTAAAAAACTGTTTAACCTTTTCGGATAAGCTCATTTGTTCATGATAGCTGATCAACAGGGCAATGCAATTGAAGAAGGGGTTTCGAAGTGCCAGGAATGTTGAACCAGAAGTCGTGGAATAAGAACTGCGGTCATAGACTGCTGGCGTCAAAAAAGTGCGCAGAAAAAAAAGCCGGTCTTGGGGAGACCGGCTAGGGAGTGAATTGGGGATATGGGGGATTGTTCGTTAAAAATTCTAAAAAACTATTAAAATACTTCCTTGCAGCCCTGGCGCCTTCAAGCGGCGCACACCCTTAACTATTGCTGGTTTGGTGCCAATGCCTAATGTGTTGAAATTATTGAAGTCCTATTTTGAGACGCCAACCGCGGTGGGCAGAGGAGTGCCCACTCACGTTGGCAGTGACCACGGCAGTTGGCGTTTTCGAGGATTCAAAAGAAGTAGCCTATTCACGAAATGAAACGATTCGTTGAATGGGGCGGTGGTAGCTGTTCCACGGCACCGGTGAAACGCACACAAAAAAATCCTCAGATCTGTTAACTCTTTCGACAACTCATCGACTTAAACAGTTTTCATCAATCTCATATCAAAACGACAATGAAACTCTCTTAAAAATTTCACGCACTTCATGCGACGCGACAAAACCTTTGCTGGTGGCGGATTCTGGCCCCGACTTTGCTCTAGCTAGACGTTGGAAGGGCTAAACAAAAAATAATGTGGGGGAATTAACCATGAAAAATCTTATCGCATGGACGGGATTAGTGGGTTTAATGTTGGCAGCCACTGCCTGTAGTGATGTGAAATTTGCCGACGTTCACTTTGACTCAAAAATGTCACACGACGGAGAAATTGGAGATCCAATCAGCTTTGAGCCTCCGACTCTGCCGATGCCAGAGCCAGGACCACCTATTGTCATACTTCCCATTGAGCCATCACCGCCTTTATTAGTGGAGACTTTCACGCAGGCGGCGGGTAACGGAAAACTAGATATATTAGTTGTTCAAGACACTTCTGTTTCAATGCATTCTGATAGATGGACCATGGGGCAGCGTTTTCGCACTCTTTCTGACCGACTACAAGGTGTTGACTGGCAATTGGGTATGACAACCACAAATCGGGGCGTAGGACATGCTTTAAACGGATCACTTGCCCAGTTGCCAATGAGTAACCAAACTATCATTCGATCCACAGATTCAAAGCGAGTGCAGTTGATAGACGACCACCTGTCTATGCTTCAATGTAATGACAGCGACACTTTGGGTTGGATTCAGAATCCCTGCACACTTGCCGATGAGCGGCCGCTAAGTGCATCCGTCGACGCCATCGGTAAATTGGGCAGTGCCAACCAGGGCTTTCATCGCTTCGGCGCTCAATTGGCTGTGGTGTATATCACTGACGCAGATGAGACTTTAGGTAAAGACAATGTGGAAGCCACCGGAGCCGACGTCATTGCCGCCTATCAAATGGCGGTTCGACGAGAGAACTTGGCCCTGAGAGCCTATGGGGTTTATGTTCAGCCTGGCGATGAACGATGTTATGACCAACAGCGTGGAAGCTTCACTGAGCCTGCTACCGCTTACGCTGAAAAAATAGATGCCTTTGTACGGTCAACTGGCGGGTCAAGCATCAGCATTTGCGAAAATTCTTTTGAAACACTTTTTGATACAATGGCTGAAGACGTAGAAAAATTATCGCGTGACAAAGAATTCCGTCTTGATCAAGTGCCTCGTCCGGAGTCCGTGGAAGTGGTCCTTTCTGACGGCTCACAAATTCCGTGGGAAGTGGACGGTCAGGTTTTGCGGTTTGTCGAAGCACCAGCCGCTGGCGTAATCGTCACTGTGAGTTACTCCCACTAAAAAAAACGGGGGCCACTCAGCCAAAGTACGTACTTGAGGGGGGCCCAAAGTCTCCTTTAAGTTTTTCTGAATGCTTCAATCTAACCAGGAAAATGCGGGTCCCTTGAAATGGTGAGGCCGCATCGCCTTGCCCGTTAGTTCGAGCGTAAGTTCTAACACGATGCAGGTAGGGGCGGTTTTACCCGCATTCGAAACTTACAAATTCATTTCGATCTTGTTATGATGGCATTCTATGAACGTTTTAGTCATGGGCCTTCGAAAATCCGTATTGAGTGAGTTGGATAAAAAAGGTATCGCCTATGCCCTGTGGGCGGATCAAGAGACCAAGCTGAAGGCGCCCTTGGGAACAGCTGTGGCCCCCATGCATTCGGATCGCGAAGAACTTCGGAAATTCATAAAAACCCATTGGCCCAGCCAATCTTTTAGCCATGTTATCGCCACCACTGAGGGCGCCGTGTATCCCGCATCACTAGCACGCCGAATTGTGCACGCGAGGCTTTCAGAAAAAACCATGGTGTTGCACTGTCGGGACAAGATCTTAATGAAACAGTATCTTCGGTACTTTGATATACCGATGACGCGGTTTATTGACGGATCAAGGGCGATCAGTGTGGAGACGATTGTTGAGAAATTGGGTTTTCCTGTGGTTGTTAAAGATCGAGATCAATCCGGCGGGCGAGGGCTGGTATTTGCAAAAACCATTGATGAGCTGAAATCAGCCATGCATGTCACCCGTATCTACGAGAAAATGGTAAATGCTCCCGAGGGCAGTATTGAATCATTCATTCAAAATGGCCAAATTCAATTTACAAACATCACGCAATATCGTTCAAAAACGCACGTGAATATCGTTCCGGCCCCTTACCCAGATACAGAGTGCCAGCAAATCCTAGAATTGAATGAATCAGTGGTGAAGGCACTTAAGATTCAATGGGGACAAACTCACCTTGAGTTTTATCGATCCGCAGAGGGGCATCTGTTTGGTGAAATAGCTCTTCGGCCTCCGGGTGGTTACATCATGGATTTGATATCGATGGCCTACGGTTTTAATGCTTGGGAGGCCTTTATAGCTGTGGAATTGGGGATAGATTTTATTTTTCCAAAAAAATCGGTCACTCATGCAGGAGTTTATATTGTGCATCCGGGGCCAGGGGTGCTGGAGGAAATCAGCGGTGTTGAAGAATTAAAATCTCAGCCATGGGTGAGTAAACTAAAAATGAAATCACTCGGCGGACAACAGCTGGCCGGACGTGAATCGGTGAGGGAGGAGTTGGGGCACATTATTTTCACAGCCCCAACGGCGGAAGAGCTTGAGCAGAGATTGCTTTCAATTAATAGCAAGTTGAAATTAAAGGTGGCTGGTCAAGAATATCATTTACCACTGTCTGATGTTGAAAGGCATTTATGAAAGTAGTCATCTGCGCGGGGACCCATGGAAATGAGCGAACCGGAATTTGGCTTTTAAATAAATGGCAACGTCATCCAGAGTTATTGCCAAGTGGTCACCAATATAAATTCCTGTTAGCCAACCCAAGAGCAACGGCGGCTAATGTGAGATTTGTTGACTCAGACCTTAACCGGAGTTTTGGTCCGGGTGGAGAATTGGCCACGGGGTATGAGGCCGCCCGATCCAAAGAGGTTCGAGGGGATTTGGTGAATTGGGCGCAAGGGGAGCCCTATTTTTTAATAGACTTGCACACCACAACAACTAATATGGGCGCCACACTGGTGCTTTCTAAAAATGACTACCTGTCGGCCCATGCAGTGGCCAAAGCCACTGAAGATATGCCGTCTATTCGATTGTTATTTAATTCAGACCAAGACAGTGATTGCCGGTTTGTAGATAGCTTAGCGCCTCATGGCGTGTTGGTGGAGATGGGTCCCGTGGCTCAGGGTGTGGAATTCAGCCCCATCATTGACGAAATGGAACGGGTTGTCCTTTTGTTGCTCGAGAAATTATTGCTTCCCGTATCGGGTAGTAAGATTGAGTTATCCGGATACCTAGAACACGAAACCGTTTTTTACCCCACACAAAAAGAAGAAAAGACCGCGAGAATACATCCCAGTTTATGGGGGCAAGATTATAAAGAGCTAAAAAAGGGCGACCCCCTGTTTTTGAATTACGAAGGGCAAACTATTTTTTACGAGGGCGAATCCTGTTTTCCCGTTTTTATCGGAGAGTCAGCGTACTATTGGCAAAACATAGCATTTTTAAAATCAAAACCTATCCGTCGGAGCTATTTACCGTAGGACAAATCTAGTGAGAATCTCGCACCTCTAAGCCTTAAAAATATTCACGACCATTTGGGCCCGCTGTTTTCCAAACTTTGCCATTTTTAGGAAATCACTTTTCTTTACGGGAATGAATGCCATATCAGGAACAGACATAGCAGCTTCAAAGGCATCTCGGGGAATATCGGTATCTAAATCAGGATCGTGAATGTAATAATAGCTTTCATCAAAACCCGCGAGCACCACCCAGTGAGGTGCCTTTGTGCCAGTAATCTTGTAGGAACTGATTAAAATGATCGGGACGCCGCCGCGCCGGGCGACCTTCTCGAGATCACCAATCTTCAGGCGCTTTGTGCGTACCGGAATTCGATTTGTTCGTACTTGGCTTCGAAAATCTTCTTGAACCAATTTCAAGATATCCTTTTTTGCCTCCGTTCGAACGCCTTCAATGAACTGAGCAGTATCCTCAGAAAGCCAAATTTCCGGTTGAAAACCACGCCTATGGGCGGCCAGTGCTAACCCGCTGGGGCCACAGCCGCCATGTCCTGATGTCATAAATATCGTGGTGGACTCACGCCAGATCTGCAATTCAGCTTTAAGGTTTGGCCGGACTTTTTTTGAAAGAGCACCCATGGCCATTAATAGTGAGGCGGGTCCACAGGTAAAATCAGTTCCCTGTGAATAATAAGGGACTTTAAATTTCATGCCCAATTGGCGGGGAATCAATCTCTTTTCAAAAATGAGAGCTTCAGACCCGTCTTCATAAAAATGTGGTTTAATAGCCATTTTATAAAATCCGAGCGATTGATACAAGTTGATCGCTCGTTTGTTGTCTGGGCGCACTTCAAGCCTGAGCACTGATTTTTTTCGCAAAGCTGCTTGTTCGACAGCGTGTTCCATAAGACGTCGGCCATAACCGCGTCCGCGAACCTTCGAACTGATCGCTAGGGAGTAAAGTCGAGCCAATGCAGTGCCTTGTCGATAGAGCAACAGGTAGTATCCCAAAACCTTCCGTTGACTTATAGCCACCACTAAATCAGACTTATCCGAGCGAACAAAGTGGCGAAAGCTGGATACTGACAGGCGGTCGGTCTTAAACGATTGGTTTTCAAGTTCGATCAGAGGTGGGACGTCACTAAGGCGTGCAATGCGAAAATTTAAACTCATATTAAATTGAATTTACTCGAGAAGCTTGTTTCATGGCAAACGTTTATGCAGTAATAGAAGATAAATCAGACTGGGGCCCCTATTATCCAAGTTCGACTGTCGTCAACTTTGGAGACTACCTAGAGTTTAAAGCGCCTCAAGCTAAGCAGAATATTGTAATCAATTTGTGTCGCAACTATAAGTATCTGTCCAAAGGGTATTACACATCGCTTTTGGCGGAGGCTCGAGGGCACAAGGTTATTCCAAGTGTAAAGGCCATTAATGATCTCAGTCGAAAAGCCATTTATGGCATACAAACTGACGAATTGGACGAGGCTTTTGATAAGCTTTTAAAAAAATCAAAGCAAAAACTGGGGACAGGTTTTTCTCTCACCATTTGTTTTGGGCAAACGGCTGAGGAAGAGTTCTCAGATATAGGACGAAAGATATTTGAAGCCTTTCCCTTTCCTATTTTGAATGTAACCTTTGAGTTTTCTTCTTCGTGGCATCTGGCGTCTATTAAATCGGGTTCGATTAAAAATCTCAGCGACAAAGAAGAAGATTTGTTTGCGGCCAGTTTAGAAAAATTTAACGCTCGTGTTTGGAGAAAGCCGAGATCAAAAAAAACCTTCAAGTACGATCTGGCTATTTTGGTGAACCCAGACGAGCAAATGCCCCCATCAAACAAGCGGGCGCTAGATAACTTTAGAAAAGCAGCGAAGAGATACAACATATTCGCAGAGACCATTACAAAAAAAGAATACTCTCGCCTTGGGGAGTATGATGCTTTGTTTATTCGTGAAACCACTGCGATCAACCATTACACCTATGCTTTTTCTCGCAAAGCAGAGAGCGAGGGATTAGTTGTTATCGATGATCCCACTTCAATTCTTCGCTGCGCCAACAAAGTGTTTTTACATGAAACACTGTTAGCCTCGAAACTAAAGACGCCTAAAACTATTTTGTTGCACGCGGGACAAGATCTCAATAGCGAACTCACAACACAATTAGGGTTTCCTGCCGTTTTGAAAATTCCTGATGGTTCGTTCTCAAAAGGCGTGTATCTCGTGAAAGACGAGAAAGAACTTGTCGAACGGTGCAAAGAACTTTTTCAAAACTCGGTGTTGGTGTTGGCCCAAGAGTTTATGTACACACCCTATGACTGGCGAGTAGGAGTATTAAATAAAAAGCCACTTTTTGTATGCCAGTACTTTATGTCAAAGGGGCATTGGCAAATTTATAGGCACGGAAACAAGGGGACTAAGAGTGGAGACTCACAAGACATTGGTGTTCATAAGGCACCTAAAAAAATTGTAAAGGCAGCAGTCAATGCGGCCTCCAGTATAGGTGACGGTCTGTACGGAGTGGATCTTAAAGAGAAAGACGGTCAAGTTTACGTCATCGAAGTCAACGACAATCCTAATGTTGATGCTGGTGTGGAAGATGCTTTTTTAGGCGAGGCACTCTACGACAGAATTATGGAAGAGTTTTATCGACGGTTGGATAGTCGATAAAATTGTGTATTCGAATTCTTCGTTCCGTCTTATTCAGGTGCATTTGGCTCAGCGGATAGGTCGAACTTCCACAGGAATTTGCACTTCAAACGTGGTTCCTTGTCCCTCTTCGCTTGCCAATTCAATCGTGCCAGAAAGTTCCTGAACAAGCCCTTTTACAATGGCCAGTCCAAGACCCGTGCCCCCGTAGGTTTTTCTCGTGGATGTGTCAAGTTGCTCAAAGGGTTCAAAAATATGCTCTCGTTTGTCAGCGGCTATTCCAATGCCGGAGTCTTTAACTACGATTTTCAAAGTGTTTTCTTTGGACTTCACGGTCGCCAAAATCTGAACAGTGCCGCCGGTTGGAGTAAACTTAATGGCATTGCCAACAAGATTTGTGAGAATTTGATCAATAAATTTGCGGTCTACTTTTATCTGAGACTTCGATGGCATTTCGATTTCATAGTCAAAGTGGATGGCTTTCTTTTTGGCTGTAGACTTCAATAAATCAAGGGGTGCCAGGATGACGTCGGCGGGGTTTTCCCATTCGAAGCTGGGTTTGAGTAGGCCAGATTCAATTTTTTGCATATCTAGAATGTCATTGACGATTTCAAGCAGTCTGTGGGCCCCATGGTTGAGAATTCGCAAATACTCATTTTGCTGTTCTGTCGGATCAGTGCTCAAAAGGAGATCGGCAAAGCCAATAATTGAATTTAGCGGAGTTCGAATTTCGTGACTCACATTTGACAAAAAAGTAGACCGAGCGTGCAGAGCTTTGTTGGCCACATCAATGGCATCACGGAGCCTGGTATTGCTGTCTTTAAGTTCAATTGCGGCATTCCGTTCATCAGTGATGTCTTGGGTGATTCCGAGCAAATATCGGGGAGTTCCGTCTGCGTCAGCTAGAGCCAATTTATAAGTGCGTAACCATAGGGTCTGTTTGCCAGTCGGAGTAACCGGTTCCTCTTCAATGCGCACAGTTTGCAAAGACGCAAGGGTTTCAGTATCTTTTTTTCGAAAAAAGTCGGCCTGTTCTTTGGGGAAAAGATCATAATCTGTTTTGCCGAGGACTGCAGATTGATGAAGGCCAAATACATTTTCACTTTGCTTATTCCAGATGATAAATCTCCAGTCATCTTGGCTGTCCTTGGCAAACACGGCTACCGGCAGATTGGCCAAGGTCGCTTCAAAAAAATTGGACGTTTTTTCAAGTTGCAGTTTGAGAGATTTTTCTGCAGAGAGATCTTCAATCATTGACCAAATGTAATCTTCGCCGTCTTTACTGATAATAAAACCATTCAGGCGGACCGGAACTAGGCTTCCGTCTTTTCGAATAAATTCTTTTTCGTACGGGCCATAAACCTTGCGCGACTTTAGGCTTTCTAATTGGACCAGTTCATCCTCAGCATATTTTTCAGGAGTGAGTTGCCAGTAAGTCAAATTGTCATTGTCGGCTTCTTCAGCCGAGTATCCAATAATTTTCAAAAATGCCGGATTAGACTCAACCCAGTGACCGTCCATCCGGCAGAGATTAAGGCCGATGGGTGACTGTTTAAAGAAGGCTTTAAAAAACTGCGATTGTTCGGAAGGAAAACCCACCTCAGGAAGTGAATTTTGGGGAAAATTATCATTTGGTGAGGTCACGTGAAAGTCCTAGATTTTGTTTTGGCAATCCACAAAAGATCAAAATTCATTAGCTCGAGTCTATTTGTATAGGTGGGGATTCGCAACTGGTAACGTCAAGCAAGGTTCAACGACAAATATTAGGCTCATTGGTGGAAGGAGCCGGGTGATCTGAGGAAACGAGCGGCAAGTTGTCAATAAATGGTCACAAGTTCTGGCAACAGGGGATACGATAGCCCCCCAGAACGGCTTAAAAGGCGGCTAAAAAACGACAAAAATGGGCACTGTCAGCTAAGTTTGACATCTTTTCAATTTGCCCACAGGCTAGGCAAAAATCCAATAAAAGTCAATAAAAACAGTATCTTAGGTGATTTTCCTGGGCCTGGCACATGGCTCGCTTATGTACAAGGGTGAGAGCATCCCCGGTTGGGGCAAGAAAGGATAAGAGCCATGAGCTTTTTAGAAAAGAAAAACCTAATGTTAAGTGTGGTCTTGTCGGCCCTGTTGGCGGTGGGTTGTGCTTCTGAGAGTACACCGGCTCCACAAAATGCGGTGGATACAGATGGCACGGATACTGTTCCTGATGGCAGTGGCAGTGGCAGTGGCACCTCCATTTTCGATTGGGGCGATAGCGCTTCGGCGGAACTAACAGTTCAGAGTTTATCGACGTTTTCAGACTACACCGGACGGCCTATGTATGATCCACAAGATATCAAAATCTCTTTAAACTTAAATAAGTACGGCAATGGCTGGGGCGGTAAAGTGAAAATCACTTATACAGATCGCGGTCAGTCGTACGCTGGGCAATTCACATCGTTGGTGCGATCAGGATCGCGCGTCGACAACAATAATGTGAACAACCAATATAATATTTGGTTTTCAAACCCAGCCAACGGCGAAGTGGTGTGGCATGGATTTTTCGAAGATGAGCGTCCATCGATCTATTATCAAACACCTGGCCAAGTGACTGGAGCCATTGTTTTAGTGATCGACCAGATTGAAGATCAAGGTGATGGTCAAGGACCATCGGATTTAGTGGGTGGCTCTGTTTGGTATAAGAACTTTGAGTTTCAATATTCACCGCTATCTCCCACAAGCTGCTGGTTTGTATATGCTGGTCCTTATGATTGTCGAGCATGGAAGAGTGGCGATGGATTAGCCACTCAGCGCGCGGTGAACCCAGATGCTGGGTATGTAAAGTTGGGCGAGTTTACGGACTTAAGTTTATCAGAAGCTTTTAATGGAATTGAATTTTAAAGGAAGGAAACAAGGGGTTTTAAAATGAAAGCCTTAAGAATAAATAAAAACAAAATCGGAAAAATGGCGTTGTTTTCGTTGTTTTTCGTGAGTGTACTCAGTCTTTCAGGTTGTGGTGATGACTCAAAAAGCCGAGGCGGCGTGGTTGGACCAGGACCTCAGTGTTTGGCAACCAATTGTGTGAACTATCCTAACGAGTCATTTCGCATAGGGTTTGCCCTCGGTAACGCATTTGAGTATCCCGGAGTGCAAGTGGCCTTAGAGTTTTTCACAGACCAATCAGGCTATCCTGGTGCGGGCTATGCAGGTGCCGGACAAAGCGTGTTCGTATCAGGCAGTGTCTTTGTCAGTCAGGGACTACCCTGCGGGCTGGAGCCAGGCCGCTACAACGTGACAGGCGTGTTGCAGCCAGGTGTACTCAATGGCATTGACATGATTAACGGACTCGTATTTGAGGCGAAAAATGCCAACGGTCCTAGCCGCATGGTTGTCAGCATGAGTAATGGCACCATTAAATCTCGACTGCCAAAACTGCGAGCATGTGACAATAGCAATATTGATTATGACGAACTGGTTGCCGGGCTTAATATCGAGCAAACAGGCACAAACAACTCAGCCTACGGTTACCCAGGCTTTGGCTCCGGCGGCTACTGTGGCGTACCAGTGACAGTTATGTCGCAAGAGTATGGCGCACAACCAGCGTGCTTCTAAGGGGAGAACAGGTCATGAAACGGCGTCACTTTTTAAATTGGATCATCATACTGGGCGGGCTGTGGCTTTCGGCCTGCTCTTATCAGTGGCGGGAAGTGGACCACAACATCGACACTAACACCTTGTTTGATGTGAACTTAAAAGAGGCCGCTAGCGGCGCCTCCGGCAGCGCGGCCAGTGTGTTTCTCGGATTGCTAGGCAGAGCAAATACAAATATTTTTTACGCCGACACCAATGGCGAGTTTGGTACTCCCCAAAGTGTGGTGTCGGTGATTGACCTCAGTCCCTTTGGATTGCCTTACGAATACACTCCTTATGATCTAAAATTTGCGCGAGTGGTTTTCTTAGATGGGTTCGATGACAGCGGTGTGCGAGACTTTGCATTGATGGTCGAATTGCAAAGTGTCGATGGTCTGGCCTCATCAAAGATTTTCTTTCGCTCAGCTCAACCAGGGCAGTTTTCCGATCACGACTTTGTGGTTGAAATGCTCGGAGACAATGGCGCCCATATTCTATTGCGATCTTTTGATGTATCTGATCTGTACGCGGATGAGCTGGCGGGAAATATCCAATTAAAAGTGGAATTGGTTCATACAGATGGCTTTCAAGAAGAAATCGGAAAGTTCTCCACCCTTGCTGGTTTTGGTAACTGATCGCAAAAACCAGTGAGCCCTATCTAGAAGCGTAGCGTAAAGCGTTTAAATACCTTGATAAACGATAGCATTCATTTGCTAAACTACCGCCTATGGCTTTGACATATTGGGTGGAATTTTTCGATGATTTGGAGCATGTGCGGGGGCGATCTAAGAACACGGTGATGGCTTACCGTCGTGACTTAGAATTATATGCTGAATTTGCTCAAACGGGTTCAGATATCGGTCGGTTTTTTGAGTTTCTAAAGAGAAAAAAATTAAGCACTCGTTCTCAGGCGCGAGTCATTAGTAGTCTTCGCACCTATTTTCGGTTCTGCGAAGCTCAGGGGCAAAAGGTGCCCGAGCTGCGTCAACTGCGTCCGCCAAAGGTGAAAGCCAAGTTGCCGCAGGCCATTTCTGTTGAAGACTTTGAGCAACTTTTTAAGGCCTGTGCCACAGACAATGCCTATCGTACGGCGCGAAATCAAATCACGTTGCTTTTGCTATTTGGTTTGGGATGCCGGGTGAGCGAACTCATTCAGTTGAATCAGAAAGATTTTAACGAAACAGAGGGTTGGCTAAAAATCTTAGGTAAGGGCAACAAAGAACGCTTAGTACCTCTGACCACACGGCTTCTGCGAGAGCTTAAAGATTATTTGATTCACGTGCGGGGTCATTTGGTGGTGGACTCCACAGACTCGATCCTAATTAACGACCGGGGGCGAAGACCCAGTCGTGTAGACATCTGGCGATGGCTGAATGCATGGTCGCAACGGGCCGGATTTGAAGAAACGGTGAGTCCCCACCAGTTTCGGCACGGCTGTGCCACGTCGTTGTTAGAAGGTGGCGCTGACTTGCGATCCATACAGATGTTACTTGGGCATTCAAGCATTCAGACCACGCAAATTTACACGTCAGTGTCGTCGAAAAAGATGCAAGAAGAAATCGATGAGCATCATCCCTTATCTCAGATGGACGTCTAACCAGATCTAATCGTGGCTCAAATGGGTGGGCATGGCTTTTTTCACAAGTTTTGCGCCGTCGTTCAGGTCTCGTAGGCGATTGTGGGAATCCATAAACACCGTGGCAAAAAAAGTAGAATGGTACATGTACCCGAGGATTCGACAATTGCCATGGTGTTTACACACGAGGCGAAGTTCTTTGACCTCAGGGCTATTTCGAAGGGCTTTGATGCCACCGGCATGAGTTTTATGGACGGCTTTTAAAAACGCGCGAGCCCGACGCTCTTCATCGGTGGTGTTGTACCAGAGCACTTTTTCTACAATGTCTTTGTTAAAAGCGATGCGAAACTCAGTGGGCTCAGAGTTTACGAGGTACTCAAAGTCGGCCCGAGCCAGTAGAGGCTCATCCTCTATTTGGGAGTATCGCTTCGCACTTTTTCTTCTGATGAGAAGCTCCACGTGATCTTTTATGTGGGCCGCTTCATTGGCCAAACCGATGAGTTTCTTGTGGAGATGGGATGTCCACTCCTGCTGATTATGAATATAAAGTTCCATGATATGGTCGATGCCATGAGTGAGCTTATCCACGGATTGGTGAATTTTTTCGTTAACATCATGTTTAAATTTATTTTCATTGAGCAACCGCAGGATTTCATTGCCGGTGTCTTCCACCTGCATCAGTGAATCTTCCACACTGAAGTGAGCGCTTTCAAAAGGCAAAATAGCGAGAGCACAGCGCGAGCTCGCGAAAACCTCAGAAACCGAAAAAACACCCCAACAAATTGCGACGAATAACACCCCTGCGCGCAATGAACTTACCCCTAATATGAATTTGTGATAGGTCCCTGGCCTATCGCGCCTTTAGAAACACTGTCAAGTCTGTGAGTTGTAGCTTGAACAACTTATAAGCCTACGTCCTCTTTGTATGCGCCGCGCAATTCGTCGTCCGGTCACGGACAAAAGGGGTCGGTTCACTGAACGTCTCGGACGCAGTACCGCGCTGAATGGCTGCCTGTATTGGCATTCCCGTTTGCAGTGACAAACGCCCATGAAAATATATTCTTTTATTCGAAACGGCATTGAATTGCAGCCGGTGGAAGTTGAACTCAGTTTGATGCCCGGGTTGCCCACACTTCAGCTCATGGGTTTGCCAGATGCAGCCATTAAAGAAAGCCAGCTGCGAGTGAGATCGGCGTTAAAGCATCAGGGGTTTCAGCTGCCAAAGCGTCAGCAGATCTTGGTGAACTTAAAACCCGCTTACATGAAGAAAAGCAGTCGGGGTTTGGATCTGGCTATAGCATGTGCCTACCTTTGGAAGACGGAGCAAGTGCCGCTGCCGGCCCGGCAAGGGCCACTGTTTATTTATGGCGAGCTGGGATTAGAGGGCGCGGTGACGGTTCCAGATGACATTGATGCTCTGCTGGCTCACCCCAGAGATTGGCCCATTTATTCAGGGCTGCCCAAGCATGAATTGGGGTACGATATTTTTGCAATGAATCAGCTGCGCGACTTGCATCATCCGCAGTTTATTGAGGGGACGAATTTTAAATACAAAATGAAAAGGCCGCCGATAAAGGATTTGTCATTTTGTAAAAAGGCCGGGCGCCTAATTGCGGTCATGGCCACAGGCGAGCATCCCACCTTGCTTGCCGGCCCGGCCGGGTCAGGCAAAACCACATTGGCCGATGCCGTACACTTATTGTTGAGTGACCCGAACCCTGAAGAATTCAGAACCAGTCAGCAAATTGCAAAGCTTCTAGGGAGACCCATATCGTGGCGGCCCATGGTGGCTCCCCATCACACAACCACGGCCATGGCCATGATTGGGGGTGGATCTCCACCTGTGCCGGGCGAAATCACCCGGGCCCACGGCGGAGTGCTCGTGTTGGATGAATTTTTAGAATTTCCCAGTCGAGTCAAAGAAGCCCTTCGAGAGCCCCTAGAAAAAGGGGAAATCAATGTGGCTCGGGTCGGGCGTCGCCAGACGTTCCCGTCGAAGTTTCAATTGATTGCCACGACAAATTTGTGTCCCTGTGGAGATCTCGTGCCGGGAAAGGCGATGCAATGCCAAAAGAGCTTAGTTCGTTGTCGTTCGTATATTGATCGACTCAGTGGTCCTATCCTTGATCGATTCGATGTGCTGTCATTCAGCGACCAGTGGAAACCGGACGGAGACGTGCCGCTCAAGGAAATCTTCGAAAAAGTGAAAGCCGCACAAGATTTCGCCAGGACAGATCGGGGGCAAACTGTTTTGAACGCCGAGTTGCAGGTGGACGACCTATTGGGGCAAGTGGAACCCTTTGTGAGAGATCACTTGATGCCAGACACCTCCGGTTCTCGGCGCCGGCTTCGCGCACTGCTGCGGGTGGCCCGTAGCCTAGCTGACTTGGATCATAGCCCTAGCATTAAAAGTAAGCATCTAGAAGAAGCCAAGCTCTTTACCTTAACGTCTTTTCATTCATTGAATCGTTTGTTTTTATGAGAGGACGGATAAAATAGTGCGTTCCGTCAAAAGTAGAGGCGTTTAACAACCAGTTGAATTCTTACGGGGATTTTGGTTGTATCAGACTTCTTTAAATTGATAGTCGGTGGCGTGGGAGAGCGGCTATCCAGCGGACTGCAAATCTCCTTAGAGATGGCTCAGGGTGAGATTGTTAATTATAAAGGATTGAAATGAGTAATAAATTTAACTGGACTAAAAACTGGGTGGCTAGCGACTTAAAAATAGTGGCTATCTTTTTACCACTCTTTAGTCGAGTTAATTTTTTTAAATTCAATGGTGGTGTGGCCGAGTGGTTAGGCAGCAGACTGCAAATCTGTGTACGGGGATTCGATTTCCTCCACCACCTCCACTTAAATCCAGGAGTGTCTCTTGGATAAAGCCATTGACCTTAAAGCCTATAAACAAGCCAAAGGCATAACTGAGATCGTCAAAAAGGTTGAAAGCACCACTTTATCTACGCTAGAAGTTTACCGACAAGTTATTGAAATGCGAGAAGGTAAACGTGAGCGCCAGATATCACATAAAAAATCCAAGTAAGTCGAGAGGTAAGGGAAAGCGAAAAACTTTCTCCATCTTTCTCGCGACTCCCCAAGACGACGGCTCCACGAAGACAAGTGCTTTAACTGACAATCTAGATCTCATAGCGATCAATAAAAAGTATTGTGAAAAAACTCTGACTTGGGATGAGGCCAGAAAAGAAGTTGAGCAACTACGCAATCGTCTCAATGCAAACATTGGGCAATACACCCACTATACTGGCAATGCCACTAATGACAAAGTTTTGACCAAATATTGGGAAAAGAATTACGAGCACAGACCTATAAAAAATAATTCCAAACACTCTGCTCGTCATGATCTGCGAAGGGCTATAGATGCGCTTGGTCCATTGAGCATTGTTAGTGCGACTAAGGAGCAAATTGAATCAGCCATTTATAATTCTGACTTTGATAATCCAAAGCAAAGAAGAATTGTTGCACGCTTAAATCAAATTTTAAAATTTCTGCAACGCGAGGATGTCAAACTCAGGCTTCCTAAAAAAGTTAGAAAATCTGTCAATTACCTTACAGTCAGTGAGTTCGCGAAAGTTCTAGAAGACGAAAAGCGAGAAGAAATAAAAACTCTTTATAAAGTTTGTTTTTATACAGGGGCAAGACTTGGGGAAGCCTTTCACCTTTCGACTGCTGACCTCTCTCCATGCAAAAAGTTTGTCCAAATCAACTATCAAATGACGGATGATGGAAAGAAAGCAGAACCAAAGTGGGGTTCATCTCGTCCAGCCTATATTTTTTCTGAAGGAATTGCAGCCTTAGAGAAATGGAATGAGGACAAGAAAAAAATAGATATATCCAGAACAGCGGTTTCCGCACGCTTTCGACGAAGTTGTCAGAGAGTGTTTGGGGCTAAAAAATCTGGTTTAAAGTTGCACGATTTGCGTCATGGTTATGGAATAAGACTTTTAAATCATGGGGTCAGTATTTCCCTCATTTCCCAGTCTATGGGAAATTCTGTGCAAGTATGCCAAGAATTTTATTTGGGCTATGAACTCACCCCTGAGTCTATTCAGTTGATTGATAGTAAAATAAAAAAAGGGAGCTAAAAAGCTTCCACAGGGAATTGAACTTCAAATTTCATTTGATCAAGAAACCCTTTCAAAAAGATACTCTATATCAGAAGCAGATAAATCACTGGTCCTCTCTTCAAGGAATTGAGAGAGTAAAACCTTTCCATATGTGCTTTGGTGTATTATGGGTTTTTCATCAACAAGAAGATGACCTTTTTTAGATAAAACCCCCTCCTTAGGTGCTACTACCTTTGAATGATCACTTGTAATATTATTAATTGAAAAAACTCTTGAAGTTTTACTCCCATCAGAAACTTTAAATGACATTTTTTTATCATTACAAACTGAGAACATTTTTTTATTTCCAAAATTTTGTAAAAGAGCCTCTACACATTTAGGAGCAATACCATTGCCACAAATTTTATACCTGGCATTGTTGGAAAGAATTTTGTGGTTGCCTCTTTTATCAATCCCAACTCTGGTATAGCCTTCTGGCCAACCCATGAGTCTTTCACACTCTAAGGGGCTGAGAGGTCTGATAAACCCATCAATTTCATTGTTTCTAAATTTTTTTAAGTTTTCCAGGGTGGGATCAAAACTACAAACCTTACTTCCATCACCACTTTTCACCCCATAGCTTGCTGTAATAGTATTAACATAACCCTCTTTAACAAGGTTTCCACAAAATTGCTTCAGCTTTAATTTTGAAGTTCTGTAGTCCTGCCTTTGAATTGACAGCAAGCCTGGCAATTGTTGCAAATTTTTGGACCCAAAAACAAAAATTCTATTCCTAGACTGGGCTGATCCAAAATCTTTACAGTTCAAAACTTGCCACTGTAAATTATAACCCAAAGAAGAAAACTTTTTGAGAACTTCTATGAAGTCCTTCCCACCATTTGATGACAGAGTCCCTTTTACATTTTCCCAAAGAAAGTAAGATGGATTGGCTTCTTTCAAAATTCTAAGGTATTCATAAAAGAGAGACGACTTTTTCCCTTTTAGGCCTAATCTGTTTCCTGCCATTGATAGATTTTGACAAGGACTCCCACCCACAAGAAAATCAAATTGAGGAAGATCTTTAACCTTGATTTTATTTATATCACCATAATTTGAAATCTCTGGATAATTTTTCCTAAGAACTGATGAAGAATTCCTGCTGACTTCTGAAAAGCCAACTACTTCAAATCTATCATCTAAACCTAGCTCGAGCCCACCTGCTCCTGAAAATAAACTTAAAACCTTAATTTTATGACTCATTAGAGTACCTCCATAGTTGCCTTTGAGATACCCCTTAAAGAAAGTTTTAAGCGTTTTTCCGAAATTATTTTTTATTTGTTAATTGAAAAAACCATTTACAAATCAAAACAATCAATTTTTGTTCGCATAAAAGGCATCGAGTCCGTCTTTATTCTTCCATTTAATTTAAACTAGGAGGAAAAAAATGAAGCTGTTAACAAAAACGATAAAAAAAAGATTTAGAAAAATTGGATGTCAAGATGGATTACCTGACGAAGAAGTCATCGTTGTCGCAAAATACTTTCACGCCTGTGGCCATTGGACTTGGTACGCAACAGAGTTTAATGCTGAAACCAATATGTTTTTTGGTTTAGTTGCGGGTGATTTTCTTGAGTGGGGATACTTCTCGCTCGATGAGTTTGAAGAACTAAGGCGGAAAGGTATTTTTATCGAGAGAGATCTATACTTTCAAGAGGCAACAATTGAAGAACTAAAGACTGAAATTAACGAAAGCTACTCTTTTGGTACATTAAAATGAAATGTAAAAAGGATTTAGAAAAAGAAATTGGTGGATTGCAGGCAGTGGTGTCTCGATATCGTTATGCTCTGGGTAATTTTTATTTTTTTCTTAAAAAGAAATCAAAAGAAAAGAACGAAGAACCATTATCGAATTATGAGAAAGATTTATTAGAATATTTAGAAGAAAACCTTGGCTTCCCAGATGATATGGAAACCAAGGAAAACTGTTATAAAAAACATTTTTCAGAATAAGGGGCGCATTACGCGCCCTTTTGCTTAGACTCCTTCTCTCTTCTCGAGAAAAGCTCTTTAAGCTCACTAACTTTTAAAAGTATAGCGTTGTCTGCTATACGAATCACTAACCATTCACCGTTTCGACTCAAGTGTTTGCCGGTGATCGAAATAAGATTCCCTCTTTTTTCTGAAGAATCATTTTTCTTTTCGCTCATGTTAATCTCCTTTGTTTTGGGTAAATTCTGTCAACCCGTCGCAAAGATCTGGGGTTGATGAAGTTATCAAAAGAAGAGGAGAATCCGCATTTTTAGCGCAAAAGAGAATCAATGGGGTTTGATAAAAAAACGGAATCTCATCTAATTTGGCAATCTTTGTATGCGGCTAATATTGTTTGTGTTTTTTTCGCATTGGTGGCACGCACCAACGGTGCTAGTGCCACCTGAATGATCTGATAACAAGTGTTTGTAATACGCTTACACTAATAGCGTATTACAACAAAATCTACCACCCAAAGAAATTTTTTTAAAAAAAGCCTCTAAATACGTTTTTAAAAATCCATTTAAAAAAAGTTGGATAAACCAACGCAATAAAAATCAAGGAGGATAAAATGATTTTTAAAAAAACAGTTAATAATTTTTTCGTACAGTCAGTTCGATCATTCACAAAACAGGAGCAGGAAGACTATTTCAAGCAGAAGCAGAAAGAGAGAAAAGAGCCTTTTGAAGTGGCTGGGTATCAAATTGTGGTCATGCCAAATGGAAGTACGACCAACTTGCCTGGGATATTCAGAACTTCTTTGTCTGACATTAAAGAGAATGCCACCTACGACATTGAGGTTTCTTGGGGAGATAACAATTTTCAAGGCATAGGAATTGGTGCCATTGTCGGCTTAAAGGAAGTTAGAGATGGAAAGACTGGTAAGTAATCTTACTTTTCTAAAAGATCACCCCGTGGAAATTGTCTGCGGGGTTTTTGCTACGATAGTAGTTTTCAATTTAATTAAGAGAAAGATGCTTAAAATATGGATCATAGAAAATCTATTTATTTTAAATATTGCAATGGAACAGTCTAAGGTAAATCTAAAGAAACGATTTTCGAGGATCATTATCGAAGTCAAACATCCCCATCCTAAAGCCAATGAATTTGAAATTAACAAGAATAGGATAAACTCCTTTGCTCCCGACGGATATAAAGTTGAAGACACTAAGCGGAGTTCAAAAAAATTTCAGATTATTTTACGACAAATCCGAAACTGCCGACCCTACGATATGCCACTTTCTAAGTTGAAGGTCGGAGAGCTTTATTGCGGCCATAATGAATTTGGGGAAAAGGTTTCCTCACCTATACAGAGTATTTATATGGCTGGCATGACTGGTATGGGAAAAACTCAAATGATGGAAAATCTTATACGACAGATTAAAGGCAAAAGTCCTGAGTATAAAATATATTACGCAAGCCCAAAAAAAGACGCTCTTATAAATTGTTGCGATAAATATTTCCATATAACAGAAGCAACACAGTTAAATGCATTGAAGACGCTAATGCTTAAAACAATAGCAAAAGCAGAGGAGTTCCCCGAATCGCCCCAAAAAGTAGTTTTTGTGGTTGATGAAATCGGATACTGCCTCGAAGAGTTCAAAGCTAACAAAGATAAGGAGGCCATGGATCTGTTCAGAGTTCTTGCTCAAGTTCTACGAATAGGTCGATCTTCTCAGGTTTTTGCATTTCTCGCTTCACAACAATTGAAGATTCAAGAATTATCAGCATCAACACCTATTCATAGAGCAATGATTCCTATTGTTCTGACATTTTATGTTAAGGAGCTCGAAGCTTATAAAAATGCTTTTGGCTCCGATGAACATTACTATTCATTAAAAATGCCAGGGCAAGGAAGAGTTCAGTCCAATCAAATTGATAGCTTTTTCTATGCCCCCAGGCGGATCAAATGATTGTACTCTCCAGACGACTTGATCTGGTTAAAATTAACCAAAGGTTGCCAAGAAAAACGGACTCAGATATCCCAAGGGATTCACATTTTCGGAGGCTTTTCGATATGAATAACTCTGGTCAGAGTAAGCACAATATTTATGGGGAGATATTTACTCGCAAAGGAATTCATGTTCTCATGGCCAATCGAGGGGTCGAAACCACTTTCAAAGGTGAATTCTACACCCTGTCGAGACATAAGAAATTATTGAACGCGTATATTAACAATTTCACGTTCAATTTCCCCGAGTTGACCTCACTAACCCGTGTAGATATCTGCATGGACGTCTTAGCCAATTCCTCTTCACTTTCTGAAGTCTTCAATTTTAAGGATGGAATGACATTTAAACCGAAGAGGGGAAAGTGCAGGGCTTCAAAGTTTTACAGCATTGGCAAATCGGGTGAGCCACAACTATCAAGCTTATATGTAGGAAGCGCAGTTAGATTTCTAAATATATATAATAAAGGTGTTGAGGTTGAGGAAAATAAGAATCGTTCTGACGGAAAATACCAATATTATAAACACATTTACGGAAAAGAGACGGACCTCAATAAGGTTTTTCGAGTCGAATTGCGAGTTATGAACCGATCTTACTTAAAAAAGCATTTGCAAACAGTTTTCGATTTGAATTTTGGGGATCTTTATACTGATTTATTCTCTGATTTCTTTAATTTTTACGAGGTAAAGACGGCAAAAGGTAATTCACACCGACAATGGCAAAAGTTAAAAAAGATGGTTCTTGCAGGAACTATTTAAAACTCAAATGTGTAGGAGGCTGAGGCTAAAAGATTGACACCGCCAACAAAAAACAGAGCGTTTTTAACTCCACTTTGATCTTGCTGAGTCGCACTGTAAATATTAAGAGCTGCGACCAGTCCATGAGTAATAGCTTTAATCACCCTTTCTCTTTTATCTCTCAGCTTTTTTTGATGATAATAAGTTCGCAGGAAAAGAGACTTGTCTTTTGGTGATAGGCCACGAGTGTATCGGAGGGCATCGTAGAGGGCTCGTTCCTCTCCTCCAATTTTCCACTGGTAAGCTCCATAACCAACCGATGCTATCCCGATTGTTTGGAAAACTGTGTAAATTCCCTTTTCGGCTGGATCGTCGGTAATGCTTTCGCCCCAGATACCTCCCGCTAAAGCTATTGTCCCGCTGATGATATAGCTCAGCCCATTGCGATAATCGGCCTCTTTCAATAGGCGCACCTCTTTGGAAAAGTCTTTCCAATAAATTCTCTCTTTATTAACTTCCACTTCCTCTAAAGCAATAGCCTGCACAGAAAAAGCTAAGAGAATAAAAAAAGTGGCTGATCTAAATACGCCAGCCAAGCTGTACGTAGACAGTTTGAGTAAAGAAATCTTCGTCCTCATTTGTTAGTTTTGTTGTTGAAAATAAAACACCTGCATCAATTTGATCGAGAGCATAGAAAATTCCACCAGAAATACCATTGGCATCTAATCCTGCGACTAGGTTCATTGCTCCAAAATTATAAGAACCACCAAATCTGAGCTTCTCGAAATCCGTTTCTTCTTCGTAGGATAAACTCTTGTACTCAAGAGAAATTTCTAACTCTCCCCATTTCACTGGGGGACTGATACCAAAACCAAATTGCACATCAACAGGCACTTTTAGTTCGTCATACTCTTGCGAGACCGAGCCTAAATTGGCGACTAGCAGTGAAACACGTGGTTGCCATTTTTTTGCTAGAATCCATGTGGCACCAGGCTCTATATATGTAGCTGTTTGCTCTTTAGCTTTTAAAGCATCTCGACCAGCTGTGGTGCCAAGAGAAATAAGTTTAAATTGTTGGCGGATAAACTTTCTTTCAACAAACCTTGCTTGTACACCTAAAAATAGATTATCAAAGGTTTCTATACCTGTTTGGAACATAAATCCCTTTTCTTCCATGACAGAGAGTTCCACGTCGGGATTGGCTTCATTTCTTACAACGGAAAGCCCTTTAACAGTTAAAGGGGTATAGCGGGCATTTAAAAGGTTTGATTGAAAATCAAGCTCAGCGTTGGCCTCTATTTGAATAATTTTTCCTTCAGAGAAAAGTGTGTCCACCAACTCATCAGACACCTCTCCTTTTATTAACTTTCTCACATTATTTAATGAGGAGTACCCGTTGGACAGTAAGAGCTCAATCCCAAGTTTGGGCTTTTTCTGAAGAGGTACATTGGCTGGATTACAAGGCATACCATCGGGGATGTTTTTTATAGCCAAGCAGGAATGGGCCATTCCTTTAATGAAAAGACTAGACTGAACAGTTTCAAAAGTTCGCGGATTGCGACTAAAGGCTAGGGATTGGGCTAGAGCTGGAGAGGTGGAAAAAATTCCTGATGAAACAGATAAGAATAGAGCTACTGATCTCCACCACATTTAATGAGTTTTCCAAATCCATGCTGTATTACCGCTTGTTGTAAAAACATGCTCGAAGCTTCATCTATAACCATCAATGACGTTGTGGCTAAAGTCAAGTTAGAGACGGTGTCAGCGACCTCATCACTAGTAGTTTTTAGGTCTTTGGCTTGGTCATCATTTGCATATCCGATATCATTTAAGACACCAATTAGCGTTTTACCTAGCTCAACAAAGGTATCATTCACATTTCCAAGGTCAAAACGACAAGTTTCTGATCCCTCAGGTTTTACAAACTCCCCAATTAGACCTTCTGCTAGTATGTGTTTAAACATGATGATACCAAGGATTGCTCGATAGAGAGCATCCTCAGGTTTTAATCTGTCGTCTGTCTCGTTCAGGAGATAAATGGCATGCTTGATGTAGGTTGCTTGATCAGAATTGATAACTGGAATAACAGCATAGACTTCAAAAAATTGTGCAAACTGAGTTAAGAGACGAGCAACATTGATTGCCGTGGTGTTAACCTGATTACTTACGCTGGCTTTGTCGTCAACATCTTCTAGAGAAAGTTTTAGATCTTTCATTTTATCAGCTTTACTAACTGCTGGTACAAATTTTTGAACTTTCATTCCACCCTTGTGGGCGTAGGCTGAAGCCAAAGTTATCTTGTATTCATAGTTATCTGGATCGCTGGCTAATTCTGATTCAAGTAATTCGATGGCTTCATCAGTTCTTTGCTCGTCAATGAGACGGTAAGATTTGAGAACCACATCTTCTTTTTTATTCTGAGTGTCGTTCTTGGCGCAAGCATTTATTACAATGCAAGCTACAGCTAAAAGGGATGCGGTAATCAACTTTTTCATTTTACTGGCTCTCACTGGCATTTTCTTCAATTTTATTTAAATCGAATTTAACTTCGCCATTCGCAAGGACTGTGATTTCTGAAGTTGCTTTTTTGCGAGCATTCTCAAAAATATCGGCATTAGCTTCAAATCGAACTTCACCGGAATTATTGAAAATCATATCATTAACCATGGCATCTTCACTGTTTGAAAGTTGAACCTTAATGTTTGAGCAGTGAATGGTGTCGATAATTTTCTCGGAGTCTTGAGTGATTCTACATGCGGAATCTTTTAAAACCTCGTTAACTACGATGTCTTTGAAAATTGTTTCTAAATTTTCATTGTTCAACTTAATCTCTAAGTTTGAACCGATCCAGTTAGCCTCAACAGCAACGAGGTACTTTTCTTCTGAAGCGCATGAACGAAAAGAATAAGTCAGTTTCTCACCGATGGCTTTTTTCTCTGTAGACTCAGTAGTTGATTCCTCATCGGACTCTTCGTAGATGACGCTTGATTCGAGGGAGGTATGGAGTGTTCTGCATTCTTCAGACAATACTGTGAGAGGAAGTTCAATTTTGCTATATCGGACAAGGCGACCGTCTCGGTTTTCAGGGATTTTAGCTTTTAGTTCTGCATTGACATCAAGTACAAAATCTATCGGGGTATAAACATCTTGTGCTTGATCAGGGTTTTGAATCTTTTTAAACAGATCAATGATTCTTTTTACCTTTTCAACTCCTTGGTCAATTTGATTGATTCTCTCATCAATCTCAGCCTTTTGAGTTAATCGCTCATCAAGTGTTATACCACTGAGCTGGACAGAATCAGGGGAGGATTCTACAAATTTAGAATCACATGCCACCCATATTGAGGATAAGGCTATTAAACTTCCTGCAAGAATTAGCTTTTTCATTGTTTTCTCCAAAAACGTGTCAATTTTATTTACGCTTGCAGTAATTACAAATTCCATTCCTAGTTTAGATCGTCTAAGAGGCTGATATTTTTGTTCTGAAGAAGATTTTGAAGGCAATCAAATCATAAGTACAAAAAATGCCAGACTGGAATGACAAAAATTGTCAAAATTCGACCGCTCTGGCCCCATATTGACGACGCTGCTATTTGGATCAATGCCCACTAATGATCCCAGTCGTTTCCAGTTTTCTTCAGAGCCGCTTTTTCAATTGCCTTATCTCCGGCAAAACGCTCTATGGCTTTTTTAAGTGCATAAGCATGGAGTTCCTGATCGACGTTGTTTTTTAGCTTTATGATATGGTTATTATGCTTCTCTATATTTTGAGCCATTTTAATATTGGCTTCTTTTATGGCCAGCTCTTGCTTTTTCAATTGTTCATCGAGTTTGACCTTTTTGGCTTGGAATTCATTTTCTAGGCATTCAATTGAAGCCCTAAGTTTTTGATCTCGCTCAAATAGATTTTGAATTTTCATCAAACAGTCTTCTCTATTATATATGATGGCAATTAGAAGGTTCTTTGTCTTGCGCACTTGACCAATTGTAAATTTAAAAAGTGCCATGGCCGTTGCTACTGCCCCAATTATGAGAAGCAAAGGAAAGTCTACTGGCCAAGGAATTCGGTCAAGAAATAGACCGACTCCAATAGTGGGAACAGATGTTAGGAATAATGTGAAGGCTATCAAGGTGAGAATTTTTATTGCAGTTAGAATTATTTCACTTAAAAGTAATAAAAAATAAATAAGCTTAGCTAAAAACATTGCACACTCCTTATTTGCAAGCCATGACGAGATCAATAAATTTTGTGTTTAAATCTTCTGAAAAATTCCCGTAAATGCATTCTTTTGGTTGATTATTTTTGTCGGAAAGATTCTTGATTTGAATAAAGTGAGCTTTCTCTTGTTGGATCCCGCTGTGCGCAGTAAAAATTCTTGTATTTATATTACCTGAGATGATTTGGCTAAAAATGTTTGAGTTCGCTGTGTATTCACACTGTATAAATCCGTTGTCGTAGTAGATAAGCTTTGCTGGGTTATTTTTGCCAATTGTAATCTCTTGGTTATTTGTCGGTTGTAGAAAACCACTTTTATAAAGAACCTGATAGTATTCTGTGGTGCCAGGAAGTGTCGGATTGATTGAGTTATCTTGAAATGCCAATACAAACCAGGTTCCTATTTTACCAACAGCAATAGATCCCAAAGCCAAATAGTTGTCGCTGTCCGGAGTTCCATAATTGACATCCCCAGGTCGATGTAAAACTCCCTCTACGCAATCCCAAGTCTCTTCGGAAATTTTCTCAACTTGCGCATAGGCTGATGGATTGGAATTAATAGTTGTCCGGTAGGAGAATTGCTCAATCCTATTTCCCGTAATTCTAATAAGAATTTGTGAGTTTTTGGTGTATTCATCAGTGAAGCCAACATAGGTTCTTTGGTCAGTAATTCCACCACAATGAACTTTTTCTAAGTAAAAAGCTCTGCCATACAGGTCGTTTTTAATAGGAGCAATCTCAAAACCATTACCTTTTAAGTATGTGTGATGTTCAGCATCAAGATTGTCTTTCGGAAATCCCTCTTGCCAGAGGTCATTAAGAGTGTAATCAGTCTTAGTTATTCGCCCCAATGGGTCATCTTCAGGAATGCAATCAACACAAGGTTCGATGCCAACAGGTGGAGCTGATGGTGGTGAATTTTCCTTGGATCCACAACCTGTCAGAATGGTAAGTGTTAAGAGAAGAATTAAGTGTTTCATTTTTACCTCCAAGGCCCTTGAACTTTGTTTCGTCAGGGCTCAGAAGAGTTCCCCTGTGAAATAAATTCGAGGAGTGCGGAGATAAAAAGAGTTGAGGCTTAAGATGCCTTGTTTATTTTAAGAATTCTATGGAGATCCACTCCAGTAATCACCGAAAACTTCATAAGTGTTTCTAGCGTGCATTTGGTTGCTGTGCTTGAAAACATTCTTTGTACCTGAGAAAGACTGGTCCCCACTGCTTCAGCTAAAGCTCTCACAGAATAGCCTTGTATCTATGCAATTTTCTTTTTTTAACGTGCAAAGGTTTGATTCATTTTTGGAGTCTTTAAAGTGGTACAGCTGTCAATTCTTAATCCGGCTCTCCCTTGCTTTGCTCGCAATTTGATAGATCTTCTTCCATTCACTATTGGTTAGATCCAATGGAAGGGTAAGCTTTGCTTTTCGATCGTTTTTTAAAGGGACTTCAACAGAAAGAGTTCTGTGGACCAAAGCCATGGGGCTCAACTCCTCTTCGGGCTGAGTATTTTCATCAGAGGCTTGGTTCGGCGTTAGTTTTAGGTGTCCTTTTCCCAGGCCACAGGCCCCGACGGACTGAACTTCATAGAGAAACATAAAACGCATATCACGAGTGGTTTCATCCAGTTTTCCCACGCCAACCTCTGCCAAGAGACTAAAGACTTCTTTGAAGTGCCATAGAGGGGGCAAATTCGGCTCGTCTTGAGCTTTTAGCTTGAAATAGAGCTGTGGAACATTGGTGGTCTCTCTATGTCGCTTACGGTCCATAAGGTGTCTCAGAATGAACTCCAGACTCTCCCTTAGATCAGGGTGGGTGTTGGCCACAATTTCGTGGAGGCTCTTTTCGACTTCGCTGAGGTTCTTCACGCAAATCTCCTTTTAGAACAACCTATCGGAACAATTTAAAATAACATTAGCATTTATTTGATAATTTAACAGCTAAAAGTGGATTATTTTGCTCAAAATTGCTAAAATAAGGTAAATATTACAACAATATAATGTTGTTGAAATCTTAAATTAGCAATCCTTTAAATCTTTGATTTTTTCAATTTAAGCCCTGTGAGTGGCTAGGCAGTGGACTGCAAATCCGTGTACGCCGGTTCAAATCCGGCCGCCACCTCCATTTCGTCCGAAGATGACTCTATGACTTTACCACTCACAGTCGTTCCGAGATGTAAGCCCCTTCGGGAGTCGAACATCGGCGCAGCCGATTTGTCGAAGATCGTTCGCTGTGGCAAGTGGTGTCGGAAGGGCCCAGACCCGCCGACTAAAACCTCCTGCGGCTTTCGGTTGGGGTGACCCACGGGAGTTAAGTAGCAGGCGAAAAGCGGCACGAGGTACTGTGCGCAAGTAACATTCATCAGCCTCAACACAAGTGAACAGCTAATAAGGCGGCTTCGATGAGCCTCGCTCCTTCGAAGCTCTCATCTCGCTGGGAAGACGATGCTAGGCCCAAGCGGTTGGCGACGTAGAAGGCAAGACTGTGCGGGAGAACTCTGGGTTTGCCCTCACGGCAGCATCCTTGTCACTGGCTGGGGGCGGGTGAATGAGAGTCATAGAAGTTAACCGGAGAGATCTTTTAAGACAGTGGAGGAGGTTGAAGCCTTCACAACCAAAGGAGTGAAGTCAATAAGCTCCAATCAGGTGTCGTAAAAGAAGTCAGAGACACCCATAGTACTCACGAAGACAAGGAAACCTGTCGAGACTCAACGGACGAAGTCAGAGGAAGGGGTTGTCAGGTCCAGAAGGAACTTGGATTTGCAATTGTGTATGTAATGAGGATCTTGAGATGAACCAACATCCAACCGGGGCTAGGAAGTACATGTCCCTTAGCCCACAAACAAGACACATTCGGATCCGGGTGGCCGAGCATGCAAAGAAAGGTCGTAAGCAGTGGGATCTATATCGCTATCTTACAGACCCATACCTCCTGGCTGATGCGCTAGAGTTGGTGATTAAGAACCGCGGTAGCGCGGGTCTTGACCAAGTTACCGTAGTGTCGGTTAAGGGCAAGGAATGGGATTTCGTGAAAGATCTGAGTGAGCGACTCAGAGTGAGGACTTATCAACCGGGTCCGGTCAAACGCACTTACATCCCCAAAAGCAATGGGGAGCAAAGGCCTTTGGGTATTCCTAACCTGGAGGACCGCGTGGTCCAACGGGTGCTCGTACTGCTATTGGAGGTGGTTTACGAGCAAAGGTTTCATGATTGTTCCTATGGGTTTCGGCCGCATAGGAAAGCGGTAGATTGTGTAGCCAAAGTGGCTCAACAAGTCTACCGCCATCGACACATCTTGGAGGCTGACATCGAGAAGTTCTTCGATCAAGTCAGTCACAATAAACTCTTAAAAATGCTGACAAGAGAGATCTGTGATCCCCGAATTCTCCGGTTGATCAGCCAGATGCTTAAGTCAGGTTTTCAGGAGCCCGGTAAGCCTTGGCAGCCCAGTGGTAAAGGGACCCCGCAAGGGGGGCCGCTGTCGCCATTGCTAGCCAACGTTTACCTCCACCATGTGCTTGATGAAAGATTTATGGAAGTCTATGGGCAAAGCTCTAGGGTGAAGCTATTCCGTTATGCTGATGATTTTGTGATTACAGCAAAAACGCAGGCTGAACTCAAGACGGCTCGAAGATTTTTATACATATGGATGCGCGAGGGAGAACTTAGTCTCAAAGAGAGTAAGACTCGAGAGGTGGATATGACCAATGAACGGCGTAGCCATCAATCGAAGTTTGATTTTCTGGGGTTTAAGATTCACCTTCGGGCCTTCACTGATAACCCTGAGCGATTTTGGATTGCTAGGCAACCATCAGAAAAGGCCCGTCGCAGTTTGAAGGCCAGTCTCAAGGAGAAGCTCCACGTTCATCTTACAATGAATGAGGCGCGGGATGTGGTGCAATCGGTATGGCGAGGCTGGTGCAATTACTTTCGGTATTCGAACGGCAACAGCATCATTTACCGAGAACTCCATTCCGTACGCCGCCAAATCTACCAGTACCTCAAGCGGAAGTACCGGAGAGGCGGTCGCCCGGTGCCGTGGCGCAAACTGACGAAGGTAGCCAAGACCATATGGAGACCTATAAAGCCTATAGGTGTGATACCCAATCATCTCGACCACAAGCAAGGTAGCTTGCTTTAATCTGGGAGAGCCGTATACGTGAACGCGTACGTACGGTTCGGTGAGGGCTGAGGGGCTGGTGGTAATGCCAGCTGCCTCGGCTACTCGGTAATTTACAGCCTGGCCGAGGCTCAAAAAATGGTAAATCACTAAAATTATAAACAAATGGTTTCAATCAGTTAGTCGGATCGACACGTACTTTACATTACTGAACATCACTCACCATAAATCAAAATGGCGGATTTCTGGTGGAGAGTTGGCGGAAAGGTTTTGCCCTGGTCATCAGGCACACCCTTTGCTATTTAAGCACTTAGAATTAAGAGTATTCATCAAAGTGGACTGTATTAGCAGTACAGGGTGAGTCCTATGCCAAAATTGGAGGCAAGCATGAAAAAAATACTTATAGCCCTCACAGCGATTCTTGCCGTGGGTTGCGGCGGAAAAGGTGGATCGGGAAACAGTAAGGCTGGGATTTTCAAGGCAATTATTGGTGCTTGGGAAATTGACTCCATGTTTTTCAATGGTCAATCCATGAAGCCAAATCGCCCCGACCCCAACAATCCTTATGCTGATAGAAATGTTTCAGAGTGGACTCAGCTCCAAATCGACGAAAAAACACTTACTCTTATCAGCACTGATTTTGTTCATTTCTCAGAGCCACAGCTACCATACAAAGTTGAAGGCAATAAGGTTATCACGATAGACGAAGAAAATTTCTCAATGACCGACTTTGTTGTTCATAGCTACTCAAGCAATTCTCTGACCCTTGAATTTCTTTCTGAGGGGAATAGCCCCCAAGGGGTTAAGCATGTGTTTAAGCGTATCAACGAGAGCAAGTTGGCAACCAAAACAGCCCAATCACTGACCTTCAAGCAGAGTATTAAGGCCAGTGTTGAACGTGAAGGGCTTGCTAATCTTGAAATCGACAAAACAGTTGCTGGTCGAACAAACTATGAGCAGGAAGGGTTGCATGATTCGATCAATTGTTCGCTAAACAACGAAGATAAACTTCAGTTTTACTATATGATCCTTGAGGTTGATGGAGATTCTGTGGGGAGTGATTCGAGCCGTGACTATGTGTCTATCACGTTTAGCGGCGTCAACCTTGACCTGAATGGACCCCAAAAATCGGTAAATTCTAATTCCAAGGCAAGAGTTGGAGTCAAATCTGAGGGTGGCACATTTGCGGAGGATGTGACTAACTGTATCCATACGATTGATCGTAAGGGTGCTGCTCTACAGATTTCGACAAATTGTACAAGTGATGATGGAAAGAAAAAGGTTGCAATAGAGGCATCCTGCTTGCTTCGTCATAGTGAATGGTGAGTCTTAAATGAGTGTAAACCGAAATCAAATTTTCTTGGGGATTTTGACTTGCTCTCTTTTGATGGCGTGTGGACCTACTTTTGACAAGCCTATTGCCCCTGATTTTAGCCCAAAAGAAAAGACAACTGTCACAACTGCTGAAGAAACCCCTAAACTAACTGGTGAGTGGGAAGGCTATTGTCATGATTATTTCACAGGGAAACCCTCTGACAAAATCACTCGTCTGGTGTTTGGGCAAAGGTGTGGCAAATCATATATGTCCCTGGAGCAAGAGTCCAAAAGCCTGACTTTTGAATTTAGTAAAGAGTTTTTTGAGTACTACGTTTCTGAAGAGGTCCAAAGCTGCCCAGCAAATGCCGAACACTGTGATTGCTACGAGCATGACGACGGTAAGAAAGAGTGTACACAGTTTTCTGTAGGTAGAGGTGAATGTACGTTGAAGGTTACTGCAACTGTTCAAGATACAATTTTGGTAGAACGCAACACATTGCTTGGCGATTCTTCGAATAGATACCTGAGGCTGGCGAATTTGAAATCGGAACTTGTTTATCTGAGCAGTGAGGTTGAAAACACTGAGCTCCCAAAAGATAAAAAATTGCCCTATGACTTTTACAGTAACCTTGAAAAGGCTAAGGCAAATTGCGAGTCCTTCGCTGGGGTGTGGAAAAACAAAAAAGAACCCGTACACCTGGTTTATAGGTTGGGCGAGGACGCAAAGAGTCTGATTTTTCCAGGGAAAGAGTCAAGCCCTCTATCATTTAGCCTGCTTGACAGTCCTATGATGGCTTTTAAGAAATAGGCATCGCCTATTTCTAATTTATCATTTCCCCCAAAAACCTCTTCCCTGGAGTTTTTTCCGCTTATAAAAAAGAGGACTCACATTCAGTAAGTGGATCGGGGTCATTTTCAAGGGCATAGATTTTTGCTTCCTTTTCCTTGATTTGATCCTTGAGGTCTTGAGTGGCTTCTTCAAGCTCTTCAACGCCAAGCTCAGCCCCAGTTACTTTTCTGCCCTTGAACTCGAACGTACCTGGAGGGTCAATACCTACCTGTGCCTCAATCTCTAATTTGGGTTGCCCATAGACTTCGTGGAATCTGGTTTTCAAAGTAAAGATCAGCAATGCCGCATTTTTCTTGGACCGACCACTGATACCAGAAAGGAGTTGTTTTTCAAAAAAATATAAGGCTGCCACTTTGGCATTTTCGCAGGCTTCAGAAAACTCTGGAAAGTTTGTTGCCCAGTTCCTTACTGTACGGCTCGAAACTCCTATTGAGGTAGCGAAGGTCTCGAAGCTGTGACCCTTAGCACAGTGCTTTACAACTTTTTCGCAGTAAATAGGCTGATATTTTGTCGGTCTCGCCATACCTCAACGTACCAATTTTTTACGCAGAGATCGACATTTTATCTTCAGGCCGTTTTACCGATAAAAGACCATGAGAAAACCAGACATTCCATATTTGGACCATATTGAGACTGATCTTTCTAAGGCTCTCTTTGGAGTCATAAAGAAGGCAGCACCAACTGTAAGTGATGTGGCTGACCTCCTAAAAGCTGTTTCAGAAAGGCTAATGCACACCTCAATGGGGCAACCATTGAATCTGGATGTTGCTGTTACAAAGTCCAAGCTATCAGAAGCTGCTGAGGAGTTACTTGCAATGCACCCAAGACTAAGTATGGAAGATTCAGTCGTCGATTTGAAAGAATTAGAGGGTAAACTTTCAACATTTGATCTAAGACAAATTTGGCCTATAGACTCAAGCCGTTTTGCTCTAATCCAGTACTATCTGATTGCACACATGGCTGTCGATTTTGATCTGAATCAAGCAGTCTCCGCCATTGGAGCGAAGCTAAAGGAAATGGGTGTTAAGGTTGGTAAAGACAAAGGTATGAGACTCGTCGAGTTCAGACCAGCCCTTGATAGAATTAGACAGTTTACAAAGGTGGTTGATTTAGAGCAGGACATCCTTGTTTTTACTCTTCAGGGAGATCGGACGGAGTTAGACGCTCACTTCAATAAATCTTCGCACCTCGGGAAGCAAGTTAACGACGTTGCTGATTATTTATCATCAATCTTGTTAAGCCTCTATGAAGAAGGTGGGTTAGCTTTGGAGTATGGCAAAAAAGGAAACATCAAAAAACTGAAAATGATTCCATCCCTATTTCTGTTGAAGGCACTCTATGAAAAAAAATGCTTTGATAGTGCAGGTCAAGCCAAAGAGTTTTGTGAAAAATTATTGGGTCGCCTTGGTGTAAATCTGGACTGGAATCGTAAAATCCAAAATTATAAGAAACACAGTGACCCTTTGCATGGCTTCGGCCTGGATGGATTCGTACAACTTAAAAGGCTTGAGCAAATACTTCTTCTGCTAAGCTAATTTGTTCCCAAAAGGCGAGAAAGAGCGATTTCGAGAACATTACAATCGCTACCTGTTGGCTGTATCTCTTCTTCAGAAAATTTACTTTTGAAGGAGGTACAATGAGAGAACAAAGAAGCACAAAACTGCCAGAGCTACGCAGGCAGCTCATATTTCAGTTCGGAAGCCTGTGGCAGGCATCACAGCACTACAATCTGAGTTATGACCGCCTGGTGAATATAGTTGCAGGCCGCACACAAATTTCTGAAGAGGAGATTCAGCAATTTGCAACGACGCTGGGGCTTGGTGAGGGCTGGCCTAATTCGGAAAACACCACCGAGGAAGGGGGAAGCTGTGCCTAACAATGCTCCCCAAGTCCCAACGAAAAACTCCCCTACCCATTTTAGGGAGGGGAGTACGCTTAATTCCAGACAAATTCTACGCCGACCATTGAGGTGCAGTGACAACTGGCCATGTAAACGCATGACCTGTCCGTCCTGTCGTTTTCGCAGGCGTAACCACTTCATCAACAGTGGGGTTCGCTTTGCTGAAAAGTACGAAATCAATGTCCACTGCATTGTGAGTTGGCCGCTTCAGGATGGTGAAAATCCTTGGGGAAAGTTACTGAGGTACTCCCCTGTGCTTAGTAAGGCGATGTCTGGGAAGATCGGCAAGTACATCAGAACCATAGGCATTGGTGAAAGATGTGCCACCCCTCACGTCCACTATCTGATTCAAGAGGAAGCCTTTGGGCTGTTCAGAAAGAAGGCTCGGCAGCTTGGCCCTCAAGAAACCTTGGTGTTCCCAGAACGGTTCGAGGTGGCTCAGGATTTGGAAGGGCTGCTCGGCTACTTTTTTGACCGCAACTTTCTCTTGGCATTTCTCGATCCAGAACGTCCCAAGAGGACTCGGATCATCAGTGGCTCAAGAGGACTGTCCTATGGATTCCCAGGAGTAAAAAATAAAAAAAGTGAAAAGAGAGGTTCCAATGAAAAAAAACAATGATTTACAAAGAGTTCGTAGTAAAAGAAGAGAGCTGAAATCAGCAGTGCTCTTTGACAACTTAATCAGTAACCAAAAGTATCTTACTGCCACTGAAGCCGCAGTATATATGAGGTCAACGGTTGCCAGTGTTCGGGCCAAAGCTCGCCGTGGCGATCTACCTCAATACAGAAGTGGACGTAAGTTACTTTTCAAACGTGTCGATCTTGACCGACTGATTGAAGCCTCACGAAATGGAGGTTTTCGATGATTAGAGAATATGAAAAACAAGGTCAAAAATTATATCAAGTGCGTGAGTCAGTTCGCAGCCAATACGATCCTACGATTCGTATTGAACGGTCAAGATCAGGAATAAAAACTAAGCAAGATGCCAAACGCATTAGCAAGCAGCTTTTGAGAACGGCTCAGCAAGAAGTATCGAGATTAGAACATCGAGGTGTTCTGTGGAAGGATCTTGTTGGCCGTTGGGAATTGTCAGCGAGAGAGGACAGGCTGCACTCAAGGTCTATTTCAGAGGGTACGATTGAGGAATACAGGTCCGTGCTCACTCGCTTTGTTGGTCACTGGGCAGAAAAGCCAGTGAAGGAAATTGACAAGGCAGATGCCTGGTCAGCTCTTGATGAAGTGGAGCGTGAAATTTCAGTGAGTCGCCGCAAGCGATTGCGAACAGCTATTGATTCTGTGTTCAAGTGGGCCATTCTTTCAGGAACTGTAAAAGGAATCAGTTACATTCCTACCGATGGATACAAGTCCACTCGAAAAGAAGAGGAAAAACTCCCTGAGATTTTGAACCTCACCGAGATTAGAACCCTCTTGGAGTATGCCTTCAAAATCAATCATGGCTGGTATCCCGTTTGGGCTGTTGCCTTGTTCACTGGGATGAGAAGTGGCGAACTCTACGCTCTTCAATGGAACCAAGTGGATTTTGACAACAACGTCATTTATGTCCATCGAAATTGGACAAACAAGGATGGCTTTGGCCCAACCAAGGGGAGATACTGGCGAACTGTTCCCATTGATGGCAGCCAAGTTTTAGGTTTGCTCAAGGAGCTGAAAACCAAACGGAGGCATGGGGAGTTTGTTCTCCCCAGGTATCAGTCTTGGAAAGACGGCAGGCAAGCGCAGATTCTTCGCAAATTTTGTGAAGGAGCTGGTATCCCTTCAGTGAAATTTCACACCCTGAGAGCCTGCTTTGCCACCCAGCTCATTCGGGATGGAGTAGCTCCAGCCGTAGTTATGAAAATCTGTGGTTGGAAGGATCTCAAGACCATGCAGCGATATATCAGGTTGGCTGGGATCGAGGTTCAGGGAGCCACCAAGGGCCTCAAGCTCCTCAGTGGAAAGGAAACTATGGGACGGGTCGTTGAACTCTTCAATAGGAGTCAAAAATGACCTGCCTGGCGGATTCGTGGTGGATGAGGCTGGCAAGTAGTGGTAATAATTGGACTTGCTACCTCACCTCCAAATAAAAAAGGGCCCCATTGGGGCCATTTTTATTTGGAGGGTTCGACAGGAGTCGAACCCTGTTGGTCTCCGAGCCCGGCGCTCGCAAGGCTCGCTTCGTTCTCTCGACCACGAGCCACGTCAAAAAGCCTTTGGCTTTTTGCCGCGTTCTCGAGAGGGTCAAATCCGGCCGCCGCCTCCAAATAAAGGCTATTCTCACTTAACTGTTGGTACCCCCCCCTTTTTTTTTTGATCTATACGGTTCTAAGAAGCTTTCTTAGTCTTTAAAATTTGATGAAGGTCAACGCCTGTAATCACAGAAAACTTCATTAAGGTTTCAAGGGTACATTTCGTTGCTGTGATAGAAAACATTCTTTGCACTTGAGAGGGGCTTGTGCCCATTGCTTTTGCAAGCCCTCGGACAGAGTAGCCTTGCTCTTCTGCAATGCTTTTAAGCTTATTGCCAAGATCAAGCTGCCCCTTATAACTGTCAAAGTGCTCTTGAAATTCTTCGTCTTTAAGTTCGTCATCTAACCATTCATCGAATGAAGAACCCAAAGGCGATTTTTTATTTTTTGTTGCCATAGTCATCCTCCACTATTTTTTTTCGTTTACGAGCAAGATCCATGTCTTTTTTGGGTGTCTTCGGAGTCTTCTTTAAAATTGCGTGAAGCAACACCACATATTTCTTACCAACAAAACAATAAAAGACCCGGATTTTTCCGCCTTCTGTTATAGCTCGAATTTCCCAAAGGCCACCACCAAGATTTTTTCCGTGAGGGGCCTCCAAATAATGCTCTACTTGAAGCTTGCGAATCAATGCTCCTACTTGAGCACGGTCTTTCTTCGCTAACTTCTTTAAGAAAGTGCGAGTGGGCTCGGCTCCTGATGATGTCTGAAAAAATCGGGCCTCTAATTTCACGAGATCAGTGTACCCTTATATTGGTACGATTGTCAAGGCGTTATTTTGAGGCTGTCCTTAAGGGCTTGAACAATTAAAGACAACTCTTCTGATTGTGGGCAGATTAGGCTCTTTGCTTGCCTTGAGGCGAAAGTAGAGCTGAGGGATATTCGTTGCCCCACGATGCCGTTTACGGCTTTTCAGGGAGGTTAGGACAAACTCAAGCGGCCCCATTGGGGCCATTTTTATTTGGAGGGTTCGACAGGAGCCGAACCCTGTTGGTTTCCGAGCCCTGCGCTCGCAAGGCTCGCTTCGTTCTCTCGACCACGGGCCACGTCAAAAAGCCTTTGGCTTTTTGACGCGTTCTCGAGAGGTTCAAATCCGGCCGTCACCTTTTGGCTTTGCACTTTGTTTGTCTGTTGTGAATAGGGTTCACACGAACGGATGACAAATAGGGGCGCTGATTTCGTGGGGAGGTTCGTGTTGTCTGATTTAAATCCATAAACCCAAGTAATTCCTTTTCATTGTCCCTGGTCTCATTGGACCCTATTTTGCTGCTATGTTAGGAAAAAACCCAGTTTTAGTTTTCAGGGTTTAATGGCCGCCCCGTGGGGCATCTGAGGAGATCTATTTTGAATATACGATCAAATAACAGAGACCGTTGTTCTCGATATTTTGGAGTTGCGGCTTCAGCCTTAGTGTTGGGCTCAACTCTGGCCTTAACTTCGGCCCAATCGGCTCGAGCGGCCTATCCTCCCAAAGTAGAAAAAGGGGCTGATGGAAACGCTTACATTCATCAAAACGGTCAGACCGCCCAGTTTGTAACTATAAAGGGTCTGTATCAGGCGCTTGCGGCACATCCCGAAGCTATGGGTGCCTACTGGGTAAAGCCACAGCCTTGGCTTTTTTATTTGCTCCCGAAAGATGCCAGTCAAGTTCCCGATTTCATTAAAAAGGCTATGTTAAGTGGTGGAATTGATAATCTCTATTGGGGAATGAACACTCCAGATCGTCAGCGAAGCTTTGAAGATTTCGTCAAGCAACGAGCGGGAGAGCCACTCATTCTTCAGGTGACTGGCGATAAAAAAGACTTCTATGTGGTGGGAAACTATTCTTCGGCCTACCTCCAATTTGATAGCTTAGATGAAGCACTCAGTGAAATGAATCACGAGGATGTGTACAAAGATCATTCAGACATACTCGAGTTAGTAAAGTCACGGCCATCCAAACTAGTGGCGGCAAAAAAAGTTGTTAAAGTACTCCTTGTTCGACTTTCAGAGTTGGGTTTTGACGTAGCCAAGCGAATAGCCGTGGATAAGCCCGATAGCGGAATGATCCAAATTGCCGAGCCCAATGAAGATGCATACATTAAGTTTGAAATCACCTCGACGACAGCTAAAGCCTATTTGGTCAATACTGAAAAAGTGGCAATAACAGCGTCTCCTATGCCGTGGCACGATCAAAAAAGGATACGAATCGTTAAGCGCCCCATTGCCTATGTTCCCCTGAAGGAAGTTGAGGCCATGAGGAGCTATCAAAAAAACAACGAAAAACTGCCAATTCCCGATTTCTTAGTCAGAGAAGGTCGCCGCGCTGGGGCTCACTCTTTTGGTGTGTACCCAGAAGAAAACAGTGTTTCCGTGTTACCAGTGGTGATCGAAGAAGTGGTCAGGCTTGAAACCAAGCTTGCAGAAAAATTGGCAAATACTGTTGACTCCAAGTTGGTCATCCAGCATCAGGCGGTATCGCACATGTTGGGAATTCTTAAAGGTTCATGTGGTGAAATCATAGGTCAGGGAAAGTAGATTCACAAACCTGCTCTTATTAGACAACCAACTCAAAAAAAGCGCAAGCAATGAAGCCTGCGCTTTTTTATTACGTAAAAACTAATTAAAATCTTAATTACGGTCCAACCAGATCACAGTTTGAAAGCTGCCCAGTCACGGCATCATCGCAGCAGAGGTAGTCACCCGGCTGAGGACCGTCGCCGTCTTGATCATCAAAGTCAATAAATCCGACCTGTCCAACCACTCCAGCTGGCAGAGACGAAACAGACTCATGGGTCGACTCCACCTCCCATGCCATAGACGATGCTGAGCATCCGTTCATGCTGTCACAGGCCGCAATTCCTGATGACACAATAACAGGGCCATTTTGTGCCGACATAAACTGTGCGCAGCTCATATCAATTAAACCAAAATAGGCCTGGCTTCCGTCATGCCCACCCGAGCAAGGGGGAGAAGCACATGAAATGGACAGTGTGGGTATGGCTGCGCCACCGCCACTGGCGGCATCTTCAGCTTCTTTCGGTAAGCAACCTGTAAAAACTAGGGCTGCGATCATTATCGCGGGCAAAGACAATTTTTCGATCACGTACATTATAGACCTCCTAAAGGTGGAATAGGTGAAAGTTATGCTCAAAGACCTATCGGCAAAGGTAGCCAAGACTTGAGGCTCGATCGCTAATTCTAAAAAAATATTTTTGGTTTATGTAGAGCTGCTCAAAATGAGATGGCGATGCTCTATCTCATAGATTTGAGAAAAAAGGCAATTTTTTGCTTGCGAAGGGTTAGTGATTAAAACATCTCAGGATGAGATAAAATACAGTGTGTCTATTTGTTTAATTCTTTTGTGAATGCGTCCCAGGCTCGGCTGAGTTTGGCGAGTCCTTCATCCACTTGTTGTTGCGTTTCTTTAATTTGAGTATCCCACTGTTCACGTTGTTTCGTTGCGGCCTCATCAAGATCTTCTTTGGCCTGCTTGGCTTTTATTTCTGCAATTTTCGCATTCACCGACAAGAACTCGTTGTACTCATCATAGGCTTTATGCAGAGACTGTTGAGCCGACTGACCTAGTACATGGCTGCGTTCATAAAGTTCATCAAGCGAGGCCTGTTCAGAATCGCCCGCATAGGTGAAAGTGGGGAAGGCTAGCAAAAATAATAAAAGGAGTCGTGGCATCATTTTTTCCTCCTGGGCATATATTGACGTAGCCCTATACCTATCAATGTGGGTTGTCCATGGACGACCAATTTTAATGAACATATTTCTAAGTGAATGTGCCTAGTCTTGCGTTCGATGGATCTATGTTCCAACTGTGACATCACTGCCAACACCAGTTGGCACCCTCAGAGAATTCCCTCAATCTTTGCACAAGTGTGAAACTTCTGATCACAGTCTGGGGTTGGCAACCCTCAGGATGCATCTGAGGTGGCCTTGAATTTGAAATAACAACAATGTGGGTAAGCAATGGGGGAAACTATGCCTATCAGACCAAGTGCAAAAAAATCGATTATATGGAGTATTGCTAGCGCAGCCTTAGCGCTGGGTATGGTATTTAACTCGTGTTCGGATGTTGAGTTTTCGTCCTTGGGTGCGCCCGTGCGAAGATCGGGAGATCCGCTGCCTCCTGTAAATAACGATAGAATCATCATAGATAAGACTCTTAGCTATGAGATTAATTTAAGTTCAAATGTGGTCGACATATTTATTGTTTTCGATAACTCAGGGTCTATGTCCGATGAAAATAAGGAGCTTGGCGATCGCTTTGATAATTTCACTAATATTTTAGATTCAGCCGGAATTGACTGGCAAATGTGTTACACCACTTCCAATGTGAATGGGCAAAAGGGCCGAGCCATGGCCTGGGAACAGCTGGGTAGCAAAGTATTTAGGTCGACCGACGCCAATCGGTCTGAAATTTTTCGAGCTACAGCACAGAATATTCAAAACACTCAGTCCAGTGGTGATGAGCAACCCATTCGAGCCATCGGCCTTGCTGTAAAGGAATCCACCAATGCAGATTGCTTTCGAGACGACGCGGCTTTGACTACGATTATAGTCACCGATGAAGACGAGCGAAGCGGTGGTGAGTGTGATAAATCTCTTTACACTCAAGATCGGCAGTTGGGTCAATGTAAGACCCTTTTGGACGAGAACTATCCAGGCCATCTGTTGCAGGTTGTGAGTCAGCAGTTCCCAGAAAAACTGTACACCAACCATTCTATAGTGATTCGACCTGGGGATAAGGCCTGCTATGATATTCAAGACAGCCAGGATCCGGCATTCTACGGGTTCTTTCACGCCGAGTTAGCACAGTCCACTGGTGGGGTCACAGGCGATATCTGTGCAGCCAGCTACGCCAACCAGCTGACGGTCATGGGACAAGTCACTGAGCGCTCGCTTGATGCCGTCCCGCTCGATTGCCCGCCCGTGGTTGAGCCCGTCGTGCTGATAGACCCCAATCCGGGAAGTAGTATCACCTACCGCCTTGAGGGACAAAAATTGTTCTTCGAACCGGCCCTTCCGGCAGGAACAAAGGTTCACGTCCAATATAAGTGCTATCAGTACTAGAAATTCCAAAAAATTTCTTGTACAGAATTTGCAGAAATATTCACATATTTATGAAATACATCGCATTATTGTGGGTTTTCCTCTCTTTTTCTGTCATTGGGCGTGCCGATCTGATCAGTGCTTCGGAAGTGGCGCGGTTTAGGGCGGAGGCTGAGAGCTTTTACGTTGGCCGCTTCGTCGATTGCTCGCAGGTAGTAAAGGCAAATAATGAACAGCTTGCCCTGTTAGAAGACTCAAACCATCCGATCGCCCTGCCGGATCAGGTGAGCGTATTTTATGCAGGAAGCGAATCAACATCGTCTTTTCAAGAAAAACCACTAAACCATAATTTTATTTTTATTGATCCTGAGACCATAGAAATCATTGAAGTGCGATCCTTAAAGGGCCAGCTCGAGGCCCGGCACGTAGGGACCATCCATCAGTCCAAAATATGGCCGCCCCATTTGCCACTCATCAATTTAAGGGCTGCGATTTTGAAAGGAAAACCAAAGCTCATCACCACACCCTCTAACAACCCACGAGTGTTGGCTCAGATCAATGCCGTTGCTGAAATGAACCGACTTTTAGCCGAGGAGCTCGAGCTATTTACAGGCTATTTGCCCACGCAAAGAAAATACACTCTCTCAAGCCATCTTCCTGTGGCTCGAGTGATCAGTCGGCAGAAAAATGGAAATAGAGAGATTTATCAGTTGTTAGTGGCTAAAGACTTTTATTTTGGCCCATCAGGCAATGGTCATATGAGCCAAGTCTATGTGGTGGTGGCCGTTCATATGGAGCGGCAGCAAGGGCGTTTCATTCCGCACGCCGTTGTGGCTACTCACTTTGCCTCGTCAAGAAGTCTAATTAGACAACTTAGAGAGTCAGTTGATCGATAGTATATAGCCTTGATGCCTTCGTGGGGATTTGGGGCTTAAGCTTGTCAGCCGGTTTTCCACAGAGAGTTCGTTTAGACAGACAGCGATAAAATCTTTATTTTAATGAATCGAAATAAGTCTGAAGGTGACCATTCACAAAAAAGATGGGGGCCTGCCTTTTGAACAAGCCCCCACAAAACCAGTATATTAGCAGTGGCTGTAAGCCGGATTCTGTCTCAATCTCAAGCCCTGGAGAATCTTGAGATTGGGGCAATCATTCCTCTACGACCTCAGTTGCCTGATGTCTTTAGCGATCTACCCGAAAGCTTGTGCTGGCCGCACTCAAGCACTTTCCTATTTGATCTTGCTCCACACAGAGTTTAGCTGTTTTCACTCCAGCAGCTCCCCTAAAGCCTCCCGTTCCCGGCTAAAGGATCATAGCTCTGGACATTCTTTCTGTTCCACTGGTCCTCACCTTACGGTGGAGGGGCGTTACCCCCTGTGTTGCCATGCGGAGTCCGGACTTTCCTCCTGATCCCGAGAGATCAGGCGATTGCCTGCCATTGCTAACGGGCAATCTTTAACATAGATCAGGAATTAATAATAGCTGCAAATTGTTGGCGGTATTTTCGCGTTTTAACGGGATCTGAACACTGCCTAAGGAGTGCCAGCATGGCATTGCGGGCCTGTGGGGCCGTTTGCCCACCTTCTTGCTTCATATGGTCCAAGATGCTGTCCATGGCCGCGTCAATTTGACCGCGTTCGTAGGCCGCTGCCGCTTCTTTGAAATGGGCACTGGCTTGAGTGCCTTTCTCTAAACTCTGAGTGGAACTCAAAAAGTCAGCTAGCACTTCCACATCTTTGGCATCCTGGTAGAGATCATCATGGGCCGGAATAAGGCGGGAAGTGTTAATAGCTTCATGCAGTTGATTTTGGCGAAGTTGTTCCTGAGCCAAAGATAACAAAAATTTACTATTTTCTTTGTGTACAGCATAACCCTTTAGCAAGGCAGCCAACACATCCTTATTGGATTTAGCTGCGGTTATAAATTCATCAACGGGTGAAGACACATACGCATCGAGGAGAGCTCTAATGGCCGCCTCCCCTTGAACACCCGAGAAGCTATCAACCACTTTGCCATCTTTAAAAAGACGCACATCGGGAATGCCTCGTATTTGAAATTTTTGAGCCAGGCTGGGATTGTCCTCGGTGTTGACCTTGGCCAGAATAAACCCACCTTGGTAGTCTTCGGCGAGTTTTTCAAGAGTGGGTTTGAGCATCCTGCAGGGCGCACACCATTCGGCCCAAAAATCCACTAAAACAGGTGTTTCAAAAGATTTTTCAATAACCAGTTGGTCAAAGTTTTGGCTGGTAACATCGTGACTAAAGCTCAAACGAAACCTCCATTGTATGTGAAGGGTTGAGCCTAAACGATAATGGCTGTTATTTCAATGAAGGAGCGTAATCAGCGCACAGCTCTAGGGTGGCACACAGAAATTTCTGTTGCTTTTGGTTTAGTTTTTCAATGGATTGGTTTAATTCACCCAGAAGCTGATCGGCTTGTTGTTGTAAAAACTGCAGGCCAATGGTGACGCTTCGAATCCGGCTATAGGACTCTCCCGGAGAATTAGTTCTCACCCCGAGCATGAGTTCTTCGCTGAGCCCTTCGAGGCTCCATAGGGTTTGCTCCAAATACTCGACTAGTTCTTCAGTCTCGATATTGTGGGCCCCTTTTTTTTCTGCAATGGTTAACAGCCGAACAAAATGAGATTGGGTTGTAGATAGGCGTTCCTGATGTTCCTCAGAAAGGCGAATCTCAGGTAAGTTCATCAATGGCATTTTTTTTAAGACATTGGAGGCGTGTTTAGAGACACGATTCAATTTTTCAGAAAGTGCCAATGTTTTTTCGCTGAGGTAGGAGAGGTGTTTGATATTCCAGTGGTTTGATCGAAAGTCCGGAACATCCTCCATCAGCCAGGTCGACACGATGTTTTGAATTTGCTGTTCCGTAGAGTTTACAAATGGCCGCGCCCGCTCAAGGAGTTGGGCGCTTCGATGAATGCGATTTTTTAATTTTTTGATATTTGGATTTTTATCTGAAATTCGGGATAGCATCGCCATCCAGTTTTTTGGGCGGGCGGCCACAGAGGCGACGGCGAGTTCATAGGTGAGATATCGTTGATTCTGCAAAATTCGATTGTATTCATTAATTTGCGGAAAGAGTTCTTCGTAGGCATTCAAGAATCGAGCTCGCTCAGGAGACTCATCTCCGCTCAACAGAGCCGAACAGATGATCTCCTTCGGACTCGGGATCGGAGTGCCATGAGTTTTAAGTGGTAAGAGTAATGCCAAAAATACAAAGAGGTCTCTTACCCGGGGCACCCAGATTTTTTTGGTCTGCAACACACGTTCCATTTGACGACCTTTTTAAGCAATCAACAAGTAGTACTTGGTTTTATACATCACCACCTTTGAGAGGCAATCTTTTTGCCAGTGCAAAAAAACCTGTGGGCGAAAGGAAAGCCTCTTGATCGCCCCGTGCTGGTTCAGGGTGTTACATGGTGTATCTGGGTGTTGCAGAAGGGGAGAGTGTGTTTGGCTTCGGTGCGGTTCTGAAAGTGAACATTCTTCATATTCAGATACAAGTTAAACGATAGAGCCGATGTCCCAGCCGTGTTCCTTGTCACCCGCAGTTGGACTGGGGTTTGCACTTGGGTTCATCCATAGAAATGCGTTTTTCTAGTCGGGGGCTAAATTGAGTCGATTTCTTAAATCTCTATCGATAAGTTCAATTCGGGTGAATCTTCAAATTAATTTGTTTTTAGCTTTAGCTTTGGGGTTGTCGGGTTATCTTTGTACCTATTTGTATATGCCCAATGTGGGTTCGTCGGCCATTTATCCGGGTTTTGGGATGGCATTAGCTGCGTCGTTGTTATTTGGGCGTCGAGTGATTTTGGGACTTTTCCTGGGTAGCTTTGTCAGTGCTGCGTACTTTTTTTATTGGGCCAACTCAGATGCTGTTTGGTGGTTAATTGGTTCGGTATCACTTTTATGGGCTGTGGGCTTTACGGGCATTATCTCTTGGCTGGGTCATCAATTTGGGGCCACGGCAGCCAGGGAATTGATCACCAGCTTGCGTGAGTACTCTAGGCTGTTGCTGTTTACATTGGGCGTGAGTGTTGTTTGGGCCATCTATACGGGGACATTGAAGGTGGCTGCGTTGAATCCCCAGTTTTTGCCAGATTCTTTTTTGATATCCGTTGTATCGAGAACATTTGGGACCAGCTTGGGTATATTGGTGTTTACTCCTCTGGTTCTAGTTTGGAGCCAAGCCAAACGCTCGGAGTGGCGGCGCTGGGGCCTTGTTGAAGCCATGATCCTTCTGTTGGTATTTTTCTTGGTATCGGCATGGGTTGTGAGTGACTGGTTATTGGCCGACTTGAGCTGGCCTTACCTGTTGGTGCCCTTGGTTCTCTGGTCAATCTTTCGCTTTGGTGAGCGAGGAGGTACTACAGGACTAGCTCTTGTGGTGCTTGTGGCTGTGGTTGATCAACTCACTGGCGTGCATGCGGTCTTAGACAACTCTCTCAATCCAGTGGAAAGCTCATTGGGTTTACAGGTGTTTTTGTTGATGGTGTGTATGATGTCACTGGCAGTGGTCATTGCCATGACGGCCCGGCGTCGCCTCGAGCAAAGGATGAGTCTACTTGAAGAACGCTATCGAACCATCTTAGAAGCACAGCAACAGCTTATTTGTCGATATAGCCCCGAAGCACATATTACTTACGTGAATGATGCGTTTTGCCGATTTTTCTCGAAATCCCGGGAAGAATTGATTGGCTCAAACGTCATTGAACTTATTCCTAAAAAAGATCGGCCGGGCCTCAGGCGATTAATTGAGCAGTTAAAAATCAATCCGGGGCAGAGAACGGCTGAGCACCAGGTGACTTATCCTGACGGCCATCTGGGCTGGCAACAGTGGACTGACACGGCGATCACCAATGAGATGGGTGAGGTGATTGAATTCCAGTCGGTGGGTCATGACATCACAGATCTAAAGCGAGTAGAAAAAGACCTTCGAGAGAGCGTGGAGCTTTCGCGGCAATTAATAGACGCCAATATTATTGGCTCTTGTGTATGGTCCGCTGACGGAAAGGTGTTGGATGCCAATGATAGCTTTCTTGAGATGTTCGGATTCACACGAGATGATCTATTGGCAGGAGGAGTATCTTGGCCCAATCTCATTTGGATTGAGTCAATAGAAGATCTTAAGCTGCAGATGAATGATGGGCAACTTAATCCCTGTGAACAGATTTGCCGTCGGGCTGACGGTAGTTTTTTTGATGTGGTGGCTGGAGCGCGGTTTATTGATGCTGCACAAACAAAGGGCGTTGCCTTTGTGCTTGATCGAACGGACATCAAAAAGCAAGAACGGGCGCTGCGCTCTTCTGATGAGAGATTTCGATACCTGATTACCAATAGTCCAGCCGTGATTTACACTTTGAGCGTAGGTAAAACCATTAAGCCCGCGTTTATTAGCCCCAATATTAAAGACATTATGGGATATGATGCCAATGACTTTTTGAATGACCCCGATTTTTGGGAGTCTCGAGTGCACCCTGATGATTTGTTGCGAGTGAAAGGGGGGCTGAAGACTTTATTTGATAAGGGAGAGCACACAGACGAGTATCGATACAAATACAAAGACGGATCATACAGATGGATGCGTGACAGTTTACGAGTGGTGCACGATGAAAATGGTCAACCGGTAGAGATGGTTGGGTACTGGCTTGATATTGATGTTAGAAAACGGGCCGAAGAAGATCTGAAGACGGCATATGCCAGTCTTGAAGTGGCTGTGGACGAACGAACGCAAGAGTTGACGGCAACTATGGAAGCCTTGAGCCAAGAAAAAGAAAGCAAAAGCAGCGTTATTGAAATGAAAAACCGAATGGCGGCCATCCTTCAGGCCACCACAGACGTGGTGTTTCTCATGGATGAGAGGGGCCGATGTATGTTTATCAACAAAGCTGGACGAGATCTGCTCGATCTTGAGGACTCACATGAGCTGTCGGATCTTTCCGTTGCCGACATTTATCCCAAATGGGCCTGTAACATTTTAGATGAAGAGGCATTGCCAAAGGCTCAGCGAGAAGGTGTCTGGCACGGTGAGATGGCGCTGCTCAGTCGGCGAGGGCGAGAAGTAGCAGTATCCCAATTGATTTTGGCCCATAAAAATGCAGCGGGCCAGGTGGAATATTATTCTGGCATTGCCCGCGATATTACAGAATCTAAAAGATATGAAGAAGAATTGATTCGACTAAAAGAATCCGCTGATACAGCAAATAAGGCAAAGACCACGTTTCTTGCGACCATGAGCCATGAGATTCGAACTCCATTGGGTGTGTTGCTTGGCTATTCTGACTTGCTGTTAGATCCAGAGTTAATGGATGAAAAACGCAACAAGTACATAGATATTATTCGCAGAAACGGCCAGAATTTATTGGCTTTGATCAATGACATTTTAGATCTGTCAAAAGTGGAATCAGGATATCTGTTTATAGATATGCGAAAGCTTGATTTTCCGGATTTCTTAAAGGGACTGATCGCAGAACTTAGCTTAAAAGCCCGGGATAAGGATTTAAATATAAAGCTCGATATTGAAGGTGAGATTCCGACGTTCATTCACACCGATTCAGTTCGACTCAAGCAGATTTTGGCCAACGTCATCAGCAATTCCATCAAATTTACAGATGAAGGTGAGATTAGAATATTGGTGCGTTTAGATGATGCTGGTGGCGCCAGAAAATATCCCTTTGTCTATTTTGAAGTATCAGATACGGGTGTTGGAATGACCCTGAGCCAACAAAAAAAGCTTTTCGAACCCTTCACTCAGGCTGACAGTTCGATATCGCGTAAATATGGTGGAACCGGGTTAGGATTAGCTCTCAGCCGAAGGCTAGCCAGACACCTGGGTGGCGATCTCTACCTCAAAGAGAGTCGACCAGGACGGGGTACGACCTTCTCATTGGTGTTAGATCCCGGAGCTCGCACAACCACACTTCGCGTGGAATCTCTCGCGAGTCCCATAGAACATGTGGCTGCGGTACCATCATCAAGTCCAAAAGCCCCTTCTCCAGGGCGCTTATTGACAGATGTTCGCGTGTTGCTTGCAGAAGATTTCGAAGATAACCAAGCCTTGATGCGAGCGATTCTGGAGCGTGAAGGGGCAGAGGTGGATGTGGCCAGCAACGGTGGCGAAGCTGTATCAAAAGCACTGGATTTAGAAGCAGATTTTGATGTGATCCTAATGGATATTCAAATGCCAGTGATCAATGGTTATGATGCCACAAAAATGCTGCGGTCCGCCCACTGCCACCTGCCCATCATCGCGCTGACCGCTCATGCTATGGAAGGAGAAAAAGGGCGGTGTCTGCAACTGGGATTTACTGACTACTTGAGTAAACCTGTCAAACCCATGAATCTCGCAAAAACCATAGCAAAACATGTGCGCAAAGAGCGCCGAACGTCATCCTATCCCTTGACTGTTGTCTCGAAAGACAATGGACTAAATGCATCTTCAGGAGGAGGCGTTTTAATGCCATCAAATCCAGCAGAGCCCTTGCTGTCAGAATATTCTGAAGATGAAGTGATTTCGACCATCTTGCCGAAATTTGTTTCCAATCTTCCGAAACGGCTGAATGCTTTGGATAAAGCTTTATTGAACCATGACTGGTTGGAGCTCAAGTCAGTGGCGCATCAGCTTAAAGGTGCCGGTAGTGGTTATGGGTATCCTCTAGTCAGTCAATTGGCCTCTGAAATTGAAGTATTCTGCAGTGAGGGGATTCAAAGTGACCGCATAGATGAGGAGGGTATCGCAAGCCGAATTAAATCTCTATGGAGCTTGTCGCGCCGGATTCATACGGGACTTTCTAGTCGGAACGCAGAAGGTCCCGATCCATTAGATGCCCTGCCGGGTGTTTAGGGTCATCTAAACAATTTTTCGAATTTGCGCGATCTTTTCTTGGAGCACTCGGTTTTCTTGCTTAAGCGTGTGGTTTTCTTTACTTAGCTGAGTCAGCTTTTGTTTGATTTTCGTCAAATCAATAGTGTTGCCTGGTCCACTCTGGCCAGAGGCCACATCAGGCAAATCTATACTGGCTAAGTGAGCCGTGTCTTCATCGCCTTTTTTTGCTTCGTTGTCTTTTTTGATTAGTTCTTCTTCAATGTCTTCATGAATGGCAAGGCCTGGGTCTACTCGGTCGAGCTTGATTTCGCCCTCAGTGATCATGTGTCGTGTGAGCTCGAGGAGCTTAACCAACGTGGCATTGATCTCCCCAGCGCTTGGGGTTTTGGAATCGAAAAAATCATCAATATGCCTGCGCTGGGTATGGGTGAACGTGGACAAAATTTTCTCGCGGTGTTCTTCTTGTATGCCATGTAAAAAAGTAGCCAAAGTTAGTTCGGGCAGTCGTACGGCAATTTCACCCAGCGTGTTTTCATCCCAAGTCATTATTCGGTCGATGGAGAGAAGCTTTTCTCGAATGGCTTCGGCCCAGTAGGGGCTTTCTTCTTCGATGATCTGTAAGAACTTTTCTCTCTTTTCTGGCCCGCGGGTCTCAATCAGGTTTAGTAATTGGACAAAGCCCCCCGCTTTTTTGTATCGACTCAGCATAGACATGGTTTAGTGCCCCTTCATATGATTCGTTCCACTCACAGTTCCTATCGGTGAAAATTTGCCCGGCCTTGAATGTTTTTTTTTTGCGCTACAATCGACCTTGACTTTTTGCATCATTAGTGATGAAAAGGTGTTACATAAGATTTTTGTTATTGGTGTAGGTTAATGATTTTAGATAGTTTTCCTAAAGAAATTGGTGATGCGGCTGGGTTGGGAAGTCTGGTATTTTTGCTGGCTTTTTTGACCCTGGTATTGGTGATTGCCTATAAATCCTATCAGCGGGATCGACGATATCGACGTAAGTTTTACCGCGTGTTTAAAAAATCCAATTTATCCCGGTAAGTAGAACCCGATCCCTTTCAGTTGTTCCTGTGGGCTCAAAGTAAGTGGATGCGGTCAACACGCCCTCAAGGTTTGAAGAAAAGGCCTTTTTCCCAACAAGAGCGAAAATTCCGTCTTTTTGCTTCACCTTTAGCTCTGCTGAATAGTTGTTGGGAAGGGGTTTTTTGACAGTGTAAAGGATTTCAGAAATCTCACTGACGGTAAACTCCCAGGTAACATAAGATGTAACCCAAGGGTTTACCACGTCGAGAACAATAAAATGACCGGCTACTGAGTACTGAGCTTTGATGCCTACATCTTCAGTGAGTTGCATTTCCACTTTTGTGGCTTCTCGTTTGATTCTATAAATGGGGCGCAAGTGAGATTGGCTTTGTAGAAATATATCGGCCTCATACTCCACCACTCGTCGCGCCAAGTAAGTGCCAAACTCTTGGGTGCGTTCATTTTCGTAAATAAAGCGACCGTGATAAAGGCGACTTTCATGTCCAAATTCAAAATCACTGTAATCAGGAAATTCCAAGTTCAGGTGAGTGGTGGAGCTGTGTCCAAAAAATTCTTCGTGTCGCTCTTGTATCTCGGTCATGAGCTTGTCTGTGAACAAACGACGCTGTCTTGATGGAATTGGTGTTGGCGGTGCGGGTATGGTTTTCTCAAAAGCAGGAAACACGGGGGCGGGCGTCCATTGAGGCAGCAAATCTTCAGTGGCAATGGACCGTAAGGGCCTCCCCCCTTCAGCTTCACTATCGGGGCTCCGCGTGGCATCAGTGCCAGCAGATCGCAAGGGCCGCACCTCGCTCGCTTCAGCCATAATACTGAACGGGATGGCCACACTGGCTACAAAAATAAATAAGTGCCTTAAGTAAAAACTCAAAGTTTAACCTTTCAACGGTTTTTTGCCGTAACGGGGTCTCTTGAAATTTAAAGCAGTCCCCTTCGCGCTCTTGATCGGAAAAAGGGGCCAATAGGTTGAGCTTTTCGGTACCAGGTCCTAAATCGGGTCACAGGGCGTCAAGGTGGCGACATCCAAGGAGCGCGGCGATGCCAGCGGCACGAGTGGCCGCATGTCGTCTTCGGATTGCGTCACTTTCGTGCCGCAACCCCATATAAGGAATGTTCGAACCCTTCTGCGCCGTGCAATTGGCACGGACGCACCAGCGCTCGAACTTGAGTTCATTGATTTGCTGTTCGACAACCTCTGTTGTCTCTACATCAAATCAATGCGCCATGCACATCGTGATGCTGGCATCGCCGCTCTCCTTGGATGTCGCCATCTTGACGCCCTGTGACCCGATTTAGGGCCTGGCACAGAATCGTATGTCGCAATGGGTCATTTTTTGTATAGAATGTGGCCAATTGACACTTGGACCAGAATTTTAACGCAAAAAGCGGGCTTTGGCGGGCCTAACCCTTGCACAAATATAGGTTTGAAAACGAGGAGGGATTTATGGTGGCGTACTTTCGTACGTGGTCTCTACCTTGGTTATTTGTCGTTCTGTCCTTTCCCTTTATACATCAAGGCTGTGGTGGTTTTGGTTTTTTTATTAGACCAGATAGTACCAGTGCTTTGTTGTCAGAGGCGGGGGCAGCGCAAGCCAAGGCAGAGGAGAGTGAAACGTCGGCAAGACTAGATAGTGAGACTATACCGAAACAGGGGCGATTGGACCTGACGGTGGCGGACCGAGTTTTTGATTACAGCAGCGGCGAGGTGCTGAGGCATCTGGCGGGCTTTGATAGTCTTCTTGACCGAAGTTCTGTGGATATTCTTGGAGTCGAAGAGGGTTTAACGGCGCTGACACCCCATCAATGGAAAACACCAAAGTCGTTTGTGCTTTTGGTGGCCAACGAAGAACACTCACCTGGGGCCATGCTGGAAATCAATGGGCGCATTCATTTTGCCAGAGATTATGCAAGTAAGCTCAAGGCTCTTAATCGCTCAAGTCTGCAAGGCGTACCCATTTTTACGATGAGTGACTCGCCAAAACCAGGTGAAATCCCGCTAAAAAAACTAAGTGTTTTGTTTTTGCCCGATGCTTTAAATAAAGGTGAGGTGATTAATGTGGACCCCGCTTGTGTGAAGCGAAATCATCCGGGCCCCAAGGGCGAATACCGAGATGGTGCACTCACGTTGCAGGCGGTGAGTACGGATCGACTGGCGATTGATCCCCTCACGCGAACAGCGGCCCCAGCAGCTGAGCTACTTTGGGAGGTAACAGTGTTTGGCGTGGGACACGAAAGCCGCTGCCTCTAAATAAGAGCGGCATTTCCCGCGATCAAGACAAAGAAAGCTTACTTGATTTCGCGGTGAAGAGTGTGTTTTCGAAGAAAGGGATTGTATTTCTTCTTTTCTAAACGCTCAGGATGAGTTTGAGTGTTCTTCTTTGTGGTGTAGCGGCTTGGCGGCTTGCCTTCTTTTCGAGCCTCTGTGCATTCTAGGGTGATAATTCTGATTTTGCCTTTTTTCTTAGCCATTCCAAATCCTCCAAAACCAGCCTTGCGGCGAGGTTGTGTTTATCAGCAAATTACTGCTCCAAGTCAAGTGTTTCTACTTTTTGCTGTTTTTGGAGGGGCGCGTAACTTCTCTTTGCGTAAATACTGGCGGTACGGGAATCCTCAGGCGCGGTTGCACTTCAATGGAGTGAATCCACTGTCCGAATCCCAAAAACCCCTTGGTGAGGGCCATTACGCCCTCAGCGATGAGCTCATCGATCACCGACTCCGCCGCATCTTGCAGGTCGGGCGAAGCCGCTGCTTTAGAGGCGGGGTCGTTGGCCTCGGGCATTGTCATTTCAATGTGGGTATCTGGTTCAGGGTTTTGCCAGGGTTTTTTCATTTCTCTGGCCGCAGCACGGGGCTCATGGGAGGTGGGGCTGGGTGGGGGTGCATATGGGCCCGCCGAGTTTTTAGTGGTCACAACTTTTTTTAGTTCACCCGCAGTCGAAGACTCCGCCTTACGGGTTGAACTTTGATTCTTTGATGATTTTTTCGGGTCGGCGGTCTTATTTTTTTTGCCGCGATTTAAGTCATTTAATCCCAACGCCACTATAGACCTCCTTCAATAGTATTGGTCTGTTCTTGTTGCGACGGGTGCGAGTGAGATTGCAAAGTTTTGTCTAGGCCATTTATGGTTGCCTCAGCTGACTTCCAAACCTGTGCAACGATGTCCTTCATCTCAAGGGCGGCCTGTGAGGAAGGGGCGTATTCAGCAACAGACAGGTGCATGGCTGTCGCCTCCTCGCCTTGGGTGCTCTCGCGAATAGCGCCAACAACACAACCAGTAAGATTATCGTGGTACCAATCATTGATTTCGCGGCTCAATTTTCGATTGGGGTTGAGTCGAGTGGGTATAAACATATGGTTTAGTTGAAGCTTGAGATCCCTTTGGAAATCTTTAATAAAGGTCTCGAACATTTTGAAATTACGGAAGTTATTGATTTTACACTCAAGGGGCGAAATCAAGTGGTCACAGCTCACCAAAGCATTTGTGATCAGTTGGTTCCAGTTGGGTGGGCCGTCTAAAAGAATCACGTCGAATTGTTCTTTAAGCGGGTCTACAACAAAGTCTTTTAGCCAGAACTCCCGCCGGTTTCTGTAAGTGAGATTTCTTTCTAGTGAAACTAACTCAGGTGTTTCAGGAATAAAATATAAAGAGGGCAGCTCTGTGGGTAGCACTATCTCATTGAGCTCAACGTTACCATAAAATAGGTCGGGCAGGCCTCGTACGCTGCCGATACGCTGAAGGGCTTCTTCAAGGTCGAGATCGCTTTCAAGATTTAAGTCGTAACCCAAGGATGTGGTGATGTCCCCTTGCATATCAAGACCCACCACACAGGTCTTAATATTATGAAGTGCTAAAATTCGGGCGAAGTTTAAGGTGAGAGAACTTTTAAGAACCCCTCCCTTGGTTACGAAAAAGCAAAATACTTGGGGGCGAAGGGGGCGGTGGAGATAGCCCAGTTTTTCACCAAGGCGAGGTACCTGATCTACCGTCCAGGATTTGCTGCCTGCAGGCGGCATGGGGAGCCCGTTGTTTTTCACGGCTTCTAGGATTTCTTCAGCGGAAAGGAGATTTTCAGAGGCAGAGAAGATCTTACTTAATTTACTGGCGGAATATCTCATTGGCCCTCCAAATGCTAAGCTTTTCCCATTAAAGGCCATAACTTAAGTCGAGTCAAATTAGATGGCTGTTAAATCCAGACTCATCATAGGTCTAAATCTCAATAACTGGCCTCAGGCTGTGGGTGTGGCCGTCCGAACAAAGGCTTGTGAAACACAAAGCGCATATCAACATTCCAATTTCGTTTAAGTTAATCACTCTAACCATGGCGATCGTGGCCGCAGTGGCTGTGCCCATTGCACTAAAATCGGTGCAGCAGTTTGAGGCCGAGTTTGTGCAGTCGCAAAAACAGACCAATATTGCTCAGGCCGGGGCTCGCGCTGACGATGTGGAGCGCTTGTTTGTCAGTTATGTGGATAAAATAAAGGTGATTGCCACCCTGGTGCAGCAAATGGCCACATCGGGTAAGAAGTCATCTGAGGCCCTCGACCTTACGTTTCGTCGGGACAATGACTTGGTTTCGGTGGAGGTTATTACTAAAGATGGTAAAGATCCTGTTCGAGTGGTGAATGAAGAATTCCTTAAGCGTTATAATTTGGGCGCTAACTATATAGATCAAATCAAGGCCTACCAGAAACAATATAAGACGTTCCATGAAGCGGCCGTGTTTGCTGGCTCCATTGAGATTCGCAATGCTTCGTTAAAAAATGGTGCTCCGTTATTTACAGTGGGCATCCCCTTTATAAAAGATGATTACAATAACGTGAGTCATATTGCTGTGGCCAACATTCGTATGGATGGCCTACAAAAGGTGTTTCGAAAAAAAGATGTTCGTTGGAGTTATTTGGTCGACAAAGACGGCCGATTGTTGGCTCACCCTGAAGAGGAGTGGGTTTTTGATATGAAGTCCATGGCTGAAGTGGGTGTGGTGGCTCGTGCCCTTAAAAATCCCGAGGCAAAATCTCAGCAACAAGATATCGAAGAAGAGGGCAAAGAATACACAGCGGCTTATTCACGAACGGCTATTGGTCCAATCGTGGTGGTGCAGGCTTCAAAAGATAGCTTTCTCGCAGTGGCCCGCAGTGTGAAGCGGTCGTCTATTAAGTTTACTGGCTGGGGTTTGTCGGCGGCGATTTTCGTGATTTTCGTTTTTTCGCTGACGCTGACATCACCCATTGAGCGGCTAGTGGATGCGGCCAAGAAAGTAGCCCAAGGGGACTTTTCTGTGCAGTCAAATGTGCGTTCTTGGGATGAAGTAGGGCAGTTGTCTTCTGCATTTGACGAGATGGTCTTGGGTCTGCAAGAGCGGGACAAGATGAAAAACGTTCTAAATAAGTTCCATGGCTCCAGTGTAGCTGAAGATATGTTAAAAGGTGATTTACAACTGGGTGGAAGCCGAAAGAAAGTGACCGTGTTTTTTAGTGATATTCGTGACTTTACAAAATTCAGTGAAGGTCACACTCCAGAACAAGTTGTGGAAATGTTAAACGAGTATTTCCAAATCATGGTGGGAATTATTAACCGTCATAAGGGTGTGGTGGACAAGTTTGTGGGTGATGCCATCATGGCTGTTTGGGGCGCTCCAGAGCCCACAGATCGAGACTCTTACAATGCCGTTAGGGCCTGTGTAGAAATGCGAAGAGCCCTTGGTGAGCTGAATAAAATTAGAACCGCTCGAGGCGAAGTGCCATTGAAAATCGGTATGGGTCTTCACACGGGGTATGTAATTTCTGGTACCATTGGCTCTGATGAGCGCATGGAGTACACGGTGATCGGGGATGCCGTGAACCAGGCGGCCCGTATTGAAGCCTCAACAAAAGCTTTTGGTGCGGATTTACTTTTGAGCGATGAAATTGCCGACACCGTCCACGAAGAGTTTATTTTAGAAAAGGCAGGATCTGCCGAAGTGAAGGGTAAAAGTAAGCCTCTCACGCTATTTAAAGTTCGCGGCTATATCGAAAACGGCGAAGAAGTTCGAGTGCAAACGGAGTACTCTGATTACGAAGCCGAATCCGCCGATAAAGTGAAAGTGGCTTCATAAATATCTTCTTTTTAAATGGGCTGGATTGACATTACAGTAATACTGTAATACCATGGCCAAATGAAACCTGTTAAGCTGACTTCAAAAAATCAAGCGAGCGTGCCTAAAGAAATTCGAGAATTTCTGGCTGTGGGTCCAGGGGATTCCATTGTGTATGAGATTGAGAACGACAAAGTGGTGGTTCGAAAGGCTCAAGGCCTGGACCTGCAGTGGCATTCGGCTGTATCAGATCTGCTAGATGAGTGGAACTCACAGGAAGACGAGGAAGCCTTTGAGCACTTACAAAATATTTGATATTGTCGTGGTCCCATTTCCTTTCACAGACAAACGCGAGACAAAAAATCGACCGGCATTGGTGATATCAGAGTCTGATCAGAAGACAAGAACACTGGCCATGATCACCAGTGCAGTCAACGCCACTTGGAAATTTGACGTACCCATCTCTGACTTGGAGAAATCAGGTCTCTACGTGCCATGTAAGGTGAGAATGAAGCTCTTCACCTTGGACGAGGGTCTCATCAAAAAAAAGGTGGGCCACTTAGAAAAAAAAGACCAAATCGCTGTTAAGGCAAAGTTGAAAAAGTATTTAAAGCTTTAAACCTCCCGTATCAAATTAAAACAACCCAGATGTTGCGAGAATGTGCTCAATGCATGTCGGCATGTGTCGGACTGAGACCCTTTGTCTCAAATTGGCTCGAAATCAATTCGAGCGCGTCATTTTTTCTGGATTTTCATCCCTAAGACTAAAGTTGATGAGTGAGTAGCCGACAAGTATCTAGGCCAAAGTGCGTACAACTAGCAATCACATCGGGGTCAAAAATGTTGAGTGAGTACGTGATTTGAACTTATGAACAAGAGGTTATCATCGTGAATAAAAAATACTTTGCCCGTCTTTTTGGGATGCTGTTAGCGCCGCTTCTTTTTGGCGCCTGCGAGAATGTGGTTCCAACCTTTGGGACCCAGTTCTCTCAATCCGTGAAAGTGAAGTCTCTGGTGGCGGGTGACCGAACGGCTTGCGTGGTGACCGAAGACCGAATGGCCTACTGTTGGGGATCTAACTGGGGTGAAATCATCGGTCGCCACAATGATAAATTGAGCGATTACTCCTCTGAGCCAGTAGAGCTAGCTCCGCTACAAACTCTAAACACACTAGGAGTGAGTCAGATCAGTATTGGCGAACACCATGTTTGCGCGCTGACCGATACAAAAGAAATTTTCTGTTGGGGCGAAAGTGGCAGTGGTGAGGTAGGTCAAGCCACGCTTCCAGATCGATATTCCAAGCCGGTAAAAGTGGCAGGTCTAGAACGGGTCATATCTTTAGATGTGGGTGATAAGGCCAGTTGCGCGGTGGACGAGTCGGGCGATGTGTATTGCTGGGGCTACTTGTATTCTCAAGATACATCTAATTGGGCCAGTCACGGGGTGCCTGAGAAAGTGAACTCTTTGTCAGGAAAAGCCTTAAAGGTTGCGGTGGGTGACTCGCATATTTGCGCACTCATGGCTCAAGATAGCTCAGTGAAGTGCTGGGGTGGAAACTATGAGGGGCAATTTGGTGACGGGGGATATGGCAGCGAAGATTATATTCCTCGTGCCGTTCAAGACAACGATCTCGTCAATTTGACTGGAATAGTGAGCTTCTCTGCCGGCGGCCGTCACACCTGTGCGCTAGCGCAAGACTCTGGTATTTTGTGCTGGGGCGCCAATGAAAACAGCCAATCCGGGGAGATGTATTCAGCCGGGCCAACGGCTGTGGTTCTGTCGACCATGTCCTCAAACCATCAGTTGTACGCCACGGCTCTGAAAGAAGAAAATAGCACTGAGTTTAAGGGCGCAGTCCAAGTGGCGTCGGGCGAAAATTTCTCTTGTGCAAGAAAATCCTCAGGCGAAGTTTACTGCTGGGGGGCCAATTGGAGTGGCCAATTGGGCCGAGGCCATACCGATGGCCAAAATCAAAAGTTTCCGAAACTCGTTGTGGGTTTATATGACGCCACTCATTTAGCTGTGGGCTCTGACTTTGCCTGTGCTGTCAGTGAAAGCCAAGGTGTTGTCTGCTGGGGCAGTGACACCGAGGGGCAGGTAGGAAGTCGGGCCGTGAAAGAATACCGAAACCCTGATCGCGAGCTGCCAGCCCTATTGAATCCGGGCGAGATATTATCAAAAGTGGCAGCCAATGATAATGGCGGTTGTGTGGCGAAATATCAATCAGCGACCTTAAATTCTGAAATTGTGTGCTGGGGCCAAGGTATGAGTCATTCACCTCTGCAAAACAATGCAGATAATCCCACAGCTCCAGTGGTCGTGGGATCAGTGCCCGGCAATGTGGAGAAGCTGGATCTCGGCTATGATCATGGCTGCGCTATTACAAATAATTTTGGTACAAAAGAAGCCTATTGCTGGGGCTACAACAATAATCGCATTCTGGGTGTCGGAAATTATGGAATCTATCCCTCTGGCGGGGCCATTCCTCAATCGGGTGGGAACTTTTATCGATCGATCACGTTAGATGGAAATCCAAATGTCGCGTGGATTTCGGGTTCCTATGTCAAATTGGCACCTTTTTCGAATTTGGGTTCATCCATACCTGTAGCTTTTGGCTCTTCAGTGATGGATTTTCATGTGGGTGACTTCAATAATGATGGGGTTGATGATATTGCTGCAATAGCGGGCTCGAACTTCAAATTGGTCACGGGAAATGGTGATGGGACTTTTGGCGCAGCTACTTCTAGTGGCGTTAGTAGTGGCGGCCTTCATCAAGTTGGCGATATTGATTCTGACGGCGATTTGGATTTCGTGTTTAATCAGTCAAATTATATATCCATTCAGGAAAATGACGGGACCGGATATTTTGGGTCAAGTGGCAATAATATACTGAACATTGACCTTGGCGGTGGCGGCGGCGGGCATCTTGACGGGATGGTAATGTCTGATTTTGATCGAGATGGAAAGCTCAACGTGGCAGCCATATATCACTCGTCTGGTTATCAATTGAGAATTTATCGAATCGACAACGCATCAAGCGGAGTAGATGTTGTCGGCACGTATCTGGATGATTTGGGGGGCACGATCAGCAAAGTGTTTGCCAATGATTTAGATGGTGATGGCGTCATCGAGATAATTGCGGAAACTAATGAGTACTCCCAGCGCCGAGCCAAAATGTACAATTTTGATGGCGCAAATCTGATATTTCGCGGAGACATTGAGCTTGGCTCTAATTCGGGAACCATTGAGCTTGTCGATATTGATAAAAATGGCATCAAAGATATTTTGAATTACTATTCGTCTGGCGGTGAAATATTTAAGTTGACGCTGGGGTCAGGGGGAGTTTTCCAAAACATCGAACCCTCACCCATTTATTACTCCGTATCCATGTCGACCCAGGATGCCGTCGCTGTCGGGCCCAATGACGATTTAGTCAGCGTACAATATGACGGATATTACCACTTCCAAAATTTATCTATTGGTGGCGCCAACGAAAACGAGTGGTCGCCACCAAGATTAGTGCGAAATTCCAGCGGGGAGCCGTTTACGGATGTTCAGGACATTGCCGTTGGTCGTGATCACACCTGTTTGGTGGCCGACCGAGCTTGGGGATTTCCCACCCTTGATAGAGGCGTCACCTGCTGGGGCCAGCAGCGTCAAGGGCGTTTTGCCAACGGAATGGGGAATGATTATTGGGAACAATACCCCGGTACGTATTGGGCCCAAGATAGTGGATTTGTGGAGCTCGAACAAATCACAAAAATATCCGCCGGCTCCAATTACACCTGTGCTTTAGATGAAAGTAGTAACCTCTACTGCTGGGGCGGTAACGAGAATGGCCAGCTAGGCATTGTTAATAACAATATGGATGAATTGTACGCTCAACATGTGATGACTTCGGCATCTAATGTCGAAACCGGCGATTATCACACCTGCGCGCAGCTTAGTAATGGAAGTGTACAATGCTGGGGTGCCGGTTGGGATGGGCAGCTGGGCAATGGAAACGACAATCAGTCTGACCAACCCGTGAATGTTTTGGATGCCATTTCAAAAACACCTGTAATGAATGCAAATGATCTAAGCTTGGGGCGCAACCACACCTGCATCAGTCGTGCAGAAGGTGGTGGCAACAGCCTGTACTGCTTTGGAAATAACAGCCGAGGCCAGCTCGGAGGCTATGACCATCGATCCTTGTACCCGGAATTGGTGGGTGGCCTTGGGCCAATGAATGGCTTTGCATCGGGTTCTGAGCACACGTGTGCTATTGTCAACCTAGGTGTTCGCTGCTGGGGCTCTAATAGCCAGGGGCAGTTGGGTGTATTAGATGCGCCTCTTAATTATCCATCACCTAACCGCGTGCGGTTTTACTAACGTTGAGCCGTTCCTGTGTGAATTTGATTTAGAACGAGTATTCCAGTTTTAAGTTGAGGTAGTTGCCCTCTATCTCAACTTCGTTATTGGTGCCTTCAGTGACGGGGTTGCTGCCCGTAGATTGGGCTCGATAGTAGTGTGTGTCGAGGCGTCTTGAGTATCCAGCATAACCCGTAGTTCTGTCATTCAGTTTTAATGATCCTAATATACCCAATTGGTAAGAGAGCGTTGACTCGGGGGTGACTCCGTTCGGGTTGTCACCTTCGATGGGTAGATATACCCGGGCATTGAGTTCTATTCCTAGGCGAGACGATATGGGCCGTTGGTAAATCACACCGCCATGGGCACCGTAGGCGGTGAGGGTGTTCATTTTACTGAATGTCCCTTGGCTTGAACCGATTGAGGCGGTCCCAATGGCCTCAGGAAGATCTTTAGAGTAGAACCCACCAGTGACTTGCAGACGATTGGCGCCGGGAAGATCTTTTGTCCATGTCCCATGAACTTCTGTTGATAAAAAGGTGTATGTTTCACCCACAACGGTGAAGCCACTCATGTCGGCAATGGCAAATAGACCCCAAGATGAGCGGGGATGGATATAGCCCATCCCTAAACGCCCAGTTCCGCCAATAGCGCTGAAATCCGTCGGGCCGCTGGATTCTTGAAAGTTAGCTCCGCGGTAGGCCATATTTGTTAAAAAGTAACTGGCAATAAAATAAAAGGGTGTCGGTTTATTTAAAGACTCTTTAAGTTTGGCCGCTTCAATGGCGGCAGGGTTTCTTAAGTTGCCGGCAGAGGTAAACTCTATAGAATCCGACGAGGTCTCCCGATTATGGGCGTGCGCCATCACTTTTAGTCGGTATTCGCCGGCTGGACGAGACAAATCAAAAGGGAGATTGTTCAGCTGGTAAGATTCATTTTTATCAACCACGCTCCATTTGCCGTCTGGCTTTTTTGTACTTAAAACATAAGAGTAGTGTTCGGCGTGTTCAGGGCGCTTCCAGCTGAGTGTTTCAACGATAGAGGACATGGGAGTTTTAATTGTGGGTTTATCAAGACTTTGACCTTTTAGAGTGAAAGAGTCCATGGCTTCACTCATTTCGCCCACTTCTTCATCGGCATCCATTAGAGCGGTCACTCGCCACTTGTATGTGTTAGCCACAGGCAAATCCACTTCCTTAGAGGTGCCAGATACTTTATAAGATTTCTTAAAGTCGCCCGTGGTGGACTCAATATCTAAACGAAAGCCGCTGTCATTTTCTTCTGATTGCCATTGAAATTCCACATCGAATGTGGAAGCCTCTTTAGTTTCAATCACGAGATCAGGTGTGGGGTAAATGCGTGCGGGTGGCGGATTTTTTACCAAAAACAAGACCGGCTCGCTCCAGCCGCCAGGCACCCCGCGGTCATCATAGGAGCGTAATAGCATTTCGTATTTGCCAGGGTTAATTTGCCCTCGCCACTTGGCTTCGCCCACTTTAAAAGTGCTGGGCTTAGCTCGCTCGCCGCCCTTGCGAATGCGGGTGATTGTCACTTCATATTGTGTGGCATCTTCCACAGGTTCCCACTCTAAGTTCACATAGCGACGGGCCTTTGCGGCATGGGCAGGACTCAGCGACAGCATCGCTAACCCAATCCCTAAAATTAATGTCAATACATATGCACTGTATGTTTTCAACTATTTAACCTTAATATTTCTAATCTTTGGTGCCGCAATGTTACTGACCTTTGGCACATTCACTTCTTTTGTGTCTCCGGCCTTACTGGGTCGGTTGTGTTTATCAATGGCTTTTACAGAGACCTTATAATTACCGGGTTTTAATTTGTTCAGCGAGGCTAAGCTTCTCGTGACCTTTTTTTCTTGCAGCACTTTGCCATCGGGTGATTGCAAAATCACTTGGTAGGATTCAGCCCCGTCCACAGGCAGCCACTGAACATCTAAGTTACCGCTTTTATCTGATTTAATAACTTCGGGGATATTTTTAGCAAAGCTGGGTGGTGGCAGTAGGGGCTTTTCTTTAACAACAATTTGTTTCACACTACTTCTTGCAATCACTTGTCCATTGTCATCTAAAGCTTCGACTTCCACATCAAAGGTGCCGTTGCCATTGACGTATTTTCGGATGTAGGGTTTGTCGGTCTTAATCCACTTGCCTTCTTCATCAAGAAAGCCAGATACTGCAAATCGAACGCGCCAGGCTTTTGCTCCTTTTACATCAGGAATCCAGCGGGCCTGCAAGTAGGGTTTGTTTGTAAAGTACAAAAATTCACTGGGTTCTGGGCCGCCCACCCAATTGACTTTAGGTAGGGTGTTCACTGTAAACTGGCGGGCCGGCGAGGGATCAGAAATTTTATTTTTTGCACCAAGGCTAGTTACGGTCCATCTATAAGTGCCGGGTTTCATTGACTCCCATTTGCCAGGAGATGTGAAAAATTCTTTCACTTCGGGTTGAGAGAGACCTTCTTTTGTTACGGTCTGGACAGCAACGCGATACTTTTCAGCTCCGGCAGCAGAGTCCCAAGAGAAAGTGATACCCTTAGCTTGCACCTGTTGAAATGGCAGTGCCTGGTCAGCCACGGGCGAGCGCAACTCAGGAGGCAGCAGTTTAATGCCCACTTGAGCTGTGAACGATTGAATGCCGCTAGAAATACCAGCGGGCTGTCCTTTTATTTTCATATATCCGGTGATTCGCCAGAAGTACTTGCCCGATTTGTTGGGCTTAAAAGAAAACGAAGTCACAGTCTTTTCAATAGACTGTTTGGCCACTTGTTCTTTAAGTTGTGAGTCTGTGGCGATTTCAATAAAGTAGTTTTCAAAAGGCATGGGAGATGTCCAGTTGAATTCCACGTTGGGCTGTTCCACCTCAAGAGCTAATTTTTCATTGGGTGCGGGTGAGAGAGGCACTGGCGCCGTTTTCGCGACAAGTTCGATGGGAAGAGTTTTAGATTTTCGTTCTGGCAGATCTTGCTGGGACGACTTTGCCACTAACTGCCAATAAAACTTGCCCACTTTTTTAGGTAAGAATGAAAGAGTTCCGGTTTCGCCGTTTGCAGTAACATTGTTGATTTCTTTAAGTTTTGTGCGCCGAGCTCCACCCAATAGAGCTACTGTGTAGCCCTTAGGCAATTTTTCCCAAGTGAAGGTCACAGTTTCTTTTTTGTCTGGATCAAAATAAACAGGCTCACCAGGTGTTGGAGCAAGAATATTAATGATCTCCTCAGTTTCTTTAACGCCTGTGGTGGTGAGAGTACCAGCTTTGGTTTCGTCCAATTGAATGGTTTTATCTCCTTGGGTTACGGCAGCTGTTCCGCCAAAAACCTGAAGATCCACTTTGTTGCTTTCTTTTGCTTTTGAAAGACTGATATCTGCTTTGTTAAGAGCAATTTTACTATTTCCTGACTTGAGGGTAATGCCTTTGCCAGTATCTTGACCTTTGGTGCCGCTTTTTACAAAAAGGTTACCTTTTAAGAAATCAAGGGCGATACCGTCGGCACTTTCTTCAATAATAACTTCTGAGTCGGGTTCAAGTTCAATAACAGCGCCCGTGCTTAAAAACATAATGCGGGCTTCAGAGTTAGATGTGGTTCGAATGGATTCACCGGCGTGGAGGTTTTCGTTTTGGCCGATAACTTCCCACATCAGTTGCGAAAGTGGGCGTCGTTCCACTTCGTTTACGTGCTCTACAAGACGGGCCAGAACGGCTTGATTTCGATCCACAAGAGGTGCCACACGGCCGTTTTCATACCACACATGGGTGCCAAAAAAGCCGGCTGCTGATATGCACATGGCTATTACTAGGCGAACAATATTTCGACGCATGAGTTCCTCCAGGTTCATAGTCTCTATCGGTAGCAAGTGTTTAAAACGTAATAGGTTTTAGGAGGCTGTTTGAAATCTAGACTGCCGCCGAGTCGTAAGACCGAAGTCGTGCATCTTGCCACGCCGGGATTGCCTTCTAGCTTGTACCCGACTATGGTGCCCAGCTATGGAAAAAACTCTACAAGAAATGACTGAATCTGTGGTTCAATTTTGCACCGATCGAGACTGGGACCAATTTCATGGTCCGAAAGATCTGGCTATTGGCCTTGTTACAGAATCAAGCGAACTTCTACAGCATTTTCGATTTCTGGACGAACAGCGGGCACAAGACCTCCTGCAAGATTCTGATAAGCGAGAAGCGGTGGGTGAAGAGTTGGCAGATATTTTGTTTTTCTTGCTCCGGTTCTCGCAAAGAAACAAGTTTGATTTAACTCAAGCTTTCTATGATAAATTGCAAAAAAATACAGCCAAGTACCCCATTGAAAAATCAAAAGGCCGATTTGAAAAGTACACAGATCTTTAAAATTGATTTCGAAGCTCTCTAAGTCGGGTGAAAACTTCAAGGTCTGTGGCCGTAGCCATGTTTAAACTTTGCCTGATTGCAGGGCTTTTAAGTCGCAAAAAGGGATTGGTCGCCTTTTCTTGCATGATTGTCGTCGGTAGAGTGGGCTGGTGGTTTGCGCGCAAAGCCTCGGCCTGCTTTATTCTTAAAAGCAAATCTGGATTGTTTGGCTCAAACTGAAGTGCGAATTTGGCATTTGTGAGCGTGTACTCGTGGGTGCAGAAGACTTTTCCAGAATCAGGCAAAAGCAAAAGCTGTTGCAGACTATTAAACAGCATCTCCGGTGTGCCCTCAAAAATGCGACCACATCCCATAGAAAACAAAGTGTCGCCCACAAACAGCCACTGTTGATCAGAAAAATAGTAGGCGATGTGTCCAGTGGTATGACCTGGCACAAACAAAACCTGTATGGACGCAGAGCCTATTTCAAGGCAGTCACCTCCTTGGACCCTCTGAGTGAGGGGCGGCAGGCGAGATTGATCATATACCGAGCCAATGACCTGGCATTTAAAGGAGTTTTGAAGTTCTTCGACACCATCAATATGATCCCAATGGTGATGAGTGATGAGTATGGCATGGAGGTCCCATTGTCGATCCGATAAAAACATTTTCACCACGTCGGAATCGCCAGGGTCCACCACGATATTTATATGTTTAAGGGGATCGTGAACGAGGTAGATATAGTTATCTTTAAATGCGGGGAGCAGATGCACGTCCATGGCCATGCTCTCTAAGTAGAAGGGGTGCTGGGGCCGAGTCTTTGCAGGTATCGTTTGATGGTTTCTTCAAGCCCCAAATATAGCGCCTCAGAAATAAGAGCGTGGCCAATAGACACTTCGTCGATAACGGGTATGGTTTTTACAAGAGGGCCAACGTTTTGTAGGTTTAGGTCGTGGCCGGCATTGATGCCAATTCCAAGATCATAGAGTTCAATAGCCACTCGGTTATAAAGTTCGGTGACCGATTCTTCAGACTCTGTGCCAAAGGCATTGGCATACGCTTCTGTATAGAGCTCGACCCGATCGGGTTTCACTTGCAGCAAGGCTTCTACTTGTTGCGTATCAATGTCATTAGGATCCACAAACAAAGAACTCCGAATGCCGTTTTTAGAGAGTTCACTGATCACCTCAGTGAGCATATCCCTGTCCTTTTTTACGTTCCACCCCGCGTTGGAGGTGATCGCATCAGGAGGGTCGGGCACCAGCGTGCATTGGGTGGGCTTCACTTCTGCCATCAATTGCATAAACTTCGGGCTCGGGTAGCCTTCAATATTATACTCCACCAGCGAGTGGCCATGGTTTTGCAAGTTAATGGTGTGGAGCATTTTCGATAAAACGTAAACATCTTCATAGCGAATATGTCGCTCGTCTGGACGAGGATGAACGGTAATTCCCCCCGCACCAAAGCCCACGATATCACGAGCCACGGTTTCGAGATGGGGAAGATCATGTCCGCGCGCATTTCGCAGCGTGGCGATTTTGTTCACATTTACGCTAAGGCGAGTCACCCCTCTCTTCTGCCACAGAAAATAACCCGGTGCAAAAGTAAAATGGGTTTCATTTTTTACAAGACTGATCTTGAATAAAGGATCTGATTTTTAGTTCCAGTACCAGGGAGGGGTGGGATGAACCTAAGGTGGATTATTGTTTGGATTATTGGGTGGATTTTAAGTGTTGGCGGACCGGTACAGGCCACTTCGGTGTGGCCCCAGGGAGTGGTGGATGCGGCCGACCCGTTGGGGTTTTTTTATGATATCCCACCGGATGAAGAGGTGTTGCGTGAAGACGGCCCCGCTGTGGCGCAACTTCTTGAAAAAAGCGCGAGTTTAAAAATTTTTGTTTGGAATGTGTACAAGGGCCAACGCGACCGACTGTTGCCGGACTTACAGGTCTATTCTGAAGCCAGTGATTTTGTTCTGCTGCAAGAGACATTGACCAGCACTTCTTTCACAAATGCATTTAACAGAGTGAACGGTATGGCTTGGCATTCGGCCATTAGTTTTTTTGACGAAAAAGTAGGAACGGGTGTCTCCACAGGGTCTCGATTTGCTATTTCTTCTCTCAAATTTTTACGAAGTGAACCAAGGGAGCCGATTATTAATACGCCAAAAATGGTGCTGCTTGCGGAGTATCCCATTGAAGGCGAAAGAGAACCCCTTTTGGTGGCCAATATTCACGGGATTAACTTTGTGGCCAATTCAGATTTTAAAAAGCAGATTCGCCAATTGTTTAACGAACTCGCCCAACACAGAGGGCCGATATTGTTGGGTGGAGATTTTAACACCTGGAATGCGGATAGGCGAAAGTTTTTAGTTAAAATGACTCAATCACAGGACTTAGTGCATGTGACGTGGCCGAGGGATCATCGTTTTTTTGAGTTGGATCATATTTTTGTGCGGGGGTTGGATGTAAAACGTTCCCACATTCTTGATTATGTAGACAGCTCCGATCACGAACCGCTGTTTATTGAAGCCAAATTGCATTGATTGGGAGAATATGAATTTTTTAATTGATGGGCCTGCGAAATCCACTCGAAAAATTTTACTTGCACATGGCGCAGGCGCCCCTATGGACAGCGACTTTATGAACGACATTGCCGGTGAGCTGGCGGCATTTGACTTCCAAGTGGTTCGATTTGAATTTCCCTATATGAGTCAACGTCGCAATGGGGGGACAAGAAGATCTCCTGATCGCATGCCGGTGTTGCGATCAAGTTTTTTGCAGGCTATAGACGCCGTTGGTGGGCCTGAAGATCTGATCATCGGCGGCAAATCCATGGGGGGAAGAGTGGCCAGTATGATTACTGATTCGTTATCGGTCAGGGGCTTGTTGTGCTTGGGATATCCTTTTCATCCGCCAGGTCGTCCAGGCACTCTGAGGGTGGAACACTTAAAAAGCCTCAAAACCTCCACCTTGATACTGCAGGGGGAGCGAGATCCCTTCGGCGGGGCCGAAGAAGTGCAGGGTTACGACCTTTCAGCCCATATTTCCGTTGAATATTTGCCCGACGGTGATCACAGTTTCAAACCCAGGGCAAAATCAGGTATACTCTTAGAAGCAAATATTCAGTTGGCGGCGAGTATTGTCGCTGGTTTTTTTAGTTGAGGAGTGGCATGGATTCCTTAGATATAAGTGTTGGCCTGCCTGGGCGAGAAGAAATTCATTTAAATCTTAAGCTAGATGGTGGCGATGTTATTAAGAGTTCACGTCTTACCGGTGTTGGTGGACCTGAGTTATTGCAGGCGCTGGAAGACTGGCGGCCTAAATTCACTGGATCTTTGGCAAAACTAGAAGTGCCCCAAGGGGTTTCTGCCGCCGCCATACTGATGCGTGAAGTGGTATTAAAAGCACAAGGGAAGTGGAATTTTCCATTTGCAGAAGAAGAACTCTGTCACTGTCGAGCGGTTCCAGCCCGTGTGGTGGATATGGCCATCATCACCGGAGCCCACACTCCAGAAGAAGTGAGCCGACAGACATCAGCCAGCACGGCATGTGGCACTTGTCGCCCTGATGTGCGAGAGATAATCAATTACCGATTGGGGAATTAGTGCGATCAATCTCAGTACATCAATCACCATCGACGGTGATCGGGACGCGGGGGTATCATTTTGAGACGTCAGATCAAATCTATGGGCCTCAGTGTATTTGATTCGTCGATGGTTGAAAATCTATGCTAGAATTTTGAGGTGTGGGGAGTATATTCGCAGGGCGAATTTTTGGGGGATTCCGATGAAACATATAAATCATCGCGGGATGACTATTGTTGAAGTCTTAGTGGCCGTTGGCATTTTAGGGATTGTCGTTGCCGGTACAGCAGGTATGATGACCCAAATGCTAAAGTCTCAAAATGTCGTTGAACTTAGAATGACAGTGCAGAACATCAGTGACAGCATTCGCTCTTACCTCACTGCCGAAGAGTCCTGGTATCAATCCATAGATGGCACCTGCCTGACAGATTTATCTGGCGACTTTAATTGTAAATCGCTCGTCGAAGCAGGTGGCGATGCCAAAAAAGTCAAACTGTTGCAGGTCAAAGACGCTAAAGGAAATGTTAAATTTGATTTCACTGACGCCAAAAAAGGGTTCACCCGAACTGGTGAATCATGCTCCGAGTTTGGTGTTAGTGACAAATGTCCTATTGGCGTCAAAGTGACTTGGTTGCCCGATACGGATTTGGGTGGTTGTGATCAAGCTTCGTGTAAGCGTCCAGCTGTAAAAGTTCAGGTGAACTTTGAATATGAAATGAGTTCCAATAAAGTGCCTTTTAACATTAGCCGTTATGATTTTGAAATTCACAAGCCCGGCACAGGACTATCCCTTGATGCTAGCTGTGTCGCCATTGGCGGTACCTTTGACGATGCCTCAGGTAAATGCCAACTGCCGAATGACGTCAAAACCAGTTGTGAAGCTGCAGGTGGGCGATTCAACGATGCCACACAAACTTGCGACTTGCCAAGCCAGGTGAAGGAGACCTGCCGCTCTCTCGGCGGGGATTATGACCCTATCAAAAACAAATGTTCGCTTTCTAAAACTATCAACTCAGCTATGCGACAAACGTGTTTGGCCTTAGGAGGCAAGTGGGATGGTAGCGAAAAGTCATGCACCCTGCCTACCAAATCAGCAGCAGGCCAATGCCCACAGGGGCAGATCATGACGGGAATAGACGCCAAGGGGCAGAGTCTTTGCGCTCCGCTATTTTCTGTCCTGCCAACTTGTAAGAAAAATGAGACGCTTGAAGGTTACACGGCCAGTGGTGAGCCCATTTGCACATCGACCCGTACCAAGCCTGGTGACACTAAACCAGACCAACAAGGGCTCGCGCCAGGTGCGGGACCCTACCCGAGTTACCTCAATGGGAGGTCAATCACGTTTGAGTCAGGATCTTTTAAGTATTTTGCGATTGTTGAAAATGGATGGCCCAAGTATTCAGGTTGCAGTCCTATTCCAAACATTTATTTGGCCACTTGTGGGCAACACAAGTTTAAAAAAGGTGAAAGCGGTTATTTTCCCCAAAATGTAGGAGTTGCCAGCGCGGGAGTTGGAACCGCCTACCTTGATATTTCCTTGTATGGTGCGAAGTTTCGAGTGTGTACTTCAGAACAGTACGACGATGGCGGTGGCCGCCCCTGCACAAGTTGGGCCTCCCAACAGAAAAGTTGGGCTGATTAGTCAAAAGTGACCGAATTCCGATACCCGTAGATAGTTCGCGTGTACGAAATTTTTATTTTTGCTCCAAATCAAAAGGGTAACTGTGTTGCCGTTTTAATAGGCGGGATTCAGATGGAAACTTGGTTCCGATTGCGAAAAACAATTCATGTGAATTCGGGCCATACTGACGGGGGCCGTGTTTCGAGTTAACCTCTGCGGGGTGGTGGTTTTCGCCTCCGCTTGATTCGAGGATTTTCGGGAAACTGGCCTGTGGTTTTAAAGGTGTCGAGCATGTACTGAAGCATGACTCGGCAACTGCCGCCGCAAGGTCCGATACCGGCTGCGGTCTCATCATAAATTTTATTTAAAGTGTCACATCCTTCAGTGATAGCTTTTTCTATGGTGGATTGCTTCACAAAGTTGCAGGAGCAAATAATGGGGTCTTTTTTGTTGTTATGGCCTGAGCGGTTCATACTTAGCTTTTAGCTTTGGTGGTACCGTTAAGACGTTTTAAAAATTGGTTCACAAGCTTCAGTTTTAAGTCTTCATATTGTCCCTGTAGGGGAGCTCCAGAAGCAAACATATGACCACCACCGCCAAAGCTTTCAGCAATGCCTAAAACTTCAATGCTGCCTTTACTGCGTAAGCTGAGTTTGTACTCATTCGGGGCATCTTCACGAAATAAGGCCGCCACTTGCAAGGCGTTGATGTTCATAATCATATCAATAACGTCACGAGAATCATCCATATCTAAGTCATGATCTTTCAAGTCAGAGAGGCTCACTTTGACCACAGCCACTTGACCCTCGGCAAAGTACTCCACTTCGCTGAGCACTTTACCAAGAAAGGCGATTTTTTCTTGTGTGTAAGTCGCAAATAAAAATCGATGTACCGAATAAGCATTTTTCTCATGTTCAAGCAGTTCTGCTGCAATCAAATGGCTCGAGGGAGAGTTTTTAACATACCTAAATATTTGCGTGTCAAAGGCGATGCTCGTGTAGAGGGCGCGGGCAATCATTTGATCCATTCGAATGCCTAAGGCTTTTATTATAAAAAAGGCGATTTCGCCGGTGCTTGCGGCTGATGTATCTATGTACGATCCAGGAGTGGGTTCAGGGCCTTTATTTAAAACTGGGTGATGGTCGACGAAGGCAATCTGCTTGCATTGTTTCTCAAGCTCGAAAAATAAGGGATCCACAAGGCGCCTGTCATTTGTGTCGAAGATAAGGCAAAGGTCTGTGGGTTCAATGGGGTCGTGAGGTTTGTCAAAATTTTGTAAGTGCAGTTCCGGTTGCAGAAATCGATATTTAGCCGGAACTCCGTCAACCGTGATAACCCGAACCTTCTTATCTAACTTTCTAAGGGCATGATAGAGCCCGAGCATGGCACCTAAACCATCACCGTCACACTGTTTGTGGGTGGTGAGAAGAATAGACGAAGCGGTTTCGATTTTCTCAACCAATCGTCGCAATTCTAAATTTTTAAGGTACCGACTGTCCATTCTCTGATGACCTCTGTGCTCACTTATCGGATTATACAACAAAAACATAAACAAGACGAAGGTCATTGAAGTGGAGTTTAAGGGTTTTGCTGTGGCATGGGTCTATTGGGCAAGACACCTGACGTGCGGCGGCGATTTTCTGTTCACAAAAGCGATTCAATTCGCCAAAGGCCTAGACCAGTAATCACGTCCTTGTCGTTGGCGTTTCTTATCGCTTTGCAATCGCTGCCCAACCTTCATTTCTTTAAGCCTTTTAGCCAAGAATTGATATCTTCGAATATTACTAAAATGTCACTTGGCAAGTCTTTGTACCTTTTCACATGTCCTTTCCAGGCATGATTTAAATTTTCTACCCAAGTTCCCTCCAATGAGAAAGGAATCACTCTTTTTTTGAAAAGCCTATTGACCTTACTTTTATTAATTCTAATATCTGATTTTGAAATTCTCCACAAATCATCAAAATCTTTCATGCGGGTGTTGCCACCCGCGAATCTGTGGGCCGCATTGACTTTATCAGCAATAATATTTTCTATACTTGCCGAAGTTAAACTTCTATCACTAACAGTCGATTTTATTTTGACCAAATCTGTTGGCAATGTATAAACGATATCTATTTCAAATTGATTTTTTTGTCCATGATATGTCTGATAAGTGATAGTAATGGCCGCACCAATTTCTTCCTCATCATGAATGGTTCTAAACTCTTTTATAGAAAATTGAATTTCTTTGTGAATAGCAAAGGACTGTTCAAGGCATTGCTTAATCTCCAAATGAGATTTTAAAGTTATGGTCGATAGATCGAGATCTACCGTAGCTCTCGGTGTTTGAATGTAGTGCCACAGAAGATTTCCTCCCTTAAAAATGAAGTCGTCGCTGACTTTTTCGAGGCCGTCTAAAAAAGTCAGCATGATAAAGCGAGAGAAGGCCATGCGACCATGTTGATCGTGCTCCTTCTTCCATTTCTCAAATTGAGATAAAAGAGAGGTCTCATCCATTGATATCTCCCATGCTCAAAAAATTAACCAGTTCCCTTCCCACTTCTTTGTCTATACTCAAAATAACATCGTACTGTTTGCCAGGTGATTTTTTATTTAAATAAAGATTTCGATAGTTTTTAATGGCCCGTATAAATGCATCTGTCCCAACGCCATAGTACTTGTAGGCCTCAAACAGTGTCCGCTCAGGTGAGTAGACTTTAATCTTAAAGGGTATGCCTTTTTCTTCAAATTTTCTGTTTTCTACATGACTTATCCGCTTTGCAGTCACTCGGTGAACTTCGAGTAGAGAGTTAGATAAATTCGTAGTATTAGGAATATCCACGTGTATCTTATCCAGATACTCTTGGCCCAACCCACAAAGAGAGAGGGCCGTCACTCCGGAAACTACACACTTTGGAAAGTATTTATTTAGGGCAGCAAATTGTGCAGTTCCTTCTTCTATCCCAGGCAAGGTATAAAGACCCGTGCCACATCTTTTAAGGTCACCTTTGTCCTGCAAAGCATAGACTCTTTTCCGGTCCCCTAAAACTGTGGAAGCATCTTTTGCACTAATGACCAACTCTTTTTCTAAGATAGACTTCAACTCTCTAAATGACAATATTGTCACCCCTTTATGATTTCTGACATGTTTGTCCCATGGTAATCGGAAAGGACAAACATGTCAATATGTAACATTTTTTGACAAATTTATCCAAAATAATGAAATTTACTCGCTGGATTTGCCAAAACCAAATTATCCAGGAGCTAGTCGTCTCGTCCTTGTCGTTGGCGTTTCTTATCGCTTTGTAATCGTTTTCCTTTGAGCCGCTTTTCCACAGAAGAGGTTGTGGGTTTGGTGGGCCTTCGCGGCTTTTTGGGGCGCGCGGCTTTCTCTATCATGACGTGCAATTTTTCTACGCAGTCGGCAATGTTGCGAGCTTGCAGGCGATAGCGCTGGCTTGAAATCTGCACTGTGCCGTCATCAAGGATCTTATTGGGAAAGAGCTCGCAAAATCGGTCAATCACTTTTTGTGAAACACTAGAGGATTCAAAGATATTCCAGCGCAATGTGACCTTGGTGTTGACCTTATTTACGTTTTGTCCGCCGGCACCCGAGCTTTTTGAAAAAGTAAAATTTAATTCTTTGGGTGAGATTTTCATTTTCGGCTAGCTCATGTATTTTAGGCCAAGTGTGGCAATTCCTAAAAAGGCAAAGAAACCAAAAATGTCGGTGATCATTGTTACAAGCACACCGCTCCCCGTGGCTGGGTCAAGGTTAAAGCGCTTAAGCAGAATGGGCACAATAGACCCCGCAATGGCTGCCAAAAACGAGTTAAGAACCATGGCAATGAAAATGACCACAGAGACAAGGGTGTCGCCTTTCCATAAATAAAGTAATGTGCCAGCGCCCAGTCCTGTAAATACACCAATGGTGAGGCCCACAGTGGCTTCCTTCGTCACCGCTTTAGCATAGCTGATAAAGCTGAAGTCCCCGGTGGCCAGACCTCGAGTGACTACGGTTAAGGTTTGAATGGCCGTATTTCCGCCAAGAGCAGGCACAATGTTTTTTACTGTGGCCAGTACAATGAGGTGCTTCATGGTCTCTTCATAAGAGTCAATTACCGCACTGGCTAGGCCAGCCAAGAAAAGGTTTAAAAACATCCAAGGAATTCGGTTTTTAATACTTTGTAAGGCGGGTGTGTAAACGCGGTCGTCCTCTTGTAGACCGGCTTGGGCATAAATGTTGGCTGTGGCTAACTCTTGAATGATGTCGACCACATCATCCACGGTGACAATGCCGAGCAGTCGATGTTGTTTATCCAAAACAGGAAGGGCAATAAAGTCATAGTGGGCCACCATCTTTGCCACGTCCTCAGCATCATCCATGGGTGAAACCGTAATCACATCTTTTTTAATCAACTCCACCAGAGGCTTTTCTGAAGGTGCGGTGGCCATGGCCCGAAGCGATACCACACCCACAAGGCGTTCATCTTCGTCTACACAATAGATATAATAGATCGATTCCTCTTGGGCGCGGCTTCTTAACTCCGCCAAACCCTCACTGGCGTTGAGTCGAACTGGCAAACTAAAGACCTTTGTTTGCATAATTCGGCCGGCAGAGTCTTCGGGGTAGGCCAGGTACTGCCGAATTTTCGTCTGCTTTTTGATAGGTAAAAGGTTTAACAGAGATTCGTGTTTTTCCTCAGCCGTCAGTCCCACAAAATAAGCGGCATCATCAATGGGAGCTTCTTCAAGTATTTGTTCAAAGGTGGTGATGTCCAGAGATTCTAAAAGGTCTTCTAGGCGTGTTTCAGGGAGCTCCACCAGCACTTCACTGGATTTACCGAGGGTGATCAGGGCGTGGATAAGTTGCTTCTGCTCCCTTTGATTGAGCGTGTTAAACAGTGAGGCAATGTCCGCCGGTTCCAGGCGATTAAGGATGGATCGCAGGGGTCGGTTGTTTCGGCCCACCAATAATCGCTTGATAATGCCGATGTTAGACGGATTCAGCTTCATAAATAACCAATTATTTAAAGGACTTACCAATATTTTCTATATATTCGCCTTTGCAGTTGTCTGGGTCAAAGAATTAAATAATAATACTGCGCTTTTATACCCTAGATAGGCGGAGATTTCTATGACTAGCGATAGACATCCAATGACGATTACAGGAAAAGCTCGACTGGAAGCGGAGTTAAAGCACCTCCTTCAAGTGGAACGCCCTGAAGTGGTGCGAGCCATCGAAGAGGCTCGCGGACACGGTGATCTGAGTGAAAATGCTGACTACGATGCCGCCAAAGAGCGTCAGGCCTTTTGTGAATCTCGTATCAATGACCTGCAGGCTAAATTGGCCGCTGCCGATGTGGTGGATCCCAGTAAATTAAAGTCAGACAAAATCATTTTCGGTGCCACGGTCACATTGGAAGACCAAGAATCCGGCGGCACTGTGACTTATCAGATCGTTGGCGAAGACGAAGCCGATGTGAAGGCCGGGAAGATTTCCATTTTTTCGCCCTTATCTCGCGCGATGATTGGAAAATCAAAGGGTGATCTGATAGAGTTTAGCAGTCCTAAAGGCGATAAAGAGTATGAGGTTTTGAATTTCGTCTTTAAGTGATGAGGGGGAATGGACCAGAAAGTAAATCCACAGCGCGGATGGTATGTATTTTTAGCTTCACTTATTGTTGGCGCGTTGCTGGGTGGTACCGTCCGGTTCATTTTTTCAAGTGGACATATTCGTGAGAAAATAGAAGCTTCAGCGGCTTTTCAAAAAATTCCTGTACCCATTAAGATGAATCAGATCCGATTGAGTTTGGCCGACGGGATTAAACCAGCTATTGCGCTTGAGGTGGGCGGAGTACAAATTGATCTGCCGGGTTCTTGCCAAAAGCCTCTGCAGATAAAAATCTCTAAGGTTTATTTTCCAATAGCACTCGCCCAGTTGTTTCAAGGCTATGTGGGTCTTTCCCGTGCGGAAATTTCAAATGCCCAAGTCTATCAGCCCACTTGGCGGGGCTCTTGTGAGGCTCAAGAGACATCGCCATCCCCGGTGGAAACGCCGGCACCTTCAGAGCAACCAAAATCCTCCACGGTGGTGAAAGATCATGAGTTGTGGACGCAGAAGTCCAATGAATTGCGTCGGTATTTTTCAAAAAATTGGGGCTCCCATCGAGAGGATTTGCGCCAGATTTTGCCGCGGGTCTCTATTGAAAGTTTGGAGTGGTTTGAGCACCAGGATGGGGCTGACACGCTCGTTCTGCAACTTCAATCCACGCGCCTGACTTTGCCTGAAGAAAGCCCCATATTGACATTACGTTCAGAAATTGCCTCTGTTCCATCATGGTTGCCCGAATCCACCTTTGATCATTTGCGTTTTGAAGGGTTGGTGTCGCCCCAAACTTTGGAGTTATCCCTGACCGCGCAGGTGAGAGAAGGGAATCTTGAAACCAGTGCCAGTTACAATTTTGAATCAGGATTCTTTTCCAGTCGTTTTTCGGCAAAAAACTTACCAGTCAATGCCCTTATGCAAGTAGCCCGTTATCGAAATTTGACCGAGTGGGGCTGGAGCCCGAACTATTTATGGTTATCGTGTTCTGGCGTTTATTCTGGGCAGCTTGTTGCCTGGGAGGCGGCCGATTTGACATTGTCAGATTGTGTGGTGAATGGCGATGCGGGCAAAATAGTGGCCAAGGATTTGCGACTGTATCCTATGACGAACAAAAGGTTTGATCCCTTTCTAGTGACAATCTCAGGATTAAAAATCAAAAAAATAGTGGACGCATTAGGACGTCAGGGTCCACGAGGGGCGCTCAGCCAGTTTGGAGAGCTAAACGGCGAAGTGTCCGTTCGATCAACACAGGATATGAGTTTCACGGGGGCTGTGAATGACCTAGAGATGTTTTTTATCAATAAGGGTGTGAGAGGCCGCCAACATGTATCCCGTGTACATGGGCAAATTCATTGGTTACATGGTCGGTATTTAGGGATTATTGATGAAGTTGAGTTGGAGTCAGGACAGTTCAATGGGGTCTTGTCATTTGATTTGGATGAAAAATTTCTTGATGGAGAAGTGCAGGCAAAAATTTCGGCGCTTGAACTCCATCCATCAATTCAAAATTTATTGGTGGAGGGACGTCTCGCCCCCATGGAGTTGTACGGAAAAGCAGTAGTTTCAGCTGGGGAGTTTAGTTTGTGGCAAGGCAACTTTGGTTTTAAGACTATTGAGAACGACCAATGGCATTTAGATACAGTGAAGGTGAAGACGGACTTTAAAGAAGATATTCTTGCGGCAAAGGTTCAAGTGGGTCAGTTGACATTAAGAGAAGACAATCCTTACCAAAAAGTGATTCGCCCACTGTTTTTAGATTATGAACGTCTTGGTCCTGAGACGTCGTTTTCTGATATCAACGGCACGATCAAGGTAGAGAGGCAAAAAGGTCAGTGGTCGAAGCTTTCGGCCAATGGTTTGAATAAATCCGTAGTGTTTTCCTCTCAAGGAGAATGGAACCATGGGGCTCTTGAAGGAGAGGTCACCGTCGATTTCCCCCATCTAAAGTTGCTCACCTGGAATTTGTCAGGCGAGGCAGAAAAACCAGTGTTATTGCCCAGTCTAAAAATGTTTAAGACGCTGGCCAAAAAAGAACCAAAAAGAAATTTGTCACTGTCAGTTACGGATCAACTCAAACAAGAGTTTGTGACAGAAATACTGGCCAATCAAAAAGGCTCACGGTTCGATCTCATTAAAGAAACTGTGGTGGAAACGGCAAAAAAACTTTTACCCGTAGGGCAAAGTCCGGAAGGCCAGCCGACTCATCCTGAAAAAGACCCCGGCGATGGAGAATCGGCCAACGACAATATCAACTGAAGATTTTCCATCCCCGAGCGGAATCAATGGCTTTCTCAACGCCCTCACTGATGGCCTTGCTGAAAGCTTCTGATATTTTTTCCACAGCTTTTTTCTTATGCTCCATTTTAAGGGCATAGATATCTGCGGTGTCTTTGTGCGAGAACAAGTACTCGTCGCTAGTCATGATTTCGTCAAGAAGGCCAAGGCCTTTGGCTCGTGTCCCGTACCAGTGCTCACCTGTGGCCACGGTGGCCATATCCAGCTGGGGCCTATGAGTGCTGACAAAGTCTTTAAAAAGGGTGTGCGTGTCTTCAATCTGAGAAACAAATTTCTCTTTTTTCTTGTCAGTGATTTCGCCAAGCAGAGTGAGGGTGCGCTTGTACTCGCCCGCCGTGAATTCCTCATAATCCACATCATGTTTTTTCAAAAGTTTATGAAAGTTTGGCACTTGCGCTAAGACACCAATAGATCCTAGGACTGCAAACGGGGCAGCAATAATTTTATTTCCCGTACAAGCCATCATGTAACCTCCGCTGGCGGCCACTTTGTCGACGCAAACGGTGAGGTGAAGTTTATGTTCTTTAATTCGAGCCAATTGCGAGGCTGCCAAGCCGTAGCTATGGACCATGCCGCCAGGGCTCTCAAGTCGAACTACCACCTCATCGCCTTTTTCGGCCACACTCAGTACAGCAGTGATTTCGTCGCGAAGGTAGTCTACGGCGGAGGCCTTGATGTCGCCGTGAAAGTCCACAACGAAAATGTTTCGTCGATTTTTAGGTTCTTTTTTCTTCGATTTAGAGGATTTTTTTTGTTTTTTCGTTAGACCTTTAAAAGTTTTTTTATCCAGCATGTAAGAGCGAAGGGCATTGGCAAAAGCGTCATATTTTTTATTGAGGTGCTCAACGATCAACCGATTGTCAGTGCGAAAACGCATGGCTTGGCTGGCGATGATGCCCGCGATGGCCGCAACACCAACTACGATCAAAATTATCTTTCCGGCAAAGACGGCTATTTCGAGCAGCTGGTCCATGGGATCTCCTTTTAACGCTAAATAAGGAGATACCATAAGGAAAGTTGAGATTTTGGTCGAGCAAAAACGGGGGTGAGGCACAGAAAAATTCACATATGGGTTTTTTTGCGAGAAAATGATTTCATGAAAACATTTGTTTCCCTATTTCTAGCTATTGGGATTTTGATGCCGACATCCCAGGTGGATGCCGCCCGTGACCCAGAACTTATGGATCAGATTCGCGATCTGGATGATCGCTATGGGGATTTTTACCAACGGCAGATGGACCTAAAGCGTCAGCGGTTTGAGCTCCAACAAGCGGCTGATGAACAGCGTCGATGGCGGGAGAAGCTAGAAAAGGAGAGGGATGAGGCCCGGCGGCAGTTTGTCCGCCCTAAGCCGGTCATACAAAGTGCAAAAGAGTTTGAGCAGAAAAAGCTCCAGCAGGAAAAAGAGTTTGAAAAAGCCAGAAAGCAGTATGTGAAAAACCGGGACTATGTTGAAAAGCTTAAAAGGACGGCTAAAAGAATTCCTGAAGACGCAGAAGTGGGCCTTGATTCTGGGGGCCAATAGTCTGGGACCTATGCTGTGGGCTTTTTCTCGGCCACATGCGGCATGATGTCATCAATTTCAAGGTCGGTGAGTTTCTTAATTCCCGATATCAAATGCCACCCCACAAAGGCCATAAACACCATCAGTGGCAACACGATCACAATAAAACTTCGCCAAGTCATATCGGCGATTTGCTCGTTAAGTACGGTACTTCTCTCAAGGGTCGACAAGGCGGGATCAATATCGACAAAGATAGACCGAGCCAAAAAAAAGTTAAGCAGGCTGCTGAGAAAAAATGAAGTGGCTAAGAGTTTAGTTGAAGTTCGGATGTGTTGATCAAACTGCGGTTGGTGGTTTTTTTCTTCAAGGCGGGCTGTGACCAAGTCAAAATTCATCACGTTTTCATTGGTCACCATAAATCGCATAAACGGTCGGCGGGTGTAGGCGGACAAGTAGACTCCAATTCCCAAAATCAAGGGGAAGGCCGCTTCTTTCACCGCAAACCAAATGCCTTCAAGGCTCATCAGTGCCAATCCACCAGTGAACAGCACGTTAATCACTCCAAGGAGGGAGATGTAGTTCTTTTTGTGACGCGTTAAATAGTCGTAGGCGCCATAGCCTATGGGAAAAGCAAGAGCCACAAGGAGGGCAATCAACGGACCATCTTCCCCCAGGCGTTTGGTCAGTTGGTTAAGTAAAGCCACAGGCAAAACTATATTAAAAAGCAGATTGATAAAGGGGTTTTCGCGCTGGTTTGTGGTTTTCATTGTTGTGTGGGCCTTTGGTTGTTTGTTCGACTTCCAAGCACAAAGTCTTGAAATCTAACAATTTTATTTGTGCCAGACGGCAGCATCGGGGGACAATAAAAAAATGAACGGGATGGATTCATGACGATCAGCATTGAGACCTTGTTTTTACTCTTAATTCTATTTCAAATAAAACACTTTGTAGGTGATTTTCCTCTACAGCGTGAATACATGCTTAAAAAAGTGTTGCCGGGTTGGGATTTTTTTCTCCCTCTCACGGTTCACTGTGCCGTGCATGGATTATTAGCCCTGGCCATATTGTTGTACTACACGCCGCACTTGTGGTGGTTGAGCCTAGTGGATTTTGTGGTGCATTTTATTATGGACCGAATCAAATCTGGGCCCCGCTATCTCGGGCGTTTTGACGACAAATCTAAGCCGGGCTACTGGAATGCTTTTGGTTTAGATCAAATGGTGCATCACCTGACCAGCATTTTTATTATCTGGTGGATGTACTCTCACTGAGTATATCCGCATCCAGACGCTGCCGAATTTTAAATCCCAATATCACCGGTGCGCCATATCAAACTCTTTTAAATAAGTTACTCAAAGAGGCCCTCATTAGAAAAAAGGCAGAGGAGAGCCGTTTGGATAAGTTGGAGAAGGAAATTAAGGCCTTGAAGAAAAAGATTGCTTAATGCCGGTTTATAGTTCAGCACATCAAAAATGGGGCCGCGAGTGGGCCCACTTGATTTTTCCAATTTAAAACTACCCAATTGCAGCAGGACCGACCGAAAATGCCCGAACTACCCGAGGCATATTTAACGATTTTTAAAAACCTAAGGGTTTCCGCTAGATAGCAGTATTTAAAGGGCTTTCAGACATTTTTCAATTTCACTTTCATTCATCCTTTTTCATGATAGTTCACAAAAAAGGTGAGTAAAGTGAGTATGGTGAGTATAGGTCTTTGCCCGAACTCACTCAGTTAGAAATCATCCTCTCTTCTATTGACCTATTAACTTTTCACGGCACATTTTTAAAAATAAGGCATTTTGCCTTAAAAAGAACTTGCAACATAAGGCATTTTGCCTTATAAATGGAGGTAGGATATGTCGACACGAGTGGGCTACACAAAGTTATTTGAAAAACAGTTATCAAGATGCCCTAAAGCCATTCAGCAAAAAGCTCTGTTTTGGGTAAAAACGGTGGAAGGCTTTGGAATTAGAGAAGTGAGAAAAAAACCTGGTTATCACGATGAGCCTCTTAAAGGAAAACGATCTGGACAAAGATCCATAAGGCTCAGTAAAGCTTATCGTTTGATTTACCAGGAGATTGAAAAAGAAATTCATATTGAAGCTATGGAGGTACATAAACATGAGTACTAAAAAGAAAAAAACACCAGCCTATGACAAGCTTTCAAAAAAGTTTGGAAAAGTGACCTTTGCTAGCCACTTGGAAGCAGTTATTGAGACGGATTTTGATAGCAGGGCTGCCTGCGCCAAAAAGCTTGGGATGAGCCCTCAGTCTTTACATGATTATATTACTGCTAAAAGAATCCCCTCTCCCTCTTTAGCAGGGAAGATGGCGAAAAAATTGGGGTATCCGCCAGCGGCTTTTATTGAATTGGCCTTATCAGATTCAGTAAAAAAAGCGGGCTATAAATATGATGTAAAGCTGGAATCAGCTTAAAATTAGGGGGCAAAAATGAGTATCATTACTGATATGTTTAAAGGATTGATGATTTTATCTATATTCGCAATTATACAAAACGGCTGTTCAGTTAGAAATATGGCTGAAAAAGCTGCCCAAGCTCACAAAAAAGGACTCACTAGCTACGGAGCATATTCGAGGGCATTAACTGGAGTTCAAGAGTCTTGGGCAAAGCCAAAAAGAAAATAAAAAAGGTCTAAAGTTTTACAGGTATCGGATCTAACTTAGGTTTACTGTACTTCAACTTTAAGGAACGTATTTCATTTAAGGCCGCAGAGGGAGCAACTACATCATAGTTGTAAAAAGCATATCCATCTTTAATTTTTTCTGCTTGGTAAACATTCTTACCTTTATTAGGACTAAAAGCGGAGCCTAACCATACTGTCTGCCAGTCTGAAAATTCCATTTGCCGAGAAACAGAGCTGTGCTTGATTCTCAAATAAATCGTATTTTTCTCCTTAATTTCAATACTTCCTTTGTCATAAAGAGATTCATGAATATTGGCAATCGCCATAATATATTTTCCTCCCTTTGGAAGATCTACTACAGTATACATGCCATTAGTAATATGAGCTACATCCTTTTGATTTAACCTTAGGTAAGTTTCATTTGCATAACCCCAAGCACCAGGTTTTCGGTACATTATAATTCTAAGCCCATCATGTTCAGGCATTTTAACCTGCTCATATGTCTTATTTGTAGAAGTGGCACAAGATGATAGCAAAATAACAAAGAACAAAAACAATACTCTTTTCATTACAAAAATCCTTTCAATAGAGTAATAAATATTATTCATAACAATCCCCAATAGCTGCAGATGAAAGGTGGTAAATTTGAACACCTTCCCCCATCCAGGAAGCTAATAAAACCACGAGCAGAACTTTAGCCATTCGCTGACTCAAGTTTTTTTTACTGGACTTAAACAAAAATACAGCTCCTATAGTCGCAAAGAATATAGCCAAAAATAATAATAAACTCAACATGGCTACATTATCACAACCGTTCGAAGAAACTTGTGCCGTATAAATAGTTGCTACGGTTAGTACTATTGAGAGGACAAATAATATATTTCCAAAAAGTTTCATTAGACAATATGACCCTTTCATAACCTTAAAAACAAATAATTATTACAAACCAAGCCTATCCATTTCAGGTTTTTCATAACGAGCATCTTCAGCAGGATATCTCAGGTCAGAAAAGCCCTTCTCCTTGGCCATAGACCAAATAATACTTTCTCCAGCAGGAACTACATTTGGTCGTACTAAAAATACTTGGTCTTGAAATGCGTCTTTAGCATCAATGACTTTCCAACCTTTTGATGTATACATTTTTAGTATATCTTCAAGAAACAATGCATTTATTGAATTGTGATGAATTAAAAGTGTATGCCTTATACTCCTACCAGTGAGTTTTTTTGCAAGTTGATCATAGTATTTTGTTCTTTCCCAAATATGCTTTAAGTAATAATTTTTAAATTTTTGAATATCAAATTTTGGGTCTTTATTTATTTTATTTCTAAGTCGATAATCAATATACCAATCTGACGCATCTACAGTTACATACCCGTTTTTAAAACCGTTAGAATCGAAAAAAGACCTTATTCTGTCTCTTTTCTCCTTAGAGTTTCCTGCTTTTAATTGTGGAAACCTAAAATAACGCTCATAATTTTTAAGCCCTGTTAATAACGGCTCAACAGCTAGGATATCGTTTTTAAAAAAATCATAACTCACACCATGATAGTTTTTATGTGAGTAAGTGTGATTCGCAATAAGGTGGCCCTCCCTGTCCCATTCCTCTAAAAGTTTTTTTCCTTGGGGAGTGTCTACGCGCATTCCGCATACAAAAAGTGCAGCTTTGACTTGAAACCTTGAGAGCGCCGCACGTATCATTTTATCTCTTTCAGGCTTTGAAAAAAGATCCCACTTAAAGGTTTGATTTGGATCATCTATTGTAATACTTATCTCTCCTGCAAAACCAAATAATGAGTAGAATAAAGTAATAAATAAACTTATGATTTTTAATTTCACGCCCCCCTAAGAGTTGGTAAAACACTAACAAAAAGCGAAGATAAGTAGCAATAAGACTTCGATTACCTTTCAAATCCACAAAGATACTCTTTTACAGATGGCCGATTATGTACTTCATTGAGTGTCCCTGAGGATTGATCAAAGATATCTGAAAAACATGTCAGCTTCGCAAAAGCAACCATACTGTCAACATCAGGCTCGTCTATGGCCTTAAGTGCCGGCAAAAGTTGCTCTCTACCATCCTCATCCATTTCTAGAACATCATCTAAATCTACCAACACATAATTCATAGTCATTTTTTTCTGTAGTTGAGTCCACTCAGGTATGTAGTCGTCGATATTTGTGAACATCTTTTTTAGATTTGAAACTCTATGTTCAAAAGTTTTTATAGCGCGAGAAACAGTGGTGGCTAAGTATGGCACTTCCACTTCGTTATCTATATCCCAAAAAGTTTTTAAATCCTCTGTGGTGAACATTGCCAGCCAAAAAACAGGTATATAGTATTCCGCTGCTAAAATTTGCACGCCTGACTCAAGTGGAGAATCAAGAAAGTTGCTTATCTTTAACGATGAATCATTTGACATTTTCAACTCCTATTTAGATTCAAAAAAACTACCGCAAGAGTAAAAGACTATCTTTCACTCCTAGAGCTCGCCCCAAAGATACAATCGTGTCCAATGTTGGATTTTCAACAGCACAGATTTCTATCTTTGCAATTGTAGCAATAGATAACCGCGATTTTTCAGCAAGGGCCTGTTGCGACATTCCCTTTTCTTTACGCAGTGATTTAATATTTTTAGCTAAATTTTTTAGCCAAGCCTCTTTCTCTTTTGACATGCAAAAGAGAATACTATGCTCCATTGACTTTGTTATTAGTTTTATATTACATGTATTATATTATATAAAAGAGGTCAATATGGAACATCTAACCCAGAAAAAACTTGATGTAGTTTGCAATAGGCTGTGGCATGCCCATGGTTCCCTTAGGGGTCTCGGTGGCCTTTTCACACAGGGAAACCGAGATACAGTTTTTGAGGATGGTGAGCTTTATGGAGTTGGTCTACTCATTAAGAAAATTGGCGAAGAATTAGAGATTTTGGAGGATATTCTAAGATGTGGGCACGATTCCGGAGCCGATGAGAGAAATGGAAGCACATCTGAAAAGAATAACTAACTCCTTAAAAGCCCTTTCAGCTCTAGTTTTGGCCACTTTTTCCTAAAAATATTACAAAATCAATATAAGACGACGAAAACTCGCTGTTCTTATTGTGCAATAAAATTAGGCAGTTAAATTGAAAATTAAAAAAATACGACGATCCTTCGTCGCTCGTTCAAATTTCATTTAAAGGAACTTTCCCTAAGAATCTTAAGGACTTACTATTGGTAATTTGTAAGCTCCCACTTTAAACGACGAATTCTCGTCGCTAGCTTTGACTTTTTCACTTCTTTTTGTTTATCTCATGCTGCATCATAGGGGGAGATAGTCACCGAAGTCTAAGCAATCCACATAGTTACCACATTGGCACTCCCTTTGCGATAGCCCTTTGCAGGTTAAGCGTTTTCTAAAGGGGGAACTTTTATGAAACCAAAAATTTTAATCGTGGATGATGAGCAGTCTGTGCATGGCAGCTTTCTTTTGGCCTACCGCGGATCAGAAGTTGAAAGCATGGCCGAGTTTGAATTTGCCTTTAGCTATGATGAGGCCATAGAAAAATTTAAAGCTGATCCATTTAACTACTGTGTAGCCTTTATTGATTATCAGTTTGAAGAAAAAAATGAAATTCATGCTGTTGGACATCTTTTGGCCAAAAAGCTTAAAGACATCAACCCTTGTGTAACAACAATCATCATGTCTGGTGAAGATTCACAAGAGGCTCTTAAAGATTGGCTTGGCTCAGGTGTAGATAAATTTTTATTTAAGCCTCTCTCCAATGAAGTGATTCGGGCCATTTCTGAAAATGCTATCGAGTCCTACAATCACAACCTACTTGAAGAACAAACTAATAAATACACCTCTAAGGAGCAAAAGCTTGTTGGGCTTGCGGGAAAGTCTGAAAATATTAAGCAGGTTTCAAAACTTGCTATTAAATATGCTTCTTGTGACCAACCAGCTCTCATCTTAGGAGAAACAGGAACAGGTAAGGAACTCATTGCCAGAGCCATTCACGATAACTCTCAACGGGCTTCAAGAGCATTCGTTGTTGTTAATTGCGCAGCCATTACTAATACTCTTTTTGAAAGTGAACTTTTTGGCCATGTAAAAGGATCTTTTACTGATGCAAAAGAAGATAAGCCTGGGAAATTTAGACAAGCTGATGGAGGAACCATTTTTTTGGATGAAATTCATCACCTAAACCTAGAGCAACAAGCTTCACTTCTTCGAGTGCTTCAAGAAAAACAAGTGCAGCCAGTAGGAGGTAAAAATCCAATACCTGTTGATTTTAGATTGATTGTCGCAGGAAAGCCAAACTTAAGAGAGCTTTCAGAAAATGGCGAGTTTTTGCCTGATTTGTATTTTAGAATTAAACACCTAGATCTCACAATTTTACCTTTAAGAGAAAGACCCGAGGACATTCTTCCCACCATTGCCTACACCCAAAACAAAATTGAAGCAAACAAAGGTATTTATAAAAAAATTATGAAGCCTACACTAGATAAACTAGTCAGCTACAATTGGCCAGGTAATGTCAGAGAGCTTATCGGAGAAATTGAACGACTTTATGTAGTGGTTGATAAATCAATTATAAAAGAAAGTGATCTTCCAAAACATATTTTAGAGCAAAAATCATTTTCCTATTATAGCTCTAGCGATGATGATTTGATTACATTGGAAGATTTAGAACTCATGCATAAAAACCAACAAATGGCCCTTATCATTAAGGCTATGAAGTTAAGTAATTATAATGTGGCCAAGGCCGGAAGGATTTTAGGAGTGAGCCGAACCACTCTCTCATCAAAATTAAAGGCCCTGGGACTGCAAGGTAAAAAGGGCACCATGATGGAATTAATATTAAACAACCTCTTAGGGGGTAAAAAGGAGGATAGTCGTTATGAAAGCAGAAATTCTTACAGCTATTTTAACACTTCTCACGTTTAACAGCTTTGCTCATGATGAATGCACAAAAAATGACAAAGCAACTGATAAATTAATTCAAGAGGAAGCTACAAAGCTTGAAACACAAAGACAAATTCTGCAGCTTTACCAATCAGGAATATTGAGTTTTTCTGAGGACGGAAAACTAGAACTGAGTGAGGATACAGCCTCACTCATTGAAGAGCTTAAAGACAAAGGCATTTTTGAACAAATCGAAGTGATGGGAGACCGAACAATATGTCTCTAAGTAAGGGGAAGCACAATGTTAAAAAAGTATGTACTCTTGGCAGTGCCAATGGTCCTTCTAGGAATGACCATTTTTTGGCTAACAAGCAACAAAAAACGGGATGGTAATATGACTTTAAGAGTAGCTTTTCCATATAATCGACCTGTAAGTGCTTATGAACCAACCAAAATCCACTTGGCACCCGAGTACATATTTTTAGAAAACGTCTATAGTCCCTTGGTTGAACTTTCTAAAGAAAATGGAACTCCCATTGCTGGAGTGGCCCAAAGTTTTGAATGGAAAGATGGAGAACTCCACCTTCAAATTAGGGAAAATCTTCAAACTGTTGATGGTATCAAGATCACGGCACAAGATGTGGAGTTTTCATTAAAGCGTTTACTGATTTTATCAGAAAACACCCACGGCAACTTTAAAGATTTGATCTGCCCCGTTGAAACACTAGAGTCCATAGAAAGTGCCTGCTCTGGTATTTCTGTGGATGGTAATACTGTTATCTTAAAGTCTAATGGTGAAAAGGCCTTTCTATTGGCCATGCTATCATCGATAGACTTTGCCATTTTGCCAAAATCATCTGTTGACCCAAAAACTCTTAAGATCACTGATTACCGCAACACTTCAGGCCCCTATTATGTTGAAAATGATAATGGCAATGGAATGATCAAACTTCTGGCCAATAAGCATCATTATAATTATTCAAAAAATGTTCCACAAGAAATCGAACTGGTTCCAAGTGGAATTGATGGAGCTAAAGATTCAATCACTCTTTTCAAAGAGAACAAAGTAGACTTTATCACTACCATTGACAAACTTAACCCTGAAAAAGTTATTGCCTATTCTAAAGAGTCTGGCCAAACACTACATTCTACCATGAACATTAGAACCTTTATTTTAACGTTCACAGACAAAGGACTTAAAAAATACAACCATAGGGAACGCTTGGCCATCGGTAAAAAGATGCGTTCCGTATTTCACAAGATGTATGAAAACACCTCTGGATATGAAAAAACAAATCAATTTTTTCCAGCTTTGGGAGATGGCTCACTGGCTGACAGTGAAAATACAGAAATTCAAAAAATATATGAAGATTCTGAGGACGTCGCCATAAAGGATTTATTTGTTTCTATTGTAAGGCTTGGTGAGTTTAAACAATTTGAAAAGCCAATAAAAGATGCTTTCCCTGATGTAAAACTAATTGAAGGAAATAACGCTCCGGCATTTACTAAATATAAAAATGAAGATGAAATGCCCGATTGCTTTATTGGTGGACCAGATACAGGTTTTACCGAAGACATAAGTTTGATTTCATATTCTATATACGCTGGGTTTTTTAAAATGGACCGCAACCAGGGCAGCAAGTGGCTGGCTGATTATATGAATGTTCTAGATAAAAATGAGCGTCTCAAAAGGCTGAAAGACCTTCACTTAAAAACTCTAAAAGATGTCATTATTGTCCCTCTTGTTAGTGCCCCTTATGTAGCCTTAGCTAGAAAGCCGTGGACAATTGAGTTGTCACAAATATATGCCAATAATCCCTTATGGCCGGTGGTAAAAAAATGAGAAACACTCCCTTTGCTAAGTGGGTTCTTTCTCACGCCGATGATCTTAACTTAAAAGTCCAAGAGGCCACATGGACAAAGGATTGGGTTCCCGGCTATTACAGCCTTCATTCCAATATTAAAATTGGCAGCCAAAATATTCTAGGTCATGGATTGGCCAAATCTCAAGATCTCGCTTTTGTTAAATCAGCTGCTGAAGCTATAGAGCGAGCTTACTGTATTGAAAATGGTATCCACACTAACGGAGTTGCTGCTTTTACTGATATTGAGGGAGCTAAAACACATGCAGCTAATGAGCTTAAGGAAAGAGATGCTTTTTTATGCCATTACTTAACAAATTTTCCTTTTGTAAGAAAATTAGAAATCCATAGTTTTGACTTAGCCATCGAAAAGCTCAAGGAAAACAATATCAAAATTACAGCTCTTCAAATGAAAACGCCCCCCAATGAGAATGGAGTTGTTTGCTTGGCGACACCAATAAATAACAATCACAATTTCTCTTCAATCATAGGCTTAGGCTACTCTGACAATCTGCAGTGCTCTTTAGATAAAGCGTTTCTAGAATGTCTAGAATCCACTGTGGCTTATATATATGAAGGTAAGAATGAAAACATAGAAACAAACACTTTAACAACACCACTTGACCATAAAAAGTTATTTTTAACACCAAAATATAAAAACGACATTCTTGAACTAATAGAAAATGTAAATCCAGATAAAACTCCTATCTCGGAATTTGATACTCAGTTTAATGAGATGAAGTCGGATAATCCACTTTTTCAAGACTTACCTCTTGTTGTGATGAGATCAATTTCCAATGAATCTCAGCCTATGTTTTATGGTGAGACTCATGAAGATAAAATTAATTTTAGAAGACTAAAACAGTTTACAAACCAAAATGTTGAAAATGAGAAAATAAACCCCACACCTCATTGTATTGGATAGAGATGAATAAAGAGCTAGAAAAAATATTGAAAAAATTCAACACCATTTATGCTTTGGTATTGGTGGCCCTATTTTTGGTCTCAGTCTTTTTTATCGCTCTAAACAACTACCAAAACAAAGTGGCCATTGCCGAAACAATTGCCCACATTGTCGAAGAAAATTTAAAGTCAAATCAACTACGAGAAGTAATGAAAACTCTATCCTCCGCGCGAATTGATGAGTTTAAGGCCATAAGTTACTACAAGTCTGATGGAACAAGGTCTGTGACATTCCCACCCACTGTTGACCCCTCTTATTTTAGAAACCAAAGCTTTTTGGATAGTCTTAGATACCTCACTTTTGAAATTGATCTTTATTTTGATAAAAAACAAAACGTAAAATTTGGAACTCTTCGTTTTTCCATTAATCCTTATAAATCTATTCCCACTGCCACTCTTTTTTGGGCCTTATTTGTTGTTTTTTTATTACCGATAGCCCGAGGCTATAAAAAGCTCATAATTAGGAATTTTGAACAAGAATCCATGGCATCAAAGGTTACGGCTGTGCGAGAGGTTCAACGACAAATTAAACATGACTCAAGGGGGGCCATACAAGCTATAAAGGCGGTCATTGACTCATCTAAAAATCTTGATGAATTAGAGTTGTGCACTTTGAAATCCGCCACTAAACGACTTGAGGGTATGATTGCAGAATCTCGCAAACAAAATATAAATCTTGTCGATAAAAAGGTAGAGGTCCAAAAAGAGGCTCTTATCCATATTTATACAGCCCTTCATGATATCATTACTGAAAAGTCAGCTCTTTTTGATCAGTCGGACATAAAAATCAATTTTTCTCACAACCAAAAAGCTCTTTCGGCTTATTTGGACATTGACGAGCTTCACTTTAAAAGAATTATTTCAAATCTTCTGGATAACTCTATTGAAGCCATAAATCAGAAGAAATCTAAAAACAAAAAAATTGATGTCACTTTTCAAGCCCAAGAAAGCAACTTATCTATCAAAATCACTGATAATGGTATTGGTATAAAGCCTGAGCACCTTCCTAATATTGGAACTAAGGGTTACACACTTAAAAGCAATGGATCAGGGCTAGGTATTTCATGGGCCAAAGAAAGAATTACGGAATGGAGTGGCGATTTAAAAGTTGAATCTCAACACCAATTAGGAACTAGCATATCTATAAACCTTCCTATACATAAAACGCCCTTCTGGGCCACTGATTCAATTTCAATCAAAAGTATTGCTAATATTGTTGCCATCGACGATGACCCTTCAGTGGTTAACCAGTGGAAGAAGAAGATATTAACAGGTAACAATATTGGTTTTTTTGGCCACGAGTCCGGTGAAAGGCTACTTAATAAAGAAAATCTGCCAGAAAATTCGATTTATCTAATAGATTATGACTTAGGAAAACATACCATGAATGGGCTCAATATTGCCTCTAAAATTGAAAATAAAGAGTCCATATACATGGTGACAAATAACTTTGATGATTGGGAAGTTCAACGGTTTTGTGAGGATTTTGGCGTAAAATTGATCCCCAAAACTGTGATTCCTATGTTAGAAATACAGAAAACGTAAAATGGAGAGAGTATGCCTATATTGCACATAAAAGCCTTGCCACAAAGTGAGTCTGCTAGAATAGGGCCCGCCCTTAAAAGGACTACTGTGGCGATCAGTGAGATCTACGGGTGCTCGCCATCCAATGTTTGGGCTACTTGGGATGAAGTAACTCCAGGTTGGTATGTGGAAGGTGAAAATGAAGCTTCAATTCAATCAAAAAATACTCACCCTCCAATTTGTGAACTCATTTGCTTTGAAGGTAAAAGTCCACAAGTAATTGAAAAAGTATTAGAAATTGCTGCCAGCACCTTGAGCAAAGAGTTAGGAATTGAAAACAATATTTTTATGACATATCGTGAGGCAAAATCTGGGCAAGTAATCGCCGGTAACGGTATTGTGAGGAAAAAGAATGATTAAAGCTCTACACCATGCTGACATCATTATTCCAAATGGTGCTGAGGATAGTGCCAGAAATTTTTATTGTAATCTTTTAGGCTTTAGCGAGATTGAAAAACCAGATGTCCTAAAATCAAATGGAGGACTCTGGTTGCAACTAAGTAACGCTCAAATTCACTTAAGCTATGAGAAAAAAGAAGGCATTGACCCAGCTAAGACTAAGGCTCACCTAGCTTATGTTGTAGATAACATAGAGGCTCTGGAAAAAAGCCTTATTGAAAGTAATTGCCCCGTAAAAAAGCAAGTACAGCTCCCAGGGATGTTACGCCTTGAAACAGAAGATCCTTTTGGTCATAGAATTGAGTTTATAGAAATCATACAAGAGGATAAACTGTGAATATTAGATCTCTAGGGAGAAAAACAGATTTAATTTTTGCAAGATTCTCAGGAACTGTAGAAGATAAGGGCTTCTATACGCTAGTTAAGACTCCTTCAAATCCAGGATATCATTGGGGCAATTACATTATATTTGATCGCCCACCTCAGGGCGGTGATCTAAAAAACTGGAAAAAGTTATTTAATAGTGAATTTACTTATTATTCAGAACCACACCATTATACATTTACTTGGGATTGTGATAACAACCACTGTAATGACGTACAAGAGTTTATTGATAATGGCTTTGAACTAGACTCAGGAGTTGTCTTAACAACATCCACGCTTAATTCCCCTCCATACCCAAATAATGATATTTTTATTAAAAAAATTGAATCTGATGAAGAATGGAGTGATGTCTTAAAACTTCAAATGCTCTGCTCAAATCCTAAATATATTAATGACTACTATGAAGCATTTAAAACTGAACAAATGAAACAATATAGAAAAATGTCAGAAGATGGATTGGGGAACTGGTTTGGGGCATACTTAGGTGAAAAGCTTGTGGGTGACCTTGGGATATTTTATGAAAACGACATTGGACGGTATCAAAATGTGGGCACTCACCCAGAATATAGAAAAAAAGGTATCTGCGGTACACTTGTTTATGAAGCTGGAAATATTGCCTTTAGAGATTATGATGTAAACTATCTTGTCATTGAAGCTGACCCTGAATACCATGCCGCAAGAATTTATGAGTCCGTAGGATTCAAGAAAAGCGAAACAAATTATTCTCTTAGTTGGTGGCGTGGAAAGGAGCTTTCGTGATTAGACCTGCCAAAGAGCATGAAGCAAAAATATTATCTGATCTTGCTGTGAGGTCTAAATCTTATTGGCCATATGATGAAAAGTTCATTCAAGATTGTAAAGATGACCTTTCTTTAAATCCAGATCATATAAAAGCAGGAATGGTTTATGTTTATGAAGAAAATGACAAGCCTATTGGCTATTATGGATTTGATTCTAAAGCTGAATTTCCTGAAATGATCTGTCTTTTTGTTGAACCTGAATATATTGGCAAAGGGATTGGTCTAAAACTTTGGAGTCACTCATTAACATTTGCTAAGAATAATAACTGGCAATCTTTTAAAATTGTTGCTGACCCATATGCTGCTGAAAATTTTTACTTAAAGGTTGGCTGCAAACAAACTGGAACATATCAATCGCCTGTAAGGGAAGATCGCAAACTTCCTCTGTTAGAGTATTCACTTAAAACATCAAAAGAGTGCTATGGAACGAAGTTATGAATGAAATAGAAAAAAGAATTCAATTTGCAAAGGAATGGATAGAGACTATCACTCCTACCATTTTGGATGTTTATTATAATCAATCCACTTATGATTTAAAATCAAATAACTCTGAAGTAACTGAGGCTGATAGAAATACTGAAAGGGATTTTAGAAATAAAATTAAAAATCTTTTTAGTGATGACGGAATTATCGGAGAAGAATTTCCCGATGAAAACAAAGAAAATTCAAACTTTACCTGGACTATTGACCCGATTGATGGAACAAGGGCTTTTGTTCATGGAGTACCTTTTTTTGGATCTATGATTGGACTAATTCATGATGGACAGCCTATTTTTGGTATTATCAAGTATCATGCACTTAATGAAACAATCTATGCCATAAGAAGCAAGGGAGCATACTGGAAAAGCCCAATTTCACAAAGCTTTGTAAGGTGCCAAGCATCAAAAACAAGTAATATGAGTGAGGCTGTCTTCTGTCTTTCTGGAGAAGAATATTTTAAAATGCATGAAAAACAACATATCTACGATAGTTTAAACGGAAAATTTAAGTTCACACGTACTTGGGGCGACTGTTACGGATATTGCCTCGTCGCTAGAGGAAAAATTGACCTGATGATAGACCCAGCATTTCATGTTTGGGATTCCGTACCTCTAAAAATAATCACTGAGGAGGCAGGGGCGGTTTACTTAGATATAGAAGGAAACCAATCACCTCAAAGCCCCCTAAGTGCTGTTTGTGGATCACCTCATATTGTAGAAGCTATTGTACCATTACTAAAAGTAAGAGAGTAAAACCAATAAGGACCTATCTATGGAAAAATTAAAAATGGCACTTGAATTACAAGAAATTTCTTTTGAGAGAGACGAGAATGTGCAAGAAATTCTCCTCGCTGATCATGTTGAACTTGGCCATGTGATGTACGAAGCCTACTTGGGCACAATTGATTATAGTGGTGAATCTATAGAGGAAGCTATAGAAGAAGTAAATGGAACACTTGAGGGAAAATACGGAAAAATTATCAATGAGGCTTGTTTGCAAACTAAAGTTGAAGATGAAATTGCATCGGCTATAGTTTGTAATATTTTAGAGAAAAGTGGCCTACCAATGATAACCTTTGCAATGACGAAAGCTAAATTTAAGGGAAAAGGATTTTCTAAAAAATTGATTAAAGAGGCTCTTATGAGGCTTAAAGATTTGGGATACAAAAAATGTTTGTTATTTGTAACTGATGGCAATGAACCGGCACTGTCTATTTACAAAAAAATGGGGTTTCAGGCTGTATGAACTATTTTTTGCCACTTTTTCAACTTATTCAGCTCAGGACGATAGATGCTAATTAAATGGATCGTTTGCAAAGTAATACCAGAACATCGTACTAGCTTCTCAAAAGCGCAAGAGGCATGGCAGGAACTATCAGATGTGGATGGCTTTATCGCTCAATTTGGGGGATGGGATCTAAAAAATAGTGGTGACGCCTGTATATTAGGGCTATGGAAGGATAAAGAGTCTTACGATCAGTTTATGAACCATGTCCATGACAATGTTTTTGAAACAAACTCTCAAGAAAATACATACGAGAGTATTTCTGTAGGCTTGTTTGATACAGTTTTAGATATGCCTGGATTACATAGTAATTTAGTAACTTCTTTGTGTGATGGAAAATATCTGCGAGTTGCAGATTGTAAAGTAAAGCCAGATCACGTTGACCACTTTGTAGCTGTTCAACGTGAAATTTGGATACCTGAAATGGCAAAGGCCAAAGGAATGATCGGTGGTAATTTTAATAGATCTCCTTGTGAAGATAGATTTATTGTTACTACACTTTGGACTGAACAAAAACTCCATGATGAATATTCAAAAAACATTGTTCCTTCACTAAGAGAAAAGGCAAATGTTTCGAATGACCTGATCCACATGACAGGAAGATTCGTACTGTTAGAACCAACTTGGGAGGTGAATTAATGCCACCCTTCTTCCAACCTCTGAACACAGTTTGTGGCCCACCTCATATTTTGGAAAAAATATTTTCGACCTTAAAAGAAAGAGGTATTAAATGAGATTAAGAAGCACACTCTATATTTTGATCTTTCTTTGTCCAATCTCAATATGGGGAAATGCATCCTATAATCTTCCTAAAGATTTAGATAAGATATTTGGACCTTATTCTGGATGTTTTTTGATTAAGGAAGTCGGGTCTAAGGAGATAAAGTCATATAATCGAGAACAATGTCAAAAAAGATGGACTCCAAATTCCACATTCAAAATTTTAAACTCACTCATTGGTTTAGAGACAAAAGTTATTAAAGATAAAAATTTCGTTATCCCTTGGGATGGTAAAAAACAACCTTTTAAGGCTTGGGAAAAAGACCATTCTTTAAAGTCGGCTATTCGAGTATCTGCTGTTCCTTACTATCAAGAATTAGCAAGACGAGTTGGCACAATTCGAATGCAAGACCTTGTTAAAAAAACAGGGTACGGAAACTCCAACATAGGAAATGTTGTTGATAGGTTTTGGCTAGATGGACCTCTCAAAATTAATGCTTACGAACAATTGGACTTCATTGAGCGACTTTACAAAAACCAACTTCCATTTTCAAAAAGAAATATTAAAATTGTTCGAGAAATAATAATTAAAAAAAATATAGATGGAAAAGCCATAAGCGGAAAAACAGGCTCAGATTATGACGGAAAAAATATAATTTGGGGGTGGTTTGTTGGATACTACAAAAATGAAAGCAAAGAGTACGTATTTGTAACAAATATTTCTGGCAAAGAGAAAGCTTGGGGTAGAACCGCTAGAAAGATTTCTGAAAAGATTATTAAAAAGATGGGAATATAGAAGTATTATGGAAATTAAACCTATTCATAAATCAACCTGTCATTGTGGCTCAGTAGAGTTAGAGCTAACTCTACCTGATGGCCTTGAGGATCTTAGACGTTGCAGTTGTTCTATGTGCCGCCGCAGAGGTGCTATTGTAGCATCAGTATTGCTTGAAAACTTAAAGGTCATTAAAGGTGAAGATTGTTTGAGCCTTTACAAATTTAATACCATGACTGCCAAACACTACTTTTGCTCAAAGTGTGGTATTTATACCCATCATCAAAGAAGATCAAATCCTCATCAGTTTGCATTTAATGTAGCTTGCCTTGAAGGAATTAACCCTTTTGAGCTGGGGGAAATACCTGTAAAAGATGGAGTTAATCACCCGTCGGATCACAATGGGGGCATAAATGATTGAACTTCACCCTATCCAAGAAGAACATGCTGGAACTGTATTACGCTGGAGACGGCAGCCATCAACGATTAAGCATAATCCAGTCAAAAACTTCAGCCTAGAAGAGCTTAAAATTCATATAAATAGAGAAGAAAGTGATCTTTCAAACTTAAATGAAAAGTCTTCTTATCGTTGGATTGCTTTAAAAAACAAAATTCTAGTAGGCAATGCAAGTTTAAAAAACATCAACTTAATGATGAATTATGCTGAAATTGGCTACGGGGTTGGGGAAGAGTTTCAAGGACAAGGCTATGGATCTATAATCGTCGAAAGTCTTGTTGAAATGGTTTTTGAGAAAACACCAATCAGAAAACTTATGGCCTATGTACATGATAAAAATATCCCTTCTTGTAAAATATTAGATAAGATTGGATTTAGAAGAGAAGGATTGCTGAGAGAGCACTACATAATCAATGGAAAACCTGAAAACGAAATATTATTTGGATCACTGAAGCATGAGTTTATGAAAATGAGGACGCTATAATGGGAATCGAAATTAAACGCTTAGATAAAAATAATTTTTCTGATTATGAAACTGTCACAACTCTAGACAAGGAAAAGCCATGTTATTGCTCTTGGTGGCATATTAAGCCAGAAAGCATGGAAAAATACGATGAAGAAAAAAAGAAGAACCCAGAAAAATTTCGCAATTGCATTTTATCTAAAGTTGAAAATGGGTTTCATGTAGGGGTAATCGCCTATGAGAACGACGATCCAATCGCGTGGATCTCAGTTGGCCCAATACCTCAATTTTTTTGGGCATGGAAAAGAATTTTAAAGCTTGGTGAAAAAGCTGAAAGCACTGCTGGCATTATGTGTTTTAACACGTTCCCAAAGCATAGAGGTCAGAATCGTACCGTTGAAATTTTAAAAGCATTATCTGATTATGGAAGAAAGCTAGGCTGGTCTGGTATTGAGGGTTATCCTTTTGATAAAACTGCCCTCGAAAAACATGGTGATGCCGTATTGTGGCCAGGTCTTACTGAAGAGTTTATTGATTCTGGATTTGAACGACTGGAAGATCATTGGCTATCCACCCCTGAAGCTAGTAGATCAATTTACTATAAATCACTATGAAAATTGGTTCTGTTTTTGCATCGTAATCCAATATGTTGAATTTGTTCGGAATGCCCCTTGTATATCCTTGATTATAAGAGGTTTTTACGAATTGTTGATGTATAGAATTTTGACAACTGTCTCACTTTGAGACGAGGAAAAAATGAATAAAATTTGGTTAGTTATTACAATAACATTAATGTTCTGGACAGCAAAGGCCTTTTCACAGGAGTTTGATGTTCATACTTTTGCAAAGCATGTCGGGGAATATTTAGGGCGAGAACTCAATAATCAGACTTATGAAGATAAAGCAAAAATAATGCAACAAAGACTAAACTCAGTACCCATACTACCTGTTTTTGAAAAACTTCAAGACAACCCAATTATTCGAAAAACTGATTACTGGACACAAATTCCCTTTATTCCGGAAGATTTAAATCCGCCCACTTCAGTAGAAAACTTATATGGAGCATACCTCTGGAAGGGTAAAGAAGTCGGTCTACTAAGAGATGATGTTAAAGATGGTTACTGTGGTGATATTCCTTTGAATCTTGTTGACTTGAGTGAAGATAGCCTGATTGATTTAATAACTCCGTATTTAGAGAAAGTAGAAAATTTAGAGATTCCACGTAACAATTGTAAAAAACGTATTATAGACAGTTATGGAGCTAGCTCCCCAGGCACAATTGCCGGAGGAGCTTTTGGTAACACCGAGATACTGAAGTATGGTTATCATTACACACATTTAGCTACACCACTTTTTTTAGAGTTAGCTAAATTACCTCGCTCTTCTTTAACTCAAATAGAATTATTCGATCTGGCCTATAAAATTTATGGCGATGCTTGGACCGCACTAGGAATAATCTCTCTAATGTCATCTTGGGAATCCCAGATTGATCGGCCAGGAGCTTCTATGTTAGCCAGCAGAGTCAAACCTGTTATTGAAAACACTTACGATGCTCCGGGTACTACTTATCATTTTTGGAATTATTTTTCCCGCGGAATCTTGTTTAACTCTTCAGTAAGAGACAATCTCCTTAGCTGGGGATATGAAACTGTCTGGCAAGGAGATGAGGAAGATAGAGAGGCTGATGAGTATGGTATGAAAGCCGCGAAAATTGTTAGAAACAAATTAAACTCACAGCCAATAAAATGCATTAAAGTAGATAAGATAAAAAGGTGTCATAGAGACTCAAATTAAAAAACATAAAGTTTTTAACTGTCGAACTTTCATCACCACCTAAACCATCAAAATTAAACAAGAACTTCATTTTTTTGATGAACAATCGTCGTTTTTTCTTAATTTCAATTTAGACGATCCCTCGTCAAAACAAAATTCCTCTTTAAATTCATAAACTTACCTAGATGCGAAGTTTGGTCTGGTTTTGGCTTTAGTACCTCCACATGAACCTGAAGGAGGTCGAATGAAAATTTTAAAACTCATCAAAAAATTTAAAGCACTCTTTAAGCCAAAAGAAGTGGATCACTACATCCGCCAAAAAGAAATCGAACGGCTTAAAAGAGAAGCCTTTAACAAACATTTTTATCAATACCCTAATTATTTTTTGTAAGGAGAAATATTTATGGAAATTCGAAAAATAAAAGAATTAGTTCGAGATTGGTTTGCCACACTTTCAATAGATGAAATCACTTCAAATGAAAAATTGATTGATCTTTTTGCCATCATTGAAGGTCATCTTTTGGCCTTGGAAGCGAGGTTGTAATGGAAAACACATCACGGATAATTCTTATAAAACATCTGGAAGACCTTGTTGAAGTCGTTTCCAAAAAGGAACGTCAAAAAAATAATAGACTTCGTGGAAAAACTAAAAAAATTGTCAAGCTTACCAATTATTTAAAAGCAATAGCTAAGAATCAAAAGGAGATAAATTAATGAAAAATAAAAAATATATTTTACCTACAGTACTAATTTTAATGGCACTCATCTTCCCGGAATTGGCCCTTGCTAGTGTTGAATCCACGCTCAATGCCATTCAACAGAAGTTTATAGGAACTATATTACCTGTACTGGCAATTATAGGTCTTATCATCGCGGGTTTTAGTTTTCTCATGGGGAATCAAAATGCCAGACAACATCTTACTCTAGCGATCATTGGTGCCATTGTCGGCTTTGGAGCCCCTTCTATTGTGAGCTTTATTAGAGGTCTTGTTAACTAAAGGAGGATATTTAATGAGTTTAACGACAACATCTGTCAGCAAATGTTTAGATAAAAAAACAAAGATTTTCGGATTTGAAATGGGCGATATACTTTTAGTTTTTATTCTTCTTGCCGTCTTGAATTTATTTTTTGGAAAAACAGATCAGAAATTACTCTTGGTTTGGCTTCCACCAACACTACTTGCACTACTTTTAAGATACGGGAAAAAAGGTAAACCCGAAAATTTTATTGTCCACTGGTTAAGATTTCAGTTCGCACCAGGCATCTATTCTGCCTTTGAAGAGCCAAAGACGAACCCCTTTCCGCCCAAATTGTCGCAGGAGGTTTTATGAGTATGGCACTAGCCGATAAACTACAAGTTTGGGGCATGGAAGATGACTTTATCATTTTTAAGGATGGAAGTCTGGGATTCTGTCTTGAACTGATACCTTTAGATGTGAGTTGTTTTGATGAGGGAGGACTTAACGATATTCATGAAAGAGTAACGGGGCTTTTAAATGCACTCCCATCAGGGATAAATCTACAGTTCATTCAGTGTATTGAGTCCGGGAATGATAGAGTGATTCTAGAAAACAAAAACCTCGCATTAAAATGTGAAGATAAAAATATTCGCAATTTAGCTTTAAGAAGAAGTGAAAATCTAGAGGTTCTTGATTCTAAGGGGCAACTTCCCGTTCATAGACTTAAAGTTATAGTGCGAAAAAAACTATCATCCAATTTAATTTCAAAAACAGGTTTGTTTTCAAAAACAAATGAATTTCCAAATTTAACTGAAAACAACTTGCAAATTGAAATTAAAAAATGTGTTCGAATTAAAGATGATTTAATGGCTTCGTTTTTAAACCTAGGCTTTCAGGTAGAAAGTTTTAAATCAAAAGAAGTAGTTAGGTATCTTTATGATGAATGGAACCCCCTAAGAAAAGTTGAATTTGAATCTTATGACCCATCTGACATTAGAAACTCAATATTATTTACAGATGTAGTTGTAGCCGTAGATCATTTCTCTTTGGGTAAAATGCATTATAAGGTTTTGTCTTTAAAAACTTTGCCTGGTCAAACTTTCTCAACCATGTCCAGTTGTTTAAGATCATTGCCTTTTGATTCAAAGCTGTACGTTTCAATTCAAGTGCCAGATCAGCAAAAGGAAATAGAAAGTCTCCAAACTCAAAGGCGGCTTGCCTTTTCTATGGTTTATGGAAAACAAAGTGGCGTTTCAGACATTGAAAGTGAGGCAAAGCTTGAAGATTTAGAAGGGTTAGTTTCTGAACTGATTTCTCAAGGTGAAAAAATATTTCATTTCGGACTGAATGTGGTTCTGCGTTCAACTTCATTAGATGATCTGGAAGATCAAGTCGCTCAAACTCTTATGACCATTCGGGAGCTAAGTGGTGCTGAGGCCATGGAAGAAACCATTGCGGCCTTTGATATTTATTCAGAACTCGCATTTCCAAATGCCAATGTAAAGGAGCGCACAAAGAGGATTAAAAGCTCTAATCTTGCTGATTTATTGCCACTTTATGGACCTTGGACAGGCCACCAGGAGGCCAAGATTCTTTTAAGATCTCGGGTGGGAAGCTTAGTAAAGTTTAACCCCTTTTCTAGAGCTCTAACCAATGCCAATCAAATTGTTTCGGGAGGGTCAGGCTCAGGGAAAAGTTTCTTAACCAATCTATTGCTTATTCAAATGCTAAAAGAAGACCCACTTGTTTTTATTGTGGATATTGGTGGTTCTTATAAAAAAACCTGTGACAATTTATCAGGGCAATACATTCCTTTAGGTGTAGATTCAGACTTGGCGATTAATCCTTTTGATCTTTTGCCGGGAGAGGTGACGCCTTCTAGTGAAAAAGTTAAGTTCCTATTAGCTCTTATTGAGAGCATGACCAAGGAAGAAACTGACAACAATTTAAAAAAGCTTGAGAGATCAGAGTTAGAAGAGACAATTTTAGATGTTTACGAAAACTTTGAACAGCCAAAACTCTCACATTTAAGAGATCTATTACTCAAACATAACAACAAAGAAATTGTCAGATTAGGAAAAATCTTATCCACATGGTGTGGAAACACTCCCTATGGAAGATTGCTAGATCGTCCAACCAATGTCGATTTCAACCGTTCAATTGTATGTTTTGATCTTAAAGGGCTTGAAGCCTATCCAGATCTTCAAAAGTCTTGTTTGCTCATCATATCAGATATGGTTCTTAGAAGCTCTCAAAAAGAGAGATCGAGAATGAAGTTTTTGGTTTTTGATGAATGTTGGGCCTTACTTGAGGGTGAAGGTGCGAGCTTTATTGGCTCTATTTTTAGAACTTGTCGTAAATATTTTATGAGCTGTATTGCCATATCACAAAATATTGATGACTTTGCCAAAAGCTCTGTTTCTTCCGCCATTATGACGAACTCCTCTATTAAGTGGATTTTAAGACAAAAAGGAGCTGACAAGGAAAGACTCCGAAGTGTTTTAGAGCTTAATGATGCTGAAGTTGGTCTAATCTCATCTCTACACCAAGAAAAAGGTGTTTATTCTGAAGCCTTTTTAATGTGTGAAGATCAAAAATCAGTAGTGGCCATTGAAAGTACACCTGAAGAGTATTGGCTTGCTACCACAGACCCTAAAGATCTAACACTCATGGAAAATAAAAAGCAAGAACTCGGCGAAATTGATCAAATGGATTTGATTTTTACTTTGGCAGAGAGCTATCCACAGGGGGCATCATCATGAAAGTAATAAAAAAGACAACAACATTCATCCTGGTTCTTTCACTTACAATAATCCCCTCTCCAAAGTCTGCCAAAGCTGATTTATTTGGTGGCGATGTTGTAGTACTTACCCAAATTTTGTCCAATGCCATTCAACAACTCATTCGCCTCAAAGAAATAGTGGGAACGGCAAGAAGTAATCTGGGTCTAATTCGAGATATTAATAGAGGGCTTACTGAAGTTCTTAATCTCGTCAGAACGGTGTATCCCGATACAGAGCTGGAAATTTACAAAGATTGGAACAACTACCAACAGGCCTTTAGGAAAGCAGAAGAGATTTATGGCCATGCCGTAAACTCGAAAGATGCGATGGCACAAGGTCATTTAGATCGGAGTATTGTGGAGGCGATCATCATGTATAACAAGCTTGCTAAACACTCCAAGCATATTGACCGTATTGGCGAAAGCATCAAATCACAAAGTTTAAGGGCCTCCCCCAAGGGAGCTGCAAGACTGACCGCCCAAGGTGTTGGAGTTGGGCTTCATGTTCAAAACCAAAACTTAAGAACTCAATCGGCGATATTAAAGCTGCAAGCGCAAAATAGTGCTTTAAAAAATAAAAAAGACAAGGAGGAAACTCGTTTTTTCCTAGACTCTGCAAAAAAGCTTAAAGCCAATATGAAGCAATATAAACCCCAATACAAAACACCGAGGTTTTAAGATGCAAGATTTTAGTTGGTTATCCACAGAGGCAAAGTCCATTCATTTAATTTTTCAAAATATGTTTTACGCCACAGTGAGCTTGTTAATTTGTATAGGAGTTTTTTTAGAGTTTTTTAAAAGCTCAATTGGAGGTTTTCCGTCAGTGGGTCCACTTATTGGACGCTCATTTATTGCAGCAATAATGTTGGCCTCCTTTCCTGAGTTTTTAAATATAGTGGGAGATGTTACAGACTCTTTGAGCGGGCAAATTGGCCAGCTTAATGAATTTAAATTCGTTTTAGAAAAAATGGGAGATCGACTAGATACTCTTACATGGTCTTGGACTTCAGTAAAACAAATGTCCATAGTTGTAATTTCATTTTTAGCATTTTTCGTACTCTATATCTCAGTTTATGTCTCTGAAGCCATTTATTTTTACTCCTGGACCCTCCTTTATATTTTCTCCCCCCTTTGCTTTGCTCTTTTTGTTCTTCCCCAAACAGAAAGGGCCGCAAAGGGGGTTTACACCTCGATTCTAAAGGTGGCCTCATGGAAAATCATTTGGAGTGTTCTTGCCACCCTTCTATGGAGTGCAGCTTTAATGGATTTGGAAAAGCTCGGTCAAAATGTGGATTTCCTCACGATTATCTTGTTTAACCTTATGTTAGCAGGTTCATTACTTTTTACTCCCATTATTTCCAATATGCTCTTTAGCGGCGGTTTTGCCAATGCCGCCTCCAAAGTCGGCGGAGCTGCAACAGGTGCTGTCATGTTAGGAGCTTCAAAGATAGCGGCATCTGCTCCTGTGAAAAAACTGAATCAAAGTGCACGAGCTACACCTGGACAGGCTCTGCAAAGACTTAACAGCATAAGAAGAACACGAGCTGATAATCAGGCCATTCGAGAAAATCCAGGCTTAACGAAAACGCCCGAAAAACTACCAAGCTATGTGGCTGAACAAAACAAAGTAAATAAGCAATACGCTAAGATGGACAAGAGCGCAATACGGCGATCACCCTATCTTAAGTATATGCCTAATAAACTACCCAGCACTATAGCTAAACGAAAGAACAATAAAAAAGGATAAAATTATGAAGTTTACCCAAGCATGGGCCCAAGTGGCCAAACAAAATGTTAATTTGAAAGTCGCCTTGTTAACACTAGCGGTCTGTACACTCTTTTTAGGCTTTTCTTTGGTGAAACTTTCTCTTGCTGAACCACTTGTAATTGAGCGTGGCTGTTACTCCAAATCACTTGATTTAGCTTCTGCCAAAGCCACAAGACAGGAAATGATCACCTTTGTTGAACTGGCCTTAAGACAAAGGCTGAATTCAAATACAATGCCCATAGAAGGTTTTCTTACACCTGAAGAGTTAAAAAGTAGGGAGTCTGAGCAAAGACTATTGTCAGAAAAAGATATTACGCAAACTGTTGTCGTTCAAAACACAAGTTTCAATGACAATAAAATTGTTGTTGATTTAGACAGACTGTACTCAGTAAAAAATGTTCGCTCTGCATTTCCAACAAAGCTCTTAATCAAACTTGAGTCAAAACCACGCACAGAAACTAATCCTTATGGGCTTATTTTAACAAAAATAGAAGAAATCAAACCTAAAAAGAAAGGAGACAAATAGTGAAGACACTACTGATCTTAATGTTTTTTAGTTTGGGATTTGCAAGTCCTTCTTTTGGAAAAGCACGATACATTACTTGTCCCCAGAAATATCCAAAAACCATTCGAGTTCCTTTCAACAATGTGATGATCATGCAATTTCCCGAGAAACCAAAACACTCGTTGCCTGGGAAAAATGACTTTGATTTTCAATACATTGATAAGGACATCGGTATAAAGGCCCTGAAATCAAATGGATGGGCCAATTTCTTTGTCTATCTTGGAAAAAAGCGTTGTGCCTTTAAGCTCATCACTACAACCTCCCATTCCGACGATATTGTGGTCGTTCTCTATCCAAAAGAAAAAACAGTTGAGGCCAAATATGTCGAATAATGAAAGTGAAGTTAAAGTCACTAAAGACAATGGATATAAAACCCAATGGGCCAAAGGCATCTTCTATCGGCAAGAGGGAAATAAGCTGGTTTTTAAAAGCGAATACACTAAGTACGGTATCGCCACGCTTTTTATACTAACTACCCTTGTTTTACTTTTTCAAGAAGACCCCACAGTTGTTCCTAAAAAAAGTAATACTATTAAACCGCCAAGTGAGATTAATGCCTCTGTCACTATCGAACTGGAGTCTTACAGTGAAATTAAAAAGAAAGCAAAAACAACTAACAAAAAGAAAAAAATGAAAATTGAAAAGCTTTCGATTGTTTCAAGAGATGAAAAGCTTAAAATCCCTTTAGGAGCACAAGCAAGAGCTAAATTGATTACAGGCGGAACAAATGGACCTGTAAAGGCCAAACTTATTGAAGACCTCAGCTTTAACGGTGAAGTTTATCTCCCTGAAGGAAGTATCATTTGGGGCAAAGGAGCTTCCACTGATGAAAGACTTATTGTTATTTTTAGCAAAGCTGTATTAAGTGATGGTGTAAGTAAAGATATTCTTGCCAATGCCTATGATCAAGATGATGAAATTTTAGGCTTAAAAGGCTCCATTATTGGTAGAACCTCTAAAAAACTTTTAGCAGGTGCTGGCCTTGGTGTCGCTGGAGCACTTCAGACCATGCAAAGCAATCAAAATATTGGTGGCGTAGCGGTCAAAAAGCCCTCATTGGAGAATGCCTTGATGAATGGAGCCTCTACGGCTGCACTTGGTATGGCCGAACAAGAACTAGAAGAACTTAAAAACAAACAGACAATCATTGAAGTTAAAAAAGGTACTGAAATCATTGTTGTATTTAGCAAAGGATAATAAATGACAAAATCCAAAACACAAAATAATTTTCAAAATATTGATTTTCACAGGCTGTGGAAGGCAATTAGTTTCATATTTCTTCAGCCATTGTTAGAAACAGTAGATGGAATTAAGTCTAAAAGAACCCCCATATTTCACTGCTTACTTGCAAGCTTAGTCTTACAAATGGGCCTAATCTTTCGATTAGATCTTTTCATATATCAAAGACTTGATTTAGAAGCTCTATACCCAAGTGAAGGCTCAGCGCTTATTTATCGTATGATTATAACTTTTTTTCCTTTATGGGCATGGGGTACCTACCAAGTGGTTTTAAAATTTAGGCTTATCAAACAACTCACGGAGATTTTCACCAACTCGGGGCTTAAAAGCCTTACAGGAAAGCTCCCGAGTTTTATTTTTGATAGGCCGATTGATAAATTTACAAGGCGAATGCGTCTTTCAAAAGCCGGACAAAGTCTACAAAAGTTTGAGGGTTCAAAAAGTGATCTTGAAAGTGGATTACAAGTTTTTATCGACGAGATTACTGAAAACAGAAAAAATGGCACCATTGATATTATTTACTCACACTCTCAGTTAGAAGAGCTATTTAATCTTAAAGACTTTGATCAAATTCATTCGGATTCTTTTTTGGTGGGTAAAGGCAGGTCAAAACAATTATTTGCCAAACTGGAGGATACACCTCACCTTCTTATTGCTGGTCAAACCGGCATGGGGAAATCAACCTTTTTACGTCAATTGATCACATCCTTATATTTGAAGAACAAGAATTACTCACTTGATTTGATAGATCTTAAAGGTGGACTTGAGTTTCAAATTTTTGAAAACCTCCCTAGAGTGAAAGTAAAATGCAATGTGAAATCTTCCTTGGGTGTTTTAAAAAATCTTGCTGAAAAAACTATTGAGGAAAGAATGGAGTTATTAAAACTCAATGGTTGTAAAGACATCGCTGCCTTCAAAAAACTTGATAAAAATGACATCCAATATCCATCAGATCGCTATCTCTCAGTCAATTTTGACCGTCATGTAATTGTCGTGGATGAAGCTTTTGATTTATTTATGGTTGGTGCTCATGCGACTCAAGAAGATGTCAAAAAAGCAAGAAGACATTCCTCAAAAATTGCGGCACAAGGGAGAGCTGTTGGTGTGCATATTATTATTGCCACCCAACGTCCTGACCGTTTTGCCTTAGATCCGCAGACGAAGTCCAACCTCACTGGAAAAGTTTGTTTTCGCCTGCCTAACAATGCCTCAAGCATGACAGTTATGGATAGCAAAAGAGCTGCTGAACTTCCAAATATTAAAGGACGTGCCATTTGGCAGAATAGTTCGGATCAATTTGAAATTCAAACTCCCTTCTTTAGCGAAGATCAAGCTGTTCAATTGCTTTCTCAGCACTACAAAAAGGTAAAAGGGAAATCAACTCAAACTCAGCGCACTCAAGACATTAACACTGACAGCGAACACGGGCTTTAAGATTTAGGGAGATACAAATGAAAGGACGATTGATTTTAAATGACCATCGAGACATCCCCATGCTCATCCACCTATGGAAGTGGAAGGTGGCCTCTACTGCCAGCCTGTACTATAAATATTTTCATAACGTAAAGTCAGAAGTCGCTTACAATCGCCTGAATAGGCTTAGAAAACACGGCTTTTTACAGGTAAGAACAGACATACATGGCAAGAACCCGGTTTGGATGTTGGATAAAAAAGGTTTTATAGCCATTATTGACTTTCTTCCAGAGCTTAAAGAGTCGGGGTATAGGTCAGAAAATATAAGACACGACCTTTGGTGTTCAGCCATTCACCTTGGAGAATTTTTAATTGAACAACCTAAAAACGTTCAAATCATTACAGAGCAGCAGCTAAGACGCTATCATATTGAAGATCTACCGGCATGGGTCCCCAATCCTGAAGCTCATAGACCTGATGGCTACATGAGAATGACCAATGGAGAACATAAAACCACTATTGCCATTGAATTAGAAAAAAGTCGTAAAACAACTGCTCAATTAGAAAAGCTTGTAGACTTTTACTCTGAGTTCAAGCTTAACTTTTTAGTTTTATGGATACTTGAAGGTAAAGGGCTCCAAAGAAGGCTTTCTTCCACTATAGAAAAGGCCATTGATAAAAATAAAGTTCATAACATGGTCATGCTAAAGGATTATTTTAAACAAGGATGGCAAAGCAAGGTTGTCTATGGCCCTAATGCAGATACTACAATTGCTGATCTCATTTATAACAAAGCCGGTATCAACCATGTACAACCCCTGTATCAAGATACACACAAACTCATGCTAAATGATCGCTTACGTTACCGAAATGACAGAGAAACATTGGTATTAAACCAACATCTCAAAACTGCCACTGAATAAGGATTATTATGTATATTTCATCATTACCCAACAGAATCACTCAAAATGGAAGCTACCTTGCTCCCTATAGTTATTGGAACAACTCGTCTAAATCTAAACAGACAAATGGTTGTGGATCAAAAGGACTTATTGGTGACCTAGTTCCTGATTCCTTACTAGGAACAAATATTACCAAAGTTTGTAATATTCACGACTATATGTATTCACTAGGAGAAGTAAAAGAGTATCGAAAAATAGCTGATCAAATATTTTTAAAAAATATGTTCATTGCTATCAATGAAGATCGTGACAACTCTTTATTTAAACTCTTAAAAAAAGCAAAAGCTTACCTTTATTACTTGGGGGTAAGAATCTTTGGTGGAGAATTTTTCAATTCCACATCTAAATCAACAAATCAATTAACGGAGAAATCATGAAAAATTTAATTATACTACTAACCCTATTATCACTTCTTCCAGGGTGCGCCTCATTGAAGGATAGTTTGATCACTGGTGCAGCAGTTGGCGCTGCCAGTGGTGGGCTTATGGGAAACGCACATAGCAGAGGCCATGAACGTCACAAAAATACAAATAAAGGATTACTTATTGGTGCAGCTTTAGGAGCTGGCATTGGGTACTTAGCCTATAAAACTAACAAAAACAAAAAAGCCAAAGAACAAAAACAAAAGCTTTTAACAAGCTCTAAAGAAACTATTCCTCTTTTAACTCGCCCTAAAATTAAAAGAGTATGGGTTGAGGACAAAATTCAGGGCAAGAGATTTATTCGAGGCCATTGGGAGTATGTCATTGAAGAACAAAGTACATGGAGTCAGAAATGAGTGACGAGACGACAAGACCTAAAAAGAGAAGAGTTCAGGATAGCAGCCGATTAAGCTTATCAAGAAAAGCTCAACAAATGACTGAAAACTGGATGAGTCAAATCAAACAAGAATTTCATGGCATGGTTAATATTAAACGAAATGATCTTTTAAATTTTCTCTTGGAGGAGCTAGATGAAATTCTAGCTCCATCAATTTTAGATAAAATTAAAAAAGAAAAATTAACGGGAAAGCAAAAGGCAAAGTGGATTTATCAAAAGTTTTTAGAAGCAGAGAAGAACGGCTCTGAAATCAATTTTGATGAACTTGTAAAAACAGCTCAAAGTGGCTCTCGAAAAGTAAAAAAACAGCGTAAAACAAAAAGTAGCCGCCCTCAGAACAGTTTAAACAAGGCCCTTTGCGACGCCCCCATGGAGTCTAAAAAGTAAAGAATTACAAATAGTTAACTTATAATTTTTACTTGATTTAGAGGTTAAAATGATAGATATTAAACAACAGAGCGGTGAAGAAACTCATCACCGTAATGTGCTCTTTGACAAGTTAATATGGACGATAGAAGAAGTATGTCAGTTTACGACATACAAAAGAGGAACGATCTATAACTTAGTAAGTGAAGGATCAATCCCTTATAGAAAATGTGGAAGAAAGCTCTTTTTTGTTCCTAGTGAAATCCTTTATTGGATTAAAGGAGAACGAAAATGAGTATAAAAGGTTATAGAAAACTACAAGGCGTTTCTGGAATTTATAAGCATATTGCCACTGGTAACTTTATGGCCAGAAAAAAGATTGACGGTAAAGTTGTTCAAGAGACTTTTTCTTCACTTTTTGAAGCCAAAAAATGGAGAAAACGTTTTAATGGTGTAGCACTCGAAGAAGGAGTATCTGATTACTCAACTCTTAAACAAGTTTGGGAGACTATGCAAAAGGTTCATTTTCCTACATTGGCCACAAGCACTAAGGCCATTTGGAAGAGAAGATACGAACCTTGGCAATCCATTGAGCATTTGCCCATGGACCGCCTCACTCCATCCCGAATCACTTCATGGGTGAACAATTTAGTTGAACACTATAAATCTGATTTTTATCAAAGCTCAGGCAGAGGAAAAGCTGGACGTTGCAACCTCAACAATGAACTTAATCTTTTTGTCACTATTTTTAATTGGTACAAAGAAAGTGAACAGTTTGAAAAAGAAGCCGTTTTACTTACTTGTCCTATTAAAAGAAAACACAAAAAATTAGGATTTATAAAGCCCGTGCCTGATAAAAAAAAGCAGATCAATCTGGAAGATGCCTTTTTATTTTTTGAATACTTAAAACCTTTGTACCGAGATTTAGCGATGATGCAATTTTATACGGCAGGCAGAGTTGGAGAAATTGCGGGACTACAATGGTCAAATATTGATCTTAAAAATCGTCGTATGATCATCAAGCATACTTGTATCTGGGACATGACGAATAAAACCTATTTGGAGTTAAAACCTTTTCCTAAGAACAAAGAACCAAGAGTCTGTTATATTACAGACGAAATACTGGAAATCTTAATTCGTAGAAAAGCCTTTAAAATGCCCAAAAATGATTTTGTTTTTCATGTTGAAGGCTCCCCCATTAACTACTGTACTGTGCAAGTAAATTACCGAGAGGCCCAAAGAAAAAGTGGTGTTCCTTATAGCGGAACCCACATTCTTAGGCACGGTATGGCCAAGCTAGCACGTAAAGTGGGAGGTGGACTTGATGCTGTTATTGCAATGACAGGACATAAAGATATTAAGCTTGCTGATCATTATTCAAAATGTGATGAAGACGATCAAAAGGAAGTGGCCATTAAGGTGATGGAACATATTAGAAAGCAAAAAGGTGAGCATGACACAGCTAATGTTGTCTCGCTTCTTCGCTATAAAAATGGTACAGAGTCTTAAAAGGTGAGTATGGGTGAGTATTTGGAGTTTCACCCATATTAAAAGTTAATAATTACAATAAGTTAGAGGACAAATGCCCGAACTCCCCGAAGTAGAAACTGTACGAAGTGGACTAGAGCAGATTATTGGCCGGCAAGCGCATATTCAAAAAGTGGAGGTGCGGCGATTTGACCTGAGGTTCCCCGTGCCACCAAAGCTTGCGGGTTCACTTAAGGGCTTGCCAATCACAGCGATCAAGCGAAGGGCCAAATACCTCTTGTTTGAAACCCCGGATGGTGTATTTCTCAATCATTTGGGAATGACAGGAACCTGGCGTGAGGCTCCGGTGGGTGATGAGCGCCGCCACGATCATATTTATATTTATTTGCAAAGCGGACTTCGGTTGGCGTTTAATGATCCCAGGCGTTTTGGCTATGTGGATTGGCTGCCTCACAATAAGGTCGTATCAAGTCGATGGTTGGGGCATCTGGGTCCAGAGCCTTTAGATGCGAAGGCGTTTTCTGGGACCTACTTAAAAAACAAATCCATGGGGCGTACAGGGGCTGTGAAAAACTTCATAATGGATCAAGCTGTAGTTGTAGGCGTTGGAAACATATACGCTTCAGAAGCCTTATACAGGGCAGGAGTTCGCCCGGCCGTTGCCGCTGGCAAAGTTTCTAAGTCTCGTTACGATTCATTAGCAAAAGCCATCACTCATGTGCTTAAAAATGCTATAAAGTGTGGCGGCACAACCCTGCGCGATTTTCGACAAGCTGGCGGTAGCGAAGGGTACTTTCAAAACAAATTGGCCGTATATGGTCGGCAGGGTGAACCTTGCCAGCAGTGTAAAACCCCTATTCGAAAGACCACACAAAGTGGCCGGTCAAGTTATTGGTGTCCTCAGTGTCAAAGTTAGAATCAAAAACCTATTGGCCGTATATTTCTGCCGGTTATTTATGCCTTTTTGCTTTAGGTATGATGGACAATGCCAGGGGCCCCTTTTTCCCCGACCTCATTGAGGACCTACAGTTGTCTGACACGAAGGCTTCACTGTTTTTTGCCGTTCCTTCTCTGGTTTCTTTTCTCGGCAGCCACTTGACTCAGCATTTTATTTTTAAAATGGGCACGCTCTGGACGTTAAGAGGCGGACTATTGCTTTTAGCCGGAGGTTTTGCTGCAATCGGCATGGCATTTAATTTTGCGAGTTTCTTGTTGTTTTGTGCCGTCTTTGGTTTTGGTTTGGGCGTGGTTAATGTGGCCCAGAATGTTGCGATTCAAGAGGGTGCAAAGCCAGAACATCGCAGGCGACTGTTTTCAGGTCTTCATAGTATGTATGCGTTTTCATCTGTGATAGCACCCTTGGTGGTGGGCCCTATGGTGAAGTGGGGTATGGGGTGGCGTTTTAGTTTTTTTGTATTTGCTGGTGTGGGACTATTGGCTTTGGTCTACACGGTTCCGCTAAAGACTCTTCCTCACGCGCCATCGAAAAGTGCTGCGTCCACCGATGATCCAGATCAGCGGCGGCATTTTTTGTACGTGGCGCTTATGTTTTCCGCCTACATGGTGGGTGAGCTATTGATATCCTCAAGGCTTGTGTTGTTTGTGCGGCGGGTGCATGAGGTGTCAGCTGTGAACGCGCCCTTTTATTTGGCCGCTTTCTTTGCGTTTCTCCTTGCGGGGCGATTGCTGTTTACTTTTGTGCATTTTAGGCATTTGAGTAACACCAAGATTATGGCCGGTGGTTTTTTGATTTCAAGTGCATCCATGCTCGCGGGCCTCTTTTACTCGCCGTGGTTTTTGAGTTTAAGTGCCCTTGGTATGGCGCCCATCTTTGGCATTGCCATGGATTTTGTGTCAGAGATTTTCCACAAAAAAGCTGTGGCGGCTTTGGCCTACTGTATGTCATTGAGTGCTTTGTTTATTGTGGCCATGCATTTTGTGGCGGGAGTTCTTACAGAGAACTTCTCCTTAACCACGGCCCTTCTTTTGGGGCCGGCGGTCCATGTGATAGGTGCCCTGTTAGTTGTCGGGCACCCGTATTTTTTTAAAAAATAAAAATAAAAATTATTCAAAGTGAGAGTTTATTGACCCACACCCACCACATCAATCGTTAATACCGAAATCACTGATCCGTCATTGTAGTCCACATGAATAAAGTCAGTGGCTGATCCTGCCAAAATGGGATTAAATGTGAGGTCAATGGTGCAGCTTGCGCCAGCAGCTAAATTTGATGTGCAAGTTCCCATGTTTCCGGGATAGCTGCCTCCGTTAAAACTAAATGGGGTGGCCAACGCCGAAGCCATAATACCCGTTGCTGTTTCTCCACCCACATTAGTAATGGTCACTTGGGTGAGCCCGAGACTGCCAATGTTGACGGTGCCGAAGTCAGCAAAGCCACCGCCCGTAACATACAAGAGTGCGGGGCTGCCGCCGCCGCCACTGGCGCCACCGATATTATCAATGCTGCTTTGGCATGTGCTTAGGTCAAAGTTGGAAGGATCGCAGCCATTGGGGTAAGTAGGGGCCACGGCGCCACTATCATTTGCGTCGTAGAAAATTCCCAGATCATCGGTTGAGCCACCACTGTAGGCTGCATCAAGGTCGATTCCTATACTTTGTTGTGAAAAATCAGTTTTCCAATCGCTAAAAGCAGAGGTGCTATCATCCACCTGATAGAGGCTGCCACCTGTCGGCGCTGGATTAAACGAATAAGAAAAGTCAGAGTAGCTGGCATTTATGGGCGCGTGAGGTTTATTCCAGAATTTGCGAATGCTATGGTCCACAATATCCATGGGTGAGTGCTGGCTATCGGCAAAACTCACATCAACGCCTGAAGCTGCCACCACAATGATTTCATCAAAGACCTGTCCATTAAAAGATCCATCTAACGAGTCAGAAGCATAGATAGACGCCAAACTGGCATGGTCCATATCTAGGTCGGCTGCTGCCACGGCAAGTCCTGCAAGAGCACTGGCCATTTTTCCGGCATCAGTAGACGCATCAAATCCACCACTGAAAATGTTGCCTGGCGCTCTTGAAATATCCACATCAAAGGCTGCACTAAAAAGAGCATTGGCCCCTTGTATATTGTCACGCAAATTGGCAGAGCTGGAGGCTCCTTCAATGGATAGTTTAGCGGCAGCACTTTGTGCGGCCATTTCGGTGATGATCGTCACGCCTAGGTCATTTCGGTGATAGTCGCCAACTCCCGGAAGCCAGCTTCGAATTTCTTCGTTGGCCCCCATGCCTCGCATAAGATTGGAGTTTTCATCACGATAGCTTCCGCCATAGACAGCCAATTCCACGGGTGAGGTGTGGCGACTCACGCCTTGAGGGTACGACAGTTCTACAGAAAAAGAACCATCGCTGTAGGTTCGACCATTTCCAATTTTTAGATCTCGGCTGCCATCCGCATTAAGAAGATACACGTTGACATATCCATTTTGAATGGGGCCAAGTGCAGCACGTCCGCTGATTGTGATTTGGCTTTCACTGGCAAAATAGTCTTCATTGGCCGGCTTAGGCTTGCAGCCCACAAACAAAAAGGCCGCCAGTATTAAAACGAATAAATGCTGTTGTGTGTTTTTTGCGTCAAACATCAGTTAACCCCCTTAAAAAACGGACCACTACAACTCTTATTATTTTATCTCAGAGGGGTGAATTTTATTTAGAAAAAACAGGTAGTTGTCTCAAGATGAGGCGCAACTTTTTATGAGAAATCTCATTTTGCTACGGCATCAACATTTAAGCCTTACGAGAGAGGCTTAAAAGAACAAGTGCCTACTGCATCTCCACGGCACCACGATCACAAGTTGATTTGCGGGTTGACTATTTTGTATGAATAAAGAGCTATTTTCTTCTAGTTTATTTAGTGAGTGGAAAATCTAGGTTAAAACGGCCGTCGATTTAAGATCTGTTTTTGTTGCTGCAAATAGGGGCCAAGATGGTTGTATTTTTCCAAACAAGACAGGTTCAGTTCACATTTTCCAGTGAAAAAATCGTATATATGAGTCACCTCAGAAAGGTTCACATTGCAAAAGCCTTCTACGGCCAAGATCGGTATGAAGTTTAAAAACCGAAGTGTTTCTTTTTGGTAAATTTCAGTGATGATCTTTGATTTTTTCTGAAATTGGTGTTCAGTCAGTGCGATAGATAAATCAGGAAAGATATTGTACGCGAGGCTCCGTACTGTTGTGATGTTCGAAAAAGTTTGATGAACAGAATAGCTCACATCTTGGTGGTGGGGATGGCCATATTCACCGAGAATGCCGTGGGTGTAAACGGCTTCCGGGCGGGAAAGGCTTTCAAGTTTGGCTTCGAGGTCTGAAGTTGAAAGGCGTTTTTCAAAGAGGTCAGGAAAACGCCACTGTTGAAGATCCGTCACACCCAATTGCTCACAGGCCGATTTGAGTTCTTCGGTGCGTTCACTGCCACGTCCGTCCGCATTGCCATCAGTGACACAGACCACAGTCCAGGGTCGGGTTCGGTTTTGAAGAATCAGGCCAGAAAAAAACAAAGCCTCGTCATCGGGGTGAGCTGTGACAATGAGATTGTAGGGTTGAATGGCCATCCTAAAGGTATCTTTTCACGGGCCGAGCGGTTCAGCAAGGCCAGGTCTTGATTGTTCATGGGAAGTCGACATGGAGTCGCGGGCTCGACTAGTATAATTTTATGGACGTGCTCAGGGCTAAAAACGAATCACACTGGATAAAGCAAATTAACGAATGGGTTGAAGCCCACATGGCCTCTTTTGATTCGCCACTTGTTCATCTCCCGGCGGGAGACACGCCGGCATCCCTCTACGCTGAATGGGATGAGCATAGACCAGAATTTTTAAATAAGGCCCGGTTTCAGCAGGTGGACGACATTGTTACCGGTTCTCAAAAGGGCCTGTTTCAACGATTTTTTCAAAAGAGTCTGCCCTCGTATGGAGAACAATTTCATCCGCTCGGGGATGAGCCCTTGGCCTCCCAGGTGGCTATTTTGGGTGTGGGCCTTAACGGGCACATTGCCTTTCACGAGCCACATATACCGCTGAACTTTAACTATGGTTGTGTGCCTTTGGCGGAAAAAACAAAAGCCCACCTTCATATGCAGGGTCCAGTCTGGGGGCTCACCTACGGGGTAGGTCATTTTATCAAAACTAACGCTGTTTTGGTATTGGCAAGGGGAGAGGCAAAAACAGAGATCATTCAAAAGATACTGACTGGTTCGAGTGAAGCTTTGCCAGTGGCGGAGCTGGCTAAAAAAGGCAAAGTAACGCTGATGATTTCTGATGAAATTAGAATATAGCTTTAAGTAAAATTAGCGTTTCAGAATGAGACAAAGTCAAAAATAATCCTGATTAGGGAATCAACAATGTCTTATACTTAGACATGCGGCTGGCTTTTATACGAAACTATAACGTGATTAGCCGGCATATTGATTGCACAATATAAATGTGAATATCGGGGGGAGCCGTATGTCCAAAACGCATGTATTGACACTGTTGTTAGCGGTCGCCGCAACGGGACTCATGTTTAATAATTGTAGTGATGTTTCGTTTCAAGAATACGAAAAGCCATCTGAATATGGTGGTTTGGGGTTTAATGACAGAATCGAAGAGTTTTCTGTTCAGGGCAAGTCTCTGTCTCGTGGAGTCATGGCGAGCGATCAAGCCGCCACGGTCATGCGAGATACGGCTGAAAAATCCGTATTGGTTTCATCTTCTACCATACTGGATACGACGATTGTCACCAATGCTATATCCACTGAGTCC